>CAUQMY010000001.1:0-757780 GCA_963519465.1 uncultured bacterium
GAATTAGCCCATCTGGAAATCGTAGCCACCATTGTTCACCAGCTAACCAGAAACTTGACCCCGGAACAGGTAGTAGAATCAGGATTTGGACCATATTACATCGACCATACAACCGGAATATGGCCTCAGGCTGCTGGCGGAATTCCATTCAATGCCTGTGAATTCCAGTCCAAGGGAGATCCCATTACTGATTTAGTCGAAGATATGGCAGCCGAGCAGAAAGCGCGGAGTACTTACGACAACATTTTGCGTGTAATAACTGATCCTGAAATATGTGATCCCATTCGTTACTTGAGAGAACGCGAAATTGTTCATTTCCAGAGATTTGGAGAAGCATTACGGATCACCCAGGATAACTTAGACAGTAAGAATTTCTATGCATTCAATCCTAGTTTCGATATCAGAAAACCGTGTTAATAACATCAGGCTGCAGTGTAATTTCATGCTGCGGCCTGCTTTTATTAGTCAAATAACCCGTTTTTTCAACAAAAGTTTCCTTTATCCGATTGACGGAGGCTGTTTATACTAGTAAAATAAAGATAAATATACAAGAGGATGGGGCATTATTTATGGATAACAGAAATAGCATTTTGACAGACACACTTCCGGATCAGGCTATTTTCGCACTGGATATCGGAACCCGCAGCATTATCGGTATGGTGGGAATGCCGGATGGGGAGAGAATTCATATCGTTGCCATAGAGAGGGCCGAGCATACAAAACGAGCGATGATTGACGGCCAGATTGAGGATATTGATCAGGTAGCCAAGATTGCAGGTCAGGTAAAGGAAAGACTTGAGAAGAAACTGGGCTGCAGGCTTAATAAAGTATGTGTGGCAGCAGCAGGAAGAGCGTTGCGGACAGAAAGTGTTACCTTTGAGATGGAACTTTCCAGAGCACAGAAGATTGACGCAGAGTCCGTCAGCAGGCTGGAAGCTGGTGCCATCAGCGAAGCCGAAAAGATCTTTATGAACCGGGAAGGAAAGGATTCTGACCGGCAGTTTTATCTGGTTGGATATACGGTAAGCAGGTATTACCTGGATAATTATATGATTTCCAATCTGGTTGATCATCATGGACGAGTTTTAAAAGCGGATATTATAGCAACCTTCCTTCCTACAGAAGTAGTAGAAAGTCTATATTCCGCTATGCATAAGATCGATCTTGAAGTAGCAAGTCTTACTCTGGAGCCGATTGCTGCTATCAATGCAGCCATTCCACAGAATATTCGTTTGTTAAACCTGGCTATGGTTGACATCGGTGCAGGAACATCGGATATTGCCGTATGCCGGGATGGAAGTGTAACTGGGTACACCATGGCAATCCTTGCCGGAGATGAAATTACCGAGTCCATTATGAAAGAATATCTGGTGGATTTTGATACGGCTGAGAAGATCAAATCCGAGATTGATGAAACGGAAGAGCTGCATTTTACAGATATTCTTGGGTTCGAACAGGCAATAACAAGAGAATCTATTTTTGAAAGCATCAAGGAAGCGTCCTCAAGGCTTTGCGAAGAAATTTCTGCAAAGATCCTGGAGATCAACGGAGGAATGCCGTCTGCTGTCTTTTTAGCGGGAGGCGGAAGTAGATTGTCCGGATTAAAAGAAGGGATTGTGGAGCATCTAAAGATTGATTCCAAAAGAGTGGCAATTGCAGGCAATAATTTTAAGATCAATGCGTACTCAGACGAATACGACCTTGAAAACCCTGAATACGCGACGCCTCTTGGAATTGTTATTTCCGCAGGCTTTAACATAGTCAATGACAGTTACCGGATCACCTTAAATGACCGGCCGGCTAAGATTTTCCGTAATGGAAGCTTTACTGTAATGGATGTATTGATGATGAACGGCTATAATTATCAGGACATGATTGGCCGCTCCGGACAAAATCTGGTGGTAAGTGTCAATGGCAAGAGAACCATTTTCTATGGGGAAAAGGCAGAACCATCCGTATTAAAACTTAATGGGGAAGAAGCACAATTATCGGATCCGGTAAATGCAGAAGACTGGATCGTATTCATTCCGGCCAGTCATGGAAAGAGTGCTTCTGCTAAGCTGTCCGATGTGACAAAACTTGGTCCAGACAAGAAGATAACGGTAAATGGGGAGCAGGTAAAAGCAGATACTGTATTAAAATCCGGCGACAGTATCGAAGTAGAAGATATTCTAAAAGAAATCGATATCGTTGAGGAAAAAGAGCGGCTTTTTGTGCCAGAGCCGAACGTAGTTAACAGCGTGACTGGCAACCAGGATAACAATCATTTACCTGTACCGGGAATCCGTTTAGCTCCCGCAGAGATGAGTTCCATGAACATAAATGTTGGAACGCCTCAGGAGGCTGTAAAAAAAGTGCCTGAAAACAGGGTAGAAATTACTGTTTTTCTCAATGATAACCTACTGACCCTTCCGCCAAAGCCTGACAACCAGCCTTATTATCTTATGGACATGCTGGAATATTCAGGCCTGGATTTTAAAAACCTCACAAGACAGGTCATGTTGGAAGTCAATGAGGAAAGCGGATATTTTCAGCAGGAATTACATAACAGAGACCGTATAAAGATTTACCAGATATAGTTTTTGGAGTGGAAGATCTGTTTAGCATTTCCAATTCCACCACTTTATGGAGGTCTTTTATAGAAGGACTTAACCCATCGAAGTTTGATAGATAAAAGAGATAAAAAGTAGTTCTAAAGCTCACATATCAGGTATAAAAGCATAAGATATATTACAAGCCTGATAATTGAGGAGTATATATAAATGAGTTGTAATAATTGGAGTAATTGCGGATGCAGCAATAGTAATAATAATAACTGTAACACCAGCTGTACAAAAAGCAGCAATGTGAATAAGTGCAAAAGTGAAGTCAGCGAAGCAACCGCAGGAAGCGGCAACATGAGTATGTGTTATCGTCAGGGCTATGCAGCTGGGTTTAAAGACGGTTATGAGACTGGATTCCGTGATGGTTTCTGGTCAGCTACCGGATGCGGAAGAAGCTACAACGGATCAGTTATGGGCGAATCTGAATCCAACTGTAGCTGCAGGTAATCTTTCCATAATAATATGAAATCCTGGTTTCCTTTATGGAGATCAGGATTTTTTTTGCCCAAACATGGACAAACCCCGCGTTTTTCATAATAATTTTAATCAAAAAAATATTAGCTAAATAAAATCGTCATTGTTTGGTAAAAATGTACATTGTAAAAGTATATGTGATATGTTAGCATATATACAAGTCATTAAGTTTGTATACAAATATTGAAGTTTGAATACAGAATAAAAAACACAGTGATGACGAAATAACTGACCAAAAAACACAGGTAAAGGAGAATTGAATCATGAATAAGGATTACTTAACAAGCCAGTTTTCCCTTGAAGGAAAAGTTGCCTTAGTTACAGGCGCTTCCTATGGTATTGGATTTGCCATTGCAAAATCTCTTGCAGCAGTAGGTGCTACCATCGTTTTTAATGATATCAAACAGGAATTAGTAGATAAGGGAATTGCTTCTTATAAAGAAGAGGGAATTACCGCTCATGGATATGTATGTGACGTTACCAGCGAAGACGGCGTAAATGCTATGGTAGCTCAGATCGAAAAAGAAGTTGGCGTGATTGACATTCTGGTAAACAACGCAGGTATTATCAAGCGTGTTCCTATGTGCGATATGTCTGCAGCAGATTTCAGACAGGTAATTGATGTTGATTTAAATGCACCATTTATCGTAGCTAAAGCAGTTATCCCGTCAATGATCAAAAAGGGTCACGGAAAGATCATCAACATCTGTTCTATGATGTCTGAGCTTGGCCGTGAGACTGTATCTGCTTATGCAGCAGCAAAGGGCGGACTTAAGATGCTGACCAAGAATATTGCTTCTGAGTACGGTGAGTTCAACATTCAGTGTAATGGTATTGGACCTGGCTACATTGCTACTCCTCAGACTGCACCTCTTCGTGAAACTCAGGCAGATGGTTCCAGACATCCATTTGACCAGTTCATCATTGCTAAAACTCCAGCAGGACGTTGGGGAGAAGCTGAAGATCTGGCAGGCCCGGCAGTATTCCTTTCTTCCGATGCTTCTAACTTTGTAAATGGACACATTCTGTACGTTGACGGCGGTATCTTAGCTTACATTGGCAAACAGCCGCAGTAATTAGTCAGATTTTAACATGAAATCAGGCTTTTACAGTTTGATTCCATGAGAAAAATAGGGCCATGATGTCTGCCATTCGGCGGATATCATGGCGTATTTTTTAATGTTTATAATATAGAAGACGGAGAGTGTTCCATGGAAGGAAAAACAAAGACCTATAAAAACCGTGGCGAGCTGGTGTTTGAGACTTTAAAACAGGAGATTCTTGACCTGGAATTAAAGCCGGGACAGATGATAAGCGAAAATGAGATATGTGAACGTTTCGGCGTATCCCGCACTCCGGTGAGGGATGCGGTAAGAAGTCTGCAGGAACAGGGATTTGTCATTTCTGTGCCATACTCCGGCACCCAGGTGACCCTTCTGAATCTGGATAATATTAAGCAGATGATCTATATGAGAGTAGCTGTTGAAACTATGGTCATGAGAGACTTCATGGATATGGTAACGCCTATGTGGATTGAAGAAGTACGGTATATGATCCGCAAGCAGCAGGCTCTCATTCAGGAAAAAGGATTTGAACCGGAACAGTTTTACCGCATCGATGCTGAGATGCACGCCATCTGGTATCGGGCTACCGGCAAAAAAAAGCTTTGGGATATGATACAAGCCCAGCAGCTACATTATACAAGATTCCGTATGCTTGACTTCGTAACTGAAACGGATTTCACAAGAATCATAAGAGAACACACAGAGCTGTTTGAACTTCTGGAGAAAAAAGACATTACAGGATTGGAACGATCCCTCAGAGAACATCTGTATTATAGCATGAAGAGAATGAAGCATCAGATTGAAGTGGAATACAAAGACTATTTTGAACAGGAAGAGCAGGAGGATATCTAATGGCTGCGGTATCAATAGCTGTGAAAAGTAAGGATGGCAGGGAGAAAGCTCTGGCATCAGGAGAGGATCAGGCGATCCTGGTATTTGAAGGCGAATACGAAGAGGGAGATGTCATTGCCGTTGGAACTAATCAGACGGACATTCACTATGTAGTACGCATTGATGACTGCATGGATGAATCTTTGGTCTATTTAACCAGGCAGGAAGTGACATATCTCATTCCATTTGGTGAGAAAAAGGTTTCTTATAATCCCAAAGCATTTACCGGCGATAAGCATTATCTGACGATTCGGACCGCTTCTGGGCATGAATCGGCTGTTTATCGGAATCTTGCGAAAAATGTTATGGATCAGCATGGAGATACAGGCTGCTTCCCACATGCCCATGCCAACGTGGAAACAAGAGGAGAAGCAGTGTTTGCAGCACGCAATGCCATTGACGGTGTGCTGGCAGGCGAATCACACGGTGAATGGCCTTATGAATCCTGGGGAATCAACCGTCAGGATGATGCGGAGCTGACGCTTGAATTTGGCCGACCTGTGGATTTTGACCAGCTGGTTCTTTATACGCGTTCTGATTTCCCTCATGACAACTGGTGGGTAAAAGCAACGTTTACATTTTCAGATGATACATCTGAGGTGGTTGAAATGACAAAAAGCGTGAAACCTCACGTATTCTCTATAAAACGCAGGAATATTACCTGGGTAAAATTGAGCAATTTAATAAAAGCAGACGATCCATCTCCATTCCCTGCCTTGACTCAGATTGAGGTATATGGAAAAGATTCTGAATAAATAATGGGGGAAAGTGTTAAAATGAGCCAGTAAAGGCAACATTTTAACACTTTTTTATTGTGTTATTTTTAACAAAATATTGAAATACCTCTTTTCCTTTTATTCATATTCAGGTAAAATAGGGGCAACGAGCAAATTTACCACATAAGGAGGAAGCAGATGGAATTTTTGTTTTTAGAGCCTGTGTTTAAAGAGGCCATCTGGGGGGGCACCAGACTTCGGGATGTATTTGGATATGAGATACCTGGTGATACAACAGGAGAATGCTGGGCAATCAGTGCACATAAGAACGGGGAATGTCGGATTGCCGGGGGAAAATACGACGGAAAACTGCTTGGCAGTCTATGGAAAGAGAATCCGGAGCTTTTTGGGCATTATCCGGGCAATCAGTTTCCGCTTCTTATAAAGATTATTGATGCAAAAAATGATTTAAGCATTCAGGTTCATCCGGATGACAGCTATGCCAAAATCCATGAAAATGGCTCCCTTGGAAAAACAGAATGCTGGTATATCCTTGACTGCGAGCCGGAGACAGAAATCGTCATCGGCCATCATGCAAAGGATAAAAAAGAGATGGAATCCATGATACGGGAATGCAGATGGGATGAATTTATCCGTACTGTACCCATTAAAAAGGGCGATTTTTTCCAGATTGATCCGGGCTGTGTCCATGCCATTAAGGGTGGAACTATGATTTTGGAGACACAGCAGAGTAGTGATATCACTTACCGTGTATATGATTATGGCCGCTTATCCGACGGAAAACCAAGACAGCTTCATGTTGAGCAGAGCATTGATACGATAAAGGCTCCTTTTGAGGCCAATGAGAGCCAGCCGGTTACGGAGAAAGTTCCAGGGGCGGTGCATACTCATTTTGTAACCTGTAAGTTTTATACAGTAGATAAATATGATATTGAAGGTGTTTTTTCTATAGAGTTTAAGAAATACTTCACCAATGTGAGTGTCATAAGCGGAAAGGGTTCTGTGAATGGAATTCCCTTAGAAGCAGGGCAGCATTTTATCGTTCCGGCAGAGAGCGGAGAGTGCAGATTTGAAGGAACGATGTTAATCATCTGTTCCAATCCGGAATAAGGCAGGAGGAAAGTTATGAGACTTGGGGCGTTAGAAGCTGGCGGAACTAAGATGGTCTGTGCCATCGGTAATGAAAATGGGGAGATATTTGAACGTATCTCCATACCAACGGAAACACCGGAGATTACCATGCCAAAACTGATTTCTTATTTTGCAGATAAGGAGATTGATGCGCTTGGAATCGGTTGTTTTGGTCCGATTGATTTAAATAGGAATTCCGAAACCTATGGCTGTATTACCACCACTCCAAAGCTTGCGTGGGTGGACTACAATATCGTAGGAGCATTTAAGGAGGCGTTACATATTCCGGTAGGATTTGATACGGATGTCAATGGCTCTGCACTGGGAGAGTCAACCTGGGGAATTACCAAAGGGCTTGAAAACAGCATGTATATTACCATTGGTACCGGTGTGGGCGCAGGGATCATAACAAATGGGAAGCTGCTTCACGGCATGTTGCATCCAGAAGGGGGACATCTGCTTCTGGCAAAGCATCCGGAAGACACTTTTGAAGGTACATGCCCTTATCATAGAACCTGTCTGGAAGGACTTGCAGCAGGACCTGCTATAGAGGCCCGCTGGGGAAAGAAGGGTGTTGACCTGGTAGACCGAACAGAGGTCTGGGAATTAGAAGCTTACTATATTGCTCAGGCACTGGTGGATTACATTATGATTCTTTCTCCGCAGAAAATCGTTCTGGGTGGCGGGGTCATGCATCAGGAACATTTGATGCCACTTGTTAGAGAGGAAGTAAAGCGTCAGATTGCTGGATACATCGATACAAAAGAGCTTGATCATATGGACCAGTACATCGTTCTTCCCAGTTTAAATGACAATCAGGGAATTATGGGTGCTTTAAAACTTGGTCTTGATGAATACCAATTGGAAAAGAAAGGGTAATTGCCATTATTCTCCTAATGTAATTCCATTTTCTGTATGCTATCATATGTTTGTAACATAAATGTAATCATTACGTAACAATTTAGGAGGATATTACCATGAAAAAGTTACCAGTATTCGTTTTAGCAGCAGCAACCGTACTTACCGTAGCCGGTGTTCCTATGACAGCACAGGCAGCAACCTGTTCCAGAACATATACTAACTGTTATACTTCAAACTGCTTTGGTCAGTCTGGAGATCTTAATAGCTTATTGAGCTGTTATGGTTATAAGAGCAACTGCTTAAGCGGAAATAGTAATTCCGGAAGCAACTGCTTAAATGGTAAGACAACTTGTACTATCAATTCCAGTCAGTGTAATTCTCTTTCCAGTTTCTGGAGATAATTATAATAACGTATCTTAATAGGCCGAACGGTGATCGTTCGGCCTGTTTTCTGGGAAAATTTCATTTTCCTTCGTTTACGATCTGTTCCAAAACCTGGATTAAATCGTATACGGTGTTAATCTGAACATTACGCTCCAGGATCTCATTTTTTAAATCGATCGAGAGAGTTTCAAATTTTGCCTGAACGGCAGGAGCTATATAGGACATGGTCATCACCTCATTTTTATAGTGCGCATCCGGAAATGGATTATACATCATTAACTCAATTTCACATAAAAACTTTATTTGACAGCCATACTATAATTGAGGTGATAAAAATGGAAAAAAACGGACTGGAAAAACAACACCAGAAAAATGAACAAGCAATGCGAAACAGCATGAATGAAAAAGGTAAGGTTGTAAATCAAAATCAAACCCATAATTCCCGTAGGGAAGGTATGGGTCCGAATACCAAGAGAACATCAGATTAAATAAACACGGGTGGAAGCCAGGATGCGTTGGCTTCCACCCTCTTATTGTTTCATACTTATGATCGGGCAGTTTTACAAAACATTTTATCAGGAGAAAAGGTATAGGGAAACGCGCATAAAATGAGTTGTTTATCTTTAGTAAGGCAGTGATGCGGCGGTTTTTGCGCGGTCTGAATACCTTTCCTCCTTGATTGATAAGTTGTTTTGTAATAATAGTATATGTAAGATGCTTGTATGTGTGAACAAGCTGAATCATGTCCGTTATGGACGGGGAAAAGTGATTCTATTTTACAAAAAAATACCGGCCTTGAGAAAAACCAAGACCGGTAAGTAAATTATTCTTCTTCTGAAGATACGATATGTAAAGAAGGTTTTTCATCAATCTCCAAAAGACCGAGCTCTGAAAGAATGGAGATAGTTGCTATGGTTGCCAGTTCTACCGAGACACTGACTGAAGCTGCTGTAACACAACCGATCAATGCAGCAGTATCCGGAGTGATTTCCATATGTTTATAAGAACTGTTGGATACCACCGAACTAACTTTTTCTATTACGTAATCCATGTTTTGATTAATTACCTTTGAGGTTATATCTTTAGTCAAGTCATTAAGTTTTGGCATATTGATTAACTCCTTTTCTCAATACCGGCCCAACAGGGCAGGTGGGAATGTTTCAAATAGTAATATTAATAGTAATAGCAGAAAAAAGGGGTGATAGTCCGTCTTTTCCGCCGGTAACTCATAAGAAAGGTATCAGGACGATAGGCCAGTTGGTAAATCTAATTAATCTTTCTGGTTTTCTAAATTTGATAAGAGTGAAAAAGGTATAACACTCTAACCATAATATACCAAAAATGGAGATGGAAGTCTACTATTTTTTGAAATTATGACTATGAGAAATAGGTAGTTTTAAAAGGAAATAATTAAGTGTTTACTCATTCTCACACATCTCAAACCGAATGGAAATAGATCGAGATGTGTGGGATGTTAGAAACATTTAAAACTAATATCAGCATTCCTCGCCGATTGGATCATTGATTAGTGTGGCAACTCTGAAGTTGTGTCTGTGACCATCACTTTCAGTTGTTACAGATTCCAAAAAATGAACATGTCTGTCTCCAACAAAAATTGCGCCAGATGTTCGTCCACAAAATTTATGAAAATGATCTTCATAAAAATCTGTCCTAAAGGCTACTTCGTGATAATGGTCAGATCCCACCGGGATTGCTTCACCAGAAACAGTGGCAAAACGATGATTGTGCGGCTCTTCCTGGGGTTCTGCTATTTGGACACTTCCTAAAACTTCATGAACGTGTGTCTGTTCTCTGTGCTTATCACAATTATCAAAATGATTTTTATTGTAATTACTCATTATTTTTCCTCCCAATATTGCAATAATAGGAAAATCTCTTTTCCATTATTAGTATATGAAGGTAAATGATAAAATGTTTCACTAAGGGGGTTATAGTTGTATTGCTGCAGTAACAGATGATTGTGGGCAACACAGTACTGTTTGGTAGTATATTTTTATACGTTCACAATTGGTCTGTCTCTTGGGAATTTTTTATATACTGGTGCTCTGATTTTTGTATTATACTTTAAAAAAAAATATTTGTGAGGTGAATGATGGATATACAATGTCAATTGTTGCTACATTAAAAAGAAAAATCTAAGATAGAAGCGGTACATGCCTGTTTTTGCTGGTAGGTGTACTGCCTTTTTTATGTTTATTGTTTGATCTTGTAATAAAAGGTGCTGGAAATTTATTTTGTTCGACCTGTTAGACCATTACTCGGCTATCTTTTCGTACAGTTATTGTAATTATGTCTATTAATCTAATAAAAAACATGTTAAAATAGAGACAAGTTTTCGCAGGATGAGATATGATCTAAAATACCTACCTAGGACTGAGCAGGCGAACTGTGCCCGGATCAGACTTATGTTGCGTCGGAACAAAGTGGCAGTATAAACTATTTTGGAAAATACCGAATTATTTTAACGATAGAAAGGAAAAATTAGAACTTGAGAGTGGTATTATTAGAATCAAAACACTGTGACTGCCTATTTCAATTTGAAACAGATAATAAGACTTATTTCGATAGCATTGGTTTAGGAAGAAATGCGGATTATTATGAGCGTAAAAATTTTGACCTTAATTTTAGAGAATTGTTTGCAGAACAAGAGAATGGAACCTGTTTTATGCACCTTATATTTTCTTCAGATGATGAATTGGTTGGCAGAGTTAATTTGGTCGATGTGATACGAGGTCCATTCAATAAAGCGGAGTTAGGCTATAGAGTAGGGAAGATTCATCAGGGAAAAGGTTATGCAACACAAGCCGTTGAACTGGTTTTAAAAATGGCTATAGAGGTTTATGATTTACATAGGATAGAGGCCGGTACCGGCAAAAGTAATACAGGTTCACAAAGAGTATTGCAGAAAAATAAATTCAGGTATGTAGGCTGCTATGAAAAATACATGCTGTGTAACCATGAGTGGACAGACAGTTTGCTATATGAAAAGATATTGGATGTGTAATTTGAGAATTTGTAAATCAGTGTGAAAAGGAGCAAAATTATGAATAATAATGAGAATAATATCTCTCAACCCAATCAGGTGACTATGACCTTTCGAATGATATGTGGTATGTATTTAATTTATTTATCTTATAGTATGATAAAAGAAGCAAGCCAGTTTAGCGGTATGTGGAAATTATTGGCTTATTTTTTCCTTTGTTTGTTTGCAGTATCAGGAGTCGCTATCGTAGGCTTCACATTGAAACGGATAAAAGAGAGTTTTTTTACCAAGGAAAAAAATGAAGACAGTGATGAAAATGAATAAGCATGATTTTTGTGATTTTAATAGAGTGCCCATTAAATTAGGGTTTTAACGGATTTATTATATAAGATTATAAAAGTTGGAAAGGGAGGACGAGAGTCCTTCCTTTTTTATATCTACTTATCTGACGGTATATTATATATAATGGATTCTGGGGATACCAAACCTGTCCGTTATGAACCTGGATAAAGGGGACAGGAAGGATGACCTGTATGATTTCTGAGAAGGTTGTCACAACGGTGATGATGAGCTGATAGATTCCTTGTAAAAGAAAGGGGCCGGCAAGATCAGAGCCGATCCTGCCAGCTGAGTGTGTAAAAGTTATTAATAATTATTCTGCACGACAGGATCAGATGTTTTCGTTTCCTGGATCGTACCCCATGCATAATTGGGTGGAGCATAAGTTGACGATACTTTAAGCGGCTGGTTGCCGATATTGACAATGTTATGCCAAGTGCCAGCGGGGACAAAAACGACATAATTGGAAAAAGCGAGATATTGATCGTACATTGAGAATTTATGTTCTCCCAGCTGAATTAATCCTACGCCATCTTCTATTCGTATAAGTTGGTCGTGATCAGGATGGACCTCCATACCAATAAGCTCATTAACAGGAATGTTCATTAGTGTGACTTGCAATTGGGTTCCTGTCCATAGAGTAGAACGGTAATAATCATTTTGCTGTGCGGCTTTGTGGAGATCGATAATAAATGGGTTTGGTCCATAATCAAATGGAAAGGTTGGTGTTTTAGCAGTAATATCTAAGTCATTAGGACTAGGCATGTGATCAATCACCATTAATTCTGTTTTATAATAATATATGTGTTATAGCAAACTCTGTTATTAAGGATAGTCTCAAAAATTCTAAAAATATATGTTATTTTTACTCTTATGATGAGATTAAAATTGCTAATGAAGCATAAACCTTCTATTACGAATCTAAATAAAGAAAATTAGATTTAAAAAAGCAAAAAGTATCCTTTTTTAGATATAAGGGAGGTCTGTAGTAATGTTGGCCTTGGAAGTGACTGTTTGCACGGAAGACAGGCGTTTCACATTTATATCTGTTTTCAGAGAATGGAGCTCTTGACACTGTTACAGCGCAGGTTGTAAAAGAGAATCGACTGTATGAATGAGCGTTTCTACATGATATTGTTTATGAAAATGGAGTTAAGTTATGAGTCCAAAGAATAGAAGAGAACTGAGCCCAACCAGTTTCGGTCAGGCTCAATTAAAAATTATACGAATGTGGCTAAACATTCAAGTTAACTATAACATATAAAAGTGCATATTTCAATCATGAAAATGAATTTTTATTCATTTTCATGATTGACAGTAGATGACACATGATTATTTTGAAAAGTTTAGAGTACAGGTTTTGCGGAAGCTATAACGTAAAACAATCCAAAACATCAGGGGCCGGTATATGTAAGAGTAAGAGAATAGCTGTAGATTTGGTGAAAAAAGTAAGTTTTATAGAAAAAGGAGAGGATCCAAAGTTACGGATTCGCCTTTTCATATTGTATAATTCATTTATATTTTATTATGTTATAAATAGGCATAAATTCATATTGTATACAACTTAATTCAAGTCCACATTTATATTTAGTTTCTGGATGTTCATCAAGTGCCATCTCCTGATTCTTAATCATAAAAGTACATGTTCTTTTGCTATATAGGTATGATTTAGGGGTAAATAGGTCTGCAGTACATCGACTGACAAAGTGATAGCGTTATGGAAGAAAGTCAGTTCTTTAACCCCTTATTATGAAATATCGTGTTATATTTATGAATATGTACACGCCTTACACGGCAAAGAACTACCAATTTAAACATACAAAAACCCTGGTATTTACAAGAAATTCTTGCATTTACCAGGGTTCATTAATAATGGAGACAACAGGATTCGAACCTGCGACCTTCTACACGTCAAGCAGATGCTCTCCCAGCTGAGCTATATCTCCATACATGAATTGTAACTGAAATAATAAAAAAAGGCAAGAAAATTCTTTCCTAAAACATGGGGATTTTGAAGCAAAAATTATAGATTTCTATTTCTGATATAAGGCAAAAAAATACGGGAATAACTCATTAATTATGTGTACTTCCAGTATAGATCCGGTCCATTGTCAATTGGAGTAACAGGAATTCAAAAAATCACCAATAATTAGCCCTGTATTCATTATGTCTAAATTTGTATTTATTAAAGAAGACAAAACAAGATCTGAAAAAAATGGTTTTTAGTTATCGGTTAGAAAAAACAATGATCGCTCTTGGATGGAAAGAATCTGATAACATGGAGCGTTCTCACTGCATACGGGGGACAGTTCCAAGTAGAATGGCTGCAATAAGTTGGACACTGGAGGATATAAGAAGATAGCTTGGACATTCTATGATATTTACAACATTGAAGTACATCTATAATTCATATAGAGAGTGTGAAACACAGAGAAAAGTGAAAACTTATCAGTTTTACACACAAATAAGAATTGACTGATTTTTTTTACTTGCGCCAAGAGGAAAGGGGGGAAAATAAATCCAGTCATTTGGTAGATGTACTTAATATCCTGTTCCTCATTTCCATAATAAATTTCCGTCATTTCAGAGAAAAATTGATCCATCGTCAATTATATCTTTCTCCAATGCTTTATAACTTAATATTGATAGTTAGTTGAGTATGTAGTAATATATTGACGATGATTTATACAACAGGAGGTGCTCGAAATGCGAGACTTTTTTATGAAAACAAAACGGATTGGCTTTTCTAAATGGAATGATTTAGACCTGAATTTGGCTATTCAGTTGTGAGGAGACAAAGAAGTTACTCGATTTATTTGTGCCACTGGTATATTTACAAGAGAAGATATCATTCACCGATTGGAAATAGAAGTCCGAAATGACAAAGTGTTTCATATACAATACTGGCCCATTTTTGAACTTTCCACAGAGGAATTGATTGGTTGTTGCGGCATTCGTCCTTTTGTTTCTGAAATACATTCCTATGAGCTTGGATTTCACCTTTGCAAAAAATATTGGGGAATGGGTTATGCTTCCGAAGCGGCAAAAGCTGTCGCTGACTATAGCTTTGATGTTTTAAAAGCAGATAAGTTGGATGCTGGGCATCACCCTCAAAATGAAGCTTCGGAAAAATTATTAACCAAGCTTGGCTTCCAATACGTTGGAAAAGACTATTATAAACCAACAGGATTATACCATCCGTCATATGAATTAGTGAATCCTAATATAAGGGAATAGATATCAGTAGGTAAAGCAGGTTGATGAACCAGTACTTTGTTTATTGAGTAATAGATAGAAAGTCACTTTGGCATTAGATGAAGATAGTCGCACATGGACTATGTAGACAAAGATGTATTGGAAGATGCTCATGTGATTGCGTGGCACAACTTGGAGTCAAAGGAAGAGATTGAAAAACAAATAATAGAATATTTGAAAAAAGTAATATTATTTTAGAGAACTTGCAGCAAATGAACTCAGACTAGAGGTGAAGAATTATGTATACAAATCAGCAGATATTAGAGATTGCAATGAAGCAATCAGCTATTGATTTGAACTGTAATGAAAAAGATTTTATGACAGGAGAAAATAAGATTGTTATATCTGCTGGTAATGAAAAAGCGCGAAGGTATTTGGTTTTACCTTTTGAGTGCGATTTGGTGTCTTATGGTAATAATATTGTGGCATCTGTAAAAGAAGAGTACATAGAAATTGTTGATGCTTATATTAACAAATACCCTGTGGAACATTGTTTTGAAACTCCTAATATGCATATATTAAATGATGCATTTCAGAAGTATGGAATGCGTGTTTGTTTTATGGCAGAATATTTTTTACCAGATATGTCAAAAGTGAAAGAAGTTAGTTGCCAATATGAGTTAAGAGTTTTGGAAAAAAAAGATTTTACAGAATTATATAATAATAATTGGTCAAATGCTTTGTGTGAAAAGAATAAGCATTTAAATGTGTTAGGTGTGGGGGCATACCAAGAAAATAATTTGGTTGGTCTTGCCGCGTGCTCTGCTGATTGTGATACGATGTGGCAAATAGGTATTGATGTGTTAGAGGACTACAGGAAAAAGGGAATAGCAACAGCACTTACTAGTAAGTTAGCGTTAGAAATAATGAAAAAAGGAAAAGTGCCATTTTATTGTACTGCATGGTCAAATATAAAATCTGTCAAAAATGCAATTAAAAGTGGGTTTCGACCTGCATGGGTAGAGATGACAATAAAACCTCGAAAGTTAATTGACGATATGAATAAGTAAATTATTTAAATAGAAAACCAATTTTACAAAAGTTAAGTAGGGTGAAAAGATATTTAATAAGCATAGCTTTTCTGTAGATTTTATTGTTACTCATACACACTTGTAAATTTTAACGAAGTAAAATAAAGAAATGAGGTTAACTATGATTAAAAATAATTTTTTAAAACAAAATCCTACAAAAGTGTATATTATTGCTGTACTTATAATTACGTGGATTACTACAATCCTGTTGTTTATTAATCCCGTTATAGGTAAAAGAGGTTTTGCTTTAATAATGTTCATTCCTGCAATATTGGCTATTATTTTTAATAAGATTACAAATGAACAGAGTGTAAATTTATTTAAAAATGCCACCTTAAAGTCAGTATTGTTTGGCATTTTGTATCCTATTATTTTCATAAGTATTTGTTCATTAATAGCTCAATTTACTGGTGTTGGAAACATTAGTGTAAATGAAATTTTCATATTTAAGACTATTATAACTGTAATAGTAACTATAGTTATTGGTTTGTTCTCAGCTTGGGGTGAAGAATATGGATGGCGAGGATATTTACTCCCTAAATTAACAAATAAATATGGAAAAACAATAGCAACAATAATTGTAGGTATTGTATGGGGATTATATCATATTCCTGCCATTTTTCTGTTGGCAAAGGCAACTGGAATAGGCAATCCATTATTATTATGTGTTATTCAAGCATTTTCCGCATTTACATATAGTTTTCCTTCTTCTTATTGTTACTATTCTTCTAACAGTTTATTACCGGTACTATTTCTACATTCGGTATGGAATACAGTTAATCCTTTAATGCTTGGTGATATTTATACAAATACATCTGGATTGATAAGAGGAGATATAATACAAATAAACGGAGAAGGTATACTTGGGTGTATTGTAGGAGCAATGATGATTTTCTATTTTATGAAACGATTTAGAAAAGAAAAATGAGGAATCTTTACCAACCGTCTTTTGATTTTCTACATTTTCCTTACCAACCGTCGATCCCATTCCGGGTGCGGTATTGAGATTTTCAAAAGAATACGCCGAAATAGTTCTTGGGTGGAAAGAATCTGACAACATGAAGCACAGAAGCTAATAATATGAAAGAAAAAATGCTGGAAGCTTAGTAAATTAAAGCTTCCAGCATTTTGCAATCAATCGGAGTAACAGGATTTGAACCTGCGACCTCTCGGCCCCCAGCCGAGCGCGCTACCAAGCTACGCCATACTCCGTCTCTCTAACACTATGACATTATAGCAGAAAGTTTTGGATTGGTAAAGTATATTTCTTGAAAAAATTTCAAATTTAGGCTATGATGGTAAGGACAAGAAAAAATTTATTTTAGAAAAAAGGTGAAAATAGATGAAGCCAATCGTAAGCTTTGATGTAGACATGACGTTGCTTGACCATAAAGACTGGACAATTCCAGCCAGTGCAATGGAGGCCATCGAACGGCTGCGGGAAAATTATACCATAGTGATAGCCACGGGCAGAGATATGGATTCCCTTTTCAGCACAGCTATCCGTGACCAGGTAAGACCTGATGCGATCATTCATCTCAATGGGACTAAGGTAACCGTGGGGGATAAGATCATTTATGAGCACACTTTCGATAAAGATCTGTTGAAACAGATTTTAAAATATGCGGAAACCACACCTTACAGCGTGGGGACTACAGTGGGAGATTTGGATTACTACATTCACCCTGAAAATGTAAAAGCTCATGATATCGAGCTATGGGGCGAATGCGGAAGGCGTTTTGATGACCCTTACAAACTTTTGGACCTGGAAGTGAGGACCATGGCTTATATGGGAAATGAAGCCGGAGCAAAAGCCATGGAAGAAGAATTCCCCGATATCCATGTACATATGTTTGCCGATAAAAAGGGAGCAGATGTGGTGGAGCGGAAGGCATCAAAGGCTGTAGGTTTACTAAGACTGTGCGAATATTACAAAATACCTTTATCCGAAACATTTGCGTTTGGAGACAGCATGAATGACTACGATATCGTAAAAGCAGCAGGAAAAGGGATTGCCATGGGAAATGCAATGGAAGAACTGAAAAAAGCTGCGGACTATGTTACCGACCCCATTGATCAGGACGGAATTAAAAATGCCTGCCTGCACTTGGGATTGATCCGCTAAGCTTGGCTGAATACGCCGCTATGTATTAAATTTAGACCAAAGGAGATAACATTATGATTAAAGAAAGATTGGAACAACTCAGACAGTTAATGGCTGAACATCATATGGATGCATACATGATTCCGACTTCAGATTTTCATGAGTCTGAGTATGTAGGTGATTATTTTAAATGTCGTGAATTTGTTACTGGTTTTACCGGTTCTGCAGGTACCGCTGTAATCACAAAGGACGAAGCTGGCCTTTGGACCGATGGTCGTTACTTTGTTCAGGCAGCAAAGCAGCTTGACGGAACTGGTGTTACCCTTCGGAAAATGGGATATTCGGGAGTACCGACAATTGAAGAGTACTTAGACGAGGTTCTTCCGGAAGGCGGTTGCCTGGGATTTGACGGACGTGTGGTGAACTGCCAGACAGGAAAAGAATTAGAAGTATTACTGGAAGAGAAGAATGTGACTCTGGCTTACGATAAAGATCTTGTGGCTGAGATTTGGAAGGAACGCCCAAATCTTTCCGCAGAGTCTGTATGGATTTTAAAAGAAAACTTTGCAGGAAAGTCTTCTTCTGAAAAAATTCAAGAACTGCGCAGCAAAATGAAAAAAGAAAAAGCAACAGCTCATGTACTGACAACACTGGATGATATCGTCTGGCTCTTGAATATCAGAGGAAATGACGTGGAGTGCAATCCAGTAGTTCTTTCCTATGCACTGGTGACACTGGATAACTTCTATTTATATATCAATGAGCAGGTATTAAATGATGAAGTAAGATCCTATCTAAAAGAACTTGGAGTTACGGTCTGTCATTATAATGACATTTATAAAGCAGTTGGCGAGTTAAAAGAGCAGAAGGTCCTTGTGGAGACCGCCAAAGCCAATTATGCCATTGTAAAAGGGATTGATAGTACGAACCGGATCATCGATAAGATGAATCCAACCGCACTTGCCAAGGCCATAAAGAATTCAGTAGAAGTGGAAAATATGAAAAAAGCCCACATAAAAGATGGTGTAGCTATGGTGAAATTTATTTACTGGCTGAAACATCATGTGGGAAAAGAGGCCATTACGGAAGTTAGCGCGCAGGAGCATCTGGATCATTTGCGTTCTGAGCAGGAAGGCAATTTGGGATTAAGCTTTGACACGATTTCAGCTTATGGAGCCAACGCAGCCATGTGCCACTACAAGGCAACAACTGAAAGTGACACCGCATTGGAGCCTAGGGGACTTTATCTGGTGGATTCCGGCGGACAGTATTATGAAGGAACTACAGATGTGACCAGAACCATTGCAGTAGGTCCTTTGACTGATGTGGAACGGGAGCATTTTACTCTGACGGTAATCAGTATGCTTCGCCTGGGAGCAGTGAAGTTTTTGTATGGATGTCGTGGACTTACATTGGATTATGTAGCAAGAGAGCCATTTTGGAGCCGTGGCATTAACTTTGATCATGGAACTGGTCATGGAGTGGGTTATTTATTAAATGTCCATGAGCGTCCCAATGGAATTCGCTGGCGTATGGTTCCGGAACGTCAGGACAACTGTATATTAGAAGAAGGCATGGTTACTTCTGATGAACCTGGCGTTTATATTGAAGGAAGTCATGGTGTCAGAACTGAAAATCTGGTTGTCTGTAAAAAGGCAGAAGAGAATGAATACGGACAGTTTATGGAATTTGAATTCCTGACAATGGTACCTATCGACTTGGATGCACTTGACAAATCAATTATGACAGAACAAGATGTAAAGCTTTTAAATGATTATCACAAAGTTGTTTACGAAAAACTCTCTCCATATTTTTCAAGAGAAGAAGCTTTGTGGCTGAAAGAAAATACAAGAGCTATATAAAAAATAAAAGGATGCAGGACCATAGAGTTATGGTTCTGCATCCTTTTGATCGTTCGCCTTTTTTTTCAGCCGAAGCAGTATGGGAAATACCGCTTCCAAATCTTCCGTGGTCAAATCTTTCATTATAGCAGCTGTCTCCCTTATAAGAGGCTGTTCATTTTTTTCCGTATTAAAAAATTCTATGGGAGTGATTTCAAGATAATCGCAGATTTCAAAAAACTGTTTCATAGAAGGCATTGACCGTCCTGAAGAAATACCCTGAATATAGCTTTTATTTTTCCCTAAATCCAGGCTCATCTGATATTCGGAGATATCTTTTTTCAGGCGAAGCTCCGTAATTCGATTCCTGACAAACTGTTCATCCAACATTATCACCTCTTGGTTAATCATAAAGGATATCTTATACAAACATTACGTATTATATGCGTAATAATGGTAGAAAAACAAGTTGCATATACGTTTAAAAAGCGTTATCATGTATGTTATACGAGTGAAAAAGATGCGGAATGAGGGATTCTGGCAGGTACAGGGGGACGTATCATGATTGGAAGTTCAGGAAAGGAATTGGATGGGCGGAGCACCTCAAAAGTGTTTCAATCCTTCCATTATAGCGAGGCGGATCAGTTATATAGAAATTTAAGTCTTTTTGCAGATACAGTGTTATTTGAATATTCCTATCTGGACAGACAAATGCATCTGTCTTCCAATGCAAAAGGACAGCTGGACTTAGCCGCATTTGAACGTTTTTTTGAAAAACACAGGGACAATGCTCCCAAGGCTGGAGAAATCCAGTCATTTGAAATATGTCTTGGCAAAATAGGGGAGCCATATCATTGGTGCAGCTGCAAGCTCAGTGCAAAATGGGAAGAGCAGGCAAAAACCCCAGTAAGCATTATCGGAAAGCTGCAGGATATTAGTGGTTTAAAGACAAGAGAACAGCAGCTTTTACTCCAGTCCATCAAAGATGGTTTGACTGGGGTATACAATAAAACAGCCTTTGAATACCGGGTCGAGGAAAAGCTGAAAGGTGGCCGAAAAGGCTGGTTATGTATGATCGACATCGACAATTTCAAGGAAATCAATGATAGCTTCGGACATCCTGCAGGAGACCGTATCCTGGAGCAGGTAGGTGGAATACTCTGTGATATTTTTCCCGAACCTGATTTAATCGGGAGAGTAGGAGGAGACGAGTTTGTGGTGTTTAGCTCAACACCCGACGTCCATCAGCGTGCAAAAGAACTGCTGGAACAGGTAGAACAGCTTGTGCCAGAAGAGGAGGGGCGTATGTCAGTCAGTATTGGCATTGTAACCTGTACAGGAAAACGAAGAGAAGCTTATCAGGAACTATTTTCCAAAGCGGACAGAGCGATGTACCGTGCAAAAGATGCCGGTAAAAACCGGATTGCATTCCTTCGTAATAATGTTTGGGTTATGACTTGAGAAATAATTATGTGAAACTACAAAAAAGCAAAACGCGACAGGAAGAAAGAACCTGACTCGTTTTGCTTTTTTTGTCCATCGCTTTTTTATGGAATTCAAAAAGGAATTATCCCTGCTCATAAGGCAAATCAACCAGTGTAAAATCATAGTCAATGGCTGGCAGAAGCTTGTCCAGAAGATCCGAAGTCTTGAACTTCAGGCTTGAGGTGTTAATGCAGGGATGACAGGCGAAATACTCCTGGGATAGTACATCTTTGTCTATCAGTAATCTGACGCGGTGGTCATTATCATTCATAAGTCCCATTACAGATACGGAGCCAGGAGTAATATCCAAAAAATTTTCCATGAATTCCGGCTCTGCAAAGGAAAGTCTTGCCGAACCGATCTGTTTGGAAAGAACCGCTGTACGGAATTTTTTATCACCGGGCAGCAGGAGAAGGTAGAAATCTGTTTTCTGTGCATTGCGGAGAAAGAGATTTTTGCAAACATTGATTTCTAAGAGAATATCTACTTCATGACAGGCTTCAATCGTAGGCAGCGCAGAATGATCCAGCCGCTGAAAATGGATTTCCAGCTTGTCCAATAGGTCATAGGTACGGATTTCCTTTTGCAATCGTCCGGTTGGATCGGAGGGACGACCGTCATATAGGGTCTTGTCGAGGTAAAATGTATCGCGTAGATCATCCATGATGTCACACTTCCTTTTGTCTTTTAGAATTTATTATATCTTCGGGAAAGAAAAAAGCAAGCTTTTTTCAGCGAATGGCGATTTTTGATGGTTTTATGGGAAAGAATGTATTATAATAGGTATATATACAGCAACAGATAGATGCCCGGAGTAAGATCAGAAATAATACTGGTTTTGCTGAAAGCCGGGATTTTATTTTGTGGAAAAATGAAAGAGAAAAGGTGGAATTTATTTATGATAGATAATCGGTTGAAAAAGGAAAGGTTTCGTACTGAGGTAACAGAGAAGGGGAAAGAAAAGAAATGGGAAAAGAGTGGAGAGAAAAATAGAGAAAAGTATCGGGAGAAGGACAAAGAAAAGAGTGTAGAAAAGTATAGGGAAAAAGACAAAGAAAAGAGTGCAGAAAGGTATAGGGAAAAGGACAAAGAAAAGAATAAGGAAAAGTATAGAGAAAAGAGTAAGGGAAAAAGTGTAGAAAAGGGTAAGGAAAAGAACAAAGAAAAGAGTGTAGAAAGAACCTGGGATAAAGGTAAGGAGCGGTTTAAGGAAAAAGCCAAGGATAACTTCAAAGAAAGAAATACGGAAAGCAACAAGGATAGTGCCAGGGGCTACAATAAAAATAGCAGCAAAGAACAGAAAAGGGATTACAAAGAGAAGGATAGATCCTACGGTAAAGGACGGTATGAAAAAGAGAGCGGTGGCAATGTTACTCAAAATGAGAATCGAAGGTTTAGTAAAGAAGGGAAAGAAGGAAGAGCAGGCAAAGAAGGAAGAACAGGAAAAGGTGATTCAAAGTGTCCGGTTTTTCGAAAGTGCGGAGGCTGTCAGCTTCTGGACATGCCATATGAGAAGCAGCTTGAGCAGAAACAGAAACAGTTGGAGAATCTGTTGAAGCCTTATTGCCGTATAGAACCCATTATTGGAATGAAAAATCCTTATTATTACCGCAATAAGGTACATGCTGTGTTTGATTACGAGAAGGGCAATCCGATTTCCGGTGTTTATGAAGCAAATTCGCATCGTGTCGTACCGGTAGAAAGTTGTATGATCGAAGACCAGAAGGCAGATGAAATCATCGGAACCATAAGAGGCATGCTTAAATCCTTTAAGATTCGTACCTACGATGAGGATACAGGATACGGACTGCTTCGTCATGCACTGATCCGCCGTGGGTTTGCTACTGGAGAAATAATGGTAGTTCTAGTGACTGCATCACCAATATTTCCGTCAAAGAATAATTTTGTTAAAGCTCTAAGAGAAAAGCATCCGGAAATCACCACGGTGATTCAGAATATCAATAACAGGGATACCAGCATGGTTTTGGGTGATAAAGAGCATGTTCTGTATGGGAAAGGATTTATTGAAGATGTATTATGTGGCTGCCGTTTCCGGATATCTTCCAAATCCTTTTATCAGGTAAATCCAGTACAGACTGAGGTCCTTTATAAAAAAGCGATTGAAGCAGCAGGGCTTACTGGAAAAGAGCGGGTGATCGATGCTTATTGTGGGATTGGTACGATTGGAATCGTTGCCAGCAGTCGTGCAAAAGAGGTCATTGGCGTAGAACTGAACCGGGATGCGGTTCGGGATGCAGTGGAAAATGCAAAGATCAATGGGGTTAAGAATGCAAAGTTTTTCTGCAATGATGCTGGAAAATTCATGGTAAATATGGCGGAAAGCGGAGAACATGTTGACGTGGTGTTTATGGATCCACCAAGAAGCGGAAGTACAGAGGAATTTATTGATTCAGTGGCAAAGCTTAAGCCGGAGAAGGTTGTTTATGTTTCCTGCGGACCAGATACGCTTGCCAGGGATTTAGAGTATTTTAGGAAAAAGGGGTATGAGGCTAAGAAAGGGTGGGGAGTGGACTTGTTTCCGGCGACGGAGCATGTGGAGACAGTTTGTTTGCTCGAACGGAAAGCCTGGTAAATCAAAGGTTTTTGGCATTTGGGAAAGAAAATGGACGTGTGCTTTTGTGGTTGATGGGGTAAAATATGTTTCCAGTTACCGGGGGGTAAGGAAAATGAACGTTTTGGCATAGGGTTTAAATTCCGCCATATAAGCACTTTTGTTTTGTAGTTGAGAGATAAATCTAAATTTATGAATTGACTTTAGGGAAAGAAAGTAAAATAATTTATCCTAAACAATTAATTATGTGATTATAGAGGAGATGGATTACATTGAACGGAAAAGATGTAAAAGTGGGCGCATGCCTATTAGCTGGTAACATGGACAGCATGGTTCGATTTTACAGAGATACATTGGGCTTTGATACTCAATGGAATGGTGGGGATTTCGCAGAGTTTGAAACGGCAAGCGGCGAACTATCCTTGTTCATGTATAGCAGGAAAGCATTCGTGCAGGCAATTGGGGAGAGCTACGTTCCTCCAAAAGGAATCAATCAGACATTTGAAATTGCCCTTTGGTTGCCCTGTTTTGCTGATGTGGATGCGGAATATGAGCGACTATTGAAGCTGGGCGTGCAATTTCCAACTGGAGAACCCATAACCTTTTCTTTCGGCATCCGCAACTTTTATGTTGCCGATCCGGAGGGGAACTTACTTGAGATAGGCAGTACGAGCGAAACGTAGATTGGAAATTCGATCCATCACAAAGGCTCTATGTTTGCGCACTCTAATCTAAATAATATGAGTATTTGACGTGAACAGGTTTTCAAACATAAGCTTGAAAAATTCCAGTTTGTAATGTTGAGCAATTGGCTTTGCCAATAGTAAAAATAATTACAGGGGTAAACGGCACTAGATGGGGGAAAATCTTACTCCATCTAAGAATTCATCGGCGTACTTCTGCTATGAAGTTTAAAACTTAAGTCCAAAGGAACGTGGAGATTTTCAGACTACTGGAGTGAGAGATTAGTAATTCAATGAAGGTGGGGTAAAGCCAGACTATCGCCAAAATATACCTTGACGCCAAGGGGGGTACCATGCTCTATAGTCATCTGAATTACAGCAACGACGCATGTTGAAGTGATCGTTAAGCTTGAAAAGCAATAGAACGTAGTAATATCAATAGTTTAAGCCATTGAGTGTGTAGATGACATTCAATGGCTTTTTGTTCGTAGTAGTGTTAATATGGCACAGCTTTATAGGACATATTCTTAGAATATTACGAAGCGTATAAAAAACATTACGAAGAGGGAGAACTAGAGGAAAATGTAACTAGTAAGAATTACTTATTAGTTCAAAATGAAGAAAGACATGAGGTTGCAAGAAATACAAAATCCTACAAATTTGGTGATGATTATTTTGATGAGCTTTTAGTACGTATTTGTGATATTAGAGCTTCAGAAAAATGGTTTTATCAAAAGATTAAGGATATTTATAGTTTATCTATTGATTATAATCCTGCTCTTGAAAGTACAAAAGATTTCTTTGCAACTGCTCAAGATAAATTACTCTATGCTGTCACAGGACAAACTGCTGCAGAACTTATTTCTGAAAGAGTAAATAGTTCTAAATATAATATGGGTTGATTATACTGACCACCAGGCAAGTAGAGCAGTATTGTGTTAAAATAAATCATCTACAAAAGTAAATAATCCAGAAGTCAGATGGTAAAAAAATCATTGATGACACTCAAGCGATGATGGAACATTACCAGAATATTATTTTAGTAATGATAGAATTATAAGCAAAAAAGCAATTGCTACAGACCATTCATTTTCGGAAAACAGTTCTGTTTAAATTTTAAAAAAATTAAGCAAAAAATATTGAGAAAAATTTAGAACTATAATAAAATTATTTTAAAAAGAAAAGAGAAAAAATGATGTAGACAATAGATAGTTTTTTGATTTGGAAGCAAAAGAAAAAGTTTTTAATAAAATCATAGAGTGTTCCCCGCATTAGCAGGGGTGATCCATATAGAAAAATGATTTTATAGGCAAAATCAAAGTGTTCCCCGCATATGCGGGGGTGCCGATAATCTCTATGATTTAATTTCCATGGAGGAAAAAACAGTGCGTATAAAAACTAACCTATGGGGTAAGAAAAAAGAAAAAGATGGACAATACTTCTGGCTTCCACTAGAACAGCATTTACTGGATACATCCAATATTATGATTCAATTATGGAACCATTGGCTTAGTGAGGGTCAAAAAGAATTTATTCTGAATTCAATTTCTGATTCTGAGGAGGATGGAGTAAGCCTTGTATCTTTTATAGGTTTAATGCATGACCTGGGAAAGGCGGCCCCCGGCTTTTTTTTGAGACTATCAGGAAACAACCAATCAACTGATCTGGACAAAATACTGACAGAAAACCTGATAAAATCAGGATTTTCCGGATTGGAAAATTGGAGTACAGAATCTTCATCAAAATCCCCTCATGCAGTAGCAAGTCAGGTTTTACTGGATTCTTATGGTGTTGGCGAAGATATTGCATCGATTATCGGTGGACATCATGGAAAACCGGTAGATGATAAAAGTGAAATTAAAAAGCAACGGGAGTCTTACACTGCTAACTATTATCAATACGATCATGATGGTGAATGCGCTGAGAAATGGAAACGGGTGCAGCGTAAATTGTTTGATTGGGCGTTGGAGGAGGCTGGATATAAGAATGTTGATGCGCTTCCAAAGATTAAGCAGCCTGCCCATGTTCTCCTCCAAGGTCTTCTTATCATGGCTGATTGGATTGCCAGTAATGAGGAGTATTTCCCTTTGTTTCCGATAGATAAGGATGAAGAGGAATTTCAAACAGAACGTTTGGAATTTGGATGGGAGCGCTGGAGTAAAACATACTTGTGGACCCCTGGCTATTTTAGTGATATTGAGGAACAATACAACAAAAGATTTCAATTTCACCCAAGAGAGATACAGAGGGCATTTTCTGAAGCCATTGATAAAGCGCAAAAGCCGGGAATTATAATACTTGAAGCGCCTATGGGTGTTGGAAAAACAGAAGCTGCTTTATTGGGGGTTGAACAAATGGCGGAAAAAGGAAAGTGTTCTGGCATGTTTTTTGGCTTACCGACACAGGCGACTTCTGATGGCATTTTCCTGAGGATTAAAGAATGGATTGAAAAAATTGCCAGCGAAACGGGTGATGACAAGTCGATTCAGCTCATGCATGGGAAAGCACAGTTTAACGAGGTGTTTCAAAACTTGAAAAATTCAGAGAATATTGATGTGGAAGATTTCCATGGGAGTGTTGTTATAAATGAATGGTTTACAGGAAGAAAAACTGCCATATTAGATGATTTCGTTGTAGGAACAGTGGATCAGTTTTTGTTGGCTGGATTAAAGCAAAAACATCTGGCACTTAGGCATTTGGGATTATCGAAAAAGGTCATTGTGATTGATGAAGTACATGCGTACGATTCTTATATGGGAGCATTCCTTTATCGGGTTGTTGAGTGGCTCGGTGCATACCGGGTACCTATAATCGTCCTGTCTGCGACGCTGCCTGCATCGAGGCGAACAAAATTAGTCGAAACTTATTGTCTGGGTATGGGGGTAAAGAAGCGGAACATAAAGGCAGATTATTCCGACTGGAAAGAAACAGAAGTATATCCTTTGACTACATACACGGACGGTGACAGGGTCATCCAGCTGAGAGATTTCCAGTTAGTAAACACAAAAGAAGTGAAAGTGGAATTGATTGGAGAGGATGATTTAGTAACAACTATTCAAAGATCTCTTTCAAACGGAGGGATTGCCGGTATTATTGTCAATACAGTGAAACGAGCGCAATGTCTGGCTGGGAAGTTAGAATGTGTATTTGGACAAGAAAGTATCAGTGTGCTGCATTCCAGCTTTCTGGCTCCCCACAGGCGGGAAAAAGAAAAGCAACTATTAAATGAAATAGGGAAAAATGCCAAACGTCCCAAACTAAGAATTGTTATAGGAACACAAGTTTTGGAGCAGTCATTGGATATTGATTTTGACGTGCTTTTCACAGATATCGCACCAATGGATTTGCTGCTTCAGCGAATTGGACGATTACACAGGCATATGGAAACGAAAAGACCCGAAAACCTAAAGGATCCTGTTGTATATGTGATGGGCATACAGGGAATGGCAGAATTTGAAGAGGGGACGGGGAAGATATATGGAGATTACTTGCTGATTCGCACACAATTAGTCCTTCCAGTAAAGCTGGTGCTTCCTGAGGATATATCCAAACTGGTTCAAAAGGTATATAAGGAAAATTCAGAGGAAGAATTAGATATCCCCCTGTCAATCAGAGAAAAATATGAGAAAACGAAAGCAGAAAGCGTATTAAGAATAAAGGCAAAGGAAAATAATGCAAATGTATTTCGTCTTAAAAGGCCCTACGAGTCAGATGAAAATAGCCTGATTGGCTGGTTAAAGGACAGCCCGCCAAGTGATACGGAAGAGGCGGGGCTGGCAGCGGTTCGGGATGGTGCTGATTCCATTGAGGTCATACTGGTCAAGAGAAAAGGAAATGAATTGTATCTATTGGATGATACTACGAGCGTCAGTGGTGATTTAACAGCTGCGCTTGCAAAGAAAATATCCCAACAGACGATTCACCTTCCCCATATATTCCACTACAAAACGGATGACATGATTAAAGAATTAGAGAATCGTAATGCAGTTGAACTTTCTCACTGGCAAAGTGAGCCGTGGTTAAAGGGAAGTCTGGGAATCATTCTTGATGAAGATAATCGTGCTACTCTAATAGGATATAAGATTCATTATGATAAGCAATATGGATTGATGTATGAAAAGGAGGAAGGATGAGCCAATTTAATTTACTGGATGAAAAATGGTTAGTTGTTATGGCAGGTGAGAAAGGGGAAACAGAAGAGGTATCATTAAATGAATTGTTCCGGAATGCTCATAAGTATAAGCGGCTTGCCGGAGAAACACCGACGCAGGATTTTGCGGTTTTACGGCTGCTGTTAGCCGTGTTACATACGGTTTTTACCAGATTTACGGTAACGGGTGAGTTCTATGAATGGGTTGCTGCTGATGCAGACACATTTCAAGTCAAAGAAGAAATCGATGAAGACGACATTCTGGAATATAAAAGTGATTTATATACGACTTGGAAAATGCTTTGGAAAAAAGGGGAATTTCCGGATATTGTGAATGAATATTTGAAAAAATACCGTCATCGTTTTTATTTACTTGATGAAAAATATCCCTTTTTCCAATTCCCGAAAATTGGAGAACCGGATTATCCATATAGCGCAACGGATAATGGTATCAACAAATTAAATGGGAAGATTCTGGAAGGTGATCCGAGAAAACCCAGGCTTTTTATGAGCCAGTATCAAACTAGGCTAGAGTATTCAGTTGCGGCCAGATGGCTGTTATATACCAACGGTTATGCACCCTCAAAGTCGGGAAATCCAGGCAAGAAGAAAAAGAGAGAATCTACAGGCGTAGCCTATTTAGGAAAGCTGGGCTGCATTTATGCCAGTGGAAAGAATCTTTTTGAAACCCTGTTATTGAATCTGAATCTTCGCGAGAGCACTTGCGTACAAAAGCCAATATGGGAAGTGGAACCCCAAATCAATAATTTCCGGGCAATACCGGATAATCTGGCCCAGCTCTTCACTTATCCCAGCAGACAGCTGCTTTTAAAGGCAAATGAAGAAAATCAGATTGTTGAATACAGGCTGGATCTTGCTGTCAGTAATTTTGAATATGCGCCAAATTTAAAAATAGAACCGTTTACATTCTGGAGATACGATACAAAACTGGATATTGGAAAATGGAATGTAAAAGAGGGATATGTGCCGAAACGCCATGACCCGGATAAGTATTTCTGGCAGGAGATGCAGACTTTTTCTTCCATTGAAGAAAAGAAAAATAATCCGGGTATTATTGAATGGCTTAGAAGACTGCAGGGAGATGATCTTGTAACAGGTCTGATATCACTCAATGCAGTAGCGGAAAACTATATTCAAAAAGACGGTGTTGTAGACAGACAAGTATATGATCAGATTTCTGAAAATATCGGCTTACTGGACAAGCAGGAAAATGGCTGGCTGACCTGTATTGCAGATGAGATAAAAAATACAGAGAAAGTGATCGGAAACACTATAATTCGTTTTGCCAGGGATATTGATAAAATACGAAATTTACAAAATGGTGCTACGGAACAAAAAACAAAAACACAGATACTCTTTTCTATAGACCGCCGTTTTCGTGAGTGGTTAATCAATATTTCACCGCAAGATGAGAAGAAAGATCGCACTCGGGAATGGAAGTCCATACTGCGGGAAGAAATTTCTCAACAGGGAGATGAATTAATACAGGGAGCAGCAAATAGAGATTATCTTGGGTATTACACAGATAAAAGTAATAATAAGCTGGAAAATATAGAAACGGCTTATATTCGATTCAGAACAAATTTAAAAAGAGAATTGGGGGTGAAGGAATGAGTAGAGATTTATATACAGTAACTGAAAGAATTATTTTTAAGTTAGGGGAGAGGCTGAATTTATCTGAAACAAAGGCCGTTTTATCCCATCTAAGGAATTCTATAGGGCGGGATATTTCAGAAACAGTTGAAATTTGGCCGTTAATGTTTGAAGAAGTACCTCTGGAATTCCTGAGTACAAGCGGAATACCTACCTGTCAGGAAAACGCAATATTAGCGTCTTTGCAGCTATATGCACTGCATCAGCAGGGAAAGAGTAAATCTGTAAATGAATCGCCAGGGAATAGTATTGGAAAAGCATTGCATGATATTAGGGATTTGAACAATACAGCATTAGACAGAAGGTTCAACGCATTGATTACTTCCGGTAATTTTAAAGAACTGACCACACATTTGCGTCATCTCATCAGCATACTCAAACAAGAAACAGATACAAAAATCGATTATGCCAAATTGGCAGAGGATTTCTATTGGTACCAGAGGTCGCCGGAATTTGCCAATCGTATGCGTATGCGTTGGGGACAAGATTATTATTTCTATCAAACAATAGAGAAAGAAGGAGAAAAAGATGCAGAATAATATTTATGTTGATTTACATGTGCTTCAGACTGTTCCGCCAAGTAATATTAACCGGGATGATACAGGCAGTCCCAAAACTGCCAGGTATGGAGGTGTTACACGGGCCCGCGTATCTTCTCAAAGCTGGAAAAAGGCTATGAGAGAATATTTCAAAGAGCATGAAGATAAAGAAACTTTAGGAATCAGAACAAAGAAAATTGTACATTCACTTGCAAAAGTGATTATAGAAAAAGATTTATCAATAGATGAAAACAGTGCGCTTAAGCTCGCAGAAGAGATTTTTAATAAAGCAAAGATTTCTACAAAAGACCAGGAAGCCAAGGCGCTTTTTTTCCTGGGGGGCAAGCAACAGGAAAGGCTTGCTTCCTATGGAGTGGAACACTCTGACGATTTGCAGACAAAAGAGATTCAGAGTATCTTAAATGCAAATCAAAGTATTGATGTGGCATTGTTCGGGCGTATGGTTGCAGATGCACCGGAACTAAACGTGGACGCAAGCTCTCAGGTTGCCCATTCTATATCGACACATGAAATTGCAACAGAGTTTGATTTTTTCACAGCCGTTGATGATTTAACCTCCGATGATCAGACAGGAGCAGGTATGCTTGGAACGGTGGAATATAATTCTTCTACCTTATATAGGTATGCGAATGTGGCAGTGCATGAACTGAGTTTCCAGTTGGGTGATAAAGATGCGGTAATCGAGGCGTTAAAACTTTTTGTGAAATCATTTGTGATGTCCTTACCAACAGGAAAAATCAATACATTTGCAAATCAGACGATTCCTGATGCATTAATCGTTTCCATTCGCCCGGACCGCCCGGTAAATCTGGTAAATGCATTTGAGAATCCTGTTAAATCCCAAGGCGGATATGTAACCGAATCTATTTCTAGGCTGAAAACAGAATTTGAAAAAATTAACCGTTTTGCGGAGGTACCTATTGCAACGTTTACAGTGGGAGATATAGAGGAACTAGGAGAAGGTAAGGAGAATTTAAATGAGCTTCTGGTGACATTTGGAGAGACTATAGATAGGCTGCTATAGGTGAGGTTCATGATGAAAACAATTATATTAAAATTTTCGGGTCCGTTACAATCTTGGGGAATTGGTTCTTATTTTGAAACCAGGGATACGGCAAGATATCCTACAAAAAGTGCAGTCATTGGGTTAATTGGCGGTGCCTTGGGGTATCGTCGGGATGAAACGGAAAGAATCCAAAGGCTCAACGAATTGTCTTTCGGAGTCCGCATTGAGCAAAGGGGTACCTTGTTAAAGGATTTCCATATTGCAAGGTCTGCAAATCAGACTTATGTGACGAACCGATATTACCTGCAAGACGCTGTTTTTCTGGCAATGCTTTCTCATGAAGATTCAAGTTGGATTGATACTTTGGCAAAAGCACTTGTTTCTCCTGTTTTTCCTCTTTATATGGGACGACGCAGTGTTCCTGTGGACAGTGAATTTTTTCAGGGGGTCGTAGAAAATGATTTATTATCTACCATGAAATCATATCATTGGCAGGCAAGTGAGTGGTATCGGAAAAAGCTTTCACAAGAAAGTAAATTGGACAGGATTATGTTAGATGCTTATGTAGATGCGAGTTTACTGGATGATTCTTCACCACAGATGTTTCAACGAGATAGAGCAGAGTCATTTGATTTGATGAATCGGAACCATGGCTTTAGGCCGGTAAAATCTATGCAAGTGGAAATTAAAATTGCAGAAATGAGCAAAGACACAGAACATGATGCCTTTCAAGGGATAGGAGGCGTATGATGTATTATATTTCGCGAGTGGAAATTGATACAGGAAACCGAAGAAAGATTTCGGAGCTCACTCATTTAGGCGCATATCACAACTGGGTTGAGAAAAGTTTTCCCGAGGAATTTGCTGTCGGGGAAAGAAGCCGTAAATTGTGGAGAATCGATCAACTGAAGGGACGAAATTATCTGTTGATTGTTAGCCAAAGTGAGCCAGATATGACACAATTGGAGGCATTTGGAGTTCCTGACTCTGGACAATGTAAAACTTATGATGTATTTTTACAAAGTTTGACTCATGGTCAAAAAATGTCATTTCGATTAACGGCAAATCCTGTAAGAGCGGTTAAACAAGATAATCAAAGAGGAAAGGTTTACCCACACATTACGGCTGAGCAGCAGTTGGAATATCTGGAAAAACGTGCAGAGAAACTAGGTTTTTCATTGATGGATCATGACTATCAGATAATACAAAGAGATTTTCCCATATTGAAGAAAAAAGGCGGAAAAAGTATTAAGCTAGCCAGAGCAATTTATGAAGGCAGTCTGATTATTGAAAATGTTGAGATTTTTAGAAAAACCTTAACTGAGGGCGTGGGAAAAGAGAAAGCATACGGTTTTGGAATGATGACCGTAATACCGTGAGGGAGATAGATGGATGAAATACCAGGAATCAAAAAGCCAGAGTTACAAGCACTTCCACGTGTAAGTGATAGAATAACATTTTTATATGTAGAGCATGCTAAAGTTAATAGACAGGATGGCGCTATTACGGTAACGGACAGTCGGGGTATTATACGTATTCCAGCTGCGATTGTCGGAGTATTGCTGCTTGGACCGGGAACAGATGTTACACATCGAGCCATGGAGCTGATTGGAGATATGGGGACGAGTGTTGTGTGGACTGGAGAACGAGGCGTTAGGCATTATGCACATGGCCGGGCTTTGTCGCACAATACCAAATTGCTCATAAAACAAGCAGAATTAGTCTCTAATGTCAGGTCCAGGGTATCGGTAGCACGTAAAATGTATCAAATGCGTTTTGAAAATGAAGATGTTTCAAATCTGACAATGCAGCAGCTTCGAGGCCGGGAAGGTGCCAGAGTGAGAAGTATCTACAGGAAGGAATCAAAAGCAACAGGGGTTCCTTGGACCGGTAGAGAATATGACTCAGATGATTTTGCAAGCGGAACTCCAATTAATCAAGCTTTATCAACGGCTCATACAGCGTTATATGGCTTGGTGTACAGTGTGATTGTGGCACTTGGGTTATCACCTGGATTAGGATTTGTTCACACGGGACATGATTTATCTTTTGTTTACGACATTGCAGATTTATATAAAGCGGATGTTACAATACCCATTGCTTTTAAAATCGCTTCAAAGCCAGATGTGGAGAATATTGGAAGAGAAACGCGGCTGGCAGTACGTGATGCTTTTGTAGATGGCAAGATTATGGAAAAAATAACGAGGGATCTGTATAATCTTATGGACGAAGGAGAACAAGAGGTGATTGCTGATTTAATCAATCTCTGGGATGATAAAGAGGGTCTTGTGGGGCACGGTGTTTCGTACGAAGAATTTTCATAAAAGGGGGCTGGGGATATGCCTATGACGGTTGTCACATTGACAAATGTACCCAGTTCGTTAAGAGGAGATTTGACGAAATGGCTGCAAGAAATATCTACAGGTGTTTATGTAGGAAACATAAATACACGGATTAGAGAAGAGTTGTGGAAACGAATCATTGATAACATCAAACAGGGACAGGCAACTATATCTTATGCTAAACATGGTGAAATAGGTTATGATTTCATGGTACATAATACAAAGAGAGAAGTAATTTATTACGATGGAATACCTCTGGTTTTTCTGCCAAAGGAATTAAGTTCTACGCCACTGCAGCAGTTGGGGTTTAGCAATGCCGCTAAGCATGAAAAAATGAAAAAGGCCAGGCAACACAGAAAAGCTATAAGCGAAAATGAGAGTGAGAATTATGTAGTTGTCGACGTAGAAACAACGGGTATTAATTCAGAAAAAGATCAGATTATTGAGATAGCTGCAATAAAAATGGAAGGCAATGAGATGATTGCTTTTCAGGAGTTGGTAAAAATTGAAAAAGGACTTCAAAGAGAAATTTCTGAACTAACGGGAATTACGGATGGAATGCTTGCTAATGGCGGGAAGGATATTGATGCCGTTCTTGATGAATTCTTGGACTTTGTGGGAAATGCAATTTTAGTAGGATATAATATAAAATTTGATATCAGTTTTCTTAATGCTGAATTAAAAAAGAGTGGTAATGCGGTATTGGCGAATAAAACGATATGCCTTTTACAAGAGGCGAAAAGGAAACAGAAACTGTTACGAGATTATAAGTTAAGTACTGTTTTAAAGAAATACAATATAAGTACAGAAGGTTTGCATCGAGCTTATGTAGATGCCAAGGCAGAATATGAATTAGCGTTGAAACTAAATATTTTTTGAGAATGTAAGATAGGTGAATGGCTAGGAATCAAGGATTTTTAAGTGTGTTCCCCGCACTGGCGGGGGTGATCCCGGATTTCGATAGGGAAATGAGAGAGAAAGAAAGTGTTTCCCGCACTGGCGGGGGTGATCCTGTACTTACAGGCCATGCCCGGCCCAGTACATAGTGTTCCCCGCACTGGCGGGGGTGATCCTGCACTATCGAAATTGGGATCCAAATCAACATAGTGTTCCCCGCACTGGCGGGGGTGATCCCGATGGTTCGGACCAGTCAGATGCAGAGATTGCGTGTTCCCCGCACTGGCGGGGGTGATCCTTCCCATCGGAGGTAATGCAGCTTCACCAGAGGGTGTTCCCCGCACTGGCGGGGGTGATCCTCTGCGCTCTTGTAAGCTTCTGGCCTGATTTTTGTGTTCCCCGCACTGGCGGGGGTGATCCTACAAGTTTAGCATTTTGTGAATCTGTCACATCGTGTTCCCCGCACTGGCGGGGGTGATCCTTCTACGGTCATAGAGTATGAAGAACCTGTTAAGTGTTCTCCGCACTGGCGGGGGTGATCCTAGGTCAAAAGGCAAAGCCGAAAGACCTGCACAGTGTTCCCCGCACTGGCGGGGGTGATCCTGAATATACCCCAGACGGATATTGGGTTGATGAGTGTTCCCCGCACTGGCGGGGGTGATCCTACAGAGGGAAGGATTCTTGAACTGTCAAATTCGTGTTCCCCGCACTGGCGGGGGTGATCCCGAACGCCGCTTTCTATCCGCAGTTTTCACATGGTGTTCCCCGCATTGGCGGGGGTGATCCTAGAAAAGGGACCAAGGGTGTTGGCGAACCCATGTGTTCCCTATATGGGCGTGGGTGACCTTAAGAAAAATGGTATCTCTAATATCATTACACCAGAAAAGGAAAATGATATTGACGAACGACTTATCCTGTTTCCGAAGCACCTTAATGCCCAGCTTGATGATAATAATGTTAAACAAATGCTGGAAGTGATTACAAAGATGTACAATATTGTGGTAATTTTACCATTTTTCGAGAGGTTAAGTTTTTGGCAGGATGTAATAAGCGAGATCCCTCCCCAAGTGATAAACGAATTTGTCATGATTATATACAAAAAATAGAACAAGGAATGGGGCGTGGCGTTTGTTCTAACATTGACTATTGTGTCATTGTATTTATGGGAGACAAACTGGCTAATGTAATAGTTAACCAAGGTGGTGATCAATTCTTCAACAGTGCGATTTTAGAACAATACAATCTCTCCAGACAATTATGGATAAAGCTTATGGAGTCGGGAGCTAGACCTACAATTCAAGAGGTGTTCTCGCTTTCAAACTATCCATTACACGCAAGTTTTATGGGATATCTAAAAGGAAAGAGTACTCTCCTGATATTTGAGACAGATGCAAACTTAAGATATAAGCATAGAAATAGGCATTTTGGGTGTCAGGGATATTATGTAGACACAGTAGGAAAGAATGCAAAGAAGATATAAGAACATATTCAAAATCAATTAAAAGAAGATTTAGAATATGATCAAATGACGATGAAAGAGTGCATTGGTAAAAATCAAGGATAAATAATGAAAGATACGTTTATAATTTTAAAGATAATTAATCAAGCGGAATAGACATAGGATTTCAGCATATTCGCTGAGTAACAGGTTAAGCAAGAAGAGGTAGCTGATAGTGTGAAGCACGCATAAAAAATAAAGAGGTTTTATTTGCCAGTTTCTTACTCTTTTAATATACACCAAACTTTGGAGAGAACGCCCTCACACATAGCAAGTGTGACCACAGCCAGATTTAGCTACAAGTAAAGAAACTCCAGTAATATAATGCTGTTGCTTAGTAGTCGCACAAGTGAATAAGCTGGCAATATAGGAGATCTTATCGCTAGCATATAAAAGTTTATAAAAATGTGTTCCTGGTCTCTTTGTGCTTATCAATGTCCTAGGTGATTGTAATGGATATTTGATGAAATTCTAAAGAATTTGAGAAAGTAAGTGGTATATTGATAACTTAATATTGATAGTTAGTAAGTAAGGTGATATTCTACTCATGAAGATTATATATAATAAATGATTGAGGTGTATAAATGACTGGGCCAAAGAGAATTGGATTTTGGAGTGATCTTAAGGCTGCAAATATAGGAAAGCATAGAGGATTTTTAAATGAGGGCCATAAATATCGTGTTATAAAAGACTTTATTGATTATGATGGTACAACACATAGTAAAGGTGAGATTTGGATGTTCTTGGCTTATTCATTTAATTGTTATGATAACGGTTTGCAGTGGTTTATTACTTTTGATGATGTAAGGAATGGTCGATCCCTTTGTTTTTAGATGATAAGCAGCAACAAGATGTAGATAGTTGGCCTGAAGTCTATCTTGAAGTATACATCTAATATTTGAAATATTATGAGCATAATGTAAAACCCAAAAAAATTAATATGTAAAAATCACTAGTATCAGTTATAAACTGGTGATTTTTTTATGCGATAATTGAAGCAAGAGAATGGAAATTATAATAATATTATTAAGCAAGGCTAGCTGACAGAATTGTTAAACTACTTTTTGAAATAAGTTCTTTTTCATTTTTATCAGATTTAAAGAAACGTTGATCGAAATCATTTATTTTGGGTCTCTTTTATTTTCTCTTTGATGATTTAAGTTGCTGCTTACTTTTGGTTTACGATAGCAGGAATTCTGGAATCTATCAATGGCAATATTCTAAATTGCTGAAGAATATGTTATTAGAAAGAACTGAAGATAATGAAGAATTCGAGTTAAGAGTTTACCTGAAATGTCATAAATACAGAAACAGTCATATAAACCATAGAATGGAGAGACCAGTGAATACAGCACAAAAAATAAAAGCGCTGCGGAAGCACCCTCTAATTGAATTATTAAAAAACAACAAAGGAAATCCAAGAACTCTAATCTTGATGGAGCCTCTCTGGGGAATACCGTATAACTTAATTGCACCTTTTGCCACATTGTACATGTACACGCAGGGAATCACTGACGTTCAAATTGGACTGATTCTTTCAATTGCTATGTTTGTGCAGGTCCTTTTTTCTTTCTTTGGAGGTATCATTACTGATAAGCTTGGGCGGAAATTTACGACCATGATGGGAGATTTCTTTGGCTGGGGGATTGCCTGTCTGATATGGGCCATCTCGGGTAACTTTTGGCTCTTTTTAATTGCAGTTTTATTTAACAGTTTTGAACAGATCAACCAGACCGCATGGTATTGCTTATTGATTGAAGATGCGGATTCCAAAGATTTATTAGGAATATATACCTGGGTGAATATAGGCGGTCTGGTTGCTATCTTTTTTGCACCAATTTCTGGATTGCTGATTAATTCCTTTACCGTGGTTCCGGTTGTCCGTGTTTTATATTTAGTCTTTGCTGTAAATATGATGATTAAGGTGATTGTTACTTTTCGGCATTGTGAGGAAACACGGCAAGGAAAGATTCGTATGGCTGAGACGAAAGATACCTCAGTTTTACAGATGTTTTTTGAATACAAGGATCTGATACCTAAAGTACTAATGAATAAGGAAATTATGAAAGTGCTTTTTGTCTCTGTGATTTTACATATAACAAATCTTGTCAGTACCAATTTCTTTAGCTTGTATGTAACACAAAGACTGGGTATCGCAGATCGCTATCTGGCTTTTTTCCCTATTTTGAATGCGGCTGTGATGCTGATTTTCATGATAGGAATACAACACCGCCTGGAGTCTGTGAAATTCCGGATACCTATGTGGATCGGTCTGGTCTTATATGCGGCGTGCTCGATGCTTCTGATATTGACTCCGATCGGCGGTATGCCGTTTATTATTATTTACGTCTTTGTAGCGGCAGTAGCCAGCGCCCTTGTGGTACCCCGTAAAGATGCCTTGCTCCAGCTAAACATTAATCCCAAGGAGCGGGCTCGCATTAATGCGTTGATTATGTCCTTTACCATTGCTTTTGCCTCACCATTTGGCTACTTAGCCGGCTGGTTATCAAGCGTTGACCGCCGCCTGCCATTTGTGTTTACATTTACCATTTACATAGTAGCAATCATTATTGTTGGTCGGATCCGTGATCCCGAATTTTCTAAAGAGATTAGAGAAACTGATGATTTTATGACTATTGGTACAGATGATGAAACTTCATGAAAGCATATATTATCATCGGTTTTCCATGACATTTGAAAAATCCTTTGGAATCAGTTATCATAAACATGGAAACAATAGTTTTATTTACGCAGAATACTTTCATCTTTCTGATATTATTCTGTACTTAACAGGGAGGAAAATTGGAAGATGAAAATATTATTGGTGGAAGACGACAGGGAAATCAGTGAGATGTTAATCGATTTTCTTCAGATGGAGGGATTTGAAGTCCAGGGTTCTTTTGATGGAGAGCAGGCGGTAAAAACATTTTTCAGCGGGTCCTATGACCTGGTGATTTTGGATCTAATGCTGCCCAAAATCAGCGGACTGGAGGTCATGAAACGGATTAGAAAGGAAAGTGTGGTTCCTATTATAATTCTGTCCGCTAAGGATACCGAATCGGACAAGATTTTTGGATTGGGACTGGGAGCGGATGATTATATTACAAAACCATTTTCTCTTACGGAGGTGCTTGCCAGAGTGAAGGCAAATCTGCGGCGCACCACCCAGTATTCTTCTGGTGGAGAAACTACCTCTGTTTGTCTTGGTCTGGGAGATTTGGAAATGAATCTGGAAAGTCACACGGTGCACAAAAACGGGCTGGCAGTGGACTTAACAGCAAAGGAATATGAAATCCTTCGTCTTCTTCTTTCCAATCCCAAAAAGGTTTATACCAAGGCTCAGCTTTATTCTTTCATATGGCAGGATGATTATTTGGGTGATGAAAATGCCGTCAATGTTCATATCAGCCGTCTCCGTACAAAGATTGAGGATGATCCCAGGAAGCCACAGTATATTCTAACCGTTTGGGGAATCGGATACAAGCTGGGAAGTCCAAAGGAGTGAATTCATGTCTCTATTAAATAGAAAGACTTTAAAACAAATTCAAAAAATTGCTGATGAACTGGAACGGATTTTAGATGAAGATACTGATGAAAAAGTGATGTCATTTACCGAAGACAACGAAATCAGACATCTTTTGGAACAGATCAACCGCACGCTGGAAGACAGGCAAAATGCAAATGCCGGTTATCGCAGATCAGAATTAAATACCAAGCGAATGCTTTCTAATATATCTCATGATCTGAAGACGCCCCTGACCGTTATCATCGGTTATTTGGAAATGCTTTTGATGCAGGAGACACCTGAAAAGGACATGGTAAAAAAAGTTTCTCATAAGGCCAACGAATTAAAGGAACAGATTGACCGGTTTTTCACACTGGCAAAGCTGGAAGCTGGCGATACGGTGCTGACTATGTCCAAAATAAACTTAAATGAATTTTGCAGGGAGACCATTGTTGATTTCTACAATATCTTAACGGAGAAAAAATTTGAAGTGAACATAAACATTCCTGATCCCCCTGTTTTCGTTTATGCAGATCGGGAGGCATTGGGACGTATTCTTAATAATCTGATCAGCAATGCAGTCCGCTATGGAGATGCAGGGCATTACCTGGGACTGATCCTTCGTAGGGAGGACAACTTTGTCTTTGTGGATGTCGTTGATCATGGGAAGGGGATTGCATATTCGGAAATTCCCCGTGTATTTGATCGTCTCTATACGTTAGAAGATTCCCGAAACCGGGAAATCCAGGGCAATGGATTAGGTCTTACCATAGCAAAAAGTCTGGCAGAAAAAAACAATGGCACACTGACTTTAAAAAGTATCCAGAATGAGGAAACCGTATTCACTTTAAAACTTCAGCAGTTCAATTATTGAAATTCTTCTCACATTGAAAAATTTTCGCGCGAAAGAAATTCGTAAGATTTATTCAAGAGTTTTGAAGAAATCACATGCTAGAATTTTGGATATGGAAAGGAAGTGACAAAATGCAGACAATTTTAACAACGGATCATTTAAACAAACAAATTGGTGCAGAAACCATTGTATCCGATTTGAACATGCATATTGCCAAAGGAGAGATCTATGGCTTTCTTGGGCCAAACGGCGCAGGAAAAACAACGGTGATGAAGATGATCACCAATCAATGGAAACCAACTTCAGGAGATATCATTTTATTTGGTGAAAAACTACTCCCTGATTCGTATTCATTTTTAAAACGTGTGGGAAGCATGATTGAGTTTCCAGTGTTTTACAATGAACTGACGGCGGAAGAGAATTTAAATCTGCACTGTGAATACATGGGCTATTACAGTCCCGATAGTGTAGAAAAAGCATTGTCCCTGCTTTCTCTGTCAGATACCAGAGGAAAAAAGGTAAAGGAATTTTCACTGGGAATGAAGCAACGCTTGGGTATTGCAAGAGCTGTTCTTACAAAGCCGGAATTCCTGGTGCTGGATGAACCGACAAATGGCCTTGATCCGGCAGGTATGAAACAACTCCGTGATCTGTTCCTGATGCTGTGCAAAGAGTATGGAATGACCATTCTTATTTCCAGCCATTTGCTTTCTGAAATCGAAAGCATGGCACATACCATAGGAATCATTCATAAAGGCAGGCTGGTAAGAGAAATTTCTATGAAAGAGATTACAGATAAGGGCCTTGAGTATCTGGAGATCAAAACGCCGGAGACAGCAAAAGCATCTTATATTTTTACAGACCGTCTTAATATTTCAAACTTTAAAGTGTTAAATGACAATCATATCAGGGTCTATGCAAAACAAGCCACGTCACAGGAGATTATGAAGGCGTTAACGGAAAATCAGATCGAAATTCAGGGGTTTCATTCCCAGTCAGAGTCTTTGGAAGAGTATTTTCTGAAAGTCACAGGAGGTGAGAGCGAATGTGGAAATTAATTCGGCTGGAATGGAAAAAGAATTATACGAAAAAATATATGATCAGACTGGCAATTGTGATTGCAGTCCTTGGACTTCTTTTGTTTGCAATGTGTTATTACGTTCCAATTGATACGGAAACCGGAATGCCGGATTCCGTACCGGAGATAGAGAATATGGCAGTGCAAATTGATTTGCTTACCAATCTCGCGTTTTTGATTTTTACTTCAGTCATGCTGTCTTCCTTTATTATCAATGCATATAAAAATAAAACTCAGAGCCTTATGTTTAGCTATCCCATCTCCAGGAAAAAAATAATTCTGTCTCAAATGATGGCAGTATGGATTTTCTGTGTGGCAGCTCTTTTCTTTGGAAAACTGCTGATTTATCTGCTGTTGGCTTTGACCTCCGTGGTAAAGGACGGCTTTCCGCTTGGCTATGATATGGCAAGTGTAGGTTTTTATATACAGATCATCTTAAAGACGGTTCTTACGGTGACCCTGGCATTTATCCCTTTGTATATAGGAAAATTGATGAAGTCATCAAAGGCAGCTATTATTTCTTCATTTTTATTGTTTTCAGTTATGAATGGGACCATAGGAGACTTGACTTTAAGGGGAAATATGTTTCTTCCATTATTTTTATTTGGTATTTCCCTGATTTGCGGATTTCTTACCGTGCATAACGTTGAAAAAGAAGATGTGATGTAAATTGCTGTATGAATAAGAATGTATTTCGTTTATCAGATTTGGGCTATCGCACGAAGAAAATAGTGCGGTAGCCCTTTTTCATACATGGTATTATTTTGCTTTCTGACGATCTCCAACCTTTTCAAATCACCTGTAGCTGTGCTATACTTTTGTAAGTGAATGTAAAGCATGGCAAAATGCAGGATAGAGCATAAGGCTTTCGCCAGGTACGAACTGTGTTGTTGTCTATTTTGATATTGATTTCATGTGATGACTTTATCTTTAAACAGCAACGCCATAACAAGTCCTATCAGCACTAGACCCCCGCCGATTATATGGTAAACCGTGAACACTTCATTCAGGACGATTACGGCAAATACAGCGGTAAGTATTGGTTGAAGCAATGTAAGTATTGAAACGGTAGACGAATCAATATAACCGAGGGCATAATTGATTGAAAAGTATCCCCCGACCTGTGTGATCAGGCCCAGGCATAATAAATAGGCCCAGGACGGCAGGGAGAAACCATATAACGCGCTACCCGTAGCAATGCAGCAAATCAATAATGTAATGGTACACCCTAAGAAAGTGAAGAAGACGACTTGAATCGTACTGTTGTTTTGCCTGACTTCTTTTACCGATAAAATATACAGAGCGAGAAATATACTTGCGATAATGGAAAATACAAAACCGGTATCGATTTTCATATGGATGATATTATTGAAACCGATGATTATAGCAACCCCAAGAATTGCAATAACATTGCCCGCCCAATGGAAACGGTTCAACTTCTCCTTAAACAGTATCATTGCCCCTATCCCGACCCATACCGAGGAAATATTGACAATTAATGTAGGAAATGTCGTATTGGATATAATTACAGCCGTATTCCAGAATACCAGTTCAAAAGCGAAAAACATGCCGCCCAATAATGAAAAGTAGATTCCTTTCACATTCATATCCTTGTTTTTTACCCGGATATAGAAGGGCAATATGAACAGCGTGGCGAAAAATACCCTATAAAATGAAACAGATATGCCATTGATATGAGCCTTCTTTACGAAGAAAGCCGATATGGATATGCATGCGATACCAAAGAACAACAATATCCAGGGGAGCTTTTTAAGTTTTCCTTCATTCATATTTTTACCAGCCTTTTTTATTAATTATTGATATGTAAAACGGTTCTATTATAATTCATTTCAGAATCCGGGTCAATATAGTTGCGATGGATTTGCTGTTTTAAAAGGCTCCACTATTGCTCAGTCAGTAGCTTCATCATTATCACAATCAATCTTAAATAAGCGCCAACAATTAATAGGTAAGAGTATTAATCGCTGTTTTATAATGAGATGGCGAAGAAAAACATTAGTATAATTTAGAAAGGAGTCTCTATGAATAAAACAATAAATGAGCCATGGATCAAGCTAAACAACTGCCTTCGGCAGGAAGATTATGATTTGATTCATTCACTTGAATTGAACTGCTCCAATGAAGACCAAATCACGTTAAAGTTGGAGCTTGACTATAAGCTTAGTGATGCTTTAAATCGAACTGACAAGTCCAATATTCATGACATCAATGAATTCATGTACTTTTCCGGTACGCAACTGGTAGGGTATATCGGAATATCTGCCTTTGGAGGTACATCGGCATCTCTCGAGGTTACCGGGATGGTGCATCCAAATTATCGGCGGCAAGGGATTTTTTCAAAATTGTTTGAATTGGTTCTTGCGGAGTGCAGACAGAGAAATGCAAACAGTGTTCTCCTATTATGTGACAGAAAATCTACTCCTGGCCAGAAGTTTTTAGAAAAAGTCAGAGCTGCATATAATGTATCGGAATTTGAGATGTATCTGCATGATGAATCTTCTGAAGCAAACGAGAAGCAACTGTGTGACATTAACATTAGAAAGGCCACGAATGCAGATGCTTTTGAGATAGCCCGCCAAAATACGATTTATTTTGACGACCATCTTGAGGAAGAGAATGAGAATATTCTACTACCGGAAGATGAGGAAAGACGAGGCATGACCATTTATCTTGCTGAAAAAAATGATCAGATTGTCGGAAAAGTCCATCTGCAATTGGCGAATGGGCTTGGAGGAATCTACGGGCTGGGTGTCTTGCCGGAGCACCGTGGAAAAGGCCTTGGGCGGGCAATTCTGCTGAGAGGCATAGAAAAATTGAAGGCTGCAAAAGCAACGGAAATTATGCTTCAGGTTGCCGCTGAGAATTCGACAGCCCTCAACTTATACAAGTCCTGCGGATTCCGTGAAACGTCGATAATGGACTATTTTAAGTTGGAATGATTCTATTGATTGAGTAATCATATTTGCATATTCTAACGCCAAGGGGCTACCATGCTTGACTGTCATTAGAATCACAGCAACAAGGCATGTGGAGGTAATAACTCTGTTGCAGAAAGCCTGAGGCAGAAGTGCAGAAAGGTTATGCCAACATGACATAGAAGAATGCTCTGAAATACAACTATCTTGAGCAAATGAAAGAAGGTTTGTAATGATTAGACCAGTAATGAAGGATGTCGTTTTCCTGAATCAGAAGTCAGAATCGGCAACAGAAGCGGACAAGCAGGTGGTTCAGGATTTGCTTGATACTTTAAAAGCGAATGAAGCAGGCTGTGTAGGAATGGCGGCTAACATGATTGGTGTCAAGAAGAGAATCATAGCAGTGAGTATGGGGTTTGCTAATATTGCTATGATTAATCCAGTGATTGTAAAGAAGTCTGGTGCGTACGAGACGGAGGAAGGCTGTCTTTCTTTGATTGGAGTTCGCAAGACCACCAGATATAAGGATATCGAGGTGGAGTTTCAGGATATTAATTTCAATAAACAGTGCCAGAAGTTTTCCGGATGGATTGCACAGATTATGCAACATGAAATCGACCACTGCGATGGCATAGTGATATAGAAGTATAGGTATTGATGGAAGTTGTAATAGTGAGATGAATACTAGAAAAGCGGAATAGAAGGATTTTATACTTAACATAAGAATCAGGAGGTCAGATTATGATAGAGACAGGAACAAAAGCACCAGCATTTACATTGCTTTCTGATACGGAACTTACCTGTATTCAGGCATATGATGTCTGGCAGGAAAAAATGAATTATGGTAAGGTCAGCATGGGAGTGGTTCGAACCACATATCTCATTTATGAAGATGGGGTAATTGTTAAAGCCTTTGGTAAAGTGAAGGCAGAGGAGAATCCGGCACAAATGCTGGCGCAGCTTTAGGATATGAAGATAATAATTTCTCCGGCAAAGAAGATGAATGAGGATACGGATTCCATTGAGATTACCGGAATGCCCGGATTTATTAATGATGCTGTAATATTGATGCATGAAATGCAGTCCTTGTCCTTATCAGAGGGAAAAGCATTGTGGAAATGCAATGATAAATTGGCAGAATTAAACCATAAGCGCTACAAAGATATGGCTTTGTTGCGTAGACTGACACCGGCAGTAATCGCATATGAGGGCTTGCAGTATCAGCATATGGCTCCGAAAGTGCTTACAACCAGGGCACTTTCGTACCTATCAGATCATTTGCGGATTCTGTCAGGCTTCTATGGAATACTAAGGCCCTTTGATGGGGTAACGCCATATCGTCTAGAAATGCAGACAAAGCTATCCGTGAATGATTGTAAAGATTTATATGATTTCTGGGGAGACCGGTTGTATCATAGTCTGGTGGACGATGACAGAATTATCCTTAACTTGGCTTCGAAGGAATACTCACAATGCATCGAGAAATATATCACACCGAAGGATCGATTTATTACGATTGAGTTTGGTGAGCTAGTGGAAGGGAAAGTGAAGCAAAAGGGAACGATATCGAAGATGGCTCGCGGTAATATGGTGCGGTTCATGGCAGAGAATAATATTTCTGATTTAAATGGCCTCAAGGATTTCAAAGAGCTAGGGTTTGCTTATTCCAAGGAGCTTTCCAGCAATTCAAAATACGTATTCATAATGTGAGATGAGAGGTTGTCATGAGAACCTGTGAAGAGGTATTTATTACGAAAATGGGAGATACCTCATTGAGTCGATCAAGTATATCGTACACCAATTATTGGAACAAGACATGAAAAAAGAAATGGCTGCTAAAGTCGCTTTTATGCTTGCGGATTATAATTTTATATTAACCGGACATAGTAATCAAAATCCTTTGCAGAAAAGTATTATAAGAACGCTGGGCCCATTGAGCGGTTTATGGGAAGAACTTGTTCGTGTAATGCAGAGCGAGTGGGGTAAATGAGAAGGGAACAGTAATATCGTGGTGGTTGAAGGCGTTCCCCTTTGTAATCTTCCGTACAGCGAACTCGTGACGGAGGATTCGTGGTGTTTGCACTTTGATGTAACAAGCGCAGAAGAAGTAAATATTATTTGTGATGTGGTATGGAGATTTTGAATAAAAACTAAGCGATGGAACAAACCCCGTAGTGTAAAAATCCTCCTGGACTGATATTCTTAAAAAATGAATTTTGGTTAGGTGGAAAGTTATAGACAAAGACTTTTGACAGTTATGCTTTGATAAATTGCGGCTTAACCTTGTTGAAATAGATTAAAATATAGATGACATGAAGGAGATAAAGTTATGAATGATAAAACTGTGGTATTAAATGCCAATTTGGTAAATTATGATGGGAACATTGATTACTCAAAAATTGCATCTGAAGTGGTAATCTATGATGAAACTTCTGAAGATAAAATTTTAGAGCGAGTTGACGGTTTTACAGTCGTTGTAACGAAAGAAATGAAAGTTACAGGTGATATTATTAGAAAATTTCCAGATAGTGTAAAGATGATTTGCGAAGCCGGAACTGGATATAATAATATTGATTTGGATGCGGTACGTGAAAAAGGAATTATATTATGCAACATCCCTGCGTATAGCAGTGAACGAGTGGCCCATACAGCAATTCTAATGATTTTAAACCTGGCAAGCTCAATGCAAAAACAGATTCGCATGCTTTCAGAAGGTAATCATGATAATTTTCATAAACATTTAATGGTAGACCATGTGGAATTAAACGGTAAAACATTGGGAGTTATCGGTTATGGAAATATTGCAAAAGAAATAATCAAAGTAGCACAAGCACTGGGAATGAAAATTTTAGTATCGACCAGAACGCCTAGAGCAGATGTGGAGAATATTCACTTTACAACAAATGAAGAAGTATTCATGCAAAGTGATTTTATATCTCTTAATTGTCCTTTGAACGAATCAACAAGACATGTGATCAATAAAGAAACTTTAGCAATGATGAAACCGACAGCATATTTAGTCAATACTGCACGGGGAGCATTGGTTGATGAAAAAGCATTAATTGAAGCATTGCAAAATAATGTAATTGCAGGTGCGGGATTAGATGTGCAAGAAGTAGAACCATTGGATGATGCAAGTCCATTGTATACAATGGATAATGTTATTATTACTCCGCATATGGGATGGCGGGGATTAGAAACAAGACAACGCTTAGCTTCATTGATCCAAGATAATATCAGAGCCTATGCCAAAGGGCAACCGATCAATAGAGTTGACTAAAAAGTATATTAAAAAGTATATTAAAAAGTAACTTTAAACATATACCTTTGTGAGCATAATGGTACGTTGTCAAATTCCGATTTATAAAGAGAAATAATAAACGGGAACGAAGAGATAGTTTTTATCTTTATTAAATTAGATATCGAAGAATGAGCGTGCCGTATTATAATCAGCATAACTATTTTGTCTACCTTCTTAGTGTGATGATTGAATTTATATTTTTACTTAGACAAAAAAGTGCCTCTGATTTTATTTGAGGTGCTTTTTTGTTATACGCCCAGCATGGGTGCAATTTAAAGGGTGTAAGGCCTTATGGAAATTTTTCCTACGCGAGTGATAATGAACAAGTAATTTAAGTAAAAAGCTATTAGGAGGAGTAATGTGTGTGATATAGTATTGGTAGAAGTTTCAAAGAAATATGAAGAACAAGCTATGGTGTACCGACAAGAATATATTGATTATGGTGAAACAATTATTAATGGAAGCAGTGGATTTATTAATTATGAAAATTATGATGAATGGCTCAAAAGAATTGAGCTTGAGAAATGTAAGAAAGCTTCACTGGAAGATACGCCTTCCACAACGTATTTCACTATTCGCAAACAAGACAGTAAAATCATTGGCTCGATTCAATTACGTCATCATTTGACGGAAGAATTAAAAAAAGATGGGGGAAATATCGGTTACGGTATATGTCCGTCAGAAAGACACAATGGTTATGGTACAATGCAGCTTGCACTTTTATTGCCTGTGGCCAAAGCCTTACATATTCCAAAAGTAATGATCTCATGCGACAAGAGCAATCGTGGATCGGCAAAAGTCGCCATACATAATGGTGGTGTTCTATCAGGTGAAGGATTTGATGAAGATACCAGATCAATAACAGAAATATACTGGATTAATCTTATGTAGAACCATTTAAAAGCCGAAAATAATCACTAGTCACTCTCGTGGAGATGTAATGAATATTGACACAATACCACTCCCTAGGAACATGAAGGAAATATCATAATACCGCTACTTTTGAATGGCAAGAAAATGCTTCCTTTTGGACCACTCACGGCTTTCAGAAGCTGTAGCCCTGATAGGCGGGTACGCTATACTGTTAGTTAGAGTTATTTTATTTATGTGCTATCCCAGTTTATGTTTGACAGCACGGCAAATTTAAATAATGGACATAATGTTATCCTAAAATATCAAGAAAATAGGTATCTCGTTTTATAATGATTTTGAGGTGAAGCATTGAATAAATATCAAGAAATTGTCGAAGCTACAAAAAAATACATTGAGAGCAACATAGAGTGTTCGGTATCCCCCGATGACGCGGCGAAAGAAATTAATTATTCTTTAAGGCAATTAAACCGTATCTTTTCTATGTCGACCGGAATAACTGTTGGTGAGTATATACGGTGGAGTAAGCTTGCAAAATCCCTGTTTGAATTAAAATACAGCGACAATCCCGTTATTGATATTGCACTCAAATATGGTTATGAGTCACAGGAAAGCTACACGAGGGCATTTAAAGATAACTTTTCGCTTAATCCTGGAGAGTATAGGAAAACAAAACAGCAAGTTACAGCTAAGAATTGGCATATTAATCAATTTATACATCAATCGGCTCATAATGCGTTGGCTGAAGGATTGTATAGGCGAGGAAATGTTGATAACTGGATAATCATGAAGCCTGACAGGATTTGGGTTTCTGGGAGAAGGAATACCGAGAATTTGCCGTCGGGTAAATTTTATGATGTTTGTGAGCGAGAAGGAATTATGAGAAAAGTCGGCGCGTTATCCAATGTAATCAGTATATGCGGCGCATATTTTCCGTCAAATGATAACAGTGGGCTTTGTTTCGGTGCGGAGGTTGAGGAAGATTATCCTCCCGAATTGCTGAGCGAATTTGAAATTTTTCGTGTACCCCAGTCCAAATATGTTGTCTTTAATTATCCCAAGTATCCGATGGAAAATCACGGAGACGCTATTTACAGCACGTGGCACGCCCAAAAAGATTACGATATTGCGGCTCAGGGCATGAAATGGAATCTTAAGAAAATGCCTATTTTTGAAGACGACGATGAAATGGGATATGTTTTATTTTTTCCAGTTTCTGATGTGTTAGAAGGTAGTTGACTCTGTATTAAAACATGTCCTAAAATATCAGAAAAACGAAAAAACTTTGATGTATACTAAATTTACTGCGGAAACGCAAGTATACTTTAAAGGAGCGTTATAATTATGTTTAGACCGCGTATTAATGAATTTCCATTTTGCAAAGCGGTAGCATCAGGATGGAAAGGAGATATTGGAGGAGTTTTGGATTTTATGGGCGCGTGGATTTCGGGTAACGAAGCAGATTCGCCTTTTATAAGCCCTGATTTTCTTTGTTTTAATGAGCCAATGAATTTTTTATGGTTAAAATTATTACCCGATGACAAGGTAGATACGAAGGGTTTTGAATTGATTGACTTTTCAGGTGGGTTATATGTATCGGCGATAGCAATGGATGAAAATATTGACGATTTATTGAAAACAATTGAGCATCTAAAAACTTGGGTAAATGAACAAGATAATTTTGAACTGGATTTTCGTTTGGGGCGATATCGAATGACATGCCGTTTTACTTCAGATGAAACATCGGAAGCTTTTGAGAAAGCTTTGGGATATGGTCAGCTTGAAGTATTTATTCCTATAAAGACGATTGAATAAAGTAAAAAGAAACATTTATCAATGGAAGCATTAAACAAAGCTAACGAAGAATTAATGAAAATGGAAGACAAGGATGTACGGATTGTATATTTGCCACCAATGACTGTGGCAGCCGATTTTGCTTCGGGAGAAGGCTGTTTAGACAAAGCATCGGATAAAGTAAATAAGTTTATAAAAGAGAGCGGATTGCTAAAAATTAAACCCGATGCACGTGGGTGTCTATTCCCGATCATATGGAAATACCCGCACCATTAGTAAGACGGGAGTTCAGAGGTGGGTTATATGCTGCTCATGTGTTAAGGTCGTGGGATTTCCAGGATTGGAGGCGGCTTAAGGAATGGGGTGATGCAAGTGATAAATACGATAGTGACTGGGGTTCCCCACGATGGGAATCGGCCGAAACAGGTTACGGCCAGGGTTTTGAAGAAACGTTGAATCTCTATAATTTTATTCAAAAGCAAAATGCTGAAATAAGTTATTTACAGCTTGATTTACTGTTTCCAATTAAGGAAAAGTGAATTGCTTATAAGTGAACTACATATTGTGAAGTTTATGGCTATTGGGAGGCAGGTATGCAAGTAGGGGATAGAATAATAGCAGGGGAAGTGTTACATTCAGTTGAAACAACCGTTCTCATATCTCGCGTAAAATAAGTATTTAAGTGGTATTTGAAATTAATAAAAGTGGGCGGTGACAACCATTTGACAGCTCTTTTTGAGATGTTGTCAAATGGATACCACCCTTTCAATTAGCACTGTGGCGTGAGTATGTCACATAGAACGGTATCCTGACGACTTTGTATTTTTTGTATAAAATTGGCCTGTAAGCCTCTTTGATTATTTTTACTTATATCTTTTTCTATTATGGATTAATAAAGTGTAGGTACCGGAACACATGCTACCGCATCAATCAAATCTGGGTCAAAGCCAAAGAAAGTCCAGCTTCTTCCTGTCCAGCGGTATCCCATCGCTGCACCGTACTGTACACTAATTGGATAAAACCAAAACTCATCACCTAACTGTGGCCATACATACGTAAACATGAACATACAATCAATAATATATGAATTTCTTGGTTTTCTAGGTGGGACTCTTGGAGGAGGAGAGGTAGGTGCTCCATATGGTGGGGGATAATTTGTCATTATTTAACTCCAATTTTTATTATAAATTATAATATGAAGTATGACAAAATTTGTTATAACATTCAATCATATCTTGCCATATAATCCTCCGCAATCAAATTCGTTTTCCTACCTCAAGGGGTAAGAACAACAACCTTGAATTTGTGCATTGTAGCCATTTTCATTTTAAAAAAGTACTGGCTATTTATTCAACTCCGAATCAAATCAGCATCGCACAATCATACCTCCACCACCTCAATTCATTGCAAGAACATATGTTATGAAATGCGAATGGGCGAAAATCTTGGATGGGCTTTGACCCGAAAACGCCACCCTAAGGAATAAACTTCGTGAAGCTTTTGCCGACTGGTATGATATTGCAAACAATGAACAGAATGAAAACAGTGTTACTGATTTTTAATACAGCCCTCAATTTGATACCGAAGTATCTGTGCTTTAAGTTTGGAGGTGATGGAATGAACTATATTATTAAATATGGTAGAAATTTTATGGCAATTTCAAATAGTATAGAAGCGGATTGCCATAAGCACTGGTTGCTGCAAATGTTTCTCTGTAGTCAAAAGGAAATAAATATTGAAGTTAATGGACAACGTATCTCATGTAGTGCCATTCTTGTAAACATGGATACCCCTCATACATTTAACGCAGAGGGTGAACCTCATTTCACTATACTGATTGATCCTACTACTGAACTTGGACGTGCGACGAGAAGGCTGTTAATGAATCAGCCTTTTTATGTTTTTCCATATGAAATAACCGTTGCTATGCAGCAAAATTTTCAAAATGTGCTTATACAAAAAAGTCATGATAATATTCTCTCCTTTGCTCAGAGCATTATCTCTCAATTTTCTTATAGTAATATGGATAATTTCGATGACCGGGTTATGAAAGTTTTGAATCTTTTGGACGACTGTTTGCATGAAAATGAGTTTCACCAGATAAAGTATTTTTCTAAAAAAACATATCTTTCGGAAAGCCGCTTGGCGCATTTGTTCAAAGAAGAAACTGGTATTCCTCTAAAAAGTTATATTGTTTTGCATAAACTTCAGAAAGCATATGAGTCAATTTTCAATGGCGAAAACATAACGGCAGCAGCCCTCGATGCTGGTTTTGACAGTCCGTCACATCTTGCATATACCAATAAAATGATGACGGGGATGTCTGCGACAAATATCGTAAGAGATAGCGAGTTTTTGAAAGTTTTTTGATGGACATTTTGATAAAGTGTAATTAAATAAAAAAGGAGGATTACACAATGAATAAATACTTGCAAGATACTCCGATGTTAAATTTTAATCATAGCTCAATACAGAGATTAATAAAAGAAAAGCAGTGGGCAAATAATGATGATTTTCAAAAAATCCGGAACATCTACAATTTTGTACGGGACGATATTGCATTTGGATATAATGTGGATGACACGATTTCTGCCTCTGAAGTCTTAAATGACGGTTATGGACAGTGCAACACAAAGGGAACATTATTTATGGCACTTCTGAGAGCAGTCGGCATACCCTGTCGGATTCATGGTTTTACTATTGATAAGAAATTGCAAAAAGGTGCAATGACAGGACTAATTTATAAGTTGGCTCCCCAGAGTATTATCCATAGCTGGGTTGAAATTCAATATAAGGAACAATGGTATAATATGGAGGGTTTCATTCTGGATAATGATTATTTGAAAAAGCTTCAAGAAAGGTTTTCTGATTGCAAAACCAGTTTTTGCGGGTATGGTGCAGCTACCGATAACTTTCAAAATCCACAAATTGAATGGAATGCCAATGACACTTACATTCAAAAAGAGGGTATCAACCACGATTTGGGTATATTCAATTCACCTGATGAATTCTTTGTAAAATATCAACAACAGTTGACACCGCTAAATAAATGGATTTATCGGAATATCGGACGTAAAATTATGAATCACAATGTAGAAAGAATTCGTGCGTAGTTTAATATTGTTAACATAATAAGAAGATGATAGATTCTAATTTACAAAGAGAAGTGATAAGTAGGAGCGGAGATATAGCTTATCTTTTTACTAAATTAGTCATCTAAAAATGAGCAAAAACAGGATTGGAAAATGCAATTTTCAGCCCTGTTTTTTGCTTTTTCGTGGCTGTCAAGGTTGCATTAATGATGATATGTAAAAGAGGTAATTTGACAATATAATATGCAAATCTTTGAAACTCATGGTGGGTAGGGAAAAGATAATTCAATAAGTAAATATTCCTATTTACATTATAGAGTAGAAGTGAATAATCAAGTGGTAATTTGCGATTATTAGATTGTTTTATTTTATTATTTGTCATAAAATAAAATATAGTATTCAAGTTAAAAAATGTAAGAATGTATAAAACTATATAAAACACTGGTGCATAAGTTGGATTCTAAAACAATCATATATAAGAAAGCTGTATTTGGCGATGTTTACGATAAAGAAAAAAATCAACATAATGCTTTAGAAGATATAAACACAAGACTTTGGGGCGAAGGAAAATAAAATAGAGTATGCTATGGCAATAATGGAAAGTTAAAAAAGTAAGGGCAAATTTGAAGTTGCAGTGTAAATATTTATATTAGGAGGTATTTGTCTTATGGATGATGAATTGAAAATCAAAATGTATTCGTTTACAATGGATTGTAAAGATCCACATGAATTAGCTAAATTTTATGCAGCATTGCTCAAGTGGGAAATGATGGTTATCGATGAAGATTGGGCATGTGTATACGCTCCAGGAACCAATCAGGGAGCATATCCTAGTATATTGTTTCAACCAAATCCTGAGTATAAACCGCCCGTGTGGCCGGAAGAGCCTGATGCTCAACAGCAAATGGCACATTTAGACTTCGCCGTTAATGACTTAGAAAAAGCAGTTCAACATGCAATCCATTGTGGAGCAACAATCGCAGATGAGCAATTTTCTAATGATTGGAGAGTTATGTTTGACCCTGCCGGACACCCTTTTTGCTTATGCCAAATGAAATCAATTATCGAGAGTGCTCATTTTGCGTTGTTATAGAAAATTTTTGCCCATTTTCATTATAAGAGAATAGTAAAACTTATTTGAGGCTTAACAAAGTCCAATTCGTCGAGTGCTCGGAACGTCCCATTATATTTGACATATCGAATGTGTTGTTGAACTATGTAGAAATTGTTGATAATTCAGGAAATAAGCGCAATATTTGTTAGAAGGGGGAGAATATAAATGTCTGCAATGCGGTTAAACTCAAATGATGCGATAGGACTTGTTTCACCTTGTCAGATGGCCATTGTCGATTATTATTCATCAATTATTCACGGACTCAAACAGAAGGGATTCCAAGTTAAACTTGGTGAAAACATTTATAAAAATACCTATGGGTATTTAGCATCCGAAACAGAACGAGCAGATGATATAAATAAAATGGTTCTGGATGATAATGTGAAAATGATATTTTTTGGTGGTGGCGAAGGTTCAAATGAGGTGCTTCCATATCTTGATTATAATAGTATAGAAAGACATCCTAAGATATTTCTAAGCTATAGCGATGGTACTTCAATATTAGATACTATTTATCTCAAAACCGGTCTTATTACATTCTATGGTCAAACACCCGGAATATTTTCCAATATACAGAACTATGACTATGAACAATTTGTTTCAAATTTTGTCGATGGGAATGTAAAGGAGTTTAAGCGTAACAGTAAATGGTATTCTTTAAATAAAGGGTAAGCGCCTAAATTTTGGGCGAATAGTAAATTAAATCATATTCCTTCATAATGGTAGACAAGTAGTTTTTTACTACACTTTCATTTTGGAGGCTGCTATGGCTAAATATAACTCACGCCGTTCCCAAGAAGAATGGCTACAACTCATTACCGAATGCCGTCAGAGCGGTCTGGCAGACAATGCGTGGTGTGAGCAGAACAATGTCCCGCCGAGCAGTTTTTACAATGCCGTGACCAAGCTCAGAAAAAAGGCCTGTGTCATCCCGGAAACAGCGGTGCCACCTGATAACACATATGCACTTAACTTTACTTCCCGACAGGAAGTAGTCCGGGTGGATTTATGTCCCGATCCTTGCCCGCAACCAGTTTCTCCGTGTATAGATGTGCCAGAACCTGCAACGCACCTTGACAATTCACATACGATCGAACTTATGATGGACAACTTCAGGGTGAAAATCAGCAATGCCGCAGACCCGGGGCTGTTGGCGGAGATCCTGCGGATTCTGAAAGGGCAGTCATGCTAGCCGATATTTCCGGGGTGGATGCAGTCTACATTGTTTGCGGGCGCACAGACATGCGTAAATCCATCGATGGACTCTGTGCGATTATTATGGAAGAGTTTTTCATGGACATGGAACATGCGTTTTTCCTGTTCTGTGGACGCAAATGCGACCGGATCAAAGCCATCTTAAAGGAGCCGGACGGCATTGTCTTAATCTACAAACGTTTGACAGCGCAGGGGCGTTACCGCTGGCCCAGAGACAAATCAGAGGTCAGAAATCTCACCTGGAAGGAGTTTGACTGGCTCATGTCTGGTATCGATATCGATCAGCCAAAGGCAATTCGGACATGATAAAAAACGGTTTCCGCTCCCGAAAAACTGTATATCTAAATGCCCTAAAGCGACGTATTTTCAGCACCTTTTAATCCCTGTCATGCTGTAAAAAGACTTGTTTTGTGTTATACTGAAAGTATCAAAAGCGAGGAAAAAACAATGGCAGACAGCGCACAGGGGCTTCAGTTGAGAGAACTGAAGGATACCATTTCAGAACTTAATAAGCTGATCAAAACGTTGCAGCAGACGGTCGAAGCAGCTAACACGCGCGAGGCTGAACTACGCCAGGAACGCGATAACCTGAAGGAACAGATTGATTACTTAACAAAGCGCCTCTTCGGTGCCTCCAGCGAGAAAGGCAAGTGTGATATCCCCGGACAGCTCAACCTGTTCAATGAACCGGAAACAGAAGCCTGTGCTGATCCGGGATCCGTGCTCTCCAGGGAAGAGACCCTTTGTCAGGAGGAGCCTAAGGTCAGAAAGAAACGTACCGTTGATGCAGAGAGGTTAAAAGGCCTGCCCACTGAGCAGGTCATGCTTGATGTTCCGGAAAAAGAACGTATCTGTAGTATCTGTGGCACCCTTATGGAAAAAATAGGCACGGAGATTGTGCGCCGGGAGATTAAATTTATCCCTGCAAGAGTCAAGGTCATTGAATACTACAGCGTGAACTACGGCTGCCCGAACTGTCGGAAAACAGCAGAACTGCCTCAGATCAAAAAGGGGAAGGACGGACATGCACACATGATTCATGGAATGGCAAGTGCGTCTACCGTGGCATGGATCATGTACCAGAAGTATTTCAACGGCATGCCCCTGTACCGTCAGGAACGTGACTGGAAACAGTGTGTGGCAAATATCAGCCGGACAACCTTTGCCAACTGGCTGATTGCGAATGCACAAGATTTTTACCGTCCCATGTATGACTATTTCCGGAGGAAACTCCTCACACGGTCATTTGTAATGGCTGATGAGACGCCCCTGCAGGTGCTGCATGAGCCGGAGCGGCGGGCACAGACCCAGTCTTATATGTGGCTGTTTCGCAGCGGCGAGGATGGGGAGCCTCCGGTCATCATCTACCGGTATTCCCCCACCCGTGCTGGAGACAATGCCGCAGAGTTTCTGGAGGGATTTCATGGGTATCTGATGTGTGACGGGTACAGTGGCTATAACAAAGTCCCGGGAGCGAAACGAACTGCATGTTGGGAGCATATCCGCAGATATCTGATTGATGCGGTTCCAAAGGGGAAACAGCTTGACTATACGCAGCCAGCCGTCCAGGGAGTCATGTATGTCAACCAACTCTTTGAACTGGAGAAGAAGATCCGACAAAAACATGCCGGGGACTATGAAGCCATCCGAAAGGCCCGCCTGGAGAAGGAAAAGCCTGTTGTAGATGGATTCTTGGCGTGGCTTAAAGATCAGTCACCCACCAGAGGATCAAGAATGGAGAAAGCGGTGACCTATATCCAAAACCGGGAACCGTATCTTGCCACATATCTGGAAGACGGAAGATGCAGTTTTTCAAACAGCTTAAGCGAAAACGCAATCCGCCCGTTTGTGATCGGGCGTAAGGGCTGGCTGTTCAGCGACACCCCGGCTGGCGCTGAAACAAGTGCGGTCATCTACACAATGGTAGAGAATGCCAAAGCAAACGGAGTAAACGTCTACCAATACTTAAAACTACTCCTGGAAAAGCAGCCGAATGACCGGATGACAGATGAAGAGCTGGAAAAGCTCGCACCATGGAATGAAGAAGTAAAGACATTTCTGAAAAATCGGTTTATGTACACAACTTAACAGGAGAATACCTGACTTATTGTCGAAAGGATAGCTTTGATAATTGGTTCCCAGTTAACCAATAAATCCACAATTTTATAGTATAAATTATATGATAATGCTATAATAAAATAAAACTATATTGGAGGAATTACAATGGTTATAAGTGGATACGTAAATTACGGGGTACCAGGACACGAAGAAGAAAATGTATTTACAATAAGTGCTCCACATTTAGAGGCATCAAGCCACCAAGGGATAATAATTACCTTGTCAAAAGGAATGTGGGTATCAGTTACTAATGACGACAAATTAAAAGTTGGTTGGGTAGAAGGAGAGTTCTTTGCGGATGATATTATATCAACCGATGGTAAAGATCCAGTATTTAGGTTTCTTAACGAACGAGGTCCTCGTGTAACTAATAAACTTGAGTGGGAAATTGGAAGTATTTGATATAGGTATAAAATAAATCAACTATCTTTTGGTGGTTGATTTTTTGTGGAATAAAATCAGGATTTTCTTGGTAAAATAAAAGTGGTGTGCAAATTTTGGTACTCAACGTGTATAATTTTGGTACTTGGGTTGTAATTAGGTTTAGTAAAGAGCAAAATAGGTAGTATTCAATAAAAAGGAGGAATTAGTCATGAAAAGAAGATTTAGTAAAATTACAAAATTAGCAACATCATTAACACTGTTAACGGCAATAATGGTATTATCAAACAATAGTACTGCTTTTGCTTCAACCTACGAAATCGAAATTAATAATCAACCTGTACAAGTTGAAACAATAGGTAGTGTACAAGTGCTTGATATTAATAATCCTCTGTATGATATGGATTATTCAAATGGAGAATTAGTTAATGGAGAAATAGTATATACAGCTCCGAAGGAAGCTCCAAAATCAATTGGGACATTTTCAGTTGATTCATTTCACTTTACAATAAATGATAAAACCAGCACGAATTATGAACATAACTCTTTCCCCGCTTGGAAAGTTGTCACAAAATCACATTTGTTAAATAAAAAAACAAATGTAACTTATACATCTGATGACCACTACTACATTGTATCTATAATGCAAGATTACAAAACTCCACTTTTTTCATATAAAGCTAAGGCAAATGATGTAGAAGGTGGTGTTAAATTTAAAAATGTGCCAACGGGTACAAGTTTAGCTATACAGGTAAAAAACGAAACAAAATTGCCTAATAGTGATACGTACCTAGATGGCCATGGTAGCACTACTTATAGATAATTACATAAATAATCACAAACATAAAAGAGTATAATGATTTATATTTTTATATGTTTGTTTGAAAGGTGTAACTGTAATGAAAATCAAGTTTTTATTTGCAATGCTATTAATAGTATCATGTGTATCAGGCTGTCAAAATAAGACAAGTATAAAACATGAAACAGATGCCGAAATAGAAGGTATTTCAAGAGAAAATCAATTAAATAAATATAATGCTTTTTATACTGATGTTGAATATAAATTTGGCAAAGAAGTATATGGTCAATCAATGAGTATTGATATAAAAAAAGCTGATTTTAATAATGTTCCTAACGTTGATTTTGTCGAGTTTGTAAAAAAAAGTAGTAAAATGAACGATAATATTATCTTTATATTTGAAGATAATACTGCAATTATTTTTACGAATGCTTATGAAGATGGAACATATGGAAATTGGGATTCAAATACTGGAATTACAAATATAATTGGCAAGTATAATTTGGATGAAAATAATAAATATAAATATACAGAATTATCATCTAAGCAGTAACATTATAGATATGTCTTAAAAGGAATCGGTTTCGATTCCTTTTTATGTATAAAACAATCATTGCTTTGGTCAGCATCAGTCAAATGTTGCTGACTGTTTTATTGTAAGCGCCTAAATTTTGGGCGAATAGTAAATTAAATCATATTCCTTCATAATGGTAGATAAGTAGTTTTTCACTACACTTTCATTTTGGAGGCTGCTATGGCTAAATATAACTTACGCCGTGTCTACATTGTTTGCGGGCGCACAGACATGCGTAAATCCATCGATGGACTCTGTGCGATTATTATGGAAGAGTTTTTCATGGACATGGAACATGCGTTTTTCCTGTTCTGTGGACGCAAATGCGACCGGATCAAAGCCATCTTAAAGGAGCCGGACGGCATTGTCTTAATCTACAAACGTTTGACAGCGCAGCGACACCCCGGCTGGCGCTGAAACAAGTGCGGTCATCTACACAATGGTAGAGAATGCCAAAGCAAACGGAGTAAACGTCTACCAATACTTAAAACTACTCCTGGAAAAGCAGCCGAATGACCGGATGACAGATGAAGAGCTGGAAAAGCTCGCACCATGGAATGAAGAAGTAAAGACATTTCTGAAAACCCGGGCAATGGAAGAAGATCAAAATAGTTAGATTATATGTGAATTGTCAAGGTGCTTCGGTTTCCAGATGGAACCGGGGCATTTTGGGTTTTGGAAGTAAAAAACGACTCATTACCAAAATCCCTAACGACAAAATCGAACTACCGCCCGAAATTTTGGCGCTTACAATAAAGGCGTTTGTGATGGAATTCTTATTGGAGGATATCTGGGAAATATTGCACTTTTAATAAATTCAGATTATTTTAAAATTAATAAACAGAAAAAGTATATTTTATTTTTAGAAGATCATGAAAAATTCAGCAGTATTTCACATGTTAGCGCATTACTTTCCCATATAGAACAAAGTGATTTTATTCACAATGTTTCGGGTCTACTATTCGGAAATTATTCTGATAATATTTATTCTTACTTATTACAGAGACTGGAGAGGTTTGGGAAGAAATATAATATTCCTGTTGCATATTGTGACGATTTTGGACATGGAGCTAATCATGCAATATTACCTATAGGATGTCAAGCAGTTTTAAATACAGAAGATAATACTATGATGTTTGAATACTTGTAGAACAAGCAATTTGGATAATACAGTTTATCCATTATTTTACACAAGATGAAATTAGGGCAGAGAATTAATTTGCTTTCCAAACAGATTTATGTTGAATTTTGTCATAATAGATGATATTATATGCCAGGTGCGTTTTCGCATATACAATATACGAAAGGATTTTTCAAATAATGTCAACCAAAACTGTTCAATCAATCCAGTCAACACCAACAGCTCAATCAGCTCCCTCTGCCATTGCCAATCCAGCTCCTCTTGGGCTTTTAGGATTCGGAATGACTACCTGCCTGCTAAATCTTCACAATGCAGGAATTATACCTTTATCTATTGTTATTGTAGCAATGGGATTTGCATTAGGAGGTGCCGCTCAGATTATAGCTGGCATTATGGAATTCAAGAAAAATAACACCTTTGGCGCAACAGCATTCACAGCCTATGGTTTCTTCTGGTGGTCTTTGATATTAATCTGGATTAACCCATTTAAAGGAATCGAAGCTGCTGACCCTAAAAGCATGGGATTCTATTTAGGTCTCTGGTGCGTGTTCACCCTTTTTATGTTTATCGGAACTCTGAAACATAACCGTGCCAGCCAGGTAGTTTTTGGATCTCTTACCGTTTTATTCTTCCTGCTTTCACTTGCTAACTTTACTGGCGTAGAATCTATACATACAATTGCCGGATATGTAGGAATATTCTGCGGAGTTTCCGCTATTTATAATTCTATGGGACAGGTTCTGAACCAGGAATTTAAAAAGACTATTTTACCTTTATAATTAATGGGTATAAAGAAAAGGGATTTGAAACATCGCGTTTCAAATCCTTTTTTTGATGGAACTGAGGGAAAACCCCTGATCAATTAAATAGTAGTACAAAAGACAATCGCAGGTGGGGGATTGCAATACGGCTAAAATCAATCAAGTCATATTATCCCGAAGCTCATCAATGGTATTTCCCATATTTAGTTCCCTTAATCTGCATGGCAGAGCATTGATACACGAACATTCTGTCTGTGATTTCCAATTTATCGCTGTTTCTTTTGTTGTTATAATATTCATGCATATCACCTCTATAGCTCTATTGTATTTCTTTTAACGAAAATGCACAAGCTGAGGTATAAAACAAAGATACGGAAGAGGGAAAAGAAGCTCATGCTCCTGCATGGGTCAAAGATGTTTAGCAGCGTTAAAGGTCAGTATTCCGGCAATCAGCTTGGAATCGGTTTTTCTGGTACGACTTGATGTTGTCAACGGCTACGATTTAACAACGGCGTATAGATTTTGTCGAGTAACACTGGATTTTATTAAATATCAGTTTATTACAATGTTTCACTTTAATGTCGTATTTGCCGTATTTAAAGGTAGCAATAAATATAAATAAGTGGTACTATAAAATGCAGCTTGTAAAAAGGAGCATGTGGAGATATGCGGCCCGCTATATAAAATAGATAAAAAGAAGTGCCCCTAAAATTTTTGATATTGAATTCAACTGAATATCTGCTTGAATGGTTTAGCCAAGCTTTAGATAATAAATAAATTTTAACAATACAGATTAAAAGGAGAGTTTATGCAATTTAAAGATTTAAATATTATGCCTGATATTATAAAGGCGTTGGAAAAAGAAAGTTACGATATACCTACACCGATACAGGAAGAGGCAATACCTGTTATATTAAGCGGCAGGGATTTACTTGGTTGTGCCCAGACCGGTACCGGTAAAACAGCTGCGTTTGCAATTCCAACGATTCAGCTGCTCAGCGAAGATAAAGCGCCTCAACGGGCAAATCAAAATATAAGGGCTCTAATCGTAACGCCAACCAGAGAGCTGGCCCTACAAATTTATGAAAGTTTTAATTCTTATGGGAAATTCACCGATTTAAAATGTAGTGTAGTCTTTGGTGGAGTATCACAAAAGCCGCAGGAGGAAAATTTAAAACAAAGGGTAGATATATTGGTGGCAACACCAGGAAGACTATTGGCCTTAATTGATCAAAAAATTATAAATATAGAACATATTAAAATATTTATATTAGACGAAGCTGACCGTATGCTGGATATGGGATTTATTCATGATGTGAAAAGAATCATTGCCAAAACACCTTTAAAAAAGCAGACATTACTGTTCTCAGCTACGATGCCGCCAGACATCGCCAGGTTGGCAAGTACGATTTTAAAGACTCCTGCGAAAATAGAGATCACTCCGGTATCATCGACAGTGGATACCATCGAGCAGTATCTGTACTTTGTTGATAAAAGTAATAAGAAGGATTTGCTTTTGCACATTCTAAAAGATAGAAACATTGTTTCAGCGCTGGTATTTACACGTACCAAGCACGGTGCGGATCGTCTTATGAGGCAATTGGCAAAGAATAAAGTAATTGCGCAGGCAATCCATGGCGATAAATCACAAGGTGCGCGCCAGAGTGCATTAAACAATTTTAAAAATAAGACATTGCGGATATTGATTGCAACAGATATCGCAGCAAGAGGAATCGACATAGATGAATTAACCCATGTTTTTAATTTTGATCTGCCAGATACACCGGAGACGTATGTACATCGCATTGGTCGAACGGGCAGGGCAGGACTTGGTGGAACAGCAATATCCTTCTGCGATTTTGATGAAAAAGAACAACTTTCCGATATTGAACATTTAATTGGGAAGAAATTAACAGAAGTAAAAGATCACCCTTATCCGTTAAAGAATAACTTTCCAGCGATAAAGACTACCCAGCCAAGGCGAGATACCGCAAAAACAGCGTCCCAGGCTGCATCACCAAAATCCGGTGTATCGTCTAAGCGAAAGTCATTTCATACCGCTTCCGCAGATGCTACTTCATCACCAAAGAAAAAGTATCGGATGACAGCAGATGGAACATTGAAAGAAAAAAAGAGTTATAATAAATTTTCAAAGAAAGACAAAAAGTGGTAAATTTGTAAATGCAAATGGCGTAACAAGTTACAACGGAATGCAAAGCCATCGATGGCAAACATTAATGCCTATGTGAATAGTTCTTTGTTTGAAAGCCTATGCAAACATGTGGAGACAGAATATCAAAGCAAGCCTGTAATGGAATATAGCAGATGTTCTCTCCAATATGGATGGAATGTGAAATATAAAAAGGCAGGACGTACTTTATGCACTCTATATCCAATGGAGGGATACTTTATTGCACTGATTGTCATTGGTGGTCGTGAACAGACAGAAACAGAGTTGATGCTCCCTTTTTGCACAGAGTATTTGCAACAGTTGTATCACGAAACGAAAACCGGTATGGGTCAGAAGTGGCTCATGATCAATGTGAAGAATGATGCGGTACCAGAGGATGTAAAGCACTGCATCGCCATCCGTAGAGGTAAAAAAAGAATTAATCTGGATATGCAGGAGGCTATAGTTGAATAATATTTTTATAGAAGGAATTCAGGGAGCAGGAAAGAGCACTTTATTAAATAAGTTGCAAACAAAGATGCCAGACTATAAGGTGTATCGGGAAGGTGATATTTCACCAGTGGAATTGGCATGGTGTACTTATATGACGGAGCAGCAATATGAGGATATATGTATCCGGTATAATGCGATATGTAAAGATTTAGAAGTGCACACTGTAACCGAAGGAAACATAAAAATCACAGCATATACCAAGATATTAACTGATTTGCAGGGCTTCCATAAATTCATGGAGCAATTTGAAATATATAATGGAAATGTAGATTTTGATGTATTTAAAGATGTCATCTATAAAAGATATTCGAATTTTAATGGAACAGGAAATATTTTCGAGTGTTCATTTTTTCAAAATAGCATAGAATGTATGATGCTATATTATCAAATGTGCGACAATGAAATTATGGATTTCTATTCAGAAGCATTCGACATTTTAAAAAGCAAGAATTTTAAATTATTATACTTAAAAGCACAGGATATTGCATGTACCATCGAAACCATCAAAAGAGAAAGAATAGATGACCAGGGAAATGAAATTTGGTTTTCACTAATGCTTCAATATTTGAAAGAATCTCCCTATGGAAAGAACCATAATCTGAAAGATTTTGATAGTTTGATTTCCCATTTAAAGAGACGAAGAGATATTGAGTGTAGTATTATTGAGAAAATAATAGGTAAAGAAGCATTTATTGTAGACTCAAAGAATTATGAAATAGAAGAAATCATAGTTTGGTGCAAACAATAAGAGATAAATTAAATTTATACAGTGATCAGGAAGATTTTAAAATAGAAAAAACAGGCAGAATAACCCAAAGGCATCAGGATAGCAAATCTTGATGCCTTTGGGTTTTTTAAAACTTGCAAAGAAGGCCTTAGATCAAAAATTTCAAGAATTAAATGAACAATCTTATATTTTTGAAGCATGTTTGCATATTATTATTACCAGGAGTAAAATTATTGATATGATGTATATTTAATACATTTGTTCAATAGGTACTTGTGAAGTGAATTACATTTTCTGAAGTATATCATTAAGGGGGAGAGTTTGGAGATGAAACGAAGATTAATAGGAATAATATTGACATTTGTTCTGGCTCTATCAGGTTGTAGTGTGAGACCACCTGAAAACACGGATAAAACGAAGGAGAGTACGGCAGCTACAGTAGATCATAAGGGTAACAGTACTTCGGTGGAGGATATTCTTGCAAGGTTAACTTTGGATCAGAAAGCTGCTCAGATGGTGCAGGGAGCAGTATACAACATATCGGATAATAGTATGAAGAAGAACTGCTATGGCAGTATTCTTTCTACATATGGCGAGAATTCCTTGAATGCGACGGAATGGAAGAGTCTGATCCTTAAATATCAGGAAGCTGCCATGAGTTCAGAGGCAGGAATTCCTTACATATATGGAAATGATGCGGTGCACGGGGTTAATACCGGTGAAGGCACGGTCATATTTCCACATAATATAGGAATTGGAGCTGCTAATAATAAGGAGTTAACCTATCAGATGGGGGTAGCTGTAGCGAATGAAGCAAAGTTAACAGGCATGCTGTGGAGCTTTTCTCCATGCTTATCTGCAGCGCAGGACCCGAGATGGGGGCGCACCTATGAAAGCTATTCTTCGGAAACAAGTATCATTACAGAACTCGGTACATCCTTTTCCAAGGGTATGATCGATGGCGGAATCCTTCCCTGCGCAAAACATTTCTTTGCAGATGGAGATGTTTTATATGGAACAGGTGAAACACTGGATGGGGAAAAACGGTTGATTGACCGTGGCAATGCCCAGATGTCAGACGCAGAAATTCAGGAGTCATTAAAGGTTTATCAGGCTGTAATTGATGCCGGTGTTAAAACCATCATGATCAGTCACAGCAGTTTAAACGGTATTAAGATGCATGGAAATGAAAAATATATATCAATGCTAAAAAATGATATGGGATTTAAAGGCTTTATTGTGAGCGATTGGAACTCCATTCATAATATACCGGGTGACAACTTAAAAGAGCAGACGATTACTGCAATCAACGCTGGTATTGATATGTTGATGGAGGACTCGAAATATGAGGAATGCCGGACATATATCGTTGAAGCAGTAAATGAAGGTAAAATCTCTATGGATCGTGTAAATGATGCTGTTGGACGAATCCTCACAGTAAAGAAAGAGATGGGAATTCTGGATGATCCGATGATGGAGAAAGTAACCTCTGATGAGAGTAGTATAGGCTCACAGAAATACCGGGATCTGGCAAAAACCTTGGTAGAAGAAAGTCTTGTATTATTAAAGAATGATAACTCGATACTGCCAATTAAGAAAGGAACAAAGATATTTGTAACAGGCCCTGCCGCAAATGATGTTGGAGTGCAGTGTGGCGGCTGGACGATCACCTGGCTTGGCAGTTCGGATGCAGATAACAAAGGACGTAAGTGGATATCAGAAGGAAAAACCATACTTGACGGACTGAATGAACTTGCACCTGAATATGATCTGACCATTATCACGGACCCGGAGAAAGCAGCGGATGCCGATATGACATTATTGTGTCTGGGAGAAAAGCCATATGCTGAATGGAAAGGTGACAGTGCAGATATCAGCATTACCAAAGATCTTGGTCTTGATGGCAATGCCAAAGCAATTGACTTCGCCAAAAGTTTAGGGCATCCGACGGTAACCTGCATTGTGGCAGGTAGAAATGTAATCATCAGCGATTATATGGAGCAGTGGGACGGTATTGTTATGTGCTACCTACCGGGAAGTGAAGGTGACGGGGTGGCCAATGTGCTTACAGGAAAAAGCAGTTTTAATGGAACTTTACCCATGCCATACTACTCAAAGGTTGAAGATATCAGGACAGATAATATTTTGTTTCCGGTGGGATATGGATTAAAGTATTAAAAGCTGCTGAACAATAGAATAAGCGTATTAGAGAGAAGGAGGGATGTATTTCCCTCCTTCACCATTTAACATCTGCGCATATTTCTAAAAACGCCTCCAAAGAAGGAGAGAGCCATTTATCTCTATGGTGTACAACCTGAAAGAACAAATTTAGATTTTTCCCTTTCCAATCAATCATAGAAAGTTGATGGGATGCTATTTCCTCCTGTACGGAATATAAGGGTAAAACGGCTATTCCAAAACCAAGTATAGCAAATTGTTTAAGGTCGGAAATGCTTGCTGTTTCCAACATAATTCTAAATGATTCATTGGCTTCTTCCATAACTGCCTGAAAGATATTTTTCCAACAACTGCTGTGAGATACTAAAAGCATGGGATGGCTTGATACATCGGAGGGAAGTACATGTTTTGCGCCATCTAAAGGATGATTAGGCGAAACAAAAAGACCTAATGATTCTTCCTGACATATTTTAACGGTTAGCTCAGGGACGTTCCAAAACTTGTCTAATAATACTGCTACATCAATTTGATTTTCCTTCAACCACAATTCCAATTCATCGGTTGAACCAATTTTTATATGAAATTCAACCTCCGGATACCGTTTGCGATACGCTTCCAACAGTTTAGGCAATTTAACAGAGCAAACGGATTCATTCACTCCTATCGTTAAAATTCCATGTGGAGACTTCAAAAAAGATAGAGAGCCCTTTGCCTTTTCCCATGAAAATAGAAGTTGTCTTGCATCTACGAGGAATTGTTCGCCTTCAGGTGTAAGACAAATTTTTTTGCCCAATCGATCAAATAACTTTACGCCCAACTCTTTCTCCAGAAGTTGTATTTGGGATGTAATGGTAGATTGAGCATATCCAAGTTGATCTGCCGCCTTCGTGAAGTTATGAAGTGAAGCTACAGTTACAAATGCTATAAGTAAACGCATGTCCATAATATTAGAACCTTCCATCTGATTTTTTGATTGTATCAATAGAAACAATTAATTTTACCGATTGAATAAATCATGTTAGTATGATATCACATTTGAAAAGTAAAAAGCAACGTTTCGTTTGGAGTTGCGATTTATGAAATGCGAAAATGGGAGGTAGTATTATGAAAAAAATTCGTCTCGGAAGTATTAGGGAATTTTAGAAACCTGTAAAGAAAAAACGGGCAAATGGTCATGGAATGCTACGCCAGATGCAAAATCAGTTATAATTAAAGGTGAAGGCTGTTTTTGGCAGCTAATAGCAAAATATTCAGATATGAACCAGATTGGGAGTTGGATTTAAGTTCTGCAGCCTGAAAGGTTTTATTGGAAGCTGATCATCTGGAATTTGTAGCAGTAAAGGGAAACATTACATCTGTAAATTCTTTTATCAAATTATGTGTTTGTGATGTACAAACGAACATCTGGATTGAAAATTTAAAAGGAGAAATTGGAAATGTCTAAAAAAATTGTTGTAATCAATGGGAGTCCAAGAAAAAACGGGAACTCGGAACTTTTGGCGGATGCATTTATTGAAGGAGCTAAAAGTAGCGGGAATATCGTCACCAAATTTAATGTGGGTAGAATGAAAATTAATGGCTGTACCGATTGTAAATATTGCTTTTCTCATCTTGGCGAGTGTGTGCAAAAAGATGATATGCAAGAAATTTACCCTGCCTTATATAACGCGGATATGTTAGTATTAGCAAGTCCTGTTTATTGGCATGGCATGACAGCACAATTAAAATCTATGCTTGACAGAATGAATGTGAGCAGTTCAAAAGCAATGCCCATAACGGCTGCCGCGCTGCTTGCGGTCTATGGAGATACGGATACCGAGGCAGTAGATCCCATTATTAGTCACTATAAGGCTATAACGAAGTATATGGGATGGAAGGACATTGGAATAGTTACTCAATCTGATGTTATGAATAAGGGAGATATTAAAGGACATTCAAGTTTAATAGCAGCAAGAGATTTGGGATACAGCATTCAATAAAGTAATTCTATCGGCCGATAGAGAGATTGAAAAGTAAATAATTCTCCGCCATAGTTATCAGTGGGTAAAGTGGCAATGACTGGTCTTTCAATGTATTTAGCAGCCACATTGCGTATTGTGAGAATAAGAAAATTGTAATGAATAAAGCCTTCAAGATTAACTCGCATTTGAATGTTTTATTGCTTACAATTTTATGGAATTGTGCGGCAGGAAAGTGAGTGCTGAACGATAAGTGTTTTCTTAAACTTTATCCTGAGACTAAATGATACGAAGAAGTACCAGCTTGGACGCTGTTGACATTCTAGGTATTTAGGGTTTAGAATAGTTTGGCAGAATCGATATTAAAATGATATCAATATCTTGATTGATATTTAATAACATTTTATTAATCATTAAATAATAATTTGGAGGATAAATATGAGGTTGAAAATAGTAATATTTCTAGTGATTTCTATATTGTCTGCCAGTTTGGTTGGATGTAATAATGTATCTGTATCAAAAAATGAAGACGACAAAAATCTAATGAATACCCCTACGATTGAATCGTCAAATGATGTTACAAAAGAAGATAATATTATTCCAGGTAATACGTCTGAACCTTTTATAGGAAGTATGGATTTGGATAGTGAAACAGAGAAGTTTTTCTATGGAACCTGGAAAGTTGAAAAACTACTAGGATTTTCAGATTCATATAATGATGCATCGGAATACCCAACAGGGCAAAAGGTTATTGGTGACGAAATTGTAATTAACAAAGATTTCTTTTCATCAAAAGGGTTTGAGAATTATAATGTTTATCAATATGAACTTAAAGATCCGCTCTATAATATTACTGGAATATGTTATAACAAGGACTCTTTTTACAGAGTATTTAAGATGGATATGCCAAGTATGAATATAAATGATGAAGTTAAAGCATTACGTGTATCTGACTCTTCTACAGGACTTGGGATACCGGTAAGTTTTTTGGAGGTTAATAATGACAGACTTCTCCTGGTATTAGAAGCAACAGCTTTTGAGTTAAAAAGAGTCACTGAATAAAGATTCTGAAATAAGCAGATCAACCTTTAAGTTGATCTTTCTTCAGGCTGTCGACATTCTGTATGTTGATGGCTTTTTTCGATTCCTCATGTTATAATGCAGATAAACATTTGTCGGGTAATGGAAAGAGCAGAAAATATATTTGTATGGGGGTAAATATGCAAGTAGGAGATAAAATATCATTTGGCAGTTACGATTGGCGAGTCCTTGATATACAAAACAATACGGCTTTGATTATAACCGAATGTATTATAGAGAAGCGTGCTTACCATGACGCTTATAAAGATATAACATGGGCTGACTGCTCGTTGAGAAACTATCTTAACAGTGAATTTTATAACAAATTCAACGCAACGGATCAATCAAGAATAATTCCGGCATTAAATAAAAATCCTGACAATCAGTGGTATGGTTCAAAGGGTGGAGCAGATACGAGGGACAGCATATTTTTATTAAGCATTGAGGAAGTAGTGTGCCAATATTTCGGTGATAGCAGTTCAAAACTGTATAACCCGGGAAAAAATCAAAGATATTGGTTTGAAAGAAAAGACGAAAACAACAGTAAGCGAATAGCAATGCGTGAGGGTGACAAAAAGGGGTGGTGGTGGCTTCGGTCGCCTGGACGTGTTAATATAAAAGCCGTGTATATTCACGGTGACGGTAATATAGGTATCCAAGGCAACAACATATTGAAAGGCAACATCAGCGATGGCGAATGCAGAGGCGGTGTTCGTCCTGCTTTGTGGCTGAAGCTTTAATGCATTCACCGCGCCTACAGCACTTTGTGCATCACTAGTGAAAAATTTATCAATTTTCGCTTGAGAAATTGTTGAAGTATAATCTAAAATTAAAGATTTTTATTCATTTCTTTGTTTCAAACTCTTTGTCGATTCAATATATTGCTATCATGAATAATACAATGGACTGGATAATTATAGGAGTGGAAACATCATAAGTTCGTTTGAATTTGAAAATCGTTAGCATTCAACGAAAAAATTAAATATTGTACGTGCCGCTTATTTTTATGCTTTTGTGAAGATAAGCGGTCTTTTTGTTTTTAGGATAAAAATGAAAAAACATTTTGATTAAGAAAGGTGGAGAGAAAGGAGTGCAGAATTTATTTCTATAGAAAAAATTGCAAATACTGTCTTTATTATTACAACACTTACTAAGATAAGGATACTACTGATAGAAATAGTTTTTCACTTTATTTGTAAACTGGAATATATCATAAAGAATAAGGAGAGTAAGAGAAAGAGTGAAGAGAAAATGACATACAGTACCGGAATTTTTACGCAGAAAAAATGAATTATTGAAAAAATGATATATTATTAATAATTTATTGGCAAACCAATTACAGATAATATAACTCATATTTTCAGATATTTAAAAACAGGTTAAGGTACTTTCTGTTTGATATTAATGGTTCTAAAACACATTGATATAAAAAAATAAGGAGGTAGTAAAAATGAGAGGAATGAAGAACTTAACGAAAGATGAACTCAATTTAGTGAAAGGGGGAGCTTGCAATTCGGATTATGGATATTACTTCTGTTGTCCTGCAAGTAAGAAGATTTTACAAGAAAATGTAAAGAAATATCAAAAAACAGATTATGAAAAAGCAAAAAAGTACATTCAGTTTTGTTATGAGAGCTGCGATATCTAGGAGAACTGGTATTAAATTGATGGCTAGAATCTTGATACTTAAAGGTTCTAGCCTTTTGATTAGTAATTGTATTCACTGATAAGGGAATCCTATTTTAGTTGTGATATTTAATATAATAAATAATATTATCATTTTTCAACAAAGGAGGAGGGGTATGAGATATAAATGTATTAAACAATATGATTCTGCAGATTGTGCAAGTGCTTGTATTGCATCAATAGCTTGGCATTATGGAAAAAAGGTCTCTTTATCTAAAATTCAAAATTATACGAATATGGATAAGGAAGGTGTTAATATTAGTGATATTATAAATGCATCTGGACAAATAGGTATGTTTGCAAAAGCAGCTAAAAAAACAGATGAATTTAACAGTGCAGAGATAGACTTACCTTGCATAGCGCATACCTATTTAGAAAATGGCTTAGGACACTTTATTGTGATCTACCGCATAAAAAAGGATAAATTAATCATTTCTGATCCTGCTATGGGGGTAATAGCAATTGATAAAGATAGTTTTTTCAACTCTATACATACAGAAAGTTCTCCATATGTATGGAGTGGAGTACTGATTTTTTTAGAACCTGAGAAGGGGTTTACAAGGGATTTTGAGGAAAGAAAAGAAAATAAGTTTTGGAAGCTAATAATATATCAAAAGAAGGTAGCTATTCACATAATTATTCTTTCCATTTTATCTATGTGTTTGAACATTTTAATGTCATTCTATTTTCAAATAATTGTTGATTCAATAATTCCAAATAAATGGAAATATACATTGATTTTAATAACACTTTTCTTTATTGTGATAAATCTTACAAATGCATTTATTAATAAACTTAGAGTAAAAAAATCATTAGAAATAAGCAAAAACATTAATTTAAAACTATCATTAGATTATTATGCACATGTTTTAAGACTGCCGATATCCTTCCATGAGTCCAGAAAAAACGGAGATATTATATCAAGGTTTCAGGATGCAAGTAAAATTCAAGAGATATTAGTGACAAGCATTCTAATACTACCTGTGGATATAATGTTTATATTAGTTGTAGGTATTATACTGTGTATGAAAAGCGTGGAACTCTTTTCTTTCGTGCTATTTATGTGTCTTAGTTATATTTTAGTGATTATTATATATAGAGAGAAGTATTCGATATTAAATGCAAAGCAGATGAATGACCAGGCTGTAATGACAAGTCACTTAGTTGATTCATTGGATGGAATTGAAATGATTAAAGCTTATCAAAGAGAAGAACGTATTTTTGAAACAGGAAAAGAAAAGTTTCTCAAATGGCAAAACTTAATTATAAAATTAGGTAACACTGAAAATAATCAAGCCGTATTGAAAACGATAATAAATAGTGTTGGTGAAATACTGATTCTTTGCATTGGGGCTATTGAAGTCATAAATGGAAATATTACGGTTGGAGAACTTATTACTTATAGTATATTAATAAGATATATGTTAATGCCAATAAGCAATATAGTTAATTTACAACCTGAATATTACACAGCAAAAATCGCAATGGAGCGTTTAGATGCAGTTATGGGGACTGTAAAGGAACATGAATCAGGTGAATACTTAATGCGCATTAATCAAGTTGAAATGAAAGATATTACTTTTGGTTTTAACTCATATAAAAAAATACTAAATTTAATGAGTATTAAAGTTGAAAAGGGCAAAAACATAGCTATCATTGGCGATAATGGTAGTGGAAAGACTACAATCGCTAAGTTACTTATGAAACTTTATATTCCGCAATCAGGCGAAATTTTAATTAATAATATAGATATTTCAAAAATAAGTATTAATTCTGTACGTAAGCGTATCGGATATGTGTCTCAAGAAGATTTTTTGTTTTCAGGTAGTGTAAGAGACAATTTAACATTAGGGGATGTTAATATTACTGAAGAAAGATTAATTAGTGTAGCCAAAATGATGGGTGTACATAATTTTGTAAAAGATATGCCAAGAGGGTATGAAAGTGTTTTGACAGAGCGAGGAAAGAATCTCTCAAAAGGGCAAAGGCAAAAAATTTCTTTGGCCAGAGCCATGTTATATAATCCTGATTTTCTTATATTAGATGAAGCAACAAGTAATATGGATGCAATGAGTGAACGTAAAATTATTGAAGTATTAAAAAAAAATACAAATATAACGTTAGTTATTATCACACATCGATTGAGTAATATTATGGATAGTGATCAGATTTTTGTTATAGAAAATGGTTGCCTTGCAGCAAAAGGAAGGCATGAAGATTTATTAAAGGAATGTTTGCTTTATAAAAGATTCTATGATTGCCAGGAGGTGGAGGATGAAAAGAAAATTAGTAAATAGCATAATTGTTTTAGTTATTCTATTTTTATTTGGAGGAAGTACGTTATTTTTATTGCCAAAAGTAAAAGTAGAAACAACAGGTATTGATTCGGTTTCATTAAATGTTGAACAATTATTTAATAAGGCTGGACATTTCTATGTTTATTTTAATAGAGAAGATTGTCCATATTGCGATAATGTAAAATTGAATATAGCGAGGTTTGCTGAAAAAGAAGAGGTAATCATGGTTGATACGGAAAAATTAAAAGATGTTAAGAGCTATGACTGGGAAGTCCACGAATCTACTTATGATGTAGAAATTGGTAAGAAATCTGATAAAGGTAAAATAGAATTTTATGGTGAAAAAACTGAAAAAGATATTAAACAAGCATATCCACCCTTAACTTACAAAATTGTTTGGGTTAATGAGAGATATGCAGAACTTCATGAAGGAAAGAAATATGGAAAAGTATATGCAGTTTATACCCATCCTGTACTGGAAAAGGAGGATTTAACAAAGGAAAATTTAATAATACCTGCAGTTCCGGTTTTAATGGAGTTTCGTGATCATGAGATTGTTAATTATTACTTTGATGATAAAGAAATCATAGATTTATTAAATATCAATACGAAACCTTTGGACTCCTATTGGAATTTAGATTAATGAAGAGAGGGCAGATTGATGAAAGCATTGGAGGCAATTTCACTATCTAAAACATATGAGAGTGGTAATTCAATAATGAAAGTGTTGGATGATATAAATTTAACCATTTATCCGAATGAATTTGTTTCAATTATTGGTTCATCGGGAAGTGGAAAGACTACGTTACTTAACTTAATTAGTGGTCTGGAATATCCTACACTTGGTCAAGTATTTATTAATGGTATTAATCTTGAAGATTTAAACGAGGAAGATAGAGCTAAATTCAGATTAAAAAATATAGGATTTGTATTTCAAAATTATAATTTGATTCCAGCAATAAATGTAATTGAGAATATAACATTACCCGCAAAGTTGAATGGAAGAAAAATAGATATAAATGAAGTGACGGAAATCGCTAAGATACTTGAAATTGAGCAGAAGTTATACCAAATGCCAAATTTATTATCAGGTGGTCAGCAACAGAGAGTTGCAATAGCAAGAACTTTATACACAAAGCCAACGTTAGTTCTGGCGGATGAACCTACTGGAAATCTGGATTCAAAATCCAGCAATAACGTCATTAATCTAATGAAGAAAATGAGCAAAGAATTTGGACAAACGATGATTATTGTTACACATGACAATAAAATAGCAAGGGTAGCGGATAGAGTAGTCCAAATAGAGGACGGAAAGATTGTTAATGATGGGAAATAATAAATATGATGAGAAGCAAAGCGGGTTAAAGGTATTAATCAAATCTTATAAGAAAAGCAATAAGAAACGAGACACTCTTTTGATTTCGGGTGTTTCGATTATGGTAGGATTAACATTTTGTATATTTAGCTTCTTATATGGAAAATTGAAAATTGATATATTAAAGTATATGAGAGAAGATGGAATAGCTGTTTCTACATATTTAGCAAATGGAACGAAGGAAATAGAAGAATCCATCAGAAGGTTATCATATGTTAAAAATGTTGGAACAGAAAAGTTTGTAGGAGGATTATTTGCTAATGACCAAAAAATTTGTACTTGCATTGTAACAGATGAATTAACATATGAGCGTATGATAAAACCAGCATATACAGATGTAGATGGAAGTTATCCCCAAAAACCAAATGAGATTATGCTTTCTCAAAAAACGTTAAAGTACTTGGGGATTAACGATCCCAAAGTGGGAATGGAGATAGATTTAGAGTTTTATTGGAATAGTATCTTTAAACAAGAGATGACTGGTACCCAGACGTTTGTTTTATCTGGATATTATAATGATTTTCATAATAGTTTAAGTGATAAGTCAATTGCATATATATCAATGGCTCGATGCAGGAAGGGAAATATTGAACTTTATCCTTTGCGGGTATTGATCGATGTTAAGTCAAAATATTTGAAGGGGGATCAAATTGAAAAGATTCTGTACCAGAATATATTACTGAATGATAACAGCCAACAATTTGTAGGAGGAGATTCTGCCGAATACAGAGCAGTGGAAAGCCTTGCAGGTGGACTTGGAACTGCCATAGTATTTATTATATTAATATGCTTTAGTATGTTTATTTTTGTATATAATATTCTTTATATATCATTGCATTATGATATAAGGCAATACGGCCTTTTGGAAGTAATAGGGGTGACGCATAAGCAGGTTAAGAAGCTGATATATGCTCAAGTATTTAGAATATACATAGAGGGATGCGCCATAGGAGGCGGAATTGGTGGAATTGCAGTTCTCTGGCTTTTACCTGGTTTGTTAAAGAAAATGTATCTTGGTAATGAAGGAAATGTAAATAGTATAAGCGTTTTTAATATATATTTTTTTGTGATAACTATTTTCTTAACCGCGATAACTATACTTCTTGCAACAAAAATTGTAGTTAGTAAATTGCTGAAGATGAGTCCTATTGAGGCAATGAAAGGTGTGAAGCAAGTCGAATGCAGAAAAGAGAGAATAAGAGAAAAGGAAAAAAAATATAATATTAATCCAATTTTTAATTTGGCTTTTGGAAATATAAAACGAGAAAAGAAAAAGTTTGTTTTATCCGTTTTATCTTTAACAATTGGTTGTGAAATAGCATTAGGCTCTTGTGTAATGACATTAGGTACTGATTCTATCAATAAGCTTTCTCAAAATCCAGATTTTGAAATCGGAATTACTCAGAATGCAGCGAATAATTTATTGGAGAATAATGAAAGCTCTTCCACGAATCGTCTGCTAGCAGAATCACTGATTTCAGAAATGTTAGTTAAATGCGATTTAAAAAATGAAAATCTATCAAAGGAATACGGATTTATTCCAATATATGATGAATCAGCACAAAGTGTTTTGGGGGCCTTAAATGAGTATAAAAATCATATCATCATTGTGCAAAAAATCGATCATAAGGAATGGGAGGGCCTGCTTAAATATATAGTGAATAATGAATTTATAATTGACACTAAAAAATTTGCTGAAGGAAGTGGAACAATTGTTTTACATAATCATTTAGTTTCTCAACGAAATGGAATAGAAAAGAATGATTCAATAGGCAAATCCATATCTCTTTATGATATTGTTCCTCAAGGTACAAAAATCAAGGATATGAGTTCGGTTCAATTGCAAAATTGTGGATATTTGGATATTTCAGATTCGGCATTTCCTAAATTAGGGCTAAATTGGAAAGGAGATTACATTATCTACCTAATTGTGATGGAAAAAGGATTTAATAATATGTCAAATGTGTTAACCAAACAATTATTGAATGTTGATATAAATGTATCAAAGGAAAAGGAGAATGATATTAAAAACATTTTAAAGCATTGGGTGAAAGAAAAAAATCTGGAATTTCAAAATGATACTGAGATACAAAATTTAGATTTGATTTACCTTATTTGTAATTCCGATGTAATAGCAAGTCAGAAAAGTTATATAGTCGGCAGTCGAATTATTATGATGTCTATAAGTTTGGCGTTGTTATTTATTGGCGTTATGAATTATTCAAATACTATGGTAATGAATATATTGACAAGAAAAAAAGAATTCGTTATTCTGGAGAGTATTGGTATAAGTAGAAAACAACTACGCTTGATGCTTACCTATGAGGGATTGATATATAGCTTGACAATTATAGGACTGCTGTTGACAGGAGGGAATGTGTTTTTGCTTTTGCTTGCACATCATATTCAAGTTAAATTGGATTACTTTAAATTTGTGTATCCTTTTATTCCATTATTGTTAATAACATTAACGTTGACAGCTTTGTGTATATTGATACCATGGGTTGCATATGGAAGACAAATAAAAGATAGCATTAGCGTACGGATAAAGGAAATAGAATAGCAATATTTAGGATTAAGTTCAGTATAGCTTGCATCAGCATTTACACCTCACATGACATTCTTAATGTGAGTTATTAGTAAAGGAGATTACCATGTTAAAACAAATAGAAAACAGAAGAAGCATTCGTAAGTATCAAAATAAAAAAGTTGAAAATGAGAAGCTTGTTAAACTATTAGAAAGTGCCAGACTGGCGCCTTCTGGAAGTAATACCCAGCCTTGGTCGTTTATTATCGTTGAATCGGAAGATACAAAAGAAGAACTTTCCATTGTCGATCATAATCAAAAATGGATGATGACAGCTCCTGTATTTATTGTGTGTGTAGCAGATATTCGTAGCCGTATTCCTGTGGGGACCGAAGTCAGGCTGGATGAGAGCAGCTCTGAACCGGAGCTTAAGCAAATTATTCGAGACACAGCAATTGCGATGGAACATATATTGCTTGAAGCGGAGCATCAGGGGTTAGCAACCTGTTGGACAGCCTGGTTTGAGCAAGATGATGTCAGACCAATTCTGAACATTCCTGATGATAAGTATGTGTGCGGAATCATTACATTAGGATATGGTGAAGAGACACCAGAGCAGCGGCCGAGAAAAACGATGGAAGAAATTATAAGATACGAAAAATGGTAATGATATTGTTGAAAGTTTAAATGACAATATGATGAGGAGAAATTAAATGAAGATTTATGTGGATGCAGATGCTTGTCCGGTGGTTCGTATTGTGGAGAAAGTGGCGAAAGAGAATAAGATACAAGCCTGTCTCCTATGTGATACCAATCATGTGTTACAGTCTGATTATAGCGAGATAAAGATTATCGGTGCGGGAGCAGATGCAGTTGATTTTGCATTGATAAACCTGTGTAAATCTGGTGATATTGTGGTAACACAGGATTATGGTGTGGCAGCAATGGCATTAGGAAAAGATGCATATGGAATTCATCAATCTGGAAAATGGTATACCAATGACAACATCGATCAGCTTCTCATGGAGCGGCACATGGCAAAAGCCACAAGGAGAGCAAAATCTAAAAATCATCTAAGTGGACCAAGAAAAAGAACTCCGGAAGATGACAAGCATTTTGAAGAATCATTCCGAAAATTAATTGCCTATGCCGCTGGAAAATAACCATCTGATACGTAGATTACTGTGCAAACTGCTCCTTCACGAGTACTTTAAAATGATACAGCATTATATAATGCTAAAAGGATTTAGCCAGGCTTTTATTTAACTCATGATACTGGTCAATGAGAAAAGAAAGCCGCAGCAGGAATTGGGTGTTAATGTCTGAAAGGTCAACCTGGCATAGTTCAGTGATACGATTTAAGCGGTAGACAAGGGAATTTCGGTGAATATAGAGACTTTCTGAAGTTAATTTAATGTTACATCCCTTATCCAGGAAGACAAATAGGGTCTTATAAAGCTGTGAACTGTTTTCATGGTCATACTGACTGAGAACTGCCAGAGCATGATGGCTGAATCGGGATAATTTATCTGGATTCTTTACTTGCGAAAACAAATCATAAATTTGATAATTTTGATAGAAGTGTACCAATTCTTCCGGATTTAATTTATGTCCCAGCTCTAATGCAGCATGGGCTTGTTCATAATGGCTTACAAAGTTTTCAACGCAGGAAAGAGAATTACTGATTCCAATTCGTATGTGTTCCTTTTGGGAAAAGCATTTAAGTATTTCCAACAGCTCAAAGTCCGTTTCAGTATCTCCTTTTATGGGGACAACCGCGACAATCCCGTTTTTATGATAAGTAACATGGGTACCGGGAATCTGCATTTTCAAATTTTTGCAGATAGAATCTTTTAAGTACAGTTGTTCAGGATATCTTGCAGGCCGAATGAACAGAACCAGCATTTTAGCAGGAAATTGCAGTTCTGCCAGCCTTGGCATGATATCCTTGGAGGGAGCACCAATGAGCATATCATATAATAATTCATGATATTGGCTGTTTTTCACAAATAAGTCTGAGGTATAGTACGAAATGGTGTAGCTGATTACGTGGCTGATTGTGTTTAGCATTTCAAAATGAGAGGGAAGAAGGTTGCTTTCTCCTTCAATCATCAATAAAAATCCAATTTGGGTCTGGTTATGAAAAACCTTACTGCTCAACTTACGGTAAGGGGATTTGGTGCAGGTGACTTCTATTGCGGTTGTAGTCTGAGATGCGTTGCGTACGGATCTCAATTCTTTTACTTCACTGATAAATTCATACGAGCAGTATCCCTGCTTTGTATTCTCGATCCAAAGAGGATCAAGGACAGGGACAGATGTTGAAGTGGCTATGATTTTAAAGTTCATATCGCAAAATAGCAATGAATTTCCAAGTCTCACAGCAGCAGCGTCAATAACTTCTTCAATGCTATGGGTTTTATCTGCCAGAGCAGTTAATTCCTCGAAAACTCCTTTACGAGTCTTTTCAATGAAAGTTTTTGCATCGTTGAAAATGGGAAATAAAGAGTCTTCTGTTACCAAGGCAATATTACCCACAGGGGAAAGGGGAGGTATTTCAAAATCCGTACGTGCAATGATGCATTGAGATGGAACAGATCCTGCATTTTTAAATTGTTTATCGTAACCAAAGTAAAGTGTATTTCGAATCGTATTCCCATGCCTGTTATCAATCAAAGCAACATCCTGTATTTCTAAATCTTCTCCTTGTGATAGGACGTCAATTGAATATTCTTCTGCGATTTTTTCTACCAGCTTTGCAAATGTCATAGTATCCCCCAATCCAGAAATAATTTGTTAAAAATATATAATTTCACTATAGTGCATGATGAACAAATTGTCAATTTTTTATCATTCATGGTGCACGTTGTTAAATTACTGAAATTAACGTATTCTTATGGCATTATAAAGGTTGTAGCTTTATGTAATATTTTTTAGGAGCATAAGGAGGGGAAAATGTATAACAAATTATTTGAAGAGGGGAAAATTGGAGAGGTAACGATCAGGAATCGTTTGGTTATGTCCCCAATGGGGTGTGGGCTTGCCAACCTTGATGGAACACCGTCTGAAGATATGATTGCTTTTTATGAAGCAAGAGCGGTTGGCGGTGCAGGAATCATTATACCAGAGATTACCCGTATCAACGATGAGCATGGAGCAGGGCTTATGAGACAGTTGTCTGTCACAAAAGACCGCCATATCGGACCGCTGGCGGAACTTGCGAAAGCAGTACATAAGCATGGCAGCAAGATATTTATACAGTTGCATCATCCTGGACGTGAAACGGTATCTGCACTGATCGGCGGTCAGCCGGTAGTTGCACCGTCTCCGATTCCGTGTAAGTTGGTAAAACAGGAGACGCGTGCACTTACCACAGAAGAAATAAAACAATTGATTTTGCAGTTTATTCAAGGTGCAGTCAGAGTTCAAAAGGCAGGCTGCGACGGCGTGGAACTCCATGCGGCACATGGATATCTGCTGCATCAGTTTCTGTCTCCTTATACCAATAAAAGAGAAGACGAATACGGCGGAAGTTTTGAAAACCGTTTAAGAATGATAATTGAAATTATCGATGGAATTCGGAAAGAATGCGGTCCCGATTTCCCGGTAGGTGTTCGCTTAAGTGTAGAAGAATTTCTGGATAAGACAGGTGTGACAGAAGAGTACATCCATATTCAGGATGGCGTAAAAATTGCCGTTGCTTTAGAGCAGGCAGGAATTGATTTTATTGATACCAGCTGCGGATTATATGAAACAGGCATGACCTGTATCGAACCTATATCTTTCCCACAGGGGTGGAGACATGACTTCCTTTTAGCGGTAAAAAAACATGTAAGAATTCCTGTAATCGGTGTATCCGTATTTAGAGATCCTGCAGTGGCAGAAAAATTCCTGGAAGAAGGAGTTGTGGATTTTATTTCCATGGGACGTAGTTGGATTGCCGATGAAGAGTGGGGGAAAAAAGTACTGGAAGGAAGGGAAAGAGAATTACGCAAATGTATCTCCTGTCTGCGCTGTTTTGAAAGTCTGAATGAATATAATGCTGCCGGTATACCGCCGGAATGTGCGCTAAACCCCAGATTTGCAAGAGAACAGAAATATGGAGATCTTGTTCACGATACCAAAGGACATACTGCAGTTGTTGTCGGCGGTGGGCCGGCTGGAATGTGTGCAGCACAAACTCTTGCCCTTCGTGGAGTAAAAGTGACCTTGCTTGACCGCCAAAGTGAACTTGGAGGAACCATTAATTTGGCCAAGAAACCGCCGTTAAAGGAACGCATGCAGTGGATCGCGGATTACTATAACGGTGAATTTGAACGGCTTGGAGTAGAAGTAAAGTTAAATACGGAAGCAACCGCAGATCTGATTATGGAATATAAACCGGATGCCGTCATTCTTGCCACAGGTTCAGCCTCCATTATTCCTGGAAAAATCCCTGGAATTACGGGAAGCAATGTATTTACGGTGGAATCAGTGCTGTCAGGTAAATCAGCATTAAAAGGAAAACATGTAGCTGTGATCGGTGCCGGGCTTACAGGTCTTGAGACGGCAGAATATCTTTGTGAAGAGGGGAATCAGGTCACCATTATTGATATGCTTGATAAACCTGCGCCAAATGCAAACCATACCAATGTAGCTGATGTCTGTGGGCGCCTGGCTAAATCAGGTGCAAAGTATTTGCTGGGGCATTCCTTAAAAGAGATAAAAACGGACAGTATTATACTGGAGAGAGTGGAAGACCACGAAGAAGTAAATGTATCAGCCGATGCAATCGTACTTTCTCTTGGATTCAGTCCGGATCAATCTTTGGTTTCGGAATTGGAAGAAAAGGGTGCAGAGGTGAAAGTAATCGGAAGTGCTGTAAAAGATGGAGCGATTGCGCCTGCAGTACGTACGGGCTATGAAACAGGCTGTGAATTGTTTCGAGAAAGACAAAAGGCTCCAAGCTTTCGAATTTCTAAAGATGAAATACCAAACTTTGGCAAGATCTCTCTCATGGATAATCAGGAGGGACTCTACATCAGTTACTTAACTGATCCAGAGGCAATTGCAAGGATACTGCCGCCGCCTTTAAAACCATTTTCCATGCCGGTAGTTACCTTATCCATTTGTCATGTGAATAGTCCTACATTTGCAGATGACTACTATGAAGCAATTTTAGGAGTCTATGCAACCTACGGGAAGTCCCTTGGATTATACACAATGGGGCTGGTGCTTGGCGGGTCCGGAGCTGAGATGGCGGTACAGTGCGGCCGTGATAATGGAAGTATTCCAAAGAAACTGGGAGGAGAAATTGTCATTAGAAGAAATGGTGACACGGTGACGGCTGGAGTAACGAGAAGAGGAACGCAGCTTGTAGAAGCGACCATGAAATTAGGTGAATATAACAATCCTCTCACTGCCGCTCTCTATCAATTTCCGGCAGCAGGCAAGCAGACATTTGGAGGCGGTTTCTATTTCCATTTTGACCGTATGCCGGATGAAAACGGAGTATCGCATTTTCAAAACGGAGCATTGCTTATGAATCAATGCGAATATAATTATCAATCATGGGAACCAGGAATTGTGTCACTGAATTTAAAATCAAGTATTGATGACCCATGGGCAGAACTGCCGGTAAATACCATAATAGGTGGTGCTTACTCAAAGAACAGCTTGCTTGTACATAAACTTAATTTAGTAGAAAAACTAGAAGCCAATGATGTAATTCCATATTTGTTAACCGGACGCTATGACCGTACGGCATTTATGGAAACAGGCCGTATTTAATTCAACGGCTGGGAATATTATTAATAGTCTCTCCTAATAAAGAAAGGATGTATAAAAATGGAAAATTATTTTGATTTAACAGGTAAAGTAGCGGTAGTTACAGGAGCAAGTTCAGGGCTTGGAGCAGATGCAGCACTTGCCTATGCAAAAGCCGGAGCAGATGTTGCATTACTGGCAAGGCGGATAGAAAAGTTAAACGAGGTAAAAGCAGAAATTGAGAAAATGGACAGAAAGGTAGTTGCGGTTGGATGTGATGTTACAAATGAAGAAAGTGTAAAATCAGCGATGCAAACTGTGCTTGATTCCTTCGGCCACATCGATATTTTGTTAAATAATGCAGGGGTTGCTGTTCGTGGCGGAGTTGACAGCATGTCAGTGGAGGATTGGGATAAATCCTTTGATACGAATGTGAAGGGAATCTTTTTAGCAAGCAAATATGTGGTTCCGCAAATGAAGGAAAGAGGCTATGGTAAAATTATTAATATCGCATCTGTAAATGCAGTAGTCGCAGATAAATTTGACGTATTTATCAGACATTCCTATAATTCCTCCAAGGCAGCAGTGGTTGGCTTGACAAGAGGTATGGCAGCTTCCTATGCAAGATATGGTATCACAGTAAATGCCATTGGACCGGCTCTTTTTGAAAGTGAAATGACGAGTGAAACCTTATTTAAGTCAGAAGAATTTTTAAATAAATATAATACCTTAAACCCAGCAGGACGTCCTGGAAGAAAAGGGGAATTAAATGGTACGGTTCTCTATCTTTCCAGCGATAGCTCCAGTTATGTTCAAGGCCAGTTCATAATCGTCGATGGCGGCGGAGCCCTTGTATAGAATCACTGGCACCTTCCGTTTCCTGTGACGGAGCGGTATGGAATAAGTACCGTAAGAACGTATAACGGTCAACCACTTCGCGTCTGTCACAAATCATATATCTTATATCGTCATATAAGTACCCGTCACAGGTACAAATATAAGTTGAAAAGAACGGAACATGTTCACAAAACTGTTCCGTTCTTTTTTATTGCTTATTGCGATCTACGCCAGCCATATAAACATGCAAAAATACCCTTCCGTAAAAAATATTAAACCAGTATTGACAAAAATACTAACACGTCATATAATAAACACTGTTAGCAAATAAAATATGCAAGTAGGTGATAAAATGGATTACAAAGATTTAGCACTTGAATTTATAGAAGTGATGAATCAGTCACGCAAACGAAGTGTTCCGAAACAGATTGATGATTCCATGCGTGGTGAGCATTTTGTACTAAACTATATTTCAGAACATGAAGGAAATGTGACGCCCAGTGATATCAGCAATGAGATGGGGATTACTACCGCACGGATTGCGGCAGCTCTTAACAGCCTGGAGAAGAAGGGGTTAATTATACGGAGAATTGATGCGGAAGACCGTAGAAGAATCCTGATTGATATAACAGATATCGGCAGGGAGCAGGTGAAAAATCATTATCAGATGATTCTGGATACGACAATCCATATGCTTGAGTATCTGGGGGAAGAGGATGCGAAGCATTATATTCGAATTATGAAAAAAATGGTGGATTTTCACCATGTACATTTAAGATAGTATGCAGTCAGATATTGTGACTGCATATATTGGAAACAATTGCTAATAGTGTTAGAAAGTTCGTGTGTTAGAAATTATCAATATTAGCAATATTAGTAAAAGGAGGAAAAACATGATTGCATTATTAAAACGCCTGAAAAAGAGCGAGTGGATTCAGGCATTGGTCAGTCTGGTATTCATCGTAGCACAGGTCTGGCTGGATTTAAAACTTCCGGATTATATGTCTGAAATTACAAGATTGGTTCAGACACCGGGAAGTGAGCTGTCTGTTATATGGTTAGTTGGTGGAAAGATGTTGGTTTGTGCTCTGGGCAGTCTTGTATCAGCCGTTGTGGTGGGCTTCTTTTCAGCAAGAATTGCAGCATCCTTTTCCCAGAGACTTAGAAGCCTTCTCTTCTCCAAAGTGGATGACTTTTCTATGGAGGAAATCAATCGTTTCTCAACGGATAGTTTAATAACACGTTCAACAAATGATATCACTCAGGTGCAGATGCTGATTACCATGGGATTGCAGATGCTGATTAAAGCCCCAATCATGGTAGTATGGGCAATGACAAAAATTATTGGGAAAGGATTTGAATGGTCAATTGCTACCGGAATTACATTAGGGATTATGTTTGCTGTGATCGGACTAATTATGATATTTGTTATGCCAAAGTATAAAAAAATGCAGACTCTGACCGATAATCTAAATCGTGTAACAAGGGAGAATCTTACAGGACTGCGCGTGGTGCGGGCATACAATGCCGAAGACTATCAGGAACATAAATTTGAAGATGCGAATGGAGAATTAACTGCTACACAGTTGTACACGAATCATGGAATGGCAGTTATGATGCCAGCGATGACGGTTTTGATGAGTGGGCTGACCCTGGCAATTTATTTTATTGGTGCGGTTCTCATCAATGGAGCAGGTGCGATGGAGCGTCTGACACTATTTTCTAACATGGTTGTGTTTTCTTCCTATGCGACGCAGGTGATCATGTCGTTTATCATGCTGGTGATGATTTTCACAATGTTGCCGAGAGCTTCCGTATCCGCGAAAAGGATCAATGAAGTGCTTGAGACAGAGCCGACTATTCTTGATGGAACAGTGATAGAAGGAAAGAATGGAATAGAAGGACAGGTTGAATTCAAAAATGTCAGCTTTAAATACCCCGGAGCTTCCGATTATGTTCTGGAAAACATCAACTTCACTGCAAAGAAAGGAGAAACAGTTGCCTTTATTGGTTCTACTGGCTGTGGAAAAAGCACACTGATCGGTCTGATTCCCAGATTTTATGATGCAACAGAAGGCGATATTTTCGTGGATGGAATTAACGTGAAGGAATATACTCAGGAAGTCCTGCACAATAAAATAGGATATGTTCCCCAGAAAGCTGTCATATTTAAAGGAACTGTAAGCTCGAATGTTGGTTATGGAGACAATGGAAAAGAAAAGCCGGTGAATGGTGAAATTGAGTCTGCAGTTATGATTGCACAGGGAAAAGAGTTTGTTGAACAAATGGAAGGACAATATGAAGCAGATATCTCCCAAGGCGGAAACAATGTATCCGGAGGACAGAAACAGCGCCTTGCAATTGCCCGAGCCGTTTGCCGTAAACCGGAGATGTATATTTTCGATGATAGCTTTTCCGCATTGGATTATAAGACGGACCGGATCCTGCGGTCTGCTCTTAAAAAAGAAACTGCGGGAGTTACCTGTTTATTGGTAGCCCAGCGAATCAGTACGATTATGGATGCGGATCAGATCATTGTTCTTGATGAAGGGAAAGTAGTCGGCAAAGGTACGCACAAAGAACTATTAAATACCTGTGATGTTTATAAGGAAATTGCCAAGTCACAGCTTGATAAGGAGGAATTGGTGTCGTGAGAGAACAGAGCATAAATCAAAATTCACATGGTAATCCAATGGAAAGAGACTCTATGCGTGGAGCTGTGGAAAAACCAGGTGATTTCAAAAAAACGGTGGCACAATTGTTGGCATATTGTAAGAAGTATTTACCTGTCATTATTATCGCATTAATTGCAGCGGCAGCTGGAACGGCAATGCAGGTGATTGGACCGGATAAGCTGAAAGATTTAACCAATGAAATCATGAAGGGGCTTCCGGTAATGCAAAGTGGAAATGCAGTGGCTGGAATCATTGATATGAATATCGTGACCAAAATGGTGTGGATGCTGATTCTGTTTTATGGTGGCTCGTTTATCTTAAACTATCTGCAAAGTTATATTATGGCGACAGTAACGCAGGTCATTTCAAAGCGAATGCGAACCGATATTTCACAAAAAATAAACCGCTTGCCACTGAAGTACTTTGACACGGCTAGCGTTGGTGATGTCTTAAGCCGTGTGACCAATGATGTGGATGCAATCGGGCAAACGTTAACGCAAAGTATAGGAACGCTCGTCACATCTGGAATAATGCTAATTGGTTCCTTGGTTATGATGCTCTATAACAGCTGGATTCTAACGCTTACAGCGATCGTCGCATGCGGGATTGGTATAATATTTAGCCTGCTCATAGCAAAGGTTTCCCAGAAATATTTCAGGCAGCAGCAGATGGAATTAGGCCGTATCAATGGGCATATTGAAGAAGTGTATACTGGGCACAATGTTGTAAAGGTTTATAATGGAGGCAAAGAAGCAAAGAGAATTTTCGAAGAAAGCAACAATAATCTTTATAGCAGTGCGTGGAAATCTCAATTCCTGTCCGGTTTAATGATGCTTTTTATGAATTTTACAGGGAATCTCGGATATGTGGCAGTATGTGTTGTCGGGGCAGCACTTTCTATCAAAGGAACAATTACTTTTGGCGTTATTGTAGCATTTATGATGTATATCCGCCAATTTACACAACCGCTGTCACAGATGGCCCAGGTAATGAATAGCCTTCAAAGAGCAGTGGCGTCAGGCGAACGAGTCTTCGAATTTCTGGGGGAACCAGAACTGGAAGATGAGACAGATAAGCCAAATAGTCTTATAAATATCAAAGGCGATGTTGAATTTAAAAATGTAAAATTTGGATATACACCAAATAAACCTGTAATTCATGATTTCTCCGTTCAGATAAAAGCCGGGCAAAAGGTTGCGATTGTTGGGCCTACCGGAGCCGGTAAAACCACAATGGTTAATTTACTCATGAGGTTTTATGAGCTGGATGGAGGAGAAATCTGTATTGATGGCATTCCCATTCATAACGTGCCAAGAGAAAATGTGCATGCTCAGTTTGGAATGGTTTTACAGGATACCTGGCTATTTGAAGGAACCATCAGAGATAATATCATTTACAGCAAGCAGGGGGTTACCGATGAAGAGGTGGTGAAAGCCAGCAAAACAGTAGGCTTGCATCATTTCATAAAGACATTACCAAATGGTTATGATACGTTACTCAATGATAAAGCGAGTTTATCAGAAGGACAGAAACAGTTAATTACCATAGCAAGAGCAATTATTCAAAACGCGCCTCTGCTAATATTAGACGAAGCGACCAGTTCCGTCGATACCCGTACAGAACACCTGGTTCAGGAAGCGATGGAGAAACTGACTACGGGAAGAACGTCTTTTGTGATTGCCCATAGGTTATCTACCATAAAAAATGCAGATATGATTCTTGTTATGAAGGATGGAGACATTATCGAAAGTGGAAACCACGAGGAATTGCTTGCAAAGAAAGGCTTTTATTCAGAGCTTTATAACAGTCAGTTTGCAGCGGCTTAAATCTTTAGAGAGAGAACTTTATAAATTGGGATAATTGCAGAGTGAGATGAAATTTTTTATAAGTACAGCCATTTCTTCTGGCGATTTCTGTACAGGGTCGTTTAGCCACCGGATTAGGATGCGCATAAATCCACCAGTACTAAAAGTTAAAGCATATTGAATACTTTCTTCGGAAAAAGGCGTACTTTCTCCCTTTACCTCATAAAAGGCGGGAGGCAAAAGCACATCAATCTCTGCAAGTAACAGCGGGATCAATTGATGACGGTTAACGAGTGAAAGAAAGTCTAAATGCTTTTTCATCACTGTAAAAAACACCCTGGCAATATTGGGTAAGGATAAGTCTGTCTGCTGTAAGAGAAGCGCTCTGTATTCTAACCAAATTCTATAGAAACAGCCTTTAATAATCTCATCCTTTGAGGAGTAATTGCGGTAAAAAGTTCGTCTGGAAAGCCCGGCATGATCCGTAATCTCCTGTATCGTAATTTCATGGTAATTTTCTGTCTGCATCAATGTTAGCAGGGTATTTTCCATCCACAGTTTTGATTTGTTGGATACTGGGTTTCCTTTGTTTTTACTGGACATAGTTATTCTCCTATTGTCACACATTTTCCAATGTGTAGCTTTTGTGCCGAATTGATTGACTTCGTTACTCTAACTATTATAATAGGTATTGCCGATCGACACAAGTGTGACAATAGAAGGAGGTGATTTTATGAATACAATGAATTTTATCGTATGGATGTTTCCAGTCATTTTTATGATTCACGATTTTGAAGAGATTATTATGGCAGAGGTTTGGGGCAGCCGTTATAGAAAAGAGATCAACACAGTTTGGCCGAAAAGACAACCATTTGGCTTAAATTATATACACGTCTGCCAAACACCAACTTTTTCCATCGGAGTAGAAGTCGAGTTTTTATTTTTTTCCCTCATCAGCTTGCTTTCCGTAGTATTTCAAAGCTATTTTCTTTGGTATAGCGCTTTCTTGGGGGTTACTTTACATTTGGTTTTTGTCCATATGTTGATATGCATACCATTTAAGCACTATGTTCCGGGAGTAGTCACATCAATTATTTTCATACTGCCGAGTATCTGGTTTTTATATGCAGCTAAAATGATATTACACTATGATCTGAGGGTTCTTCTGTTATCCTGTTTGTTGGGAATCGCTTTGGTGATGGTGATGATACCGGTGCTGCACAAAGCCATGGGTTCCTGGTCTGAAATGCTTCACAATTATTCAAAAGCGCAGAGCGAGAAATAAACGAATATACGCTACAAATACTGAAGAACAAAATTTAATATTTCGACCCGATTTAATCCCTCGATATGTTTTTATGAGAACATATCGGGGGATTTTCTTGAAAAGTCTCAATAAAAAACACGAAACGAATACTAGCTGTAATATTGACAAAATTGTGAAGCAGGAGTAGTGTTGATGAGGCAGGTGTTGATTTAATTCACGTAACCGCAGGTGTTTATAAATCATTTGATGCTATTATTCCTTCAAATTATACTGGTCATGCATGGATAGCAGATTTTGCAGCTGAAGTCAAAAAAGTAGTAGATGTTCCGGTTATTTCAGTTGGACGCTATAACGATCCAATGGTTGCGGAACAGGTCTTGGCAACAGGAAAAGCAGATTTAATATCTATGGGACGCCAATCACTTAGTGATCCATTTACTCCTAACAAAGCAATGGAAGGAAGATTCGACGAAATCCGTACCTGCATCGCTTGTCATCAGGGGTGCGTAGGCAAATTAATGAAGAATCAACCGATTGAGTGCATTTTAAATCCGACTGTTGGAAAAGAATATTGCACAGAAATAAAACGTGCGGATCAGATTAAGAATGTTGCGGTTGTGGGAGCAGGACCCGCAGGATTAGAGGCTGCAATTATAGCGGCGCAGAGAGGTCATAACATTACGGTATTTGAGAGAAGCTCCCACGTAGGAGGGCAGCTACGTTTAGCAGCAATCCCACCTTCTAAAGGTGAAATTGCCGGATATATTGCATGGCAGATGAATGAATTAAAGAAATTAAATGTAGAAGTTATAACAAATGCAGAAGTAAACGATATGTTTTTTGATGATAAAAATTTTGATGAAATTATTATTGCCACTGGTGCTGATCCAATTATTCCAAGCAAAATTCCAGGAATTAATAGTTCAAATGTAGTGTCTGCAAACGATGTATTATCTGGAGCAGTGAATGTAGGACTTAATATCGTTGTAATTGGAGGCGGCCAGGTAGGAACAGAAGTGGCAAATCATCTTGGAGTACAACTGAAAAATGTTTCAGTGATTGAAATGAGAGAAGGATTAGCTCTGGAAGAAGAGATAGTGCCAAGATGGGGGTTACTTTCTGACTTAGTTAAAAACAAAGTAAATCAGTTTACTGACACTGCAGTAACGGAAATTACAGAAAATTCGGTAAAGATAGTTAAGGCAAATGAAGAAATGGAACTTCCAGCAGATGCGGTGGTAATTGCAATAGGATCTAAAAGCAATAATCGATTAGCAGAAGAATTAAAAGGGAAAAATTATCGCGTAAATGTAATTGGTGATGCATTGAAGGTTGGACAAGCAGGTAAAGCAATTGGGGAAGGATTTATTATAGGAAATGGGATATAAAACAACTGAATTATTAGTTTAATGCACTTTAAGTAGAGTCATGAAAGAGGCATTAGCAGGGAACGGGGAAATGCCTCTTTTCAGCTAAGAATGTTCATAAAATTATTATTTAATTAAGAAGAAGTAATGATTCAGTATAATTAAAAAAATAGACGACAACCATTAGCTTTATAATGGAAGTTGTCTATTTTTTAAATGTTTCCATTCAAATAGTAATAAATGGGTTTTAGATTAGGTTTACTATGGAAAGGGCTTTATAAGCATAGCATTTATCTGTTTAAAACAGTATGCTTAAAATTTCTGGCTTGCATTTCTACAAAGTGTAACTTGCTTCCATGAGTTAGAGGAAAAAGAGGTAATTGAGGTTTGTGCAAAAAACATGATAAAATATTGACATCGGACAGGAAACTACAGGTTCTAGGAAAGGAGGTCATCGATGTTAAGTGAAAGACTGACAACAATTTTAAGCTTTCTGTCGCAGGAACAGTTTTTGACAGTTAACCAGCTATCAGAGAAGATGGAGGTAAGCACGAAGTCGGTACGGCAGTTTATCAAACAGCTTGACAGCATTTTGATAGAAAATGGTGCGCGTATTCTCACGAAACGGAAAGATGGCTTTCGGCTTCAGGTGGATGATTTCGAACGGTTCCAATTATTGTTTGCTAGAGATAATGAAGAACTACCGAATAACTCCTATGAACGGGTTCAGTATCTGCTGGATTATTTTCTCAATCATGAGAACTATATAAAGGCAGAAGAATTATGTGAAATTCTGTACGTATGTAAGAAAACACTGGCTATAGATTTAAAAAAGACAGAACAGATTTTAAAGGAATATGAACTTTCCTTAGAGCGAAAGCCTTATTATGGCATAAGAGTGGTGGGGGATGAGTTTCATATCCGTCTCTGCATTGCAAAATGTCATGAGAGAAGATTGGGAAATCACAGCTTATCTGACATGGGAAATCAGAATGAGTTGAATCGGATTTCTGTATGTGTTTTGGAATGCCTGGAACATACGGCATATCATATTTCCGACATAGCGCTACAAAATTTGATTGTCCATATCCATGTATCGATTAAACGGGTTCAGGCAGAACAATATGTACCGATGCAGGAGGTGGATTATCATGAGTGGGTTGGAGAAGATGAATATGCATTAGCAGAAGCCTGTTCCGTTAAGTTGGAAAAAGAGTTTCAGATTTCATTTCCAAGAGGGGAGATTATTTATATGGCAATCCATCTGGCAGGAAAAGCGTCAGGTGGCGGGCTGGAAAGATCAGAAGGAAATGTAATTATAAGCAGCGATCTGCATGAAATTGTTTTAGAAATGCTGGGAGAAATTTTTGAAGTATTCCGTATAGATTTACGGGAAGATCTGGAATTGATAATGGCATTAGGAAGACACTTAGGACCTTTGAAGGTACGATTGCAGTTTGATATGAAACTCAAAAATCCACTACTAAGAGAGATTAGGGAGCGGTATAGTCTGGCATACGCCATGGCGATTCAGGCATGTGCCGTGCTAGAGAGACATTTTAAGAAGCTTTTATATCCTGATGAAATAGCCTATATTGCTCTGGCTATTGCACTTGCTCTGGAACGGCAGAGAACAAAACAGGAAAAGAAAACGGTGTTGCTAGTATGCGCATCCGGCGCAGGGACAGCAAAACTCCTTGCGTTTCGTATGCAGGATATGTTCCATGACTGTATTAAAGGAATCATTACTTGTGATGAACACAGCGTTAAAAAACAGGATTTTTCAAAGATCGATTATATCTTTACGACAGTTCCTATAAGCGTAGAGGTCCCTGTTCCGATCTGCGAGGTAAAATTTCTCATGGGTATTCAAGATATTAAGGCGATGAGGAGAATGTTAATATCTGGGGAGAAAACGGATATTATGAGATTTTATCCGAAAGACCTGTTTTTTACGGGAGTTTCTTTTGAAACGAAAGAAGAAGTAATCCGATATCTGTGCGATAAAATTGAAGAAAGAAGGCCTTTGCCAAAAAACTTTTTTGAAGCTGTAATGAAGCGGGAGCAGATGGCCCAGACCTGTATGGGAAATCAGGTGGCTATGCCTCATCCGTGCAGGGTTATGACAGAGGATACATTTGTAACAATCTGTATTTTGGACAAACCGGTGATGTGGAAAGAAGACTTGCCAGTAAGAGTGGTATTTTTGGTATCGGTGTCAAAGCAAAAGAGTAAAAAAATTCAAGATTTTTACATGGCAACGGCCAGGCTTTTGCTGAGTATGGAATGTATGGATGAATTAATTCGGGAAAAAAAGTATGAAACATTGGAGTCACTGATAACAAGGATATCGGTGCAATTGGAGGATAGTTAACATGGATGAGACAAAATATCAGACAGCCTTTGATTTGATTTTGAAGGCGGGAAATGCCAAATCCACCGCTTTAATGGCTATAGAAGCAGCGAGGGAATTCAACTTTGAAGAAGCAGATCGATTACTTGTGAAAGCGGAAGAAGAAATGCGGTTAGCCCATCAGGCACAAATCGAATTAATTCAGCAGGAAGCTCAGGGCAATCCGGTAGATGTGAATATTATTTTGGTTCACGCTCAGGATCATATGACAATGTCTATGATGGCAAAGGATAATGCAGATGAATTTGTAAACTTATATAAAATGCTTCAAAAGCTGTTAATAAAGGAGGATAAATGATGAGGATTATGTTGGCTTGCAATGCAGGAATGTCTACCAGTCTGGTGGTGGCAAAGATGCAGGATTCTGCTAAGGAGCAGGGAAAAGATTACAAAATTTGGGCGGTTGAGCAGGGAGAAATTCAAGGCGAGCTTGGAAACTTTGATGTTTTGCTGTTGGGACCCCAGGTACGTCATATTATGAGAAGAGTAAAAAAACAGGTGGGTGACCAGGCAGTTGTAGAGGTTATTGATGCACAGGCTTATGGAAGATGTGATGGGGCAGCTGTGGTGAAGCAGGCAGAAGATTTGTTTGATGGCAAATAAGGCTGCTTATTATAGCAAAAGGTAAAGGGAGAATGTACCGGGAGGATATTAAGATGGGATTTTTTGATAAAGCAGAAGATGGCTTAATGGCTGCGGCCGAAGTCATCGATGGAAATAAATACTTAAACAGTATCAAGAATGCATTTACAGACTTTGTTCCATTTATTGTAGTTGGTTCTTTTGGCACTCTGCTGAATTCTATCATTGCCAGTAGCACGACAGGTCTGGCTAAATGGATTCCGTGGCTTGAGAATTTAAAGCCGGCTTTTAATGCAATGAGTTTTGCAACAATTTCCTGCATGACGATACCGATCATATTTCTGATTGCTATGCACCTTGCAAAGTTATATGATATGCCGATGTTTATTACTGGTGTACTTTGCGTTGCTTCCTATTTCACGGTAGTTCCTTCAACTGTTACGGTAATCATAGGGCAACAATCTGGTACGGCAGCAGGACTGGGCGGAGGCGCTTTAGGAGCCCAGGGTCTGTTTATCGGAATGATAGTCGCAGTGGCTGTCACAGAGTATTTGCGTCTGCTTATGAAGGTAGAGAAGATTAAAATAAAGATGCCGGCCTCGGTTCCAAAGGGAATAGCGGTATCATTCAATATTTTGGTTCCAATATTTATTGTGTTGATAACAACAGCCGTATTTGGAAATGTATTTCACCTTATTAGCGGGTATTATCTGAATGATTTCATATATGGTGTGGTTCAGGCTCCGCTGGAGTCAATTGTACAGACAACTCCGGGTATAATCATTATGGCAGTGGCATGCCAGTTGTTCTGGTTTCTTGGAATCCATGGTGGTCTGGTGGTGGAACCCATTAGAAGTCCATTATCTGCTTCAGCACTAGCTGCCAATATCGCAGCAGTTCAGGCAGGAGAATTGGCGACACAGCCTCTGACCAGAGGATTTTGGACCGTGTTTGTTGTTGTAGGTGGTGCAGGACTGACTTTATCACTGATTCTATCTATGCTGGTATTTTCTAAACGGGATGATCATAAGGCGATTGCTAAATTGGCACTATTGCCAGGTATCTGTGGAATTGGTGAACCGATGGTATTTGGTATTCCGCTGGTTTTAAATCCGATATTTGCTGTACCGTTTATTATCAATGCAGTTGTTTCTTCTGGCATCGCCCTGGCGGCAATTAAAATTGGTTTTATCCAGTGCAGTATCGTAGATGCACCATTCGGCTTGCCTTTATTTATTAATGCCACATTGTCCTATGGATGGCACGGTGCAGTTGTTCAGCTTGTGATCCTGGCAGTTGGATTTTTGGTATGGACACCATTTGTTTTGATGTCAAATAGGGAATCAGAAAAAAAACAAACTAAAAGCTAATACAAACGATGGACTGAAAAGAAAAAGGAGACATTATGGGATTCCCAAAAGATTTTTTATGGGGTGGCGCGACAGCCGCAAATCAATATGAAGGTGGTTGGCAGGAAGACGGACGCGGCATCACTGTTACAGATTTACTGACAAATGGCACGAAAGATAATCCAAGAAGAATATTTTATCGTCTTCCAGATGGAAAAGAGGGAAGTGTTACACCAGGAGAATGTATTCCGGTAGGGGCCAAGGGAATTATAAAAGAAGGTTATTATTATCCCGGACATATGGCAACAGATTTTTATCATCATTATAAAGAAGATATTAAATTGTTTGCAGAGATGGGATTTAAAGTTTATCGGTTTTCTATTTCCTGGACCAGAATATTTCCCAATGGAGATGACGCGGAACCCAATGAAGCAGGATTAAAGTTCTATGATGACGTGATTGAAGAATTGCGCAAATATAAAATTGAGCCTCTGGTAACCATCCTTCATTTTGATATGCCACTGAATTTGGCTAACAAATATGGCGGCTGGACTAATCGTAAACTGATTGAGTTCTATTTGCGATTTGCGCAAACACTTTTTGAACGTTGGAAGGATAAGGTAAAATACTGGGTAACAATTAATGAAGTAAACGTACTTGGTGGTTACTGGACGCTGGGTCTGGCTTCCGATAATAAGCGGGTTACAGCATCATCGAATCAAGGGGAAACACCTGCAGCTGATGCCGGAGCCAAATTTCAGTCAATCCATCATCTTCTGGTTGCATCAGCATTGGCAAATGAGTTGGCACGAAAGATCAATCCGAACTTTATGATGGGGGCAATGCTTGCATTGTCAGGTATTTATCCGTCCACTTGCCATCCGGATGATGTGTTTGGAGCGTATGAATTCCGGAGAAAGGCACTGATTTTTTCTGATGTAATCTTTCGTGGAAAGTATCCAAATTATACACAGGCTATATTTGATGAGTATGGATTCCAACTTCATTTGGAGCCTGAAGATGAGGAAATACTGCGAAACCATCCATCTGATTTCCTGGCATTTTCATACTACAGAACTACGGTGTTCGATCGGTTTTCTTCAAATACCACGACTACAGGAGGGCAGCAGGGATCACCAAACCCATATCTGGAAACCACACCGTGGGGCTGGCCGATTGATCCCAAAGGATTACGTTTTGTACTGAACGAGCTCTATGACCGTTATCAGAAACCGCTGTTTATCGTAGAAAACGGTATGGGAAATCTGGATGTAGTAGAAGATGACGGTTCGATTCAGGATAATTATAGAATCGATTATTTAAAAGGACACATTTCTGAAATAAAAAAAGCGATGGAAATTGATCGGGTTGATTTACTCGGCTATACTCCATGGGGGTGTATTGATATCGTATCAGCAGGAACTGGTGAAATGGCGAAGAGATATGGAATGATTTATGTGGATTTGGATGACGAGGGTCATGGAACACTGAAGCGTTCTAAGAAAAAATCATTTTACTGGTACCAAAAAGTGATTGAGAGCAATGGTGAAATATTGGATTATGAAATATGATAAAAGTAAGTTAAATTTAGGAAAAGCAGCAGTTGTCACTTGATGGACGTTGAATTTCTAAAATGCATTAATTTAATATATTATCAAGAAGATGATAATTGAACCTGGATATACAGCAATTTCTTAACGGAATTGATAGTATAACTGAGGAAAAAGCTATTAAAGTAGTATCGTAAAGTAACACACATTCGCAATAATCTCTTCACAGCTGAGTAATATATCTTGTGTAAAAAAATACTATATGGAGGTGCACACCCGATATATCAGGAGAGCGCTTGAATAGCATTCAAGAAGTCATGGGTTCGAATTCCACTATCTCCACTAAAACCATAAGCCACAGGCAGAAAGTTTGTGGCTTAAATTATAACTTATAGAAGCGGGACGTAAGACGGTTACCTCCGCAAAGAACAGCGCTGGTGCGAAAATGGCGGTAAGAGTAGTAACTTGTATTTTTTAATTTCTACTTTCCTTGCCGTGGACAGCATGTTGGTCACTTGGCCTTTGTGAGTGCCGAAAATGAAGGAGAAGAATACCATCCGGACATAGAACAGGCGCTTGTAACGTTCGATAATCTTAAAAAAGTATTGACATATCGAAAAAACTAGATATAATAAAATTTAGAATGGTTAAGGCAGGAGTTATCTGCCTATCATTTATTACTTTTCAAATCTACAATTCGAGATACGTAACTATAATGTGTTATTAAGGAGGATAAAAATATGCACTACACAGGGCCAGTTGTTCGACCATATACGGATGCCGATAGCATTATCGTTGAAGTAACTGTTGGATGTACCCATAATAATTGTACCTTTTGTAACTTTTACAAAGATTTTCCATTCCGCGTAGCAGATTTTTCACAGGTAGAGGAAGATTTAAAGGAGGCAGGACAGATTCATCCGCATGCAAAAAACGTCTGGGCTTCAGGCGGAAATCCATATGCACTCAGTACGGAGAAACTGGCAACACTGGCAAAGCTATTTAAAAAATATCTTCCAGAAGCGAAGATATCTACTTATGCTCGTGTCGATGATCTGCTAAGAAAAAGCGTGGATGATATACGTTATCTTAAGGAGCTCGGTTTTGAAGATCTTGTTCTTGGTATTGAGAGCGGCGATGATGAGGTATTGAAGCATGTAAATAAAGGATATACAGCAGCTGATATTTTGGAGGGATGCAGACGTCTTGAAGAAGCTGGAGTTGCATACCGGGTCATATACCTCGGAGGACTTGCTGGAGCAGGAAAGGGTGAGGAGAGCGCGATTAGAACTGCAAAAATTTTGAATCAGATACATCCATACTTCATGTTCCTTACAACGGCATCTATTTTTCCTGGTACAACACTTTATAGACAAATACAGGATGGAAGTTTTCAGGAAGAGAGTGAATTAGAGCGGATTAAAGAGTATCGAACACTGCTTGCCAACATGAAAAATAAAATTGTTGTGGATGCTCGTAATGTTGCGAATATGATCCCATTCACAGCATATATACCAGAGAATCGGGATGATATTGTAAAGGAACTTGATAGATTCATCGAAAATTTCAGCCAGAAGGATGAAGAAAAAATGCATGCGCGTCGATCCGGGATGCTGAGTGTCTAAAATAAAGGAGAAAACGATGTCTAAAACAATATTAATCATTTCATCCAGCCCAAGGCATGGTGGTAATTCGGATACACTTGCCGAAATATTTGCAAAGGGTGCAGCAGAAAGTGGTAATTATGTAGAAAAGATTTCCCTTGCAGATAAGCAAATTGGATTCTGCACGGGATGTTGGGGGTGTCTGAAAACCCATAAGTGTGTGATACATGATGATGCTGACAGTATTGTGCAGAAAATGAGGTTAGTGGATGTACTCGTATTTGCAACTCCAATTTATTATTATGAAATGAGTGGGCAGATGAAGACGTTACTTGATCGTGCAAATGCACTATATCATTCCAATTATTATTTCCGGGAAGTATATCTCTTAACGGCCGCAGAGGCTACCGGAACGCATACACCAGATAATGCCATAAATGGACTGAAAGGCTGGATTTCATGCTTTGGTAAAGCAAAATTTGCAGGAGCAGTTTTTGCAGGTGGTACAACAGGTGTCGGTACAATAAAAGGCCATGCAGCGCTTGAGGAAGCATATCAAATAGGAAAGATGTGTAATTAAAAAAAGATCAACTACCTATTGACATATCTAAAAAAATAGATATAATAAAAAACATGAATGAGATAGAAATTTTTAAAGCATTAAGTAATGAAATAAGGTTAAAGATTCTGGAGTGGTTGAAAGAACCGGAGAAGCATTTTCCACCCCAGGGATTGCACCTGCCGGAAGGCACAGAGTTCAAAGGAGGTGTCTGTGTCGGCTCCATATGTGAAAAGGCAGGGGTATCCCAGTCAACGATTTCCCATTATCTGGACATTCTGCTTAAGACAGGATTACTGGAATCAAAGCGATGCGGAAAGTGGACTTACTATAGGCGGAATGAAGGGACGATTCAGCAACTCGCGGAATACATCAAAAATGAGCTGTAATATATTTATTAATTAGTGCCATATAAATGGCGGAGCAGGGAAACCTGCTCTTCTTTCAACCATAACATATTTATAATTCAAGATATTTAGATAAAAAGATTGGAGGATTTATTATGCATTACAATGGACCAATTATCCGTCCACAGACGGATGCTTACAGTGTATTTCTTGAGGTAACAGTCGGATGTACACATAACAGTTGCAAATTCTGTAATTTTTATCAGGGATATCCCTTTAATGTAGCAAGTTTCCAACAGATCGAAGAAGATCTACAGGAAGCAGCATCTTTCAATCCTCATGCGAAAAAGGTATGGGCATCCGGTGGAAATCCGTATGCATTAAGCATTGATCACCTTTCCAGAGTCGCTAAGCTTGTGAAGAAGTATCTTCCCGAATCAATGATATCTACCTATGCCAGAGTAAATGATTTTGAAAAGAAGAGTGTAGATGACATCCGCTATCTGAAAACACTAGGCTATGAGGATATTGTCATTGGTATTGAAAGTGCTGATGATGAAGTGTTAACGAACATGGACAAGGGTTATACATCGACAGATATTCTCCGGGAGTTGAAGAAAGTAGAAGAAGCTGGAGTCTCTTACCGTATCATATATCTGGGAGGACTTGCAGGAGCAGATAAATGTGAAGAAAGTGCCAGAAAAACGGCAGAAGTACTGAATCAGCTGCACCCTTACATGATGCTGCTTACAACGGTTGCCGTCATTCCCCGAACAAGACTTTATGACGAAATGAAGAAAGGCGATTTTAAAGAAGCAAGCGAGTTGGAGCGGATCAAGGAATTTCGGACACTGGTAAACAGCTTAGAAAATGAGATTGTGATATTTGCGGAGACATCCACGGATATGGTTGGCTTTACCGCTCAGTTTCCCCAGGATAAAAAACATATCGTAGGACAGCTTGATGAAGTAATCGCCAATTTCACAGATGCAGATGAAAAACGCTTTCATGCAAGAAGAAAGCAAATGGTTTCTGTATAATTCGGATTGAGAACCCAAGATCAATCAGATACAGCTAAATGGATGTATCTTCATGGAGACGAGTATGCAAAAGAATTAGCAATTGATGAAATATAGTCAATTGTTAATTCTTTTGTAAAAGCTGAATTAAGAGCTGTAATCGGTGGTGATTATTCGAGCGTAACCGCAGGTTGGAATAAGCGATATCTTTTTAAATAACGGCAAATAAGAGGTGTTAATTTATGTTCAAATCAATAAGGAAAAGATTGATTTTTTACTTTGTTGTGATTGCAGTATTTATATTAATGATCAATACTACTTTTTCTACTTATCAGATGATAACAGCGCTACAAAATCAAATGAAATATGATGGAAACATTTTAGCGAATAATATTAAGGCGAATATAGAAAACACAGATTTGAATGATGTAAATAAAATACAGTCAATCATAGATAAAACGTATGAATATTCAGAGGGAAATTTATACTACATAGGAGTAATGTCTCCAGATAGAACGATACTTGCAATAACTCTAAAAGATGATATTGGAAAGAAAGAAAATTCAGAAAGATTTGATGATGCTTTTAAAGGAAATACGATAGCTTTTATGAATGACTGGAGAGGAGTACCATCATATAATGTGACAGTTCCTATAAAGCAAGGGGATCAAGTCGTATTGATTGTTAATGTAGGAATTTCAGTTAATAATATGAATCATGCTATAACGACTGGTATTAAAAAAGAGATCATTGGCAGTGTCATTATTTTAATGTTTGTTGTTATAATTGGAGTATTAATAGGGAGAAAAATTGCAAGTCCAATAGAAAGTATTGAACGTACGGTAGAGAAAATCGGGGAGGGGGACTTAACTGCGGAATATTCTGTCAAGGGAAAAGATGAAATAGGAAGGCTTGCCAATACGAGTAGTGAGACTATAAAAAATCTTAGAAAGTTAGTTAAAAAAATTAAATCTATTTCCAACAGCTTAAATGACCTATCAAAAAATCTTTCAAATGATAGTATGCAAGTATCAGTATCTAGCGAAGATATTGCAAAATCAGTTGCATGTGCATCACAGAAAGGAATTAAGCAGACGGATGCTTTGGATGAAGCAGTCGGAATTTTAGAAAATTTCTCCCTGGATTTAAATGATGTAAATGACAAATTAATTAATTTAGCTGAAAATGGAGAAGAAATAAAGGAAGACTCTCATAAAGGTGCGGAAAACATTCGTTATCTATCAAAGTCTATAGATGATATGCAAAATTCTTTCGATACTGTAAAAAATAAGGTAGGAAATTTAGATGAGACTATTTCACAAATTAATTCTATTGTTGACGTTATAAATAGTGTGGCGAAGCAAACGAATCTTTTAGCATTAAATGCAACAATAGAAGCTGCAAGGGCTGGAGAAGCTGGAAAAGGTTTTTCAGTAGTAGCGAAAGAAATAAAAAATTTGGCGAAAGAAGTATTAATATCATCTAAGAATATAACAGAACTGGTAAATAAAGTTATGGTAGAGACCCAGGACGTTTCAGAAACTACAGAATATGCAGCAAATATTGTTAGAGAAAGCAGACAAAATGTGGAAAAATCTGTAAATTCATTCAGAGAGGTTATTAATAAGGTAAGTAATATTCCAGTAAAACTAAACGAAGTAAATGAAGTTCTTGAAAAAACGATGGAAGGGAAAGATAAAATTTTATATACAATTGAGAGTATTGCTTCTAATTCTAAGGAAATATCATTGCTTTCTGAAGAAGTTGCAGCTTCATCAGAAGAACAAGCGGCAATAATAAGTGGAATGGCTGGTGCTGCAAAGAAACTATTCAACATGGCAGATGCCTTAGAGAATAGTACTTCAACTTTTAAAGTCTAGCGTTTAAGCTTTACAGGCAGTATTGAATCAAATGTAGACGAGCTACCTGTTGTGTTGGTATATTATAGATTTTGATGAAGCAAAAGGAAATAGAAAAAGCTATGGAGCGTATAATGGATGAAACAAAGGGAATGTCGGTGTTACGCTTACACCGGCATTCCTTTTATTTCGATTAGGAGATTAAACAACCTAATATAGTTCCAGCAGCGGGGGAGAACCTGAATGAAGACTGAACTACCTTTCGCTGATGGATAGTAACTATATCAAGATGAGAAGAGATGTAAACTCAGTGACCGAATACGTAAGCTGAAACGCATCATATAAAATTAATAATTCTTTTGCAGATTCGGATTCGTCTGTTTAAGATGTTCAATTCCCCATACATTCATTTCATCCAAAATTGGTTTTAAAGATTCTCCAAGCTCTGTAAGAGAATATTCGACCTTTGGCGGTACTTCTGGGTAAACATTTCTATAAATTATTCCATCGGCTTCCAGCTGACGAAGCTGTTGAGTCAGCATCTTCTGGCTTATTCCGTTGATTCCTTTACTGAGTTCAACAAACCGCTGAGTCCCATTATTGAATAGATTTCTTAGTATAAGCACCTTCCATTTGTGCCCGATCATGTTGACGGTATGCTCAATAGGGCAAGATTTATCGCAAGGCATTGTGATCACTCCTATCAATTATTATGTTTACTTACTATTCGGTTAGTATAGCACAAAATAGTGCCTTCTTGCAAAAAGTTTGTAACTTTATTATAGTAATTGCACAGCAGAACATTTTAAATCAGTTGGTTTGGGTTTAAATTGTTAATGATTGCTGAATACTATTTTAAATAGACAGGAGTAAAAATAATGAAGAAACTTAATATAGGGGATATTCTTGAATTTGCAACTGAAAAAAGTGCGCGTAAGGCAATTTTCAAAGAAGGCCAGTTGGATACAGGACTTTTGCTTTATGCCCCAGGACAATCAACACCTGATCATAAGCATTCGGACATTGATGAAGTCTTTTATGTTATTTCTGGAGAAGGTACAATCACGATAAACAAGGAAGAAGTGCTTGTGAAGGAAAATGATATAATTTTTTCACCTAATGGGGAAACACATGGATTTTATAATACCAGTTCGAACAATTGGGTTGTATTGCAGATTAAAATTGACATTACAAAAAAGGACTAAACCATATTGATAAAAATTAAGATTGAGTACAGGAGGTATTGATTCATGTTTACACGAGTTGACCATGTTGCATTTTCCGTAAAGGACAGGCAAAAGTCCATTGACTTTTATGAAAAAAACTTTGGGTTTAAAAAATATTTTGAACACGATGTTCCGGGAGTGCCGGACCTTGAAAAGGTAGTTTATCTCCAGTTAGGCGATACGGTGTTGGAGTTTGAGCATTGGACAAAAGAAAAGGAGAATAAGGGATATCATTTCTGTCTTATCAGCGATGATTTTGATTCAGATTATCAAAGGCTTAAAAACGCAGGAATCCCGGTTGTAACCGAACCACATATTCCTGAGCCCAGAACACCTGGAGAAACAGGCTGGAAAAGAGTCGTTTTTCGAGGTCCTGACGGAGAATTAATTGAGTTCCGAGGCTAAAGAATATCTTGCTATACTGCAACTATAGAAGAGTGCTAAAATCACGAAACAACCGGATGATGCTGTTCGCGTTGCCATTACTGAAAGGATAGGGTGAATTATATATGTGGAAATGCCCCAAATGTGGACGAGAATTTAAAAATGAAAACCAAGACCATTTCTGCAATGAGTCTCCAAATACGATCGATGCCTATATTGATGAACAGGCGGAGGAAGTTCAGCCATTTTTACGACAGGTTCGGGATGCGATCCGCGAAGCACTGCCGGAGGCGCAGGAGCGTATATCATGGCGAATGCCGACTTATTGGAGCGGTCATAACATCATTCATTTTGCAGCATTTAAAAAGCATTTGGGGATATATCCCGGTGATAAAGCAATCGTGCATTTTGCTGACCGTTTGACGGAATATAAAACGAGCAAAGGTGCGATACAACTGCCATATGAGAAGCCGCTTCCTCTAGCGCTGATTGTGGAAATTGCGAAATGGGGTTATGAAATGGAGAACCAGCATTAGGTTATGCCTGTCTCAATGTATCGGATTAAGCAAATGGATATTTTTATGAAGTAGTTGCAAATAGAGTTTTGTTGTGGTAAACTAAGCGCAATATTTTGAAAGGATACTAAATATGAATACATTCCCAATGAACAGCTTAAGACGTAGAGAAAGACGTAGGCTCTTGTAATTGATGCAAAGATAATTCGCATGGTTACAAGGGATATACGTCTTGTTTCTGTGCGGGGATGTTCATAGTTAGTAGCAGAACCGTAATTGATTTAGCATATGCTAATCTTTTGCGGTTCTTTTTTATTCTTGCGGTGGTATATAAGAAGATAGGAGGTTTTTATATGAAGGAAAAAATCTGTAAATGTATTGCTAAGAACCTGGGGAATATAAGTGAGTTTGAGGTGGCCAGGTTAATAGAAATTCCTGCCGAAGACAAACTGGGAGATTTTGCACTTCCCTGCTTTTCTATTGCAAAAATAGTGCATAAGAATCCTAAAGTGATTGCAGAGGAACTGAAGGAGACAATGCTAGATGCGCAGGGGGAACTGGGGATTAAGAGGTTAGAAGCAGTAAACGGTTACTTGAATATATTTATGGATCGTACAAAGTATATTCAATACTGGATTGACAAAATGAAGAAACCTGATTTTGGAATCGTAAAAACAGGAAGAGGAAAAACAATATGCATGGATTATTCATCCCCTAATATAGCTAAGAATTTTCACGTTGGTCATTTACGTACAACAGTGATCGGCAATTCCCTGTATCGAATTCATGAGAAACTGGGATTTTCAGTTGTTCGTATTAATCATTTAGGGGATTGGGGAACGCAGTTTGGAAAACTGATTGTTGCATATAAAAAATGGAGTGATGAAACAACGGTTAAGGAAAAGGGAATTGAAGAATTACTTCGGATTTATGTGAAATTTAATACAGAAGCAGAAAAAAATCCTGACTTGTTAGGGGAAGCCCGGAACTGGTTTATAAAGATGGAGCAGGATGATGAAGAGGCTATTGAGATATGGAAATGGTTTAAAGAGATAAGTTTGCTTGAATATTCCCGTGTATATAAACTATTAGGAGTCACTTTTGATTCTTATACAGGGGAGAGCTTTTATCGTGATAAAGTACCCTCATTAGTTGAAGAGTTAGAGAATAGGGGATTATTAAAAGAGAGTCAGGGAGCTAATATTATTGATTTGTCAGAATATGATATGCCCCCATGTCTGATAACAAAAAGTGATGGTGGTTCCATCTATCATTCCAGGGATATTGCTGCCATTTTGTATCGAAAAGAAACTTATCACTTTGATAAATGTCTGTATGTAACAGGGCTGGAGCAAAGTTTACACTTTAAACAGATATTTAAAGCAATAGAAGTGATGGGTTATGATTGGGCGGATACTCTTATTCATGTGCCTTATGGCCTGGTGAGCCTGGAAGGGGAAAAGTTATCTACCCGCAATGGTAATATCATTTATGCAGAGGATATATTGAATGAAGCAATTGAACGAGCATATCATCTGATACAGGATAAAAATCCTGATTTACCGTATAAAGAAGAAGTAGCAAAAAAAGTAGGCGTTGGTGCTGTTATATTTCACGATTTATTTAATCAAAGAATTAAAAATGTAGATTTTTCATGGGAGGCAGTATTAAGCTTTGATGGAACAACGGGACCTTATGTTCAATATACCTATGCACGTGCAAAAAGCATTCTTAGGAAAAACAGAGATGGTGTTGAATATGAAAATATAGATTTAAATGTATTAACCGAGGATATGAGCTATGCACTTATAAAAGTATTATCCGGCTATGAAGAAGCGATAGAAAAAGCGGCGGAGCGCTATGAACCATCTGTAATTGCGAGATATCTGGCAGCTGTTGCAGCTTCATTTAACAGATTCTATCATGAATGTCCAATCTTACAGGCCGAGGATAAGGTAAAACAAGCGAGATTAGTAGTTATAGATTTGGTTCAAAGGATAATTTTAGATGCTTGCAGTTTGCTTGGGCTGTCGTGCCCGGAAGAAATGTAAAGGAGTATATTGATTGAAAATGGTTGACAAAGTCCACTATATTAAATATAATAGTGGATAAAAGCAACTATTATGAATGGAGAGATCGGTATGGAAGAAAGTATTCTAAGGAATGTACGAACTTTTAATCGTTTCATAACTGCTAAGTTAAATGTTTTCAATCGCTATGCGTTAGGAACTTCTTATTCATTGGTAGAAGGCCGCATTATAGGCGAGATTGGTCGTAATGAGGGGTGCAGTGCAAACAGTATCGTAGAATATTTGAATATGGATAAAAGCTACCTAAGTCGTATTCTTAGAAAACTTGAATCGGATGGGCTTATTAACCGAATGGTATCCGAAGGAGACAGCCGGAAAAAGCATCTGCACTTAACCAAAAGAGGACTTAAATTGTTCATGGAATTAGAACTTCTTTCGGATATGCAAGTTGAAGATATGTTATCTGGGTTAAACAACGATCAGGTTGAGAAACTTATGGATTGTATGTGTTTTATTCAAACGACATTGGGAGATAAGTAATGGACGAGCATCGGATCATTCCTGCATACGATCACATTAATGATATTAGAACATTGTTTCAGGAATATATAACGGTAGAATATGAAAAAAAACGTGGCATTCAGTTGGGATTTCAGCATATTGAGGAAGAAATAGAAAGTTTGCCCGGAAGTTATGCAGAACCTACCGGGGGGCTATTTCTTCTATATTGGAGTGAAAACATTGCTGGATGCGCGGCATTTCGCAAAATAAATCATAGTAGCTGTGAGCTTAAAAGACTCTATATACGAGAACAATTCCGCGGTTTCAAGCTAGGCCACAAGCTTTTATATCATACATTGAGTGAGGCTAAAAAGAAAGGCTATATCTATGCCTATTGTGATACTCTTTCCACAATGACGGAGGCTATCGCGATATATCATAAGATGGAATTTGTTGAAACAGAGCCATACTATGAGAACCCTTTACAAGGAGTGTTATATTTTAAAAAGACATTATAAAAGGAACGGTGAATACAAATGCAGCATTTTGACAGCGATTATATGGAGGGAGCTCATCCTCTGATTTTACAAAGACTTATTGAAACAAATATGGAGAAGACACCTGGTTATGGAAGTGATTATTATTGCGAAAGTGCTAAAGATAAAATTCGCAAAGCCTGCAATTGTACCGATGCGGAAATTCATTTTCTGGTGGGTGGAACGCAGACTAATGCAACAGTTATAAAAGCACTATTGCGTTCCTATGAGGGTGTTCTGGCTGCTGACACAGGTCACATTAGCGTCCATGAAGCCGGAGCCATAGAAGCTGGAGGACATAAGGTTTTAGCTCTTCCGCATAAAACAGGAAAAATAAGTGCCGAAGCAGTAGAAAACTATATTGATGTATTTAATAAAGATGCGAATCGAGCACACATGGTTAAACCAGGTATGGTATATATTTCCCATCCAACAGAATACGGTACACTCTACTCTAAAGAGGAATTGAAAAAACTGAGTTCTGTATGCAAAAAGCATAAGATTCCACTTTTTTTAGATGGTGCTCGTTTGGGATATGGATTAATGGCGGGGGATTCTGATGTTACTTTGGAATACATAGCCAAGAACTGCGATGTATTTTATATAGGCGGCACCAAAGTGGGAGCATTATTTGGTGAAGCTGTTGTGATTACTCGACCTAATCTTATCGAAAACTTTTTCACAATTATTAAACAACAAGGTGCGTTGCTGGCAAAAGGAAGAATACTTGGTATTCAATTTGATACTCTTTTTTCAAATAATCTATATTTTGAGATTTCTAAACATGCAATTGATATGGCTGAAAAGTTAAAGAATGGTTTTGCAGAAAAAGGATACAAATTTTATTTAGAATCCACCACTAACCAGCAGTTCATTATCCTGGACAATAAAAAGATGGAAGAGTTGTCCAAAACTGTCTCTTTCGGTTTTTGGGAAACTTTGGATGAAAGTCATACCGTTGTCCGTTTTGCTACCTGTTGGGCAACACAGGAAAGTGATGTCGATCAATTGTTAGAGCTATTATAGTAGAAATACTACTCAGCTAAGTCACGCTGGACGGCGAGAATTTACCGCATGCTCCTTTACGCAAAAGCTGAAGCAACCGATTGATCCCACAGAATAAAACCTGCCTTCCTATTACGATGTATTTTAAAGAAAACAGCTGCCATATTTTATCCAGTCAGTAAGGGATTACGTTATTCCATTACTGGCTGGATTTTTACTTTGGAATCGTGAAAACTGAAACAGAAAAAACAATATGTTTGGATTATTCCTCTCCTGATATAGATAAGAATTTATGTTGGTGGATTGCGTACAGCAGTGATTTGCAATTCCTTGTATCGCTTTATTAGTTAGCAATTGACGGAGGTTTAAGAGTAAAAAAATCTGAATGTTTTTCATCACTTTAAAAGCGCTCTGGCAATATTGGAGATGGCAATCAGGTAGAGTGCTTGGGGGCCCGGTTTAATAAAACTGTTGAAAGTCTTTTGGCTTTGGAAGAATAATAATTATCAGCTTCTGAGTATACAATCCTTGAAAAATATGCTATACTCATTTCTGGTTAGTTATGTCTAACTTGCGCGAAGGTTACTATTAAATTTCCTTCCAGGATCATAAGCAAGTCCGAGTTAACTTCTACAAACGAAAAATCAAAGGAGCTATATTTATGTTATTTAAAATGAAAAACAAATCGATCGTAGCAGCAACAATGAGTCTGACGTTGCTGCTTTCAGCTTGCAGTTCAGCGCCAGTCAAAACAAGCGGTACGGATTCTACAACAAACGAGGCTGCCACAAGTCAGGCAACAGGAACGACACAAGCGGAGCCGGATGAGAACGGTACGAGGACGATCAGTACCGTCATGGGAGATGTAGAGGTGCCGGTGAATCCCCAAAGGGTTGTGGTGGATTATATAATCGGTGATGTTGTAGCACTCGGTGTTGTTCCGTTAGGTGTGGCTAAAAGTGAAGAAGGCGGAGAAAATACGGCCTTTGCTGACAAAATTACAGAATCTGTCAAGATAGAGAACTGGGATATGGAACCAGAAGAAATTATGGCACTGGACCCGGATTTGATCATTCTTTCGTTTTCACAGAAACCTTATGAAGACTTGTCAAAAATAGCTCCAACGGTCTATGTTCCTTATGGAGATATGACCACAAAAGACCGTATCCAGTTCATAGGAAATGTGTTAAATAAGAACGAAGAGGCACAAGCAGTGCTAAATGCTTACGAAGAAAAAATCAGCGATGCGAAGCAAAAGCTCCATGATGCCGGTCTTTCAGAAACAACAGTTACGATAGGACAATTTAATGATAAGGAAAATTATATTGCTGGAGCAAAACATGCGGTGGGTGTTATGGCTTACAATGATTTAGGCCTGAAGGTTCCGCAAAAGGTACAGACTGACATCATTGATGTAAATGAGTACTGGGGACACATTTCCATGGAGGTTTTGGAATCCTACTGCGGGGATAATATTATATCTTTAGGCGAAATTCCATCTTCAGTGAGTGACAATGCTGTGTGGAAGTCCATACCGGCGGTTATAAACAGCAATATTTTATATGCGGATACGTCCATTACATGGTACACAGATATTATGTCCTCCAGTGCATTAATTGATTTTATTGTTGATGGTTTGATTCATTTAAATGTTAGTCAGTGAGGAGAGGAGTTGTCTCTATGGACAATCTAAATGGGAAAGATAAACTATTTGCCCGGGAGAATCTGGCTGCTGCAATCCAAGTTTGGAACCGGGCGGCAATTTCTCTTTTGGATATTCGCCATAGCTTAATCTCCCCGGAGGAAGCCGTAAGCGGTTACCGGCTGCCCGTAAGTACATTTCTCTATATCAGTGGCGGAAAAGCGGAGGTGTTGTTAGGCGATACCTCCTATAGCGTCGAGCGATTCGGCCTGTTTCATGGGGGCAAAGGAACGGAGCTGACCATTGAGCCCCGATGTGAATGGTTGGAATACTATCTGGTGATGTACAAAGCAGGAGAACCGCCTTTTCATAAAGGAGAATATATGCGGCTGCTGGAAAAAGTCAATCCGTTCCGCCAGCAATATGGATTTGTGCCGGGAAATCCCATCTTTTTTTCCGAAGAGCTTCGCAACATGTACGAGAAGTGGAAAAGTCCTGCGCCTCTCAATTTCTTTTATGGGAAAGCCGCTTTTTTCCAATTTGTTTACGAGATCTATGAAGAATTGGAGCAGGGAGACATTCCTATCTTTGAACCAGATGTTGTTGCCATGGCTATCCGATATCTGGACAAGTCTTATTCAGAGCCTATCGTTATTCAGGAAATGTGTGAAATGCTCGGGGTCAGTTATAGCCACTTCCACAGAAGCTTTAAGCATCAGACCGGCAAAAGCCCTCGGGATTATCTAATCAACACCAGATTGACAGCAGCCATGGAGCTGCTCAAAAACAGTCAGACGTCGATTCGGGAAATTGCTGATTATTGTGGGTTTCAGGATGAACGGAACCTGCAACGGACGTTTTCAAAGAATATTGGCATAACGCCCAGTGCCTTTAGAGAGAATGTGTCGCATGATATGAGAGATGGTGTCCTTGGAAATCTCCTGACTTTTCCCTATAATGAGAAAGGTCAGGTTAGCTATGACGAACTAAAGGAAAAAGGAGCATCTTACATGTTTAAACAGATAAGAAACAAAACCGTTGCAGCAGCAGCTTTATCGCTGATGGTAATACTTTCGGCTTGCAGCACTACGACGGTGAATACCAACGGTACCAATATTGCACAACCTTCGGCTGTGACAGCACAATCACAGGATATGGAGGCAACCGAATCTGTGAACGAAGGAACGAAAATCATCAGCACGGCAATGGGCGATGTGGAAGTGCCGGTGAATCCAAAAAGGGTAGTCGTGATTTTCGTTCAAGGTGATGTGTTAGCACTGGGTATAACACCGGTAGGAACCTCCTTCAATACTGGTGCAGTTTTTGAAAATGAAGCCCAGGAGATTTCCGTGATTGATGCGTATTCTATAAATGAAGAAGAAATTATGGCATTAGATCCTGATCTGATTCTATGGAATACAGAAGATGAGACAACCTATCAAGCCCTTTCTAATATTGCACCAACAATAGCATGTGACTATTTCGGAATGAATTACCAGGAAAGACTCCGCTTCATGGGAGAGGTTTTAAACCGTTCTGAGAAAGCAGAAGAATTGATTCAGGCATTTGAAAGTAAAATTGAGAATGCAAAACAAAAACTTGCTGACGAAGGGCTGGGCGATAAAAGCGTACTGTGCATTGAAAAACGAGAGGATGTTCTGTCAGCCTCCTGGCTGGGACGGGGAGGCCCGCTGATGTACGATTTGTTAGGTTTTAAAGCTCCTGAAAAACTGCAAGAAGCAATGAAGGACAGTAAGAATGCCCAGGCGGGTGGTGTAAAGTTATCCTATGAAGTAATAAACGAATATGCAGGCGATTTTATCCTTGTAAATGGTACTATGGGTGATTTTGGAGATAATGACATATGGAAGAATCTTCCGGCGGTAAAAGAAGACAGAGTCATTTCAGCTCCCGTCAATATGTTTTGGTTTAATGACATCATATCCATGAACGCCCAGGTCGATTTAATCCTTGATTCTATATTAGAAAATAAATAGCTCCGAAGATACATCTTTTTTCGTCTGTATCTTACAATAAAATTTAACTGAATCGAACATCATTTTTATTCAGCCAGTTAAGGGATGGCATTATCTCTTAACTGGCTGTTTTTTTGCTATATTCTGTTTATTTTTTAACAAAAAGTGTCTGCGGTTGGGACGAATATGCTTGATTTATGGGGAGATTTTCTAGTGGACTTTTCTCGTTAACCTCTATATATCTCTGCTTTAAGTATCTTTGCGTTTGGATAATTTGTCAATGTCTGTGATAAAAACAGGACAAAAAACAGGCATAATAATTAAAAAGATATGATAGACTTATAAGGTGTTGTTTAAAGTGCATAAAAAGTAGTATATAAAAATCCTATCGTTTATGATAAAAAACTAGTATTTCTAATTATTGAGAAAAAGAGTTAAACTAGTATCAGAAACAATGTTAAAAAAATCACTAACAACAAATAGGGAGGAAGCCAAAATGAGTCAATTTATTCAGTCATTGGTAGAACGTTCTAGAAAAGCACAACAGATTCTATGCACGTATGATCAGGAAAAGACGGACGAAATTGTTAAAATGTTCGCAAATGTTGTTTTCGATCATGCCGAACCGTTGGCAAAGCTGGCTGCAGAAGAAAGCAGAATGGGTTTATACGAGGATAAGGTTACTAAAAATAAGGGGAAATCCAGAATTATCTGGAATTCACTGAAAGGAAAGAAGTCCATCGGCATCATTGGAAGAGATGAGGAGGCAGGACTCATCGAAGTAGCAAAGCCAATGGGAGTCATTGCAGCAGCGACTCCGTGCACCAACCCGGTTGTAACGCCCATGTGCAATGCCATGTTTGCAGTCAAATGCCAGAATACCATTATCATAGCTCCTCATCCCCGTGGCAAAAAATGTGCGATGGCGCTGGCAGATCTTTATTATAAGGAGTTAGACCGCATGGGTGTTCCAAGAGATATCTTTCTGGTGCTGGAAGAACCTACGATTGATTTGACCACAGAACTGATGTCAGCCTGCGATGCAGTCATAGCAACCGGTGGTATGGGAGTTGTAAAATCCGCTTATTCCAGTGGAAAACCAAGCTATGGAGTTGGGCCTGGTAATGTTCAGGGTCTGATCGATGAAGGAATTGATTACAAAGCAGCAGCAGGCCGTATGATCGCCAGCCGTATCTTTGATAATGGAATTATCTGTTCCGGTACCCAGAGCATTATCGCTCCTGAAAAGGATTACGATTCCATCATCAAAGAATTTGTGGATCAGGGCGCTTATTATATCGATGATCCGGCAGTGATTGCCAGTCTGGCTGAAGTTGTATTCCCAGGCGGCGTCATCAATAAAAAAGTGGTTGGGCAGTCGGTTAAGACCATTGCTCAATTAGCAGGCATCTCCATTCCGGAGGGAACAAAGGTTATTATCGTTAAACCGGAACGGCATGGGGCTGGTGTGGTATGGAGTAAGGAAAAAATGTGCCCGATGATGGCGGCTTACAGCTATAAGACATGGGATGAGGCGGTACAGATTGCCTATGATAACCTGTTAGTAGAAGGGGAAGGCCATTCGGCAGATATCCAGTCTGACAATCAGGCACACATCGAATATGCAGGTGTGAAGCTGCCTGTAAGCCGTGTGGTTGTAAATCAGACCTGTTCCAGCATGGCAGGAGGAGCTTTTGCAAATGCACTGAACCCTACCACAACGCTTGGCTGCGGAAGCTGGGGAAACAATGCCATCAGCGAGAACCTTTTCTATACTCATCTGATGAACAAGAGCCGTATTGCATTTGTCCGGAAAAATTGGAAACAGCCATCTGATGAAGAAATTTTTGCATAGGAGGGTTTGTCTATGAAGGAAGTTATTTTAAAATCCCAGATTTCCTATTACGAGACCTGTGTGGAATTCGCCAAAGATTTTAATCTGGGAAGTGATGATCTGGTATTGACCAACGAATACATATATAACCCATATTTTGGGGCACTGGGATTAAAGGTACATACAATCTTTCAGGAAGCCTATGGCACTGGAGAACCTACGGATATCATGGTGGATGCAATTTTAGAAGCAGCAGCAAAGACTGACTGCAAACGGATCGTAGCCATTGGCGGAGGCACAGTAATTGATATTGCAAAGATTCTGGCTGTGTCTACAGGGGAATCCCTGGATTCTCTCTATCAGGCACCGGAGAAGATTGAAAAGAAACGGAACCTGGTGATTCTTCCGACTACCTGCGGAACAGGAAGCGAAGTAACCAACATTTCCATCGTTAACCGGACCAGACTGGGAACCAAGGTAGGGCTTGTGTCTCCTCATATGTATGCGGATGATGCAGTGCTTGTGCCGGAACTTCTTAAGGGACTTCCCTTTGGAGTGTTTGCCACCAGTTCCATTGATGCACTGGTTCATGCAGTGGAATCCAGCCTTTCTCCTAAAGCAACCCCTTTTACCAAGTTGTTTGGCTACAAGGCCATTGAGATGATTATCCGGGGGTATCAGAAGATTGCTGCTGAGGGAAAAGAAGCCAGGATACCGATTATGAAGGATTTCCTGATTGCAAGCAATTATGCGGGAATTGCCTTTGGCACGGCAGGTTGTGCAGCGGTTCATGCTACCAGCTATCCCCTTGGAGGAACCTATCATGTGGCTCATGGGGAAAGCAATTACGCCATGTTCACCGGTGTTTTGAAAAATTATATGGAAATACGCCAGGATGGAGAAATTGCCGTGATGAATCAGCGGCTGGCAAAGCTTTTGGGATGCGGGACCAACGACGTTTATGACAAGCTGGATGAGCTGTTAGGGACGATTCTTCCGAAAAAGCATCTTCATGAATACGGCGTAAAACCGGAAGAACTTCAGGTGTTTACAAAGAGCGTCATGGAGCAGCAGGGAAGGCTTATGGCAAATAATTTTGTGCCCTTAGATGCACAAAGAGTCCTTAAGATTTACAAGGAGCTATTTTGATCTTAATGATGCAGTCACGCTTTAAAAGACTTAAAGACAGTCTGCAAAGTGAAAAAAGGAGAAGATGGTTATGGCTTTGATGACAGGGGAAGAGTATGTGGAAAGCATGCGCAGAATGAAACTGAATATTTACATGTTTGGGGAAAAGATTGAAGATCCCATTGATAACCCGGTTTTAAGACCGTCACTTAATTCTGTAAAGGCCACATATGATCTGGCGCAGATGCCAGAATATGAAGATTTAATGACAGTGACTCTGGATGATGGACGCAAGATCAACCGGTTTGCCAATATTCACAGAAGTACGGATGATCTGATAAAAAAAGTAAAGATGCAGAGACTTTGCGGTCAGAAGACGGCTTCCTGCTTTCAGCGGTGTGTAGGTATGGATGCATTTAATGCGGAATGGTCCACCACCTATGAGATTGATAAAAAGCACGGAACTCATTACCACGAGAATTTCAAAAAATATTTAAAAATGGTTCAGGATGAGGATTTGACAGTAGATGGAGCCATGACGGATCCAAAGGGAGACAGGGGGCTGGCGCCTCATGAACAGCCGGATCTGGATATGTATTTGAGGGTGGTAGAACGAACAAAAGACGGAATCATTGTAAGAGGGGCGAAGGCACATCAGACCGGAATTATCAATTCTCAGGAAGTGATTGTTATGCCCACTGTTGCCATGGGACCTGATGATAAGGACTATGCGGTATCCTTTGCAGTTCCAACGGATGCGGATGGAATCACAATGATCATTGGAAGACAGTCCTGTGATACCAGAAAAATGGAGGGATGCCAGATCGATGTCGGCAACAGCGAATTCGGAGGAGTGGAAGCGCTGGTTGTATTTGACGATGTATTTGTTCCCAACGACAGAATCTTTCTGGACGGGGAATATGAATTTGCAGGTGTTTTGGTAGAGCGTTTTGCAGGATATCACAGACAGTCATACGGCGGATGCAAGGTAGGCGTAGGAGATGTTTTAATCGGTGCAACAGCTTTGGCAGCAGATTACAATGGGGTACCTAAGGCTTCTCACATCAAAGATAAGCTGATTGAAATGACCCATTTAAATGAAACCCTGTATTGCTGCGGCATTGCCTGTTCTGCAGAAGGAACTCCAACAGAATCCGGAAATTACATCATTGACCTTCTGCTTGCCAATGTATGTAAGCAGAACGTTACCAGATTCCCCTATGAGATTGCACGTCTGGCAGAGGACATCGCCGGCGGCCTTATGGTAACGGCACCTTCTGAAAAAGATTTGAATGATCCGGTGATCGGCGGCTATGTGGAGAAGTACTTAAAGGGAGTTGAAGGAGTCTCAACAGAGAACCGCTTGAGAATCCTGCGCCTGATCGAAAATATGACTCTTGGCACAGCAGCAGTAGGATACAGAACCGAGTCTCTCCATGGTGCGGGTTCTCCACAGGCACAGAGAATCATGATTTCCCGCCAGGGAAACATCGGGCGAAAGAAGGAGCTTGCAAAAGCCATAGCTAAGATTGAAGATTAATAGAACATGATACCAGGGAGGTTACATAAGTATGAACTGGAAAGAAATATATCTATCAAAACTTAAAACCATGGAAGAAGCCGTGCAGCTTATTAAATCCGGTGACCGTGTGGTAATTGGGCATGCAGTAGGGGAACCCATGAAGCTGGTTGACGCAATGGTGGATTATGCCGTAAAGGCTGACTTAAAAAATATTGAAATTTTCCAGCAGGTGGATATGGGGCATTCCCTATACGCCCAGTCTGGCATGGAAACCCATTTCAGAGAAAACAGCCTGTTTGTGGGAGCAAAAACAAGAGACTGTGTAAACAGCGGTCGTGGAGATTTTACGCCATGTTATTTTTATCAGACTCCTTACTTTTTCCAGAATGTGAAGAAGCCTGATGTGGTATTAGTTACCTTATCCCTGCCCGATGAGCATGGCTATTGCAGCTTTGGCGTATCCTGCGATTATACAAAGCCGGCAGCAGAGGCAGAAGGGGCCAAGGTGATCGCAGTCGTCAATCCCAACATGCCAAGAACCTTAGGAGACAGTTTTATCCATGTGAGTGATATTGATGTGATCGTAGAGGATGATACTGCGATTCCAGAGCTTGGGCTTCCTCACATCGGCGATGTTGAGATGGCAATCGGAGAACATATTGCATCATTGGTGCATGACGGTGATTGTCTTCAGCTTGGAATCGGAGCCATTCCGGATGCGGTTTTAAAATTCCTTGGAAATAAGAAAAATCTTGGCATTCATTCCGAGATGATCTCGGATGGCGTAATCGATCTTTATGAGCAAGGGGTAATTAATTGCAGCGCAAAGAATTTCAACCGGGATAAAATGGTGGTATCATTTCTTATGGGGACCCGCAAGCTCTATGACTTTGCAGACGATAATCCTGGCCTATACATGGCACCGGTGGATTATGTCAATCACCCTACAATCATTGGAAGAAATGATAATCTGGTTTCCATTAACTCGTCGGTGGAAGTAAATCTCATGGGAGAGGCCTGTTCAGAGGCCATGGGGCTGAAACAGTTTTCCGGAATCGGCGGCCAGGTTGACTTTATCCGCGGGGCATCCTTTTCCAAGGGCGGAAGATCCATATTAGCATTTCCTGCCACAGCGAAAAATGGAACCATTTCAAAGATCGTGCCTTACTTGACCCAGGGAGCCACGGTAACAACTTCCAGAAATGATGTGGATTATATTGTAACAGAATATGGAATTGCAAAAATGAAGGGTAATACGTTAAGAGAAAGAGCACGTCAGCTGATCCGTATTGCAGCGCCTCAGTTTAAGGACGGATTGGCGGAGGAATTTAACAGACGTTTTGCCGAAAAATATCAGGAGGTGTAGCTTGATGGACTGGAAAAAAATCTATGCTTCAAAGGTGAAATCCCCTCAGGAGGCTGTAAAAATCATTCGTTCCGGGGATACGGTGTTAATTGCTCATGCGGCAGCAGAACCGGATGCGCTTGTGGGTGCAATGGTTGATTATGTGGCGGAGCAGGATTTAGAAGGAATCCATATTGTTCAGCAGCATGATATGGGAACCTGTAGGTTTTTTGAACCTGGTATGGAAAAACATTTTCGATATACTTCCCTGTTTGTAGGAGCACGCAGCAGAAACTATATTGCAGAGGGAAAGGGCGATTTCACCCCTTGCTTCTTCAACCGGATACCAAATTATGTAACACAGACCGATTCTGCAGATGTATTTTTAGTAACCTTATCAATGCCTGATGAACACGGTTATTGCAGTTACGGGCTTTCCTGTGACTTTGCAAAAGAAGTGGGAGAACAGCCTGGCACCAAGGTAATCGCAGCGGTCAATCCCAATATGCCAAGAGTTATGGGCGATAATTTTATCCATGTGAGCAATTTAGAGGCCATTGTGGAAAGCAACGAGCCGATCCATGAGCATGGCCGCCCGGTAATTGGAGAGGTAGAGGAAAAGATAGGAGAAAACATTGCCGGCCTTGTACGGGATGGGGACTGTCTCCAATTGGGAATCGGAGCGATTCCGGATGCAGTTTTAAAATTCCTGGGTGATAAGAGGGATTTAGGGATTCATTCGGAGATGATTTCCGATGGTATCATCGATCTTTATGAAAAAGGTGCCATCACCGGGAAAAAGAAAAACATTGACAGGGAAAAGATGATCATCACCTTTATGATGGGCACCAGAAGACTGTATGACTTTGTACACGACAATCCCGCCATCTGCATGATGCCAGTCAGCTATGTAAACGATCCTTTTGTCATAAGCCAGAATGATAATGTGGTCTCCATTAATTCCGCTTTGCAGATCGACTTAATGGGGCAGGTGTGTGCGGAAGCCATTGGTTTAAAGCAGTATTCGGCGGTAGGCGGACAGATGGACTTTGTCAGAGGTGCTTCTGCTTCAAAGGGAGGACGGTCAATCATCGCCTTTGGCGCTACCACAAAGGGAGGAACCATCTCTAAGATTGTACCATTTCTGACAGAAGGGGCAGCAGTTACAACCAGCAGAAACGATGTGGATTATATTGTAACTGAATATGGAATTGCCCATTTAAAAGGAAAAAGTTTAAGGGAACGGGCAAGGGAACTAATAAATATTGCGGCACCAGCCTTCCGGGAAGAATTATCCGGAGAATTTGAGAAGCGGTTTGGGGAAGTGCTTCTGGTGTAGTGTAATTGAGGGAGGGGATATATGAATATTATTATGATTTCTAATTTGCTGGAAACGCTTATGATTGTTTGCTTTGGCTTATCCTGGCCGTTCTCCATTCATAAGTCTTATGTGTCAAGAACTGCAAAAGGAAAAAGTCTTTCATTTGAAGTTTTTATCTGGCTGGGATACATATTTGGAATTGTAAGAAAGTTTTTGCTGTATGGATCATCAAGTTCTGGAAATGACTGGCTGTTTTTCTTATCCTGGTTCTTTTACTTTTTGAATTTTATTGAAATTACATTTGATATGTGGCTCTATAGCAGAAATGTAAGATTAGATAAAGAAAGAGAGCAGGAGAATTAAGAGTTACCAGGTGAATGGCCCGGAATCAAATCCCGGGCCAGGAAACAAAGCTACTTTGGTATCTTGGCGACTTAAAGCTGGTGGTGTAGTATTTTATGTGCCATGTCAAGCAATTCCGGATTGGTTTCTTCTACTAAGATGATGTCGCGGATGGTAGGAAATGCTTCGTGTACCTCAAGGGAAATCAATTCCTCATTTGTACTGTGAGCGGCAGGGCATCCGGAACATTTACCGGTTAACCGGACCTTTAAAACATCATGTTCCAGGCTCTGAATGATTACATTGCCGCCGTGGGCCGCTAAAGAGGGCCTTACCTTTGCATCAAGAACAGATTCGATTTGTTTTATTGTAGTATTCATAGAAACCTCCTTTGGATAGTAGTCTAACAATGTAGGGAGGGGTTGTCAATTGAAATTACGATACGAATATTTTATGAAGGAAGTGATGGTATGACTGCTAATTTTGAGCATTATAAAGTTTTCTACTATGTAGCCAAATACAAAAATTTCACCAGAGCGGCAAATGCCTTAGTAACGAGCCAGCCATCAGTTACATATTGCATGCAGAATCTTGAGAGCATGTTGGGGTGCAAGCTGTTTATACGATCCAGAAAAGGCGTCACATTGACAGCCGAAGGAGAACTTCTTTACAGCTATGTGGCTCCTGCATGCAAACAGCTAATGCAGGGGGAAGAAAAGCTGAGAGAATTGATGGGAGAGCAGCATGACCATATCAATGTAGGGGTGACCCAGGTGGCTATGCGGTCTTATCTGGTGGAGAAACTGAAAATTTTCCAGGAACAGTATCCTCAGGTGAAGCTTAATATCTTTAATTATAATACGGAGCAGACCCTAAGTGAGCTGAAAGCTGGAAAGATAGATCTGGCGATAATTACAACTCCCATTGACTATGAACAAAGGCTTAAGGTAGTTGAAGTCAAATCCTTTAAGAGCATGCTGGTGGGCGGAAGAATGTATGAGGAATATGGAGAGAGAAAAATGTTCCTCTCGGAAGTAGTGAAGCTTCCTCTGATCACCATGTCCAGTACCAGCACCACCTTTGGATTCCTTCAGGAATTCTACCGGTCCTGCGGCCTTACCATGCAGCCGGCCATTGAGGTGGCTACCATGGATCTTATTATTCCGGTTATCCGAAAGAATCTTGGAATCGGGTTTGTGCCGGAGGAGTTTGCCGAACCATTCCTTGAGGCGAAGGAGATTCTTGAAATAAAGCTTCATGAACAGATTCCTGAACGCAAGATCTGCATTGTCAGTGATAACAACAGGCCCTTAAGCACCGCGGCCAAAGAACTGCAAAACATGCTGGAATGTCAGAAGTAGTCTGGCTTTGGGAGGCAGGAATGGTAATTGGTATTAAGTACTGCGGGGGCTGCAATCCTGTATACGACAGGGCGAAACGGGTCAGAAAATTAAAAGAAACAAACCCGGAGCATGAATACGTGACCCCAAAAGGTGACGAGGTCTGTGATTATTGGGTGGTGGTCTGCGGCTGCAGCAGAAGGTGTGCGGAAATAAAAAATTTAAAGGCACGCTACAAGGTGGCTGTGGTATGGGATGAAGAGAGCTTCCGGCAGTTGGAGCAGGAACTTGGAAAATCAAACGAGGAAAAACCGTTCCTATCCCAGCAAAAGACAATGCTTCATCTTCATGAAACGGCAAAGGCTAAGAGAACCATAACGAAAGAGGATATAGAAGCATTTGCAAAGCTGACCGGAGATGAAAGCAGGCTTCATCAGGATCCAGAAGTCGCTTTAAAGGCTGGATTTGACAGGCCTCTGGCTCACGGCATGTTCATAGATTCCCTGGTTTCCGCCCTTATGGGAACAAGCCTTCCCGGCAGCGGTACGGTGTACATGGAACACAATACCAGGTTCATACGACCGGTTTTTTGTGGGGACACCCTTGAAATTATCGTTCAGTTTGTTTCCTTTGAGGAACAGGAGAACTGCTATATCGGACTTTTTTACGGTAGCTGTAAAAATCAACATGGGGAGAGAGTTCTTACTGTCAGGAGCCGGCAGATGATGATGAAAACATTGTTCGTCGTGGCAGGAGAAAGGGAGTGAGGTTTATGACAAATCTGGAGATTTACAACCGGCTATTTATGCGGGATTTAAGAGTAAAGGAAGAGGACCTACCCGATTTAAGATACAGAGGAGCCCGTTCATGGGATTCTCTGGGACACATGGATTTAATGGCAGATATGGAGGAGACGTTTGATATCCATATCAGCACTTCCGATGTAATGGATTTTTCCTCCTATGAAAAGGGAAAGGAAGTTTTAGCTAAATACGGTGTTGTGATTTAAAAGAAGGGGGAAGTCATTCATTATGGATTATGAAGGCATTCTGAACAGGAAGCCGTTTTCCATAACAAAGGCTGAGAAAAGACAGTTGTACGGAGAATGGCTGACAGAACTGACAGATTATCACAGACAGAACTGCCATTTGTACGGAGAATTTTTGAAACACCTTATGATTTCTGCTCATGGACAGATGGATGAGGAAGAGATCCCCATGCTTCCCGTTGGACTTTTTAAGGATATGGATTTAATCAGCATTCCAGACAACAAAATATTTAAGACCATGACTTCTTCCGGAACAAAAGGGCAGAAGGTATCAAGGATTTATCTGGATACGGATACGGCAAACTACCAGCAGCGGGCACTTACAAATATCGGAGGAGATTTTTTTGGAGAGGAAAGACTTCCATTTCTGGTCATTGACAGTCCTGATGTATTAAGAGACAGAAATCTATTTTCAGCCAGAGGGGCGGGAATCCTTGGGTTCTCCATTTTTTCTTCGAAGATCTGCTATGGGCTTGATCGGGATATGAATCTTGATATGGAAGGAATCCAAAGATTTTTAGACCGCTATAAGGGGCAAAAGATCCTGATATTTGGTTTTACCTATATGATATGGAAGTATTTCTATCAGGCTCTTGCATCGTCCGGACAGAAGCTAGATCTTTCGGGAGGGATTCTTGTGCATGGCGGAGGATTTAAAAAGCTTGAGGATCAAGCGGTTTCCGCTCATGAATTTAAGGAGAGGATCCGGGAAGTGTCTAGAATAGAGGAAATTCATAATTACTATGGAATGGCAGAACAGACAGGCAGTATCTATATGGAATGTCCCCAGGGTCACCTTCATGCAAGTATTTATTCCGATATCATAACCAGGCGGGCAAAGGATTTTGGCGTTTGTTCTCATGGGGAGAAAGGGATTATACAGGTACTTTCCCCTCTCGCCCGTTCTTATCCCGGGCACTCTATACTTACGGAAGATGAGGGAATCCTTCTGGGAGAAGATGATTGCCCCTGCGGCCGTTTAGGGAAATATTTTAAAGTATCGGGGAGAATTCATCAGGCGGAGATAAGGGGGTGCAGCGACACCTATGATGGCTGATATTACATATCTGGCAGGAGTAAGCCAGCCGAAAGCTGAGCCGTTAAGACCTTTTTCAGAACCTGTTTTGGATTTTCTGGAGAAGCTATCCCTTGAAATTCGTAAAAATAGAACAGAGCATGACAAGTACCCGGAAATCGCAGCTTTTGGGTTCTGGTTAAGAAGGGCTCATATAGAGGAATATCGGTTGCGGTATGAGGAGGGAAGACTTCGCATAGGCAGAGGCGTGGTATTTCATATTGTTTCTTCCAATGTTCCGGTGTTGTTTGCCTATAGTATGGTCATCGGGTTATTAGCTGGAAACAGCTGCGTAATACGGATCTCTTCCAGAAGCCGGGAGGAGGATCGAAAACTGTGTGAAATAATAGACAATCTTTTGAACCAACCGGAATTATCGTCTGTCAGGAACCAGATTTCTATTTTCTCATGTGAAAGAGACAATGATGTGATCAAGCGCTGGCTGGAAGAATGCGATGGTCTTATGGTATGGGGAGGGGATCAAACCATACGATCGGTCAGAGAAATGAAATTAAGACCAGATGCGGTGCAGGTTATGTTTCCAGACCGGTATTCCATATGCATTCTGGATACAAAACAGATATCAATGATTCAAGAGGAAGCCCTTCAAACGCTTGCATACGGATTTGTAAAAGATGCTTATGCCATGGATCAGAATGCCTGTTCCAGTCCACAGTTTGTAATATGGAACCAGCAGGAGGAAACGGAAAAGGCAGAAGAAATCCATAGAAGATGGTGGAATGCAGTAAGGAAAGAGGCGGCAGCTTATGAGATCGATGCTCATAAGGCCACGAGAAAATATGAGACCTTATGTAAGTACGCCATGATAATGGAGGAAATCCTGAAGACAGAGCGATATGGTAACTTACTTTATACGGTCCAGCTTTCTAAAATCTCTCCAAATCCGGAAAGGTACCGTGGGACTTACGGATTGTTTTTCGAGTATCAGGGAGATTACCTGCCAGCGGTCAGGCAATTGGCAGTCAGACAGCTTCAGACGGTGACATATTACGGAATTCGTAGGGAGGAACTGACCGATTACATCATAAATAACCACCTATATGGAATCCACAGGGTGGTACCCGTAGGGGAAGCCTTGAACATGGATCTTGTATGGGATGGGCAGGATCTGATTGAGATGCTGTCCAGGGAAATTGTCTGGGAGGAGTAACATGGATCTGTTTCAGGAAGAGAAATCATATGGAGACCGGATGCTGGCAGCAGATGATGCCGGACAGACGGTGACATACCGGGATCTGGACTCTTTTGCAGAGGAGCTGTACCGGTATATCGGAGGAAAAAAACTGATTTTTATATTATGCCAGAATACCATTGGGTCTCTTCTAGGGTATCTGGGCTGCTTAAAAACAGGGGTAGTTCCTTTGATGCTGGAAAAACATATCAACCAGGAGCTTCTAACTCGGCTGATCAATAAGTATCACCCAGCGTTTCTATACATACCCCAGGACAGTCTTTTAAAGGCAGAGGATTGTGAGATTGTATGGAACATACATGGATACTGCCTGTGCCGAAGAAAAGAAAAGCTGTCTCCCTCCCTTTACGGTGAGCTGTCCTTACTTCTTACTACATCAGGGAGTACAGGAAGTCCAAAGCTGGTAAGACAGAGCAAAACGAACATTAATGCCAATGCAGAGTCCATATGTAAGTATCTTCATATCCATGAGAATGAAAAGCCTGTTACCACCCTTCCCATGAATTACACCTATGGCTTATCCATCATCAACAGTCACGTAATAATGGGGGCGACTCTTTTGCTTACGGTTCGCAACGTGGTAGAGCATTCGTTTTGGGATTTTGTAAAAGAAAAGAAGGCCACATCCTTTGGTGGAGTTCCCTATACCTATCAGGTTTTGAAACGAATCGGATTTCTGGAGATGGATCTGCCGGATTTACGGACTATGACTCAGGCAGGAGGAAAGCTTCCCCTAAATCTTCATCAGGAGTTTGCTTCTTATGCGGAAAAGACAGGCAAACAATTTGTTGTTATGTATGGGCAGACAGAAGCCACGGCAAGAATGGGATATTTACCCGCGGCAAATGCAATGGAGCGTTGCGGGAGCATGGGAATTGCCATACCGGGAGGCAAATTCTGGCTGGAGGATGATAAAGGATACGAAATCAAAGAACCGGATACCCAGGGAGAACTGGTGTATGAAGGGGAAAACGTAGCACTTGGATATGCCTGTTGTCCGGAAGATCTTAAAAAGGAAGATGAGTGGAAGGGCATCCTGCATACGGGAGATGTGGCAAAACGGGATCAGGATGGTTATTACTATATCACTGGAAGAAAGAAACGCTTCATCAAAATGTTTGGAAACAGGGTAAATCTTGACGAGGCGGAACGATTGCTAAAGGAACATTTTGAAGGAGTTGATTTTGCCTGTGTGGGAATGGATGACCATCTGATCATTTATACGGATCACAGGGATGAACAGGGAAAGGATCTGATTCTGGAACATCTTTACCAGATGACAGGGATAAATTCCAGGGCAGTACGGATTCAATGGGTGGATAAGATTCCTAAGAATGAATCCGGGAAAACCCTTTACAAGGAGCTTGAAGAAAGAACGTAATTTATGACGTTGTTATCATTGATAGAAAAGGAGGATTAATTATGGGTGAAAGAGTTGTTTTGGCAGGTGCCTGCCGTACTGCAATCGGAACCATGGGAGGAGCATTAAGTACGGTTTCTCCGCAGGATATGGGAGCAGTCGTTCTCCGTGAGGCATTAAAACGGGCAGGGGTTATGCCAGATCAGGTTGATTTAGTTTATATGGGGTGCGTGATCCAGGCTGGCCTGGGGCAGAATGTGGCTCGCCAGGCTTCATTAAAGGCAGGGATTCCGGTGGAGACTCCAGCAGTTACTATTAATGTTGTATGTGGTTCCGGGTTAAACTGCGTCAATTTAGCAGCTCAGATGATTCAGTGCAAAGAAGCGGATATTGTAGTGGCTGGCGGAACGGAAAATATGTCCATGGCCCCCTATCTCTTAAAAGATGCCCGTTTCGGATATCGGATGAATGACGGACAGCTCATTGATGCCATGGTAAATGATGCCCTGTGGGATGCTTCTAATGATTACCATATGGGCGTAACAGCAGAAAATGTTGCAAAACAGTGGGGACTTACAAGAGAGGAGCTTGACTGCTTTGCGGCATCCAGTCAGCTAAAAGCATGTGCGGCCATAGAATCCGGCCGGTTTAAAGATGAGATCGTACCAATGGAAATCAAAAAGAAAAAGGAAACCGTTGTCTTTGACCGGGATGAAGGTCCAAGGCCTGGAACAACCGCAGAAGGAATCTCAAAGCTGCGTCCGGCATTTCAAAAGGAAGGCGTTGTTACGGCTGCCAACTCTTCCAGCATAAATGATGGTGCAGCAGCAATTGTTGTCATGAGTGAAGAAAAGGCAAAGGAACTTGGGGTTAAGCCCATGGCATACTGGGAAGCAGGGACCCTTGCAGGCGTAGCACCTGAAATTATGGGAGTCGGCCCGGTAGCTGCGACCAGAAAGATTCTTAAAAAGACGAATATGACGGTGGATGAATTTGATCTCATTGAGGCCAATGAAGCCTTTGCAGCTCAGTCTTTAGCCGTAGCGAAAGATTTAAAGTTTGACATGTCAAAGGTAAATGTCAACGGCGGAGCCATTGCCCTTGGCCATCCCGTAGGCGCATCCGGTTGCCGTATTCTTGTGACCCTTCTTCATGAGATGGAGAAACGGAATGCAAAAAAGGGGCTTGCGACCCTTTGCATCGGAGGCGGTATGGGCTGCGCAACCATCGTGGAAAGAGAATAAAACGGTTGACATAACAATAAAAGAAATGAGGTGCCGGTATATGGAATTTGTTACATACGAAGTAGAAGGACTGATAAGTATCATTACCATTAACCGTCCGAATGCTTTAAATGCCTTAAACAGTCAGGTTTTAGAGGAACTTGACCAGATTCTTAACCATATTGACACAGCTTCGGTCAGAGCATTGATTCTTACGGGAGCCGGAGATAAGTCTTTTGTGGCAGGAGCGGACATTGCAGAGATGAGCAGTTTCACAAAAAAAGAAGGGGAGACCTTTGGAAAAAGAGGAAACGATATCTTTCATCGTCTGGAGACATTTCCTCTTCCTGTCATAGCTGCAGTAAACGGATTTGCCCTTGGCGGAGGCTGCGAACTTTGCTTGAGCTGCGACATACGGATTTGTTCTGAAAATGCCGTATTCGGGCAGCCGGAAGCTGGCCTTGGCATAACTCCCGGCTTTGGAGGCACCCAAAGGCTGGCAAGGATCATTGGTCCTGGAATGGCCAAAGAGATGATTTTCACTGCAAGGAATATAAAGGCACAGGAAGCTTACCGAATCGGTCTTGTAAATGCAATATACCCTCAAAAAGAGCTGCTTTTGGAAGCGAAAAAGATGGCAAAAGGAATTGCTGACAATGCTCCCATTGCAGTGAGAAATTGTAAAAAAGCCATCAATGACGGGCTTCAGGTGGATATCGATCAGGCAGTTGCCATAGAAGAACGACTATTCGGGGATTGCTTTGAGACTCAGGATCAAAAGGAAGGAATGGGAGCATTTCTTGAAAAGCGGAAAGAGAGAACGTTTATTATGAAGTAAGGCAAAGGGACATTTGCCCCAATATATACAAACAAAAAAGGAGGTATATGGGATGAAAGTCGGAATTATTGGTGCAGGAACCATGGGGTCAGGTATTGCCCAGGCATTTGCCCAGACAGAGGGGTATGAAGTATGTTTATGCGATATCAATGAGGAGTTTGCGGCTAATGGAAAAAAGAAAATCGCAAAAGGTCTGGAACGAAGAGTCGCAAAAGGAAAGATGACACAGGAGAGCGCAGATGGGATTTTGTCTAAAATCAAAACAGGCGTAATTCAAATTTGCCAGGACTGTGATCTGGTGGTAGAAGCAGCCATTGAAGATATGGCAGTGAAAAAAAAGACGTTTCAGGAGCTTCAGGGCATATGCAAAAAAGAATGCAAGTTTGCAAGCAATACCTCCTCGCTCTCCATCACAGAACTTGGGGCAGGGCTTGACCGGCCTGTTGTGGGAATGCATTTCTTTAATCCGGCTCCGGTTATGAAGCTGGTGGAGGTAATTGCAGGGCTTAACACTCCTCTTGAAATGATTGAAGAAATCAAGAAAATAGCCACTGACATTGGAAAGGTTCCAGTACAGGTAGAGGAAGCCGCCGGATTCGTGGTAAACAGAGTTTTAATACCGATGATCAATGAGGGAATTGGAATTTATGCAGAAGGAGTTGCTGACCCGGAAGGAATTGACAGCGCAATGAAACTGGGGGCCAACCATCCGATGGGACCTTTAGAACTGGGAGACTTAATCGGCCTTGACGTGGTTCTTGCCATTATGGAAGTACTTTATTCGGAAACAGGAGATCCCAAATACCGTCCTCACCCTCTGCTTAAGAAGATGGTACGGGGCGGAAAGCTTGGACAGAAAACAGGAAACGGTTTCTATCAATACAAAGGATAATCGATAGGAGGAGAAAGAAATATGTCAGTTGTGCAGCTGCCCTTTGGAAGGGAAAAAATCAGTGTGAATATTCCTGACAGCAGATTAAACGGGCTGCTTATGTCAGGTGCTCACAGCTATCAGTCAGAGGGGAAGGAAGAGGAGCTGGTCCGAAAAGCCATGGAACACCCCATTCATTCTCCGAGACTGAAAGAGCTGGTTCAGGGAAAGAAAAACATTGTCATGATTGCAAGCGACCATACCCGGCCGGTTCCAAGCCGTGTAATAGCACCTGCGATTATCGAGGAAATCAAGGCGGGAAATCCCCAGGCACAGCTTACAATTCTCATTGCCACCGGATTTCACAGGTCCACCACCAGAGAGGAATTAATTGATAAGTTCGGTCAGGAAATTGTTGACCGGACGGATATTCGCTTTGTTGTTCATGAAAGCCAGAAGGATGAAGATATGGTTTTCATAGACACCCTCCCCTCGGGAGGAAAGCTTTTAATCAACCGGATCGCGGCAGAAGCAGATCTCCTTATTTCAGAAGGCTTTATAGAACCTCATTTCTTTGCAGGCTTTTCCGGTGGAAGAAAAAGCGTATTGCCTGGAGTCTCAAGCGGAGTGACAGTTATGGCGAACCATTGCTCGGAGTTTATTGACAGTCCGTATGCAAGAACCGGCATTCTGGAGGGAAATCCCATACAAAAGGATATGATTTATGCCGCCGAACAGGCAAAACTGGCTTTCATCGTCAATGTAGTGCTGGATGAAAACAAGAAAGTGATCAAGGCATATGCAGGCCATTTTAACGAAGCACATAAGGAAGGCTGCAAGTTTGTAGACCAGCTCTCAGGAGTGGATGCCATTCCGGCGGATATTGTTATCTCTACCAACGGCGGGTATCCCCTGGATCAGAATATATACCAGTCGGTAAAAGGCATGACGGCAGCAGAAGCCACTTGCAATCCCGGGGGCGTCATCATTATGGTATCAAGCTGCAGTGACGGTCATGGAGGCCAGTCCCTTTACGATACTTTTGCAGGGGGAGAAGATAAGAAGGCAATCATGAAACGGTTTCTTGATACGCCTCGGGATAAAACAATGCCGGATCAGTGGGAGGCACAGATATTGTGCAGAATCCTCTTAAAATATAAGGTGATCATGGTCACCCAGGCTCCGAGAGAAATGGTCCGTAACATGCAGATGGATTATGCAGACAGTGTGGAAGAGGCGATTTCCATGGCAGATCAGTATCTTGGTAAGACGGATGGGAAAATCACGGTCATTCCTGACGGGGTTTCCGTAATCGTCAGGAACAGATAGGTTTTATAGATTACCGTAAAGGAGGAATTGAGATGGAAGAAGTAACTTACAACAAAGTTACCCCGGAACTCATACAGGAGTTTAAGAAAATCGTTCCGGGAAAGGTTCATGAGAAAGAAGAGATCAATGAGGATTATTTCCATGATGAAATGCCCATTTATGGAAAAGGCATTCCGGAGGTGGTAATTGAAGCCACCAATACGGAGGACATCGCAGCCATTGTGAAGCTGTGCTTTTCAAACAATGTCCCAGTGATTCCAAGAGGAGCAGGAACCGGTCTTACGGGAGCGGCAGTGGCTCTTCATGGCGGAGTGTTACTTGATATGAGTAAGATGAACCGGATTCTTGATTATGACAAGGAAAATTTTGTTGTCCGCGTTCAGCCCGGCGTTCTGTTAAATGATCTTGCTGAAGATGCCAAACGCCAGGGACTTTTATATCCGCCGGATCCAGGAGAGAAGTTCGCGACTCTGGGAGGCAATGTCTCAACAAATGCAGGCGGCATGAGAGCCGTAAAATACGGTTGTACCAGAGATTACGTACGGGCAATGACCGTGGTGCTTCCTACAGGTGAAATCATCACGCTTGGTGCACCTGTTTCCAAGACTTCTACAGGCTATAGCCTGATTCATCTAATGATCGGCTCAGAAGGGACTCTTGGGATAATAACCGAACTGACGCTTAAGGTAATTCCAGCTCCCAAGGAGACTATAAGCCTCATTGTTCCCTTTGAAAACCTTAAGGACTGCATCGGTGCTGTGCCGAAGATATTTATGGCCGGTTTAAAGCCTCAGGCGCTGGAGTTCATGGAGAAAGAAATCGTTCTTTCCTCAGAGCGGTATCTTGGGAAGAATGTATTTCCAAAGGAAGTTGACGGGGTGGATATCGGAGCTTACTTACTCATCACCTTTGACGGTGACAGGCTGGAGCTTTTAGAAGAACTTTCCGAGCAGACGGCAGAGGTGGTTTTAGAGGAAGGGGCTGTAGATGTCCTGGTGGCAGATACGCCTGTGAAAAAGAAAGAAGCCTGGGAAGCCAGAAGTACCTTCTTAGAAGCCATAGAAGCAGAAACAAAGCTTCTTGATGAGTGCGATGTGGTGGTGCCGGTAAATCAGATTCCTTCCTATCTCTCTTTTGTGAAATCACTGGAGAGCCGGTACGATTTTTCCATAAAGAGCTTTGGTCATGCAGGAGATGGAAACTTACACATCTATGCCTGTGCCAATGAGATGGAGGAAGAGGCATTCAAAGAGCAGGTAGCAGAATTTATGGATATCATATACAAAAAAGCGTCGGAATGTGGAGGACTTATCTCCGGTGAACACGGCATTGGTTATGGCAAGATGGAGTATCTGGCAGCTTTTGCAGGTGAAACAAGCATGCGTTTGATGAAGGGCATCAAGGAAGTATTTGATCCAAAGATGATTTTAAATCCCGGAAAAATCTGCTATAAACTTTAAAACATAAAATTTATTTGTCCAGGAGGCGAGCAAAATGGCATATTTGATATCAGAAGAAGCGCAGGATTTATTACAGGATGTGAAAAATTTCTGCGAAAAAGAAGTGAAAGAAGCGTGTAAGGAATACGACGTTTCCGGAGAATGGCCGAAGGAAATTTATGACAAGGCGATAGAACAGGGCTATCAGGCTCTTGAGGTTCCGGAGGAATATGGGGGTCCTGGATTAAACCGTGTGGATGTGGCTGCTTTGATCGAGCAGATGGCAGTTGCAGATGCGGGCTTTGCTACGACGATTTCTGCCAGCGGCCTTGCACTGAAACCAGTGTTGATTGCAGGCAGCAAAGAGCAGAAAGAACGTGTATGTGATATGGTACTGGACGGCGGCCTTGGTGCATTCTGCCTGACAGAGCCAGGAGCAGGATCCGATGCAGGAGCAGGCAAGACAACTGCGGTAAAAGACGGAGACGAATACATATTAAATGGTAGAAAGTGCTTTATTACCAACGGAGGAGTTGCCTCGTTTTACTGTGTCACTGCAATGACGGATAAGACAAAAGGGATAAAAGGAATGTCCATGTTCCTTGTAGAAGCAGGCACTTTAGGACTTAGCACAGGGAAAGAAGAAAATAAAATGGGAATCAGGACCTCCAATACCTGTGATGTTGTTTTAGAGGATGTAAGAATTCCGGCTTCCAACTTAATTGGTGAGGAAGGAAAGGGCTTTTCCATTGCTATGAAGACGCTGGATCAGGCACGTACCTGGATGGGCTGTATTGCAGCAGGCATTGCACAAAGAGGCATTGATGAAGCGGTTGCCTACGGAAAAGAAAGAATCCAGTTCGGCAAACCGGTCATCAAAAACCAGGCGATGCAGTTTAAAGTTGCAGATATGCAGATCAAGACCGAAACAGCCCGCCAGATGGTAGCCCATGCACTGACCAGGATGGATATGGGACTTACCTATACCATGGAGTCCGCCATTGCAAAATGCTATGCCTCAGACATTGCCATGGAGGTGGCTTCGGAAGCCATTCAGGTGTTCGGCGGCTACGGATACAGCCGGGAATATCCGGTTGAAAAGCTATTAAGAGATGCGAAAATATTCCAGATCTTTGAGGGAACCAATGAAATCCAGAGAATTGTTGTTGCGGGCAATATCATTGGGAAATAAGGGAGGAGCGTGTGAGTCATGGAAATGTTAGTTTGTATCAAGCAGGTACCCGATGATTCCGTGGAAATCTCCCTGGATCCGGCCTCAAAAGAACCGGTTCTTGATGGGATAACGCCGGTGGTGAACGCCTTTGATACCTATGCCCTTGAAATGGCTGCCAGGTTAAAGGAAGCTTTGGGTGGCGCAATCACAGTGGTATCCATTGGCAATGAAGAGGTAAAAAACTCTTTGAAAAACTGTCTGGCAGTAGGAGCAGACAGTGCGTATCTGGTAAAGCATGATAAGGCAGAATCTCTGGACCCCTTAAGTATTGCAAAGATTTTAAGGAATGCAGCCCATGATATAGAAGAAGATCTGGGGAATAAATTTGATCTTATTTTCTGCGGAAAAGAATCCACGGATTATGCTTCCAGCCAGGTCGGAATTCTTTTGGCAAAAGAGCTTTCCCTGCCGGCGGCTACCAATGTAATAGAAGTAGAGCCAGGGGATGGCATTATGAAAATAAAGCAGGAAACAGAGGAAGGCTATCGGATTATGGAAGCGCTTGCCCCCTGTGTTGTTACGGTTCAGAAGCCCAATTATGATCCCAGATATCCCACCATCAAAAGTAAGATGGCGGCCAGAAAAAAGGAGATTAAGGAATTGACACCCTCTGAGGAAACGGACAGCATGCTGGAAGTTCTCCGGGTGTTTGAACCGGCAAAGCGGGCAGCAGGCGTTAAAATAAAAGCAGATAGCGCGCAGGAGGCAGTTGCACAGGCCATGTCAGTCATGACAGAGGCCCGGGTCTTTTAGGAGGTGGAAGAGATGAGTTTTTCAGATGCAAAAAATATAATGGTTTATGTTGAGACCGTTTCTGACACTCCTGTAAATGGTGCGCTGGAGGTGCTTACAAAAGCCCATAACCTGGCAGCAGCCAGAGGAGAAGAGGTAATAGCTGTTTTAATCGGCAGTGATTTAGAGGATGCGGCCCGTACTGCCATTATGGCAGGAGCAGATAAAGCAGTAATCGTAAAAAAAGAGAATTATCAGATGGAAGTCTACGGAGCGGTTCTGACAAAACTGGCAGAAAAATTAAAACCTTCCCTGATCCTTTCCGCAGGAACACTTGTGGGAAAAGATCTTCTTCCCATTGTGGCAGGAAACCTTCAAACGGGCTGTGCCGTTGATGTCATGGACATAACAGAGAAAGACGAAAGTCTTATCTTTACCTGTCCGGTTTACGGGGGAACTGTGCTCAATGATCTTGTCATAAAGGGGACACCGGCTGTTGCGGTCGTCAGATCCGGCGCCTTTGTTAAGGAGCTTGTGGCGGATCGAACCGGCGAAATTATGGAAGAGAGCATAGAATCAGAAGAAGCTGTCCTTACAAGGATCGTTGATGTGGTAAAAGAAATGGCAGAAGCGGTAAACCTTGAAGAAGCGGATGTCATCGTATCCGGCGGCCGCGGACTGGGAAGCAAGGAGAATTTTAAACTGGTGGAGGAACTTGCCTTGGCCTGTCATGGTGTTGTGGGGGCAACAAGACCGGCGATAGAGGCAGAGTGGGTACCCCGTTCCCACCAGGTGGGGCAGTCGGGGAAAATTGTGGCACCAAAACTATATATTGCCTGTGGCATCTCAGGAGCGACCCAGCACGTATCAGGTATGATTGGCTCAGGATATATTGTGGCAGTCAATAAAGATGAGGATGCTCCTATTTTTGATATTGCGGATGTAGGAATTGTTGGTGATGCAGTTAAGGTGATTCCTATCCTGATCGAGGAGATCAAGAGGATTCAGTCACTGTAAGGAGAACCATGAAAGATGTATGGAGGGGTCGGTTATGAATATAATTATCTTTCTTCTGGCATTAGCACCTATTTTGTGGCTTATGATCGCATTGAGCTGTTTAAAGCTTCCGGCATTTAAAGCCTGTCCCATTGCACTGGTCATTGCCATTGTACTGGCGATGACATATTTTAAATTGCCGGCGGTGGACTGCTTGACCGGAGGCTTAGAGGGGGTCGCTCTTGCGCTTTGGCCCATTAGTCTCGTCATTCTTGCAGCTATATTTACATATAATCTTTGCATTGCAACCGGAAGCATGGACTGCATCAAGCAAATCCTGGCCGGGGTATCAAAGGATAAGCGGATTCTGATTCTGATTATCGGGTGGTGTTTTGGAGGTTTTATGGAAGGGATGGCGGGCTTTGGAACTGCAATAGCAATTCCGGCCAGCATGCTGTGCGGCATGGGCTTTCCTCCCATTGCGGTGACGGTAGCCTGTCTGGTGGCCAATGCCTCTCCTACGGCATTTGGTTCCGTAGGAATCCCTACAGTCACCGTATCCCAGATCGCAGGACTCCCAAGCGGGGAGGTAGCTTTTGCAACAGCCCTTCAATTGGCACCCTTTATTTTGATCACGCCCTTTGTTATGGTATGTATCATCGGAAGATCGGTAAAAGCCTTAAAAGGAGTCTGGCCGGTTGCACTGATTGCAGGAATTTCTTTTGCGGTACCGGAGCTTTTGGCAGCAGCTTTTCTTGGGGCAGAGCTTCCGGTAATCATTGGTTCCATCTGTTCCATGGCAATTACCATAGGTGTTGTAAAGAAATGGTTTAAAAATCCAGATCCGCAATATCGAATTGATGACAATAAATCAGATGGGGAAAATAAAATAACTGGAAAAGAAGCAGTAAAAGCCTGGATGCCTTTCATTTTAATCTTCGTATTTTTGCTCCTTACTTCCAAAATGGTTCCTCCTGTAAATCAGATACTTTCCTCTGTTAAAACGTCAGTTTCCATTTACACAGGAGAGGGGGCTAAGCCATATACGTTTGTCTGGCTGGCCACACCAGGAGTTTTAATTGCAGCAGCGGCAGTGATCGGCGGTAAGATACAGGGAGCAGATTTCAGACTTATGGGGAAGGTATTTATCAGCACCTTGAAACAGATGTGGAAAACAATCCTGACCATTGTTACCATAATGGCCATGTCCAAAATCATGGGATACAGCGGAATGATTGCAGCTATTGCTGGAACCATGCTGGCACTGACAGGAGGTTTCTATCCTCTTACCGCTCCCCTTGTAGGTGCGCTGGGGGCGTTTGTAACAGGAAGCGGAACTTCATCCAGCGTTCTGTTTGGCAGTTTGCAGGCTCAGACGGCTGCGAACCTTAACATCAGCCCGGTCTGGCTGGTTTCATCAAGTACCGTAGGCGCAACCATCGGTAAAATCATTTCCCCTCAGAGCATAGCCATTGGTGCTGCGGCAGCCAGTCTGTTAGGCAATGAGAGCAAGGTATTGAATCAAGCAGTAAAATACAGTGCTATATTCATTATAATTGCCGGCTGTATCGCGTATTTTGGAAGCTGGATTTACTAGGAAAGGAAGAAAAAGAATGAAGATTCTTGTTTGCATCAAACAGGTACCTGACAGCAATAAAGTTGAGGTAGATCCTGTTACAGGAGTATTAAAAAGAGACGGGGCGGCTTCAAAGATGAATCCCTATGACTTGTATGCCATTGAAACTGCCCTTCGGATCAAAGAGAAAACAGGAGGTCTTGTTGACGTTATTTCCATGGGACCGCCTCAGGCCATGCAGGTCATTAAAGAAGCATTTTCCATGGGAGCAGACCATGGAACACTTTTATCAGACAGACGTTTTGGAGGAGCCGATGTTCTTGCGACCAGCTATACCCTTGCACAGGGAATTAAGGCAATGGGAGAGTATGACTTAATTCTTTGCGGCAAGCAGACCACAGACGGGGACACTGCCCAGGTAGGCCCGGAAATAGCGGAATGGTTAAACCTTCCAAGCGTATCCAATGTGGTGAGAATCCGAACGTTTGAAGAAGATGGAATTACAGTGGATATGGATCTCCCCGACGAGGTAGAGGTAGCTAAAGTAAAATTCCCATGCCTTTTAGCCGTGGATAAAGATATCTTTCAGCCAAGACTTCCATCATATGTAAAAAAGTCGGAGACAAAGGACAGACAGATTCAGGTACTCACCCTTGATGATATGAAGGATAAGGACGAAATGAATTACGGTCTGAACGGCTCGCCCACTCAGGTACAGAAGATCTTCCCTCCGGAAACAAACGATAAAAAGGAACTATGGGATGAATCAGGAGAGATGCTTGCGAAAAAGCTGTTTGACAAGATTGAGGAGCTGAAATTTGTTTAGGAGGTGAAGAGATGGCAAGGTTAATCGTACATCAGGAGAGAATTCCTGATCATCAGGAACTGATAAATATCTGCCCCTTTGGAGCATTGGAGGAGCAGGACGGAAAGGTCATTGTAAATGCTGCCTGCAGGATGTGCCGCCTTTGTGTAAAAAAAGGACCAGAGGGCGCAGTTGAGTATGTGGAAGACGTAAAAAAGCCAGAGATCAACAAAGACGAATGGAAGGGAATTGCTGTTTATGCAGACCATGTGGACGGCGTCATACACCCAGTTACCTTTGAGCTCATCGGTAAGGCAAAGGAGATGGCAGCGGTTACGGGGCAGGAGGTATATGTCCTGTTCATGGGTGCGGATATTCGTGAAAAAAGTGAGGAAATCCTTCATTATGGAGCCGATAGAGTCTTCATATATGATAGGGAAGAACTGGCACGTTTTAAGATAGAACCCTATACGGCAGTCTTTGAAGATTTTATCAAAAGAGTCAAGCCCTCCTCCATTCTGGTAGGAGCGACCACCGTAGGCCGTCAGCTTGCGCCAAGAGTGGCTGCCAGAATGAAAACTGGCCTTACTGCGGACTGTACCATTCTGGAAATGAATGAAAATACGGACTTATCTCAGATCCGTCCAGCCTTTGGCGGCAACATTATGGCTCATATCAAGACTCCAAACCATCGCCCCCAGATCGCTACCGTTCGTTATAAGATCATGAATGCCCCCACCCGCTCGGAAGTAAAATCAGGGGAAATCGTGAATTGTGATATCGATAAGGAAACGCTTGCCTGTCATGTGGATGTCATTGATATTCTGCCAAAGGAGAAAGAAACCTTTATTGAGAATTCTGATGTTTTAGTGGTTGCAGGAAGAGGCGTGAAAAAAGAAGAGGACTTAAGCATGCTCCGGGAACTGGCAGATCTCCTGGGAGGTCAGGTAGCATGCACCAGACCAATGGCAGAGTCCGGCTGGCTGGCTGCAAAATACCAGATTGGCTTAAGCGGCCGTACGGTCAGACCGAAGCTTATCATCACCTGTGGAGTTTCCGGAGCCATTCAGTTTGTGGCTGGCATGAACCATTCGGATACCATATTTGCAATCAACAACGATCCCAAGGCGCCGATCTTTAAATCAGCCCATTATTGTCTGATAGGCGATCTCTACGAAATTCTCCCGAAACTGATTGCAAGGATAAAAGAGAAGGAAGGAGTATAACCATGGGATATAAGAAAATAGATAAAGATGATATTGCTTACATAAAAAGTATCATTCCGGACGAGGAGCGTATCCTGACCGGGGATTTTATCAATGAAGAATACAGCCATGATGAATTAAGTGGTACCAGCAGCTATCCTGACATCGTAGTGAAAGCAAAATCAGCAGAAGAAATATCTGAAATCATGAAGTATGCCTATAAACATGTCATACCCGTGACTCCAAGAGGAGCTGGTACCGGCCTGGTTGGCTCTTCCGTCGCAATGGAACACGGAATCATGATAGACACCACATTAATGAACCAGGTGCTTGAACTGGATGAGGATAATCTGACAATTACGGTGGAACCAGGTGTTCTGCTGATGGAACTTTCCGCTTATGTGGAAGACCATGACCTGTTTTACCCGCCGGATCCGGGCGAAAAGTCTGCGACCATTGGGGGCAACATCAGCACCAATGCAGGAGGTATGCGTGCCGTAAAATACGGAGTGACCCGTGACTATGTAAGAGGTCTGGAAGTTGTCCTACCAAGTGGTGAGATTACAGAATTCGGTGGTAAAGTGGTAAAAAACAGTTCCGGGTATGCTCTTAAGGATTTAATGATCGGAGCGGAGGGAACGCTTGGTTTTATCACTAAGGCCACGTTAAAGCTGGTTCCCCGCCCCAAGATGGTGATCAGTCTGCTGATTCCGTTCCCTACCCTGGATCACGCAATTAATACGGTGCCCTTGATTGTAAAATCAAAGACCATTCCCACAGCCATCGAATTCATGCAGCGGGAAGTTATTATCGATGCAGAGCAGTATTTAGGAAAGGCATTTCCGGATAAACAGTCGGACGCTTACCTGCTCTTAAAATTTGATGGAAACTCATTGGAAGAAATCGAAAAAGCTTATGATAGTGTTGCAAAGCTCTGTCTGGAACAGGGGGCCCTGGATGTTCTCATCTCTGATACCGAGGAGAGAGAGGATTCCATCTGGAAGGCAAGAGGAGCATTCCTGGAAGCAATCAAAGGCTCTACCACCTACATGGATGAGGTTGATATGGTAGTTCCAAGAAGCTCCGTCAATGAAATGGTCACCTATCTCCATAGCCTCCAAAAAGAGTGCGATATAAGAATCAAGAGCTTCGGACATGCGGGAGACGGAAATCTCCATGCCTATGTGCTGAAAGATGATTTAAGCGAAGAGGAATGGGAAAAGCGCATGAGCCGAGCCATGGAAAAAGTGTATGCGAAGGCCAGAAAGCTGGGAGGCCAGGTTTCCGGAGAGCATGGCATCGGATTTGCAAAAAAGCCTTATCTGAGGGAATCCCTCCCGGAGGTGAACTTAAACCTGATGAACGGCATCAAAAAGGTGTTTGATCCTGACAATATCTTAAATCCCCACAAGATTGCTCAAATGTAATGGAATATGTCCGGCTGCGCATAACAGCCGGACATCGTCTTGCCATAGAACTGTTCCTGTAGTATGATGAGATTAACTGATAGCTGTCTGTTTTTTCAGGAAATCAGGTTGTTTGGTGTCAGAAATGAAACGTGTATGGAAAGGGGAAAAACAATGAAGCGAGAAGGTATCATGAAAGAGGAAATGGTTTCTTCAGGGGATGGAACAAAGCTAAGATTCAGAAAAGATACTGTTGAGGATCCCAGAGCGTTGATCGTCATAGCCCATGGCCTGTGCGAGCATTTAAACCGTTATGACTATTTTACGGAAAAGCTGAATGAGAATGGCTATAGCGTTTACCGGTACGATCAGAGAGGACATGGCAAATCCGAGGGAAAGAAAGTCCACTTCGGGGATTATAACGAGATGCCCGATGATCTGGCTGCAATTGTTGATATTGCCAGAAGTGAGAGCGGAGGAAAAAAGGTATTTCTGTTCGGACACAGCATGGGTGGAGAAACCGTAACGCTTTACGGTACAAAAAATCCGGGGACAGTGGCTGGAATCATTACCTCCGGTGCTCTCACCCATTACAACAATCCTATTATGGGGGACACGTTTCCTATAGAGGCACCTGAAGATACCTATATACCAAACCAGCTTGGAGACGGAGTATGCAGTGATGTAAAAGTCATAGAAGCATATGCGAACGATCCTCTGGTGGAAAAGCAGATCAGTACCGGACTCATTAACCAGATTTATGCAGGAGTGCAATGGTTAAAAGAACATATTGGAAACTTCTCAGATCCTGTTTTAATCCTTCATGGCGCAGAAGACGGGTTGGTTTCAGCCAAGGACTCTTTAGAGCTCTATGAGGAAATCAGTTCCAGGGATAAGAGTCTGCGGATTTATGCAAACCTTTATCATGAGATTTTAAACGAGCCAAGCAGGAATGAAATCATTGCTGATATCTTACTTTGGCTTGGCAAACATAACGGATAGTAGAAGGGGAAATGGCATCTACTAACACAACCGCATAGATTTATACGAGAGGACATTCCTGCCAGGGACTGTCCTTTCGTGCCTTATAGTTGTCCGCTTTATGAGAGTTTTAAGCTATAGTTTTAAGCTATTATTAATGGAACCTCTGATTTGCTGATCAATGTGTTCTGCTGATTTCACTTTATCATATAAAATATATAAACTGATTATCTTTGCAAAATCTTTCATGTCTGCCGTATCCGCTTCGATAAGATAATATTGTTTCTTAATCAATGGAATTGCAAGTACATCTCATTTTTCGACAAAATCAATATTATTAAAAATGCACTTCAATATATTTGATATTCACATTAATTAATTTAATATCATAATTAATATTATTGATTATTATATTGACATATTTAATTTGCGGTTGTATATTATAATCAAATAATACATCAGGATGGTGAAAATGATGAAATACAAAGCCCCAGGCAAATGTCCCGTATGCGGTGAAAAGCTTTCCATAACCAAGCTCAGCTGTCCCCAGTGCTCCACAGCCATTGAAGGAGATTTCCAGCCTTGTGAATTCTGCCGGCTTCCAGAAGACGATCTGGAGTTTGTCAAAGTATTCATAAGATGCCGCGGTAATATCAAGGATGTTGAGAAAGAACTGAGGATCTCTTATCCCACGGTCCGCGGTAAACTGGATTCGGTCATAAGAAATCTTGGATACGAAGTATCACCAAAAGAAGTGATTAAGGAAAATGAAGATAAGACGGCTGCCAGGAATGGCATTCTAGACCAATTATCAAAGGGAGAAATTTCCCCAAAGGAAGCAACAGAACAGATTAAAAATTTATAATAAAAAGGAGAGTAAGTCCATGAGTGAACAACAAAGAATACTGGAAATGATTGAAAAAGGGCAGATAACAGCAGCCGAAGGCATGGAGCTTTTGGAGGCTTTAAATGCGACCAAACAAGCAGAGACAATTCAGCCGCCTGCAACCGTAACATCTGCAAGGAAACGGTATAAGTTCCTTAAGATAAAGGTTACGTCAGATGACAATTCTGTTAATGTTAACGTAAATATCCCCATACGTTTGCTGACCACGATCAGTGAAGTCGCTGATAAGATGACTACGATAGTTCCTGCGGATGCCAGAAAGGAGATGGAATCAAAAGGGATTGATATTTCCAACATTGATTTTGCAAAGATAATTGAAGAGATCATAAATGGTACCCTGGAAGATCCGAATATCGTTGATGTAGAAGCCTGGGATGAAAGCCATAAGGCGATGGTGAAAGTGAGAGTATATGTCGATTAAGAGCTGTCGTCTGTTGTGGCTCAATCTCCAGATTGAAGGCAGAAGTTTCACAAGGATTCCCGTTCCAATTTCTTTGTATGTCTTTCAGGAATTATTGGATTGCTTTCTGGACGTACTGACTGCCGCATGTTTTTTTGTACCCAAAGTGCCTGATTCCAGTTCCTCCTCCCGAATCACCATCTATTCAATGAAAGAACTCGTTATCATAGTTATGAAATTGTTAGATTCTTTAACGGAGGGCGAATCATATGATCTTGTCGATGTTACAACCGACAATGTTAAAGTATTAATTAAAATCAGGTAAAACATGACTTTTTGGAGGTGAAAATGACGAAACTGTTCATAAAATATATATCTATCGTATTAACAATATACCTGCTGTCATTTGTATCGCGCACAATTTATATTGGCAGTATCCCATCACTACTCATTATGGGATTGGTGCTGTTGTTAGTAAACCTTATATTAAGGCCGATTCTGCTATTGATTACATTACCATTTAGTCTGTTGACTTTAGGATTATTCAGCTTTATTGTAAATGCATGGACGATCATGATTGCAGATTATTTTGTAATGGATATAAACATGGGAGGCTTTCTTAATTCGCTGCTTGCCGCGTTCATTATTGTTATCTTTAATCATTTGTTTAAAGATGTGAATAAGGCGTAAATTAATCGTTCACAAGTAGTAGATGTACTTGATAATATCATAACCATAAAATATCGCCAATGACCTAAGCCTTATTCGGAATATTTGTAAAGTAATGCGGTCATGGATTTGCAAACGGTAAGATTTGTCCGCTCCCTATTTAATGATGAAATGCAATTAAGTATATAGTGCTCTTTGGTCCCTCTTGGAACGAAAGGGCACTTTTTTATTTCTAAAAAGAATAGGATTAAAAGTAAAAAAGGGATAAGAGGAATTCCTGTTACTGAACATGCAGATCCGAATGTAATAAAAGATATGCTATCAGGTTTATATAAAGCTTTTTTGGACAAAAAGGAACGCTGCCATAAGAAAGGGAATCTCTTTGTACCTAAAAATACCAGTAACTTTGATTTGAACAAGACTGTTATCATTTATTGCAATGAATGGCTTTTGAGAACCTGTCTGGTAATCTATTTCTGTGAATTTGACGGGACAAGAAGCTGCGGTCTCTATATTAAGTTGTCAAGAAAGATTCGTTTCATAAAGTTTTCTTTTATCTGATATTTTGGAAGATAAATAGTATCATTTTAAATAGTAATCATAAAATTTAGTCCAATTGCATAGAAACCTGCACAGAAACATTTTCATTAGAATAAAATGAATTGAGAATAAAAATACGTTGTAATTCAAGCGGTTTACAGGAGTTTGTATGGATAATATCAGTAATAGTAATGAAACAGTTGCAAGTGCTGGATTACCTTATGATAATATAAACTGGTATAATATTGAGGGCCAGCCCTTTGGCGCTGCCTCCGGATTTAATGTTATTATTTTTAACGATGCGAATAACATTATAGATATTGAAGGACCAGTTGCCATTGGTGGGAGTTTTTACAGTCCAAGGGGTTTAAGCGTAGGCTTTCCCGGTGATAGCAATTACAGAGGAGTTAGTTACTCTCCGGATTTAGTACGATTTTTAGTTGGTGGTAATGTATCGATGAACGGTCCTTTGGTTGTTATCGGCCATGTGGTTGTTGGCGGAGGATTTCGTGCAGCCAAGGGAAGTACCTATTTAATTGGAAAAGATGGTACGACTGATGGGATACAGGAACTGAAATTTTTGTACCAGGCCAATGGAGGCAGCCAATATTGGACACCTACAGATAAAGGTGATCACTATGTGGTTCCCAGTTATGATGTACCAAGATATATACCTGCAAGCAGGATAAATGCGAACATACCAAGATTCTTTAGCGATGCCAGGGAAAGCATCGGATACTACAAAAACTGTATTGAAGATTTAACTCCAAATGGCAGTGTAGTGGATAATAATTACGAATGGATCTTAAGGGGCAATGACCCTGTACAGAATGTATTCCTTATTGATGTAAGTCCAAATGGATTAATCAACAAAGGCATACGTGCGGAAGTCCCAGAAGGAAGTACCGTAATTGTAAGGTTGAAAACAGGACCAAATGCTCATTTGCAATACGGTGTTTATGGGGAAAGAAATAAGGCCAGTCGCACATTGTATGTATTTGAGGATGCAACTAATATTTATATGGAAAAATCTTCTGATTTCTGGGGAAGTATCCTGGCACCACAGGCGATGTTCCATGCACATCCGACCGGCGGTCATGTAAGCGGTAATGCTGCTTTAGGATCTTTTGCCGTAAGTGCTACCAGTGGCTTTGAATTTCATTTTATTCCATTTGTTGGAGGATTGATGTGTCAAGCCGTATCACCAGCGCCCGAAGTACCTCAGCCAATACCTACTCCAACGTGCCCAACGTGCCCAACGTGCCCGGCGCCAATACCTTGCCCAACGCCGCCACCTTGCCCAACGCCAACACCTTGCCCAACGCCACCGCCTTGTCCAACGCCACCACCTTGCCCAACACCAGAACCCTGTCCGACATGTCCAACACCAACACCTTGTCCAACGTGCCCGACCTGCCCGGCACCAATCCCATGTCCGACACCGGAACCCTGCCCGACGTGCCCAACCTGCCCGGCACCAATCCCATGTCCGACACCGGAACCCTGCCCAACCTGCCCGACCTGTCCGACATGTCCAACGTGTCCGGTATGCCCGGTGTGTCCTGTACCGGAACCCTGCCCGAATTGTCCTACACCAATTCCGTGTCCAGAATGTCCAACATGCCCAGTCTGCCCGGAATGTCCACCTTGCCCGGTACCGGAACCCTGCCCTGTCTGCCCGAATTGTCTGATTGAAGCTTGTATTATCAGGGGCTGCATCTGTGGCTGCTGTTGCTATAATTATCATGAGTGGGATGTAAAATTATACAGTAGATTTAACGGCGTTGATACCTTGCTGTGCTGTGTACGGATTAACAGCTATGGCTGCTTTGAATTTGAAGTTCCCTATGAAGGCTGCTATATCTTAAAAGTAAGGATGGCTGAAAACTGCTGCAAGTCATTCCGGTGCAAACCAATCCTTATTTTGAAAAACGTTGGTGTAGAAAACTTAATGATTGAATAATCTTATAACATTTTGACATGTATTAAATATTTCAGGACTGCTGCAAGCGGGGGAAACTCTAATTGCAGCAGTTTTTTATTGCTTAGCAGATTAGGTGTGAAATCATTTAATAAAATATTGTCTTTTCTTCCTGGAATAAACAGTGATGATATTTAGAATGAGAGTGTGTATAATAATATATATTATTTTCTTGTATTTCTATATAATTAACAATTAAGGAGTAGAGAATAAGTATACCAAGGGGACATCATATTTTCCCACAAAGTTATATGAGAGCTTTTTACCAATGAAGAAGGAACCATAAAAGTAATGGATAAAATAAAGTTAATGAATTTTATTCTTATCCAAACGATTTGGCAGTTAAACATGATTTTTATCGATATATAGTTATGCATGATGAATTATATTAGAAAATTATATTCAGAAATACGGACAATATCTTATTCGGTACATGGAAAGCTATTATTGCTAAATGCAAAAGTTTAACACCATAGAAATAGTTTGCTTATTTTAAATACAAAGGAGGATATCGTGAATAGAGGAATTATAGTTACCGGCGGTGGTAATGGAATAGGAAAACAAATATGCCAGGATTTCATGAAAGCAGGTGATCAGGTATGTTTTATTGATATCGATGAAAAAAGATCGGCTGATTTTGCAGGAGATAATCCAAACATATTTTACTTTAATGGAGATATCTCCGATCCGAATACACTAAGAAAGTTTATCGAATTTTCTCTTGAAAAGCTTAAGCGGATTGATGTGTTGGTTAATAATGCCTGCCGTGGAAATAAAGGTATTTTGTCCGGCTTGACCTATGAAGAATTTGATTATACCTTATCGATTGGATTAAAAGCACCATATGAATTAAGCCGTTTATGTAAAGAAGAATTAATTAAAAACCAAGGAAGAATTATCAATATAGCCTCATCACGCGCATTTCAGTCAGAGCCAGATACAGAAGCATATGCAAGTGCAAAAGGTGGAATTGTCGCATTAACACATGCGCTTGCGGTATCACTGTCTCCCAATGTTCTTGTTAACTGTATTGCACCGGGGTGGATCAATGTATCGGAGCAGCAGGAATTTAGTCGAGAAGACTGTTTCGCAATTCCAGCTGGAAAAATTGGGACTCCTAAGGATATATCGGATATGGTTCTGTTTTTATGCCAACAGAATTTTATTACAGGGGAAACAATCACTGTTGATGGTGGAATGAATAAAAGGATGGTCTATCATGGGGATTGGAACTGGCAGTATAATGTCGATTGATTTAAGATTTCAATGTTCAAAATGTGGATGATCCATAGAGGATAGTGAAAGGCAGGTTTTAATTTTATTAAGAAGTGTGATACACTCTTGGTCTTGACAATATTTATTACTCAATGATATAATATTCAACGTTGAGTAAGTGAGGTGAAGTGAAATTGACACGATTACTGGTACTAGGGATATTAGATGTCCAGCCAATGTCTGGCTACGATATTCAGCAGGCGTTGCAAATGACAGATGCGGAACGTTGGGGCGGGGTATTGATAGGTTCTATCTACCATGCTCTAAAGAAAATGGAACAGGAAGGTTATGTTGAGATTACCAGCATAGAGCAGACAGGACATCGCCAAAAAGCGGTTTACTCTATCACGGAAACAGGGCGAAGTTATCTCAAAACACTCATTAAAGATTCGCTAAAGGCTTCTTCTGTAATGTACCCTTCAACATTATATTCCGGCTTAACATTTTATGAGAAGCTATCCGCGGATGAATGCCGCAAGGAGCTTGAAGAACAGCGAATTGCTCTAAAAGATGAATATAGTGCTGTGAAGCACGGATTAGAAGCGAAAGACGTCGCAATGCAACACAAAATCCCCCCAATGGTTAATCTTATCATGGATAATATGTTCTCCATAATAAAACAACAGCAGGATTTTGTCGAAAAAGCTTTGGCACTCTTAGAGAAAGAACACTAAAAAATCTCCCTCGTAGCAGAGGGAGAAAAAATAGCACATATACTCAACGATGAATAAACAATATTGAATATAATGGAGGTCCTGATAATGATTTTAATGAAAGCGAAAGGCATACGCAAACAGTTCCATAACCGTGAAGTTGTAAAAGGGATTGATTTAGAAATAAAGCAGGGTGAAATTATTGCTTTGATTGGAACAAACGGTGCTGGGAAATCAACCATACTGGCAATGCTTTTAGGGATATTACCCCCAGATGCTGGAACAATTATGCGCTGGAGGGAAGATTATAAAGCGCATATAGGTGTTCAATTGCAGTCAACTCCATTTTTTGAAGGCTATACTGCCGAAGAAAATTTACGACTGTTTGCTGCGCTTTACAACGTTCCAATAGATAAAAAGGAAATACAGAAAAAACTGGAGGAATGTAATTTATTGGAAGCAAGAAAAACACTTGCATCGCGCCTGTCCGGCGGACAGCAAAAAAGACTTGCCATTGCCGTTACTACTCTGCATAATCCGGATTTCATCATACTTGACGAACCAGCGGCAGGACTTGATCCCCGTGCCCGATACGAAGTGAGAACGATGATTGAGCGATTGTCAGAAAAAAAGGTAACAGTACTTTTTTCCTCACATGACATGGAAGAAGTATCCCGCATTGCCGACCGTATTATTTTGATGCACGAGGGTCGGATTGTTGCCCAAGGCCAGCCGGAATGTCTCTTACAGCAATATCATATGGAAAACCTTGAACATTTGTATCTTAAATTGACTGACGGCACACAAGCAGGGAGGGAATAAAATGAAAACAATATTCAGCCTGACATTTAAATCAGCAAGCCTTGATCCTTTTTTACTACTATGGTCTCTTATAATGCCAATTGGCGGTGTGATCGGATTAGGAGTTTTTATAAAATCCCCGGATTATCCTGAACACATATTAACTGGTATGATGGCAGTCAGCATTTTGTTCCACGCATTAACAACTACATCTTTTGCCATACTGACACAACGTCGGAGAGGTGTATATAATTTGCTGCGGGTAACGCCTATGCCTCTCTGGAAGTATGTGAGCAGCATATCAGGAGCATGGACTTTAATTTCCTTTCTATGCGCTCTTCTTGTAATGTTGTCAGGAATATTTGTACTTAAATTGAATTTTTCGATTTTATCTTTGTTTGCTTTAGTTCCGGTTCTTATTGTTGCACCGCTTAGCTATGTTTTCTTTAGTTTTTTCATAACAAGCCTAAGCCGGACAGAAAACAATGTAAGCATTTTGACAAACATTATTACATGGCCCCTCATCTTCAGCAGCAGTGCGTTCTACTCCTTAAACGGAGCCCCCCAATTTATTCGGAATATAAATAAATTCAACCCATTTCAGTGGTTTGTCAATGCTTTACGCAGTGCATTTAACTTATCATGGGATAGTTATTTAATAAATGCAGGGCTTGTATTATTGGTGGCAATTGCTGCATTACTACTGGCACTAAAAACATTCCGATATACGGATGTATAAAGCCACCACTTCATCTGTTTTTCATTCGACACCTATTGGGAGTTCTCCTGTATAGGTGTCTTTTTACTTAGAAAATCATTGTATTTTCATTAGCTACTTATTTCTTCAACTGCAAAATAATTCCCCTCATTATCTGCAAAGTTGAAAGTTCGGCTGCCCATTTCAATAATTTCTCCAACTGTTACTCCCTTGGAAATAAGATCATTCCGCATGGTTTCGATATTATAACTGCCAAAGAGAATTGATGGCGTTCCCAAAGAAATACCCTCAGACATTTCCTCTACAATCCTATAATTGAACAATACCAAATGACAATCTGATGTTTCATTTGGTGCAAGCTCAACAGACAGCACTTCATTATTCATCTTTTGTTGATCTACTTCAGTAAAACCAATTTTATCAATCCAAAAATCAGCTATAGCCCTTGGATCTTTTACATAAACCATTACCTTACCAAACTTATGAATCATTTAATGCCTCCTTATTAATTTCACTTCCAATTGATTGTTCACTATCACGAACAGGATATATACGATCAACATATCTGTTGAAGAGGTTATATTGTAGTATAAACAAAAATTAAATCAATATAACTGAGTTGTCGACGGAAAGAGTTATTACTTCAACATAGACGTCTCTTTGGCAAAAAATACGATAGTAGAAGGTTATGAAATTGATCAGAATGGCGTGAGAAAGACAAAGTAAATCCAAATAGCTCAAGGCCGCAGGTTCCTATAAAAACCTGCGGCCCTGCGTTTTTTGTCCACAACTCGACTAAAAAGCGGAATCAAGAAGGGTTGTATTGAAACTGGTCGACAGAAAAATTTAAAAAACGACAACATTTAACAACTATTTAACACAAGATTGCGAACAAATATATTATACTATTAATGTTAAGCACATTGGTATTGCTGAGTTCAGGATCGCATATAATTAATTTCGCAAATTCGATTCAATAAAGATAGACATGGTTTATAGCTGTTTGGTAGAATTAAGTTACCACTCAAAACCTGATAAGGGAGGCTATAGTATCATGTCTGATAACGTTATCTAAGAATATGAGGAGTTAATTAAGAAAGATTACGTACGCACTTGCGCGGTGGAATCTTTTATTGCTCTGCTTGATAAAAGCAGATGAGTTAGCTGATGCTGAAAATATGAGCGTTCCGAAGATAGTCACGGGTACATCTGATCATTATCATAGGAATCTGATTACTACATCTGGTGGGGTGAAACTTAACGTACCAAAGCTTAAAGGGATTCCCTTTGAAACTTCTGTTATTGAGCGTTACTGCAGGTAAGAATAGTCTGCTTTAGAGACGCTCATCAAAATATGTCCGACTCGTGTATCCGTATACCATTTAAAAAATATTACGGAAGAATTGGCAAAACCATACCTAAGACGCAGGAAACCATATCTGGATTGTTGTAGATGAATTTTCCTGATATGCTGCTGGGCTGGTGAAAACGAAATGTCTCTATTCCGATAGCAATTGTTAAGAATGAGGTAAGATACGGGAATCACATTGGACGTGAGGGTATGAAAAAGGGTCAGGAATGTTCCTGATAAGCAATGGAGTCGTATAAGAGCAAACGATACATAGAACGTCTGAATTATAGAATAATGAGGCGTACAAACGTAGTAAGAATATTCCCGATGGTCAGTCAGCTCTTATGTTGGTGTGTGATTGTCTTTTTCATGTAACAGGAATTTGGTGAGGTGTTATATCATATTTGAATATGGAACACCTTAGTCAAATGCATTCTGTTTAAGAAGACAACCTAGCTGGATAACGTTCCGGTAACCAAATGGTTAAAAAGAATTTGCGAAAAATCCCTGACAGCACCGAGTTCAGTCTCATGCATAACTACTAACCTGAAAACACAAAGGAGAAACTATGGAACTAACTACCATCCTGGGCGTTATAATCGGCTTTATTGCCGTTATTGGCGCTATGATTTTTAAGCACATTGATTTTTCTGTTCTTATAAATCCGGCAGCCTTTTTTGTTATCATTGTGGGCACTGTTGCTACGATATTGAATTCATTTCCAGGGAAGAATATGAAAGCCATTGGATCTTTATTCAAGGTCCTTTTTACAAAACCAAAAGAACCTACAGAAGCCGAAATGATTGATTTAATCTATAGTCTGGCAAAGCAAGCGCGTTCAGAAGGTCTTTTGTCTCTTGAAGCTAAAGTAGAAGAACTTAAAGACCCCTTCTTAAAAAAAGGCGTTCGTTTGCTTGTTGACGGCACTGGGGGAGATTTAATTGAAGAGATTTTAGAAACTGAAATTGCCGCAATGGAAAAGCGTCATGAAATCAATGCCAGCATCTTTTCCTCAGCAGGTGCATATGCTCCTACCCTGGGCGTTCTGGGTGCGGTATTCGGTTTGATTGCTGCGATGTCCCATATCAATGATACTGACCAGATGGCTGAAGCAATTTCTGCAGCGTTTATTGCTACGATTCTTGGTATCTTTACCGGCTATGTATTATGGAATCCATTTGCAAAAAAGCTTAAAGTAAAGAGCCAGCAGGAAGTAATGGCAAAAGAAATGATTATAATAGGTGTGTTATCCATGCAAAATGGTGATTCACCTTATATACTTAAAGAAAAATTACTTGCCTCTCTTCCAAAATCCAAGCAGAAAAAAATCACTGAGCAAGAAAAAAAGGATTAGGGTGAACACGTATGTCTAAAAAGAGAAAGCACGCGCATCAGGAAGAAGAAGCCGGTGAAGCATGGCTTCTGCCCTATTCGGATTTAATGACCCTGTTGTTGGCGGTTTTCATTGTACTTTTTGCCGTCAGTAAGATTGATGCTAATAAAGCACAGGAGATATCCGAACAGTTCTCCAAGACCATGATGGATAAAAGCTATAATGAAGCAGCAGCTTCCGGTGGCGGGAGTGGCGCGCAAACAGGCGGTCCGTTAAATATTGAAACAAAAAGTGAATTGGAAAGCTTTTTTGGAGAGTATGAACTTAAAAAGCTGGAAGCTTTAAAAAACGAAATAGATACAAAACTGCATGAAGATGGTATGGACCAGTCCGTATCAACCATGATCGATATGCGAGGGCTTGTAATCAGACTAAATAATGCCGTACTTTTTGATTCGGGAAGTGCGGAAATTAATAAACATGAAGATACTTTAATTCAGGTCGCAAGCGTTCTTAATACTGCGGATAACTACATACGTATTGAGGGTCATACCGACAATGTTCCTATCAGCCGCAGTTCTTATTCTTCCAACTGGGAATTGTCTACGGCAAGAGCTGTCAGTGTTGTAATGTTTTTTGTTGATAAATGTAATCTTCCTCCCGATAAGTTAATCGCTGTGGGCTATGGAGAGTATAAGCCTGTGGATGATAATTCAACTGTGGAAGGAAGATCAAAAAACAGACGTATTGATATCATTGTTCTAAGTTCACAATATAACAATCTGGAAGAACAGTATGTGAAGTAGAGATTGTAAAATACTGGGCGGTGTAAGAGTCGTGCAGTCAGATTGTAGTCAAAATTGGTGTCAGGACATTTGTCCTGGCACTTTTATAATATAAAATTTTAATTCAATTGGGTGTTGACAATAGTGTATAGCAACCATATACTATTAGCATGGATAAAGATATAAATAACAAACATCAAATTGCATATGATTCATTGAGTTTAGCGTTTGCCATGATTGAACTGGATAAAAAGACTCGTTACTATGGAACAGATGTGCCGATTTTTCACTCTGAGATACACGTAATAATGGCCATTGCCGAGCATTCTGGCATTCATGTAGGTGGTCTTGCCGATATTCTAGGAGTAACAAAGGGAGCTGTTTCTGAAATCCTTAAAAAGCTAGAGAGAAAGGCTTTGGTTATAAAGGAAATTGATGATCTTAATTTGTCCAGATATTCATTGATTCTGACTGAAAAAGGCAAAAAGGCTCATAACAACCACATGAAATATCATGTTATTTTAAACAGTATGGTTGAAGATGAACTGAAAAATGCCTCCGAACAGGAGTTAGACTTTTTGTCAAACTTTCTGACGTCCTTGATCGATAAGGTTAAATTCTTTAATGAAAATTTAAATGAATAAAATTTTATAAAAGTGTATGGTTACTATACGCATTTTTTTAAACCATAGAGTTAGGAGGTGCTAACATTAAAAAGAATAAATCATCAAAGCCATGCATGGCCTCTGTTAATCCTGAAGTGAGTGAGCGGAGGTATAAACAAAAACTTGAGGCTGACGAAAGGGCTTTTTGTGCGATCTATAATTCCTTCGCCTTGTGCGCGTCCTTTTATTTTTCTTCACATACATAACCGATATTTCCATAAGTTATTTCAATGACAATAAGTTTAAATATTAATATTGACAAACCCTAAAAGAAGCAAGATGAATCAATCGTTGTATTAAAGTGTATAGCAACCATACACAATTGGCTATGTTTTACATAAGGAGGAGCAGAGGTGTATCAAAATATGTGTTATCATTCAGAGAAAAAACTTAGTCCTTCAAAGGAGGATTATCTAAAAGCCATATATAGGTTATCAGAAAAATCACAGGAAGTACGTTCCATCGATCTTGCCGTTTATTTAGAAGTTTCCAAGCCAAGTGTTAATAAGGCTGTGACTATATTGCAAGAGGAGGGATTGGTTGTTAAGCCTTTAGGAGGCTTAATCCATCTTACTGAAGAAGGGCGGAAACAAAGTCAAGGCATTATAGCTAAGTTTGAATTAATAAAACAATTCTTAATTAACTGTTGCAATGTTAATGAGCTGACAGCGAGTGAAGATGCCTGTAAAATGGAGCATATCATCAGCGATGAAACTATTTTTGCTTTGAATAAATATTTTATCAGGTGTAAAGAGAAATCCATCGAGCAGTAAAAAAGTAAAAAGCAAAAAAGCAAAAAAGCAAAAAAGTAAAAAGTGAAAAGTGAAAAGTGAAAAATAAAAAAGGTAAAAAGTAGAAAAAGTAAAACTAATGCGCAATATTTAATTGTAAAAATGAACTTTACATTTTATGAACTATGCCAAGGTTTTATTTTAATCATTTGAAACGACGCAATAGGAACTCAAAATAGGATTGAATTATGTTAAAATAGAGAATATAATTTTCAAATTTGTGGCAGCTTGTATATTCAGATACATTCATGGGTATGATTACAACTCTTCTGACATTCGTTTTTCAGGATTTTCACCTATCACTCTAAGGCCGTTGAAAAGACTGGGTGTAAAATTGGTGTTGCTTTGGTCGCCTATTTGTTCAGAGTGAGCTAAATCAGGATATGAGGTGAAAATTTAATAGAGAGGAGAGTACTTATGGATTTAGAAACAATTTTAAAAGAACTTGAATCATTGAGTTCAGAGCGGACGAAAAAACAATATATGCAGCAGGGGGCACATGAACCGCTTTTTGGAGTTGCAACTGGTGCAATGAAACCGATCGCCAAGCAAATCAAAGGCAATCAGGTGCTAGCGGACAAGCTATATCATACTGGCAATTATGATGCCATGTATCTTGCTGGTATGATTGCGGATGTTAAGTCCATGACGGAAGAAGATTTTAACAGATGGATGGAAGACGCTTATTTTTATATGATATCAGATTATATCGTGGCAGTAACCCTTTCAGAAACTGATTTTGCCCAGGAAGTTTCTGATAAATGGATAGAAACAGGCAAAGAATTGTATGTGTCTGCCGGATACAGTTGCTATTGCTGGTTGTTGGGGAGCCGCAGGAATGAAGAGTTTAATGAAGACAAGTTAAATGCGATGTTACAAACTGTGGAAAAAACCATTTATAGCAGCCCTGACCGGGTCAAATATGCCATGAATAATTTTGTCATAACCGTAGGTGTTTCTTATGTACCGTTACACGAAAAAGCAGTGTCTGTAGCAAACGGAATAGGCACAGTAATTTTATCCGGTGGGAAAACAAAATGTCATGTACCAGCAGCTGCTGTTGAAATACAAAAGGCAGTTGATAAGGGTAGACTGGGATTCAAACGTAAATATGTCAGATGCTAGAATCAATAACAAAAGCCGCAAGCATGAATGTTTGCGGCTTTAAAATTATTGATCAGGGAAGAGAAGGAATGATTACACAAATAAAAGATTCCCTTATGTGATGCTTTTAAAGAATGAGAACTTTGACATATTTTAAAATCTGTCCATATATAGATATATCTGAATGATTGTAGCTTGATTTTCAATACATTTTAATACTATTATGTATGTTAGACGTATGTCTATAATTAAACATGTGAAAAATGGAGGTGATTATGAAGACGGCGGTTATTACAGGAACATCAACTGGTTTAGGGAATAAAAGGTAGATAGATAAAAGAGGGAAAATAGAAATGAAGTATGACTTAAATAATAAAACCAATCGCTTTGCAAAAAGAACCTTAGCTGATTTGTCAAATGTAATGTTTTTACTCCTTTCAAAAAAGCCATTTGAAGAAATAACTGTTAATAAGCTATGCGAGATAAGTAATTATCCCAGAGCAACCTTTTATAATTACTTTGAGGACATTAATGATTTACTGAATTATTGCTGGTTTTGTCTGTCAAAAGAAATAAAACTGGAAGATTATCAAGAAATGCCCCCAGAGGAAAGGCTTTATGTTTTATTTGGAAGGCTCTATGATCTTATGGAGGTGCAAAAAGATACTTTAAATACAATAGTAAGGTTGAATCCGTTAGAGGGGAAGATGTTTATTTCTTTTCAGCAGTACTTTAAAAAACAAATTTATAAGGCTATGGAAAACTGTCCCTGCACAAGCAGATATCCTATATCTTATGAATTAATTGCGGAGCACTATAGCAATACCATTTTAACCGTGTTAGAATGGTGTTTTTTGAAACATAAGTGCATTTCCAAGAAAGAAGCAATGGATTGCATACGATATTTATTAGGAAGCTTATGAGAGGAGACGCTTGAATATGATATTCTATTTTTCAGCAACGGGTAATTGTAAATATGTTGGGTCAAGAATTGCCAGGAATACGAATGATGAGATGGTATCGATAGCTGACTGCATGAAAAATGAAAGATTTTCATTTTCAATACAACAGAAAGAAGCCATCGGCATCATTTCTCCCACCTATTCATTTGGGTTACCAGCGATTGTCATCAAGTTCTTGGAGAATTTGATTTTGACAGCCGATGGGAAGCCATACGTTTACTTTGTAGGCACATATGGAACTACACCAGGACAAATCGGATATTTTTCAAATCAGTATATGAAGAAAAAGGGATATCCATTTGATGCGCAGTTCAGTGTAAAAATGCCAGATACATGGACACCAATATTTGATTTGAGCAATAAAGAGAAGGTCAGTAAAATCAATGATGCTGCTGAAAGCCAGATAGATTTTTTGATTGACAAAATTGTAAAAACAGAAAGTGGAGACTTTATGAAAAATAAAGTTCCGCGCTTTGCAGCCAAGTTACTCTATAAATTTGAGTATGATAATATGAGAAAAACAAACCATTTCATTGTTGAAGATACATGCATAAGCTGCGGTCTTTGTGAAAAAAAGTGTCCAGATAATGCAATTAAAATGTGTGATGGCAAACCAGTATGGATGAAAGAACAATGCGTTATGTGTCTTGGCTGTCTGCATCGCTGTCCAAAGTTTGCGATCCAATATGGAAAAAACACAAAAAGGCACGGTCAATATACAAACTCAAATATATTGATTTGATTTCTGTTTTCGTGAAACGAAATGGTATGTCAGGAAATACTGAATTCATCAGCGTGTTCTTGACATACCATTTATGTTAGATTTTCATAATATATGGTCTAAGAAAATAACGATAAAAGCTTGTGTTTACTTTCCGCCGATTGATACAAGTTCTGTACTATAGCTTCTTATCTTAGACATCAGTGCGCTATTTAAACTATAAGAAGTATCATCGACAGCGTTTTCAAATTTCCAGGTAAAATCACCTTTGTTCATACGTCCGGCATGAGTCGTTACCACTTGTTCTACACGATTCACATCATCGATGTCAGATTGACTGACACCAATATCTTTACTCGTATCAAAGTTATTGTAAGTAGTATTTCCCACTAAGGCTTTGTAAGAACCGGGTACAGTTTCATTTCTTGCGGAAGCGAAATATGCATCAAAGGAATTTGGATTTGCGTTTGTTGTTCCTGTATTGGAGTTTGCGTAGATCAGGCTTGATGCATTTACGATTTTATTTTGGAATGCTTTGATCATACCGCCGTTTTCACCGGAAAATGTGCCTTCGCCCAGAGCATCAGTGCCTTGTAATGAGCTCATCATAGGATATTTGCAATTCCTGAAATAATTTGCTTCTACGAATGCAGAACTTCCATTTGTGACACCAACCCCATATTTTGCGTTACCGTCATAATAGTTATTGTAGATATGTATGGACCCCAATCTGATTCGCGGGTGACGGGAATCGGAATGATCAAACCAGTTATGATGATAAGTCACAAAAAATTCTTCAGTTTCTTTCATACCGCAAAGCGAACTTTTTCCTGAATCCCAGAAATGATTATAGGAAAATGTTACATAAGTGGATGCATTTTTTATGTCAGCGGAACCATCCCCTTTTGCCTGATCGGCATCAGATCCTGCTGTTCCGTAAAAGATATCATTGTTATGTACCCAGACATTGCAGTTATCTGTATCAAGTGAAATTCCATCATCAGGGAACAGCATAATGCCTAAGTTCCTGATTTCTACATTTCCACAATTTCTGACCAGAATGCCCCAACCATAAGCAGTTGCGTCTTCACCGATTCCTTCTAAGGTCATATTCATTTCTGTATAGGACGATTTTCCTTTTACCTGAAGGTAGCCACTGCTGTTTAACTGTCCAGCAAGGTCGTTATTGGTGATTTTTCCAATGAAGCGGATAGCAAGTGGGGTTTTATCATATCCTTTTTGGCGTAATGTTAAGATTTCCCCGATTCCGGTCGCTGTTTGTTTTTTTCCGGACTTGTTTACGATTACATCTAAAGTTACGGTCTTTGCTGTGTCAGCAGTTATGTAAATGATTTGTGCTCCGTCTTTTAGCGTTCCATTTTCCTGATAAGCACCGGAGCCGGAACCAAAGCTGGACTCGCTGGAAAAAGCAAATCCAGTTCTGTCATTTGCGTTTACAGTTAAAGTACTGGAAACAGCACTTTCCTTAGTGCCGTTGGATAGGATAGCCTCTACTTTCATAATATATTGTCCGGCTGCAAGTCCTACGGCATCCGCTCTCCAATAGGACGGATATTTTCTTATCAACGTATCATCAATCTGGGTATAAGCGGAATCCCCCGCACTCGCAGGTTTTACATATACATTGTAAGATGCGGCATTTCCGATGGGCTTCCATTTAATATAAGCACTTTCAAACCAGCCCCCGCTTTCTGTCAATGATATGCTTTCTGCGAAAGCAGGTAATGCAAATGTACCTGATACCAGAATAAGCATTAGTGAAAATACGAAAAGCCTTTTCGCTATTGTTTTCCATTTTTTCATCATATTTTTTTACCCCTCCATAAGAATTTTTAGGATTTTACGAAAAACAAAGAATGAACCAATGGAATCACCCCTTTCTTACAATGTAATCAGAGATAAAATTATGCTTCATATGAATTCCGGTCGGTAAAATATCTGCTGGTAATTTTAGCATATACCCTGCTTGTACATATTTCAACCCATATGCCTAAATTGTACATGTTTAGTACTAAAATTTGTTTTTGTTTGTATGATTTAAACAAAAAAGAACTGTTAGTCAAACAGTTCTTTCAGCTTTATACACGGATTGTGGTATCGGTCTTTTCCTTTTGTAACATCTTCAAATTCGATGGCTGCCTGGGGACACCAGTGCATACAGGCCAGACAGTATTCACAATGGTGAAGCCATATTGGTCTGTTATCTTCCAGACGGATGTTTTCGGCAGGACAGACTTTGGCACAGATGCCGCATCCGATACAGTGCTCAGAGGTATAAAAGCCCTGGTCACTTTCATTTATATGTTGGATTTTTTCATAATAACGTTCTTCAGCCTCGTGGTTTGGGATTTCAGGAAGGGATGTTATTTCATTTGCTTTGATTTTCTCTGCAATGTCTGCTGCTTTTTCTTCCTGAACGGCAAGGCGGTCTGTGTAATCTTTCTTTGAATGGGGATAATACATGAACCACATGTTGCCTGGCATATCCACCCCAAAGGCTCCAGACAGTCTGGCACCTTTCTTTTTCAGCAGTTCATCGATCTGTTCAAGGGTCAGAGCAGGATAGCTGCCGTATGTGGATACTGCAAAAAAATAGGTGTGAGGAGATACTTTTAAATGTTTGAGAAACTGGAAAAGCATCTGGGGAAGTCCCCGGTAGTAGACTGGAAACACGAATCCAATTCGGTCTGACTGGGTATCTTCAGTGATCGTTAAATTTTTTTTGCATACCCGAATCAGTCTGGTGTCCGGAAGACGATCCTTTAAATATTTTGCGATTTGGAGGGAATTTCCGGTTCCGGTGAAATAATAGATGGTATTTTTCAATATTATCAACTCCTTTTTTCCAGTATAGCACACACTTTTTTTCAAGTCATGTACAAATACCTGATTTATTGGTATCATAGATACAGAACCCTACATTAACGAACGACAAAAGGATTGGAACTATATGAAACCATTGACCATTGGAATTTTAGCTCATGTGGATGCGGGTAAAACCACCCTGTCTGAAAGCATTCTTTATCAAAGCGGCAAAATCGGAAAGCCCGGACGGGTGGATAAAAAGGATACGTATTTAGATACCTACGAACTGGAAAAGGAGCGGGGAATCACCATCTTTTCCAAGCAGGCGGTATTCCCCCTGGGAGATATGACAGTTACCCTTTTAGACACTCCGGGACATGTGGATTTTGGTGCGGAGATGGAACGGACCCTTCGGGTGCTGGACTATGCCATTCTGGTCATAAACGGGGCAGACGGAGTCCAGGGTCATACCCATACGCTATGGCGGCTTCTGTCCATGTACCACATCCCCACTTTTTTGTTTGTCAACAAGATGGATCAGGCGGGAACCGATAAGGACAGGCTGTTACATGAACTGAAAAAGCAGCTCAGTGATGGCTGTGTGGAGTTTTCCAAGGAAGATACGGAGTATTTTTACGACGAACTGGCCATGTGCAAAGAAGCCATGATGGAGACCTACTTAGAGCATGGGGAAATAGAAGACGACATGATTCGTGCCGCCATAAAGGAACGCAAGGTATTCCCCTGCTATTTTGGTTCAGCGCTAAAGGACCAGGGGATTGATTTATTTCTGGAAGGAATGAAAAATTATGTGCTTTTGCCTCAATATTCCCGGGAATGGGGGGCGAGAGTCTTTAAAGTTACCCGGGATGAACAGGGAAACCGTCTGACTCATTTAAAGGTGACCGGAGGCGCACTGGCAGTACGGACGGTTCTTTCCGGCAATACCTGGGAGGAAAAAGTCAATCAGATCCGTATTTATTCTGGAAATAAATTTGAATCGGTACCGGAAGCAGAGGCTGGTACTGTTTGTGCGGTTACTGGGTTGAGTCAGGCAAGACCGGGAGAGGGGCTGGGATTTGAGACGGTCCATCAGGAACCGGTGCTGGAGCCTGTACTGTTTTACCGGATTCAGTTGCCGGAGGGTTATGATTCCAAGCAGATGCTTCCTAAATTCCGCATGCTGGAGGAGGAGAATCCTGAGCTTCATGTGGTATGGAATGAGGAACTGCAGGAGATTCAGGTGCAGATCATGGGAGAGATCCAGATGGAGATTCTCACCAGCATAATCAAAAGCAGGTTTGGAGTGGATATTGCCTTTGATGAGGGAAGGATTGTATACAAAGAGACCATTAAAAATACAGTAGAAGGTGTTGGGCATTTTGAACCTCTTCGTCATTATGCGGAAGTTCATCTTCTCTTAGAACCAGGGGAACTGGGAAGCGGACTTGTGTTTTCAAGCAGATGCAGTGAGGAGGTTCTGGCGAAAAACTGGCAGCGGCTGGTCCTCACCCATCTGGAAGAAAAGGTTTACAGGGGAGTCTTAACGGGCTCCGCCATTACGGATATGAAGATCACTCTGGTATCAGGGCGGGCCCATAATAAGCATACCGAGGGAGGCGATTTTAGAGAGGCAACCTATCGGGCGGTTCGTCAGGGATTAAAGCAGGCAGAATCAGTGCTTTTAGAGCCGTGGCATTCCTTTACACTGAAACTGCCGGAATCCATGGTCGGCCGGGCCATGATGGATATGGAACGAATGGGGGGAACCTGCGAACTGTCCCATTCTGACGGAGAGATGGTTGTCCTTACAGGATGTGCTCCGGTGGCTACGGTAAGAAATTACCAGAAAGAGGTGGCTGCCTATTCCAGAGGCCTTGGCAGGCTGTTTTTAACCTTGAAAGGATACGAGCCATGCCATAATCCAGATCAAATAATTGCAACCAGCGGTTATGATTCGGAACGGGATATTGATAATCCAACGGGATCCGTTTTCTGCGCTCACGGAACAGGGTATCTGGTACCTTGGGATCAGGTGAAGAATCATATGCATGTGGAAAGCTTTTTAAAGATAAAAGAGTCTGGGGAAGAAGGGACTGCTAGAAACATGCCTGTCCGCCAGGAGGAACCTTTGATGAGCTTAGAAGAGATCGAACGGATCATTGAGGGTACTTATTCAGCCAATCGTGGGAAAAAATCTAATATAAGCAGATACAGGAGTTTCGCAGATGTGGATCCTGTCTATTACCGGAAAGCGTCTGCACCCAGAGAGTCCAGAGAGGATTATCTCCTTGTGGATGGCTATAATATTATCTTTGCCTGGCCGGAATTAAGGGAACTGGCTGAGCAGAATTTAGATAGTGCAAGGCTTACACTTATAGATCAGCTAAGCAACTATCAGGGGATAAGGGGCGGAAAGATCATTGCTGTTTTTGATGCCTACCGTTTAAAAGAGCATCCGGAAGAAGTCATCACTTATCATAATATTCAGGTGGTGTATACAAAAGAGGCTCAGACAGCAGACCAGTATATTGAAAAATTTGCACAGGCAAACAGCAGCAATTACCGTATCACAGTAGCAACTTCAGATGGACTGCAGCAGATCATTGTAAGAGGAGCTGGCTGCGGCCTATTATCCGCCAGAGATTTAAAAGAAGAAATGGAAGCGGCGGCAAAGAAGATGATGGAAGAATTCGGGGAAAAACAGCCAGGTAACCGCAATTATCTGATGGATTCTCTTTCTGTAGAAACGAAAGAAGCCTTGAAGGACATGATACCAAAGAAGGAGACATAGAAACTGGCGTCTCCTTCTTTTTCGGTCTGATTCAGTGATTAGAATGATTCATACTTCATAGGAAATTCTAAGGTTGAAAAATAATCGGCTGGTGTTTCCGCCCGTCGAATCTGTTTTATGGAGCCATCCTGGCAGAGCAGCAATTCTGCCGGGCGCAGCTTTCCATTAAAATTATTAGCATGTGAATAAGCATAGGCACCTGCATCATGAAATATCAGTACATCACCTGCTTCCACATGAGGCAGGCTTCGGTCTGTTGCAAAACGGTCCCTGTTTTCGCACAAAGCTCCGGTAATATCATATGTGTCATTACATTCTTCCATTTCTTTTCCTGAAACGGTTATATGGTGATAATTCGTATATCTGGAAGGACTCATAAAACTGTTGGTGGAAGCATCCATGCCAAGGAATGTCTTATAGCCTTTCTTAATATGAAGAACGGAGGATACAAAATATCCATACGGTCCAGTCATGAAAATACCAAATTCTATGTATAGGGGAATTGGAGCCAGACCCGCTGTTACTAAAATATCCTCATAGGCATTTCTGATTGCCTGGCTTACCGCTTCAATATCAGCATTTTCTGAGCTATCATTATAAGGAATTCCCAAGCCTCCAGCCATATTGATAAATTCAAACTTAATCCCTGTATTCTTATAGATATCAACCACCTCTTCAAATAACAGTCGTGCGTTTTCTCCGAAATAATCCGCTTCAGTTCTGTGGCAGCCAAACTGGCAGTGCAGGCCAAAGCGTTTGATTCCGTCTTTCTTTAGATGATTGATTCCTTCAATAAACTGTTCCTTAGTAAAGCCAAACTTATAATCCTTGAAATCCAGGATTGTTTTATTCTCATATTCAATCGTTCCACCGGGATTTAGGCGAAAGCAGATAAGTTGTGGAGTGTCGGCGTGTTTATCTAAATAACTAATATGAGAAAAGTCATCCAGATTAATGATTGCATTTAAGCTTCTGGCTTTTTTAAATTCTTCTGCAGAAGTTACATTAGAAGTAAACATAATTTCTTCTCCCTGAAAAGAGCAGGAATCAGCCAGAATTAATTCAGTTTCTGAAGCACAGTCAACACCGCAGTGTTCTTCTTTAAATATCTTCATGATGTACGGATTTGGTGTGGATTTCACTGCAAAATATTCGCGAAAGCCTGGATTCCAGGAAAAGGCATGGTATAAACGTTGGATATTGTCCCGTATTGCTTTCTCATCGTACAGATAGAAAGGGGTAGGGTGCTTGGATATAAGCTCTTTTAAATCTTTAAAGTTTAATGGAAAACTTTTCATAAAAATATATTCTCCTTTTCTTTTTTGTGATATGGTAATAATCAGTATTAATTACCTGTGAAATCATAAAAGCCAGAATTCACGTGCGAACATAAACGGTATTTCTTTAAGTGATATAGCAATCTTAACGATACCAGGCAGAAAAAACAACAATTAGAAATGGTATCTATACCGGTATAGACAGAGGGAAAAGGGAGAATAAATCATGTATAAATATAACAGGATTGCGGATTCCATTAAGGCACAAATCCATAGCGGGGAATTAAGACCTGGGGAAAAGCTGCCTTCCATTCAGTCCTATGTTAAAACTTCAGGATATAATTCGGATACCGTTGTAAAGGCCTATAAGCTTTTGGAAGAGGAGCATCTTATTTATTCAGCGCCAAAAAGTGGCTTTTATGTGGTGAAATCTGCGGACAAAACGGCAAATACAAAAAATGAGATCGATTTAATTACCGTCAGGCCCCCGGATTGTATCAATCCATATAAAGATTTCTATCATTGTATGGAGAAATCCATTTCTGTTTATAAGAATAAACTGATGGAATACGCAGCCCCTCAGGGAATGGAAGAATTAAGGCTGGCTCTTGCGAAGCATTTAATGAATTTTCACATTTTCACAAGGGAGCAGGATATTTACATGACTAACGGTGCCCAACAGGCGTTATATATTCTTGCAGCCATGCCCTTTCCGAAAGCCGGTGCAAAAGTAGTTGTGGAGCAGCCCACGTATTCGGTTATGATTCAGGCGTTAAAGTGTAATAAAATTCCGGTTATCGGGATAAAAAGGACTAGAGATGGAATTGATTTAAAGGAATTGGAAGCGGTGTTCCAGGCAGGTGATATCAAATTTTTCTATACCATGCCAAGATTTCAAAATCCCACAGGCTTTTGCTATAATGATAAGCAAAAACGGGATATAATCCGTCTGGCTAACCAGTATGATGTTTATATTGTAGAGGATGATTACCTGGCAGATTTGGAACTAGAGGAAAAGGTGGATCCCTTATATGCCATGGAAGGCAGAGGCAGAGTTATTTATATTCGCAGCTTTTCAAAGACTTTGCTGCCAGGGCTGCGCCTTGGAATGACAATTATACCGGAACCACTGAAAGAGGAGTTTATACGATATAAGCAAAGTATGGATTTAAATACTCCCGTTTTGACCCAGGGTGCCTTGGAAATATATTTAAAAAGCCGTATGTATAAGTCCCATGTTGCAAGAACCAAGAAGTTTTATAAACAGAAGATGGATGTTTTGAGACGAGCCTGTGAACGTTCTTTTCAAACTGATGTCAGATACCATATTCCTCTCACGGGTATTTATGCCTTTATAGAAACCGAAATAGGTGTTTCAGAGATAATCGTAAGCAGGCTTGCTAAATCCAATGTATTGGTAAACAGCATTCAAAACTGCTGTCTCGATGGCTTTTCGGTTCCTGAGGGAATACGCCTGTGTGTATGCAATTGCAGCGATGAGGATCTGATAAGGGCTGTAGGAATGCTCAAAGAGGAAATAGAAAATTCTTACCTTCCTTCGTTTACCGTCAAAAGAGATATAAGATAAAAAATTTAAAATAAAAAAGAGTACGCATACCGGCGCACTCTATCTATATGATATTCCATCCGAAAGAAAAAGTCTATATATTTATAAAATTCTATTATATAATCTTCATTGCTGCAGCAAAATATGAAAGAATAATAGGAGAATAAATATGACAAAAACAAAAATAGTTAACATTCCTTATGGACCATATGTTACGGTTTTAGCCGGTGCTTCTGTAAACGGAAAACCAAACTATGCCACCATTGGAGCGTATGGAGTGGTAAGTCAAAAGTCCGTACTTTATATTTCATTAAAAAATTCTCATCATACAACTGCTGGAGTCATAGAAAATGGATTTTTCTCTGTAAACATTCCATCTTCTGATGAAATAGAAAAAACCGATTATTGTGGAACTGTAACCGGAAATAAAGTGGATAAGTCAAATGTTTTTAAGTCATTTTATGACGAAACTGGGAACGCGCCAATGATAAAAGAATGTCCGGTAAATTATCTTTGTAAAGTAATACAGACGATTCCTATATTTGATTTTACGATGTTTCTTGGAGAAATTGTTGCTGCGTATGCAGATGAAGAATGTTTAGAAAACGGAAGACCAGATGCGGCAAAGGTGAAACCTACCATCTTAATGGACAGCGGATATTTTGACATCAATAACCGGGTTGGTTCCATATTTAAAGCCTGCAGTGGCAATAAGTAAGTATTGTAGTTTATTCAGGCTAAGACTGTCCAAGTGGAGAACTGTCGTTAAACAGGAAAGCAGGTGCAGATATGTTGAATTTTGATGCGAAAGCCGGAGATATCATATTGTTGGGCACTTATCCGCAATTAGAGGATGGGACAGAATTACCAATCAAATGGCGTGTTCTAAAGAATTCAGGCGGAGAGATGTTTATTTTAAGTGAAGATATCCTGGACTGCAAACGGTATCATGGCAATCGTGAAGATATCAAATGGCGTGATTGTGTGGATATAACGTGGCATGATTGTGATCTGCGTAAATGGCTGAACGAAGAGTTCTATCACACGGCATTTCATTCTGAGGAAAAGGAATTGATAAAAACGACTCTATGCACGGACAATGGAAACGACAGCCCGGATACAGAGGACAAGGTCTTTTTACTCAGCGTGAATGAAATAAAGAACTACTCTGATATATGCGGCAAGGATTTGTTGCGCGCTGTTGGAACAGACTTTGCAAAAATGAAGAAATCTGATGGCTGCAGCTTATATGTATATGATAAAACCAGCAAAGACAACTATATCATTAGAGACGGTAAAGAAGTTGGCTGCTCCTGGTGGTGGTTAAGAACCCAGGGAAATAAGCCGTCCCGTGCGTATTTTGTCGGTACCAATTGCACTATTCGAAGCTATGCCAATGTAAGTCTGGCACGAGATGGGGTACGACCTGCATTAAAACTTAATTTTGGTCAGTACCATAAAAGTACCCATTAGGAGAATAAATGTATCACAGCAAAGCAAGGTATTCTGAGCCATATGATTCAGGATACCTTGCTTATTACTTAACAACAGCTAGCCCTATAAGAGAATATGGCATTAGAACGCTTATATAAAAAGACTTTATTAAGTAGGTGCTTCCTGACCTTTGATTTTCTGCATGAATGCCTGGAAAAATGAGCACATTATAGTTACTGTTTTAAGTAAAAATATAGGAGAAATTATTATGCCCCAGAATAATAGCAGTGGCAAGAACAAAGAGCTAACCGCGAAACAGCGTGAGGAATTACTAAATACATTAAAAACCCGTTTTGGGAAAAATTCAGATTATCATAAAGATCTTGAATGGGAGAAAGTAAGTGCGAAGCTTACTAATAATATGGAAAAGCTGTGGTCTCTCAATGAAATGGAGCTTACTGGAGGGGAACCGGATGTCGTTGGTTATGACAAGGACAAGGATGAATATATTTTTTATGACTGTTCCCCAGAAACCCCAAAAGGACGCAGAAGTATCTGCTATGACCGTGAAGCACTGGAGTCACGGAAGGTACACAAACCGGATAATAATGCCATAGATATGGCAGATGCTATGGGAATTGAGATTTTAACGGAAGAAGAATACCGGGAGCTTCAGAAACTGAGGAATTTTGACAGGAAAACCTCCAGTTGGGTGAAAACCCCTGATCGTATAAGAAAACTGGGAGGCGCTCTCTTTTGTGATTGCCGGTATGATACTGTGTTTGTATATCATAATGGAGCAGAATCTTATTATGGGGTCAGAGGGTTTAGAGGGTCTTTAAAGATTTAAGGACGTTTTGATTTCCCTTCTCTTTTATTATAACACATTAAAAAACGGAATTACAGACTGTTTGTTCTGATTTGCCAATGATATAATGCAATAGCTTGTTCCGGCATCGGTCGGAGAAGGTTGTATGGAACTCAAAGAAGGAATACCAAAGGAGGCAAACATATGAGCTGCTATGTGCTTGGTTTTCATGACATTGACAAAACAAAACTCACAGTTGTTGGGGGAAAAGGCGCAAATCTGGGGGAGTTATCAAGGATTGAAGGAATCCTTGTACCTGATGGCTTTTGTATTTCAACGGACGCTTTTAAAAGAATCATTAAGGAAACGCCGTAATTGAACCAATTGCTTGACCAGCTATCGCTGCAAAGGCTGGAAGACAGAGCTGGAATCCGTGAAGTAAGCGGGCAGATTTGCAAGGCCATTGAAGGGACCGCCATTCCAAAAGACATGACGGACGAAATTGCCTGCTTTCTTTCCAGACTTGGTGAAAATGATGCTTATGCGGTAAGATCCAGCGCAACCGCAGAGGATTTGCCGACAGCGTCCTTTGCAGGGCAGCAGGATACGTATTTAAACATAATCCGAAAGAATGCAATTCTTTTACACATCAGTAAGTGCTGGGCATCATTGTTTACGGAGAGAGCAGTAACTTACCGGATTAAAAATGGTTTTGATCATCGTAAAGTCTATTTGTCTGTGGTTGTTCAAAAGATGGTCATTCCAAAAGCAGCAGGAATCTTATTTACTGCCGATCCCATCACTTCCAATCGAAAAGTGACCTCCATTGATGCCAGCTTCGGATTAGGTGAGGCTTTGGTATCCGGTATGGTAAATGCTGATGTCTACAAAGTGGCTAACGGAAAGATTGCTGATAAGAAAATATCTGCCAAAAAGCTGGGTATTTATGCCATGGATGCAGGAGGTACCATAGAACGGGAAATGGAACCGCAGCTGCAAAACCTGCCAGTTCTTACGGATCAGCAGATACTAGAGCTTGAGCGTATGGGCAGAAAGTTGGAAGAACATTTTGGATGCCCTCAGGATATGGAATGGTGTCTGTCTGATGATAAAATTTATTTGGTCCAGAGCCGGCCAATCACTACTTTATATCCAATTCCTGAGGCCAATGATCAGGAAAATCACGTCTATGTATCAGTGGGCCATCAGCAGATGATGACCGATCCAATGAAGCCGTTGGGAATGTATTTCTTTCAGTTGACGTCCTTTGGTCCCAGATTTAAAGCCGGTGGAAGATTATTTGTAGATGTTGCGCAGAGTCTGGCTTCACCTTTCAGCAGAAAAGCAGTAATAGATACCTTGGGACAATCCGATCCTCTCATAAAGGACTCACTTATGACCATAATGGAGCAGGGAGATTTTATAAAATTGTTACCAGAGGATGAGCAGGAACAGAATTTAGCAAAAGCCGGAAAAGATATGGTCTTTGGGAGGAATGAATCTCAAATAGAAAATGACCCGGCTATAGTAACTGCTTTGATGGAGAAATGCCAGGCTTCAATAGAAGAATTAAGGCAAAACATCCAGGAGAAATCAGGAGCAGAGTTATTTGATTTCATTCTGGAAGACATTCCGCGCTTAAAGGCTCTATTATTTGATCCTCAAAGTTCCGCAGTCATCATGGCAGCAATGAAAGCCTCCTCCTGGATTAATGAAAACATATATCAATGGTTAGGCGAAAAAAATGCAGCAGATACACTTTCTCAATCAGTACCAAACAATATCACTTCGGAGATGGGGCTGGCATTAATGGAGGTTGCAGATGTAGTTCGCCCTTATCCGGAACTTATTGAATATTTTAAGCAAGTGAAAGAAGATAGCTTTTTGGAGAAACTGGAGACATTTGACGGAGGTCAGAAAGTCCAGAATGCTATCTGTGATTTTCTTAACAAGTATGGGATGCGGTGTGCTGGAGAAATCGATATTACGAAAACACGTTGGAGCGAAAAACCGACAACACTTCTTTCCCTGATCTTAAATAACATCAGAATTTTTGAACCCAATGCCAGTAGCCTTAAATTCCAGCAGGGAATGATGGAAGCCGTGAAAAAAGAACAGGAATTGTTAGATCGGCTGAAGCAATTACCGGATGGAGAACAGAAGGCCAGGGAAACAAAAGTAAAAATAGATTTGCTTCGAAATTATATTGGTTATCGCGAATATCCAAAGTATGGAATGGTGAACCGTTATTTTATATATAAACAGGCATTGCTAAAAGAAGCCAAGCGGCTCGTAAATACAAACGTTATTCATGAAAAAGAAGATGTTTATTATCTCACCTTGAAAGAATTTCAAGATACCGTAAGAACGAATATACTGGATTACCAGATCATCAGCAAACGAAAAGATGAGTATAAGTTTTATAAAAAACTAACTCCTCCACGAGTCATCACCTCCGATGGGGAGATTGTTGCAGGGGAATACAAACGGGAAAGTCTCCCAACCGGAGCAATTGCCGGTTTGCCGGTTTCTGTTGGAGTGATAGAGGGAAGAGCTCGTGTAATCTTAAAGATGGAAGATGCCCAACTGGAAGAGGGGGATATTCTGGTCACCTCATTTACGGATCCAAGCTGGACACCGCTGTTTGTATCGATCAAAGGACTGGTCACGGAAGTAGGCGGTCTGATGACCCACGGTGCAGTTATCGCCCGGGAATATGGTTTGCCTGCTGTGGTTGGAGTGGAGAATGCCACCAGACTGATAAAAGACGGGCAGCGGATTCGCGTGCATGGAACGGATGGATATGTGGAAGTTCTGTAAGAGGGATACCAAACTGGGGAAGTAATTTCCGAAAATGTTGAGAATAAAAACAGCGTAAACATCAATACAGGTGCTTACGCTATTTTTTTAAGATCCAATAGGTTATGCTCCCCTGTAGATTCCTTTAATTAGCACAGTTCCATATTGACATTGGATTTTGCAGTAGGCTAAAATGAATATAGGCAACGACCGCATCTGACAAAATGATGGGAGAAAACACATATGGGAAACCTGTACACCAACTTTCCGTACATATCCAATGACCGGATCATACTGCGTAAAATCGTAGAAACAGATATTGAGGAACTGTTCGAAATATACAACAACAAAAACGTATTCACCTATATTCCTGGAGATATGAAAAAGAACAAAGAAACTGTACTTAATATGATCGGACATTTTGAAAGAGATTTCAACAAAAGGAAAACCATATTTTTAGGAATTTGCCTAGCCGAAGCACCCAATGAAATCGTTGGTGTTGCAGAAATGTTTGATTATGATGAAAAAGTAAATCTGATAACAATCGGGTATAGGCTAAGTGAGCACTGCTGGGGCAAAGGAATTGCTTCCGAGGCTGTGAAAGCGATGGTTGATTATCTTTTTTTCACAGTAGGAGTCAATCGGATTCAGGGATTTGTAATGCCCGAAAATAAAAGATCCCAGAGAGTATTGGAGAAAAATAACTTTCTAAAAGAGGGGATTTTAAGGCAGTCCCAGTATTGGAAAGGAATCGGTATAGTAGATTTAACTGTATATTCCTTACTCCAATCTGATGTAGAATAAAATAGAGGTTCGTCCAGCTTGTAGAGATTATTTCATTGACTTTATGGAGGAGGTGTGGGGCATTGCCAACAGGGAATGATTTACCTGTTTTGCAAAACCCCATCCTTCATTTATCCATACAATGATTTTCTATATCCGGGCCTACGATGAAGTGAAATGCCTGTTTAGGCTAATGTTTGAATATAGGCCGGGTTTTTGAGCAATGGTCTTGAAAATCCAAATAAATTGACTTTGCTGGTTTGATAAACCTGTTCCATATCGGAAAGAGCGCGGATGCCACCTGTTAAAATCACTGGTGTATCAACCAATTCGGATAACTTTATTGCTGCTGATTTATAATACAGTCTTTCATTGGCTTTGTATTTTGTCCATTGATCGCCGCTGATTTCAATGGCGTCAATTCCTGCCTTTGCAAGCAAGCTAGCCATTTCCAGAAATTCATCTACGGTAAGACCGTTTGGCATTTCGTCAGAAGAATTCATCTTGATCCAGATTGGATAATCACTACCGACCTTGTTGCGAATGGCATCAAAGACTTCCTGCACGATGCGGAAACGATTTTGTACAGATCCCCCATATTCATCGGTTCTATGATTAAATAGAGGAGAAATAAACTGCGCCAGCAAATATCCATGGGCACAGTGGATTTGTACTCCATCAAAACCAGCCGCTTTCACCCTTCCGGCAGCGTCTGCGAAGAAACGAATTACATCCTGTATTTCTTCTTTTGTCATTTCTTTTGGCGTAATACCGGAAACAGGATGTGGAATTGCGGAAGGTCCCAGTATTTTAGCTTTTTCCCGATATCCCTGGCTTAAAGAAGAACCGTGTACGATTTGCATCACGATCTTTGCATCGTATGAATGAACGGTTTCTACCAAATCCCGATATGCTTCAATAAAGCTGTCATTGTAGATGCCCAGCTGGTGTTTTTCAGGCTGCTCATAATCTGTAATATAACTGTAGCTGGTAATAATAGTACCAACATCACCCTTTGCTAAATCCTGATAGATGGACTTGGTGGCATCTGTCGGATAACCTTCATCAGTTGCTTTTCCTTCATAGGTAGCGGAACGTAAAAAGTGATTTTTCACTTCCATGTTGCCAATTTGTGTCTTATCAAATAAATTCATATCCATACTCCTTTGATTCATACTAATCTGGTTTTATTATAGTTGTTATATACTTTTATGTATAGAACGCACTATTTAGAAAGGTACTATCTAAAAAGAGAGTTTAAGCATTTCATAGGATTTTTATGTAATGAAAATGAGATTATGCCTTTCATGTTCCAATATTGTATAATTGATTAGAGGTGAAAACATATTCCGTTTGAGAACGGAGAGGATAATAATAAAAATATGATGTAACAATTGACTTGCTTATAGAATGGAGGTTTTATATGAAAATATTAATTATTGGCGGTACCGGTACAATCTCTTCACCAATAACCGAGTCCTTAGCAAATATTGAATCGAATGAGGTGCATATTTTAAATCGAGGAAATAAAAAAACTCCTCAGGGAACAAAACAAATTATTGGTGATATGAATGATTCTGAATTATTGACCAATTTGGTGAATCAGGAGAATTACGATGTTGTCGTTAATTTTATCGTTTATTCGGCAGAGCAGGCCAGAATTCAGATTGCTGCATTTCAGGGGAAAATTAAGCAATACATCTTTATTTCCACCGTTGTTACGTATAATCATGAAAATGCAGTATGCTTCAAGGAAGACTATGAGCAAGGGAACATTTATAGCAAATACGGTCGGGATAAAGCAGCTTGTGAGCAGCTGTTCCTGCATGCGGACAACTTTCCAGTTACGATTGTCAGACCTGCACAAACTTATAGTAATGACAGAATCCCATTAAGTGTGAAAGGAAAGACATGCTATAGTGTAGTTCAACGTATCTTGCAGGACAAACCGGTAATTGTACATGGAGATGGAAAAAGTACCTGGCATTCCACTCATGCAAATGATTTTGCCAAAGGTTTTGTGGGCTTGGTGGGGAATGAGAAAGCGTTACTGCAAGCCTATCAAATCGTAAATCCTGAAATTGCCACCTGGGACATGATCTATCATGATCTATATGAATTGTTGGGTAAGAAACCCAATATAGTTCATATCCCCAGTGATTTACTGGCATTATCAGAGAAATATGACAATGCCAGCACTATTTCAGGGGATAAGCAATATTCCAGTGTCTATGATATATCGAAAATAAATGCGATAAATCATGATTTTAAATGTGAGATTCCTATAAAAAAAGGTCTGAAAATGTATCTTGAATACCTGGATAAGAACCCGGAAAAAAAGGAAGCAGATCCGGACTTTGATTCCTGGTGCGATTATGTGATTGATGCATATCAGCAATTCACAGAAGGACTAAAAGGCAAGTTTTAGTATCATAATTTAGGATTATAAGCTCATTACCAGGGCAAAAATCCTGCAGTAGTAAACACTTCCTTCCCTTCCAGAAGGTATCTTTTTAGGGCGGCCTGGAGGGAGGAAGTGTCAGGGTAGTAAACTGGTTCCTTTGCAGAATAATCAAATCCCATGACCCGTTCCAAAATCTGAGGCGCTGATGTTTTTATGGGTAATTTATTAAAACGTTCCATAAAGCTTAATATTTTGCTGTTTCGTCTCATTGCATTTTCAAAATCAGGCTCTATTTTCTTTTCTTATGAGAGCATATGAGGAAAGACTCACTTTTTGGGTAGTATCTTACTAAAAAGTGCATTCTACTAATCACTGCGCATCTGCCATATAATGAAAAATAGAATTACTGTAGATAGATTCTTGAAAGAAGGGATATGCATAATGAATATTTTTGATTCGATTGTTATAAAGGATTTAAAGTTTAAAAATAGGGTTGTAATGCCGCCAATGTGCCAATATTCCGTGGTAAAGAGAGATGGTATCGTGAATGAATGGCACTTCCAACACTATGTCAGCCGAGCTGTAGGTGGTGTTGGTATGATCATTATAGAAATGACCGATGTTGATCCCGATGGACGAATCACTGATTATGATTTGGGACTTTGGTCAGATTCTCAGATAGAGCCGTTAAAAAAGCTGATCGAAGAATGCAAAAAGTATGGAGCAATTGTTGGCGTACAGATTGCGCACGCAGGAAGAAAAGCAGAAGATGCAGATATTCCAGTTGCACCTTCCAGTATCAGATTTTCTGAGGAGTATAAAAATCCACGTGAATTGACCACAGCAGAAGCAGAAGAGATTGTTAAAAAGTTTCAGAATGCAGCCAAACGTGCGGTAAAGGCTGGAGTGGATTTTATTGAAATCCATGGAGCCCATGGCTATTTGATTCATCAGTTCCAATCACCGCTGACCAACAGACGGGATGATAAGTATGGACAGGAATTATCAAGATTTGGGGTGGAAGTGATTTCAGCCATTAAGGAAGTGATTCCGGAGCAAATGCCGCTGCTTTTTAGAATCTCTGCAGTAGAATATGCAGATGGAGGATATTCCATAGATTATGCAATGGAATTAGCTAAAAAGTATAAAACAGCGGGTGTAGACGTTTTCCATGTAAGCAGCGGAGGAGAAGGACCAAAAGGGCCGGACAATGCATTCCCTGGTTACCAGGTATCTATGGCCGAAAGCATTAAAAGTGCAACCAATGTTCCAGTCATAGCCGTAGGTAATTTGCAGGACCCAGAGGTGGCACTAAAGGTAGTACAGGAAAATAAGGCCGATTTTGTAGCCATCGGACGGGGAATACTGAATGATCCATATTGGACACTCCATGCCGGGGAGCATTTAAAGGAATCTATTGAAATTCCTCATCAGTATCAACGGGCGTTTCGTAGGCCAAAAGCTTAAGACTTATGAAAGGGCCTTCAAGTTGCCTTTGATTATTAGAAAGTAATCCTAAAAAAGCGTTTGTTCTTTAGTAGTCCTCCAATAAGGATGTTTACGAAAATCATAGTCGTTTAGTTTAGTCAAACGATCATCGATGAATTGTAAATAATCTTTATTGGAGGATTTGCTTTATATTTCTTGTTTCCTGCTTCTCACCCTGAGAAACAGTCCGATTAAAACCAGGAGGAATTGTTCAACCATCAGAGTAGCCCATACTCCGTTTAGCTTTAAGAGCATTGGCAGAATAAATGCACAAAGCGGTAATAGAACTAAAGCTTCTCCATAGACCATCACTGAAGCATTGCGGCTTTTTTTGATGGCATTGAAATACTCTGTTGTCACTCTGGAAAATGCGTAAAACGGTAGTGATAAGGCGCACAGAGGCAACGCTATTTGAAGAATGCTTGATGCTTCCTCGGAAATGCCGAAAAATCTAGGAACGAAAGAGCGGGCTAAGAGCATTCCAACGGTTGCAACACAACCTATTACTAATGCCAGTGTATAGGTCCATTTTCGTAATTTTGCTAAAGCCTTATGATTGTTCGCACCATACTGGAAGCTAATTAGCGGCTGACTCCCTTCACCGATTCCCTGCAAAAGAAGCTGACCGATTGTAAGTGTATTGGAGATAGCCGCAAAGGCGGCAAGTGCCACTGTTCCGCCATAAGCAAGTGCTTGTTTGTTAATAATGAGTGTGGTCAAAGAGGGAATAAAGCTCAAACCAATAATGGGTGCTCCAACCTTTAAAATATGACCTATAGTTTCCTTATTTAGTTTATAAGAAGATGGCGGAACACGGTTTTCCTTCTTAAACAAAATAAGTAATGCCGGGACTAGTGCAACGCATTGTCCAATCAGTGTTGCCCATGCGGCACCCGCAACACCAAATTTCAGGAGCATGACAAACACACCACTGAGTGTTGTATCAATTACAAAGTTTGTTACCATAAGTACCATAGCAATCCAGGCCTTGTTCTGATTGCGCAACAATGGGGTAATGCCTGAACCGAATACCTGAAAAACAGCACCTCCTGCAAGGATGTGGACATATTGGCTGCTCAGATCAAGAAGCTCACCTTCAGCACCCAGCAAACGAAGGATCGGCTTCCCGAGCAGCAACAAAATAATGGTGAGTGCAGCCGAAGCAATCAGCAAGGCTGTTATAGCATTCCCCAAAGCTTTGTCTGCTTTTTCCTTATTACCAGCTCCCATATGGATAGAAACGTTTACTGCGCCGCCCATTCCAATTCCTGTACCAACTGCTAAGATCAGTGAAGCAATTGGCCATGCAAGGGTAACGCTTGCTAAACCCAAATCTCCAACTGTCCGACCTACAAAGAAGCCGTCCACACTGACATAAATGCCAGTGACCAAAAAAGTTATCATGGACGGAATTACATATTTCCAAAATTCTTTCTTCACCTAATTTACCTCTACTTCTAATAGTTGTATTTCTAATGATTAACTCTGCTCGTATGAATCCAGTATATTTTTTAATTGCTCATAAAAATTAGCAGTACCGCGAATCATAGCGTGGCGTTCATCGATATTCATGTTAATGAGAGCTTCTTCTTCAAAACTCCGCAATTTGCTTAACAGCTCATCTGCGTACTTCTGCCCATTTTCTGTGAATGAAACAGTTTTACTCCTTTTATCTTCTTTGGCTATTGTCGTTATAACATATCCCTGCTGTATGAAAGAGTTCAAAATAGCATTTACTGTTTGCTTAGGATAAAAAAGCTTATCGCAGATAAAACGTTGCGTGCATTCAATTGGATATTCATGAATGATATACAGCACAAATAGAGAGCCTGACGTCAAGCCATGTAATTTTGCCCATCTGTCATAGATTGCGTTAATGCCGAAATAGGAATCATAAAAGCTCTCTAAACTTTTGTTTAAACTATTTTTCATATTATACTTCTCCTTAATGTCGAATAATTAGTCCGTTTTGGGACTAAATTAATTGTATCACATCTTGAAATATTTGTCACGTTGTGATTTTTATTTTCTTTTTATAAGTTTATATGAGAAGCGAAAGAAGACCATGAAACAGGGAATTAATTTAGCGAAAGACACAATATTGAATGCTGTTCGTTTTATGGAGGTTGTAAACAGGTACGCCGATATTCAGAAGTTAACCCCTGAAATTGTGTGTGAGTGTATCGATTTGATTGTGGTGCATGAACGTCCAGAACCGTGGAAGAAGAAAAACTATACCTATATAGGTTGATGTCTACTTCAATTTTGTGGGTAGGGGTTAGGGCAAGAGAAAAGCCGCAGACTATCAACTGCATATGACTTGGATTTTCCTTTTCCTCAAAGAATGGAAAGATTGATTAAAAGAAATATATTAAGGCGTTTAGTGCTGATCCCATAAAATTATAATGCATACAATTATTGCGTTGAATGTATGGATTACATACGCTAGAATATGATTATTAATAAAATTCTATGATAATGGTAACGGCTGAATATATGTTTTTATAGATTTGCCTAAGGTTTTTATATGAATGTGTGGGGCTTTCATTTTCTGACAAGGCAGATAATGTTTGTTTTTATCGGAAGAACCATAGTTTCAATAATATCTGCATAGATGGTCTTTTAAAAGAAGGAATGTAGGAAAGTCGGGAGAGTATATATGGAAAAAAACGAAGAAAAGCAAATTAAAAAACTTTCTATTAGAACAATTGTTTCTTTTATTTTGTTCTTGGCATTTTGGATTATGGCCTGTTTATTAGGAGAAAAATCTACTAACTATAATACAATGTTAGCCATCTGTTCACTCATTCCCGGCGGTTTTTATATTGTTAATGCTTATAAACTTCTTACAGCATTGGGGATGGATGAATTACATACGCATCTTTAATTAATTCCTGTTTTCTTTTTATGTGTATTGCATGTTGGATTTCATCGGTATTTTTATTTCCGATGGAATCCTTTTTTGTGGATAAGCATTATGATGTAGCTGTGATTGTGGGGATTGAAATCTTGCAATGTGAGCTGGTTCATGAGTGCTTGAAAATCCTTTGATTGTAAGCAATTTTTCGAGGAATTTCACAACGAATACTAACCTCCGGTATAGTACCTAACGTTCATGTGCGTACTTGATGGAATACAATACACGCGATATACTTCAAAAAGAAAGGGTTTTAAGGACTCTATAATGAAAAAACTGGATAGGTAAGGAGAGTAACTATGAAAACACTTGTTGTTGTGGTTCACCCGGAGATTGGTAAATCTGTTATTAATAAACGCTGGCTGGAAGAGTTAAAAAAACATCCGGATAGCTATACCATTCATGAGTTGTATAAGGAGTATCCGGATGAAAAGATTGATGTTGAGAGAGAGCAAAGACTCATTGAATCCCATGGAAATTTGATTTTGCAGTTTCCAGTATACTGGTTCAACTGTCCTCCTCTTTTAAAGAAATGGTTAGATGTAGTTTTTACCCACGGTTGGGCATATGGCTCCAATGGAGGAGACAAATTAAAAGACCGCAAAGTGGCCTTGGCGGTTTCTGTTGGTATTAAAGAGGAAGATTACTGTGAAACTGGACGCTATCTCTATACGCTGAAACAATTATTATCTCCTTTTGAGATTACCTTTCGTTATACAAATGCTGATTACCGATCATTTTTCCCATTTTACGGAGCTGAGTATGAGCCATCTTCAGAAACACTTAAAAAGAGCTCCGAGGCGTATCTGGAATTCTTGAAAGCTTTGTAAGCCAGTATTGTTTTCGGTATCAAAAAAGGAGGTTTCGTGATTGACCAAAATTACGAACCTCCTTTTTGTAGATATTAAAGTGAATCCTGGTACCGAACTTTTGCACATTCCAAGAGTTCCCTCTCACTGGAGATTTCCCCAGGATATGGATAACTTTTTGCCGTCTTTTCAAAAGCCTGCCAGATCTGGCGGGCTTTTTGTTCATCATTTTCAAAAAGCAAAGCCCAGGCATATTCTGTGCGCTGAATGGAGGGTAAACTTTTCATGGCCCTCATAAATTTTTTCTGTTTCTGGTCCAACAGTTCCATAAGGGCTTCCGGCCTGTTTTCGCCCATCAGTTCACAATAGATTAAGTCCGCAGTCATGAGACTGCGATGCAGTCCGGTTATAGCGGTATCCATCTGGAGCAGTTCACGCATGGCTTGATCTGCCTTTTCAAACTCTTTTTCAGCCATCATCTGGCTGCAGGCAAGTGTGCTTAAAAATGCAGTCATGCTGTTTTTTAAGGCTTCCGGTGACGGCATTTCAAACCATTCCTGTGGCATATCCCTGGTCGTAATTCCCTTTGTACTCAATTCACCAAATTTTATCTGAATCCAGAAGGAGCGCAGGCTTTCCGGATTTTTGCCCAGGGATACAGCGTTATAACCATCATTGTTCACCATATCCAGTTTCAGTGGAATGGCATTCATAAGTGAAATCATAACACCGATTGCAGCTGCTATAAAAAAGAAGTAAGACACAGCAAAGCTATTTTGGGTGAAATGCGAAATCAACGCAAATAATACAGATGCAAAGAGGTTTGCAATGGAACCGCCCATATTATATAAAACATATGGGAATTTTCCATCCTTCATTTCCGGAGGAGCCATCAGGCACTGTCCCCCAGTTCCAGCCAGTGAAAATCTTTTGAATTGAATGGAACCGTTCTGTTTTATCCACATGAAGCTGCCAATGCGAAAGGAAGAGAAGCGGTAGCCAGTCATAAGCCCAAAAAGCAAATGCCCTCCTTCATGAAGAATAATTTGTATGAGAGTAGCCATATAAATTCCAAGGAAAAGTACGAGGACAGATAACAGGATTTCAGACATGGATTTCTCTGCATTTATTATGTCTTGTGCATATGGCCCGATATAGTAGCCGCATACGGCTCCAACAGTAATCATGAATAGCATGAGCAAATACTGCATACTATTGGATTTTTTCTTTTTTCTTTTTTGTTTCATAGGATTTCCTCCTTTCATAATTATAAATCAGGTCGTACCGTAATCATTAGTATATCAGAAAATACTCCCGTATGTAAAATGCCATCAAGAGGTCAAATTTGATTTTAGAATCATTTAACTCCGTCTCCAGAATGTCTTTGATTTTTTTCAATCGATAAATTACCGTATTCCGGTGAGTGTGCATCTTATCGGCTGTCTCCAGTAAATTGCAGTCGGAAAGCAGAAAAGTTCGTAAGGTATCCATATAGTCTGAGTCATGGGCGGCATCAAAGGCTTCCAGCACTCCAAGATTATTTTGATAGATATCTTTCAACATTTCCGGATCAGAGGAAGAAAAAAGGATCTGGAAGATTCCAAGCTTATCGAAATTCATGGAAGGTATGTTCCAGAAGGAAGCCGCTGCAAGGGCAAAACGGGCGCGTTTATAACAGAGGCTGAAATCTTTTAAGGAATGAAAGGGATTGCTGATACCGAGAGTGATGCTGTCGCAGAACAAAAGTATTTCCAATATCTCGTGGAACGATATCTGGAACGAAAGGTAGATTAATATCTGATGATGGTCGTGCTCAAAAAGGTGGTATTTTAACTGACGATGGTTAAGGGAGAATGTGACTCTTGTGGTGTTTTGAAGGTTCTGTATGATGATAATCCGGTATTCGGCATCGGTGGGAAATCCATTCTGGTTTAAGGTAAGAAGTGTGTTTTCATAGAGGGGAGTCTGATAGATGGCGCCCTGAAAGGCAGCAGTTAACAGATCCATACTCTGGGTGCTCAATAGAAGGGTCCGGCAGTAGTCCTGCATAATGTCCACCAGATGGATTTTCCATGGCATGGTAATTAAGGGGAAGTTGCTGTTTCTGCAAAATTCCAGGATTTCTCCGGATAGGTCTTCAAGATCGATATATTGCCCCACATTGATCACGATTCCACTGCAATTGCGGGTGACCAGGGCGCAGATAAATTCTGAAAGGGTTATTCCGCTTCTGGTAAAAAGTCCCGTAGTAATAACCAGCTCCCCACCTTTTAAAAATGGCATATTCTGAAAATCTTCCGCAAGATATACCCAGGATACGGAATTGGTCAGGCCGAAGTCTCCGCTGTGAAGCGTGAGGCTGTATTTTTCTTTTGTTGTTTGGAAGAGATCGGATATCTGTGTCCTCATATAGCAGTCCTCCCTGATGATTGATGGTTAAGTATATCATGCTTTGTACTCAGAGTACAATAACTGCATGAAAAATTGGAGTCAGCGGACATTGCAGCCTGGTAGCCTAAGGGGTATAATTAGCAAAATAAAAGAGAGATCCCAGGAAAGAGGTGTTCAGTGTGAAGGAAAAATTTGTTGTTACCATTACAAGACAATTCGGAAGTCTTGGAAGACCCATAGCCCGGCTGGTGAGCGAGAGGTTGGGAGTTGAATACTATGACAGAGATATCGTAGAAATGGCTTCAAAGGATTTGAATCTTCCTGTTTCCGCGATCAGTGACGTGGAGGAAAGCGCAAAATCGGCGTTTTTCAATATGAATTATCCGCTGGGCATGGGAACCACAACCATTCAGGATTCAATCTTTGCTGTTCAGAGGAAAATTATCGTTGATCTGGCGGAACGTGAGTCCTGTATCATTGTAGGCAGATGTGCAGACCATATTTTAAGGGATCATAAAAACATCATCAATATTTTCATCTATGCGCCTTATGAAGCAAGGCTGACCAATTGTATCGAAAGACTGAATATGAGACCGGATGAAGCAAAAAAGATGATTGCATCGGTGGATAAAGCGAGAGAATCCTACCACAGACATTATTGCGGTTATCTCATGTCGGATAAGGACTACAAACATGTGATGGTCGATTCCAGTCTTCTTGGAGTAGAAGGAACCTGTGAAATACTGACGGATATTATCCGGAAGAAGTTTCCACATCTGGTTTCTTAAATCAGTTAATATCAATTAAATATGAAATACCCCCTGGGCAATGGAGCTTTTGAAAAAAAGACATTGCTCTTTTTTATTGGAGAAGCTTAAGGAGAGCATGAGAGAAAGGAGGATATGGAGTATGCTGCAAATCAATAATCTGTCCAAATGTTTTGAGGATTTGGAAGTTTTGCGGGATGTCAATCTGACCGTAAAAAAGGGAGAAGTGGTAGTGATCATCGGACCTTCCGGTTCTGGAAAAAGTACGTTTCTGCGCTGCATCAATTTGCTGGAGAAGCCTACAAACGGTGAGATTCTGTATCTTGGGGAAAACATTATCCAGCTTGGAAAAAAGGTGACAGACTACCGGAAACAGGTGGGGATGGTGTTTCAGCGGTTCAATTTATTTCCACTGAAAACCGCTTTGGAAAATGTTATGTATGCACCTGTTAAATTAAATAAAGTACCAGTCAAAGAGGCAAAGGAACAGGCCATGGAACTGCTTTGTAAGGTAGGGCTTGAGCACAAGGCAGGTACTTACCCCTCTTCCCTTTCCGGAGGGCAGCAGCAAAGGGTGGCAATTGCAAGAGCGCTTGCCATGAAACCGGAGATTCTCTTGTTTGATGAACCCACATCTGCCTTAGATCCGGAGCTGGTGGGAGATGTGCTGGAGGTTATGAAACAGCTAGCCGGAGAGGGAATGACCATGATTGTAGTGACTCATGAGATGGGGTTTGCAAGAGACGTGGCGGACCGGGTCATCTTTATGGATGGAGGTTATGTGGTGGAAGAAGGACCTCCAGGTGAAATTTTCACTCAGCCCCAAAATGAAAGAACGAAAGCATTCCTGTCCAGAGTGTTATAAGGAGGTGATCTCATGGAATTAAATTTTAGAAAAGCGTTTGGAACATTGGGACCCAGTTTGTGGGGAGGCATCGGGATCGTTTTGTACATTACCCTTGCAGGCTTTGCATTTGCTTTAATCGCAGCATTATTGATCGCGATCGGAAGGCTGTCAAAGAACCGGGTGCTCAGCCGATTCCTGGCTGTCATCATAGAACTGGTTCGGGGAACCCCTCTTTTGGTTCAGCTATTTTATATTTATTATGTGGTGCCAACGGTGATAAACGGAATTTTGACCGCATTTGGCTATGAAGCCAATATGCAGCTGAAAGCATCTACCTGCGGAATCGTTGGATTTGCAATTAATTATGGCTGTTACATGTCAGAGGTCATAAGGTCAGCCATATTGGCGGTAGACCCCGGTCAGCGGGAAGCAGGTCTGGCTCTTGGATTCAGTGAACGAAAGGTGCTGTTTCACTTTATCATACCTCCTGCACTGCGTAATTCCGTACCCGTCTTCGGTAATTATCTGGTGATGCTGATAAAAGATACTTCTTTGCTTGCCATGATATCCGTGCAGGAGCTTTTGCTTCGAACCAAGACCTATGCTTCCCAGACGTTTCTCACGGTTGAGGCATATACCATTTTGGCGCTTGTATATCTGATGCTTAGTATTCCTCTTTCCCAGCTTAGTGCAGTTGTAGAACGCAGGCTGAAAAGGACCCCATAGCAACTGAATGTTTAGAAACTAAAAACGGTTTAAATCATTGCAAAGAAAGGAATGGAGCTTATGAAAAAAGTAAATCGAAAAAGAGGGATGGCATACATACTGATGTCTTTCCTGGCCTTATCAATGGTAACTGGCTGTGGGCTTAAGAAAGCGGAGAGCGGCAAAACGGAAAAATCTGCGTCTGTTTCTGGAGAATCAGAGATGCTTACGAAGCTTAAAGAGAAAGGATATATTCTCATTGGATCCTCCAACGACGCACCTTTTTCCTATACGGATGTGGAAACCGGAGAATTAAAAGGAGTTGATATTGCGATATTAAAAGAGGTATGCAAGCGTTTGGGAATTAAGGATATCCAGATGAAGGTAATTGATTTTTCCAATCTTTTGGTGGAACTGAACAATAAGAATATCGATATGGTCGCTGACGCCATGTATGTAAAAGATGAAAGGCTTCAGGTAGCTGCTTTTACCGATAAATGGTATCAGGAGGGAGAAGCGGTGGTGATCCCAAGCAGCTCCCAGATAAAGAGCAAGGAAGATTTAAAAGGGAAAAAAGTCGGTGCACAGCCTGGCACCACCTTCTATGAAACCGCTCAGAAATGGCTGGATGAAGGGAAAATCGGAAGTCTTGATGCCTACGACAACCAGGCAACTCTTATGACAGCCGTCAATACCGGGAAGGTTGATGCTGTTGTAACAGATGGTATTGTAGCTGGTTATACGCTATCTTCGGACAGTTCCCTTGATTTAAAGCTCCTTTCCCCTTACGAAGCCGAGGCCAGCGGACAGATTGGTGCCGCCCTGCGCTTTGAAGACAAGGAATTTTTAGATGAGGTGAACAAGTGCTTAAATGATATGAAGGAAGATGGTGCTTTGCTGAAAATATTAAAGGATTACGGACTGACAGAGGACTATTTTGTTGGAGCGGAAGATGGTAAAACAGTAAATGTGAAATAATTGTCAGTAAGGGGATTTGTTTCATGGTTTAAGACAGACCCATTGGTTTTTACGAAACAGGAAAGAAGGTTTGACATGGAATTTCAATATTATTTGCCAGTGAATCTGGTTTTTGGCCGGGGCAAATCAGATTTGATTGGAAAAAAGGCAGCCACGTTTGGAAAACGGGCTTTAATCGTAACCGGAGGAAGAAGCACCAAGGAATCAGGTTTGCTTACAAGGACAGTGGATTTATTAAAAGACAGCGGTGTCACAAGCGTCATTTTTGATAAGGTAGAACCCAATCCGCTGACAACCACGGTTTATGAAGGCGCCAATACAGCGGCGGCTGAGGGCTGCGACCTTGTCATTGCTTTAGGCGGAGGAAGCAGTCTTGATGCGGGAAAAGGAATTGCGTTTCAGACAGTCAATGGTGGAGACATTAATGAGTACATTTATGGAAAAAAGACCAGTGACCGGGCCCTTCCTGTTCTTGCAGTTCCCACTACCTGCGGGACAGGAAGCGAAGGAAATGGATTTGCGGTTATGACAAATCCCGAAACCCTGGATAAAAAATCTCTCCGATGCAGTGCCATTGTCCCGGCCTGTTCCATCATTGATCCCCTTCTCATGACAACGATGCCGGGAAAGGTTCTTGCCTCCGTAGGATTTGATGCATTGTGTCACAATATAGATGCTTATATTTCTTCTGTATCCCAGCCTTTGACGGACATTATGGCATTAGAGGGAGCAAGGCTTGCTGCAGAAAGTCTTATGAAACTGTATCAGGATTCCGGAGATTTAGAAAGCTGGGATAGGCTGTGCATGGCAAGTACTCTGGGTGGCATGGTTATCAATACGGCAGGAGTTACGGCTCTTCATGGAATGGAACATCCGGTCAGCGGATTGAAGAATGCAGTTCACGGAAGAGGCCTTGCCGCACTGGCTCCTCATGTATTTGAGGCATCCATAAAAGGGGCACCTCATAAATTTGCAATGCTGTCCAGATTACTTGGAGGGAAGGATGAATTGGATTTTACAGATAAAATCCAGAACCTGACCGCAAACCTTGGTTTAACAGAAACTCTTGGAGATATGGGAATCAAAGAAGCAGATCTTCCATGGCTGACAGATAACTGCATGAAGGTATCCGCTGCCAGTATGGCAAACCATCCGGTAGTGTTTCAACCAGAGGAAATCACAGAAATATACCGGAAAGCAATTTAAGAATGCTTCCATAAATAAAAAGAACAATTGATAAGCGCCGAGACAGCGCAGAAATGGAGGATATGATGTTAAAGGATTCATTACCTGAAATAAAAACCCCATTGCCGGGACCAAAGGCCAGTGCCGTTTTAAAAAGAAGAGAGGAAGCCATGCCGGGCGCCATCAAATCCGTTTATCCATGTGTAATCAGCAGAGGAGAAGGAGCGATAATCGAAGATGTGGATGGGAACCGGTTTCTTGACTGGGTCGGAGGCGTAGGTGTGCTGAACATCGGATACAGTCATCCGGAATTGATAGAAGCGGTTAAAGATCAGTCTGAAAAATACTTCCATGCCATGATGAACATTGTAACCCATGAAGGTTATATAAAACTGGCGGAAAAAATGAATGAAATCGTTCCCTTAAAATCAGAAGAGAAAAAGACCATGTTTGCCAATTCTGGTGCAGAAGCCATTGAAAATGCGGTAAAAGCCGCGAAATCCTATACTGGAAGACCAAACATCATCGTATTTTCTGGCGCTTTTCATGGAAGAACCCTTTTGACGGCGGCCATGACAGCAAAGAAATCCTATGCTTCCGGTTTGGGACCATTCCCCGATGGGATTTACCGTGCTGAATTTCCCTATCTCTACAGAAAGCCGGAAGGATACAGTGAGGAAGAAGCCGTTGCCTATTACTTAGAAAGACTTAACAAGGTTTTTGAGGAAGCATCTCCGGCAGAATATGTAGCGGCAATCGTGGTGGAACCGGTTCAGGGAGAAGGCGGTTTCATTCCGGCTCCTATTGAATGGGTGAAAGCGCTCAGAAAAGTATGTGACGCCAATGGAATACTGCTGGTAGCTGATGAAGTACAGACTGGTTTTGCCCGGTCCGGGAAAATGTTTGTATCAGATTACTGGAAAGAAGCAGGCTGTGCTCCAGACATCCTTGTATGTGCCAAATCCATTGCAGGAGGAGTTCCTTTAAGTGCCGTTACCGCGTCAAAAGACATTTTTGATGGTGTTAAAAGCGGGATTATCGGAGGAACCTTTGGCGGAAATGCCCTTGCATGCGCATCAGCGCTTAAGGTAATTGAAATCATCGAAAGAGAGGATCTGTGTACCCGTTCTCTGGAAATCGCAGACATATGCCGCAGGGAATTTCTGATATGGAAGGAAGAATTAAAAGAAGTAGGAGACGTCAGAGGCGTTGGCTGTATGATGGGCATTGAGTTTGTAACGGATCAAGAGAGCAGGGAGCCCAATGGGAAACTGGTATCTGACATCGTTACATATTGCGTACACCATGGACTTATTGTAGAAAGTGCAGGTGCTTATTCCAATGTTATCCGCTTCTTATGTCCCCTGGTAGTTACAGATGCTCAGCTTGAAAGCGGCTTAAAGATCTTAAAATCCGCCATTGAAGCATGCAGATGAGAGGGAAAGAGGCTTCGGTATAAGACTTTAAGTGAAAGTATCCGGTAAACTGAAATGCACAAAAAAAGAAGGGATTTCTTTAGCCCGATTATTGGCTTTTGAAAATTCTTCTTTTTGTGCAAGAAGAAATTGCGTAAAAATAAAAGATAGTGTAAAATGAATCCTAAATAAAATTACACAGGAATCATATAATTCGGAGGACTCACAATGGATAAGTTTGAGAATGCAGCAGTGGTAAAGAAAGCCAATGTATATTACGATGGCAAAGTAACTAGCCGTACCGTTTACTTAGAAGATGGAACAAGAAAAACCCTTGGGATCATTTTACCTGGTGAATATGAATTCGGAACAGATGCAAAGGAAGAGATGGAAGTATTATCAGGAAAACTTAATGTTTTGCTGCCAGGCTCTGAAAACTGGGTAATCTTTGGAGAGGGACAGACATTTGAAGTTCCTGCAAAAAGCAAATTCAAGGTTTCTGCTGATGAAGTGGCTGATTATTGCTGTTCATACATTCTTGAATAGCCCATAAGTATAAGAAGGTTTTGCAGGTTTGTTTCACTGTAAAAACAGAAATAAGACATAAAGTTAGGACATGGGAGTAAAACTTCCCTGTCCTTTTTTGTTGGAAATTTACGATAATGCGTGTTTTAATCATCATTTTACTAGAAGTAAGATTATTCTATTTTATTGCAAAAATTAACATAAAAAACAAACAGTAGTCAAGAAATTCTAAATAAACGTAACCTATTTCTATTTTAATTAAAATATCCAAATGATACAATTTAACCATCGAAAGAAGCTATATAGGAGGAGAGAAGGTATGAGAAGATATTTTTTAAATTTGTCTGTTGCATTATTATCTATGATAGTATCAATTTCTTTTACTGGTTGCAGCAAAAATACGGAGTCACCAGAAACTAAACGTGCAGAAGAGAACACTGCGGCATCAGCCGAAGCGGCTGGTGAGAATGAGAAGGTTACAATAACTCTTTGGTCTCAATTTTCAGACCCAAATTCAACCGATGGTAACTACGTAGCATTTTATCATGCACTGGAAACCATTAAGAAAGATATGCCAAACATCAATGTGGTACATGAAGGAACAGAATCAGAATCCTATAAAGTGAAATTGAAAACATCCATGGCTGGAAATGAACTTCCTGATGTGTTCTTCAACTGGGGCGCAGGCACTATGGCACCCTATGTAGAGGCTGGTCTGGTTTTACCCTTAGATGACTACATGACGGATGAGATAAAGAGTCGAATTCTTGGTGGAACATTAGATAATTTCACCTTTGACGGCAAGGTCTATGGTTATCCATATAGTGTGGCGGTTGCTTCGCTATATATCAATGACGAATTATTTAAAAACAATGGAGTAGAAGTTCCGGAGAATTATGATGAATTTCTGACGGCAGTGGATACTTTTGCATCAAAGGGGATTACCCCTATTTCTCTTGGAGAGAAAGATCTATGGCCAGGTCTAATGATTTATGGCATCCATGCGATTCGAATGGCAGGGGGTGAAGCGTTTAATGGGGCATTAAAAAACGAGGCTTCCTATGATACACCGGAATTAGCGGAGGCAGCAAGGCTGGTTCAGGATTTAGCAGCGCGCGGTGGTTTTGGAAAAAGTGCAATGGGGACATCGGAAGATGATGCGGTAGCGGCATTTAAACAGGGAAAAGCAGCTATGATGTTCATGGGAAGCTGGCTGAATGGTGATTGTGAAGCCAATGATTCAGCAGTAAAAGGGAAAATATCAGTCATTAAATTCCCGATTATAGAAGGAGGCGTTGGTACAAAAGATGAATTCCATGGTGGTTCCGGAGAAACATTCCTGGTAAGCAGCAATACAAAACATCCTTCTGAAGCAGCGGCAGTCGCACAGTATATTTGTGAGAAAATGTCAAAGGATCAATATCTTTCCGGTTCCGGTATGCCTGCATGGAAAGCAGAAATGGGTGATACCTCAAAACTGAACCGTTTATCCAACGAAATTGCTGATCTTACAAGTGATGCGACTGGATATGTATATTGGCTTGATTCATTAACAGGCGGCTCAAAAGCAGATACAATTATGAATGAAATAGCAGCTCTGATCGGCGGCTCCCAGACACCGGAGGAATTTTGTAAAAATCTTCAACAGCTGAATGAATAAATAGAGAATGAAAGCAATCCGGAAGATCTACTTCCGGATTACTTATTCCAAGACCTGGGTTTATTTGGAAAGGAGAATTACTTTGCAAAAAATACTGTGCAATAAAAAAGCATATTTCATATTTGTAGCTCCGGCTTTTGTTATTTATTTAATGATTGCATTTATTCCTATCCTTATGTCGGGATACTACAGCACTTTGGAATGGAATGGTATTGGGAAGAAAGTTTTTGTGGGCTTTAATAACTATACGGATCTGTTTCAAAATAAAGCATTTTTGATATCGGCAATAAATTCTCTCATCCTCGCAGCTGCATCTATTATAGGACAATTGATTCCGGCGCTGTTTCTGGCAATTGTTTTGGCCAGAAAAGTCAAAGGAGAAAAAATATACCGGACGATTTATTTTATACCCGTTTTATTATCAACGGTTGTGATCGGCCAGCTATTTCTTAAGATTTATAACCCGGATTATGGAGCTCTGAATGCAATTCTTCAGAAATTCGGATTTGACGGGGCTGATTGGCTGGGGAATAAAAAATTAGTGCTGGCAGCTACATTTTTCCCCATTGTGTGGCAGTATATCGGTTATCACATGTTGATATTATATACTGGCATCAAAAGTGTTCCGGAAGATATCTATGAGGCTGCTCAAATTGATGGGGCAAATGAACTGCAGATGGCTTCCCGCATCACCATCCCGTTGCTTAAGAATACGATGAAAGTTAGCCTGACGTTTGCCGTAATTGGTTCTTTGAAGCTGTTTGATTTAATCTGGGTTTTGACAAAAGGTGGCCCGCTCCATGCCAGTGAAGTGCCGAGTACTTTGATGTATAACACAATTTTTGCAAGAATGGAGTATGGCAGTGGAAGTGCAATCGCCGTATTTATTGTAATAGAATGCCTGCTGTTTTATTTTATAATTGAAAAATTCTTTAAGGTCGAGGAGATTACATATTAGGAGGTAAAGATGAAAAGGTTAAAACCGATAAAAATTATAATATATATTATTTTGATGGCATTTGCTGTTGTTCAACTTTATCCTCTTGTATTTCTGGCATTCTTTTCTTTGAAGGATAATAATGAAATTTACAGCGGTAATGTCATGGGTCTGCCAAAAAAGTTTCTATGGTCAAACTATGAAAATGCACTGGTTAATGCCAATGTAGGACATTATCTTCTCAATAGTATATTTGTAACAGCAGTTGTTATCATTGTATCTGGCATTCTGGCTTGTATGGTTTCTTATGCCATTGCACGTATGAAGGTAAAAGCAAATAATATTGTGAAGACCTTCTTCTCGTTGGGCTTGATGATTCCTCTTCATGCAGTTTTACTTCCGGTGTTTATTATGCTTCGTTCTATGAAGATGCTGGACTCGTATCAGGCGCTCATCATTCCCTATATAGCATTTGCGCTTCCTATGGCTATATTTTTTCTCATCGGATTTTTTAAGACGTTACCTATGGAGCTGGAAGAATCGGCACTACTAGACGGCTGTGATATTTATAAGACATTTTTCTATATAATGCTTCCGCTGGTAAAACCGGCGTTATCAACAATCTCTATTTTCACCTTTTTATCCACTTGGAATGAAATGATGTTTGCAATTACATTTATCAATTCCGAAAAATATCGTACTTTAACAGTTGGTATCATGCAGATGGTGGGGAAATATACAACAGACTGGGGAACCATGGGTGCGGGCCTCGTTGTGGCTACCCTTCCTACCATAATTATATACTTGCTATTGAGTAATCAGGTAGAAAGCGGCATGGTAACTGGTGCAGTAAAAGGTTAAGATGCCCTTCCCCAATAATGATAAAGGAGAACTTCGTATGAAAATTAAAAATCCAATTCTACCCGGGTTTCATCCTGATCCCAGTATTATACGTGTGAAAGATACGTACTACATAGCATCCTCCACCTTTGAATGGTGGCCAGGTGTACAGATTCATAAATCAAAAGATCTAATGAACTGGAAATTAATCACATATCCATTAAATGAAATACGACTTTTGGATATGAAGGGAAATCCGGATTCCGGCGGGATCTGGGCACCGGATCTGTCCTACTATAATGAAAAATTCTATCTCGTTTATACAGATGTAAAAGTAACAGATGGTTCATATAAAGATTGCATTAATTATTTAATCACAGCAACAGATATCATGGGCCCCTGGTCTGATCCTATCGAGTTAAATACGGCTGGATTTGATGCTTCTTTATTTCATGATGAAGACGGCAGAAAGTATCTGCTCAACCAATACTGGGATTTGCGTAGTTTTCATCATCCATTCTATGGAATTATGTGTACGGAATACTCAGAAGAGAAACGTGCACTGATCGGCGAACCGTGGCTAATTTATAAAGGTACAAATGATAAATTTACAGAAGGACCCCATCTTTATAAAGGAAATGGTTACTACTATTTATTTGTTGCTCAGGGAGGAACTGTTTATGCACACCAGGAGAGGGTAGCACGTTCTAAAAACCTCTATGATAATTTTGAAACACAGCCTGGAGAACCGTTTCTAACCACACTGGATGCGCCGTATCATGGAATTCAAAAAGCAGGACATGGGTCCTTAGTTAATACGGAAAAAGGAGAATGGTACTTTACGCATCTCATGGGAAGGCCCTTGCATCATAGTTATGAGGCAATTGTGGATCCCCGTGGCTGGTGCCCGCTTGGCAGAGAGACCGGTATACAGAAAGTAGTATGGGATGAGGAAGACTGGCCTCATATTGAAGGTGGCCACAATGGGCAGATAGAAGTGGAGGCGCCAGAGGATTTACAGGAACATATATGGGAAGCAACTTATCCAGAAAAGGATGATTTTGATCATGAAACTCTAAATATAAATTTTCAAAGTCTGCGGATTCCTCTTGGTGAAGATATTGCATCGTTGAAAGACAGATCAGGTCATTTGCGTTTGTATGGCCACCAGTCTCTGGCATCCACTTTTAAACAGGCTCATATCGCAAGACGATGGCAGGCATTTAACTTTGATGCGGAAATCAAGTTACAGTATTATCCCAAAACAATTCAGCAGTTTGCAGGTCTGACCTGCTATTACAATACCCAAAACTGGTCCTGCATACAGATTACCTGGAATGAAACCTATGGCCGTGTCATTGATGTTGTAAGTACGGATTTGGGGAAAACATTCAGCATCTACAAAGAGAACCCGATTCCAATTCCGGAACATATAGAATATGTGTATTTTAAAGTTGAAGTACGTGGAATATCGTATGAATATTATTATTCCTTTGACAATATTCAATGGTTTGAAACGGCTTACACCTTTGATTCTGCTAAATTGTCAGATGAATACATAAAAGCTGTTTATGATGCGGCTTTTACAGGTGCTTTTGTAGGGATGATGAATGTAGATTGCCTGGGCACCAGAATCCCTGCGGATTTTGATTATTTTATCTATAAAGAGCATGAGTTAAATGTTGTCAATGGAAAGTAACACTGCAGCATAGGATGAACGACTGTTAAAGGGGCAGACGTTCATCCTTTTTCTTATTTAGAGCTTCCTTTTCTATAGTCCCGAATGGATCTGCCAGTATATTTCTTAAAGCAGTTGCTGAAGTAGTAGGCGTCTGGAATGCCCACAGTTTCTGCTATCTGGTATGCCTTCATATCCGTGCTGTTGAGCAATTGAATGGCATATTCCATTCTAAGACGATTCAAGTATTTTGAAAAATTGAATCCCAGTTCTTTTTTAAACGTTCGGCTTAAATAACTGTCATTCATATGAAATTTGAGGGCAATCGTATTAAGTGATAAGTCCGGATTCGTCATTTCTTTTTTTATGTATTGCAGAATATCCCAAAGAATAGTTTTGTTTTTATTGGAGCGGTAGGCTGCGATGGAGGCTGTAAGCGTTATAAGGTAAGCTGTGGTTTTTGCTCGCAGTTCCCTGCTAGTCGGTTCAATGAGAATTTGGAGAAACGAATGGTTGTCCTGGTCAAATAGATCGTTTATGGGAAGACCAATACTGTTGGCGACATTAATTGCAGATGACAACAAGGTCATAGACAAAATTCTTGCATATTCCAGGCTCAATAGATTTCCCTGTTCATCCAAATATAATGCTGGCAGTATATCATTTAATTGTTTGGAAAGACCTGCCTTGATATAAAAGGTTACATCTTCTAACGCATTTTGTGAAAGATACCAGGCGGAATTTTGCACATGAATATCATTCTGATAAATAATAATGGGTTGATTTTGTGTATACTGACTGTATTTTAATGACTCCATCCCTTCCTGAAAAGATAGACTCATTTTATAAAAATCAGTATAACCATTGCCGATACCGAATGAGATATCAAAACCGGCTGATTGATGTATGGAACGCTGAATCTGCTCGCATAGAGATACCATTTGAATTTCAGAAGAATAGGACAGAAGAATTAGATGATGGTCTTTGTCGGCCAGGACTTCCATCTGCGGGTAGTTCTTTAGATGATTCCTGACGAACTCCATATTCTTCATATCCTGTAATATTCGTTCTTCTTCCGCCTGTTCGTAATAATAAGGAGAACGTGTTTCTAAAATTGTGACCTGGATATAGGGTGGAATTTCATTTAAATAGTAATACAGGATTTGCTTTTCTGCGGACTGAGAAAATGCGCTGTTTTCCAGAAATTCTAAAAGAAACCGTTCTCGTAGAAACGTTTTGTTTTCTTGCAGAATTACCTTTAAGTGGTCAAATTCAAACCATTTTTTCCGTTCTTTATCAATTTCATCAAGTAAATTTAGAGCGACTGTCTTTAATTCGGTTCGATTGATGGGTTTTAACAGGAAATGCGATACCCCAATACGAATGCTTTCCTGGGCGTAATCGAATTCCCGATATGCGGTGAGTATAACAATTTTAATATGCGGATATTTTTCAGCGATAATCTGCCCTAACTCCAGGCCATTCATATAAGGCATCTTAATGTCTGTAAAAACAATATCCGGAGATAAGTCTTCGATGAAGGTAAGGGCTTCTAATCCTGATACAGCTTCTCCGATAATTTCCATGTTCAGTGCCGACCAGTCCAGGCTGCTTACAATAAATTTTCGTATTAATTCTTCGTCATCTACAATCAATACTTTTATTTTATTCTGATTCATGGTATTCCTCCATTTTTTGCAGGGGCAATGAGAATGTGATTCTCGTCCCATTGTGTGGGGTACTCTTGATTTCGTAAATGTTCTTGTCATCATAAAAAATCTGTAAACGTTCTACGGTTCTGCGAAGACCAAAACTCATTGCATTTGTTCCAAGTTTATCCCCTAAGATTTCCGAAATCCGATCCGGGCTTATTCCTAATCCGTTATCAGAGATACAAAGTATAAGGCGGTCATGTTCGATGTATGTCTGAATTTTAATCATGCCATATTCACAGGTTGGGATGATACCGTGATAGAGTGAATTCTCAACCAGCGGCTGTAATATTAAACGGGGCACAGGAAGGCTGAGAGTTTCTTCCTGTAATTCGTAAACATCATAAAATACGTCTGGGAATCGCATTTTCTGTAGTTTCAAATAGTTTTTGACAATATTAATTTCCGTAGAAAGGGAAACAATTTCACTTCCTTTGCTTAAACTTTCCCGGTAGTATTCGGAAAGTGAAATTATCAAATCATAGGCTTTTTCATTTTGTTCAGAAGTAATAAGATAAGCGATGGCACTTAGGCTATTATAAAGAAAGTGTGGCTTGATTTGTTCCTGCATGGTATTCAGTTCTGCTTTACGGAGCAGTTTTTGCTCATATACCTTCGATTCCAGCAAATTCTGAATTTTATCAACCATTTCGTTATAGGCATCCTGCAATAAACCAATTTCATCTGTGTATTTCGTCACGTATGCATGCTTAAAATTCCCATTCTCCGTTTTTTTCATAGCATTCATCAGCCGGTGCAAAGGATTTGTCAGGGAATGGTTTGTATAGAAAGCAATAAACAGGAAGAGAGTTCCACTTGTCAGCATAGTCAATAAAAATATCATGATAAATGGTTTGGTTTCATTAGAAAAATTCGTATACTTAATGGCACTTAAATAATTCCAGTCATACATGGAATCATGGTAGTTTAAAAGGAGATATCGTTCGTTATCGATTATAATATCACTTGAAGGCGGAATTCTTTCTGGAGAAGAATTTTGAATATAATCATCCAACGACTTATTTAGAGAGCTAAGAATAATTTGCCCCTGTGCATAAACACAAATACCAGAATAAGAATTGTTATTATCCTGGTTTAAAGAAAGCAAAGAATCCATAGAAATATTTATCATCATATAGCCAATCGGGCGTGCTGTTTCCGTACTGTTGATTAAGCGAATCAGGGAAATATAATTACCCTCCTCTTTGGGTGAGAAATAGCCGCCACCATTTATGAGAAAAAGAGGCAATCCTTTTAATTGATGCAGATCTCTATACCAGGGAGCTTCTTTTGGGTTGGAAAGAAGGATTTCTGGCATTGCATAACGGGCGACCCCTTCATAGATCCCATTTTCATTTATAATCAGAATGGAGGATATCAAGGGCATTGATTCAAGTGAAAGATATAGGGAATTTCTCAAATTTTTTGAAAGGATGCTGTATTTTGAATAAGAGCTATTTTGCAGATAATTCTGTATGTCAGACGTTCCCAAAAGATATGTAGAGCTTTTGGATATAGTATTTAAGGAATTGTTTACATTCTGTGATATTGTTTCCATAGTCGTGGAGGTCAATTTTGTAACAGTATTTTTTACCTGACTGATATAAAAAGTATGAGCTATTATAATGTTACTAAATATACAGATAACAATAAGCAGGATATATACCGTTTTAAATTTTGAAGCTACACTGCTATTAAAAAAAGTCTGTCGTAAACGGGTAGGATGAAATTTAGCAAATTTAGAAAAGTTATTGGAAAACATAAGATCCCCGCTTTCTTTTATAAGTTAATTTCAGACTATATTATTTATTTAATTATAGCAAATAACAATGAATTATCAAGCTTTGCTGTATCTTATAGAAATATGGGGACCTGACTAAAGGTATTTAGCCGGCCCCCTTTAACAATGAAAGAATTACATAGTGCGCAAATGTAAATATGCAGAGGCATATATGATTATTACGCAAACAAAAATCACTTCTAATTTAATTGAAGATTCCATAGCTGGTCACTGCTCCCGACATCCGTCCATTGTACCAGCTGAGTACCATCTTCTTCAGAAGCCTGATATACACCCAGGCATTTCCCGCTGTTGCGGTTTACTAATTTATAGGAAGAAGTAACCGCTTGGAGTTTCCATTGCTGATCATAAGAGCCGTTGTCATTCCATAATACGGCTTTTGCCCCATTGTCTTTAGAACTTTGCCATATTCCAAGTGCTTTCCCTGTTTTGACGTTGATTAATTTCACGTACCCGTTATGAAGGTCAACAATCTGCCATTTTTGATCATTTGATTGATTGGCTGCCCATTGAACCGCACTGGTGCCGTCAGTTGTATTTCCGCCTAATACACCAAGGGCTTTTTTGCTGTTCTGATTGGTTAGTGTATAGGAACCATTTACTGGGGGAACCCACATATCGGCATAAGTGATGGAATTATGTTTTGGAGCAACAAAACCTCCGCCGCTGATGATTAATAATCGTTCATTATCTAACTGTAGAATACAACGGTTGTATGCAGAGTTAATGGGGGTTCCCATTGCAAGCCAGTTACCACTTCCATCAAGTTCCGTATTTATAAAAATGTCACCGCTGCCGCCTGAATTTGCTACAATTCTACCATCGGATAAGACTGTGACATATGGATTGCCATTACCCGGTAAAGGATAGCTTGTACTTTCATTCCAGCCAGATTCAGGATTATCATTAATCTTATACATGCAGGGAGAAGCAGAGCCAGGGCGGTCCATAACTTCATAAGTCATAATGTAATTGCCATTTGTTAACTGAGCGACAACCGGCATACCGGGTCTTGCATAGCTTTCAGGCAATGCTACATCAACAACAGGATCGCTCCAGCTTATACCGTCAGTTGTAGTAACGTGTACGATTTTTTGACTGTGATTCTTATCTCTTTCATCTGAAAAATAACAAATCAATTTATTGTTGGCTGTCAGTAAAAACGGTTCCCAGATCGCACTATTGGTGTACATGGAATTTGCCCCGCCTGAAGCAAGACGGCTTACAAAAGTCCAAGACCTGCCTAAGTCTGTACTCATGTACATATCCATTTTAGTTGCTGATTTATCCTTAGGACAAGAGTTGCCGACACATAGTAAAGTGCCTTTCTCCATATTTCCTATTTTTTGCGGAAGTTCATAAAGCTGTGGGCAGTTCATCATTCCCCAGTTATTTTGTGTATCATATACAGCCCCAACTTTTTTCCACGTTTCCCCTTCATCAATACTTTCAAATACTGGAAATTCAGGAACTCCATTGGCGCATTCCTCAAAAGTTGCATAAATCTTTCCGTTATTGTCTCCACTATGGGCTAATTGAATGGTTCTTGGGGATAAAACTCCATAGGAGGGTGCATCAGACGGGGGTATATACATTGTAGAGGGGCCATATGCACGAACTGTAAACGGACTAATACTTGTAATAATTACGAGCATAACTAAAGATACAATCATTTTCATTCTTCTTTTCATGGTTAAATCCCTTTCGTGTTTTCTCGTTAATTACTGCCTACTGAACTCGTTATTGACAATACAATTAAAGCAATTGAAACCTTCTCTCTCAAACAGTCAATATTCATCCCCCCCTACAGATGTTTTGTTAAATCTACCAATTATATAAATTTAGTGTAACATCGGGTAATTCCAATTAAAATGGAAAAAGATTACCTGATTTTGTGATTTTTTGACTTTGACTTGCGATAGAGAGAGCGTTAGATCAAAATCATTTTGGATACAAGCTATAATAAATTCTTGCGATGTAGTGTAACTGATATATTGACAACCGCGCTTACCAACGATATGATTATGTATCGGAGATTGAAGATCAGCCAGAATTCAGCAATAGAGAATCTCAAAAACAGAGTTTTGATTAATATAAATTGAATGATAGAACATTAAAAAGTATATATTGACGTAAAGTATTTGAAAGGGTGGTAGGAAAGTATTGAACCGAAATAGTGTAAGCAACAATAAACTGATGGAGATCATAAGTGTACAGACAGAAATTGCTCAGCAGAGTATGGATTTAAGCGGTATTATGGATTTGGTGACACAAAGGACCCAACATATAACAAAAGCAGATGGTGCCTGTGTCGAATTAATTCAAAAGGAACAATTAGTATATAGCGCAGCCTCTGGAATTGCGGAAAAATTTCTGGGATTACGATTAGATATAGAAGATAGTCTCTCTGGGGAATGTATCAAGGCGAGAGTGCCTTTAATCAGCAACAATATTGAAAATGACGACAGAGTAAATAAAAATGCGTGCAGGCAGATCGGCCTTAACTCCATGATTGTTATGCCTTTAATCTTCCGGGATGATGTGGTCGGAGTGATAAAGGTTCTTTCTAAGAAAGTTGATCATTTCAATGACAGCAACATTAAGATATTAGAACTGATGTCAGGTCTTATCGCAGCAGAGATGTTTAGCGCCATGAGAAATGAGGAAAGTGAATTATTTCACAAGGCCACTCATGACAGCCTGACAGGGATTTCAAACCGTTCTTTGTTCTATGACCGTTTGCGTCAAAAGCTGGCTAAGTCCATGAAAAAAAATGAGAACTTCGGAATTATATCCCTTGATATGGATGGATTGAAAGAAATCAATGATAATTTTGGACACCGTGCAGGAGATGCTGCCATTAAGGAAGTCGCATCCCGTATTACCAATTCTATGCGGGATGCGGATATCGTCTCCAGACTTGGGGGAGATGAATTTGGAATTATTGCCGGAGAAGTATCAAACCGGGATAATTTAAGAGACATGATTCATCGGATTGATTCTGAAATCACAAAACCATTTGAATTTGAAGGTCAGCAAATAAATTTAAGGGCCAGCATCGGATATGCACTTTTTAGTGAAGATGGCATCGAGCTGGAGGTTCTTATTGAAAAAGCGGATAAATCAATGTATGAGGCCAAAAGGGAGCGTAAGGGACCGGGAGGCGTACGATAAATGCTTCTTTAAAATGTCCAGGCCTTTTTCCAACTCCTGTAAGGAATGGGTAGAAGCAAGGGCAACACGAAGAAATTGTTCCTGAGTGCCGGAGCCAACAAGAAACCGATTTGAATGATACACCCGCACCCCTTTGGATTGGAGGCTGTTGATCAGTTCCACTGCATTTGATCTTCCGGATATGGGAAGCCAGCGGTAAAAGCTGAGAGGGTGCCCTGTTTTGGGTGCATCCGGAAAATAATTGTTATACAGATCATTAGCACATTGGGCCAGGTCTTTTTTTGCGGCAACCATTTCGTTTGCTTTCCCGGAAAGGATCAGCTCAGAGATAATTTCGCTGTCCAAAGACGATGTTTTTACATTGATATTAAATATGGCTTTTCGAATCTGTTCCCGGAGCTGAGGACCAAACACCATATAGGCAACCCGAAGCCCGGAACACAGCGATTTTGTTGTTCCGCAGATATAGACCGTCTGATCCGGTAGCAGGCGGTACATAGATCCCTGATAGTCATTGATAATTCCGGCAGTTAAAAATGCATGAATATCGTCTTCAATTAAAATCAGATCGTATTTTCGAATTACAGAGGCCAATTCCTGTTTTCGTTTTTCTGATATCATGACCGTAGTAGGATTGGCACAGGAAGGCATCAAAAAGATGCCATGGATGTCAGTCAGACGGCATTGATTTTCCAACTCATCCGGGAGCATCCCACAATCATCACCTGCAATAGGGATCAATTGAATATGAAAAGTTTTTGCCAATTCGATAAAATTAGAGAAAGTATAGCGGTCAACGGCTATGCGGTTTCCAGGTTGGAATAAGGCAAATATGGTAATGGCTAGGGCATTCTGCGTTCCGGATGCAATAGCCATATTTTCTGGCGGGGAGTGGAGGCCAAATGACTGCATCCAATTTAGCCCTGCCATCTTTTGATGGGGCAGTCCGGTGGGATCATCATAAGTGAAAAGCTGCTCCAGATAAGGTTTTTCTGTTACTTTCTTTGCGGTGGCTGCTATCATGTGGTTGCATTGTTCAAACGAAGCGACAAATCCCAGTTCAATGGATTCCCCGGGAGCATTATCCAAAGAGATGGTAATGGAGCTGGCGGCATGAGGAGAGACAAAGGTACCGCTTCCGGTAACTCCATAAATGAATCCTTTCAATTCGCATATTTTGTATGCCCGCGTGATGGTCGTGAAATTAACATCTAAATAATCGGCAAGTTCCCGCTGAGGCGGAAGCTTTGTGCCTGGAGCCAGCAAACCAGTTGCAATGTCATGTTCAAGGAGAGAGGCAAGAGATTGATAAACAGGCCGTTTGATGGAGAGCCTGTCCGGTTTCCAGGACATCGGATAATCAATAAAAGAATTTACAGGCATGATTCACCTCCGGTAAAATTATAATGCATACAATTGTACCATTGATTGTATGTATTTTCAATGATAAAATGGACGTTGCGGTATTTATTATCCAAGCATTGCAGATTTAGAAGAAAGGAATAATGAAAATTGGAAACAAAAAGACAAACGATAAAAAAGGCTTTTAAAGCCGCCTTTCCAACCACCATTCCCATTTTTGCTGGTTTTTTATTTTTGGGAATTGCTTATGGCATCTATATGAACGCTTCCGGTTTCAGCTTCCTATATCCGATGCTTATGAGTCTGACCATCTTTGGCGGCTCCATTGAATTTGTTGTAGTGGGATTGCTGCTGGGTGCATTTGACCCTTTAAAAGCATTGGTGTTGACACTTATGATCAATGCGCGGCATTTATTCTATGGCATTTCCATGCTGGACAAGTATAGAGTTCCTGGCTTTAAAAGATTCTATCTTATTTTCGGAATGTGTGACGAGTCCTTTTCAATAAACTACACGGCGGATATACCAGAAGGCGTGGATAAAAGCTGGTTCATGTTCTTTGTCACCTTTCTTAATCACTGTTATTGGGTGGCAGGGGCTACCATTGGAGGGATATTTGGAGGTTTGATCCAGTTTAATACAAAGGGTCTGGAATTTGTCATGACAGCACTTTTTGTTGTAATCTTTTTGGAACAATGGATGAAGGAGACAACCCATTACAGTTCTCTGATTGGGCTTGGAATCTCAGTGTTATGCCTGATGGTATTTGGGGGAAGTAATTTTATCATTCCTGCCATGGTATTGATCCTGTTAATGCTGTCTCTGTTCAAAGAACCGTTTAAAAGAAAGGGGGATAACAGATGACAATGAGCATCGGTCAACAGATTCTGACGATTGCAGTGGTGGTATTGGGGACAATGATAACACGGTTTCTTCCCTTCATCCTGTTTCCCGGGGATAGACCCACACCAAACTATGTGCAGTACTTGGGAAGGGTTCTTCCAGCAGCCGTGCTTGGAATGCTGGTTATCTATTGCCTGAAAGATGTAAGTATATTTACCAGTAGTCGGGGTATTCCGGAGTTTATCGGGGTTACCACAGTAGTTCTGCTTCATTTTTGGAAAAAGCAGATGCTTCTTTCGATTGCAGCAGGAACTGTAATATATATGATTTTGGTACAGTTTGTGTTTTAAAAGGGCCTATAAGAGAATTATTTAAGATACGATTCTTTTAACCAGTGAAAATGTGAGAGATGAATTAAATATTTGTTTATAGATAATTTGGTATAAATAATTTGGGCTATAGATCGTTTGGTTTATTACCGATTTGACATAACCCAACTTATTAAAAGCTGATCAGAGGAATGGTCTCTCTGGTCAGCTTTTTTTTATAGACGGCTGTATTCGAATGCTTTGTTCTATGGAATTCGTTGGTTTATAAATCGGAATGCAGCGGATTAACTTCAATATGCTCGTGTCCCCAATTACAAAGTGCTTCCAATACAGGCATAAGAGACTGGCCCTTTTCAGATAAGCGATATTCTACCTTTGGCGGCACCTGAGGATATTCTTTCCGGATGATCAATCCGTCGGCTTCCAGCTCTTTTAACTGAGTGCTCAGCATTTTGTGAGTAACTGTTTTCAAAGCCTTTTTTAGTTCGCTGTAACGCAGGACTTCCGCTTTCCATAGCCAGAACAGAATATGCATTTTCCATTTGCCGTCGATTAACGAGATAGCATAGGCAAATGGCTTGATATCTACTAAATTTTCGCACAACATAATAGAATACTCTCCTTTTAAACTATATGATCCCCAAAGTATAAACTTTCTTTTAAGTATGTTTCATTATATATGATAAAGAAGTAAAGTACAATAGCAACAGTGGGAAGGCAGAATTATAAATGATAGTATTTAATATTATTTCATTGACTAAATAAATTTTAAAGATTATAATTTGCTGATTAATAAATAAAAATTACATATTTTTTTACCGGAGAAATTTGCTGCTATTAATATTGGGGAAAGGAGATAACATGTTCATTGAAACCGAACGACTAGAGCTTATTCCACTGACGCCGCGGCAATTGCGGTTATGGGTAGAGGATATTTCAACGCTTGAAAAAGAAATTTCTTCCGTGTATCGGTCAGAGCCAATGGAGGGATTCTTCCTTGAAATAGTCAGAGGTCAAATTAACATAACGGAAGCGGATTCCATTCATTATATGTGGCACAGCTTTTGGCTGATCGTCAGAAAAGAGGACCGCAGTATCATCGGTTCAGCTGATTTTAAGGATGTTCCTGATCCATATGGTGATGTGGAAATTGGTTATGGTTTGGGAAAAGAATTTGAGCATAACGGCTATATGACCGAAACAGTAAAAGTTATGTGCAATTGGGCGTTAAATCAATCAGAAGTGAATTCAGTAATTGCAGAAACGGAAATGGCTGGACTGGCTTCACAGAGAATTTTGGCACGTTGTGGTTTTAAGAAATATAAAGAGACAGATACTTTTTGGTGGCGGGTAAAGAAAGAGGATTTGAAGTTTAAAGAGGAGCAGGGGTATGAAGTGTGATATAAAATCTTTATATATTTGCGTTTTAGATATGGACCGGGCAGTATCATTTTATGAAGGTTTTTTTGAGCAGGATGTTACCGTAAAAGATGAAGTGTACAGTGTCTTTGATATCAATGGATTTCGGTTCGGACTTTTTGCATTTGAAAAGATGAAGGAAGTACATACTTTTGGAAATAACTGTTTACCCAGCATTTCGGTGGAAAGCGTTGATGAGTTTCATCAAAAATTGAAAGGGGTAAAGAAGGTGTTTCCTGTTACTAAAATAGGGAATAACTGGGTTGCTGAATTTGAGGATAGCGAAGGAAATCATATAGAGTTGACAACACCTGCGAATCTCCTGTAGCGTCATGAACTAATTGAACTAAATAACATAAAAAGAAAGGGTTGGTATCAAAATGTTTGTATATTTAATGAAGAACATAAATCCTCTGAACGAGGAGATTGTAAAGGGACATGTGGAACACTTAAAAGAATTAAAGAGTCAGGGAAAGCTTGTACTTTGTGGACCGTTCACTGATTTCCCAGGAGGTATGGTGGTTATTGAGGCGAAAGATCTGGCCGAAGCCACAGAGATTGCAAATACGGATCCTTTCATTACTTCCGGCTGCAAATCGTTTGAAATACGAACGTTAGAGCAAGCCAATGAAGAAAATAATTATTTGCTATAGGACTAGAGCAATACTGTTGGAATTTATGAAAAACACGTGCAAACTGACGGAAAAAGGTAGAAGCAGCGGCTTCTGCCTTTTTTTCATTGGGATCATGGTGTTTTATAATTACAAAATATCATGTTGACTTTTATATCACTATATCGTAATATTAGAATATATTGATATAAAGATAAAGAAGCAGATATCAGAAAAGAGGTTTCTATGGACAATAACATTGATCATTACACAGAAGCAGCAGAAATGCTGAAAGTACTTGCCCATCCCGTTCGGTTATGCATTGTAAACGGTTTGCTGGAAAAGGGAGAGTGTAACGTCAGCTTTATGCAGTCATGTTTGAAGACCCCACAATCTACCGTATCCCAACATATTCAGAAGCTGAAATCTTCTGGAATCATCGAAGGGCGCAGAGAGGGACTTGAAATTTATTACCGGATTAAAGATAAAAGAATAGCAGAGTTAGTAAAGATTCTGCTGTAACAGGCGCAACGGAATACAGGAAACACATTGAAAGAGTGCAGAAGAAAATAATTTAAGAGAGGATGCCGGATTTCTTCTTCTGCAACAGTCAATACGGCAGTACATGAATTAATTAATGGAAGGACAAAAATTATGAGGAAAAAAGTTTTGATCGTAGGCGGTGTAGCAGGTGGAGCATCTGCGGCTGCCAGGTTAAGAAGACTTGATGAAGAGGCCGAAATTATACTTTTTGAAAGAGATGGTTATATTTCTTATGCCAATTGCGGTCTTCCATATTATATTGGAGAGACAATTAAGGAACGGGAGAAACTTCTGGTTCAGACGCCTCAGGCCATGAAGGAGCGGTTTGGGATTGATGTAAGGATTCACAGTGAGGTCTTTTTCGTGGATACGGATAAAAGATCTGTTACCGTTCAAAGTTCTGACAGAGGAAGATATGAGGAATCCTTTGACAGCCTCATACTATCTCCGGGAGCGAAAGCCTTAAGACCGGATATTCCCGGAATAAACAGCAAAAGGATCCATACTCTGCGTAACGTGGCGGATACAGATAAGATAAAAGCCTTTGTAGAAGGAGAGAAACCTGGTACTGCGGTAGTAATCGGCGGTGGATTTGTAGGTGTTGAAATGGCTGAAAATCTTATGGAGAGAGGAATCCAGACAACTCTTGTGGAAGCGGCACCTCATATTTTGGCACCGTTTGACGAGGATATGGTAATTGCGGCCGAACGGGAGTTGGAGCAAAATGGAATAAAGCTTGTGTTAGGAGATGGCATTGTTTCCTTTAACGATACAAAAGACCATATCCAGGTTCTGTTAAAAAGTGGAAAAATCCTGCCCGCTGACCTTGTGATTCTTTCTATGGGAGTCAGACCGGATACAGCATTTCTTTCTACCAGCGGCATAGAACTAGGCGAGCGGGGACATATCAAAGTCAATGACCACATGGAAACCAACATAAAAGGAATTTATGCAGTTGGAGATGCCATTGAGGGAATGGATTTTGTAACGGGACAGAAAACAGCAGTGGCTTTAGCAGGTCCCGCAAACAAACAGGGAAGAATCGCTGCAGATAACATTGCAGGATTATCTTCCAGGTTCGAAGGATTTCTTGGTACCTCCATCATAAAAGTATTTGATTTAACTGCTGCCAGAACAGGAGCAAACGAAAAGACTTTAAAAGCAAACGCAATTAATTATAAAGCGGTGCACTTGTATCCGATGTCCCATGCTTCTTACTATCCCGGCGGGCACAACATTTCCTTAAAACTGCTATTTGACCTGGAAGGGAAGATATTGGGAGCTCAGGCTACGGGGTATCAGGGTGTTGACAAACGGATAGATGTGATTTCCACCGTAATGAGCATGAAAGGAACGGTGGAGGACTTAACCAGACTGGATTTATCCTATTCCCCTCCATTCTCATCTGCAAAGGATCCCGTGAATATGGCAGGATATGCCGCTGAAAATGTGATTCGGGGACTTAGTCATATTACCACATGGGATAAGGTATTAAACCGGGAAGATAATTTTCTTTTGCTGGATGTGAGAGACGAAGAGGAGTATCGCCTGGGACACATGGATGGCTCAGTAAACATGCCACTTAACAGTCTTAGAAGCCGTTTAGAAGAACTGCCCAAAGATCAAAAAATAATCGTGTATTGCCAGGTAGGCTTAAGAGGATATATTGCAGACCGGATCCTTACCCAGCATGGATTCCAGGCAGAGAATATCACTGGCGGTTATAATAGTGCCAAAGATTATCTGTATCAGGCAGACAAGGATTTGCTTGATGAAGAGACGGAAGTAAAAGCAGCAGCGGTAGAGGTAGAGGAACCCCCTATGAATCCTCGTGATAATGGTAATACAGGAGCTGACATAACGATAAACATGACGTTGGATGCGACGGGGCTTTGCTGCCCAGGGCCTCTGCTTAAAGTTAAGCAGTCGGCAGACCAGCTGGCGGGAGGAGAAGTTTTAAAGGTGACCGCTTCGGATCCGGGCTTTTATGAGGACGTCAATGCCTGGTGTAAAAATACCAATAACCAGCTTCTTTTCCGTGAGAGGGAGAGAGGCACCGTTACAGCCATTATCTGCAAAGGTTCTGCTCCGGTTTCAAATTCTCCAGAGATTAAAGTGCCGGCAGATAAGAATAATAAAACCATGGTGGTGTTCAGCGGAGATTTGGATAAAGCAATCGCTTCCTTTATCATTGCCAATGGAGCAGCTTCCATGGGGAGAAAAGTTACCATGTTCTTTACGTTCTGGGGACTTAACATATTAAGAAAACCAAGAAAAGTCAAAGTGAAAAAGGGCCTCATGGATTCCATGTTCAGTAAAATGATGCCAAGAGGAAGTCAAAAGCTGAAGCTTTCGCAAATGAACTATATGGGCATGGGGGCTCAGATGATCCGCAAAGTCATGAAAGATAAGAATGTGGATTCTCTGGAGAGCCTGATAGAAGCCGCTATTTCAAACGGTGTAGAGATCGTTGCCTGTCAGATGTCCATGGATGTCATGGGATTAAAGAAAGAAGAACTGCTCGATGGAATTATAATCGGAGGAGTAGGTTATTACCTGGGAGAAGCGGAAGAGTCCAATGTAAATTTATTTATCTAGAAAAACGTAAGAGAGGAAAGGGTGTTTTTTGAAAGGGCTTGTTGCATTTTGTAACAAACAGATCGATTAAATCATATAATACTAGAAAATGCATTAGGAAACTCAACATGATCAATCAACAGCAGTATGTCATTTTGTCGCTGGAATTACATATGTTTTTCGGCCGCATTATGAAAGAACATTCCCTTTTCCTTGAAGCTGGTTTTACACCGGCAAATCCTGAATTTTCTAAAGTCGCAGATCAATACAAAGAACAATTTGAAAATGTTTTGTATAATGCCGTAGTCTTAGGGAACGGAATTATCACCCCTAATGTAGTGGCTTCTGGGGAAATAGTCACAGAGTACACCCTGGGAAGCGAGCAGAAAACTCAGAATTTCACTGGCATTTTGATCGATCAGAATATAACAAAATTAGAAGCTGATCTATTTGGTGCTATCAATCCAGATATTACCCCGGCTTTGGTTCAGCAGGTTCGGCAGCTGAATAGTCAGGCGCTTCCATTGCTTGATGGACTCATTGATTTTAAAACAAGGATACTCAATGATGTATTAGCCTGTTATATGTTCACGGTCAATTATCCTCTGCTCATTGACCATATTTTGAGGGAAGCCAAAATGTACAGAAGTCATCTGGCTGCATTGGAGAGCGGACAGAATCCGGATACCAACGTAAAAGATACGGAACTATTCTGGGATCAGATCATGATGGAACACGCCCTGTTCATCAGAGGACTGTTGGATCCAACCGAGAATGATCTTATTAATACTTCAAACGATTTTGCGCAGCAGTATGCCAATCTGTTACAGGAAGCAAGAACAGCTACAGATATGACCATTGAAGGCATTACAGGTGCGACCCTGGAAGAAACCTTAAAGTATCACGATTTCAAAGAAGCAGGTACAAAAGGAATTGCAGAGTGTAAGATACGCAGTATTATATTGCCCTTGCTTGCTGACCACGTTCTTCGGGAAGCCAATCATTTTATCCGCCTGCTAAGACAATTTAGCTGATTTCCTGATTGTTGATATTTTAGATATTTTTATAAATGGTGAAATGTCAACCATCATTTTTGAAGCTCAATCCCATGATTGTTACGGGATTGAGCTTTTTTATTGTGCTGTATAGATTATTTACATTCCAAATAATATCTTGTTTTGCCCTGGGTTTTCTTTTTGTATTCGATCGCTGTTGTAGGACAACCGGAGATACATGCCATACAATGGGTGCAATGGTTATTCCAGCGAGGTTTTCCGTCTTCCATTTCTATGTTATTCAGTGGACACAATTGTACGCATTTTCTGCATCCGATACATTTCTCCGTTGTATGGAATCCTTTGGGTTTTACAATGATTTTATAGAAAGCATCATTGACGATACCGCTTTTCAGTTTTGCTTTTGTTGTAAAAACAGGCAAAGGAAGGCCGTCACGGATGGTTTCTGCAATTAGTTCTGCTTTCAGAGCTCCTTTTTTGATAATTTCTTCTGCCGTTGCTTCATCAGGGCTTTTAAACATAGCAATATAATTTTCCGGCATAATGATTTCTGCAAAGCCCTGGAATTCAAAGCCCTTCCATTTGCAAAGCTTTTGGATATAACCGACTGCATTGCCGGTATCATCGCCGCAGGTTACAATAAAATAGGCTTTGTCTGTGCCGGAAAAATGGGATTCCCTGATAAATTCCTCCACCACCCGTGGAATTCTCCACGCATAGGTAGGGCATACGAAAACAAATGGTTTTTCCAATGATACCAGCGTCTCTTTATTTCCCTGTTTCATGAGCTGATTGATAGAAACCAGCTGATCGCCCGTTTTTTCTGCTATTATTTTTGCTGTATAATGACTGTTGCCTGTGCCGCTAAAGTATAAGACCATAAGGATCACCTCATCTTATTTTTCATCTATATTCATTCGATAGCTCCAGTTGCCAAGCTCTTTACCGTTTCTGCGTATGATCATTTCATCAAACTCTTCAAAACCATTCTTTTTATAAAATAACCGGTTTTTCTCAGTGTTGGTGATCAGGGTAAGCAGCCCGCCGCCTCTTTTTTCAATATAGGGTATGATGCAGTCGTGTAGCATCTTACTGCCTAGGCCCTGGCCCTGATGAAAAGTGGAAACTGCCAGTGCGCTCAAATACCATACCCTTCCGGGCTGTTCCTGGCATGCAGTAGTAGCCTCTTCGTTCATTTTTAGTAATTCCATTGTATTTTTAATTCCTCCGGCAAGCATTATTTTAATGCCTCCCCCCAGAAGATAGTCGAGAATGCCTGCTTCTGCTTTATGAGGTGCTTTCAGCTGTGCAACGGTTACAATCTTATTGTCATTGGTACCGGCTAATACAGTGTGTTTTTTATATGCCGTTTTAACACTTGCCTCTTGAATTGCATGAAGAAATTCATGCTTTTTAATCTTATTTCCTGCATACATGTTAAAAAAAGAATATCCTTGAAAGGATTTTGTTAATAACTCTGCAGCCAGATCCAGTTCGTCTTGCCGCACTTTTCTGTAGACAATCATTTTCAAACCTCCATATACGCCAGTTGACTATTGAACACGTGTATATTATACTTTATTCAAACAGTTGCCTCAATCGGCAATAATGCCTCAAGTGTTCATATCTGAACACATATTGATAAATTGTGCAGAAAGGGATATTTTTATGGAAGACAGACGGTCAGTGAAAACGAAACGAGCCATCCGGAACGCATTTCTGGAACTATTAAAATATAAAAATATTAACCGAATCAGTGTTGTGGAAATATCAAAGCTTGCTGATTTAGGACGGGGGACCTTCTATCTGCATTACAAAGATGTTTACGAATTAATGGAACATCTGGAAAATGAATTGATTGAAGACCTTTCCCGATTATACGATGATTCTCTGCCATGTGATGATCCTATGAATATGTTGAAGCTTTCGGAAACCATTACAGAATATATGGAAACCAACCGCGAGATATTTCTTGTAGTTGCCCGTACAGAGAATGGCGGCAGGACCTTGGAGAAGATAAAGGATTTTTTCATTCATAAATTAGTCTCAGATTCTGACTATGTGGTTACAGATTTAGACAGGGGGGAAGCGGTATTTGTTGTTGCAGGGGTCTTTGGGATTTTGGAATCCTGGATTAAAGATGGAATGACAACCCCCTATAAATCCGTATCCGAGCTGCTTCATCATGTACTGGTTAAATTTTAGACATAAAAGAAACCAACCGGAAGATTCTTTCTATCGGTTGGTTTCTTTGAATTCTGCATTGAAATAATATGTACTCTGGCTAATTTGTAATAGAATCACAAAAAATAAATTAGTGGAAAAACAGCATGCTGACTGCGCATTCAAGGAGTGCCAGAGACAGTATGATATTGATCACCCGGTAGTGCTTTATATATGTTTTTTGAAATGCTCCGCCTAAAATTGCCCAGGTCAAAGTGGCGACCGTACCGAATGTGGCAATGATCAGTTCGAATAACAGCAGTGTACCATAAAAGGAATGGAAGGGGAGCACATAGCCGGTAAGAGCGGTAATGCCAAATAAATAAATTTTCACGTTCACAAACTGCAGAATGAATCCGGTCCAGAAGGAGGGCTTGCTGCTGGCTCCGTTTAAGTCTGGTTTGCTTATTAATATATGGATAGCCAGCCATAAAATATATGCGGCACCAATATACTTCATTACGAACATCACAGGATTTAAAAAGCTTTCCATCCCATAGACCAATAGGGAGCATAAAAACTGTACGGCATAATAGCCCGCAAAAATACCGAATAGCAGATTTTTGCCTTTTTGCCAACCCACACGGACGATGGTGTTTAGTGCAAGCAGGTTACCGGGACCAGGTGTGAAAGCGCTGATCATGGAATAAATACAAAAACTGATGATTACTTGAAGTCCCATAAATATATATCCTCCCTGGTATTACGTTACGATTGCACAGTGAATTATCCTATTCGCTTTACCAGTGTTTCACAGGCTTTCGTTATGTTATGAATTTCTATTATAGCACAGCTTGCAGATATGAAAAAATATGAATATCATATAGCCTGATATAGTCAAAATCTATATCGGGTTATAACTGAAAGAAGGGTTTTGCTAATAGTCCCATAGTCTATTTGTATTGAAATATAGTTTTACATTTGAAAAATAATTCCCGGTAAATCAGCCTTTGAAATAGATAAAAGTAGAATAAAATGTATCATTACAAAGAACGGAATATTAATTCTGTCAATGAAGAAGAATAAGATATATATCAATGTGCTAACTCTTTCATTTGATTGAATGAATCATATGATTCATGGTTCTTTCTTGGATTTCAATCAAAAGCATTGTTAATGAAAGTAAACATATCAATGTATGATATTTAATTTGTAATGTTATATAATTTGTAATTTTTTTCGTAGGCAGTTGATTGTAAATTAGACGAATTGAAAAGAAGGAATGATTATCATGAACACTAAAACTTATACATTTGAAGCGGAGATCAAAAAAGTTCCTGATATTGACGGTGCTTATATTGATATACCGTTTGACGTCAGGGCAGAATTTGGAAAGGGAAGAGTTCCTGTTGATGCCACTTTTGATGGAGAACCATATGCAGGAAGTCTTGTCAGAATGAAAACTCCAAATCATATCATTGGAATAAGAAAAGAGATTAGAGCGAAAATCGGCAAGCAGCCAGGAGATGTGATCAAGGTGACAATCAAGGAAAGAGTGATTGACAAAAAATAAAGGAAAGTTCAATAAACAAGCGTGCTGGAACACCGACATTTGTTGTCAGGAACCAGCACGCTCATTTTATCTTATTTTCGTATTATTATAATCCGTTACCTGTTTGCAAGTAAGCCTATTCGATAGACAAAGCAGCATACATGCCTTCACGAACGGCACCGCCAACTTTTCCGACCTTTAAGCTGTCACCGATTACACGGGTTTTTAAATGGTATTTGGCATCAACTGCTTTTGCAAATGCATTGTTGGATACCATACCGAAAGCGGATACAATGGTGTTTCCGGAGATAAATTCTTCCGTACCGTCTTTCTTCTGGGTCTTGACTCCATCAGCCTGAATTTCCAGGACTTTATGACCGGTATAGAGTTCAACACCGTTTTTCAAGAGCATTGGAATTAAAGATGCCTTATTGATAAAGTGGTCATTAATTGCTACTTCATCAAGCATTTCAATAATTGCCACTTTCTTTCCGCTCATAGCTGTTTCAAGTGCACTGTCACATGCGGAAAGTCCGCCGCCGCAGAATACGATTTTCTCGCCTTCCAGTTTTTCTGGATTTGTATGGGAGGTCAGAATATCAACGGTGTTTTCAATTCCAGGAATCTTTGGAGTAACAGGAACGGCTCCGGTTGCAACAATGATCCGGTCCGCATTTTTTAACTCTGGGGAATCAATGGCCAATTCAGTATTTAAATGAACCGTAACATTTAAAACTTCCATCTGGTGTTTATACCATGTAACAAGCTGGCGCAACTGGCTCTTAAATGGTGGTGTTGCCGCACTTTTTAACTGTCCGCCGAGTTCGCTGTCCTTTTCAAAAAGAGTAACCTTATGTCCCATTAAAGAGGCTGTTCTTGCAGCTTCCATACCACCGGGGCCTCCGCCGATTACAACGATATTCTTAGGTTCTGCAGTCTTTGTAATGGTAAAACGGTCTTCAAATCCAACCGCCGGATTGACAGAGCAGCTGATTTTTGTAAGTCTTGTCAGGATTCTTCCGATACAGTCTTCGTTACAGCGGATGCATGGACGGACTTCATCCCGTTTTCCAGCCAGAAGCTTATTTGCCATATGAGGTTCGGCAATCAGAGGGCGTCCCATCATGATAAAGTCAGCATTTCCGGATTCCAACAGCTCAACTGCAGTTTCTGGAGTATGGTTACCGGAGTTTAAGATAGGAATGGTAACTGCTTTTCGTGTGTCCTCACATACATCCTGCATGCAGGCATCGCCTAAGTAAGCAGGAGGGAAGATGTAATCAATATTTTCATAGCTTCCGCTGTCAATATCCAAAGCATCTACGCCGGCTTCTTCCAGTATTTTCAGCATTGGCATGGTTTCTTCTATGGTACGTCCGCCTTCGAAATGATGCTTGCAGGCAATACGGAAGAGAATTGGCATATCCGGGCCTACTGCGCTGCGGATCGATTCTACAATTTCTACAGGGAAGCGCATACGTTTTTCTAAGGTTCCGCCGTATTCATCGTCACGCTTGTTCCATACTGCGGACATGAACTGATCCACAAGATATCCGGCATGGGCATGTACTTCAATGGCATCAAAACCTGCATCCTTTAATAACTTGGCGGAAAAAGCAAATTCTTTCATGATCTGCTTGATCTCATCTACAGTCAATGAATGGCAGATAAGGTCTGGATTAAACATGGATGGAATGGCAGAAGCGGATACCGGTGGCTCTCCAAACATGTTGGCGAATGCATTTTTACCAGTGCCGCAGCTGATCTGGGCGCAAATTTTTGTGCCGTATCTCTGAACAGATTCACATAAGGTGGTAAGGGGTGGAATGACATAGGTCTGGTCTAAGTATCCCTCTAAGGATCCCTGTGCCAATTCTTTGGTTAAGAATAAGCAACCTGTAATGATCATGCCTGTACCGCCACGGGCACGTTCTTCCCAGTAGTCAATTTCTGCTTTATCAATGGTTCCGTCTAAGTGGCCTGCATTGAGGCCCATGGGGGACATAACAATTCGGTTTTTCACTTCCATTTTACCGATTTTAAAAGGTGTAAAAAGTTTTTCGTAGTTCATATTCTGTCTCCTTTGTTTTAGGTTGTTATCATCAATTTGCACAATACCCGGTTGAATATACCTGTGCAATGTGATACGATATTGAAAATATGCTGATGAAATGAAAGAAAGAGATTGAGATGGATTTGAATCAACTGTATCGGGAAATTTTTAAAGCAGTTTCCGTTGGAGGAATGCACAATATCGCAAAAGCAGCAAGTGTTACCTGCGGGCAGCCGGTTATTATTACGGATGCCGCTTTTCATGTGCTTGGAATTTACCCTGATACGAAGCAAAATGACTACATTTGGGATACCATGCTGTCAGAGAACAGCGCTCCCCAGGATATGGTCATGAGCTTTTACCACGAAAAATATATGGAATTTGCCAATTCAAATCCAGAATCAACTCTGGTCAACTGGGGCTCTGTAGCGGAAAAGCCAAGAGTCATGACTCCAATATTGATAAAGGACACTGTCGAAGGATATGCAGCCATGATGTGTCCGGTTCATGAATACGACGACAGCTATGATGAAGCCATAAAAGCCATTGCCAAGGCCGCAGCCATCGAAATGGAGCGGAGCACAAAAGTCAATTTAATCAACAAGCCTCTGGCCAAGGTATTCATCAGTAACTTATTCAACAATCTTGTGCGCACAGATACTCAGTTAAATACCTGGCTGAACAATCTGGGGCTTACTGAAAAACTGCATTACCGGTTGATTGCGATCCGGCCATTTAATCCATCAGGCCAGGGGGTACTAAAATACTTGATCAGTGAAATAACAGCAAGGTATCCACGGCAGATCTCCATCATCAGGGAAAATATCTTATATGTCTTACTGTTTTCCTCCAATAAAAATTTTGATCAGAAGGAACTGGAATACTTACTTAAATCCTTTGATGCATATTGCGGAATCAGCAGGGAATTTACGGATCTTATGAAATTCAACAGCTACAGGCAGCAGGTGGAAACCTTGCTAAAGACCATAACCAAGCTTCACCCAGACCGTACTGTCTTTGAATATGACGCTTATCTGCTGGAATCCATGCTGTCCATTGCACTGGAACACATGGACCGTGAGAATTTTATGGCTCCTGAAATAAAACGGCTCAAGGAGTTTGATCAGGAAAATAATGCAGGTTATCTTGAAACCTTGAAAGCATATTTGGAAACCATGGGAAACATCGGAAATTCAGCCCAGATCCTTCACATCCACAGGAATACCATGCTTTACAGGATTAACAAAATAGAGGAACTTCTTTCCATGGAGCTGAACCAGCCATCCGTATTTATGCGCCTGTTATTGAGTCTGCATTTGATTGATTTAGATGAGCAGATTAATCGTTAAATACCGCTGCAGATTTGTTGCTGCGCTGTGATCATGTCCTCATGGTTAATATTTTAACAATATTGATTTGCGAAGTAAATGTGTAATTGCTAAATTTTTATCAATATTATTGTGTGTTTGCACAATGCACTTGAGAATATAAGCAGTAGACTATAAGTCTTTATTTATATAAGAAGATATGCCATTTGAGCAGATCATCGCTTATAAATGGCAAGAAGAAAAGATGTATTATGGAATAAGAAAATATTTTTTCCAGGAAGAAAGGAGAAACATGAATAAAGATCACATTCACTCACTGAAAGGTGAAAATATCAGCTTTAGAAAAGTAAACCCAAATAACGTTTCGGAGATACATGAGTTTGTATCTGATGAAGAAGTGTCGCGTTATATCGGCTGGAGACTGATGGAGACGGAAGATGAAACACGCGAGTATATAGAAACCATGCTGAAAAGGGAATCTGAGGGAACTCACTTGTATGCATCAGTTGTATTAAATGGGACGGAGGAAATCGTCGGAATCGTTATGATGTTCGATTTCGATATGAATACCGGCCAGGCAGAAATAGGGTATGTTTTTCATAAAAAATACTGGGGAAAGGGATATGGGAGAGAAAGTGTTGTTTTAATAAAGGACTTTGCATTTCAGGAACTGGGGCTGCACAGACTGCATGCCAGTGTTGTGGACTGCAATTTAGGTTCCGCCCGGATATTGGAAAAGAACGGATTTCAATTGGAAGGCAGGTTGAGAGATCACTATTATATTGATGAGAAGTATCATGATGCATTGCTTTATGGTCTGATCAATCAACCGATTGGACAGGAGTCATAGGTGTCTGCCTACTTAATGCAGATGAGTAGGGGAATATTAGATAAAATCACAATAAACTGTACAATCCATAGAAACCATAGCACACGAATTGGCAGGAGAGAAAAATGGGAAAAATACTTTGTTACATATATCAAGAGATGGCGGATTTTGAAATAAGTTTATTGCTTCATCGATTAAAAAATAAAGGCGAAAAAGAAATTGTTTCCGTTTCAGACGACCTTTCACTAATTACAGCCCAGTCAGGATTAACGTTTAAACCCGATAAAAGTATTGATGAGATAACCGATGTTTCTGACATAGAAGCTCTTATTATTCCAGGCGGCCCCATTAATAATGAGCAAAATGAGATATGCCCTTTGGTTCGTCAAATGGTTGATCATGGAAAATTAGTAGCGGCTGTTTGCTTCGGTCCGCAGTTTTTGGCAAGATCTGGAATCCTTGAGAAATATCACTATACAACCTCCTGTTCCCCTGAGAAGATCGTGCAGCTAAAATTGGAGGATCCATTTAACAGAACGAATTTCGTAATGTCCAGAACAGTAGTAGATAAAAATGTAATCACTGCACAGGGGTATGCTTTTGTAGATTTTGCATTAGAGGTATGCAGATACTTGGGAACATTTGAAACTGATTTGCAGGAGTACGAGCAGTTCGGAAGAATCAAGGACTCTTGAGTAGAGTTCTTGATTCTTCCAAACTGTTCCTGTTCTCGTACAAATGAAGAACAATAATTCAAGAACAATGGATAATTCTTCCTATAAGATTATCTGTGCAGGCCAGTTCTCCTTCCACAGTTATTACAACGGCACTCATATCTTTCATTCTGTTAACTCTATGAATAATGGAAGCGGCATCTAATCCAAACAATTTAGTCGTATAGATATCGCAGTCCAGCGATCTGTCAGCAATAACAGTTAAAGAAGCGACGTTACTTTCTATTGGGTAGCCTGTTTTGCTGTTAAATATGTGGTGGTATTTACTGCCTTCTTTATCAAGCATTCTCTCGTATATTCCTGACGTTACAACCGATTGATCTCTTATTTTTACAAGTGCTGCCGCATTTCCTCTTGGCAGAAACGGATTTTGTATTCCTACTTTCCAGTCACCGCCTTCGGAGGGTGATTCTCCAAAAACAAGAACATTGCCTCCCATATCTACCATAGCGGAGACCGCTCCATTTTCCTTAAATAATTCCATAACTTTATCAGCGAAATACCCCTTAGCTATGGCTCCAAGGTCTATCTCCATGCCTTTTTTTAATAAATAGACGGTTTTTTCTTCATCGTCCAGCTGTATATTTTCAGGTTTTAAAAGTTCCAGTGCGTTCTCTATGGATTCTCTTTCCGGCACATGTGCCCCGGTAAAACCGATTCTCCATAACTTTATGAGCGGGCCTATTGCTATATTTAAAAATGAATTCTCACATAGACTATATTTTTTTCCTGTTTTTATCAGCTCATACAGCTCCCCGTCCACCTTTTGCGGGCTTAATCCAGCTTCTTTTTTCAGCATTGCAAGCTGTGAATGATCACTGTTTGCACTAAAGACTTCTTCATAATGAATCAGCATATCCTCAGCCTCTTTTGTAAGCTTTTTGGCACCTTCTCCTTTTATATATATAGAGATTTTTGTTCCCATAAGATATATAATCTTTGAATATTCATCCATTTCAGTCTCCTATATTAGAATGGTTCTGCCCATGAATTAGAAAGGCATCGATCAGGTCATTATCTATACTGCTTAGTGTTCTATCATTTTGATATGCTATAAAATAATCCAAACTCAGCTCATCTAAGGGGATTTGGTATATATTGTATTCCGATGGGCATTCTTTAACATAAATGCTTTCGGGGATAAAGGTCAGCCCCATATTACATGTGGAAAGCTTAACCACCGTATTTATTTCGGTGCTTTCCATTATGATTTTGGGTTCTACCTTATAAACGCTTAATAGTTGATCAATCTGTTTTCTTATAGCAGACCCTTTGGAAGTCAGTATCAGCTTTTGACATAAGATTTCACTTATGTCGATGGCTCCTTCTGGAATAATCGCCACATCTTTCTGATATAGTTCACAACTGCGGGGAATAACCGCCCGGTATCTGTGCCTGCCCCAGCTGACCGAGTTTAAGTTTGGAGAAATATTTCTTGAATTTTGTCCGATCCAAAAATCCAATTCATTGTTTTGAATGAGTTTCTCATTTTTTTCTGGTAAAGTCTCTGATAACTCGATTCTACAGTTTGGATGCATTTCCATAAACTTTGGTAAAAAAAGGGGAAAAAGGTAGGTTCCAAGGCTGGGGAGCACTCCTATCTTTATGACCATGCTGTCTATATCGGACACATCGGATAGTTCCTTGAGCAGCTTTGCATAGTTATTTTCCAGTGAAGTTAAATACTGATAATATATCTTTCCCTGCTCGGTTAATCGGTATGGCAGCTTGCTGCGGGTTATCAGCTCACAATTTAACTGACTTTCGACCCTTTTGATAACCTGCGTCAAATAAGGTTGGGAAATATAAAGGGATTTGGCAGCCTTACCATAATTGCTGTATTTTAATATGGCATCAATGTAATACAAAATTTCCTGAGAGTAAACTTTTGACATTTTATTCATTCCTTTGTTAAACAATTAACTTTTTTGGATATGTGTTTCATTATAACAAATCTGTTATCAAACTTCAATAAATAACTATTAGATATAATGTGGCTGGCGTGTTAAAATTATATCAAACACATGATCACAATTGTGAAAGCTTAAGTACAGGAAGGGGATTACTATGAAATATTTAGCAATCGTAGGCACTAATTCAGATGTGTCAACTAATCGCATGCTGCTTCAATTTATGCAAAAGCATTTTTCCGGTGAGGCAGAGATTGAACTATATGAAATTAAGAATTTACCTGCCTTTATGGAACCAGAGGATTATGATATCCCTGAAAAGGTAGCAGAGCTATCTGATAAAATTGTGAAAGCCGATGGAGTAATCATAGCAACCCCAGAGTATGCTCATGCCATACCAGCAGTTTTAAAGAGTGCTCTTGAATGGATTAGTTACACGAGTCAGTCACTTACTGATAAACCTGTTTTAATCGTGGGTGCATCTCATGGTACACTTGGTTCTTCCAGGGCACAGGCACATCTTAGACAGATCCTTGATTCCCCTGAGCTTGCTGCCAGAATTATGCCCAGCAGTGAGTTCCTTTTAGGAAAATCACAGGGTGCATTTGATGGTGCAGGTAATCTCATCTACTCGGACAAGGTGTCAGAACTTGATGAAATATTCAGGGAGTTTGTTTTGTTTACGGATATCACATCAAAACTTCTGGAAAATAAAGTTTTGAATAAAGAAGGAAAAAAATTCACTTGGCAGGAACAGGAGGATTAATATCAATGAAATTTATCGCAATTGTTGGAACGAATGCAAAAAAATCCTATAATCGTAAACTCCTTCAGTTTATGAAAAAATACTTTGAGTCAAAGGCAGAAATAGAAATACTTGATATTACAGATGTTCCCATGTTTAATCAGTCAGATAATCAGTCCTTCAGTGAAGTGATCCAGATGTTCAATGATAAGATCACTGCAAGTGATGGTGTTATTATGGCTACTCCTGAATATAATCACTCAATCCCATCCTCTCTTAAAAGCTTGATTGAATGGCTGAGCTTTGATCTCCATCCCCTTGCCGGCAAACCGGTAATGATCGTTGGTGCTTCTCTAGGTACTCAGGGCTCTTCTCGTGCACAGTTGCATCTTCGTCAAATCCTGGATGCACCAGGAGTGGATGCCAATGTAATGCCAGGATATGAGTTCCTGCTTGGCAGTGCAAATAAGGCATTTGATGATGATGGCAATCTTATCAATGAAGGAACCATAGATTTCCTGGAGATATGTTTTCTGCGCTTTATGCGTTTTGCCAAAATTGCAAATCAGCTCAATGAGGAAGAGGAGTTTACTTTTAAACCAGGTGTATATGAGGTAAATGCAATCGGTCACAGCGGAAATCTTCCAATGAAAGTATCTTTTAGTGAAAATAGAATCGAAAGTATAAACGTAGATACCAAGGGTGAAACAGAAGGAATTGCCGATGTTGTTTTTGTAAGAATACCGGATAAAATCATTGAAGGACAGACTCTGAATGTGGATGCTCTTTCTGGCGCATCTGAGACCAGTAATGCGGTCATCAATGGTGTAGCCAAAGCAGTTAAGCTTGCCGGAGTTAACCCTGATATTCTTAAGAGACGTCCAAAGCCTGCCAGCAGCCTGGTCAGAGAAGACGAAGAATATACTTGTGATGTAGTCGTTATAGGCGGAGGCGGTGCCGGGCTAAGTGCTGCTGCTACGGCTTTACAGAATGGTTCCAGTACCATTGTTCTTGAAAAATATCCGGCAGTGGGCGGAAATACCATACGTTCTGGTGGTCCAGTCAATGCGGCTGACCCAGAGTGGCAGCGCCAGTTTGATGAGAATCCGGGAGAAAGACATACCATTGAGTCATTGCTGAATACAGATGAGAGCCTGATCCATTCCGAATATCTGGAGGATTTCCGTGCGCTGAAAGAAGAATTTTCTGCTTACCAGAAAGAGTTTGGCACACAAAAGGGCCATTTATTTGACTCTCCACTTCTTCACAGAATGCAGACATATTTTGGCGGTAAACGAACGGATCTTAATGGCAATACCATATACGGACAATATGACCTGGTAAAAATCCTGACAGACAGAGCCTTAGAAAGTGTGAAATGGCTGGAGGAGATAGGCGTTGAATATGATAAAAGTATCGTATTTGCTCCAGTTGGTGCGCTTTGGCGCCGTGGTCATAAGCCAGTGAAAAGCTATGGCTCTGCATTTATCCTTTCACTCACAAAATTTGTAGAGGAGCACTCAGGAAAGATTATTACTGACAGCCCTGTAAAGGAATTTATCATAGAGAATGGTGAAATAAAAGGAGTAATAGCGACCGGTGTCAATGGCCAAAAGATAACAGTTCATGCAAAAGCAGTTGTGCTTGCAAGCGGTGGTTTTGGTGCAAATACAAAGATGTTAAAGGAATATAACACCTACTGGAGTCATATCGACGATGAGATAAGAACCACCAATTCCTACGCCATGACTGGTGATGGAATATTGCTTGGTAAAACCGTAGGAGCAGCACTCACTGGAATGGGATTCACTCAGATGATGCCTGTATCTGATCCTGAAACTGGCGAACTATTCAGTGGACTTCAGGTACCGCCGGAAAACTTCGTAATCGTTAATAAAGAAGGCAAACGATTTATTAATGAATTTTCTGGACGAGATGTATTAACAAAAGCTGCGATTGATCAGGGCGGTTTGTTCTACCTTATCGCTGATGATGAGATAAAGAAAACTGCAGCGAATACAAGTCAGGAAAAGATCGACCGTCAGGTAGAAGCTGGCACCTTATTTAGAGCTGATACGATAGAAGAACTGGCAGTAAAAGTTGGTATGGATCCTAAGACCCTTAGGGATACCATTGATAAATATAATTCCTATGTAGATGAGGGCTTTGATCCAGAGTTCCACAAGGATACATTTAGCTTAAAAGTGGAGAAAGCGCCGTTCTATGCGACTCCTAGAAAGCCAGCAGTACATCATACCATGGGTGGACTTAAGATAGACACCAAAGCTCATGTATTAGATGAAAATGACCAGCCAATTAAACATCTTTATGCTGCTGGAGAAGTTACTGGAGGTATCCATGCAGGTAACCGCCTTGGCGGTAATGCATTAACGGATATATTTACCTTCGGACGAATTGCTGGTAAGACTGCTGTTGATGAAATGAAATAGTTATCATATAAATAAAATCCCGGGCAAATGCCCGGGACTTTGTCTGCTGTCCGAAATACCCTCTTTCGAGGTTATTTTACTACATCCTGATATTCCTGATGTTTTTCAAACCAGGTAACTGCATATGGGCATGTGAGAACCGCCTTTTTTTCCTGGGAACGCAGTTGAATCGCTAAGGCTTGCATCAGTTTTCCAGCCACACCCTGGCCTCTTAAGGAGTCATCTACAAAGGTATGGTCGATGTTTACGGTGTCTGAATCCACGTCCGGGAATGTAACCTCGGCCAGAAGATTGTTATCGGAATGAAAATAAGCGATTTGGTTTGGATTGTAGGTGAAATTCATAGGGATTCCCTCCTTATTATATAATAAAAGGATTATATCACTTATGGAACCAGGTATCAAGAAGTGGTTAGACTATGATCCATTTGCCTTCTCCCTGTGTTGGATCATCAAATTAGTAATGAAAAAACACTCATTATTTGATATAATGAAAGAAATATACGGTTGTCATTAGAGGATATGAAATTGCATAAAAATCAGGGGGTATAAAAATGGATATCAAACTGGCATCACTGGCTGAAGCCAAGAAAGAACTGTTAAAATTATCGGAAAATCAGGAAAAGAAGCCCGAAGGCTGGAGCATTTATAAGACCTTTGTACATTGTGCGAAGACGATCGATTATTCCATTGCAGGTTATCCTTCTCTAAAGCCTGCCGTTGTCCGCAATACCATAGGAAGGCTGGCAATACATAAATTCTTAAAGCAGGGGTATATGAAACATGATCTGCAGGCGGATGTGCCGGGTTCGCCTGATATTGTGGATGATGGAACCTTTCAGGCTGGAGTAAAAATTCTCTTTGATTCCATAGAAAAATTCCAGACTTACAAAGGAGAATTAAAACCTCACCTTTTGTTTGGAACCATGGACAAAGAAGCGTATGATAAGTATTTTGCTATGCATATTGCAGACCATTTATCCAGTTTTTCTAAATAAAACAAGTGTGAAGCAGCGCCTTTTGATTTCAAAAGAAATCAGAAGGCGTTTTTTCATTTACGGAGAAAAAATCAGTTGAAATAACCGTTGTACTACAGTGTAAAGAACTTTTTCGTTGAATCGTCTTCTAAAGAAACAATTTCGTGATGCTCTTTGGAAAAGGACAGTTTCTTGCGCCATTCCGTAGGAGAAAATCCAAGAAGGGAATGGAATTGCCGATTAAAACTTGAGAGAGTTATAAAACCAACGTCTTTTGCAATCAGATTGAGTGGTTTTTCATTTTTATAAATTTCATAACAGGAAGTGCGGATACGAAGATGATTGATGTAGTCTAAGGGACTGATATGCATGACCTCTAAAAATTTTCTGCGAAAGTGAGGCTCGCTTAAATGACACAGTGCTGCAATTTCACCAATCTGCAACTTCTTGGAGTAGTGCTTATGAATATAGAGGAGTGCAGAATGTATCTGGAGATTGGTACTATGTTCTGTAAAGTCCTCCGGGATCTGGCGGTATAATTCCGTGAGCAGCGTGAGAAAAAGCCCTCTTAGCGCATCTTGACAATAAGGTCCTTTTTCATGAAATTCCGAAAACATCCTGCAAATAAGAAAATGTAAATAAGGTTCTTCTCTACGAGGATAGACCTTGGAAAGATGAGGGGAATATACAAGGAGACTTTCCAGCTTCCCGGCAGGGAAATTTTTTTCAAATAGCAGGGATGGATTTAAGTAAATATACTCCCAAGTACTCTTTTGATTGTGCTGACTTTTTGAAATATGGGCAATATTCTCTGGAATAAAGCAGATATCACCTGCATGAAATTCATATTCTTTGCTTTCTATGTAGAGTGTCCCATCTCCGCTCAGACAATGACCAATCTCGATACAATTGTGAAAATGAAGATATTCCAAAGGGGTATCAGGCAGCACCCAGCTGTCGCCTAAAAATGCAATGGAGGGGAAAGAGGGAGGTAAATTGTAATGGCGATAACGATAGCATTTTTTTAAAGATGATTGTTTTTGCACAGTTGAGACTCCTTTCTACAATGATTTTAAATTAAGACATGTCTATAATAGGCCTATGAAGTTGATCATGCAACAGGATCAATCTTGTAAAATATGTCTGCTGTTTCGTAGACAGAAAGGGTATGGTTGGTGCACATGCAGGATACGAATCAGATAAGGGAATGGGTGTACTCGAAACGTAAAAATATTATAAGGGATATTAGCCGTATTGTAAACATACCCAGTGTATCTGCAAAAGAGGAAATACAAAAGGTACAAAGTCCCTTTGGAGAAGGATGCCGGCATGTACTGGATGAGATGCTTGCAATAGGAAAAGAGCTGGGGTTTCAGACCGAGAATTATGACTACTATTGCGGACGAATCTATTTTGAAAAAAGAAAGTCTGCAGAAAATAGCATTGCCATATGGGGACACATTGATGTGGTTCCCGCAGGAGATGATTGGGAGTATGCACCCTATGAAATGACAGAAGAAGGTGACTATCTGATAGGACGTGGAGTTCAAGATAACAAAGGACCGACCATAGGCGCCCTGTATGCATTACTTTATCTGAAAGAAGCCGGTATTACAATGAATACCCCAGTAAGTCTGATGGTGGGCTGCAGTGAAGAAACAGGGATGCAGGATCTTGATTATTACATAAAAAATTATAAAGAACCCTTATTCTCTCTTGTAGCTGATTGCGGTTTTCCAGTTTGCTATGGAGAAAACGGTATTATAAATATGGAGCTGCAAACGTTGCTGGTGAATAAAAACATACTGGACTTTCATGCGGGAAGCGCCAGCAACTCCATTCCTGAGACCGCAACAATACGATTAAGAAAGAGCTGCTTTACAGATCAGGATAAGGAACATTTGAAATCAAATAAGTCGCTTCTTATGGAAGAAGAAATGGATGAGATAAAACTTACTGCCAAAGGAAAATCTGCTCATGTCTGTATGGTCCATGATAGTAAAAACGCAATAGGGATTTTGGTTAAGGAGCTTCTAAAGTTAGATATATTGCCAGAGGAAGAAACTGTTTTAAAGGGACTGGAACTCATAAGCAAAGATGCTTATGGAATAGCAGCAAATCTATGGGACAGAAATTACAGCCTTGGCCAGTTGACAGGTGGAGCTACCATGATACGTTATGAAAATTCAGTACTGACAGTCCATGTGGATTATCGTTATCCAATCTTAACGGCTGGAATCAAATCAGATGGAAAAGAGTTACTGGATAGTCTAGAAGTGCTTTCAAGAGAAGCCGGGTTTACATGCCGTGTAAGAAAGCATATGCCCCCTTCCTATTTGCCGGTGGAGAAACCTCTGATCAAAGAGTTAACAAAGGTATATCAAGAAGTCAGTGGCTTTGACAATCCGCCGTATATAATGGGAGGAGCCACCTATACGAGAAAACTAAAGAATGCAATTGGATATGGGATGGCACTGCCGGATAAGAAGATTCTAAGAAAGAAACAGGGACATGGAGATTTTCATCAACCGGATGAATCCATTCATATTGGGGAATTAATGGAAGGAATCGTCATTTATATAAAAATGTTACTTAAAATCAATGACCTAGAATTAAGCGAGTTATTACTTAACTAAGGCGATTTATCAGGATATGGATTCCAAAAAATCCAAATAATAATAAAGGTGATGGGCATATGACAAAGAAAGAGAGAGTTTTACGCAGTTTAAACAATGAGGAGGTTGATAAGGTACCAGTGGGATTCTGGTTTCATTTTCCGGAAGATATGGATTTACAAAAGGAGTGTGCAGATGCAACAATTGAGTTTTATAAAGATAGTGATGTTGATTTTATTAAAATAATGTGTGATGGATATTTTGATTATCCAAATGAAATAATATCAAAGATTGAAAAACCGGAGGATTGGTTCTTGATGAAACCATTGGGAGAAAATCATCCCTTTATTCAGGAACAGGTAAGGCGTGCCAAGGAGATCGTAGAAAAATTAAATGGGGAATGCTGTGTTTTCTATAATGTATTTTGTCCAATGTCTTCCTTCCGTTTTGGTACCTCCGATGAATTATTAATGGACCATTTAAAAAAGAATCCAGAGGCGGTTATGTATGCATTTGATGTTATTGCAAAAGATGCTGATGCATTATGCAGGAAATTAATCAAAGAGGCAGGATGCGATGGTGTTTATTACTGTGTTCAGAATGCAGAAGAGTACCGTTTTACAGAAGAAGAATACAACAGATATGTAAGACCAAGTGACCTTTATGTTCTGGAACGTGCCAATGAATACAGCGAAAACAATATTCTTCACTGCTGCGGCTGGGCAGGGGATAAAAACAGAATTGATGTATGGAGAGATTATCCTGCAAAGGCAATTAACTGGGCGGTGTATGTCGAGGATATGACATTACATGCAGGCAAGGAGTTTTTCCAGGGAAGATGTGTATTAGGCGGATTTGATAACAGACCGACCGGAATTTTATATTGTGGAACAAAAGATGACATTGAAAAATTCACGGAACAGCTGGTAAAGGAAAGTGGAACAAAAGGCATTATGATTGGTGCTGACTGCAGCTTGCCAAGAGATATTGATAAAAATCATATCAAATGGGTGGTAGAAAAGGTAAAAACGTTAATATAGTGGGTATTCCAAATACCCTATATCCATTAAAAGGAGGAAATAAAATCATGATATATGCAGCAAAGGAGAGCAGATACCAGACAATGGAATATCGTCGTTGTGGTAAAAGCGGATTAAAGTTACCAGTGATGTCTCTTGGCTTATGGCATAACTTTGGTGGTGAAAGTAGTTTTGAAAATGCAAGAGAAATAATTCTTGGAAGTTTTGATCTTGGAATTACACATTTTGACTTGGCAAATAACTATGGAACGCCTGGAGGAAGTGCAGAAGAAACTTTTGGCAGAACACTCAGTAAGGACTTAAAAGCGTATCGGGATGAGCTCGTTATTAGTACAAAGGCAGGCTATGGTATGTGGGAGGGGCCATACGGTGATGGTGGTTCCAAAAAATATCTGGTTTCGTCGCTGGACCAAAGCCTTAAAAGAATGAAGCTGGATTATGTAGATATATTTTATCACCATAGACCAGACCCTGAAACTCCGTTAGAAGAAACTATGGAGGCGTTGCAGCTTCTTGTGAAACAGGGAAAAGCCTTATATATCGGTTTGTCGAATTATAACAAAGAGCAATTGAAAGAGGCTTCGATTATTCTAAAGGACTTGGGGGTAAAGTGTCTGATCCATCAACATAACTATTCTATGTTAAATCAGCAAAACGCTTCACTTAAACCGGTATTAAAAGAAGAAGGAATAGGCTCCATTGCCTTTTGTCCTTTGGCACAGGGACTTTTGACAGATAGGTATATTCACGGTATTCCCAAAGACTCCAGAGCAGCAGGCAAAAGTATTTTTCTTGGGCCAGAGGCGATTACAGAGGAGATTATCCAAAAGATTGGGAAATTAAATGAGATCGCAGAAAGCAGAAATCAGAATTTAGCTCAAATGGCTCTGGCGTGGGCACTGCAAACCGGTGAACTAACCTCTGTAATTCTGGGGGCCAGTAAGTTATCCCAGATACAAGATAATGTAGGAGCTTTGAGCCGTCTTACGCTTAGTAAGGATGAACTTGAAACAATCGATACTATTTTATTATCATAAAACCCCCTTTTGTGATGGTTTTAGAAAGGTATATAAAGAAAGGATGGTAAGTGTTTATGAAAATCAGAAGATTGGCAGCAGTGTTATTAGCAGCATCCATGGGACTTCTTACTGCCTGTGGAGGTGGATCTAAAAATGAGGGAAATCAAACAAACGGTAAGGCATCTGGTGATAAAGTAAAACTGGTGTTCTATGATTGGACTGATGAACAGGCTTACTTAGATCCGGCAGTGGAAGCTTATAATGCCCAAAGCAAGGTGGCTGAGGTAGAAGTGGTGTATTTCCCTGCAACAGATTATGCAGAAAAGATTTTATCTTCATTTTCCAGTAATACAGAATTTGATATCTTAGGTGTTAATGGAGTGAGTTATTATGGAGATTATAAAAGTAAGAATTGCCTTCAGGACATCTCCTCCTACGTAAAAGAATCGGGTCTTGATACCTCTGTTTATGGGAATGTTTTCGAGCAAAGCAATCAGGAACATATTTATGGATTACCTTACAGACAATCTGTCTGGCTGCTCTTTGTCAATGAAGAGTTGTTTCAAAAGAAGGGAATCGAAGTTCCTGCAAAGCAGCTGACATGGACAGAGTATCGTGAACTTGCAAAACAGCTTACTGCTGACGGTACCTATGGCGGTCTTGTGGGCATGGATAACTTTGTATACATGCAGCAGATGGGCGGTAGTGTTATGGATAAAGATACTGCCATTATTCGTCAGAGCTTAGAGTTATGGAAGTCATTGGAAGAGGATGGAAGCCATGTTCCATTTGCCGAGAAATTAGAACTCGGTCAAAATGCAGGATCCTTATTCACAACGGCACCAGCTACCAAGGTAACCATGTTCCAGAATGGTACCTGGGGAGTAGCCTCCTATAATTCGAAGTATGAAAGTGGGGAGATGCCATTTAAATACACGGTTATGCCTATGCCAATCCCAGAGGGGGGGAAAGAGTATTCTGCGCCTTCTGGCATGAATTTCTTATCAATCTCAAAGACAAGCAAACACCCTGCAGAAGCATATGATTTTATCCAGTTTATGTGTACATATGAAGGTGCAAGCAAAATTGCAGAAAAGGGAACTTTGACTGCGTATAGTGATGATAAGGTCAAAGAAATCTATTTAAATGCGGTTAAACAAGACACAGATACCCTTTCAAAAATTGTGTTTTCTGAAAACAATGTAATTGAGCAGATTTACGATGAAAATTATTCTGCCGTAGAAACAATCTTAAAAGAGGAAATGGAACTTTATATGATTTGTGAACAAGACATTGACACTACGATGAAAAACTTCGAAGAGAGAAGAGCAGAATACATGAAGTAAACCGATGAGTGTGGTTAAGATGAGGAAGTCAATTATTTGAAAGTGACATCCTCATCTACTTTAAAAAGATAAGAAAGGTGGGGCGGCAGTGGAAGCAAAAACGTTGAAAAAGAGCGCTAAGCGATCGAAAGCAGAGCGCCGAGAGGAATTAATTGCATATATGTTTTTATTGCCCAATATGATTGGATTCATTATTTTCACATTAATACCAGTGATCTGGGGATTGCTTCTTTCATTTACCAGTTACGATGGGTTCGGTGAAGTAGAGTTTATTGCTCTAACCAATTTTAAGAAATTATTCTCCGATGGATATTTTATAACTTCGTTAAAGAACAATATATTCTATACTATTTTCAGCGTTACTTTTACTTTATTGTTTAGTTTACTGCTTGCTGTATTGCTGCAAAAGAAATTAAGAGGAAGTACGGCATTTAAGACAATCTTTTTCTTTCCTCAGTTAACTTCCAGTGTCGCATTTGGTATTATTTTTGTTTGTCTGTTTCGCGGAAATGGGCCAATTAATGGAGTTTTACAGACGATTGGAGTAGTCAATACACCCAAATGGCTTACATCAACGGAATGGTCCATGACGACCATAACCATCGTTTCAGTTATAAAGAATATGGGCTATTATATGGTTTTATTTCTAGCCGGATTACAAACCATACCAGAAGATTTATATGAAGCCTCTTCTCTTGATGGAGCGGGCGGCTTTATGCAATTTAAAGCGGTAACCTTACCCATGCTATCACCGACCACATTTCTATGCAGTATTATGTGCTTGATTAATTCCTTTAAGGTATTTGATTTAGTAAACATCATGACAGATGGGGGACCAGGCCGTTCATCCAATGTGCTTGTATATCGAATTTATCAGGAGGCTTTTGTTAATTATAAATTTGGTTATGCATCGACCTATGCTGTAGTATTATTCATGATTGTTTTTATAATTACAATGATACAGTTTAGGAGCCAGAAAAAATGGGTGAATTATTAAGATATGAATAACAGCGCAAAAACGAGGTTAATTATGGACGAAAAGAAAGCGAAAAAAGTATTACATAAAGCAGTAATCTATTTCATATTCTTGGTATTTGCATCTGTAACAATTCTCCCATTTTTATGGATGTTATCGACTGCATTTAAGTTTGAGCAGGATGTTTTTCATTTCCCAATCCAATGGATTCCAAAGGCGATCCGTTGGGAGAATTTTAGTAATGTATTCACGCAAATTCCATTTACTACATATTATTGGAACTCTATAAAATTATCTTCCATTATCACCTTTTTCACCTTGGTTTCCAGTGCATTCGCCGCCTATGCGTTTGCAAAATTAAGATTCCGAGGAAGGGATAAATTATTTCTGCTTTATTTAGCAACACTTATGGTTCCATGGCAGGTGATTATGATCCCCCAGTTTATAGTAATAACAAAGCTGGGATTAGTAAACTCACATTGGTCCTTAATTCTTACCCAGAGTTTTACTCCGTTTGGTGTGTTCTTTTTAAGGCAGTATTTTTTAAGTATTCCAAGAGAATATTCAGAAGCAGCAAAAATTGATGGATGCAATGATTTGAAAATTTGTTTAAAGATTATAACACCCATGGCAAAACCAGGTTATGTGACTTTATTGATTTTTCAGTTTATGGGAATATGGAATGACTACTTGGCTCCACTCATTTTCTTAAATGACGATAGATTGAGAACCTTGCAATTAGGACTTCGGTATTTTCAGGCAGAGCATAGTACATCCTACGCGTTGCTGATGGCAGGGACGCTGTTAACTCTGGTACCGGTAATAGGAGTCTATATCTTTGCACAGAAACACATAATGAACGGTCTTGCCAGTGCGGGTGGAATCAAAGGTTAAGACCTGCCAGAATCAGGCGTGCTATTGCTGAAAAAAGGAGAATAACGGATATATTTCTTATGAATGGCACGTCTGTTATTACGCCAATTCGTTGGGGTAGTCTGAAAAAAATCTTTAAATAGCCGATTAAAATTGGCCACCGATTGAAAACCTACACCCATAGCGATATCCAAAATGGTAGCTTCGGTACTATATAATAACTCACAAGCTTTTTGCAGACGCAAAGATGTAAGGTACTTGAGCGGAGATTGCTGCATGGCTTCTTGAAAGACGGTTCGAAAATGTGCCGTACTCATATAACATTGTTTTGCAAGATCAGTAATTTGAATTTTTTGCGTATAGTTCTTGTTGATGTAATCGATTGCTGGTAAAATAGCAGATATTGTCCGATAGCGGGTAGATTCTTTATTTTCGTGGTTATCAATGATGCGGGTTATGATAGCAAAGAAGGTCAAAAATAGTCCCTTAACAGCAAACGTATATTCTTTCTGCTGATCTTTTAGCTCTTTAAAGAGGTAGGAACAGAGTTCGTACAGTTCCTGATCTTTCTTTTTACTAAAAATATAGGGAAGATTTGAATTTTTGTACCAGTTCATTTCAGGAGCCAGTCCGTTTGGATAAAATTCTTTTAATAAGGCTTCTGGATCGAGATAAAGATATTGACAGCAGTCATCGTCTTTTGATACATTTGTTAGGTTTCCTGCAAAATGGATGGAATATGGAGGAATTATAAAAAATTCTTCAGAATTTAACGTATAGTGCTTATCTTCTACAAAAAGATCTTTGCCGCCAGTTAAGCACATACCTATCTCTATGCAATTGTGAAAATGAAAATAAGTAAGCGTTGAGGAATCAAAACTCTGATAGACATATTCGCCCGGGAATAATGCCAGTACAGGAAATTCAGTTGATAGCTTATATTCCCGGTATACCAATTCTACCTTTGCACCGTGCCCTTTTACCATATCTGCCTCTTTTCTGCCTTTTACTACAGTATTGTGTCTCATTATAGCGGGCCAGTTATTCTTTGTAAATAGTATTATTTTAAATTTATTAGAGCAAATGGTTAACCACCTGCCAGAGAAGTACTGATGATTTACAGAGAAAGAAGCACAGATATTTTTGACTAAAGAGTTTCCTGGGCAACAGAAAAAAAGGCAATTTATTGCGATGCATTGGACTAATATCTACATAAGTTTAGGAGGAAACAATGGAACAACGTTTATATCAGGGTTGTATACAGATTTTAAAAGAAGAACTGGTACCTGCTTTGGGCTGTACCGAGCCAATTGCGATTGCTTATGCTGCGGCGAAAGCACGCCAGGTGTTGGGAAGTATGCCAGAAAACATGATTGTAAAATGTTCAGGGAATATTGTGAAGAACGTTAAGGGTGTTATTGTACCGGCAACAGGTGATATGAAAGGAATTGAAACCAGCGCAGTGCTTGGTGCGGTCGCAGGAAATCCTGATGGAAAGCTTGAAGTTTTAGCGGGAGTAACAAAGGCTGATGTGGAAGTAACAAAAGAATATCTAAAGAAAGACGTATGTGAAGTTCAGATCATTCATGGCGTATCGAATCTGCAGATTATTGTAGTAGCGATAAAAGAGGAAGACAAGGTTGAGGTTGAGATATGTGAAGATCATACCAACATTATTCGGATAGAAAAAAACGGAGAGAATCTAATGTCCGTTCGTACAGAAAATAAAGTGGAGCAGAAACGGGGAATCATCAGTGAACTTACGTTTGATATGATTCACGAATTTGCTGATACGGTATGTATGGAGGATATAAAAGATATTCTTGACCGTCAAATAACATACAATATGAAAATAGCTCAGGAAGGGCTTACAAACACATATGGAGCAAACGTCGGAAAAACAATTTTAAAAGCATATGGTAAGGATGTAAAAATATTGGCGAAAGCATATCCAGCAGCAGGCTCCGATGCAAGAATGGGAGGCTGCACCCTTCCTGTAATAATAAATTCAGGAAGCGGCAATCAAGGGATGACAGTGTCCCTGCCTGTTATTATCTATGCCAGACATTTAAAGGTATCCGATGAAATGCTATATCGAGCGTTGGCTTTTAGCAATCTGATCGCAGTACATTTAAAAAGCCGGATTGGGAAACTTTCCGCTTATTGCGGAGTGGTTAGTGCAGCCTGTGGAAGTGGTGCTGCAATTACCTATTTACATCAGGCACCGCTTGAAACCATATCCAAGACTATCACAAATATCTTGGGAAATGTTTCTGGAATTGTCTGTGATGGTGCAAAATCTTCTTGTGCAGCTAAAATTGCATCAGCAGTAGATGCAGCCATTATGGGACACTATATGGCGATGGAAGATAATACATTTGGTGTTGGGGAAGGATTAGTGAAAGAAAATATTGAGCTTACTATTAACACGATATGTAAAATGGGACGAGACGGCATGAAGCAGACGGATGAGGAGATTTTAAATCTGATGATTCATTAATACGTGAGCAGTATTAATATATTAAAAAGATTATAATAAATTGATTAAAATGGAAATCAGTCTCATCAATAGATACGATGAGGCTGATTTTCCAAGGGACTAAAATTGTTCAACTGCTACAAGGCAATGATTCTATCCCATTGGCAGTTCCACAATAAAAGATGATCCGACATCATTATTTTTTACGTATATTTTCCCTTCATGCAATTCAACGATTCTTTTCACCAGTGATAAACCAATCCCATTGCCTTTCGATGCATGTGAAGTATCCCCCTGATAAAATTTATCAAAGATATGTTCAGCGGTCTCAGGATTCATGCCGATTCCCTGATCGGTTACCATGATAACTATGTTATCTGGTTTTTTTATAATGCTAATATCGATATAGGTACTTTGAGGGGAAAACTTAATGGCATTATCAATGATATTGGTCCATACCTGATTAAGCAAATCTTCATTTCCGCAAAAATCGATCTCTTCATAATCGAAGTGGATTTCTATATTTTTTTCGGCCCACTTGTCTTCCAGCAAGGCAATAACACGGCGAATTTGTTCACTGCCGTTATAATAGATTTTATCTTTGATAATTGTTTGATTTTCTATTTTCGAAAGGTTAAGCACATTCGTAGCCAACTCAGCAAGGCGTTCAGATTCACTGATTATGATATCAAGATATTCATCCCGTTCTTCTTTGGATAAATCCTCGTACTTCAGAATTTTGGCAAACCCACGTACAGAAACAATGGGTGTTTTAAATTCATGGGAGAAGTTATTTACAAAGTCAGAGCGTAGCATTTCAATACTGCCAAGTTCTTCTGCCATGTGATTAAAACTGTTGTTTAAATTTTGCAATTCTTCTGGTCCTTTTAGATGAATCCTGGTGCTGAAATCTCCCTCTGCTAACCGGTCGGATGCAGAAATAATTTCACGTAATGGGGCAAGGGGAATATGACTGAAAATCATAGCAAGTATTGTTCCAACAATGATACTGAATAAAGCGAATAGAAGTAAAGGGATGTTATTTGAGGGAGCAGGATTAACAATTCCCAATTCGTTCAATATAACAACCCCAACAAACATTAATAGCATAGTCAGTACTAAAAGGATAAAAATAACTACAGCAAACAGCAATGCCATATGAAATCTATTAAATCTTTTCGGTAATTTAATCACACTTTTTCACCGCCTTATATCCGATACCTCGAATCGCAATAATCTCAAATTCCGGGTATGTCTCAAAACGTTTTCGTAAGCGGTTTATATGAACATTTACGGTTGTATCAACGGTTTCAGAGGCCATGCCCCATATTTCATCCATCAACTGAATGCGGGTAAAAATCTTATCTGGATAGGACAACAGTTTATAGAGTAAGTAAAATTCTTTTTGAGGGAGTGTCTGTCTTTCTCCTTCTCTTTCCACTGTCAGTGAATCATAATAAAGAGTTACTTTGCCCATGTGAAGTTTATGGTCATTTACAATCTGTGAGCGGCGTAAGAGTGCTTTTATCCGGAGAAGCATTTCTTCTTCGTTGACTGGTTTGACCATATAGTCATCTGTACCGGATAGGAACCCTTTGCATTTATCTTCCGGCAATTGCCGGGCTGTAACCATAAGAATGGGTGTATTATTCCGACAGCTGCGAAGCTGCTCTGCAAATTCGTAACCATCCATTTCTGGCATCATCACATCTAGAATAATAAGATCAATATGTTGTGAATCCATAAGATTCAACGCCTCAACGCCATTTTCTGCATGAAAAACCTCATACCCAGCATGTTTTAATACAGCCCGCATCAGCCGGGCTGTATTTTTATCATCCTCAGCCACTAGTATCTGGAACATTTGTACACCTCCTTTTTCTTTTATTATACCAAAGAGTGAACCTGAAAGAAACCGTTTGTACTGTAGAGGGATGTTTATTTTATACATAAGGTACATATTTTTTATAATTTTTTTATTTTTACCCGCGCTCAGTTAATTTTCAGTTTTTCGAATTCGTATATGATAAGTTTTGTTGAAACAGCCATCGACAAAAATTTACTTAAGGAGATTCAAATAGTATCAGCAGTATTGAACGTTGTGATTCAGGAGATATTGATAAAAACAATGCTCCTGCAAAAAGAAACAAATAGGGTGGACGAAAGACCCTGTTATTACACTTCACAGCAAATAAAGCCATGAAAGGAAGTGGGTTTTATGATAAAAGTATTGAGATATTTAAAAAAGAAAGAATGGTTTCAAGTTATTATTTGTGTTCTGTTTGTTATTGCTCAGGTTTGGCTTGATCTAAAACTTCCCGACTACATGTCTGAAATCACCATGCTGGTGCAGACAGATGGAAGTTCCATGTCAGATATTTGGAATGCGGGCGGGTATATGCTGCTTTGTGCTTTCGGCAGCTTAATCGCATCAATTATAATCGGATACTTTGCAGCTCGTCTAGCAGCAATTTTGTCCGGCAGGCTCAGAGAAGGTTTATATGACAAAGTGGAAGCTTTTTCTATGGAAGAAATCGGACGGTTTTCTACTTCAAGTTTAATAACACGTTCGACCAATGATATCACACAGGTGCAGACCCTTGTAGCGATGGGGCTTCAGGTAATGATTAAAGCGCCTATTATGGCAGTTTGGGCGATTATAAAGATTTCAGGGAAAAGCTGGCAATGGTCTGCAGCTACCGGGGGAGCAGTACTTTCCCTTATTATGCTAGTGTCCGTTTTAATTGTATTTGCATTACCCAAATTCAAAATCGTACAGCAATTAACGGATAATCTTAACAGAATAACAAGAGAAAATCTTACAGGTGTACGAGTTGTGCGCGCTTATCATGCAGAAGAGTACCAGGAAACTAAGTTTGGTCACGCCAATGAAGAAATGACAAAGACAAATCTCTTTACCAATCGAATCATGGCAATTATGATGCCGGGCATGTCCCTTATTATGAATGGGCTTACGCTTGCGATTTACTGGATTGGAGCGTATTTGATCAATGATGCAGATGTAACGAAAAGATTTACGCTTTTTTCTGATATGGTTGTGTATTCTTCTTATGCAATGCAGGTTGTTATGGCATTTATGATGCTGGTAATGATTTTTCTTATGCTGCCTCGCGCCGCTGTTTCAGCAAAGCGTATTAACGAAGTCCTCGATACACAGGCGAAAATTAAGGACGGTACATTAGACAATAAGCCTTGGGTGATGGGGGAAGTGGAGTTTAAAAATGTCAGCTTTCAATATCCAGGAGCTGCTGAATATGTACTGAAAGAGATATCCTTTAAGGCAAATTCTGGTGAAACGGTTGCATTTATTGGTTCCACCGGAAGCGGAAAGAGTACTCTGATAAACCTAATACCACGTTTTTACGATGTGACGGAAGGGCAAGTGCTGATAGATGGTGTAGATGTTAAGGAATATAAACTGAAAGACCTGCATGATAAAATTGGCTATGTACCACAGAAGGCCGTTATCTTTTCCGGTGACATTACTTCTAACGTAGCTTTTGGAAACAATGGGAGAAGAAAAGCAACCGAAGAGGATATAGAAAATGCCGTTATAACTGCACAGGCAAAGGACTTTGTTGAAAAATTGCCGGAGGGATATAAGGCACCCATATCCCAGGGCGGTGCCAATTTATCCGGCGGACAAAAACAGCGTTTAGCCATTGCCAGAGCAATATGCAGACAGCCGGAATTCTTTATTTTCGATGATTCCTTTTCTGCATTGGATTATAAAACGGATAAGGAGCTGCGCGCCCAGCTGGCCGCTCAGACTCTCGGATCCACAACGTTCATTGTTGCACAACGTATCGGAACAATTAGAAATGCAGATCAAATAATCGTTTTGGATGAAGGCAATGTAGTCGGAATCGGGAAACATGAAGAACTGCTTAAAAACTGTAAAGTTTACCGTGAGATTGCATATTCACAATTATCAAAGGAGGAACTTGGAGATGAGTAAAGGACCGGGTTTTCATAACCCACCGGGAGGCGGGTTCGTCGTAGAAAGTGAAAAATATGAATTTTCTGCAACCTGGGGAAAATTGATGACCTATTGTAAGTCTTATTTCCCTGCAATTATTCTCGCACTTATCTGTGCATTAGGTGGTACAGTTTTTACTTTGGTGGGTCCTGATAAACTCAGTGAAATGACAGATGTCATTACCAAGGGAATTATGGGCGGAATTGATTTAAATACTGTTAGAAATATCGCATTATTGCTGGCCGCTTTTTATGGTACCAGCGTAGTACTTTCCTATTTACAGGGGTTTATTATGGCTACTGTAACACAAAGAGTATCCAAAAGCATGCGAGCTGATATCTCGGCAAAGATTAACAGGCTGCCACTGAAATATTTTGATAAGACCAGTTATGGAGATATTCTGTCCCGCATCACAAACGATGTGGATACCATAGGGCAGACCTTAAATCAAAGTATTGGAAATCTTGTATCTGCAATAACCTTGCTTGTTGGTTCTGTTATTATGATGTTTGCAACCAACTGGATTATGGCGCTGGTTGCTATTGGTTCCTCTCTTTTTGGATTTGTAATTATGATACTGATAATTTCCCGCTCTCAAAAGTATTTTACGGAGCAGCAGGAACTTTTAGGTGCGATCAACGGTCATGTAGAGGAAATCTACGCCGGCCATAATGTAGTAAAAGCCTACAATGCGGAAGAGGATTTGCGCGAGGAATTCTTAACTATTAATAAAAAGTTATTAAACTGCAACTGGAAGTCACAGTTTATGTCAGGGCTTATGATGCCGCTTATGAGTTTTATCGGGAATCTGGGCTTTGTGGCAGTTTGTGTGGCTGGTGCCGCACTTGCAATAAATGGTTCTATCACCTTTGGTGTAATTGTTGCGTTTATGGTGTATGTACGGTTGTTTACCCAGCCTCTTTCCCAAATCGCACAATCCGCTACAAGCCTGCAATCCACAGGTGCGGCAAGTTATCGGGTATTTGAGTTTTTGGAAGAAGAGGAACTAGAGGATGAGAGCCATAAGCATACGGTTATGAATACGGCAAAAGGCAGTATTGAATTTCGGAATGTCAGGTTTGGATATGATCAAAATAAAATTACGATCAACAATTTCTCTGCCAAAGTGAAAGCCGGGCAAAAAGTAGCGATTGTCGGACCTACGGGTGCAGGTAAAACAACCATGGTTAATCTGCTTATGCGTTTTTATGAGCTTAATGACGGTGAAATTCTAATCGATGATGTCCCCTTGAAGTCCTTAACACGTGAAAATGTGCATCAATTATTCTGTATGGTATTACAGGATACCTGGCTCTTTGAAGGAACAATCCGTGAGAATATTGTTTATAACAAACAGGGTGTAACAGATGAAGAAATAGTAGAAGCGTGCAAAACGGCGGGCGTCCATCACTTTATTAAGACTCTGCCGGATGGCTACAATACGATTTTAAATGAAGAAGCAAGTTTGTCTGCGGGACAAAAACAGCTGATCACCATTGCCCGCGCCATGGTAGAAGACGCTCCCATGTTAATTCTTGACGAAGCAACAAGCTCTGTTGATACACGTACCGAAGTTTTAATACAGGAGGCAATGGATAAACTTATGGCGGGGCGCACTTCAATTGTCATCGCGCACAGACTGTCTACGATAAAAAATGCCGACCTTATACTTGTAATGAAAGACGGTAATATCATCGAAAGCGGGAATCACGAACAGTTAATTATGGAGAACGGTTTTTATGCAGAACTTTATAATAGTCAGTTTGATAAGGTGTCTTAACAGGATATACAGGTAATCAGTACCAACAGCCGAACCATGAGGAGGCATATCGGTTTATAAGGCTATGTGAAAATAGTGCCGGAAGACAGACGGTTGTGCAGTATATAGACCGTCTGTCACAGGCCTGGAAAGTGTTTAGACAAATTAAGAAGAAGGGTTTTATATTGTTTTACAAATAAGTAAATACCCAGTCAAGTGATTTACGACTGCACGAATTAATTAGTCAGATTAGAAAGTATTGGACGTACATATATAAGTTATTTACCGATGGGATTTCATTTAGCAAGGGATCTGTTTGATCCCCGTTGATACTGTAATGTCAGTTAGTATAAATATAGAACGTGATTATATAAAGCAGCAGTGAACACGGAACGAAGTATTAATTATAGATCTGGAGGTCTCAAAATGAAGAAAAAGTTTGTTATAAGTAAGAAAAGGAAGTTCATGATTGTAATCTTAGGTGTATTGGTTGTAGCAGGGGCCATGATTTATAAAAGTAAGTTGAGTGAATCTACGGAAGAATTGACAGAAGCGGTGGCAGAAAAACAGGATATGACAAAGTATTATAGCTTTAGCGGAAATATTGAATCAAGCGATGTTCAATATGTAGTTTCCACTACGAATGAACCTGTTAAAAAATTTTATGTAAAAGAAGGTGATATCGTACAAACCGGCGACATGCTTTATGAGGTTGACAGTAACACCATTGAATCAACATTGACAACGGCATCCACTTCCGTGGCGAATGCAAAAACGACCTATTCTTCAAGCAAACTGGACTATGAGAGAAAACAGATCCTTTACGCCTCCGGCGATGTTGCTCTTGTGGATTTGGAGGCTGCTAAGGATGCAATGAGTAAAGCGAAAAATCAGATAACAGAAGCGGAAGCCCTCTATAATCAAGCAAAAAAGCAAAACGAAGATACAAAGTGTTATGCAGAGGTGTCTGGAGAGGTTTCAAAGATTTATGTGGATGAAAACGATTCGATCACTCAGGGGGTCAAAATATTGGATATCATCAATTATGATGATCTAGAGGTAAATGTAAAAGTTGATGAGTATGATTTATCCGTTGTCTCCGAAGGAAAGGAAGCGGATGTATACTTCGAAGCACTGGGAAAAACTGTGACTGGCACTATTTCTGAAATATCACGAGGAGCCAGTGTTGAGAATGGGGTATCTTATTTTAAAACGACAGTAACGCTGCCGCAGGATGTTTCTCTTAGGGTAGGACTATCAGCTGAGGTTAAGGTGATAGCAGAACAAGCAGTGAATGCCGTTACAGTGCCGGTTCAAGCGATTATGTATGAAGAATCAAAACCTTATGTACAGCGTTATGATGAAAAAGGAAAACTGGAAAACGTATACGTAACAGTCGGTATCACCAACGGATCAATGATAGAGATCACAGAAGGTCTGGAAGAAGGAGAAAAGATTGTATATAAGGACACATCTAAAACAAACGATACCCAGTCCTTCCCTCCGGCACCAGGTGGGCTTGGGCAGTCAGAACAAGGCAAAAGACCATCTGACTCATTGAACGGTTTGGAGGTAGCGTAATGGCCGAAATACTGAAAATGAACAATATCGTAAAAGAGTATCAGATGGGTGACGAAGTGTCAACAATCCTGAAAGGAGTTAACTTAACCGTGAATACCGGTGAGTTTCTTGCAATTCTTGGTCCATCCGGATCCGGGAAATCTACTTTAATGAATATAATCGGATTTTTGGATGTACCTACTTCAGGAGAATACTATTTATCAGGAAAAAAAATAGCAGATCAGGAAGAAAAAGTGCTTGCCCAAATAAGAAGAAAAGAGATTGGATTTATATTTCAGTCATTTCACCTTCTTTCAAGGCAATCAGCAATTAAAAATGTGGAACTGCCGCTTATCTACTCGGGCACAAATAAAAAACAAAGACATGAACTTGCTGCTGATATGCTGAAAAAAGTTGGATTGGAAGAAAAGATCAATCATTATCCCCGTCAGCTGTCCGGTGGGCAGCAGCAAAGAGTTGCCATTGCCAGGGCCTTGGTAAATAATCCGACAATCCTGCTAGCTGATGAGCCTACCGGTGCCCTGGATCAAAAAACCGGACATCAGGTTATGGATTTGTTTCAGAAACTGAATCAGGAAGGCAGAACGATTATAATGATAACCCATGACGTTAACCTGGCAAAACAGGCAAAGAGAGTTGTTCGTATCATGGATGGCAATATGATCGAGGAGGTGATGTAGGTGTTAAAAGAAAATTTTATAATGGCCTGGGATAATATAAAAAACAGCAAAATGCGCTCGTTTTTGACGTCTCTGGGCATTGTGATTGGTGTAGCTGCAGTTATAGCATTAATAACAATTGTACAAAGTGTCACCGGAGAAATGATGTCCCAGTTTGAGAGTCTTGGGACTGGTAAAATTTCAGTCACGGCAACAGGAAATCCACTTAAATCAGGACTGACTGCAACTGACCTGCAGAATCTGGAGAAAATTGATAATGTTTCAGGGATTGCTCCTTCAGTGACCTTGCCTGGCTCTGCAGGAAAACGGGGGATACTTCTTGATGAAGTTTCCATTATGGGAAAGAATGAAACCTATTTTCAAACTGATAACACAGAAATGGTTCAAGGGAGAAAATTGCAGGCTTTCGATATGGATGGTCACACCTATACATGTGTCGTCGACCAGGATATTGTAAAAGCCATGTTTACCAATTTAAATCCCATCGGACAGAGCATTATGGTCAATGGGCAGGGGTATGAAATTGTAGGCGTAAGAGATACAGAAAGCACAAGTGATGTTATGGCCGGAATTAATTCCAGCAGTACAACAGATGGTACCATAATTATTCCATATAAAAATGCTTTGGCTTTATCCGGGGCTTCTACATATGCAAACGTTGATATTTTTATAGACGATACTTCCTTATCCGAGCAGACAACTTCAGAGATAGAGTCTGCGCTGGATGCTGCATTTAATTATAAAGATGACAGTTACAGAATTTTTGATCTGGGAAGTATTGTGGACACCATGAACAGCATGCAATCTCTCCTGACAACGTTATTGGCAGGTATTGCTTCTATTGCACTTGTTGTAGGAGGAATTGGGATCATGAATATGATGCTTGTTTCTGTTACGGAACGAACAAAAGAAATTGGATTGAGGAAAGCGTTAGGTGCGGAACCGGTACAAATCCAGACATTATTTATCATTGAAGCCCTTGCCTTGTCTTTCATAGGAGGGTTTATTGGAATCATATTAGGACTTCTTATATCTGTGATAGCAACTTTTATAATTGGAACAGAATTTGCCATATCTTGGGGAGCAATTGCTCTTGGTGCATGTTTCTCTATCGCGGTAGGGCTGGTGTTTGGCTGGACACCTGCTAAAAAAGCAAGCAATCTAAAACCAATTGATGCTTTAAGAGCCGACTAAACTTAAATTAAAAGTTGTTTGAGCCTCATTTTTGTTATTCAAAATTTTGTTTCTGGCAAGGAAAAATTTTCTATAAAGTACTTGATGTATTTTTCGCTTGGTTTGCTTTGATATGCAATTCCATATTCGATTGTTTCCTGCTCTTCAATAGGAATGACTGCGACACCTTCCGTATTACTGGGTATACAGAATTTTGGCAGAATTGCGGCTCCATAGCCAGCTTTTGCTAACAGAATCGCTGCCTGATCACTTTCACACACAAATCCTAAATTCTGCGGAGAAAAGGATACTATTTTCTCCTGTGCTTTATCTTTGTATTGAAAAGGAATTAATTTCGGATGAAGGCTGATTAGGCAGATTTCTTTTAAATCATGGAACGTTAGTTTTTCATATTTACTGAAAGGAGAATCTACAGAAATAACAGCGCATTTGGTCAAAAGTTTTAATTTTTTAAAAGTGTAGTTATTAGTATCTTTTAACATGTCTTTTGTGGAAAGCATGATATCAATCTGCCTGTCATTAAACAGATTTACAAGTTGCGAATAGTCATTGACTGAAATAACCGGATACACCTTGGGATACTTCTGTTGTAAATCTGATAAAACTTCAGTCAAACTATTAAGTTCTACATTGCTAGTACAGCCAATGCGGATGAAAGAAATATTCCGTGAAGAGGCTTTTTCAGCACGTTTTTTCGATATATCAATTTTCATTAAGATTTCTTTTGCATCACTGTAAAAGGCTGTGCCTGCCTCAGTCAGTTTAACCATTTTAGAAGTACGTATAAATAATTTTGTATTTAATTCTTCTTCCAGCTTCTGAATGTGATGAGTCACGGTGGGCGTTGATAAATAAAGCTCCTCGGCTGCTTTTGTAAAATTTAATTTATCAGCGACGTATAGAAAGCATTGCAGTTGCTGTGTGTTCATGGAATTCCCTCCTAGTCTGGCTTCATTATACAGGAACGACTCATTCATTTCAATATATCATTAGATTTTATCTAATGATATTGCGTTTTTTGAAATTCTCTTTTTCCCATCACAATGCTAAATTATATAATGTAACAATAATTTTTTAAATTACCTATGGAATAAATTACAAGGAGGATATATTATGCGTTACATAGTAACTGGTGTAAGCGGAAAACTTGCAGGAAGAGTTGCAGAAAATATGCTAAAAGAGATAGCACCTGAGAATTTGATTTTCACCTGTTCCGATATTAGCAGATTGAACCAGGAAAAAAAGGAACGTTGGGAGCGGTTGGGAGTAAGTGTAAGACAGGCCAATTTTGACCGTGTAGAAGAAATGACAGAGGCATTTGCCGGAGGAGATAGAATTTATATTATTTCTGGTGTACTGATAGGTGACGTTAGGGTACAGCAGCATAAGAATGCTGTGGATGCTGCTATTGCAGCGGGAGTAAAACATATTACCTATAGTTCCTGCCTTGGTGCCAGTGACCCGGCATATGAACATGTATATGTAACTCCGGATCATACGGCAACTGAAAAGTATATCAGGGAGAAAGTAGAAGAAACCGGCATTTCCTATAATTTCATGAGAAATAATCTCTACATTGAGAACTATCTTACAACAGCCGTGATTTTTGCATTAGAGGTCGGCAATAAGTGGTATACGACCGCAGGTGAAGGAAAGGCCAGCTTTATTGCTAAAGATGATTGTGCAGATGTGGCAGCAGCTTTGCTTCTGGGAAAGGGCGAGCATAATATGGCATATAATATATGCGGTTCCGAATCCATCGCTCAGAGAGATATTGTGAGTATTATAAATGAACTGTCAGGATTGAATATAGAATATTATCCGGTCAGTCATGAAGAGTTTTTTAAATGCCTTGATGAACTGAACATCCCCAGAGATTGCAGTGGTGATTTTTCAAAATCTCCGGTTCCGTGGTGTGGGAACGATATGGTTACAAATGAAGGGAGCATAGCGGAAGGACTGGCAGATGTAAAAAGCGATGCTGTAGAAAAATTAACCGGTCATAAGCCAAGAACCGTAAAAGAGATAGCGCAAAGTTATAGCTATATTTGGGAACAGAATATCAAGGACTGGAAAGATATCAGATAAGTATTATAAAAGTGTAGAATACATATATCTTTTTATGAAATAAAGAGCCCTTTCGGGCTCTTTACTTTATTGTATAGATAAATTCCTGTTTTTCTGTTTTGCGATTTGTCTGGTTACCAGTTTTGTAATTTCAACGAAAACCAGCGGAAGCAGCGAAAGCGCCATGGTGATTCCCCATTCTTTCATATTAAGAACGGTAAGGCTGAAAAAGCTGCGCAAACCAGGTGTCAGCATAATAATAGCAATAATACATGCGGATAAAATCATGGTTCCGAAAAGTGCTTTATTTATCTGATGGCCTCTTGCAAATATGGAATCCGTGTTAGAACGCTGGTTCAATGCGTGGAACATCTGGGAAATAGCAAGGACTAAGAACGCCATGGTCATACCCACGGTATGATTGTCGGTGTTTAAACCAATCTGGTAGGCGCTTACAGTAGCGATGGTGATAAATATACCATGAACGATAACCCGGATAACCAATCCGCGTTCAAATAAACTTCCGGATTTTACTGGTTTATGCTTCATGATATTTTTGCTTGCCGGATCAACTCCTAATGCAATTGCCGGAAGAGAGTCTGTCACCAGATTAATAAGCAGGATATGGACCGCTAAAATCGGGGCTTCCCAGTTTAAAAGTGTTGCGATAAATAATGTAAGTATCTCTGCAATATTACCTGCTAACAGGAACTGGATTACTTTTTGAATGTTGCGGTATATCCGGCGGCCTTCCCGGATGGCATACTCAATGGTAGTAAAGTTGTCATCAAGAAGCAGCATGTCAGCGGCGTCTTTTGCAACGTCAGTACCGCTTTTACCCATAGCAACACCAATGTCTGCTGCTTTTAGGGCAGGCGCATCATTTACACCGTCTCCGGTCATGGCGGCTATTTCGCCGATTCTTTGTAACGATTTTATAATTCTTAACTTATCACTTGGGGAAACGCGGGCAAAGACCGTTGTTGTTTTCATTGCCGCATCTAACTGAGTGTCAGTCATCTGCTGCAATTCATCCCCTGATATTACGGTATTTCCCTGGCGGTAAATGCTCAGCTGTTTTGCGATTGCAACCGCCGTGATCTTGTGGTCACCGGTAATCATAATCGTACGGATACCTGCTTCGTGACAGGTTTCCACAGCCTGAATGACTTCTTTACGAGGTGGGTCAATCATACCGACAGCTCCAAGGAAGATCATGTCATGTTCTAAATCAGCATCATCTTCGACAGGAACATCCTTTAGTATGCGCTTGGCAAATCCTAAGACACGCAAAGCTTCTTCGGACATCCCGGAACATAAATCCCTGATCTGGGATTTGTCTTCGTCCGTAATCGGGCGGATCCCATGGGAAGTTAAAATATGTGTACAAAGGGGAAGCATTTCATCGACTGCCCCTTTGGTATATGCAGTTATGCCATCGTCCATGGAATGGACGGTCGTCATCCGTTTCCGGACCGAATCAAAAGGCTGTTCATAAAGCCGTTCGTAATTTTCCTTTAAATTATCCTGCTCTAAACCATATGCATCCGTTAGAAAGATGAGCGCACCTTCGGTTGGGTCTCCCAGAATTTCTCCAGGCCGGTCAGGATCAAGGCTTGCATTGTTACACAGTGCCGCTGCCAGAACCAGATCTAAATAGACCTTATGCTTTTCAAATGCTTTATCTACAGAAGTAGTATTGCCTTCCAGGAAATCTCCGTTCATGGCAACTTTTGTTACGGTCATTTTATTCTGGGTCAGGGTTCCTGTTTTGTCACTGCAGATAACCGTAGCGCCACCCAGGGTTTCCACAGCAGGAAGGCTTCGTACCAGTGCGTTCTTTTCTGCCATTCGCTGCACGCCTAAAGCCATAACAATGGTAGCAGTAGCGGGAAGTCCCTCCGGGATCACGGAGATTGCCAGTGATATGGCAGTCATAAGCAGAGGAATCCATGGGCGCCCATATAAGGAGCCTATGGCAAATATGATCATACAGATAAATAACCCTGCAATGCTTAAGATTTTACCAACTGAATTCAGCTTCCTTTTTAAAGGCGTATCATAATCATCCTGCTGATCTAAAAGGTCTGCAATCTGTCCGACTTCGGTGTTCATTCCGGTACCGACCACGATTCCGGTTCCGTTGCCGTACATGACAATGGAAGAGCTGTAAGCCATATTGGTGCGGTCTCCCAAAGGAGTTTCCTTTGGAAACAGGGTATCATCTGTTTTCTCTACCGGCACGGATTCACCGGTTAAAGATGCTTCCTGGATTCTTAAATGATTGGTGTTAAAAAGGCGGATGTCCGCAGGGACAATGCAGCCATCTTCTAAGTAAACGATATCTCCGGTTACCAGTTCCTTTGCAGGAATTCTGCTTTCTTCCCCTTCCCGTAAGACACGGGCAGTAGGAGCTCCCATATTTTTAAGTGACTCTAATGCATTTGCTGCTTTCTTTTCCTGGATAATGCTGACAGTTGTGTTCAGTGCGACAATAACAAGAATAACAATGGCTTCTGTCCATTCGTGTAAAATGGCAGACAGTCCGGCTGCTCCGATGAGGATTAAAATCATGACATCGGTCAATTGTTCCTTCAGCATTTCTAGAATGCTTTTCTGATTCTTTTGACGTAATTCGTTGTACCCGCTTTTCTTTAGCCTTGTGGCAGCCTCGGTATCGCTTAAGCCGTTTTCAGAAGTGTTCAGTGATTCTTCTACCTCCTCCACAGTCAGGGAATACCAAGGCTTTCGTAAGTGGTCATCCATTAATTGTTTCTCTCCTTTTTTATTTGATCTATGATAAGTCAGAAATGCACAAAAAGGCATACCCTACTCTTTGAAAAGCAAGGCACACCTTTTATGATTCCCGAAACTTATTTGATTAAAAAAACGTTGATCCGCTTCGTTACTGTCACTGTCGTCCATTGAATAAAACAATCTCCTACATATTAAAATCACATAATTATTGCACTATTATAACTGATAAAATGAAATTAGTCAATATTTAATGATATTGGTTGTATTTGACAGAACCTGTTACCGGATTTATAAGGAAACAGGTCTCTTTTTTTAATTTCAGCATACAGGTGCTAGATTGTTTTTTTTCCACATAGGATTATATGAACAATAGTATGCAAATAAAAGCAGGTGGTTAATTGGATAGGACAAATCGTGAATCTGACATCAGAATGTGGGATGAGGCTGCCATCAATGAGTATGTGGCAGATACGTTTAAAGCGTTTGCAGACACCATGGTTCCACGGTCTCCGGACTTAGCGGAGATGTATGGAATAATCCAGTATTATGGTGCGTTGGATTTTAATACGGATGAGTTTCTTATTATGTCGCTTGACAGTTTATTCACTCCAATGACGATTACAGCAGCAGAATTATTGAACGCGGCGGCAAGACAGTACTTGTATGAAAAGAATGATGAGAGGAATGAAGATGCGGCCTCCGACGGAAAATACTTCCTAAGGCTGACTCCGGACGAACGGTTTGCGGCAATGGCGATGTTAACAGGACCAGAAGGGGTAACTTATTTTCCGGTGCAGGAAAATATGGGACTGGATGAGATCGTTCCTGTTTTTCCGACATTGAACCGGTTGACCTTTATGGGATATTATTCTGAGTGGTGGGGATATGGTTCGACCCGGCTTCTGCCTCCAAATCAGCGTGTTCTGGAATTTTATCCAGGCAGCTGGGAACAGATCGGCTATCCAGGTCCTTCTCAGGGGTATCGTGTAGCACGGTCGTTTAACTATACATGATGGAGGAAAAGGAAACCATGAATTGGAGGGAAAAATGAGCAACGGGTATGATGCAGATGTAATTGTAATAGGCGCTGGAGGCGGAGGCGGTGTAGTTGCCAAGGAGCTGGGAGAGAAGGGAATGAAAGTCCTTGTTCTTGAGGCAGGTCCCTGGTATGGCAACAGCAAGTGGCCAAAGCCAAATGAAGAGGCAGGAGCAAAAAGTGGTTCAAGCCCTGATGATCTTGATATTAATCTGTTAAAGGCAACCTTTACGGATTTGGAAGATGATATGAATGACATGATCACCGGCAAGTTTCGCTGGGGATCGGCAAACAGAAACACCAGTCCCTGGGTCAGAGTGGTACCAGGAGGAGGTTTTATATGGCAAAGCGCAGGCGTAGGGGGAGGCACCCTTATGTATTTTGCAAATTCCCCCCGCGCATATCCGGAATCATTTAAGACAGATTGGCCCATCACATATGAGGAAATGATTCCTTATTACGAAAAAGTGGAAAATACCCTTCCGGTACGGGAGGCAACAGGAACTGCCAAGGAAGATTTATTCTACTACGGAGCCAGAAAAATGGGGTGGAAATACATTGAAACTAAGGATGTCACAGAGCCTGGTTACAGGCCTCAGCCCAATGCCATTTTGCGGGTAAATCCCATGCTCAATGATCCGGATTTTGATATACAAGACAACCATTCTGTTGGGTGTACGCTGCGAGGCCATTGTGTCAATGGATGCAAAATGGGACCAAGCGTGGATACCGTGGCCAAAAGGTCTACGCTGGTCAGTTACATGCCTCTGGCACTTCGGACCGGAAATGTAGAAGTTATGCCCAATTCCTTTGTTATAAAAATCAATACCGGTGAGGACAGTAATCAGGGATTATATGCCCAAAGCGTAACTGTAAGAAATACGTGGACAGGAGAAGTTAATGAACTAACGGCAAAGGTAATTGTAATGTCTGGTGGTTCAATTGAGACTCCGAGGCTTTGGCTGAATTCTGGTTTGCCTGAAAATGAATGGGTGGGAAAAGGATTAACGAACCATATGATGGACTGTGTATCAGGCATTTTTGAAGAAGAGGACTTAATGAATGCCTTGGGCATGTCAGATGTAAAACCTTTTGTTGGCCAGACTTCTGCAGCCAGATTTGATTATCCGGGTCTTGGTGCATTCGAACCATTTGGAGCCAGTCCGGGACTTAATTCGTTTATGATATACGGAACCAGTCAAAAAGGCTATTACTTTGAGAACCAGACCAGTAATGAGGAACCCTGGGATAGGGAAGGAATGATAGCAGGAGAACTTCTGAAGGAATATATGAGAGACTATACAAGGACACTGAGCATTATCGTTTTGGCAGATGACAGTGTAAATCAGAGCAACAGTGTTACCCTGGATCCGGTACGAAGGGATGAAAATGGGTACATACCTGTTATTTCATACCAGTTAAGTGATGCGGACTCTATAAAAAGAGAACAGCTGGTGGGTCTTGCCTGTGAGGTGCTAAGGAGTGCCGGGGCAAAGACCGTGACCCGTGCCAATTGGCCGCCGGATGTGGGTATCCATATTATGAGTACCATGCGTATTGGATATGTGACGGATAACGATTGTGAAGCAAAGGAAGTTAAGAGATTATTTATTGCAGACAATAGTGTATTAGCCAATGGAATAGGCGGTCCCAATCCAACCCTCACTAATCAGGCATTAGCCACAAGAACCGCTGAAAAAATAGCTGCCAAATATTTTACAAATCCGGTTACATAGATCCCTGAAATGAATATCCAGAATGGAAGTTAAGTAATGAACCAGCCTTAGTAGAAGTGAATTTTTATTTGGAGGAAAACATGAATAACGGATATGATGCAGATGTAATCGTAATAGGCGCCGGAGGCGGAGGCGGTGTTGTTGCCAAGGAGCTTGGAGAAAAGGGAATCAAAGTCCTTGTTCTTGAAGCGGGGCCATGGTATGGCAACAGCAAATGGCCCAGGCCAAATAAAGAGGCTGGAGCAAAGAGCGGCTCAAGTCCTGAGGATCTTGATATTAATCTGTTAAAGTCAACCTTTACGGATTTGGAAGATGATATGAACGATATCATCTCCGGCAAGTTTCGCTGGGGTTCGGCGAACAGTGATACCAGCCCCTGGGTCAGGGTGATACCCAAAGGTGGTTTTACCTGGCAAAGTGCAGGAGTAGGAGGGAGTACACTTCTTTACTTTGCAAATTCCCCCCGTGCATACCCGGAAGCATTTGAAAGGGACTGGCCAATTCCATATGAAGAAATGATCCCATACTATGAGAAAGTGGAAAATACCCTTCCAGTACGTGAGGCGACAGGAGCGGCCAAGGAAGATTTATTCTACTACGGTGCCAGGAAAATGGGGTGGAAATACATTGAAGCAAAGGATTTAACAGAGCCTGGTTACAGGCCTCAGCCCAATGCTATTTTACGGGTCAATCCAATGCTTAACAATCCGGATTTTGACATACAGAATAACCATTCCGTTGGCTGTACGTTAAGAGGGCACTGTGTCAACGGATGCTCCATTGGACCGAGTGTGGATACCGTAGCCAAGAGGTCTACGCTGGTCAGTTACATACCGCTTGCGCTTCAGACGGGCAATGTGGAAATTATGCCCAATTCCTTTGTAATCAAAATAAATACCGCACAGGATAGCGGGCAGGGACTGTATGCCCAAAGTGTAACCGTAAGAAATACATGGACGGGAGATCTCAGTGAATTAAAGGCAAAAGTAATTGTGATGTCTGCCGGTTCCATTGAGTCCCCAAGGCTTTGGCTTAATTCTGGTCTGCCTGAAAATGAGTGGGTGGGAAGAGGCCTGACCACCCATATGATTGACTGCGTGTCCGGTATTTTTGAGGAAGAGCAGTTAATGAATGCTCTTGGAATGCCGGTGGTAATGCCTTTTGTAGGCCAGAATTCAGCAGCCAGGTTTGATTATCCGGGTCTTGGCGCCTTTGAACCCTTTGGAGCCAGTCCGGGAATCAATTCCACCATGATCTATGGAACCAGTCAGAAAGGCTATTATTTCGAGAATCAGACCACTGAGGAAGAGCCCTGGGACAGGGAAGGAGTAATAGCAGGTGAACTTTTGAAGGAATTTATGAAGGATTATACAAGGACACTGAGTATCGTAGCTTTTGGAGATGACAATGTATATCAGAGCAACAGTGTTACGCTGGATCCGGTACGAAGAGATGAGAATGGATTTATTCCGGTCATCTCTTATCAGTTGAGTGAAGAAGATATTGCAAAACGGGAACAGTTGGTTGGTCTTGCATGTGAGGTGCTAAGAAGTGCAGGCGCCAAGACAGTTTCCCGTGCCAACTGGCCGCCGGATGTGTGTGCCCACATTATGAGCACCATGCGCATTGGTTATGTGACGGATACGGACTGTGAGGCAAAGCAGGTCAAGAGGCTGTTTATCGCTGACAACAGCGTGTTGTGCAATGGTCTGGGAGGACCCAATCCCACCCTTACCAACCAGGCACTGGCAACAAGAACGGCTGAGAAAATTGCTGCCAAATATTTTGCCAATCCTACGGCATAGATTATTTTTGCTGGTACAGTGCGAAAAGAAACAAAAGAATAAACCACAAAAAAGACGTGAATTCGGATTCACGTCTTTTTCTATGTATGGACATTTCCGCCCGTTTTTACTGCATGAGATAGATAAAATGATTTGCTTCCCGCAGGAGATGATCCGTATAGAGAGGCAGCATGATGGACTGGACCCTGCAGCGGATGATGGCGTCAGTGGTATCAGCCTTAAAGTCACGGATATCGCTGGTGCTTTTTAAAAGAGTTGTATCGGTGGGGAATGTGTCGGAAGTCATTTCTTCCTGGGAAAGGGTGTCAAACAGATTGGAAAACTGATTCGCTTTGTCAAAATATGCCGGTTCCGTAGGATCAAACTGTCCGCGCATTACCTTCGCATGGTCTGCCATGTTATGAGTCCAGAATGTCTTGTAATTTTCAATAGCATTCTCATCCTTGTTTTGCAGTGCAGATAAAATCATCTGATATCTCTTAGCTTCAAGGAGAATATGAAGAATATCCCCGGTGTACATCATGGTAAAGAGACCACAGGAGGAGCGGTCATCTAATAATTGTGCCTGAAATTGGATAAAGGAGTCCGTCAAAGTCAGGACATTCTGGTTTAATAAGGAAACCTCCTGTTCCAGGTTGCTTGTCACGTTTAAAGAAGCGGAAAGAGGTGTAATGTCATATTCCTTTAGCGTTATATCCGTGTTGATATTAATTCCTGTATATTCTTGTGTCAGCTGTTCTGCGTCTTCTGTAAACTGGGTATAATACTGTCCGGACTGGAGCGCGTCAAAGGGAATAACGCCGTTTGAGAGATCGATGGCAGTAATGAGAAACAGATCATAGTTCTGTTTGTAGGCATCCGCAGCAAGAGCAAGGGATTTGCCGGGAGGAGACATGGTTGCCTCTATAAAGATTGCATGTTCTTTCAGGATGCGAAGCCAGAAAAGATGATACTGAAGGGACCACTGGACATACATTTCTTTTGATATCATGTGCATTACTCCTAATATCACTGAATTACTGAATCTTATGCCTGCAAAATCATAAGTATTCGAAAAATCAAACAGGCAGATTCTGCTTGTTTTCACAGCTTTGATCTGATATTATATCGACACAGGGAGCATGCTTTAAGCTGTTTATAAAATCTCCTATGGAAGCATAATAAGAAAACAATTAAGAAAAGAGAGGTGGTTCCTATGAAGAAAGAAATTTATCTGGCAGGAGGATGTTTTTGGGGAACAGAAAAGTATCTGCAGAATATAACCGGCATCTTGTCAACAGAGGTTGGTTATGCCAATGGCAATACCGAAAATCCAACCTATAAAGAAGTCTGCAATCATAATACTGGCCATGCGGAAACCGTAAAAGTGGAATATGAAGATACGGTCATAGGCCTGCCGTATATTTTAGAATTATATTATGACGTAATTAATCCGGTAAGTGTAAACCGTCAGGGCGGTGACATCGGTTCCCAGTACCGGACCGGCATTTACTTTACTGACGAGCAGGATGTGGAGATAATCGAAAAATCTATCGCAAAACTACAGGAACGATTCAAGGAAAAAATAGCAATTGAAAGAGTTCCTTTAAGAAATTATTATAAAGCAGAAGAATATCATCAGAAATATCTGGATAAGAACCCAGAAGGCTACTGCCATATCGGGGCAGATAAATTTGAAAAGGCAAAAAAAGCAGTGGATAAAAGCCAGAAATATGCCAGAAAATCCCAAGAAGATTTGAAGCAGAATTTAACAAAAGAGCAGTTTGAAGTGACTCAACACAGTGCAACCGAACGGCCGTTTCAAAATGAATATTATGATGAATTCCGTGAGGGAATTTATGTGGATATTACCACAGGGGAACCGTTGTTTATGTCTTATGATAAATTTGAATCCGGATGCGGCTGGCCCAGCTTTTCAAAACCGATTAGCAAGGAGATTTTAGAAGAGGTTGCGGATCATAGTTTGGGAAGACATAGAACTGAAGTAAGAAGCAGCCATGGAGATACACATCTGGGCCATGTATTTGAAGATGGACCATTAGAAAGCGGCGGACTTCGTTATTGCATCAACAGTGCCTCTTTAAAATTTATTTCAAAGGATCAGATGGAAGAAGAAGGATATGGGGAGTATCTGATATTATTTTAAGTATTGTATAATTTATAGAGATTGGAATATAATGTAGTAAAATATTTCCAGGTGAAGTGAATGTTTCAAGGCAGAAATGGAAACCGGATTCATTCTTGTAATGATGACGATATTATTTTGGAGCGCTTTTTGGATCCAGCCGATATTTATATTGTCAGAGGTTATGGAATTGAAGTCTTTATAAGTAATTTAGATGCACCATCCAGCATGGTTTTTGATGAAGACGGAAATATTTTTATTGCCGATTCCGGTCTGGCAACAGGAAATCCTCGTATTCTGAAAATGGTCAATGGTCAGTTTGAAGCCATTGCGGATGATTTTGTTATTCCTATTTCAGGAATCAACTATTTACATGGTGTGCTCTATGTATCCCACAGAGGGTTTGTCACCAGAATATACAAAGATGGTACAAGACAGAATATTATTATGGGGCTTCCAAGCAACGGGGACCATGTAAATAGTCCAGTTGCTTTTTCTCCGGATAATAAACTGTATTTTGGACAGGGCACAGTTACCAACAGCGGAGTCGTAGGAAATGATAATAAGTGGGTAACGGTTTCTCCATTGTTATGCGATTATTCCGGGGATTATGTCATGCTATATGGACAGAATTTCATGACGGATAATATTTTGACAGAGGCGGTGACCGATGATCCGGCTTTTACCGGCGCCTTTTCTCCTTATGGAATTCCCAATATTGAATTTGAGATAAGAAAAAAATATGTGAAAGCATCAGGGAGCATTTTGAGGGCCAACTTAGATGGTTCCAACTTAGAACAGGTGGCATGGGGGTTCCGTGATCCCGCTTTCATGAAATTCGACATCAGCGGTCAGCTCTATGCAGTAAACAACGGGTACAACCCGGTAGGAAGCAGGCCCATTGAAAATGCAAGTGAAGATTTTTATTTTGTAACACCAGACCTTTGGTATGGCTGGCCAGATTATTCCGGAGGCGAAGCGGTAGACTCTCCGCGGTACACACCCGTTGGGGGAATCCAGCCCACACTGATCTTAAAAAACCAGCCGAATGTACCGCCGAGGCCTCATGTACGGTTTCCACCGAACTCCACTCTGTCCGGATTTGAATTTAATTACAATCAGTCGTTTGGTCCTTATGGGGATGTGTACGTGACGGAATTCGGGAGCACCATCGATGGCAGGCTGGGAGAAGGGTTATCTTATACGGGAGCTGGTCACAGAGTTTCCAGGATTGATATGAAATCCCGGACGATCAGCACTTTTGCGATCAATAAAAATGGTTTTCCGTCGTCCATATCCAGAGGAGGCGGGTTTGAACGACCGATTCATCTGCTTTTCGGACCTGATGGAGCAATGTATGTTGTGGATATGGGGTATAATGTTGATGGGGATCCAGGCGTGTTCATTCCGAATACCGGTGTCATATGGAGGATCTACCGAACATCGGAAGCCATATAAATAAAGCAGTGCCGGAATTTTTAAGCAGGAGATAAATAGATCATGATAGATGAAATACTACAGTTTAATAAAGAATTTGTAAAAAATAAAGGATATGAAAAGTATATTACCAATAAATATCCGGATAAAAAAACGGCCATTGTATCCTGTATGGATACCAGGCTGACCGAATTGCTGCCCGCAGCTTTGGGAATGAAGAATGGTGATTCTAAGATCATTAAAAATGCGGGAGGAGTTATCTCCCATCCCTTTGGCAGCGCCATGCGCAGCCTTTTAATTGGAATCTATGAGTTAGGGGTGGATGAGATACTGGTCATCGGACATACAGACTGCGGAGCCAGATGCACGGACAGCCAGAGCATGATTCAGAAGATGAAAGCCCGCGGAGTCACCCAGAAAAATATAGATTTAATTAAATATTACGGAATTGATTTTGATTCCTGGCTGGGAGGCTTTTTTGATCTGGATCTGTCCATTCGAAAATCGGTGGAGCTGATACGCAACCACCCTCTGGTACCGGAAGAGATAAAGATCTATGGACTGATGATTGATTCAGTTACGGGAGCATTAAACCGGGTTGTCTAAGCGTTTCTCATTGTTTTTTCACGAAAGAGAGGATCAATATGAAATTAGGTATCGTCGGAACAGGAATAATTGTTAAGGAATTTTTGTCTATTGCAGACCAATTGAGCGGGGTAGAAGTAGCTGCTATCTGCTCCACGAAAAAAAGTGAGGAGACCGGCAGGGAACTGGCAGGGAAGTATAACATAGAGCAGGTATTTACAGATTACGCAGAGATGTTAGCCTGTGATGTGGATACTATTTACGTGGCATTGCCCAATCACCTTCATTACCAGTTTGCAAAAGAGGCTTTGGAAGCGGGGCGGAATGTGGTGGTGGAGAAACCATTTGCATCAAATGACAAGGAGGCGCTGTTTTTAAGCACACTGGCAAGGGAAAAAAGGTTATTTCTCTTTGAAGCCATTACCACCTTGTACCTGCCGAACTATAAAAAGATCAAGGAATTGCTGCCGGAACTGGGAGAGATCAAGATCGTCCAATGCAACCTTTCTCAGTATTCCAGAAGATATGATTCCTTTAAGTCGGGTCAGGTGCTGCCTGCCTTTGATCCCAAATTATCCGGCGGTGCATTAATGGATCTTAACACGTATAACATTCACTATGTAACCGGCTTGTTTGGAAAACCGGAAGGGGTGGAATATTTCCCTAACGTTGAGAGAGGAATTGATACATCGGGAATTTTAATCCTGAATTATGGGACCTTTCAGTGTACCTTAACGGGAGCAAAGGATTGCAATGCTCCGATCGCGAACAATATACAGGGGAATAAAGGCTGTATCCATTTAAAGACTTCGACCAATGTCTGCAAAGAATTTGAGCTGATTAAAACCGATGGGACAAGCACCCTGATCAATGAGAATGATAAGAACAACCGCATGGTATATGAGTTTGTGGAATTTCAGGAAATGATACAAAATCACGATCTGGAAAGGTGCTATAGATTGCTGGATCACAGCCTTATAGTAAGCCAGATTCAGACAACTGCAAGAGCCAAGGGAGGGATCCATTTTCCGGCGGATGACCAGTTTTAAAAGAATTATTTACACTTCATATGGTTTTAAAAATTGGCATTGACATTTCTAAATGCCTGTGCTATGATTGCGGAAATAGTGAAAAGGCAATGAAGAGAAATAGTACATATACGCGGAATTTCAGAGAAAAGATGGTTGGTGAAAATCTTTATTCCAAGATATCGAAGCAGTCTCGGAGCTTTGGACCGAACGAAGAATTTTCCAGTTTGGGAGATGATTTAGTAGGCTTCAACGTATTCCCACGTTACAGGGACACGGTATGTCAGTACCGTAGAGAGTGCAGAGATTTTCTCTGAATTTAGGTGGTAACACGGATTGTATATTCGCCCTAAGCGTTTCGACGCTTAGGGCTTTTTTGTATTTTCACACATTTAATTTTTAGGAAAGAAGGATAAAATTATGAGAAAATTTGAAAAGTCAGCAAAACTGGATCATGTGTGTTACGATATTAGAGGACCGGTCATGGATGAGGCCAATCGTATGATTGACCAGGGAATTGACATCTTGAAATTGAATATCGGAAACCCGGCTCCCTTTGGCTTCCGTGCACCGGATGAACTGTTAAGGCAGATGAATGAAAATCTGTCAAATACGGAAGGGTATTCCGATTCCAAAGGGCTTCTCTCCGCAAGAAAGGCCATTGTGGAATACAACAGGAAAAAAGGGATTGAGCAGGTTACGGTAGACGATGTGTATACCGGAAATGGAGTCAGTGAACTAATCACCTTATCCATGCAGGGGCTGTTAAATCACGGAGATGAGATTTTAGTTCCCTCTCCGGATTATCCTTTGTGGACGGCATCCGTTACTCTTGCAGGAGGAACTGCCGTACATTATGTCTGTGACGAACAGGCCCAGTGGTACCCGGATATTCAGGATATAAAGAGTAAGATTACAGAAAGAACCAAAGGCATCGTTGTAATCAATCCGAATAATCCTACCGGAACCTTATATCCAAAAGAAATTCTGGAGGAGATTGTTGAACTTTCCAGACAGTATGGGCTCATTATTTTTGCCGATGAGATTTACGACAGACTGGTTTTAGATGGTCTTGAGCATGTGTCCATTGCATCTCTGGCACCAGATCTTTTAACGGTTACCTTTAACGGACTTTCCAAATCTCACTTGATTGCAGGATACCGGTGCGGCTGGATGAGTCTGTGTGGAGATAAATCCTTTGCCAAGGGATATGTAGAAGGAATCAACTTATTATCCTCCATGAGACTGTGCTCCAATGTTCCGGCTCAGTCGGTCATCAGTATGGCACTGGAAATGGGAGAGGAAACAAAACAGTTGTTGGTACCAGGAGGAAGAATCTACGAGCAGAGGGAGTATATATACCAGGCATTGAACGACATACCGGGAATTTCCGTAGTTAAGCCGAAAGCCGCTTTTTATATGTTCCCCAAAATCGATACGGATAAATTCAATATCCACGATGATGAAAAATTTGTTCTGGACTTTTTAAAGGATAAGAAAATCCTGCTGACTCATGGCGGCGGCTTCCATTGGGAAAAGCCGGATCATTTCCGTGTCGTCTATCTGCCGGAACTTAATCAGTTAAAGATCGCATGTGAGAAGCTTTCTGATTTCCTCACTTATTACAAACAGAAAGCCTGATGATACACTCTGCATAAACCATATTCAACTTAAATTATAACGTTCATACTGTTTATGGAAATCTGGGCGTATGGGGCAGCCCATAAAAACTCAGATTTCCATGATGCAGTTGAAATGAGAATTTGAAATAAAATATCTTAAAATTGAAACAAGAATTTGAAATAAGATATCTTAAAATTCAGATAGGGGGGAAAGTATATGATATTATTTCTAACCAGCAGTATTGGAGGCAGTTACAAAGAGAATGGTGTAAGAATGCCATGCAGTCTTGATAATTCCAATCATTTTTTAGATCTTTTAAAAGAATATTGGCCGGAAAATGGAAAATGTCTCATCATAAGTTCAGACCCCGATGATGCAGAGATGAATGACAGCTTTCTTGATATTTACAGGCAGGCATTTAAAATGAGCAGCCTTTCTGTTGCTGATATGGTTATATGCGACAGCAGAAATGAAGATGAGATTGAAATGCTTTTAACTGAATCTCAGGCAGTCATCCTGTCAGGTGGTCATGTACCGACTCAAAACCGCTTTTTCAAACGAATTCATCTAAAAGAGCAACTGGGGGCATACCAAGGAGTTGTAATCGGAATCAGTGCAGGAACTATGAACAGCGCAGAAACAGTATATGCTCAGCCAGAATTAGAGGGAGAGGCCATTGATCCCGGGTATCAAAGATACCTGGAAGGCTTGGGGCTGACAAAAATCAGTGTTTTACCTCATTTTCAAGAGCTGCAAGGTCAGACTCTTGATGGGTTTCAGATTGTAGAAGACATTTCTTTAACTGATAGTAAGATAAGGCCTTTCTATGCATTGGAAGATGGTTCGTTCCTGTTTTCTGATGGAAAGGGCTTTGATTTATACGGTGAGAGTTATCTGTTTGAAAATGGTACCATTACAAAAGTTTGTGAGAATAATCATTCCATCAAACTTGCATCTGAGTAATCAGAGATGTATAATATTTCCATATTTGTTAGTGGATTTTAGCAGAAGTTATCACTTCTAAATGGAAGTAGAAAGAGGTGTTCCATGCGGTTTAAACAGATAGCAACCCCAGTCATACTGGTTTCACTGCCCTGTATTATTTTTGAAGGTCTGCTGCCTTTGTATACAGAACGATTAAACTATACCACATTAGAACTGACTGTGCTTTATTCTGTATGTGCATTGTCCGGGTTAATCATGAGACTGATTATGGGGAAGTTATCTGACCGGTACAGCCGCCGTTTTGTTCTTCTTTTGGCATTGTCATTGTATGGAGCTGCCTATCTGGTTATATCCGGAGCGGTAACCATGGCTCATTTAATGGCCGCACGTCTTATACAGGGAGCGGCTGGCATCTTATTAAACATATCCGCTATAGGGTTTATTGTTGATGACAATGGTAATTTTGCACAGAGTATGGGGAGGTTTGACAGCAATCGGAATTTTGGCGGCATGATCGGTGTAGGCGTGGCATTCCTGGTATTTATGAATCGTGATCTTTTAAGTGGCTGGAAGATCTTTTTCCTGTGTTCTGCCGGCGCATCGGTTATGGGATTTTTATACAGTTTCCGTAAAATAAAGCCAGCTGTAAAAGTTCCCGTCTATGATTCCAAACCCGTTACTTTTACAAGAGAAAAACAACGGATCTGGTTCTTAAATCTGTTCCTCTGTCTTTTGCTCAGTATGATTGGGGTCTTATTAATACCATTTGTAAGAACGACCTTTGAGGTGGATATGATGGAGCTTGCAACTATATTTTTTCTGCCAATGGTTGCCTCTTCTTTTCTGGGGCCTCATCTGGGACGTTTAGGCGATATTCTTGGATATCGGAAAGTCATTGTGTTATGCTCGATCCTTGCGGCGGCTATGACAACAGCCGTAGTAGTGTTTCATAGTCTGTCTGGATTTGAGGTTCTATGGACGGTTTATGTAATGTCAATCTCTGCGCTGGATTATTCTCTGGATGCCATGTTTGTTGAGGGGATAAGTGAACGTGTGATCGGTGATTATTATGGAAGATATGTCTTTGGTTCAAGCCTTGGTCACATCATAGGCCCGGTTTTGGGAGGATATCTCTTTGACTTATGGGGAAAAAATGCACCTTATCTGACATTCTCAGTTCTGATGCTTGTTTTTGCCACTTGCGCAGCTTTACTGCTTCCTAAAAGCAGGGTTTCCTTAAAAAATAATTTATAGTTTCATTTGTTGTATCAGGCTGAAAGGGATCCATGAAATTCGGATTTGTATTAGCCTGAATTTTTTTATACAAATCTTAAAGGCATTGATTTGGGTGAGATCTAAGAGAAAACCAGGAGAAATCCGGCATAATAAAAATCATGTGGAGATTGGCAAATATGCGGAAGAGTGGGGAACTTACGTGATTGAAAATCGATGTAACCTGAATTATGTACCAGTTGAATTTTAGGTAAATTTCAAATGGGATCAGCGGGGAGGTACCACTAAATAAAGGCTGATATCAAAGCAGGCGTTTCATAGTCAAGACCACCAGATTGCTGATGATGGCGACACTGCTCCGCACAAAATGTCAAGCGATATTAATCCTTTTCCTGTAATATAGGTTTTACACGAATTGTTGGCGTAGGAGAAATAACAGTTCTCTGGAAAGAACTTTTTATTGGAGGGTAAATGAATAATCGTATCACAAATTTTGAAAACTTGATTAAAACAGAATATGATAATATTGCAGGAATTGTTGTGCTCAAAAACGGGGAAAGGGTTTATGAGAGCTATTTTGCCGGTTACACTTCTGAGGATACGGTTCATGTTATGTCGGTGACAAAGAGTATTATATCGGCACTGATTGGTATTGCCATGGATAAAGGCGATATAAAAAGCGTAGATCAGAAGGTTTTGGATTTTTTTCCGGATTATACGCTCAAACGTGGAGAGAAGACGATACAAAATGTAACCATAAAAAATATGCTGACAATGACCGCACCGTATAAATACAAGTCGGAACCGTATACTAAGGTTTACACGAGCGATGATTGGACGAAAGCGGCACTGGATTTATTGGGAGGCAGGACTGGCATCACCGGAGAATTCAAGTATTCTACGGTTGGAACCCAGATTTTATCGGGAATCCTTGTAAATGCAACAGGACAATCAGTTATTGATTTTGCCACAGAGAATCTGTTTGGACCACTGGGCATAAAAGGGCCTCATAATACGTCGATACATAATAAAGAGGAGCATTTTGCCTTTCTGAAAGAGAAACATGTCAGCGGTTGGGTCGTGGATCCAAAGGGCGTTAATACTGCCGGTTGGGGGCTTTGCTTATCGCCCAGGGATATGGCAAAAATAGGACAATTATATTTAAATGGCGGCTTATATGACGGCAGACGGCTTTTATCTTCAAAATGGATTGAGGACAGCACAAAGGAAATGAGCCGTTGGGGAGAAATGCCATACGGGTATTTATGGTGGATTCTTAATTGTAAGGGAAGTCATTGTTATGCAGCCATAGGGGATGGAGGAAATATGATTTTTGTCAATCCTGAAAAGAACATGGTGGTCGCAATCGCTTCCCGTTTTATATTGAGACCAATAGTTTTAACGGAACTGATAACAGAGTGTATAATTCCATTGTTCGAGTAAGGTTTCCAGGAGGCATAACCTTTGGATCATGAAAGAATTATATTGCCGGTTCTACCCGAATTCATAAATCGTTTTAAATTGTTTTAAATGGAACCACATAATAAGTGCATACATGAGGAGGTAAGCAACGTTGGATTGGATCAGCGGAATACAAAAAGCAGTCGATTACGTGGAAGACCATATTACTGAAAAGCTGGACTTTGGAGAAGTTGCGAAGCAGGCGTATTCGTCAAGCTTTCATTTCCAGCGGGTGTTCAGCATTCTTTGTGGTTTCACACTTGGTGACTATATCCGCATGCGGAGGCTTTCTCTTGCTGGAAGCGAACTTGCGTCGACAGACACACGGATATTGGATATCGCTCTGAAATACGGCTACGACACTCAGGAAAGCTTCAGCCGGGCCTTTACACGGTTTCATGGAATATCTCCGTCGCAGGCACGAAGCGGAGCCAATTTAAGATCTTTTTCCCGTATTTCAGTAAAACTGATATTAGACGGAGGAAACCTGATGGATTACAGAATTGAAACAAAGGATGTGTTCAAAATTCTCTGTAAAAAACTCGGCGTTTCCAGTAAGAAAGAATTGACCACCGCTGAAATCTCCGATTTCTGGCGGCAGAGTGGAACAAATGGAACAATCCAGGCGTTGTGCAAGTATATCTCAGAGAACGATGTTTTTGAGGGGCGCATTGTTGGCGCAAGCTTCGGCAAGGATGCAGCAGATACGAATTTTCCCTATGCCATCGGGATTTACTATAATGGTGCACCGATTACGGAAGAGGGGTTTACCATAGTGGAAATACCGGCCCATACCTACGCAGTGTTTCAATGTGTGGGAGTAATGCCGGAAGCCTTTAACAAGCTGTATCAGCAGATTTACAGCGAATTCTTTCCGGCCAGCGAGTATCAGCCCTGCGGCGGCACGGATTTTGAAGCGTACCCGTCGGCTGATGTGAGCGATCCTGGTTATACCTGTGAAATTTGGGTCGCGGTGGAAAGGAAGTAACACGATGTAAAGGGGTGTTTTTTTATATATAATACAAAAGACAGCAATACAAAAAGATACCGGACCAGCAAAAGATAAAAACTCTTGCTGGTCCGGTATCTTTTTACCCTAATAAAATAAGGGATAATTTATTCCTGGTATGCTTTGTTTAAAACTTCTAAGAAATATTCCGGGCTTTGGGCGCCGGATACTACATACTTACCGTCAATGATAAAGTGGGGAATGCTGTTAATTCCAAGCTTTGCTGCATCCTCTTCATCCTTTCGAACCTGTGCTTTTAATGTCCCGTTGCTTTGCAGATCCTTAAAATTGCTTAGATCAAGTCCGGTTTCTGCTGCCAGCTTTCTTAGGCTTTCCTCATCATCAAGATCAAGACCTTCTGTAAAAATTCCTTTAAAAAGCTGTTTGATAAGTTCATGGCTCTTCCCGTATTTTGCAGCGAAATGAACCATTTCATGGGCCAGTGTGGTGTTTCTTACTTTAAATAAATCAAACCGGTAGTTTAAGCCGACTTGACGGGCGGCTTCTGCGATATTGTCATTATTCGCTTTTGCCTGGGCATAACTGATATGATATTTATCTGCAATGATCTGGTTGATATCTTTGTCTTTTGTAGATTCGGATGACATCTGAAGTTCAAAACTTTTAAAGACTAATTCCACTTCATCGCGGTGTTTAAATTCTTCCAGTGCGAGTTCAAGTTTTCTTTCCCCAAGATAGCAGAACGGACAGACAAAATCAAACCATACTTCAATTTTCATAGGAAAAACTCCTTTCTATTTAAAGATTCTAATCGTCATCTTCTAAGTGTAACTATAATAATTACAGTTATTGATGTCATTATACGTTTCTATAAAATCTTTGTCAATACTTAGAAAGAAAATTCCTGCATAGATCACTTTTGTTTTGTCATTGTTTTATAAGCTTTCAGTTCCTCGTTCCAGGCAGCATAATTCTCTTCAGCCCTGTGATCAGTCAGATTGGTCTGTTTTGATAAATAAGCTCCCATATAATCAGTTACCTTTTTCCCGCCATAGTAGTTCATGTGATCTCCTTCATCTCTGGAATCCTTTGCCCAGTCGATGTTTAGATCATCGGTCATTAAGTTAAAATCAATGAATTGAAGCTGTTTTTCTTTTGCAAAAGCGGCTGCAGCATTGTGCTTGCGATAGGTCCAGCATTTGGGAGAAGGAGAAGAATACAGAATCAGTTCAATTCCCTTTTCATTGCATAAATCTACTATCTTATTCATGTACTGCATAGGCTGATCTCCGATATTGTATACCTGATCGGTCTCTTTGGCATATGGGCCGCCTTTATATGGTTTTACAGCAGTATTGTACTGAAACCCTTTGTATACGGTGATTGGTCCTTGATCTAATTTTTTATGAAGACTTTTCAGCATATATAGATGAAAATATTTCCAGTTGTTATGGTATTTGTAGATGGGAAATATTTTTTTTGCTGTTTCATCTACTGTATTTTCCAGCGCATTGATGTATTTAAAATCCCGATAAAATGCATTGGTTTCCAGTACAATGACTTTTGGAGACTGCTTTGTGAGCAGACGTTCCAGTAAGTAGTATGTGTCCTGAAGCCGCTGGGCAGGAACTCCGCAGTTGTATCCGGTATAACCGTAATCATTCCAGATATCCATGGGAGAAATGCTTGCACTTGCTTCACTGTCACCGATAACGATGTAATCGATGGTGTTTTCCGGTTCCTTTAGAATGCCGTTTGCCTTTTTGTATAAGCCATCTTCCATGCTGTTATAAGGAAGGATGAGATAGGATAATACGAACAGCAGAATAAAAAGTCCGGTTAAAAAAAGTAATGCTCTAACTCTATGATTGATTTTCATTCCATCACCTCTTAAAATCCGGCATAGATCAGCTTTGCCGGTAAATATCCGTCTCCATATGCCCCTAGGATCAGTACGATTAAAATGGCGGCATAGAGAAAACCAAATCTGGCGGGCATATTCCAGCCGGATATTTTCTGGCGGATGGAGATTCCCCGTTCATGAATCACACCAACGATGAAAACTGCCAGAAAACCAATGAAAACTGCGATGAAATCCTGAATGGACAAACCTAATTTAAGGAGAGAGCCGTCTGTCAGTACGGACCAGTGAAATCCTGTAAAAATGGAAAAGAACATGTGAAATCCCGTAGTAAGATCTTTTGCTTTGAAAAATAATTCTCCAGTAAAAACAATCAGAAGCAGCTTAACACTTTGCAGTACACGGTATGGAATGCTGTCCCGGTTGATCTTTAAAACGTCTGTTGTCTTTATGATAACAGGCTCCAGAAGATTTCCAAGAAGGATGAGGATAAAGTAGTACATGCCGAAGAAAATATAATTCCAGCCGGTGCCGTGCCAGAAACCGTTTGCGATCCATACTCCAAAAAGAGCGATGGAAGAGGTTAAAATCTGACCGAAGTGTTTTCCGAATTTTTCCCGTAATTTCTTTCCCAGATTCTTCACAAATTTTGTTAAGGAAATGGGATAGAAGATATAGTCCTTTAACCAGGTGCCCAGGGTAATATGCCAGCGTCTCCAGAATTCAGAGGCGGTTTTCGAAAAGAAAGGCTGACGGAAGTTTTCGGGAATGGTGATTCCAAACATTTCTCCGGTACCGATGGTCATGTCGATGCAGCCTGAAAAATCAGCGTAGAGCTGGAAGGTATATAAAACAGCGCCTACGATAACTGTGATGCCGCTGTAATTGCCGGAATTGTTAAAGATGGTATCCACAAGCAGATTCAGACGGTCTGCAATTACCAGTTTTTTAAATAGTCCCCAGAGGATTCTCTGCATGCCGAAGGTGAGATTTTTATAGTTCAGAGGGGCTCCCCGGTATAAGGAATCCGCTGTCTGAGTGTAGCGGCAGATAGGGCCTTCCATCAGAGATGGAAAAAAGGCGAGATAAAGGGCTAACCGTCCCAGATTATCGTCGGGTTTTATCTTCTCGTAATAAACATCAATCAAGTAGGAGACCGCCTGCAACGTGTAAAATGAGATTCCGATTGGAAGTGCAAATTTTACGGAAGGCAGAAGGTCATGGAAGGAAAATACGTTCAATAGTCCGTTGATGTTTGATAAAAAAAAGTTGGAGTATTTAAGCACCAGTAAGATTCCTATCTGCAGTCCGATTCCAAACCATAGGATCCGGCGGCGCTTGCCTGCATAAACAGCCTTTACTGCTTTTCTGTCTTCTGCAGAAAGAAGTTTTAATTCCCCCTCTGCTTTGCTGGAGCCAAGCCATAGTCCGATATGATGGATGGAAAGGGTGGAAAAAAGCAGGTATACCAGCAGTTTTCCGCTTAAGGAAAGGAAAAATATATAGCTGGCCAGCAACAGGACTTTTGGGCGGTGCCGCTGGGGTGCAAGGTGATATGCCACCAGCACCCCAGGCAAAAAGAGGAAAAGATATAAAAGTGAGTTGTAAGTCATCTTTTATCCCTCTTGCAGCCGATTGATCATACCCCATATTGCTTCCGCAGAATTGAAGTTAACAGGTACCATGTCAGCCGGAGTAATCTCTACATCAAAGGCATCCTCTAATTCCGGTATGAGAGAGAGAATGGAAAAGGAGTCTAAAAGTCCTTCGTCGATGAGCTTTGTCTCTGTTTCATAATCAATACCAGGGTTGATTCCATTTAATATTTCTAATAATTTTTCCATAGTTTTTGTCTCCTTTATGATTGAACATAATTTAATTTATCTGTGGGCAGTGATGGTCTTGCCGTACAAAACTGATTTTTCTCCGAATAAAGAAGGATTAAGGGTAAGTCCCGGCTTAAGAATAAAGACATTCCCTCTGTGACGGAATAAGCTCCTGTTTTTTGAAAAACCAGGGGATCTCCATGGCTTAAGTCATGAAATGGATACTGCTTTACAAGCACGTCATTTACCGTACATAGTGAGCCGCATACCGTCCATTCCTTTATTTCTCCTTCTTTTTTTCCAAGGTGGAGAATGGGAGGCTTTTTCATGGCAAGCATTTGTCCGTAATAATTTAACTGGTGGATGCCGCCGTCAACGATACAATAGTTCTGGTCTTTGTTTGTCTTCATATCCACGACCCGTGTCACATAAAAACCACAGGAAGCGGCAATGAAGCGTCCCATTTCTAATGTCACTTTTCCTCCAAAGGTCAGTTCCCCAATGGCTGTGGAAAGGCTTTTTAGCATGTTGTCTTCCTCGTTTTTCTCTTCTTCAAAATAGCAGATGGGAAGACCAGGACCATATTCGATTTTCTGAACGGTAAAATCATATTTCTCTTTCAGTTCCCTGCAAAGGCTGTCAAGCATGGACAGTTCTTTGGAAAGCTTTGAGGCAGATTTTTTCTGGGTACCTGAAAAATACTGGATGCCTTCTATAGTGATAAATTTGTAAGGTCCGTTTCCGATGATTTCCCGAATCAGGTTTTCATCCATGCCGAACTGGTTACCGCTTGTCAGACGCACAAGGGCACGCACCGGAATTTGGTGTTTTTCTGTAAAGGCTTTAAGCGTCTGCCAGTGAGAGAGGGATTCGATGGTATAGATGATATCGCTTCCATACTCTTTTACGGTGTATTCCACGTCCAGGGGATTCTTATGTACGCCGGACATAACGATCTTATTCATATGGATTCCTGCCTGCTCACAGATAGCAAATTCACCGGGAGAGCAGACCTCAAAGGAATCCACCAAGTCCTCCAGACTTTTTACCAGAAAAGGATTGGCTTTCATGGCATAGCACAATTCCACACCGTTTCCTAAAACGGTTCTGATCTTTTTGATCTGTTCGGCCAGAATGTCCGTGTCAAAGATATAAAATGGGGTTTGGTAATTGCGTGCAGCATATTCTATTGCTGCATCATTGAAGGATTCTTTCATTTACACATCTCCAGTAATTTTTTTCTGTCAACCTTTCCGTTGGCGGTAATAGGAAGTTCAGGCAGGGAATGAAAAACAGTAGGAATCATGTAAACCGGAAGGGTTTCCCGCATTTTCCCAGATATTTCTTTTCCCTCCATGGTGCCCACATAAAATGCGGTAATCCTGTTTTTTTGTGCATCAAAAACACAACATGCACGCTCGATAAGAGAATAGCCGTTTAAGGCCATTTCAATTTCCTCCAGTTCGATGCGGTGCCCCATGTGCTTGATCTGAAAGTCTTTCCGCCCTGCAAAATAAAGCTTATTGTATTCATCATAGAAAGCAAGGTCCCCGGTCCGATAGATAAGTTCCGGATAATGAGGGTTCAAAGGGTTTTGAACAAATGCGCGTTTTGTCTGTCCCGGATTCTTGTAGTATCCAAGGGCCAGGGCAGTTCCTGCCACACAAAGTTCCCCCAAGATTCCATTTTGGGTGACTTGTTTGTCATTCTCATCGAGAAGAAAGACCTTCTCATTGGGAAATGGTTTTCCAATGGGAAGCTTTTCATCATCTGCAAATTCCCGGTCAATTTCATAATAAGTACAGTTACAGGTAATTTCCGTAGGGCCGTATAGATTCACATAGCTGGCATCTGGTAAGTATTTTCGCCAGATATTTAACTGTTTTACCGGCATGGCTTCCCCGCTGAAAAGGACTTTGCTGACCAGGGCAGGAACCTTGTAGGTGAAGCCTTTTAACTGAGAGACCAGACAGAGTGCGGAAACTGCCCATATAAGGGTGGTTACCTGATGGTCACAAAGGTAATCAAGTAGTCTTGCAGGCATGGAAAATAACTTTTTAGGAATGATGACCATGGTTGCACCTACGTTAAGGGTAGAATAAATATCCTTCACGGACACATCAAAGTCAAAGGGCGCCTGGTTTCCGATCACATCCTCTTTCGTAATGTGGAACAGGGCCGGAAAATATTCCATAAAGTCGATGACCGATCGGTGGCTCACTAAAACCCCTTTTGGAATTCCGGTGGAACCTGAAGTGAAATTGCAGTACAAAGGGTCCACATCCAGTGCATGATTTTTGATGTGCAGGAGTGTTTCTTCCTGTATTTCCTCTTTTATCATGTCATGATAATCAAAACATTTACCGGTATATCCTGCATCTTTAAGTACTGTATGGTCATTTCCGAGAAGGATTACAGAACCGGCACCAGAGGCTTCTAAAATCTGGTTGATACGGAAGGAGGGCTGCTCTGTATTGATGGAGATATAAAAGCATCCGGCATATACGATTCCCATAAATGCAGTCAGTGCCTCTACGCTTTTATCCATGAAAACGGCAACGGGACTGCCTGGAGTTTCCTGCGCTGAAAGAAAACTGCCGATGCGTTTTGCATGATGAAGGAGTTCTTCGTAGGTAGAAGATTTTTCCGGGTCAACTACGGCTGTTTTTTCAGGAAAAGTCTTAGCAGAGCGTTCCAAGTATTCTAATACATTTTTCATTTGTTCTTATTCCTTTCCGACCGGAATGATTGGAAACATGGCTATTGCCTCAAACCGGGTCCGGTTTTTCCTGATTTCAAAAGTTCCGTTCATCTGTTCCGTTATTTTCTGGCAGGTCTTTAAGCCAATGCCGGTGCTTTCCATTAAAGTGCGGTCCTCCCGGATATCATTGCTGATGCTGATGATTAAATGACTGCCGTCAGAATCCCCATGAACAAGAACCGGGCCGCTTGTGCTGGCGTATTTTCTGACATTGGAAAATAAGTTGTCAAACAGGCGCTTTAAATACTGGATATCAGCGGTAATCTGACAGGACTGTTCCATAAATCCGGTTCTTACGTCAAACCCCTGGCTGCTTAAATCAAACACATGCTCACTGATCAGCTGTTCGAGAAGGATTCTGGCGTCAAAGGTTTCTTCCTGCATCAAGATAGTTTCCTTACCAAACACAAGAAAATACTGAAACAGTTTGTCGGACAGATCCTTTAGCTGAATGGATTTTTCCTTACAGCTTTTGATGTAGCGGTTAAGCTGTTCTTCAGAATGGTAGCCTTTGGATTCCAGAATCTCTAAATAGCCGATAAGAGCGGTCAGTGGTGTCCGGATATCGTGGGACATGGAAGTGATCAGTTCGCTGTTAGCTTCCCACGCTTCCTTTTCACTTTTGTATCTTGTAATAATGGAATTGCGCATATTATCCGCATTGATCGCTAAAAGAGCAATTTCATCATTCCCCTTGTGATAGATGGGTTGATCCAAATCCCCTTGTTCAATGAGGGAAACCTCTTTGGACAAGAGCATGATCCGGGCAATGATCCGGTGGTTGTAAACAATGAGGATTCCAAATAAAAACAGGAAAAAGATCCCCAGGGAAATATAAAATACCAGATCATACCATTTGATCTCCGAAGAATCGATGATGGATACGGAATAAATTCCATCGGAAAAAGTGATATTCCGAGTGGCCTGCTGGCTGCTTTCTAAAACGGTGCCTGTTGATTCATAGGTGGAATAGGCATCATTCCAAAAACCTGATTCATACAAAATCTCATCACCGCTATAAATGGTCAAATAGGTGTATTTATGGTTTTTAACCCACTTGGAAATCGCCCTTACGTCTTTTACGGAAAGTTTATATTTTTTTACGTAATTTTCAATGGAGTTCTGATATCCTTCCAACCGTTTCCGGGAAGCGTCTTCATTGAGATGATTTTGGGAAACCAGATAATTTCCAAAAGTCAAAGTTATAAAATACATCCCAAAGCTGATCAGCACGCCGAGGACCAGGACATAAATCTGTTTATACCGAAGAGAGGATCTGCCGTTAAATTTCATCGATTTGATAACCCTTTCCCCAGACGGTGCGGATGATTGTCGGGTTGTTAAAGTCCAGCTCCAGTTTTTTACGCAGCTTTAAAATGTGGACCATAATGGTATTGGTAGAAGAGGGAAGAAATTTATCATTCCATACACCTTCGTAAATGGCTTGTGCATCTTTGGCACTTCCCTTATTTTTCACCAGATACATCAGTACCTGGAATTCCGTGTCCGTAAGATCTATTTTCTGATTTTCCCGGTAGACCGTGCGGTTTTGAGTATTGATTAAAAGATCCTGGAGACGGATTTCATAGTTGCCGGTACCTGGATCAGCTTTGCCTTTGTAGATCACATATCTTCGTAAGAGCGATTGAACTTTCATAAGAAGCTCGGACTGGGAAAAAGGTTTTACCAGATAATCGTCTCCACCATTTTCATAGGCGGCTGTTTTATCACTTTCTTTTGACTTGGCAGTGAGGAAGAGTATGGGGGCAGAGGATGTTTTCCGGATCTGTTTGCAGGCATCGATTCCGGATAGTCCAGGCATCATAATATCCAGTATGATTAAATCGATTTCCGTGTTTTTCAAAACGGCAAGAACAGCATCTTTGCCGTTTGCTGCTTCCCATACGGAATAGCCTTTATTTTCCAGATGGATTCGGAGGACTTCCCGGATATCGGCATCGTCATCCACTATTAAGATCTCTTGTGCTGCATCCATAGTCCGCAACCTCCTTCTGCTGTTTGAATATGAAAAATTATAACATTTACAGGGAGAATGACAACGAGGTTTAGAAGGAATTAAGAATTATTAAGAAATGAGAATCAGTCCTGTTTTTTAGATTTTCTGTGAGTTTGCATTCATTGGTTCCATTCGCTAACATAATATTTTCCTCACGAGAAGATTAAATTTTTTTAATTTTTGGCTTATGATATCATAAAAATAATAGAAAGTAAATCTGGGGAAAGGAACCATAATGAGTTTAAAATGTAAAAAAATAAAAAAAATTCGTCCACATCCGGTACTTACCGATGGGATGAGTCATAGGATATGGAGAGAAACATATTTGGAGTTTATTTATGAAGGAGTATGATTACGCTGGCATTTTTCCATATAATGACGACCAGTTTCCTCCATATATGGATGCCATGGCAGATTCTAATCTCTATCCGAATATAATGGATATGAACATTTACAGTTATCCGGAGAACTTTTCGGATGCTCTGGAATTAATGAAACAGGCGCTAAATGGTGAGACAGAAGACCAGATGTTTTACATGTGGCTGATCAGCAGAGCGCCTACGGAAGAGGAAAGACAGATTATTGCCAGCATTCGTGATGATGAAATCCGTCATTTTGAATTATTCCGTCAGATATATTATGATCTATCAGGAATGGCATTACCTCAGGAAGATGGAGAAACATTTGTAGAGCCGGACAATTATTGTGATGGTCTGGCACGGGCGCTCTTAGGTGAGCAGAACGCGGTTCAAAAATACCGACGAATACTCTATGCGATGCAGTCGCGCATTCATATGAATATGCTGATTGATATCATCACAGATGAGATCCGGCATGGTATTCTTTATAATTATCTGTATACCAGAAATGGCTGTTAAAAATGCCGTTTAAAATGCTATAAAAGCATGCACATACAAGGGCTGTTTTGGAACTTATTTCTTCTGTAATAAACAGCCCCTTCATACATAAAAATCAGGAAAAATGAACAGATTAATGAAAGAAGCGTTGATTTCTCAGTACAAAAAAGAAAAAATTCAGGAGGTATATATGCCAAAAGACAGCCAGCCGGATAATAAAAAAGCAAGAATGGAAAAATGCAACGGGCAAACACCTATTACAAGGGAAAATCAAAATAAAAACAAGAATGCAAAGCATAAATCCATTGAACACAACGATGTATAAGGAATAATAAAATAAAAAAGATATCGGGATCGTCCTACATGACATTCAGATATCTTTTTTATTTATCTTCCTGGGGAGCCCAGGACAATAAGGGAAAATACAATTAACTTATTTAAAGATTGCAATAACTCTTTATTTTTTGAGAAAAAAGATTTATTCTGTCAATATAAGAATTATGAAAGGATATTTTAATTAAGTATTTTACATTAGAGAAAAGGAAATGGAGGATTTAAAATGGATAATGCTCATAAAGAAGAGAAAAGAAAAGGTCATAATCCTCAGCTTGGATTAAAGGAATTGCTTCATTACGTCGGTCCCGGATTGCTTGTGACCGTGGGATTTATAGATCCAGGTAACTGGGCTTCAAATATTGCAGCCGGTTCGGAATACGGATATAAACTTCTTTGGATGGTGACGCTTTCAACGATTATGTTAATTATTCTTCAGCACAACGTAGCTCACCTTGGAATCGTGACTGGTGATTGTTTATCAGAATCTGCCAATAAGCATCTTAAGCCATGGCTGTCTAAAGTTATTCTATCTACAGCAGTTCTGGCAGCAATATCTACTGCGCTTGCAGAAATACTTGGAGGTGCCATCGCACTTAATCTTATATTTAAGATACCAGTTAAATTGGCTTCCACCATGATTTTAATTCTGATCTTATGGATGCTTTTTACAAATTCCTACCAAAAGCTGGAGAAGTGGATCATTGGCTTTGTTTCCATCATCGGTTTATCGTTTATTTATGAATTGAGTCTGGTTCATGTGGATTTTAACCATGCGGTTGCTGGCTGGACAACGATTGCGATTCCTCAGGGATCCATGCTCATCGTCATGTCTGTCTTGGGAGCTGTGGTTATGCCCCACAATTTATTTTTGCATTCGGAAATCATTCAAAGCAGGCAGTGGAATCTTGAGGATGAATCGGTAAAAAAACTTCAGCTGAAATATGAATTTGCTGATACGTTGTTTTCCATGCTGATCGGCTGGGCAATCAACAGTGCAATGATTATCCTGGCAGCAACGACCTTCTTTGACAAAGGAGAACACATTACCGAACTGGGGCAGGCAGCAACCATGTTGGAGCCTTTAGTGGGAAAAGGAGCTTCCCTGATTTTTGCTGTGGCCTTATTATTCTCAGGAATTGCATCTACGACCACCGCAGGTATGGCCGGAGGATCCATATTTGCAGGAATGTTTGATGAGCCTTACGATCCGAAGGATTCCCATACTAAGTTTGGAGTCATTGGAATTTTAGTATCTGCAACCATTATGATCTTTTTAATAAAAGATCCATTTAAAGGATTGATTTATAGCCAGATGTTTTTAAGTATACAGCTTCCAATCACGGTATTTTTACAGATTTATTTAACTTCTTCGGAACGGGTGATGGGAAAATATAAAAATTCATTCAAGCATAAATTGGTCTTAATTATCATTGGTATCATACTGACGATTCTAAATATCATGCTTTTGATCAGTACGATTCGTGGATAAAGAATCTTTAATAAAATGCGAAGCAAGGAAGGCATCAGACGATCTGATGTCTTCTTTTTGCATATCTTAAAAAAATATGAATATATCTTTTAGAATAGAGTAAAAAATGTTTTTGATTACATAAGAATCCTATTATTGTCTAATTTTTAACATCTCTTTGTATTTATTTTAATACATATCTTTTAGTTCTCTTTATTTTTATTAGAAGTAGTTAAAATTTTGTCAAAACCGCAGTATTTGTGTAAAATGTACATAAAATAAAACATTGACAAGGGGTTTTAGTGTGATAAAATGAAAATAAATAGATCGATAATGCGGTCGGCATCTTTTGTTTGTGATATTTGAATAGCTTTATTGATTTAACAACTATTTATTTTTACAAATATTATAAGACGAAGACAGGGTGATGAGTGTATGGTAGCAATTACGGTATTCCTATTATTTCCTTTGGTGGCTGCATTAACCATTTTTTTGGTAAGAAAAGATGCAGCAAGAAGCATGATTGTCAGAATCAGTGCGGTAATAACTGCTCTTTTGACACTGGCAGTGGTGGGCTTATTTTTCAGGGATGGAATTGCATTATCCTGCCCTTGGGAGAAAGCCATCGATCTGATAATGGCGGCGGCAGAAGTTATGATAGCTGCTTACATTATTACGCTCGGTATCCGTAACAAAAAGTATGTCATTTCTATTTTATCGTTTGTTCAAACGGTGGCAGTGTTATGTTATGAATTTGGATTTAAAAAAGGAATTGAAATTGAAAAAGCCATAATTTTTGATAAGTTTACGGCAATTATGGCATTGGTAATTGGACTGGTTGGAAGCCTGATTTGTATTTATGCGGTAGGATATATGAAAGCCTATCATGATCATCATAAAGAATACAAAGAAAGAAAAAGCTTCTTTTTTTCAGTTCTATTTTTATTTCTTTCCGCCATGTTTGGAATCGTATTAAGCAACAATCTTATGTGGATGTATTTCTGTTGGGAGATCACAACCCTTTGTTCCTTCTTACTGATTGGCTATACCCAGACAGAAGAAGCAAAGAACAATGCTTTTCGCGCTCTGGTGATTAATCTGATGGGAGGAGTTGCATTTGCAGCGGCGATCATTGTCATCGGTATGACTTACCAGACGCTGGAACTTTCGGCATTTACGGAAAGAAAACCGGATGCAGTAATCATGATCCCAGTTTTTTTACTTTCCATAGCGGCACTGACAAAATCGGCTCAGCTTCCGTTTTCTTCCTGGCTTCTTGGTGCTATGGTGGCACCGACTCCGACCTCAGCTTTGCTTCATTCGGCAACCATGGTAAAAGCAGGTGTTTATTTAATTATCCGGCTTGCACCTTTATTAGGACCTACAACGGTAGGAAGAGTTGTGACCTTTGGAGGTGGCGTTACCTTTCTGGCCTGTTCCTTAATGGCCATATCCCAAAGCGATGCGAAGAAGATCCTTGCCTATTCGACTCTGGCTAATTTAGGACTGATCGTAATCTGCGCCAGCGCTGGGACACAGGAATCCTTATGGGCTGCCATTCTGCTCATTATCTTCCATGCAGTATCAAAATCCCTTCTCTTCATATCCGTGGGTTCTGCGGAACACCAGATCGGAAACCGGAATGTGGAAAATATGGATTTGCTCATGGGAGTATCAAGTAAACTGGCATTTTATATGATGATCGGTATTGCAGGAATGTTTTTAGCTCCATTTGGGATGCTGGTCTCAAAATGGGTTGCCATGAAAGCCCTCATTGACTCGGATAATGTCATTATTGTTATCATACTGGCTTACGGCAGTGCGGCCACCTTATTCTATTGGGCAAAGTGGATGGGAAAACTGGTGTCAAAGGTTAATATGGGACATCAGAACAATCACCAGCTGACCCTAGATGAGGAACTGCCGATTACAGTGCTTGCAGTCCTGGTGGTGGTTTCCTGTTTCACCTTCCCGTTGGTGTCAAAATACGCTTTGGAGCCTTATCTGACCGAGGTGTACGGGAATAAGGCATTGATTCCCATCGAAACCAGTGATATTAAACTGATGCTTTATATGCTCAGCATGCTCATCCTGCTTCCCATCAGTTTCATACCAATCTATAAGAATGATAAAAGAAGAAAAGTGCCGATTTATATGGCAGGAGAAAATACCGGTGATAACCAGACATTTTATGGATCCATGGGCGTAAAGCAGAGGGTTGAGATGCGCAACTGGTATATGGAAGACTTTTTTGGTTCTTCGAAACTGACCTTCATAAGTGATGCGCTTTGTACAGGAATCCTGGTCGTGGGAGTCATACTGTTGATAGGAGGAGTGGCATAATATGAACGCTGCAACCGTTTTGGGAATCATCATTCTCGCACCTATTGCCGGCGGCTTACTGACCGGACTTGACCGTGTTATATCAGCCAGGCTTCAGGGAAGACAGGGGCCACCCTTGCTTCAGCCGTTTTACGATGTGTTAAAGCTGATGGAAAAGGAATCCATTGAAGTCAATTCCATGCACCGGTTTTTTGTTTACATCTCCCTGGTATTTGCCATATTCACCACGGTGATCTTATTATCAGGCGGTGATATCCTGTTAGCCATTTTTGCATTGACCCTTGGTTCTGTATTTTTTGTATTGGGCGGATATGCTTCCAATTCTCCCTACAATACCATTGGATCGGAGCGGGAGCTATTGCAGATTATGTCCTATGAGCCTATGGTGCTTCTTACCTGCATCGGTTTGTATTACGCCCAGAAAAGCTTCTTTATAAAGGATATTGTTGCGGCAGATAAGCCCTCCATTATCTATCTTCCCGGAGTTTTTATCGGGCTTATATTTATCCTTACCTTTAAACTGCGGAAATCTCCGTTCGATCTAAGCATGTCCCACCATGGACATCAGGAGATTGTAAAAGGAATAACCACAGAATATTCCGGCAAGGATCTGGCGGTAATTGAAGTAACTCACTGGTATGAGGTGATCATATCCTTAACCCTGGTGTATGTGTTTTTTGCAACTGCGGCACCGATAAGCCGTGTATTCGCCGTGATTGCCTGTCTTTTGGTATATTTTTTTGAGATTCTTGTGGATAACGGATCTGCCCGTGTGAAATGGCAGCATGCCTTAAAATCAGCCTGGATCGTCACGGGAATTATGGGAACGGTAAACTTACTGATCCTTTCCTTCTTTTAAAAGAGTTCTTTAAAGAAAGCTGATTTTTGGCGGTATGGAGGATATTATGGATGCTATAAAAAAATCGCCCTGGATTTTACATTATGACGGCACCAGCTGCAACGGATGCGATATTGAGGTACTGGCTTGCCTTACGCCGCTTTACGATGTAGAGCGCTTCGGAATGATCAACACGGGAAACCCCAAGCACGCCGATGTGCTGCTTATAACAGGGAGTGTCAATGAACAGAATATTCCGGTTGTTAAGCAGTTATATGAACAGATGCCGGAACCGAAAGTGGTTATTGCAGTGGGAATCTGCGCGACCTCAGGAGGAATATTTGCGGAATGCTACAATGTGGTAGGCGGAGTGGATAAGGTGATTCCGGTGGATGTTTATGTACCGGGCTGTGCAGCTCGTCCGGAATCGATCATTGACGGTGTGGTGAAAGGCCTTGACATTCTGGGAGAAAAGAAGAAAGATGCCAGAAAGAAGAGATGACGGCTGGCGTAGGAGGGAAAATATGGCGGGAGAGATCTTAAAAGAAATTTCCGCAGGTGATCTTCTGGCGGAAACCCTGAAACTGAAACATGCAGGTTACCGGCTTGTAGCCATTACCTGTACTAACAAGGACGGAATGGAATTAAGTTATTCCTTTGACTTAGACTATGAATTTTTGAATCTGCGGATCATAACGGATACGGAGACAGAGCTGCCAAGCATCAGCATTATTTATCCTTATTCTTTTCTATATGAGAATGAGATAAAGGAGCTGTTTGGGGTGAAGATTACGGGCATTACACCGGATTTTAACGATACCCTTTACAAGATTCCGGTAAAAACGCCATTTAATATGCAGGATTAGGGAGGATGCCCCCAGGCATCGGATTGGAGGTTACTTATGGGAAACAGGACGATTGTTCCATTTGGTCCTCAGCATCCCGTACTTCCGGAACCCATCCATCTGGATCTGGTTCTTGAAGATGAAACGGTAGTGGAGGCGATCCCAAGAATCGGGTATATTCACAGAGGCCTTGAGAAGCTGGTTGAAAAAAGAGATTATCAGCAATACACGTACGTGGCAGAGCGGATCTGCGGCATATGTTCCTTTATGCACGGTATGGGATATTGCATGTCATTGGAAAGTATTATGGGGGTTGAGATTCCAGAGCGAGCTAAATTCCTTCGGACGGTCTGGGCAGAATTTTCCCGGCTCCACAGCCACTTATTATGGCTGGGACTTTTGGCAGATGCGTTTGGATTTGAAAGCCTTTTTATGCAGTCCTGGAAGTTAAGAGAAGAAGTCCTGGACATTTTTGAAGAGACCACCGGCGGCAGAGTGATTTTTTCTGTCTGCGACATCGGAGGGGTCAGAAAAGATATAAGCAAAGAAATCTTTGAAAAGATCCTTAAGGCTTTAGATGAGATGGAAAAAGAACTGAAGGAAACCTCGGCTGTATTTTTAAATGATACTACGGTGAAGCTGCGGACCAGAGGAGTCGGCAAATTATCTAAGCAGGCGGCATTTGAACTTGGGGCAGTAGGTCCCATGGCAAGGGCAAGCGGCATTGAGATGGATATGAGAACCCAAGGCTATGCGGCTTATGGACAGCTGGAATTTAAACCCATCGTGGACCAGGAAGGGGACTGCTACGCCAGAACAAAAGTACGGATAAACGAGATGTTTCAGTCCATGGATTTAATCCGCCAGTGCATCGCCCTGATGCCAGAGGGAGACATTAAGGTTAAAGTCACCGGGAGTCCAAAAGGCGAGCATTTTACCCGTCTGGAACAGCCAAGAGGTGAGGTTCTTTACTATGCAAAAGCCAACGGAACAAAATTCCTTGACCGGGTCAGAGTCAGGACGCCTACCTTTGCCAACGTTCCGGCTTTGCTCGAAACCTTAAAGAACTGTTCCCTGGCTGATGTGCCCATTCTCATTCTGACCATTGATCCATGCATCAGTTGTACCGAACGATGACAGGTTTATCTGATGAAATGTCACAGCTGCGATAAACAGCAGAATTGAGGGAGCTATGTCAATATTAAGGCTGACGAAAACACTGATAAAGAACTTATTTCACGGTCCCTATACGGTATCCTATCCTTTGGAAAAAAAGAAAAGCTATGAGCGGACCAGAGGCAGGATAGAAATTTCCATCAATGACTGCATATTCTGCGGCATGTGTGAAAGGCGTTGCCCCACAAAAGCCATTCATACGGATAAAGCAAAGGCTTCCTGGAGCATTGAACGGTTAAAATGCATCCAGTGCGGTTATTGCAGCGAAGTCTGTCCGAAAAAATGTCTGGACATGGAAAACCAGTATACGGAACCGTCATTTGGAAATGTAAGGGATGTATATATAAAATGCACGAATACCCAATCACCCGGAGAATCATAGAAATAGCAGGAGAATATGCAAAGGAGAATCAGGCCAGTGAGGTCAAGGTCATCCACCTGGTGGTGGGAGATTACAGCGGTTATGTGGCCAGCTCCATGGAACTTTATTTTGAACTGATTGCAGAGGGAACGCCTTGTGAAAAGGCGAAACTTCAAATCGAACGGGTGGTGCCAAAGTTACGGTGCAAAAGCTGCGGAGAATTATTTGTCCGGAGACCCTTTCATTTTGACTGTCCCATCTGCCAGGGGGAGGGAGAACCCACCCAGATCGGACAGGAATTTTTAATAAAATCCATTGAAATTTAACTTTCATACATGCAGAAAGAAAAGGGCAGAAGGGCAGGAGGTACATATGTCTGAAAACAAAGAAATTGAGATCATGCAGTCCGTTTATGATAAAAATGATGAGACCGCATCCCAGATCAATGCGGCCTTAACGAAAAAAGGAATTTTTGCGATCAATGTCATGGGAGCGCCAGGAGCGGGAAAGACCACATCTCTCATACAGTTGATTAAGCGGCTGGAATCGGTGACTTCTTATGTCATCGAAGGAGACATTGAAGCGGATTTCGATACGATAAAGCTTACGTCTCTAGGGGTGAAAGCCATTCAAATCAATACAGGCGGCGCCTGTCACTTAGATTCCCCATTGATCGGGAATGCGGTAGAAGAACTGGAACTTCATGACGGAGTTCTTTTCATTGAAAATATTGGAAACTTGGTTTGCCCCGCTGAATTCATGATCGGAGAGCATGCAAAGATGCTGATTTCAACGGTAACGGAAGGCAGCGATAAACCTTATAAATATCCTCTTGCTTTCGAGAAAGCGGATATCATTCTTTTGAATAAATGTGATCTTCTTCCTTATCTGGACTTTGATGAAGACTTTTTTATGAAAGGGGTCCGGGCATTGAATAAGAATGCAACTGTTATAAAAGTGTCTGGAAAAACGGAAGAAGGTTATGATCAGGCGGCAGAATGGATCAGGGAAAAAATAAAAGTATGACAGTTAAAATAAAAGTTTATGGTATTGTGCAAGGGGTTGGATTCCGACCCCTTGTTTATCATATGGCAAAACAGGAAGAAATAAAAGGCACGGTCCGGAATGTAGGGGGATATGTGGAAATCACGGCCCAGGCGGAAAAAAGAGCCATCGACCGGTTCCTTGCAACTGTCAGAGACCGAAAAGATTGTGGATATGAGATCATAAAACTGGAGCTTGAGGAAACACCGCCTCAGGAACTGGAAGACTTTGTCATCATACCAAGCAGCTCAGACGGAGAGGTGTCCGTAATTCCTCCGGATCTTCCTGTCTGCCCGGTCTGCCAAAAGGAATTATTAAATCCTTCGGACAGAAGATATAGGAACCCTTTTATTAGCTGTATGTCCTGCGGCCCCAGATATACCATCATAAAAGATCTGCCTTATGACAGGAATCAAACCTCCATGTTGGACTTTGAGATGTGCGGACCATGCAGGGAAGAATACACATCTCCTGAGAGCAGGCGCTTTCATGCCCAGACCATTTCCTGCAATGACTGCGGACCCTATCTTCTTTACCATGATAAAAAGATAGAAGGAAGCGGAGAGGAAAAGAATCAGGAGGCGTTTGAAAGGGCGTTATCTGTCCTTTTGGAAGGAGGAATCCTGGCAGTTAAGGGAGTCGGTGGTTATCATTTTGTCTGCTCCCCATTTCGGGAAGATACTGTCAATCGACTGCGAAAACTGAAAGGAAGAGAAGAAAAGCCTTTTGCAGTCATGTTTCCTTCTGTATCGGAAGTAAAAAAGTACTGTCAGGTTTCAGCGGAAGAAAAATCACTGTTGGAATCTAAGCCAAGGCCCATTGTGTTATTGCGTAGAGAAGGGGATTTTATGGCGTCTTCTACCAATAAAGGCAGCATGTACTGCGGAGCCTTTCTTCCCTATACGCCCCTGCAGCTTATGCTGACTGAAAAGCTGGGACCTCTTATTATGACAAGTGCAAACATCTCCGATCAGCCTGTTATTAAGGAAGAGGAGCCTATGATGGCACTTGCTGCGCCGGAATTAAGCGGGATCCTTTATAATACAAGACGAATTGTCCGCTCCGTAGATGATTCGGTTGCCAAAATCGTGGACGGAAAGCCCCAGCTCATCAGAAGAAGCAGAGGCTATGTGCCTTATCCGGTCTTTATTTCCGAGGAAGAAGGGAGAGGAAATATAGAGACTAAGGGTCAGGGAATCTTTGCAGCAGGAGGAGATCTAAAGGCGGCATTCTGTTTTTGTGAGAAAGGAAATGCGGTTATGTCCCAGCACTTCGGCGATCTGGAAGAAAGCACGGTGATGGAGGAATATCAAAGATCCTACGAAGATTTAAGAAGGCTTTACCGGTTGGAGCCAGTACTTGCGGTCTGTGATCTCCATCCTAATTATCATTCCGCCAGGTTTGCAAAATCCCTTGGAATTCCCTTATTAGAAGTACAGCATCATCATGCCCATATTGCATCGGTCATGGCAGAGCATCATTTAAACGGCCCTGTCATCGGCATTGCACTGGATGGAACCGGATATGGTACGGATGGAACTGTTTGGGGGGGAGAATTTCTTGTATGTGAAAATAGTGATTTTATAAGAGCCGGACATATAAGCCCTTTCCCCATTCTTGGCGGGGATCAGTCCATGCGTGATGCAGGGAAAACTGCTGCCTGCTGTCTGTTTCACTGGGGATTAAAGGATTTCATAACCGATGAAAGGAGCCAGATCATAAAAGCGGCTCTGGATCATCAGATCAATCTGGTATACACCAGCAGTGCCGGGCGTCTCTTTGATGGGGCAGCATCGGTTTTAAACATTGCCCACGAAAATCGGTATGAAGGTGAATGCGGTGCTCTGTTTGAAAAAGAAGCGGTATCTGCAATAAGAAGCCATAAGAACCCGTCTTTCATGTCTTTTTCAGTGGTAAAAACCGATAAAGGCTGGGAAATGGATCCCAAGCCGGTTTTTAAAGCTCTATGTGAAAGAAGAGGAAGGGAAGAGACATCTGCTCTGGCTTTGGGCTTTCACGTAGCTTTTGCAGAGGGGCTGCTGGCCATCTGCGAAAAGCTAAAAAAAGATTATCAGACGGCTACGGTCTGTTTAAGTGGAGGAGTATTTCAGAATTCAGTGCTCACGGAGCACACCATTAAGTTGCTGCGGGGAAATGGATTTCAGGTTTATATGAATCTGGCAGTTCCTCCAGGTGACGGGGGAATAAGCTTAGGACAGGCATATCTTGGAAGAAAATATCTAAATTCATTTTCATTCCACTGATAAGAAAGGACGGGATATTATGTGCGTTGCAGTACCGGGAAAAGTAATAAAAATCAATGGAGATTATGCAAGGGTCAACGTTATGGATAACTTGACCGATGTGAACATCAGGCTGGTGGAGCCAAAGATCGGGGATTATGTGCTGATTCATGCCGGTTGTGCCATTGAGGTGCTTAAGGAGGACGCAGCCAGGGAGATCCTGGATCTATTTGCAGAGCTTGAGGAGGTCTCTGGCCATGAAGCTTGAAGAAGTCATAAAAGCGCTTAAAGAATATGACGGAAGACCGGTTAAGATCATGGAAGTCTGCGGCACCCATACCAAAAGCATCTTTAAAAACGGCATCCGCACCATTATTTCGCCAAAGATCCAACTTATCTCAGGACCGGGCTGCCCTGTTTGCGTTACTTCTTCTTCCTATATTGACCGTCTGGTGGAGCTTTCTTTAAAGGAAAACTATTGTGTACTGACCTTTGGAGATATGATGAAGGTGAAAGGAATCAGTCTATCCTTAACAGAGGCAAAAGCAATGGGCGCAAACGTTAAGATCCTGTATTCTCCCCTTAGCGCAATTGCAGAAGCGGAAAAAAACAGAGAAATCCAATACGTGTTCGCTGCCGTTGGCTTTGAGACCACAACTCCGGTCTATGCCTTACTCCTTGATGAGATTGGACGGAAAAATATTAAAAATCTAAAACTCTTAACATCTATAAAGACCATTCTTCCTGCTCTTTCTTACATCTGTGAAAATGAAAATAACATTGATGCCTTTTTAAGTCCTGGTCATGTGAGCGTCATTACGGGAAGCAGGGTTTTTGAAGAATTGGCGGAAACCTTTAAAAAGCCTTTTGTTGTAGCAGGATTTGAAGGAGAACATATCCTGGCAGCTGTCTATGAGATTATGTCCCAGATAGAAGAGAATCGTCATCAGGTAAAGAACTTATATACAAACGCAGTAACAGAGGAAGGAAACAAAAAGGCCGATTTCTTAATCCGGCAGTACTTTGAACCCGCTGATGATGTCTGGAGAGGGATTGGAAAAATTGAAAAGTCTGCTCTTACTCTTCGGGCAGAATACGGCTTTTACGATGCAGGAAGCGGCAGCAAGGAAGGAATTGAAGAATTACCGGCAGGATGCAGATGCACCGATGTGATTCTTGGAAGAATCAGTCCGTCAGACTGCCCGTTGTTTAAAAAAGCCTGTACACCCCTCCATGCAGTAGGGCCTTGTATGGTGTCGGCAGAGGGTGCCTGCGGGATCTGGTATCAGAATGCATGAAAGGAAGGGGGTAAGATATTATGAAAATTGATATGTCATATGGAAGCGGAGGAAAGCAGACCGGAGATTTGATCGACCAGGTGTTTTTAAAGCACTTTCATAATAAGATTCTGGACAGACTGGAGGATTCGGCTGTCCTTTCTGTCAGCGGAAAGATTGCCTATACCACGGATTCGTTTGTTGTCACCCCTTTGTTTTTTAAAGGGGGAAATATAGGAAAGCTGGCGGTATGCGGGACTGTAAACGATTTATCCATGATGGGTGCCATTCCCAAATATCTGACCGCTGGTTTTATCATCGAAGAAGGTGCAGAGCTTGAGACCGTTGAAGCCATTGCACAGACCATGGCGCTGACCGCAAAAGAGGCCGGAGTAAAGATTGTAGCCGGAGATACCAAGGTGGTAGAAGGGGCTGGGGGAATTTACATCAATACTTCGGGAATCGGAGAGATTAAAAAAAGTGGAATCAGTATTTCAAGCTGTAAATCTGGCGATGCCATAATCTTGTCTGGCAATCTGGGAGATCATCACGCAGCCATTCTGTCAGAACGTATGGAAATTGAAAACCAGATTGCAAGTGACTGTGCACCCTTAACCTCCATTGTAAAAAATCTTCTGGATGAGAATATTTCAGTGCATTGCATGAGAGACGTGACCAGAGGCGGTCTTGCCACGGTGTTGAATGAAGCTGCCGTCCAATCACAGTGCAGTGTGGAAATATGGGAAGAGACCCTTCCGGTCAGTGCAGAAGTGAGGGGATTTTGTGATATTCTTGGTCTGGATCCCCTCTATATGGCAAACGAGGGCAAGATGATTGCCATTGTTCCGGGGAAAGAGGCGGAACAGGCATTGGAGGCGGTAAGGAAAAGTAAGTACGGGAAAAATGCCAGGATCATCGGCAGTATTCAAAGCGGCACCGGAGTCCGCATGAAAACAAAACTTATGGGCAGCCGGACTATTGATGTTCTATACGGCGAGGGACTGCCAAGAATCTGTTAAGCATTTAAAACCAGAAAATTCTATAAAATATGTAGCACTTGCCTGTTAAATGAATATATTTATTATAGTTGAGTAGGAAAGGAAATGTTTCCATGGCTATTAAAATATTTATTGATCAGGGTCATAATCCAAGCGGTACCTTTAACAGCGGTGCAGAAGCCAATGGTCTTTACGAATCGGAGATCAATTATCAGGTCGGAATTTATCTGCAGAATCTGTTGAATAGTGATCCCAGGTTTGAAGCCCGCGTATCAAGGCCGGAACCTGACACTGTTTTGGGAACCAATAATACGACTAGCTTAGCCCAAAGGGTGGCACTCGCCAATAACTGGCCGGCAGATTATTTTATCAGCATCCACTGCAATTTAAATCCAAACCCTGCGATCAATGGCACAGAGGTATATATTTACCAGTATTACACTCAGGCGCAATGGCTGGCAGAGCAGATCATGACCGGTATTACCCAGATGGTGGGTACAAAAAATAACGGAATCAGAGAGAACCCCTCCCTGTATGTCTTAAGAAATGCAAACATGCCGGCCAATCTTATAGAGCTTGGTTATTTAAGCAATGAATCCGATGCGGTGAAATTAAGAGACGATCAGTATGAATTCGCTTACGGAATATATTTAGGACTTATGAGATATTTCGGTTTTGCATAATCCCCCCCAAAATATTAAAAATGTTCTCTTTTCAGCAGCCCCTCTGCGGTCTAAAGACCGTACTCTGTAAAGAGAGCATTTTTTATGTTTCATAGACTTTTGGACAACTCTCATGGTATAATACTGCTGTATAATAACGATAAAAAGTATAAATTTATTGTGCAGGAAAAGAATATTACCTAAGATAAAAGGAGGTCTTTGCTATGAATCATTTAATTGTTTTCGCCCATCCCAATCCAGACAGCTTTTGCAAGGGGAACAAAAATGGCCTTATTTTCTAATCAGATATTGGACCAGTTTGGTGAACTGGATTATGAAGTGTATAATTTCATTTTGAAAAACAGTGAAAAAATTCCCTATATGACCATAAGGGAGGTCGCCAAAGAAGCCCATGTTTCCACCACTACCATTACCCGATTCTGCCAGAAGGTGAAGTGCAGCGGCTTTTCTGAATTTAAAGTACGCTTTAAGCTGGAAAAAGAGAAGAAAACGGTAAGTAACAATCAGTTTGATCACAGCTCTATAATTGATTTTTTTCAGCGGGTGGAAACAGAAAACTTTCAAAAACAGCTTGAGGCCATTGCAGATGTGATAGCAACGAAAAAGCAGATCATATTTCTCGGTACTGGTAATTCCGGTATCATCGCAGAGTATGCAAGCCGTTATTTTTGCGACATCGGTATTTTTTCTACGGGCATCAATAACCCGATGTTTCCGATCAATCTGGAATTTCCGGAAGAGAGTATTATTATCATTCTTTCCGTAGAAGGAGAGACCAACGTTCTCATTGAGAACTCTTCCAATTTAAAGGAGAGCAGCAGTACCGTGGTCTCTATAACCAACAGCAAGAACAGCACTCTGGCCAAAATTTCGGACTATAATATTTCTTATTATATTCAGATGGAATTAAAATCCGTTGAAAAAATGAAGGTAGATATCACCTCACAGATACCGGCGGTGTACATTGTAGAATCTTTAGCCAGACTTACCATGCAGAGAAAACAGGGATGAAACACCCTGTTTTTTTTATGGAACAAATACCTATTGGGTCAGGTTTGTCACCAAATAGGCGTAAGGTATTTCCGATGGAATCTTTTTTTAGTATGATCATGTTATAGACAAAAAGGAGGAAGGTTCATGAAAGGAAATATAAAAATTGTAACCATCGGCGGAGGTTCCAGCTATACTCCGGAATTGATCGAAGGTTTTATAAAAAGAAAAGATCAGCTTCCTATCCGTGAAATCTGGCTTGTGGATATTGAAGAAGGTAGAGAAAAACTTGAAATCGTAGGCAGTCTGGCGAAACGAATGGTAAAAGCAGCCGGCCTTGACTGGGAAGTGCACTTAACCCTGGATCGCAGAGAAGCCTTAAAGGACGCAGACTTTGTTTCTACTCAGTTCCGGGTAGGTCTCTTAGATGCAAGAATCAAAGATGAGAGGATTCCATTGTCTCATGGTGTCATTGGACAGGAGACAAATGGAGCAGGCGGTATGTTTAAGGCCTTCCGTACCATTCCCGTAATACTTGATATCGTAGAAGATATGAAAGAGCTGTGTCCGAATGCCTGGCTTGTGAACTTTACCAATCCTTCCGGCATGGTAACGGAAGCTGTGATCCGCTATGGAAAGTGGGATAAGGTGGTTGGTTTATGCAATGTACCGATTATGTGCAGAAAGATTGCAACTGGCGCACTAAAAGAGCAGGAAGAGGATTTATTCTTCCGGTTCGGCGGTCTTAACCATTTTCACTGGCACCGGGTATGGAACAAAGAAGGGGAAGAAAAAACAGCAGAGGTCATTGACAAGGTTTATGCAACAGAAGGCGGCTTAAAAAAGGCCATGCAGGGAATCAAGAGTTCCGGCGTCCAGAACATCCCGGATATATCCTTTTTAGGCGGGCAGATTAAAAACCTTGGAATCATACCCTGTATGTATCACCGATATTATTACATTACAGATGATATGCTTAAGGAAGAGCTGGAAGCCTATGAAAAGGGTGAAACAAGGGCAGAGATGGTAAAGCGCACGGAAGCAGAATTGTTTGAGCTTTACAAAGATCCGGAGCTAAACATAAAGCCACCTCAGCTTGAAAAGCGCGGCGGAGCTTTCTATTCCGATGCAGCCTGTGAACTGATCACTTCCATTTATAATGATAAAAAGACTCATATGGTGGTTAGCACAAGAAACAATGGTGCTATTTCAGATCTGCCCGATGATGTGGTAGTGGAAGTGAGCTGCATCATTACTGCCAATGGTCCGGTTCCCATTTCCTGGGGAAGCTTTGACCCTTCCACCAGAGGCCTTCTGCAATTAATGAAGGACATGGAACTGACCACCATACAGGCAGCCGTGACCGGAGATTATGATGCCGCCCTGCAGGCATTTACGTTAAATCCTCTGGTACCCAGCGGCAGGATTGCACAGACCATCCTTGATGAGCTTTTAGTTGCGCATAAAAAGCATCTGCCGAAGTTCCAGGCGAAAATCCAGGCCCTGGAAGCAAAATAAGTTCATATCAGACTCATTCCCTGTGGGAGAGTGCAAAGGAGCGTTTGAGCATCAGGAGCCGTTCTAACTGTTTTAAAATATAAAAGAGAATGGCTCTTGCTTCAAATTCTTCCCGGCTCAAAGGAAGCGCATGGCTTTTTAAATCTGAAAGCAATGATTCCAAATCCTTTAAAAGCTCTTCCGCAGGATTGTTTCTGTGGTAATTTTGTTCAATATTCTCCAGTAATTTTGCTACCTGACTTGCCTGTTTTGGCAGGCGTGTAATGCTTTTTATGTTTTCGTAGATCTCCTGGAGGACAATGCTTTGCTGTTGGCGCATCTGGATGTAATCAATTTCATAGGTGTCCTTTTTCCAGAGCGCATTATTGTAATTGTTAAACGCGCAGGTTCTTGCCAGTTCAATGCTTTCTTTTAACTGAAGGATGCAGTCCATGTCAAACTTGCTTTTATCTTCTTCCAACAATAGATGTGACATGCGGTTTAGGATTCCTTTGGCTCTTAAATCCACCTCATCCGACAGCTTTTGAAATTCATCGCCTCTTTTCCGAAGGTGCATGTTGACGACGACTCCTACTGTGGTGCCGATGAAAAACAGGGCAATTTCATTTCCAATGAGAGGGAGAGACATGGATTTCTCAGTGAGAAAATGGGTGATAAGGACAGAATCCATGGCAATGGCTTCTCCCCAGCCTGCATATAAGCACAAAAGAGCGAATAAAAGCAGGTATAGGGCGAATCCGGGAAGAGTAAAGCCGAGAAAATAAAACACTACGGCAGATAAGAGCAGGGCACCGAGAAAGGCAAAGGTCCGGTTTGCAGCACTTTTTAGAGTTTCACGTTTGGTGTTCTGAATGCTTAGAACAGTTATGATTCCGGCAGTGGCAGAAAATTGCAGACCAAGTTTCGCGGCAATGGTGATTGCCAGTACGGCAGCCAAAGCGATTTTAATGCTTTTGATTACTTTTTCATGATTCATGAGACTCACCCTTTCCGCTTTTTTGATATCATATCATATATTTAAAAAGTTGGACAGTCTGACATCGTGGCTCATGACAGGAATTGTTTTATAAGGTAAGGCCATTGTCTATATTCTGGGTTTGAATCCGCTTGGAAACGTACATGTTCCCGCTTTCGTCGCATTCGGCATAGAATACTTCACTGGTGCTTACAATTCCTGAATTTTTTAACTGGGCGGTGAGCCAGGCCATATCATGGTTTAACCCTCTTAAATTGTCCTCATGGACAATTCCATCGATAATCAATGGGACAAACAGGCTTTTTTCCGTGGGATTTGCATTCATATCAGAGGGAGTCAGAGGAAGATACCGGGCTTTCTTTAAAATGCTTATATTCCCACTGCCTTCTACGATAGCATATTCCACTTCATTTAAGTCGAATACATCCTTTTCCCTCAATGCCATGCGGATATTTTCGGTAGAGTATTTCAGTCGTTCCATATTGGATTTGAGGAACTGACCATTTTGGATGACGATCGTAGGGCCAAAGGTGATTTTTTTCGCGATTCTTTTATTGTTGATCATCAGACAGCTCACCAGGTATTGAAGGCCTACGATAAGGACCACGGAATATAAGGTGGGAAGGTGAGGAAGATTGGTATCTGCGATGTCTGCACCTATAACACTGCCTAAAACGATGATGGAGAGAAAATCATAGACCGGGAGTTCACCAATCTTACGTCTTCCGGTTCTTAAGGTCAAAAATAGGAGCAGCGCCATAGCAGAAACGATCCGCATAGCAATGATGATATAAGTCATAATGATTCACCTCTGTTTTTTCTTATTATTATAAACCAGATGCTTGATTTAAAATCTTCGGTACAAAATAAAATCAGACTCACATCAAAGATCTTTGGCCGGAGCCTGTCTGCAGGGAGAAAATGTTGACAAGCCGCCAAAAGAAGTGTATGTTATCCGTGACGAAGTAAACGCAGAAAGCCCACGAAATGGCTGATAATAAGCATACGAAGCGGCAAATAACATCTGATGAAAGAGGAGAAAAAGCGATGGAAAGAAGAATTACAGGGAAAACAGGTTTAATGGGACTCATCGGCTCACCGGTAGAACATTCTGGCTCACCAGCGATGTATAATTACAGTTTTGAGAAATTGGGACTTGATTATGCATATCTTGCTTTTGATATCAAAGTAGATGAAGTAGAAAAGGCCATAGAAGTTATAAAAACCTTTCGTATGAGAGGCTGCAACGTGACTATGCCCTGCAAAAACGAAGCTGCCAAATACATGGATGAATTGTCTCCTGCTGCCCGAATCATTGGAGCTGTGAACACCATCGTAAATGAAGACGGAAAGCTGATCGGCCATATCACTGACGGACAGGGCTTTGTAGACAGCCTGCGGGATCATGGCGTTGAAATTGCAGGGAAAAAAATCACAATCTGTGGGGGTGGCGGAGCCGCTACAGCAATCCAGGTGCAGTGCGCGCTGGAAGGAGCAAGAGAGATATCGATTTTCAATATTAAGGACGCGTTCTTTGAAAGAACCGTAGCAACAGCAGACAGGATCAAACAGGAAAAGCCGGATTGTGTGGTCAATGTCTTTGATATTGCAGACCTTGAAACAATGAAAGAAGAAATGGCATCCAGTGATATTTTTGCCAATGCCACCATCGTAGGCATGAAGCCAATGGATGGGGAAAGTGTGGTCAAGGATACTGCCATGTTCCATTCTGGGCTGGTGGTTGTGGATGCAGTGTACAATCCCAAGGAAACCCGTATGCTGAAAGAAGCAAAGGAAGCTGGCTGTATCTGTATCGATGGCCAGGGAATGCTTTTATGGCAGGGAGCGGCAGCATTTAAACTCTACACCGGCCAGGAGATGCCGGTAGAAGAGGTAAAGGCACTGTTTTTCAGCTGATAAGTGTAAGGCAGCTAAGGGGAAAAGTGTGCTGTGACCATCAGGAGAGGTATAAGATTCACATATTATAATGAAAGGAAAGGTATGATAACATGAGAAAAGATTTTTTATGGGGAGGAGCTACGGCTGCCAACCAGTGTGAAGGTGGATATAAAGAAGGAAAAAGAGGAATGGGCAGTGTGGATGTGATTCCATGGGGAGAAAACCGCTTTCCAGTGATGCTTGGAGACATGGATTATAAACAGCTGCCGGAGGATTCCTATTATCCTGCAAGAGAAGCCATTGATATGTATCACAGCTATAAAGAAGATATCGCTCTCTTTGCGGAGATGGGATTTAAGAGCTACCGTTTTTCCTTTTCCTGGTCCAGAATATTCCCGACCGGAGAAGAGGATCAGCCCAATGAAGAGGGGCTGAAGTTCTATGAAGATTTCATTGACGAACTTTTAAAATATAATATTGAACCGGTCATCACCATCTGCCACTTTGATGTTCCTCTGGCCCTGGTGGAGAAATACGGTTCCTGGAAAAGCCGTAAGCTCATTGACTGCTATGTGAAATACTGTGATGCCATATTCCGCCGCTTTAAGGACAAAGTAAAATACTGGCTTACCTTTAATGAAATCAACATTCTTCTCCATCTGCCATTTATGGGCGCAGGAATCCAGTTTAAGGAAGGGGAAAATAAGACCCAGGTCAAATACCAGGCAGCTCACAATGAACTTGTTGCTTCTGCCATGGCGACCAGACTGGCTCATCAGATCAATCCGGACTTTCAAATAGGCTGTATGCTGGCAGCAGGGAATTTTTATCCTTACAGCTGTAATCCGGAAGATGTATTTGAAGCATTAAATAAGGACCGGGACAACTATTTCTTTATCGATGTCCAGGCACGAGGGGAATATCCTGCTTATGCGAAGAAGATGTTTGAGCGGGAAGGCATTGTTCTGGAGACAGAAGAGGAAGATTTCCAGATTTTAAAAGAGCATACGGTGGATTTCATTTCTTTCAGCTATTATTCTTCCCGCTGTGCCAGTGCAGATAAGGAACTGATAAATAAGTCCACGTCCGGAAATGCGATGGCAAGCATAAAGAACCCATATTTAAAGGCATCGGAATGGGGCTGGCAGATCGATCCCCTTGGAATCCGGATTACGTTAAATACCCTTTATGACAGATACCAGAAACCGCTGTTCATCGTGGAAAACGGTCTGGGAGCAATCGACCGGGTGGAAGAAGATGGAAGTATTTTGGATGATTATAGAATCGAATATCTGGAAGCCCATGTGAAGGCTATGATGGACGCTGTGGATATAGACGGAGTGGATTTATTAGGATATACGCCCTGGGGCTGTATTGACTTAGTAAGCGCCTCTACGGGTGAAATGAGCAAGCGCTATGGCTTCATCTATGTGGATAAGGATGATGCTGGACAAGGAACTTTAAAACGCAGCCGTAAAAAATCCTTCGACTGGTATAAGCGCGTGATTGAAACCAACGGAGAAAACTTAAAGTAATAAGAAGAGAAATGTAACTTCATTTTTTCAGCCGGAGACTGACCATATATAAAAGTCAGTCTCCGGCTGAAAGCATCTTATATTAAGACAACCCGGTTACGCCCATCATTTTTCGCCTGATAAAGGGCGATGTCGGAGCGGTGCATTAAAGTTTCCAGAGTATCCTCGCCGGGGCGGTAAACCGTCAGGCCAATGCTGATCCGAAGGGGGATCTTTTCTTCACTCTCGTAAAGTAAGTCAATGCTTTCCACTCCATAGCGGATTGCATCGGCGATCTTATGATACTCTTCATGGTTTTTGCTGAATATCAAAGCTCCGAATTCTTCTCCGCCGATTCGTCCGAACAAATCCCCTTTTTTAATCATCTTCTGGCACTGGGATGCCACGATGCGAATGGCCTTGTCCCCCATATTATGGCCGAAGGAATCATTGATATCTTTAAACCGGTCAATATCGATCATTAAAAATGCCACGATCTCATGGTCCCTTCTGGTTTTAAAAAGTCTTTTTTCTGCATTCTCCATAAAGTATCTTCGGTTCATGACGCCTGTCAGCATATCAGTTCTGGCCTGAATCCTCAGTTCATCCTCCATGATCTTCCGGCTGGATATATCCTCCTGAACAGCAAGAAATCGCATAATGGTTCCATCCTCGTCAAGTATGGGAGTAAGACAAATATGCTCCCACATGATTTCTCCGTTCTTCTTTTTGTTACGGATTTCTCCGCTCCACTGTTTTCCGGAAATAATGGTTTCCCAAAGGGTTTGATAAAATTTTCTGGTCTGAAATCCTGATTTTAGAATTCTTGGAGTTTGTCCAATGACTTCCTCTTCTTTGTATCCGGTGAGTTCTAAGAATTTCTGGTTGACGTATTCAATATCGCCGTTTATGTCGGTAAGCATAAAGGAAATCGGGCTCTGCTCCATGATCGCTTTAAAGGTCTCTTCACTGGTATTCAGCTTTTTGGCCAGCTCCTTGTTCTTCGAAATATTACGTATTACGCTTATGATATATTTCTTATGATCCATTTTCATAAGACTGGAAGAGATGAGGGCTGAGATTTTTTTGCCGTTTTTTGCAATTATATGTATTTCTATATTTTTACAGGAGCCCTGTTTGCGGATATGATTTACAAGCACCTCTCTTTCTCTGCTATTTTTCCATAGATTTAATTCCATAGGAGTTTTACCGATGGTTTCTTCTCTGGTGTAGCCTGTTTCCTCGGTATACTTTTCGTTGATTTCCACGATTTCTCCGGTTTCAAGGCTGGATATAAACACAGTATCCGGTATGGTTTCAAAGATCAGACGGAACCTTTCATTTGCCTGATCCTTTTCAGATCGTTCTCTTTGCACTGCCATGATGATGAAGCAGTAAGACCATATAAGGATTCCTGCAATGGACATAAAGAATGCCAGTAGCTGAAATAAGGTGGGAATAAAAAAATCTAAAGTTTCATGAAATAGAGTAACCACGGCCCGTACGACAAAAAATAGACCATAGAGTAAATGAATAGCCGCCACCATACGGGTAGCCGGCCGAACCGAATCAACCTTATGATGAGTTAAAATATCAGTATTTAAAAAGGAAAGAATAGCAATAAGTACACAAAATACGATGATGCGGCAGTTAACATTATCAGTACCCAGAGTGAAGACGGAAAATCCAGCGAGAAAAAGCGCCATCAGTGTAAAAAGTTTCTTTTTTTCCAACGGTAGTCCGAGAAATCTTGAAAATCCTATATTCAGAGCAATGACGGCGAGAAAGGAAGAAAAATTTGACCCCAGAATCGTCAGACTGCCTGAGAGCAAGGAACTGCGCATTGCAAAAATAAGTCCGCTTGTCGCAGAAAAAAAGCAGCTGGCAAGCAGGTAATTCATGCCAGGATAATTTTGGATGATTCGGAAAATGAACAGCATAACGATTGCCTGAATGGAGCTGATAAAGAAAAGCGCAATTGACAGCGTGGTGATATCAAGAGTCATGGAACCCCTCCAACCATAGATTTATGGAATTATCTTAATATGTTTTAATTTAAAATGCAACAATTACCCAAATAGTTGGGGCTTTTTATTCTCAATTCCTGTTTTTTGATGATAGTAGTAATTCTATATGACAGGAAAATAAATCTCTGGTTGATAATTTGTTAGTTAACGTGTATGATGGTAAAAATATATGAACCGGTAATGATACCAGAAATGAGGGCTGATATGAAAAAATTATTTGCAGTAGGTATTGGCGGAGGAATTAAAAACGCCAACATTGAAGTACATGATGTGCAGTTCGTTATTGCTGATTCCATAGAAGATACCTATGAAATTCTTAAGAAGAACTGGTACGGAGACAATATGCATATGGATGAATATGCAGTCATAGAAGGGGCTGACGGTCACAGGCTTGTGGTCGAAGATCATCCGGGAAACTATGAACAGGAGCTTTATTTTATATATATGGGCGGCTATGCGAAAGAAAAATTCGGAGAACTTCACCAATTAGGCTTGTTTGCTGCCGCTGACGAAGCGCAAGCCAGAGAAAAAGGAAAGAATGAACTGTTAAAAGATGCTGATGAAAGCCATATAGACCGTGTACGCAAGTTAAATGATTGTATGAAATCAGCTGATGGAACAAGATATTATATTCACTTGATTCCGGATGGGAAAGAGTATGGTCTAAAGCCGGATTGGAGCGGATGTTTAAGGTTAATTGAGAACAGCCGGTAATATACTTGGCTTCACAAGGATACAGGTGCCGCTATGAAAAAAGAACAGGAGAGATGATATGATGCGGGAAATCAGAAGAAAAGACAGAGTAATGGAACAGGAGAAAATGATTAAAGTACTGGAAAACCAGGCATACGGCATTTTGTCAACTGTTGATGCAAACGGACAGCCATACGGGCTGCCCTTAAGTTATGTATATAAAAATGGCATCATTTATTTCCACAGTGCAACGGAAGGCCATAAGCTGGAGAACCTTCAGGAAAATTCCAAGGTATCATTTTGTGTGGTGGGACAAACCTGTGTGATTCCCGATAAATTCACCACAGATTATGAAAGCGTAATCGCATTTGGGGAAGCCGTTGAAACAGACGATGAGGAAAAAAAGGAAGTCCTAATGGAAATCCTGTTAAAATATTCCCCTGACTTTTTGGAAAAGGGGAAACTCTACATTCAGAATGCAGCCCATAAAACAAAAGTCTATAAGATCAAAATCGATCATATGACAGGCAAGGCAAGGGCATAAAACCATAAAAACACTCTCTCCAGAGACGGCCCGGTGTTCCTTTGTGTTATTTTGTACGGGATTTTATACTTTGTTAAAATATTGACATTTTCAAAATGTAAGAGTATATTTGACTTAGTAAAAGAAAATTTTTATCAAATGGAGAGAGGAGTTTGTTATGTTAAAACTAATGAGATCACCGCTTAAATATGTTCAGGGCCAGGGAGCGCTTCTTCATGTATATGAGGAAACAAAGAATCTGGGTAAATCATTCCTGTTCATTTGCAGTAATAGCGGTTATAAAAGTTGTCATGAAAAAATTGAAAAAAGCTTCGAAGGGTCTGATGCAAGTATTCGATTCGAAATCTTCGGTGGAATCAGTTCCATCGGTGAGGTGGAGAAAATGCGGGCATTGGTAAAGGAACACGGCATTGACTGCGTCGCTGCAGTGGGCGGTGGTTCTGCCATTGATACAGCAAAGGCAACTGCACATTATGAAAACCTTCCGGTTGTAGTTATCCCTACTGTTGTGGCGACCGATGCACCTTGTACCGGACTGTCTGTTATTTATAACAATGACGGAAGCTTTTCAAACTATATATTCTATCCCAAGAATCCAGATGCGGTTATTGTAGATTCCGATATCATCGCCAATGCACCGGTTAAATTCCTGGTAGCAGGCATGGGAGATGCTCTGGGTACTTATTTTGAAGCGAGAGCCTGTGAGAAAGCAAAAGCACCAAGTCTGGAGAACGGCGGAATCACCAAATCTGCCATGGCTTTATGCAGATTGTGCTATGAGACTCTCTTAGAGGACGGATACAAAGCACTGAAAGCCTGTGAGAACAAAGTGGTGACACCTGCACTGGAAGCCATCATTGAAGCCAATACATATTTAAGCGGTGTGGGAGCCGACAACGGCGGTCTTGCAGTTTCCCATTCCGTTTATAACGGATTCACTTCCCTGGAAGAGTGCGAAAATACCATGCATGGTTCAGTCGTAGCCTTTGGTACCATCGCACAGCTGGTTCTTGAAGATGCACCAAAGGAAGAATTCTATCAGGTTCTGGAGTTCTGTGCCAGTGTAGGTCTTCCTGTGACCTTAAAGGAAATCGGGGTTACTGACAAAGAAAGAGTCCGTATTGCAGCGAAGAATGCCTGTGCCGAAGGCGAAAGCATTCATAACATGATCGGCGATGTGACTCCGGAACAGTTATATGACGCCCTGATCGTTGCAGATATTCTGGGACAGGAATACTTAAACCAGAGATAGAAATAGTAAGACGAGGGATATGAGACATGAATGATTTAATAAAAGACCATTTGCATGAATATAGTCAAATCCCTCTGTTTGCAGGAATCAGCAGCGAAGATCTGCTCTCCGTGTTCAAATGCCTGGGGAGCTATATAAAAACCTATAAAAAAGGTGAAATAATTCTATTATCTGAGGAAACGGTAAAGTGCGTAGGCGTGATCTTAGATGGTTCAGTAAAGATGATAAAAGAGGATTTATGGGGCAATAAAACTATTCTTGCAGTTATGGAGGAAAAAGCACTGTTTGGGGAACTCTTTGCCTGTGGCAATACAATGGCTGCAACGGTGACATTTGTGGCAGGAAAAGATGCAAAGATCCTGTATCTGCCTTTTGAACGTGTGATGCACTCCTGCAGCAAATCCTGTTTGTTTCATCACAGGCTGATTGAGAACATGGTGACCTTAATTGCGGATAAAAGCGTCAAGCTCATGGAAAAACTGGAGATCACCACAAAAAAGACTCTTCGGGAGAAGATTATCTGCTTCTTAACCATTCAGGCGCAGAGAAATAACAGCCGGTATTTTACCGTCACCATGGGAAGAGTGGAAATGTCCGAATACCTTTGTGCGGACCGCAGTGCCCTGACCAGAGAATTGAACTTAATGAAGTCCGAAGGGCTCATTGATTTTGATAAGAATACCTTCAAAATTTTAAAATCATTTTCCAAATAGAACAAAGAAAAAGCAATTCTCTATGTTGCATCTGCAACGTATGAGAGTTGCTTTTTTTTGCTTGTTTGGTGGGAAAAGGCTTATGCGATTTACAGTGGAATCTCTCATGTATTGGGGAAGTATCAGATCTGAAAAATAAAGGTAAAGTCACTAAAATTCTCTGGAAAATAATGTAAAAATAGGATAATATGTTGTTATAACAACGGACTTCCTCCTTTTGCAATGCTATTCTAAAAGGGAAGTGAAACTATTTTTTTACTACAGGAGGTAATAGAATATGAGCATGTTTTGTTATCAGTGTCAGGAGACAGCAAAGAACACAGGTTGTACGGTCAAAGGGGTTTGCGGTAAGAATGAAGAAGTTGCAAAACTTCAGGATCTCCTTGTTTACATAACAAAGGGGATTTCCGAAATTGTAGTGAAAACGAAAGTAAATGCGGCGGAAATTGATGAGATCAACCATGAAGTTTTAACAAGTTTATTCATTACCATTACCAATGCCAATTTTGATGCAGATGCCATCGAAAAACAGATCAGGAAAATGATTGTCTTAAGAGATCAGCTTGCGAAGAAAACCGGTTATGAAGGAGTGGAAGATGCTGCGATATTTACCGTAGATTCCAGAAACTCCATGCTTCAAAAGGCATCCATGGTAGGCGTACTTTCCACAGAAAATGAAGATGTACGTTCCTTAAGAGAACTCATCATCTATGGAATCAAGGGCATGGCTGCTTACACAGAGCATGCATTAAACCTTGGAAAAGAAGATTCATCCATTTATTCTTTTGTGTATGAAGGATTGGCGGCTACTCTTGATGACAGCTTATCTGCTGATGATCTGGTGGCATTGACCTTAAAGACGGGAGAATTAGGCGTAACCGCCATGGCACTTCTTGACGGAGCCAATACATCCCGTTACGGCAATCCTGAGATTACCTCTGTGAATATCGGAGTCAGAAAGAATCCGGCTATTTTGATCTCCGGTCATGATCTTGCCGATATGGAACAGCTTTTGGAGCAGACAAAGGGAACCGGCGTGGACGTTTATACTCATGGCGAGATGCTTCCTGCCCACTATTATCCTGCATTTAAGAAATACGATCATTTTGTCGGAAACTATGGAAACTCCTGGTGGATGCAGGTTGGCGAATTTGAATCATTCCACGGTCCTATCCTCTTTACTACAAACTGTATCGTTCCTCCAAAGACTCCTGAGGTGGCAACCAGAATTTTCACCACTGGTGCGGCAGGATTCCCGGATTGCCCACATATCACTGCAGATAAGAACGGCAAAAAGGATTTTTCCGCTGTGATTGAGCTGGCGAAAAAACTTCCGGCTCCGGAAGAGATCGAGACTGGCAGCATTGTAGGCGGTTTTGCCCACAATCAGGTTCTTGCACTGGCGGATAAAGTGGTGGAAGGTGTGAAATCCGGAGCCATTAAAAAGTTCTTTGTAATGGCTGGCTGTGACGGCAGAATGAAACCCAGAGATTACTATACCGAATTTGCAAAGCAGATTCCAAAGGATACCATCATATTAACCGCAGGTTGTGCAAAGTACAGATACAACAAGCTGGAGCTTGGTGATATCGGCGGAATCCCGAGAGTCCTTGATGCCGGACAGTGTAACGATTCCTATTCACTGGCAGTCATCGCCTTAAAGTTAAAAGAAGTGTTTGGCCTTGATGATGTCAATAAGCTTCCCATCGCTTATAACATCGCATGGTATGAGCAGAAGGCAGTCATTGTTCTCCTTGCACTGCTTTACTTAGGCGTGAAGAACATTCACTTAGGACCAACATTGCCAGGATTTTTATCTCCCAATGTGGCAAAAGTTCTTGTAGATACCTTTGGTATTGCAGGCATTGGAACAGTGGAAGATGATATTGCTTATTTTATGAATGCTTAATTTTAAAATTTATGGATAAATTGTAAATAAATTACCAACAATAAAGATGTATATTGGGTCACGGGAATGCAAGGCTATTCTTTGTCCCCGAAAAGAGAAAGGAGTTATTGTTATGAAAGCAACAGTAGATAGAGATGGATGTATTGAATGCGGATTATGTGCCTCCACTTGCCCGGAAGTATTCCGCATGGGAGATGATGGACCAGCAGAAGCATATGTGGATGAAGTACCTGCTTCAGCAGAGGAATCAGCAGTGGAAGCACAGGATGGCTGCCCTGTTGCAGTAATTACAGTCGAATAAGAAACACCAGCGCCTCTTTCTGAATGAATAATGAAATCAGACAGAGGCGTTTTTACTAGGAGAAGGTTTGGTGCGATGTTGGAATATACGTAAAAGGAGGAATGTTATGAGCGAATATATCAACAACCGTGAAATGAGACAAAAGACCATTAAGGAAATTATCAAAAAGCTTCATGAGGGAAAAACAGTAGAGGAAGTGAAGGCTCAGTTTGAAGAAGCATTTCATGGCGTTTCAGCCACTGAAATCTCGGCGGCTGAATCAGCCCTGATCGCAGATGGTCTTCCGGTAGAAGAGGTACAGAAGCTTTGCGACGTTCATGCCGCAGTTTTTAAAGGCTCCATCGAAGAGATTCATCAACCGACGGATCCATCCTCTATTCCCGGACACCCCATAAATGTTCTGGTCAGGGAGAATAAGAAGATCACCCATATTATCGAGCAGGAGATTCGTCCCTATATGTCTCTGACAAAACTTGATGAAGAGGAAGAATTTAAAAAGCTGACAGAGGGATTGGACAAGTTAAAAGACTTATCCATACACTATCAGAAAAAAGAGAATCTTCTGTTTCCCTTTATGGAGAAATATGGGATCACCGCTCCTCCAAAAGTCATGTGGGGAGTAGACGATGAGATCAGAGACCAGGTAAAACAAGTAACAGCAATGGTTCAGGAAAGAACAGAGAAGAATGAAACTCTGGTGGAAAAGACAGAAGAAGTGCTCAATAAGATTGGCGAAATGATCTTCAAGGAAGAAAATATCATGGTACCTATGCTTTTGGAGCAGCTCACCGAAGAAGAATGGAAGATCATTGCAGATGGCAGTGGGGAAATCGGGTTTATGATTGAACATGTACCGGTCTGGAATCCAGCCCTTTCTGAGAAGAAAGCAGAGGCAGAGCCGGAAAAGATAATGCAGGAAGGACTTATTCGCGTTCCTTCGGGGGAATGGAGCGTAGAGGAACTGACTGCTATGCTTAATACCCTTCCGTTTGATATTACCTTTGTAAATAAGGATGATGAGGTGAAATATTTTTCCGAAGGAAAGGAACGTGCATTCCCAAGAACCAGAGCCATTCTCGGCAGAAATGTTTCCAACTGCCATCCACCAGCAAGCGTTCACATTGTCGAAAAAATTGTGGAAGACTTTAAAAACGGCATCAAAGATCAGGAAGATTTCTGGATCAAAATGGCGGATAAATATATTTTGATCCGCTATTATGCCGTAAGAAGCGAAACGGGAGAGTATCTTGGAGTAATAGAGGTGACGCAGGATATTAAATCCATTCAGGAAATTACAGGTGAGAAACGTTTGTTAACAGAATAAAAACCAAATCCATGGAATTATTTCGGCCGTGAGTGATCTTACTCCGGCCGTTTTTTAATTGTTTTTAACTGGCAGAATGGAATCGAAGGATTCTGCCAGTCAAGAGGGTTAGAACTTGATGACTTTTGGGTCACCAGTGAAAGAGTAGATGGTTGCTGTGGCATTTTTAAGGTACAGAACTTCGAAGATACCATCATCAACGGAATACATCTTGCTGAGAGCGGCTCTGTTATCTTCCATCATGGCTTCACGGGCTTCTTTGCGGTCATCCTGGATGGCTTCTGCTTCCAGTCTGATCCAGGTACCTTTGCTCATGCCGGAGATTTCAACTTTAGGATTTACCTTCATCTGATTGAAGACGTCTTTTTTGTTATTGGTAGTGATATAAAGATTTCCTTCAAATTCGCAGACAGCACCAAAAGGACGTACTCTTGGCTGATCTCCCTCATTGGTTGCTAAGTAAAATGTACCGCATGCTTTTAAGTAATCCAGAACTTCTTTCATTGTTGTTGCTCCTCTCATCTATTTATGTTATAATGTGTTCACGAGACTATTATATAGCATAGATAATATTTGTAAACTACGATATTTTATGATACCTGGTATCAAGGAGGATACTATTATGGCGAAAAGTGACTTATATGGCATATGTCCTTATGTTACCTCTCAAAAAGTACTTTCCGGTAAATGGTCCATCTATTTATTGTACTTATTGCAGGAAGGACCGGTAAGATTTAATGAATTGCAGCGAAAGATGCCGGAGGACATAACCCATACCACCTTATCAAGGCAGTTAAAAGCCCTGGAAGAGGAAGGCCTGATCATAAGGCGTGAATTCTCCCAGATTCCCCCCAGAGTAGAATATTCTTTAAGTGAAATCGGCTTAAAGTTCGAGGCAGTTCTGGAGTCGTTGGGAGAATGGGGCAGTGAATATATTGAATTTGTAAAAAGCAAAAATAAGATGGTACGGATAGATGGAGAAACAACATGAGAGAACAAAACGCGATAAACAATGACTTGGATCTTTGTGACCAGAAGATATTGGATCTTTTAAAACAGCGTCTTGGCTATGTGGAAGAGATTACAGAGTATAAGAAAGCCCATGACCTGCCGATTCTCCAGCCGGAACAGGAAAAGACCCGGCTCGAAAACCTGATTTCTGCCATTGGAGATTATCCTTACGTGGCTGTACTTCAAGAGGTGTTTCAACAGATTGATGTGGCAGGAAAACGAGTGGAGAGCAAGAATCTTTTTGATTTTAACATTGCTCTTATCGGATTCATGGGTGCAGGAAAAAGTACAGTATCCGGGTATTTGAAAGAGATGCTGGCCATGGATGAAGTTGATGTGGATTCTGTGATCGTTAAGGATCAGAATATGTTGATTAAGGACATCTTTGCGGAGTACGGGGAAGAGTATTTCAGAAACTGTGAAAGCAAAGCCATTATCGAACTGCAAAGCTGCCGACAGACCCTTATTTCCTGTGGGGGCGGTGCAGTCATGCGTGAGGAGAATGTTGCAAACTTAAAGAAAACCAGCCGCATCGTACTTTTAACAGCTTCTCCAGAGACTGTTCTGGAACGAGTAAAGGGGAGTGACGAGCGCCCGATTTTAAACGGCAATATGAATGTGGAATTTATCACTGGACTGATGGAAAAGCGTGCAGAGCTTTACCGGAAGGCAGCAGATGTGATCATAGAAACCGATCATAAAAGTGTGGATCAGGTGTGCGAAGAATTGCTGAAAGCGCTTCTTAAGCTGGATAGATAAGTACATATTGATGCAGTCTGAAGCATCTATCATCGAACAGGTGATAGATGCTTATTTTATGTAAAAATTTATGATGAAAAAAAATCTCATCTACACAACTTCTACATATGCGCCTGTTATTCTTTTTATCAGAAATAAAAAAGGAGGATGCGTGATGGGATCTACGGTGAAAACCAAAGTATTGCGTATCGGCGGCATGACCTGCGTCAGCTGTCAGAATAAAATTGAAAAAAAACTGCGGAATACGGCTGGCATTGTAAACGCAGAAGTAAGCTATAACTCAGGAACAGCCAGCGTAACTTATGATACGGATATTATTTCCTATCAAAGCATTGTAGGCATCATAGAACACCTGGATTATAAGGTTCTTACTGACCAGGAGAAACAGGGAATGGATGGCAGCCGGGTGACGGGCATTCTGCTTATCATTGTAGCGTTATATATGCTGATCCAGCAGACAGAGCTTTTGAATCTGCTCTCTCCCGGGCAGCTGGCAGATGAGTCCATGAGCTATGGGATGCTGTTTGTCATTGGACTGGTTACATCGGTACATTGTGTGGCGATGTGCGGCGGTATCAACCTATCCCAGTGTATTCCAAAAGGCAGTGAAGAGACCTTAAGTGGAAGCCGTTTATCTTCCTTACGTCCAACGTTTCTTTATAACCTGGGACGGGTGGTGTCCTATACGGCGGTAGGTTTTCTAGTAGGAGCTCTGGGTTCCGCAGTTACCTTTTCCACTACGCTTCAAGGGGTTTTAAAGCTTGCTGCTGGCTTTTTTATGGTAGTTATGGGAATCAACATGCTTGGAATCTTTCCCTGGCTTCGCAAACTGAATCCAAGAATGCCAGCTTTTATTGCAAAAAGAGTCCATAAACAAAAATCAAAAAGCAACAGCCCTTTTATTGTCGGATTATTAAATGGTTTTATGCCCTGCGGCCCCTTACAGGCAATGCAGATCTATGCTTTGTCCACTGGAAATCCGTTTTCCGGTGCGCTCTCCATGTTTATATTCAGCCTTGGCACCGTACCTCTTATGTTCGGTCTGGGAGCACTGTCCACCGTTCTTGGAAAGAAGTTTGCAGGAAAAATCATGACAGCAGGTGCTGTTCTGGTGGTGGTTTTGGGCATGTCCATGGTTTCACAGGGACTTAGCCTTTCCGGTGTTTCCGTACCTAATCTGGTTTCAGAGGGAAGCGGAGGCAGCGGAGATAAGCAGGAGAATACGACCGACCGGAAAATGGAGGATGGCGTACAGGTGATTAACAGTACCCTTTCACCAGGAAAGTATCCGAATATCAAGGTACAAGCTGGTATTCCGGTAAAATGGGTGATTGATGCACCAAAGGGAAGCATCAACGGATGCAACAACCGGATGATCATTCGGGATTTCGGCATTGAACACACGTTTCAGACCGGAGAAAATATCATTGAATTTACTCCTGAGAAAACAGGAAAAGTATCCTACAGCTGCTGGATGGGAATGATCCGTGGAACGATTGCCATTACAGATGAACCGATTGAGGGGGATGTTTCTGATTCTGGTTCTGATAGTATCTTAAAGGATCCTACAGACAAACCAGTGCCTGCTGGTTACACCATCCCTACGGATGAAGTTGCCATTGCAGAAGATTCTACCGATGAGTATGGAAATCCGATTCAGAAAATCACCATGGAACTTACGGACAAAGGGTTTAAGCCTGCGGCAGCTGTCGTTAAGTCCGGTGTGGATGTGGAGTGGAATATCATTGACAATACCTCGGAATCCAACTATGGAACCAATCTTCTTGTACCGGATTTTGCAACACAGCTTCCTCTTGAAAAGGGAGAGAACCTGCTGTATTTTACACCTGCCGGAAGCTTTGATTTTTCCACAGGAGACAACGCCTTTTATGGTTATATAAAGATTGTAGATGATATGGGAACCATGGATATAAATGCGATTAAGGAAGAGGTAAAGAACTTTAAGACGCAGATATGGCCCGATGATACGTTCCAGGGAGCAGGCGGTTCCTGCTGTCAGTAACGATAAGACATACAGTAATCGGTAAGAAAGGGGTATGGTTGATGGACATATTATTAAGCCACTGGCATTGTATTCTCCCGGCACTATTCATTGGGGCAGCGATGTTTTTTATGCGGGATAAGTCAAAAAGTGAGAAGTAAAGTTCATATTCAGGAGGATTTTAAATGAATCAGAAATTAAAGAAAACGACAGGAGCTTTGCTTCGGTCAGCATTTATAATGATTTTAGCAACAGCAGCGCTTACTGCTTGTGCTCCGAAGGAAAAAGCAGAATCAAAATCTGCGGAGCAGGGCAGTCAGGCCCAGAACGCAGATGGAGATTTAGTGATTCCTGTCAGCGAAATCAGTGATACAGCGAAGTTTTATCCGGTGAGTGTAGACGGAACCCAGATGGAAGTCCTTGCAGTAAAAGCACCAGATGGAACCATCCGTACAGCTTTTAATACCTGCCAGATCTGCTATGGATCAGGTAGAGGGTATTATAAGCAGGAAGGTGATCTGCTGGTTTGTCAAAACTGTGGCAACCGTTTCTCCATGGATTTAGTAGAAGTGGAATCAGGCGGATGCAATCCATGGCCTATTTTTGACAAAGATAAGACAGTGACAGATGAATCCATCACCATCAAATCAGCCTTCTTTAAAGAGTCCAAGCAGATATTTGCCAATTGGAAGACGGCATATTAAATTTTAACCAATAAAAAGGAACAGTTATCAGGACATCATACGTCTTGAGACTGTTCCTTTTTTATTGGTTATGAAAGACAGGGCAGGCTTTTATCATTCCGTATTTGACAAATTCTCCAGAGCTTCTTTATCAAGCACATAGTAACAATTCTTCGATTTCTTTAGAATCTTCAAATCGCAGAAGCCCATAAGCGTTCTTAAGAGATGGCGGTAACTTACATTTAAAATATCTGCGCAGGTCGTCAACTGAAACGTGAAGATATTCTCTTTGGATTGATGAAGAATGAATCTGGCTAACCGCACATTAATAGGTTCGGTTAAGGAGTTTGCCAGATGAGTTTCCGAATTTAAACGATAACTTAGAATCTGGCAGACATTTTTTAGAAAGCGGACATCGTTTTGAAGCGTCTGGCGGTATTTTTCCAGGTTGATGCTGATGCAGACACAGGAGGTCATAGCCTTAACGCTGGTGTTGGGGACCATATCCCAAAGAGATGCAGCTTCTCCGATTAAAGTGGATTCCTGAAAGTAATCAATACAGACATTTTTAGAGTCAGATGTATAGGAATAAACCATAAGCTTACCTTCTACCAGAAAATAAAGATATTTAGAAACCTGACCGGCATGAATCAAATGTTCCTTTTTATCAAAGGAGCAAAGTTCTGAAATAGAGAAAAGGTCAGTATCCATATAATCCTGTAGTTCATGATCACTGATATATTTACGGTGCTTTACTGGGTCAGATAGTTTTTTCATGTGATTACCATACTTTCTAAAATAAATACGAAGCAAATATAGCTTATTATATAATAGATTATGTACAGGAACAACGCTCAATATATGATTTTCGATAAGTTATTGTAAAGTCTTTGTTAAATGTGACATAGGTCATTTTTAATGTTGTCTGGAATTGTTATGATCACTATGCAGACAAGATTTATGTCACGAAAGGAGAAAAAATGTGTCTTAAGAAATCACTAACAGGCTTAATCGTAACAGTACTTACAGCAGCAGCACTTGCCGGATGCGGGTCTAAAGAAACCGGAACCACCACCTCTTCCCAAGAAACCACAAAAACAGAGGAGAGTTCCAGTACAGACAGTGCAAAGGCAGTAAAAAAGTTAAATGTACAGTTCGTACCAACTAATAATGATGGTTCCATGGAAGCAAAAGCAAAGCCATTTGCAGAATATTTATCTCAAAAGCTGGGCTGTGAAGTAAATGTTACACTGGCTACAGACTATTCCACGATTGTAGAAGCGATGGCATCAGGTCAGGTTGATATTGGAATTATGCCGCCTTCCGCTTATGTACAGGCAAGAGATATGGGCGCTGCAAAGGCAATCTTAACCTCTGAACTGACGGACAATGACCAGGTAACAGGGCTTCCGCTTGAAGGCCAATTGACCGGGACATTCAAGGGAGAAATCCTGGTAAAAGCAGACAGTGATATTAAGACTTTAAGCGACTTAAAAGGGAAAAAGATTGCAACCTTAAGCCCTAATTCAGCAAGCGGATATATTTACCCGGTAGCAGAGATGAAGGATGCGGGAATCAATCCTACGGCTGACTGTACGTTAACCACTGTAAATGATATTCCAAGTGAAATGACTGCCGTATTAAATGGACAGCAGGATGCATGTTTCGTATTTGAAGGTGCAAGAAATGTGTTCGCTGGAAAGTTTAAGGAGTATGACTTATTTAAGGATTTAAGGGTTCTTTACTTAACAAAAGGCGATATTCCAAACGATGCAATTGCAGTGCAAACGGATATGGATGAGAATTTAAAGGAGCAGGTAAAGCAGGTATTCCTAAATATGCCCAATGATGAAGAAGGACGTACTGCAATGGCCTTATGGAGTCATAAAGGATATGGGGAAGCAACGGAATCTGCTTACGATACAATCAGAGGATATACGGAAAAAGCAGCAGAATAAACGCCGAAGAGTGTCAGCAGCGCTGGCACTCTGTTTTAAAATAATTAGATTAGCGGAGAATACACAATGATTATCTTTAAAAATGTTTCGAAAATTTATAAGAATGGAGTGGTTGGACTACGGGACGTAAATCTGACGATTGACGACGGAGAATTTGTATCCATTATCGGCTTAAGCGGTGCGGGTAAGAGTACATTTTTAAGATCAATCAACCGTTTGATCGACATTACACAAGGGGATATCAGAATCGACCAGGTATCTGTCACCAAAGCTGGAAAGAAGCAACTGAGAGACATTCGCTGCCACATCGGAATGATATCCCAAGGTTTCAATCTGGTGAAGCGAAGCACCGTTCAAAAAAATGTATTATCCGGGCGTCTGGGGTATTACTCAACGTTTAAAAGCATTTTAGGTTTGTTCTCCAAGGAAGATTATGAAAAAACAAAAGAAGCGCTGGAACGTGTTGGATTATTAGAGAAACTGCATTCCAGAAGCGATGAATTAAGCGGTGGCCAGCAGCAGAGAGTTTCCATAGCCAGGACTCTGGTTCAGCAGGCAGATATTATGCTGGCAGATGAACCGGTAGCCTCCTTAGACCCAGTCACAACTTTGAAAATAATGAAAGATTTAAAAGATATCAATCAGGGCATGAAGAAAACCGTTGTTGTAAACCTCCATTCCGTAGAGCTTGCAAAACAGTTTTCTACCAGAATCATTGCTTTTAAAGAGGGGGGAGTTATCTTTGATGGAACACCAGAGGAACTGACCAAAGGAGAGCTTGAAAAAATCTATGGGAAGAACCTGGTAAAAGAAAAGGAAGGAACCGATGATGAGGATTAAGGATACGATTCATTTCAACTGGTATAAACATCTCTTTCTCCTGTTTCTTCTTTCCATATATGTGGTCGGCAGCATCTATGTGACAGAAGCTGATTTTGCCAAGGTATTTACGAATTCCGATCAGATGGCCGCTTTTTTATCAAGGTTTCTCCATCCGGATTTCAGTTATCTTCCTAAAATCATTCCTCCCATGATAAAGACGCTGAAAATGTCCGTTCTGGGAACTGCCATAGGGGTGTTCTTTGCAATTCCATTCGCATTTCTTGCAACATGGGTTGTTACAAGAAACCGTGCAGTGACGGCTGTCATAAGATTTTTTCTGGATATGATACGGACAATCCCAAATCTTTTATTAGCGGCCTTGTTGGTAGCCATTGTGGGAATAGGAGAAGCCACCGGGGTACTTACGATTGCAATTTTCACCTTTGGTATGGTGTCACAGCTTATATATGAATCCATTGAAACCATTGATTACGGCCCGATCGAAGCGGCAGAATCGGTTGGAGCCAATAAAATACAGATTGCGGTCTGGTCCATTGCTCCCCAGCTTTTTAGTCAGATTGCAAGCTACACCTTTTATGCATTGGAGGTAAATGTACGTGGATCTACGGTTCTAGGTTACGTAGGAGCCGGAGGAATCGGTGTTATCTTAAATTCATCCCTTGCATTATTCAAGTACGAAAGAGTATCCATTATTATTCTTTCCATACTTTTTGTGGTAGCTGTTGTAGATGGAATCAGTGAGGTAATACGTAGGAGACTGGCATGATACATACACGAAAAAATGAAAAAAAATATTGGATCGGTTTTGTGGTAGCCGCCGTGATCATTTACTCGGCAATTGGAATCGACTATTCAGGACTCCGTACTTTTTCTCTGCCAATGGGAATGGAAGTGCTAAGAGGACTTTCAAAACCAAACTGGTCATTTTTTTATGATGGAAGCGGTGAAGATTTAATCAGCCTTCTTTTGTTGACCCTTGGTATTGCATTTCTTGGAACCGCCATGGCTACCATACTTGCGATCCCTCTGACCTTATTGAGTTCTTTGAATTTATGGCGTTCCCATCCATGGGTAGCAAAGATCGGAAAGTTTATTTGTAATGTCCTGCGGGCATTTCCAGAGCTGGTGTACGCAATTATCTTTGTGAAGGTAGTTGGCCCTGGCCCATTTGCAGGAGTAATGGCAATTGGGGTTCACCAGATTGGAATGCTTGGCAAGCTGTTTACAGAAGAAATGGAAGCAATGGATGAGAGCGCGGTGGAGGCCATGAGGGCGGCAGGAGCTAATTCTTCCCAGATATTCTTTTTTGCCAGAGTGCCCCAGCTTATGCCGATTTACAGTTCCATATCCTTAAATCATTTTGAAATTGCAGTAAGAAGTGCTTCTACCTTAGGACTGGTTGGAGCCGGTGGAATAGGCGCACCACTGATATTTGCCATTCAGGCCCGCAGCTGGGACAAAGTAAGTATTATATTAATTGGGGTAATGATAACCGTATTTATCCTTGATGTGATTACGGGAATGATAAGAAAGAAATTGAGATAACGATGAACCTATTACATATATCAGATATCCATTTCAGAAGAACGTACGAACCATGTGAAGATGGGTATAAAGGAATGCTTTTTTGCATGCAAAGTCCGTTGATACCTTTGAATTACTGCATAAAAAAAGTACAGGAAAAAGAAAAAATTGATCTTCTCATTATTAGCGGTGACCTTACCGAAGATGGAGACGCAGAAGATTATGCTTACTTAAAAAATCATTTAGAAAGTCTGATTGGGGAGACTAAAATGATTGTGACCCTTGGAAATCATGATAATAAAGCTAATTTCAGAAAAGGCTGGTTGAAAGAGGAAGGGGGCGAGAGTTTTTACAATCAGATATTCCATTTTGAAAATCTGTGTGTGATCTCCTTTGACAGTTCCCGGCAGGGAAATCCTGATGGAGAAGTAGGAAAAGAACAGCTTATATGGCTGAAGGAAGCGTTTGAAAAAACAAAAGAAAAACCAGTGATTCTGGTGACCCATCATCATTTGTTAAAAGACCAGAGCACCACGCCGCCTCTTCCTGAAGCGAAGCATTTTTTGAAAGAGATCGGTAAACAAAATCTTCTTTGTATCTTAAATGGACATACTCATCATCCATATGTAGGAATGGCAGCAGGAACCTCTTGTTTTACCGCTGGAAGTTTGTCCTTTTGTGGAGAAGGAGAAGCGAATGGCGCGGTAAGATTTGAAGAAAAATATGGGTACAATTTATATCGGATTAATGCCGGGAAGATAATAGAAGGAAAAGTTGAAACATTTACAACTAACAAAATAATAAAAACAATTTTTATGAATTGATATAAATAAAACCATGAAGTAATCTTCCGGAGTAAGAAAACGGAACCTTGTGATAAGAAAGCCTGCTATGTTATACTCTATGTAAATAGGAGCAATATAACAGAAGAAGGAAGATTAACGTTTATGGAAAATGAATTAGTCACAATCAGTGAAATGGCAAAGCTGCATCATCTTACCCGCCAGACACTTATTTACTATGATCATATCGGCTTATTAAAGCCTGTTTATATCAATGAACACGGATACCGATTTTACAGTGTATATCAGATTCCGGTGTTGAGAGAAATCTGTCTTTTAAAGAAGCTGGGAGTGAAACTGGACGATATCAAAAAAAGCATAGAAGTCCGAAATCCGGATTCTGTGATCAATATGCTGGAACTGCAAAAAAAGCTAATTGATGAACAGATTCAGGAATTAAACCAGACCAGAATGTATCTGCAGCAGAGAATCAACTTCTATGACGATTTTCATGAAAAGCATCCAACCAATACTCCTATCATCAAACAGATTCCGCCCCGGAAAATATTATTTGTGCCATTTCTGTCGGAGCCAAGTAAAAATATTTTACATCTCACCTTGATGAAGGCGTGGAATCAATTGCTTGATTATAATACCATGCCTTCCAGCGGGTTTGGAACCCTGATCCGTCAGGCGCAGTTTGAAGGCGAAGATCTTTATAAAGACTCGGGAATTTTTGTGGTGCTTCCTCATTTACAGTATGATATTCCGGGGATAGAAGAGATTCCAGGGGGGACCTTTGCCTGTATGTACAAATATTCTTTTCCTTATTACGAAAAGGATTTCCGCTCTCTGAAGGAATGGATCGACCGTGAGAATTATAAAATTACCGGAGATGCACTGGATTTATGTCTGTTAGACACTACTTTTTACAATTCAGAGCATAATGTGGATTACTGCTGTCTGCAGATTCCGGTCAGCAAAAATTAAAAAATATATAACGTTAAATGAAAAAGTAACTTCTATATCATCGAGAAGTATAAGAGACAGCTTAAATGGGGGCAGCCGTTTAGGCTGTCTCTTGCAGTTAGAATTACATTTTGCGTAACTTTTTCAATTTACGAATTAAAATTAAAATTAAATCGTTAAAATTAAATATTTTATTGACTTTGAGTTAACTTCAAGTTGTACAATTGGATATTGTCTAGTTGAGCATCATCAATATGTCAAATTAAAAGGTATTTGACTTATAGAAAGATGCGACATAGAATTAAGTGATTGTTCGATGGACATAAAGGGAATGTGTTTAAATTAGGAGGATCTTTTCAAATGAATAAGAAAGAAACATTAATTGTTACGCTGGCGCTGTTATTATCAAATGCAATGTCAGGTTTAGATGGAACCATTATAAATACGGCCTTGCCGACGATTGTAAGCGATTTGCACGCAATACAATACATGGGGTGGATAGTAGCTGTTTTCTTGTTGGGAATGGCAGTATCCACTCCACTTTGGAGTAAATTGGGAGAACATATCGGAAATAAAAGAGCATATCAAATCGCGACATTACTATTTGCGCTCGGTTCAATTTTCCAGGCATCATCAAGTAATATTATTTTCTTCTTAATAGGAAGAACCGTTATGGGAATAGGTGCAGGTGGAATGAACACGTTACCGTTTATCATTTATGCAGACCTGTACACAGATTTAGATAAGAGAGCTAAAATTATTGGGTATGCTACAGCAAGTTTTAGTGCAGCTTCGATTATTGGGCCTCTGCTGGGTGGTTTTATAATCGATGTCTTTAGTTGGCATTGGGTATTTAATATTAACATTCCTATCGCGTTAATTTCTATCCTAATTGTCCAATTCTTCTTTAAAGAGCCGGGAAGAACTCTTTCTGGTGAAAAAATTGATTATTTAGGTGCTGGCTTTATGATAGCTGGTTTAGTAACACTTTTAACAGGAATCCAAATGGTAGAGGTGGGTTCACGAAGCGTAATTAGTATCTTAATCATTGGAGGCTTCGTCTTACTGCTTGCACTTTTTAAGGTTGAAGAAAAGGCAGCAGACCCTATCATCCCTAACAGACTCTTTAAAAATGGTCCATTAGTAGTTGATTTTATATTATTTGCTCTTTTATGGGGAGCGTTTGTTGCCTTTAATATCTATATACCGATGTGGGCACAAGGATTACTGGGACTAAGTGCATTACTTGGAGGTATGACTCAGATTCCGGGCTCTTTTACAAACTTTGCCGGTTCTATGACTGGACCGTCTCTCTCACGTAAATTGGGGAAATACCGTGTGCTCGCTTTGGGAAATTTAGCTTTTATAATTTCCTTTGGGTGTATGGTATTAGCCGGAGTAACTGCACCATTGTGGTTATTATTAGCAGCGGGAGCATTTGAAGGTTTTGGGTTAGGTTTAAGCTTTAATATTTTACAAATCAGTGTACAGGAGAATGCAGAAAAAAGAGATGTTCCAATTGCAACATCCTTTGCCTTCCTTTTACGTATTTTGAGTCAAACATTTATGTCATCAATCTATGGAGTAATTCTAAGTCATGCCTTAACGAAAGGCGTTGCTGAAACAAATGGGAAAATTACTATGGATATGCTTAATAAATTGAGTGATTCCAAAAGTGCAGGTGATTTGCCACAAGAATCAGTACCTCTGATGCAAGGAATTATGTATCGTGGTTTACACAATATCATGATAACTTCGTTAATTTTGTTGTGTGTTGCTTTGATTTTTAATGTTGGAATTCAACAAATACTAAAAAGAAAAACCAGTCAAGAAACAATGGAAAAGGAGATAATGTTATAATATTTTTCATTGAACATTTTTCTTAATTTGAATTTTATATGAAATAGTAAAAAAATACCGACTTGTTATTAGCAAGCGGTATTTTTTACTAACCTAAAAGTTCTTTCCACCATGGTAATCATGAGCACAATAAAGATTACTAAATAGTATGGTAAAAGTTTAATACTGATGTGGTTGGCGATCAGTCCGAATAACGGTGCCATAAAAGTGGAGCCTATGTAGGCACTTGCCATCTGAATACCAATGATTGCCTGTGAATTTTGGCGTCCAAAATTCACAGGCGTAGAGTGTATAATGGATGGATAAATTGGTGCACAGCCAAGTCCAATCACGACAAATCCAGTTAATGCCAACGCATCTATTTTCAAAGGCATAGCAACACAAACAATGCCTAATGCAATGATTCCTGTTCCGATGCGAATAAGGTTTCTGTCTCCAATTTTTTCAGATACAATTCCAGATAAAAATCTGCCGGCGGTGATTCCTATAAAGAATAAAGAAGCAAACGCTGCAGCCTTTTCTTCCACAATACCACGAGTGCGAACAAGATAGCTGCTGGCCCAAAGCATAACGGTAGATTCCGCCGCACAGTATGCGGAAAAGCCAAGTAACAGACAAGGGACACCTTTGATTTGAAACGCATCCTTTAAGCCGATGGGTTTCACATCTTTTGCTGTATCCTCCACGTTTTTCTTATGAATTTTCCAAAGCGGTATAGATAACAGGACAATCACTGCAATCACACACTGTAAAATGGAAACGATTCGATAACCACTTTGCCAGCCATTATGTACAAGGGAATAGCTCATGATATAAGGACTAATGATAGTTCCCATACCCCAGAAACAATGAAGCCAACTCATATGTCTGGACGTATAGTGAAGTGCAATATAATTGTTCAAAGCTGCATCAATGGCACCCGCACCTAATCCGTACGGAATGCCCCACAAGCAAAGCATCCAAAATGCATTGGAGGTGGAAAAACCAAACAAAGCAAGCGCTGTCAAAAAGATGCTAACTGTAACAACGATATGAGTTCCAAGCTTTTTATTCAGCCAATCTGACATAAGACTTGAAAAAATTGTTCCGCCAGAAATAATCATGCTTACAATTCCCATATAAGAAAGCGGTACATCAAATTTTATCTGCATTACTGGCCAAGCGGACCCTAGCAAAGAGTCTGGCAAGCCAAGGCTAATAAATGCAAGATAGATAATCATCAATAACAACATATACATAAAATACCTCCCCAAAACGGTGTCCATTTCATGAAAATAATATCAGGCAATAATATTAAGTAACTACTATTATACTTAGCTTACATTTTTAATTCAGGTTTTATATTTTTGCCTGGTTTACAAAATAAATTTTATCTTTTTGTTGTAGTATTATATCACAGAAAAAGTGAAGGGGAAATATGATATTACAAATAATTAACAAGAACGTAGAATGAGCCGCTGCATTGCAACGGCTCATTCTATATTCATTTTTGGGAAATATGTTAATAAAAAATTTTATATAGTTATAATTACTTCCTTTTATATGCGTCATATGCACATAATGCAAGCCCAATAATCAAACATATAAAGCATATAATAAAAGGTATAGTAGCGTTTGCTGTTAAAAGTGCCCCTACTAAACCATCAATCCCATTATATATACCAGGATTAAACAAGGTAAACATATATATTGAAAAAGTGGCAATAAAGCTTATTATTGTAAGGGTTAATGAAAAAATGAATTTTTTATACACGGTGATCTACTGAATACTCTAAAAATCTTGTTGGGCTTTTCCATGTTCCACTTTTTTTCTGTGAATCACCTGCATCCGATACATACTGACCTTTAAAAGTACCTCTGTCTTCATAAAATTTAACTCGGAATTCTCTGGTATTATAACTGCTACCTTCTGAAGGTCCATCAAAAGTTTCTGATTTACTATATGTTCTCGTTATTGTGCCGTTCAATGAAAGTGAACTTTGTGCATTTTTATAACTGCATGAAGGGGAAAGAGAACCTGTCCATGTTTTGGATAGTGTCTTAGTAGCGCCTCTTGCCACTGAAATAACGAATGAATCTTTAGCCATAACATCTTGCTGTGTTGTGTTTTTCTCAGTAAGATCAAACCACCATAAATTTGGTGTTGGGGCAAGAACAGCTTCCTTATATCCTGTAATAGTTATGTGTGTATCTGGATATTCAGCAACCAATTCTTGAACTAATTCTTGCGGGACATTGACAGCGTTCGGTTCAACTGATACGCTCGCTTGTTCTGCATATGCCGATATTGAAAATAGCATCATTAATGCTGTAGAAAGAAAAGTACTTAATAAAGCTGTTTTGATTTTTTTCATTATAACCTCCTTAAGGAAAGCACAGTGACTAGGTTGTTTACTAAACTTTACAAGGGTATCTTATCTAACACTCTCCCAAAATGATTTTTAGATTTATATCTCTTTCTAGGATATCGTTCATTTGTTTCTTGGGTATGTATTTTGCATTACATAGAGTATTTTATACTTGCTTTACCAAATAATTACCCATTCCTTAAATGAATTTTGTATAGAAGGAAATATAAACTAAAATACTAATTGTCATTCACTAAAATATACACCTTCACCTCCTGCTAAATTGTATCCTATGTAGTTTGGAAATATTTCTACAGCTTGTAGTAATTGTAGGGTAACACTTATCTGAATATATGTCAATGCTTTATTCTGGTATGCTTTTAGTGCGATTGACTTTTCGACATATTTGTAGTAATATGTTGAAATGACTAATTAAAAATAAAGGATTAGATGGAAATGAAATTTACACTATCACAGACAGAACAAGATATTATGGGATTACTTTGGCAAAAAAAAAAGTGGCTGTCTGCTGCAGATTTTTGGGATTATTTTAATAGTAATGGGAAAATATGCAGGCGACAGACGATACACACATATCTAACCCGTATGGAAGAAAAAGGATTACTAGTAAAAAACGAAAAAAAATATATGTATGCTTTTACAGAAGATGAATTTGAGCAAAGGAAAGCAAAAGAATTACTGGATACTATGTACAATGGCTCATTAAAAAAGTTAATTGTGGCTTTAACCGGAAATAAAAAATTAAGTTCAGAAGAGGCAGATGAGTTAAAGAGATATTTAGATGAACTGGATTAGGACAATCTACATGAATATAATTTTTACAATGCTAATATCAAGTAACACTTTATTTATAATATTATTGATTTTAGAACATTTTAAGAATAGTATTTTTAACCAGTACCAGCGATATATAATCTTAAAAATCGCATTATTTATGGCAGTTATTCCGATTGGCTATATAAAAACTATTATATTTTTTTTATTACAGTTTTTTCCAAGATATCAAAATATTAACATGTTAGTTAATGGTAGAAGCCCATCAATAATGGTAACTCCAGCTGGTTTATATTTCAATGATATTTATAAGATTAATATGATTGTTACATGCGTGTGGATTGTAATTGCTTTTATAATTTTTTCATGGTACTTAAGGAAATATCTTAAATTTAGAAAATTCATTCTTTGTACTGCGCATGAAACCTTTTCATATGATACACGAGGAACTCTGGCTAATATTACCTCATTTAGCAATAATAAAAGTAAGATAAAAGAAAGGATAAATTTAATTATGAAAGGTAAAAAAAAGAAAAACAAGTTTGCATTCTTGCTTTCGTTTTTGATGATTGCATGTAGTGGTTTTACAGCATTTGCATATGAGAAACCACACACGGTTACCTGGGTGGAGCAACCACAAGGTGACATCTACCTTGAAGATTCCAGGCAGATGGTTAAGTTTTCTAGAAGCGGAGAGCAAGAAACTTCAACTATACAGCAAATTATATATGACTCTCAATTTACAGATATATATGGAAATACTTATTGTATTGATGATCGATATCTTACAAGAAAAAAATGTGAACATACCTATGTTAATGGAAAATATTCAAAGCATACAAAAAATAAGGACGGAAGTTGCGTAACAAAAGCATATGATGCACAAAGGTGCAGTAAATGCGGAGCTATGAAGTTAGGTTCTCTTGAAAGCGAAACAAAATATACCAAATGTCCTCATTAACCCTAAATATGGAAGTTTATGAATCAATCATAGTCAAAAACCAAAGTGGCCATTTATGTAGTGCCATAAATACATAACTAGTAGCTAATAGAGTGCATAAACAGATGAAAGTGACTGTTTATGTACTTTTATTATTTAAAAATCTAAAAAACGTAGCAAGTATTACTTTGGTGTTAATTAGAAGGTATATCTGTAATTCATAAACTGGTCAATTGAAATAAAAGAAACTTTACGGTATAATTAAGACATAATTTTGGACGAATGGAAACATCTTTATAAACTGGAGAATCCATATTGGAAGTGATTACGACTTTGCCAGAAAGATTTGACTAGAAAGGTATTGAACTTACAAAAAAGTATTCAAATTTAGTAATCCCTGCAGGAATTCTTCGAATATGCTTAAATATACTGCTTTTTTGCAGAATTCACTAAAAATGTAATGAAAAGGAGTGACGGATCATGAAACTGTTAGCATATAACGTCCGAACGGACGAAACAATGTTTTTTCAAAAATTTGCAGAAGAATATGGGGTGGAACTCCATGCTCTGCCTTACAGCCCCACGTTAGAGAATGCAGGGAATACAGAAGGCTGCGACGCTGTTAGTATCGTTACCTCAGCCATCACCAAAGAGGTTCTTGAAAAATGGAAGGCAAGTGGCATCCGCTGCGTATCCACCCGCACGGTAGGTTTTGATCATATTGACATAGAGGCTGCAAAAGCCTTGGAGATTCCCGTTTCCACTGTAAATTATACTCAGGCCAGTGTGGCAGAATATACGGTAATGCTCATCATGATGGCACTTCGCAAAGTGAAAACGATTATGACCCGGGCGTTGGTGCAGGATTTTTCACTCACCAATGTGCGGGGGCGGGAGCTTCGTATCTGCACCGTTGGTATTATTGGCGCGGGAAGAATTGGAGAGGCTGTGATTCATCGGCTTCGGGGATTTGGATGTAAGATTTTGGTGAATACCTTACATCCGAAAGAAGAACTATCTTCCTTTGTTTCCTATGTTTCTTTAGAAGAGCTATGGCGGGAAAGTGATGTTATTTCCCTTCATGTCCCTGCAACAACAGAAACTCAGTACCTGATAGGAGAGAAGGAGATTGAGAAGATGAAGGACGGCGTAGTTCTAATTAATGCCGCTCGAGGTACACTAATTGATACACAGGCCCTGATTGCAGGTCTTGAAGCGGGGAAAATCGGTGCTGCAGCTTTAGATGTTTTAGAAAATGAAAGGAAAATCTTTTATAAAGATGCGAAATATAAAGTACTTACCAATCGAGAGTTGGCTGTTTTGCAGTCTATGCCCAATGTGATCATCACTCCGCACACTGCTTTTTATACCGAAGAAGCTGTGAGTGATATGGTGGAGTATTCTATTTTAAGCTGCAAATATGAGTTAGAGGGTAAGGATAACCCATGGCGGGTAAATTGATATCAGGAGTTTGAGGATAGGTTTCTTCATTGTATCATTTTCACACACAAAGCCCCGTTTTCAGAAGAAGACGGGGCTTTTCGTAAAGGTCAAGATCAAATATTGAATGATGCATCTTTACCTATCCAGCGTAAGAATAATGTAGCTGATTTGATCAAGGGTTAACAGAAAAAGCTGTTGTGTTGTCATGTCCATTAAAAGATTTAAGCAAAGAGATAAATGTTTCCAGCTCTGAATCGTCCCATTTTGAAATACGTTTATAAAATTCTTCTTCTTTAACCTTTATAGCATTTGATGCTTTTTCGCGGCCAGATTCTGTCAACGATATTAATACCCCGCGTCGGTCTTCTGGATGAGTTTCGCTTTTTACATAACCTAACTGTTTCAGTTGAGTGACAAGGCGGCTGACAGAACTTCGGTCCATAGCGGTTGATTCTGCCAAAAGTGTAGCAGTTGCCGGTCCATGTGATAAAAGCCAGCGAACAATGAGGAACGATGCCGGTTGTAATTCTGGATCGAAAACGGCCGCTGTTCTAACATTAAGTGCATGGGCTGCGCTTATAAGTGTATTAAGTTGTCTGCCAAGATCCAGTTCAAGTTGAGTTCTCGTATCATTTTGATTTTGAATTTTATTTTTCATAATTTTACCTCATAAAATATACTTGACATATATCAAATAATTTTGCATGTTTGACATATGTCAAGTATATTTTATGCTTTGAACGACGTCAAGTAAAAAAATAAATTATGAAATGCAGAAGTTAAACTTCATTACGATACCAAAGGAGGATTTATGATGGAAACATGTCCGATTGCAGTAATAACCGGTGCTACCAGCGGCCTTGGTCAGTTGGCAGCAATAGAATTAGCAAAACGTGGAATACAATTGGTATTAACGGCTAGAAGTAAAAGCCGTGCAGAAGCAGCAGGAAATGTGATAAGAAAGCTTGTACCAAATGCGAAAGTGGACTTTTTTTTCGGTGACCTGTCACTTATGGAAGACGTGAAGAGAATCGGTAATGAAATAAAAACTGCGTACCCTAAAATTGATGTATTAGTAAACAATGCCGGACTTCATGGATTTGAGCAGCGAATATCTAAGGAGGGATTTCCAGAAATGATAGCGGTTAACTATCTCGCTCCATGGTTGTTAACGCATACATTGCGAAGCTCATTAATGCTATCAGAAAATGCAAGAATAGTGAATGTGGCGTCTGAAGCTTCACGCAATCATGGTGAACTTAAAGTGCCGGAGGATTTAACAGATACTTCTGAATTTACTTCCAGAGGTTCCTCCAAGATTTACGGAAAGACGAAACTTCTTAATATTATGTTTACGGGGGAACTTGGACGTCAGCTTGCTGGAACGGGAGTTACTGTAAATGCACTGAATCCAGGGTTTAATGTTACAGGACTCGGACGCGAATTAGGGTTTTCTTCCGTACTTACTAAAATATTAAATACCCTTCATATAGGAGATCCTGGAAAAGGTGCCGATATAATTATTAGACTGGCTACAGACTCTCAGTATCAAGGGGTGACTGGAGGATATTTTAACGTTGGTACTGGCAAGCATATTGTGCCGGTATATCCCGGTGGGGATATTAATATGCAGCGTAAGCTGTGGACGGATACAAAAAATATACTTGCGCAAAGAGGCTACATTGCGTAGGTACATTTGACCACTATTATTTAAAATGAATCCAGGTGCTTTTATTGCGGTATTAAAACAGACCATTATGAGCATGGCTATTTCTAAACTAATTATTGAGTTTTATAACAACTCAATCTGGATATTCCTCTGTATGCGATTTTGCGCTCGGTATAAAATCGAGAATAAGCTTAATACTAAATAGAAAATGGTATACGGAGTAAAGATGAAAGCGAATAAAAGATTAACAAGGGCTTTGAAAAATGCAACCACCATTTCATTTGATAAAAATTCAAAATATATATTCTTTAGTGATTGTCATCGAGGGGATGACAGCGTTTCTGATGAATTTATCAGAAACCAGAACATATTTTTGCATGCTCTGAATTATTATTATAAAGAAGGTTATGTCTACGTGGAAGCAGGTGATGGCGATGAATTATGGGAGTATAAGAATTTCAGCGTTATCAGACTTGCACATACCGATGTATTTACGGTAATGAAAAAGTTTTATGACGCCGGACGTTTCATTATGCTTTATGGCAATCATAATATCTATCTGAAATCAAAGCGTTTTGTAAAGTCAAATTATTACCAATACTATGATGAATACAATCAGAAAAAAGTAGATTTGTTTAGGGGATTAAAACCGAAGGAGGCTTTAGTCCTTCAATATAAAAATACCAGGCAGAAGATCCTTGTAATTCATGGACATCAGGGTGACTTTATGAATGATCAACTGTGGTTTCTGTCCATGCTGCTGCTTCGCTATTTATGGAGGTATCTGCATCTTGTAGGGTTTGATAATCCAACAAGTCCTGCCCGTAATCTATTTAAAAGACATAAGATAGAAAGAATATACGATGAATGGATAGAAAAACATAAGATCATGCTGATCTGCGGGCATACACACAGACCTAAATTTCCAAAAGCAGATGACCTCCCATATTTTAATACAGGATGCTGCATCCGTACCCGAGGCATAACAGGGATTGAGATAATAAACGGGGAAATTTTAATGGTTGACTGGAGAATAGCAGTGGCAGACGATGGCTGCCTTCAGATCCTTCGTACTGTGGTCAGAGGTCCGGAACCTGTTGAAAAGTATGACAGTAAGAAGCATGCTTATTCGAAAACCTGTAAAAGGTACGATGATGATTAAGCGTTGTTAAAAGATAAATAAATTTTTTGACTTTTCATAGGAATGCTGCTTTTTCTAAATCACCATATCGAAAGCACATTTTGCTGATGGCTCCTGTATATTTTGTTTAAATATATAGAAGCTATCAGTTATTTTTATTAAAGAGAAAGTTACGTTGGAAGGAAAGTGCGCTAAAAAATCGGGCACATTTTTCGAGTTGGACATGGAGAAGAATATTTGAATGATCCGTGTATGATTTATAACTCTGGGAAAAGTCGGATAGTGAAATATTACGATTATAGGGAGCATATGAGATGGTAGAATGTATCACTAATTTTGATTGGGCAGTTTTACATTGGATTCATAACACGTTGAACTGCCCCGCATTAGATTATTTGATGCCTAAAATTACGGCACTTGGAGACAAGGGCATTATCTGGATACTGACAGCATGCGTTTTGCTGTGTATGAAGCAATACAGAAAGTATGGAATTACGCTGCTGATTGGACTTGGGGCAGGAGTTCTCATTGGGAATGTTTTCCTTAAAAATTTGATTGGACGCCCCAGACCTAGCTGGATTGAACAAACAATTACACTTTTAATTGCAAATCCAACAGATTATTCCTTTCCATCAGGGCATACGCTGTCATCTGCTATTGCAGCAACGATTCTTACCATGAGTAATAAAAAATTTGGATATGTAGCGATTCCTCTCGCTTGCCTGATTGCATTTTCAAGGTTATATTTATTTGTTCACTTTCCTAGTGATATTTTAGGGGCAGCTTTGATTGGCTCATTAATAGGAGCGTTGGTATTTATCGGTGTAAGACGTATGATTCCGAAAGGAAATAAAATTAGATCCATTTTTTTATATAGAAAAAATAAGTAATTTATAAATTCAGCCAGGCAAGTATTTATTAATTGTCTGGCTGAAGTCAGATTGAAGCCACATAACTTTATAATAGGAAATGCTATCATTAGTCATACGAATACGAGAGGTAAGGAATTATACCATTCTTTGGCTTACAGGTGCTCCAAATTTCCACATGGAAAAAGGGTAACATATTGGTCTGCACGCTGCCATCACTCCTTTGATAGTAACATCTACCTTAGCAGTCATGAACATTTGGCTCATAGATATCAAGATTAGTAGTTCGATTTTATTCTTTTATATTCCAAATAGGTTAAAGCGATCATAATAGCATCAAAAATAGTAAGTAATATTAGAAAAACTGAATTGGTGAATGTATAACGGTATACTTGGTAAGCGATAAATAAAATTAAGGATACAATGGTAAGGGGATATGCCCATAGTTTTTTTCGCCATAACAAAAGAACCAGAATGAATTTTATAACTCCGTGTGAAATCAGGTAAAATACAGCAAAATACTGAGTGCTGATCGAAAAGCTGTGGCTCAAGCTTATCAGCAAATTAGCAATCTTATCTCTTGGATCTTCCGATTTTTATTAACTCTATATGCCTTTTTACAATATAATTGCCCGAATCGCTTAGCAATATCCAAAAGACAGCTGGCACCCATGCACCACCTATTCTTTTTTTAATTCCCTTCTGCTTCACCATAAATTGTACGTGCTAATAAAGTCTGTAGCAGTGCGGCTTTCTAACCAGATCCCCCGCATCTCAGTAAGTGATATTCTTGTGATTATGGGTAAATTATCAGATAAGATAACCCAAAATAGAGGAGGAGTGTAGAAAAAATGACGAACAGAATCGGAAATTTTACGGATATTCAATTAAATATAGATAAAGTGATACATTAATAATGGCTTACAAATGAATGAATTGAACAAAATAGTAGAGAAATTTTTAGATGTCAGAAAAAACAGCATTCTCCTAGCATACTGGAGAGTTAGACCAATGAATAGGAATCAGAAAGGAGTAAGAAGTTTTCAGAGAGACTTTCAATCAATTCAGACAGTTGGATATCCTCCTGCAATAAATGGGAAAGGAGAGAAGGAAAGGGAGAGGTGTTACACAGATAAGGAACCGGCTGATGAACTGATTGTTAGATAAAAACTATAAGGAGGTATTGGTATGTTGCATAAGGGGTTATTTAAAAGTAGTAAGCAAAAACATAAGGGGCAAGCTTTTTTAACCAGGGGAATGAGAAAGCGTGTACCTAAGATTGTGGTAACTGCCATGGTTATACCTGGCTTGTTAGCAACTTCCTTCACACCTGTTATACCAAGCCAGGCAGCTGAAATTACTGCCGCCAGCACGGACGAATATCAAAACAGATTTATGGAACTCTGGGGGGATATTAAGGATCCGAACAATGGGTATTTCAGTTCTAAAGGCATTCCATATCATTCTGTTGAGACTTTGATTGTGGAAGCTCCGGATTATGGACATGTAACTACCAGTGAAGCTTTCAGCTATTATATGTGGCTGGAGGCCATGTATGGTAAATTCACAGGAGATTTCAATGGATTTAAAACAGCCTGGAACAAAGCGGAAACTTACATGATCCCTACGGAAAAAGACCAGCCCAATTCCAGTATGAGCAAGTATACGGCGAACAAGCCTGCTACATATGCTCCGGAATGGGAATTACCCAACCGATATCCTGCCCAGCTGGATTTCGGTGCAGCTGTTGGATCTGACCCGATTAACAACGATCTGGTCTCTACCTATGGCACCAATACCATCTATGGAATGCATTGGCTATTAGATGTAGATAACTGGTATGGCTTTGGAAGCAGAGGCGATGGTGTGACTTCACCATCCTATATCAATACGTTCCAGAGGGGGGAACAGGAATCTACCTGGGAGACAATTCCGCAGCCTTGCTGGGAAGCGATGAAATTCGGTGGCAGGAATGGATTTCTTGATCTTTTTACAGGAGACAGCAACTATGCAACTCAGTTTAAGTATACGAACGCACCAGATGCAGATGCTCGTGCTGTTCAGGTTACTTACTGGGCTGACCAATGGGCTAAGGAATATGGCATTGACCTTGGAACCTATGATGCGAAAGCCAGCAAGATGGGTGATTACTTAAGGTATGCCATGTTTGATAAATACTTCCGTAAAATCGGTTCTCCGACCGTTGCTGGTACTGGATATGATGCAGCACATTATCTGATGTCCTGGTATTATGCATGGGGCGGCGGAATAAGCTCCAACTGGGCATGGAAAATCGGAAGCAGCCATAATCACTTTGGGTATCAAAATCCTATGGCAGCCTGGATATTGTCAGAAGATAAAGATTTAAAACCTCTTTCCCAGAAGGGCGCCAGCGATTGGGGGACAAGCCTTAACAGACAGCTTGAGTTCTATCAGTGGCTGCAGTCTTCTGAAGGTGCAATTGCAGGCGGTGCAAGCAACTCCAATAAAGGACGTTATGAAGCATGGCCAGCCGGTACTTCTACCTTTTATGGAATGGGATATGAGGCAAATCCTGTCTATGCAGATCCTGGAAGCAATACCTGGTTTGGTTTTCAGGCATGGTCCATGCAGCGTGTAGCTGAATATTATTACAAAACAAATGACGCTAGAGCAAAAGCTATTTTGGATAAATGGGTAAGCTGGGTTAAGTCAGTGGTAAAACTTAATGCAGACGGAACCTTTGAGATTCCAAACGGTCTTGATTGGTCTGGACAGCCTGATACCTGGACTGGCACTTATACAGGCAATTCAAAACTGCATGTGGCTGTTACCAGTTACGGCACAGACCTTGGTGTAACTGGTTCACTTGCAAATACCTTGCTGTATTACAGCAAAGCATCTGGTGATGATGCTTCAAGAGTAATGGCCAAAGAGTTATTAGACCGTATGTGGAATCTGTACAGAGATGATAAGGGCCTTGCAGCACCGGAATCAAGAGCGGACTACAAGCGGTTCTTTGATCAGGAAGTCTATGTACCCGACGGCTGGACAGGAACTATGCCAAATGGTGATGCTATTAAATCCGGCAATAAATTTTTAGACATTCGTTCTAAATACAAAAATGATCCGGATTATCAGAAGGTTCTTACTGCTTATAACAATAATACCGATCCGGTATTTTACTACCATCGTTTCTGGGCACAGTGTGATATTGCTATTGCAAATGGCGTTTATTCCCTTTTGTTTGGTAATGGCAGTGACCCGGTAAGTAACTCCGCTATAAGTCCTACAACAGCAGCTTTCGATAAGAATACTGCAAAACAAAACAATATATCCGTAGCACTTACCTTAAATGGTAATACCTTCACCGGTATTAAGGACGGAAGTACTTATTTATCCGAAGGTACAGATTATACATTAACCGGCAATACGGTTAGTTTATCTAAAAACTATTTATCAGGTAAGAGCATAGGGGATTTAAAGCTTACGTTTGATTTCAGCAAAGGTGTTGATCCTGTATTGACAGTAACGATTACGGACACAACGCCAAGTGGTTCTATTTCACCTACTACAGCCACCTTTGATAAGAATACCACGAAACAGGCGGACGTTGTAACTACATTAAACACGGCAGGGTATACGCTGAAGGGGATCAAGAGGGGAAACCAGGAGCTGATTCAAGGTGTGGATTATACGGTATCTGGAAGCAAAGTTACTTTCTTAAAAGCTTCCCTGGCTGCTTTGCAGACAGGAACCTACAACGTAGTATTTGATTTAAGCGAAGGAATAGATCCTGTACTGGTTCTGACTGTAGTAGATACCTCCATTGCACAGGGCAATATTAAGGTACAGATGTTTAATGGAACCACATCAGCACAGAGCAATTCTCTGAGTCCTAAAATCAAGCTGTACAATACAGGTACAACCAGTGTAAAACTTTCTGATGTTAAAATTAGATATTATTACACGATAAACGGAGAAGTGGATCAAAACTTCTGGTGTGACTGGTCATCGGTAGATAGCAGCAATATCACCGGAACCTTTGTTAAAATGCCTGCGGCAAAGACAGGTGCCGACTATTATCTGGAAATCGGATTTACATCTGGTGCAGGAGAACTGGCAGCTGGACAGGCAATTGAGGTACAGGGGAGAGTTACAAAAAGTAACTGGACAAATTATACGCAGACAGATGACTATTCCTTTGCAGGTTCAGGAAGCAGTTATGCGGATTGGTCAAAGGTTACAGGATATATCTCTAACAGCCTGAAATGGGGTGTGGAACCTTAAGTTATATTTGATTGCTGAACGTGATTCAACTTGTGCAGGGGGGCATAGAATCTCAATCGTTCGTTCCAAAGGAACGTGCAAACAATAACGTAGTGGAACGTGTAGTTTGTGGTTTTTGAGTAGATCACTATATACAGACAAAGGTCCTTTCCGTATTTATATCGGAAAGGACCTTAATGTTATTGCAGAAATTAATCCGCTGCTCCATATTGTTAAGTGCTTTTTTCTTATTAATCAGTGGATATTACTCATCGGCGATTGTAATATCTCCATTTGCAGCAATCAGCTTTTTATAATAGTAGAAACTATCCTTTGGTATACGCTTATAGCTGCCATTTCCATAATCATCTGCATCCACATAGATAAAACCATAGCGTTTTGACATCTGTCTGGTAGATTCTGATACTAAATCAATACAGCCCCACCAGGTATAGCCGATTAGATCCACGCCGTCCTCGTTGATGGAAAGACTCATGTTTTTCACATGATCACGAAGGTACTCTATGCGATACGGATCGTGAATCTGACCCTCCTCTGTAACTGAGTCCTTTGCACCAAGTCCATTTTCCACAATAAACAACGGTTTGCGGTATCTGTCATATAAATCTGTGAGTGAGATACGAAGTCCAATGGGGTCTGTCTGCCATCCCCACTCACTGCTTTCGAGATGAGGATTCTTTACTCCGTTAACCGTATTGCCTGGTGCCATATCGAGTCCGTTTGTATCAGCAGCCACGCAGCTTGTCATATAATAGCTGAAACTTACGAAATCAACTGTACCATTTTTAAGAATCCCCGCATCCTCTGGCAGTAGTTCCAGTTTGTATCCCTTGTTTTCTATCTCTTTTATAAGGTGGAGAGAGTATTCACCGAAAACCTGAATATCTACATATCTGTAAATTCCACGCATACGCTGCTGAGTTGCAAGGTTGTCTTCTGGCTTACAGGTAAAAGGATAGAAGCAGAGCTTTGTCATCATACAGCCAACCATTGCATCTGGATACATCTCATGGCAAAGTTTTACTGCAAGGGCGCTTGCAATCATCTGGTGATGCATGGCCTGATAGATTGCCTGTTCAAAAGGCATATCCGGGAAACGATCCTCAACCAGTGCTCCGCTGGTAACCGGGTGGCGCAGCATGGCATCCACCTCGTTAAAAGTAAGCCAATATTTCACGTATTTTCCGAAGCGTTCAAAGCATACTTTCGCATATTTCATGAACAGATCAACGACCTCACGAGAAAACCAGCCGCGGTAATTTGTGACCAATTGAAGCGGTGGATCATAATGAGAAAGTGTCACCAGTGGCTCAATATTGTATTTTTTGCACTCTTTAAATAAATCTTCGTAAAAGGCAATTCCTTCTTCATTGGGTTTTTCGCCTCTTGGATCCGTGAAAATCCGTGACCAGGCAATGGACATACGATACACCTTAAATCCCATTTCCGCAAATAAACGAATATCCTCTTTGTAATTATGATAATGCTGAATTCCACGTCGTTTTGGATAATTGGCTTCAGGACCGGCAGCTAAAGCTTCTTCCATATCCTGAGTTGTAAAATGAAACTGCTTGGTAAAGTCAGCAACCCCAACTTCCCGGTATGGGAGACAATCTTCTATGGTAATACCTTTACCGCCTTCGTTCCAGGCTCCCTCTATCTGGTTTGCAGCTGTTGCCCCTCCCCATAAAAATCCCTCCGGGAATTTATAATGTTTTTCTATCATTTTTCTGCCTCCTTTTCGATGATGGTAAGAAGTTCTTCTCCTGTTGTAATTTCACCCTGTTTCTTGCAGGAGAGTACATCCATAAATTTATCTGTATTGGTAATAATAATTGGAGTTGTCAAGTCATAACCTGCATTCTTTATGGCATCAATATTCACATAAGCCAATAACTCACCAGTACGATAGACATCTCCTTCTTTTACTTTTATATCTAATGGTGGTTCTTTCATATTTACGGTTTCAAGGCCCACATGAATCACACATTCAACTCCATCATTTGAGGTGAGTCCAAGTGCATGTCCAATAACAGTGGAAACAACACCGTCAAACGGAGCTTTCAACTCTGTGCCCGTTGGCTGAATGGCAATTCCCTTACCCAGAACTTCTGACGAAAATACATTGTCAGATACTTCGCTGAGCGGTACAAGATTTCCTTGCAGAGGACTTAAAACATTTTTAATTGCACTGTTTCCGCTTTCCGTCTTTACCTCCAATGAATCATTTGGTAAGGCGGCGGAGGTATTTTTTGTCACATTTTTATCTGTTTCATTAATTCCCATAACCACTACAATTACAAATCCCAAAACTGTAGCAATTACCATACCTACACAGACGGCCCAGAATCCAGGACCTACGAATACGGGCAAAGACAAAATGCAAGAATTTACATATGCATTTGTTGTACCGCCAAAGTAAGCGACAAATGCACCTGCGATTCCTCCAGCGATAATATCGGCAATCAAAGCATTTTTATATTTCAACAAAATACCATAGATTCCTGGCTCCGTAATACCCAAAAAGGAAGATACGGTAGCTGAAGCAGCAATTGACTTATTTTCCGCTTTCTTGGTTTTAAACCATACACCCAGACAGGTTCCGAAAATTGCCATTGTACCCATTGTATTGACGGGAAGAATCACATCGTAACCCGTTACTGCAATGTTTTGCAAGATAACTGCGCCAAGGGATAAATGCATTCCGGTAAAAACAAGGAGAGAACGGGTTGCACCGATTACCGCACCGGCCAGTATCGGCGATACGCTGAATAGCCAGGTAAATAAATTTGCTATAATCAGACTTATATAATTCGCAATTGGCCCGGTAACTCCCAATGTAATAGGCGCCATGATAATAGCAACCAGCAGCGGAGTGAATACAAGCCTTAAAAGCTGAGGTATTATTTTATCTACCCATTTGTATACATGCTTCATGACATATACGCTAAGCATAACCGGAATACTACTGGCTGCATATTTAACAAATGGAATAGGAAGCCCAAATAAGCTTATTGGATCAAGTTTATTTGCCAGTCCAGCCGTCATCGTCGGATACATAAGGAACCCGGCGATAAGCAGAGCCATAGGAATATTGGTTTTAAAACGTAACGCCGAAGTGTATGCGATAAAAAATGGCATGAAGTAAAACACGGTATCGGCTATGATAGTCATCACAGAGATCAGACCCGATGAGGCATCAAATCCAAGATAACTTGTCATGATGGTGATAATGCCCTTTAAAAGCCCGGTACCAGCCATAACTGGTATGATTGGTAGGATAATTGCAGAAATAGTCTCAAAGATTCCTCCAATCCGCATTTTTTCCTTTTTCTCTTTTGTATCCTCATCCATTACAAACCCGGTTTTGGAAATAATGGCTTTATATACGGTTTCCACCTCATTTCCAATAATGATTTGCAACTGTTCGGTCTGAAACTGAACACCCAAAACGCCATCTAACTTTTTAATTCGTTCCACATCAATGACCGAAGTATCTTTTAAATAAAATCGCAGACGTGTTACACAATGAAACAATTCTTTAATATTATGTTTGCCGCCTACTTCTTTGATGATATCAGTAGCTAGTTGATTCACGTTCATCAATAAATACCTCCCTCTAATTATTTTGAATCTGATTCTATTTGGATACGCCCGATATGAATGGTTAAGTAAAGCTGTTCTGATGATGTGATGGAATAATCGTAGGTCTTTTTCAAAAACTTCGTGATGCATTCCATACATTTATAAGAACTTTGATAATTCTCTTTGACCATCTGGAGCAGCTTTAAGTCTTCACAGCCTGACTTATGACTTTTTTTCATAACCATTCTTTGAGCAAAAAATTTTAAGTGTGTCATTAAACGATAGTAATCCAGTGAATCTTCATTAAACTCAATACGGAAATAGTTCCGTATGATTGCGCGGATTTGCTGCACGATCCTGGTTATTTCCATCGTTTCATTCATCTGCATTCCAATTGATGCATTGACAAAATGTAAGGCCAGAAATGCAGCTTCATCCTCAGGTAAATCAATAGAAAATTTTTTGTTTAAATACTCAATAGATTCCAGACCTACCTCAAATTCTTCTTTATACAGCATCTTTGTTTCTAACAGGAGACGATTGTGGATATTTAATCCCTCTTTGAAACGCATCGCTGCAAAATAAATGTGGTCTGTTAATGATAGATACAAATTGTTTGTAAGTTCTTTCCCAAGGTGGAGCTTTGCATTGTTTATAATATAATCAGCTGCCTCCAGATAGTCAGGAGGTATGTCTTTCACCAGAGCTTCAAACTTATTTCTAAGCTCTGGAATACTTTTGGTGAAGATATGCTCAATTTTACTTTCATCAATCTCATCACCATGCTTCTTTTGAAAAGCGACACCACAGCCCATAACAATGACATCCTCCCCGTCATCGTTAACTGCGATCGCTATATTGTTATTAAGTACTTTTGCTATATTCACTCCCCACCTCCACCTTGAGAAAATAAAAAACAGGCCGATACAAAAAGTAGTTCACTTGTGATAAACAAGTAAAAACAACTTTTGGTATTGCCTGTTAACCAGTAACAATCCGCATCAAGTTACGATATTTTATTATTATAGGTACCTATATGATTTTTATACCATAGTTAATCAATTATGTAAAGCCTATTTTGAAAATTACTGTGAAGTTTGTATACTTTTGACGAATTTAGTTCTCGATTTTATGAAAAACAGCTAATAAAATCAAATGATTTATTTGCTATCCTCTGTCAGGGCGGTTGTTTATGAGAGAGTTGTGGAAATTATTTCCAGTAATACCAATGCCGCACGATTAGCGAACTTGAATAAATAAAGGTTTATATGTGTGAAAACGATAAAATAGAAAAGATAAATGAATAATTATGTCTAAATACTTAAAAATTGATAGCGAATTAATTTGTTTTTCTTTAATAATGTTTAAATTGTTAATAATCAATAGACAAAAATAATTTGATATGACATAATGTTAACGGATTCATGAAAGTTGCTCTTTATGCTTCGTCAATGATATTTTATTTTGCTGTATTTCAGGTAGGATGGATACTGATGATAGTACTAAAGAGTTTTTTACTATCATTAAACCGACCCGTTTATTTGTGTAATGGTATAAATCTGGACTAAAGAATAATTCATCATATAAGGGAGGCTTAATTTTGAAGAAATTTAGTTATAGGATCCGAGATGAGTTTGGGATTCATGCCAGAACCGTTGCCATGCTAGCCAGAGAAGCGAAAAAGTATGAAAGCAAAATTATACTTCATAGTGAAAGGGGGACTGCGGATTTATTAAATATTATGGATGTTATGAAATTAAATGTTTGTTGCAATCAAGTGGTGGTAGTTGAAATCGAAGGCGCAGATGAGGAAAAGACTTTAAAAGGTATGGAAGAGTTTTTTCATAATTTATAGATTTACTCATGACATTATGGCGTATTTTAGTGTCATAGATTTGCAGAAAAACAAAAGAAAAGGAGAATTAATATGATGAAACAAAACAAAAAGACAACCACAAAATTGGCAGTAGTAACGATGATGAGCCTTGCTTTAATAACAGGTTGCTCAAGTTTACCCAGTTCTGATGCTACCAAGAATTCACAAAATTCTACTGAAGTGGAAAGCAGTTCAAAGGACAGCAGTTCAAAAGACAGCAGTCAGGAGTCTACCGAATCGGTTCCCCTTGTCGTTGAATCCGAGGCTGAGTCAGTTACCTCTGACCAAAAGCCTTCTTCGGATACGGAAGCCGTCTCTTTTCAAACATACTTTGATTTACTTGGTTCAGGCAAAGAGGATTTTATAAAAAATATAAACGAGAAGCCGGATAAAGTTGATGAAGGAGGTCTGGAATTTAAAGATCTGGGAATTCGTGTGTGGTTTAATATGGAAAAGGGTACCGTTAGTCAGATATTTTCCCAGAATACTGATCTGGATTTCAATGGTGCCAAAATTGGTGATAAAATAGATGATTTTAAAACTGCTTTTGGGGAACCAGTCAGCGATCAAAATGGCGACATGCATTTTAAATATGAGAATGGATACATATCGGTGAATTATGATACACAGACCAACAACACCGTTGCAGTCTATCTCTTGAGTGAAGACTTTTAAGAGTTTTACTTATAGGTGCTATTTCCAGTTTAATGTCCTCATTGCTATGATAGAAGCGATGAACAGAGATAAAATATGAATGATATTAAAAGCCAATAGTTTGCCATAAGCATTCTATTGGCTTTTTTATTTCAGTACCTTATTGGAGATATTAAGCATTGATTCCAGTAATTCAAAAGACTATAATCCATGTTCTTTTCTTTAATTCCTAAGACTCAAGCGATGTTAACTCAAGAATTCCCTTACGCTGATCCTTCCCAAACTTCGATACAATCCCACCGTGATGGCAGCTATAACCAAGGTGGCGACAACGGTGATAATTTGACCCTGCTCAGGAAGTGCAACCCCCAATGCAACCGGAGCAGCGATTGCCACAAACCCAACCAGGATGGTGACAATGACTGACATAGACTGCTTTACCGCTTGCTGAGGACTCTTCCAGTCAAACTTTGGGAATCGAAGATTGGCTAACAGACCCACAACTGCAATGAATACCGCATAGACCGCAGGCGTTATAAAAACCATCAGTATGGAAAAGAAACTCAGTGGAAAGGTCATGGATAGAATCAGGCTGCTGAAGATAATTGCTGGCAGCAAGACCGTTAAATTCACCAGAATTTTGGAGTCGAAAATTGCCTTGGTGCTCACTGGCAGAGAGCTCAAAACCCAGCGGTTCTTACCCTCCATGTTAAGGGAAGCGGCGGTAGTGGAAGACATGGCAACAAACAGAGCCGGAAAAAAGGGTGCCATATGCGGCAGCATCCCCTGCAGTCCTGGCATCTGCAGCATGACAGAAAGCTGTTGGGAGCCGAAAATCCTGAGGGCCAATATGGATGCCACCATCATGACCGGGCCAATACAAGTGTTGAGCAGGTACACCGGATAGGAGGTCAGCAGCTTCAGTTCTCTGCGATAAAGCGCTTTGTTTGCGGTAGCGGTGGATAGTCGGGTGATGCGGTAGACTGTGCGGGTATGTTGGGTAAAAAGCGCCGAATTGATCTTTGTATACACTTTGGACAACAGAAATAGAAAGAGGGCAGCAGCAGTGATTGACAGCAGGGCAAATGCCAGCAACGCCAAAACGTTTCTCTCCGACAATGCAGCAGTGACCAGCGCTGCCGGCGGGTATAAACGCCCGATTGCGTTCCCCAGCTGTAGGCTTAGATCAGCCAGCAAGTCCATATCCATGGACTGCATGGAAAAAGAGAGTGCCATAGCGCCGAGGGTGGCCACAAGGCTTAAGATAGTAACCGCCAGATTCTTATGGCGGAATCGAACGCTGATAGCAGTGATCACCACCCCGATGGTCATGGACACAATCATGGGCAGAAGGGGAGCCAGCAGCCAGATGAGCAAAGCCGACAGCCAGAGGATTGCAGGCGCCCCGCTTGCTTGCATAAAGACCACCATAGCAGGAAGAAGAACCAGACAGCCAAAGACCAGATTGCCCAGATATACCGTTAGCAATCGGCTTAAAATAACAGAGGATCGAGGAACCGGAAGGGACATGATCATGTCATAGTCTGTAAATCCAAACAGCGTTCCGCTGCTGCGAATCAAGGTAAAGACAAGGGTAATTATGGAGAACGCCAGCAAAATGATGGCAGGCACTAGATTCACCAGCCCAATCGCAGCGTATCCTGCCGAAGTCATATAACTGAAAAAGACCGCCACAGCCCCTAACATCAGGAACACAATTCCCATACCAATTGCCTGAAGCCGTGCCCGGATATCCCCGGCATAGATCAATTTGTTGATTCCAAAAAGTCCAAGGAGCTGGATTTTGGTAAGTAAAAACACTTTAGTCATTGTCTAACACCTCCAGGAACGCATGCTCCAGACTGGAGTCTCCCCGCACCTCCTCGGTACTGCCGCAGGCAATCAGCTTGCCGCTTTTGATAATGCCGATGCGGTTGCACAGTTTTTCAGCTACGTCCAACACATGAGTGGAAAAGAAGATGGCACCTCCTTCTTCACACATTTCCTTCATCATTTCCTTCAGCCGAAAAGCCGCTGACGGATCCAGACCAACAAAGGGCTCATCCAGTACCAGCAAACGTGGCTTGTGTAAAAAAGCGGAGATGAGTGCCAGCTTTTGCTTCATTCCGTGAGAGTAGGAGCCGATTAAATCCCCCAGACTGGCGGTCAGCTCCAGCCGTCCGGCATAATCCGCAATTCGTGTCTCCCGTTCCTGTTTGCCCACATTAAAAATATCGGCAATAAAGGACAGGTATTGGATCCCGGTGAGATAGTCATAAAGATCAGGGTTATCCGGCAGGTAGGCAATAACCTGTTTGCAGGCCAGAGGTTCATCCTGCAGGGAATGGCCGTCAACCATAATGCTGCCCTGTTCAAAATCCAATACCCCGACTGCAGAGCGGATCGCAGTGGTTTTTCCTGCCCCGTTGTGCCCGATAAAGCCAAAGAGGTCACCTGCCTGGATGCTGAGGCTTAGGTCATCCACTGCTTTTTTATTTCCATAAGTCTTAGTCAGATGTTCGATTCGCAGAATTTCACTCATTTTTTTCTCCTCCTTCTTTGGGCGGGGTAACGATAAGCGCCAGGGAATGCATCTTTCTTCCCGGTTTTGCGGCCTGTTCTGGCGTACGGTAAGGCGCGATCAGTTCCCCGATTTTTATCATTAATGCTTCTAACTCCTCTAAATTCACCGCAATGGGACCGGTGGAAAAGCCGGAACCGTCCTTTAGGATATTAATGTCATCACGGGCGGCATAATCCGTAAATTCCCGCATGAGAGCAGCGGAAAACTGGGCAAACAGGCTTATATACACATCTCCCCGGTTTTCTTCCAGCAGACGGGGAATGTCCATCGTTGCATCAATGTCCAGCGCATAGACCTTTTCCACCAATGCCCGTACCGGCCGTTCTTCCGCTATTTTCAGTACGCCGTTTTTGACCATCTTTCCCAGATGCCGGTACAAGGAAGCCTGGGAAATGTCGGTCAGCGTCTGGGCCAGCTCTTTGGCAGTGGCGGTTTTTCTTTCTGTTATCTCCATGAGAATTCTGCTGTCAATGGGATCCACGAAGCAGGATATCAAATCTTTCATTATTTTTTGGTCCATATATTTTCTCCTAACTCTATTTAATGCTATCACTGATAATAATGTTATCACAATGATAATATTATTGCAATGGATAATATATGGATTTATACTTACAATTTATCTTGCCCTTGATGGAGTTTTTCGATAATATTATAAATTAATAGCAGCAATGTTTTCTTATTTGATGACCATAGAGAGCATAAGAATGATACAAGTTTGTTATTACTCTAATAAAATGATTATTTATAATGATACTGTAACATAACAAGTGATTTTTAATGAGTCAAAGGAGGAATAACAATGAAAGTATTTAGGAAAATAGCGATTATGACAATGTTTTTGGTATTAGGCGGAATGGTTTTGGCAGGCTGCGGAAATGCTCCGGGAAATAAAATAACGGATAATCCAACAAATGGATCAAATAATTCCGCCAATGAAACTCAGACGGCTGCATCGTCTGATGCAACTGGCGGTTCAACCGATAACAGTTTGGCAGATAATTCGGAAGAAGTTATAAAGGAAGGCACTGTAGAAAAGAACGGGAATGTTGTTTTAAAACAGTTGGCCTTTGTTTATCAGGACAATGCAATTGCCATTTCAGATATTTTAGATGATCAAACAATTGAGAGTATCCTTGGAAAAGCAGATGAAATCAAATCCCACACTTATTCTGAAGGGGATGGCTTAAACATGGATCAGCTCAATGGGCTGACAGAAAAGCAGTATCTATATCCGGGACTTGTTATAAAGACCATTGATGCGGCAGAAGATAAGAAATCTTTTATCTTCAATATTGAAATTACGGACCCCAAATATCCTACGGTAAGAAATATTAAAGTCGGAGACAGTTATGAAAAGCTGAAAGAGGCTTATCCGGAAGGAAATTTATTGGGTGGTGAATTAAGTGACCAGGAAGATGATTTTCGATATGAACCGGTTAATTATGTGGATGTGATGAATTTTCATATAAAAGATAAAAAGGTTGAAAGCATCCAGATCTATTCACTGATCGATTAATGGGACCACTCCAGACTTCTGATGTTCTTATTCTGAACGTTTCATTATCAGAATAGAAACATCAGAAGTTTTTTTTCGTTAATGGGAAACGGGTATTTTTTTGCACCGATATACGGAAAATGTATATTTGAGATACATATTCAAAAAATATATACTTAGATAAACATAAAGAAAGGAGGAATGAATGATGAGGAATATATTACTTGCATGCGGCGTTGGAGCTTCCAGTGGTTTTATTGCACAGAAAATGAGAAAGGCGGCTCAGAAAAAAGGTCTGGAGGTGGAGATCAGAGCAGTCAGCGATACGGAGATTCTTGAAAATATCGAAGGGGTTGGAGTTTTACTTATCGGCCCTCATTTAAAGCACAGATTTGAAGAGATTCAGGAAGAAGTAAAGAGTTATCAGGTAAAGGCGGCCATTATTGACCGGAAATATTATGCTACGCTTGATGGAGAAGCAGTTTTAAAAACAGCATTAGATCTCATGGGGGAATAAGACATGATGGAAAAATTCATGAATTGGATGGGGGATGTTGTAGCCCCGAAGATGGAGGAGTTAACGGGAAATCCATGGCTTTCCGCATTGCAGAAAGCAGTTATTAAGACTCTGCCCATGGTATTGGTAGGGTCCTTAATCACCATTTATAATGTTATTAAGAATTTTATTCCGGTACTTCCGGTATTGACGGATTTAAGAAATTATACCTTTGGATTGATCTCAATTTTCATGGTATTTTTGATTCCGTACTATGTTTTAGAATTAAAGAAAAACAATAAAATGAAGTTGACCGCAGGTTTTACGGGCATTGCATTGTTTATGATCATTGTAAATCCTAACGTTACAGACGCAGGTTACATATACCAGTTTACAAGCTTTGGCGCAGGCGGCATGTTCGTAGCCATTGTTGCAGGTCTGTTCACGGCTGCGGTAATGAATCTGTTTGCATCCTTTACATTCTTTAAAAAGGATTCTGTGGTTCCGGATTTTGTAAAAGAATGGTTTGATTCCATGATTCCCATTGCAACGGTAGTTTTAATCGGCTGGTTTATAGTGCTTCAGTGCAAGTTTGACATGTACAGTTTTATTGTCAATCTGTTTTCCCCGTTAAACAGCATTGCGCAATCCCTGCCGGGTATGATTCTGCTTTATCTGATCCCTACCATATTGTATTCCATGGGAATCAGCGGCTGGGTATTCCAGCCTATCTTAAATCCCATCTGTCTGGTGGCGATTACAGCCAACGCAGAGGCAGTGGCTTCGGGAATGTCAGCAACACAGCCCTTTACCAACGAGGCTGCCTACGCATGGCTGAGCCTTGGAGGAAGAGGAGCGACTCTGCCCCTTTCCATCATGCTGTTCTTTGCGGCATCAAAACAGTTAAAAGCCCTGGGAAAGGCTTCCATTGTACCTAGCCTGTTGAATATTAATGAACCCGTTGTGTTTGGATGTGTGGCATGGAATCCGCTTTTGATGATACCGATGTGGATTACTTCCATCGTTCTTCCCATTATTACGTACCTGGCTCAGGTCTCCGGACTGGTGGCTATTCCGACAGAGGTGTTCAATTTGTGGTATTGCCCGGTATTTATCAGTTCATGGCTGGTTAACCATAGTTTATCAGGGTTGGTGCTGACAGCAATCAATTTATTGACAGCAACTATCATATTTTTCCCATTTTTCAAGCTTTATGACAAGAGACAGTTGGAGTTGGAAAAACAGGAAGAAGCAGCAGGTTAAAAGGAGAAATCGCTATGACAGCAGAAGACAGACATGAAATCATAAATGAAACGGACAATGAACAGAGAGAGCAGACCGCAGCAGTTGCCATGCAGATCGTCATTCATGCCGGAGATGCAAGAAACTTGATTATGGAGGCGTTGGATTGTATAGGGGAGAATCAATTTGACGCTGCGCATGAGAAATTGAAGGGAGCCCAGGATGAGATCCGTCAGGCACATATTGCTCAGACAGAGGTTATCCAGGCGGAAGCTGGAGGAAAGGAATTTGCTTATTCCATGCTTTTTACCCATGCTCAGGATACGGTTATGACCATCAATACGGAATTAAATTTGGCAAAGAAGCTGTGCGGCATGTTTGAAAAGGTGGACATGCGTTTCAATAAGCTGGAACATGGCGGAGGGCTGTCAGTATGAAAACTGTAAACCGGGAATTTCCGGACAGCTTCCTCTGGGGAGGAGCCGTTGCTGCCAATCAGGCAGACGGAGCCTCCCTCGAAGGAGGGAAAGGCTTTTCCATTGCAGATTATCATCCGTATATGAAAAAAGAAATGAGAGACGACAGGGGAGAAGATGCAGCCATCAGAAACGATGAAAGCTGCCTGAAAATAGATTCCGGATTATATTATCCGAAACAGCATGGTATTGATTTTTATCACCGGTTTAAGGAAGATTTAAGCCTGATGAAGGAGATGGGAATGAAATGTTTCCGGACTTCCTTTGACTGGAGCAGAATATATCCAAATGGGGATGAAGCCTCTCCCAATGAGGAGGCGCTCCGCTACTACGATGAACTGATCGATACCATCCGCGATTGCGGAATGGAGCCGGTTATGACGCTTTCCCACTATGAGATGCCGATTCATCTGGTAAAGGCTTATGGGGGATGGCTGGGCAGAAAGACTGTGGAATGTTTTGAACAGTACTGTGAAACCTTATTCAAACGGTATCACAGCAAGGTAAAATACTGGATTACCTTTAATCAGATCAATCTTTTAACCTTTAATTCCCTGGGAATCCTGGGGGATCGGGGGGATAATTTTAATGAAGCCGTCTATCAGGGTGTTCACCACCAGTTTGTGGCCTCCGCTATTGCAAAGAAGACTGCTCTGTCCTATTCCGATAAGCTTCTTGTGGGAACCATGGTCAGTGACAAGATCGCTCACCCGGCCACCTGCAGACCGGAAGATGTACTATTCAATTTAAGGAAGAATCAGATGCAGTTTTTATTTTCCGACGTACAGATAAGAGGGGAATATCCTGGATATGCAGCCCGATATTTTGAAGATGAGAACATAAAGCTCCGTATGGAGCCTGGCGATGAGGAACTGCTGAAACAGTACCCTATGGATTTTCTGTCTTTCAGCTATTATTATACGAAGATCAATGATTCTCAGAAAAATTCATTTGAAGCCATGGATAAAAGCAGCAACCCTTATCTGGAAAAATCGGAATGGGGCTGGGAGATTGATCCCCTGGGGCTGAGGACCGCCTTGAATACCTACAGCGACCGTTATCCCGGAGTCCCGCTTTTCATTACGGAAAATGGCCTTGGGGCCAGGGACCGGCTGGAACCGGACGGAAGCGTTCACGATCCTTACCGGATTTCCTACTTAAAGGCTCACGTGGAGCAGTTGAAAGAGGCAATCACCGATGGGGTAAACTTAATCGGATATTGCTTATGGGCCCCCATAGATATAGTCAGCTGTTCATCTGCCGAAATGTCAAAAAGGTACGGCTGCATCTATGTGGATCAGGATGATGAGGGGAAAGGAAGCAAAAACAGGTATCGCAAGGATAGCTTCTACTGGTATGGACAGGTTATCCGCAGCAACGGCAGAGAACTGGAATGGGAGGCGTGATGGGAGACAGAAAGAAGGCGGCGTTGTGTGCGCTGGCAGCAGGAAGTCTGTGGGGAACCATAGGCCTGTTTGTGAAACTGCTGTCCGGTTATGGGTTTTCTTCCATACAGCTGACGGTGATCCGCTTTGTTGTTTCGTCTCTGCTTGTCACCCTGTTTTTCTGCTGGAAGAACCCAAAAGCGTTTGTCATCGCATCAAAGGATGTGGTCTGGTTTCTGGTGACAGGAGTGTGCTGCATGTTGTTTTTTAACGTCTGTTATGCAGTGACCATTTCCAAGTCTTCCATGGCAACGGCGGCGGTACTTTTGTATACGTCGCCTGCGCTGGTTTCGGTGATATCCATTCCTGTATTTAAGGAAAAGCCAAACATAAGAAGGTTTCTTTCCGTTTTGCTGGCTGTTACAGGCTGTGCTTTTGTGTCCGGGATAATTTCAGGACAGATGCGGATATCCCCGGAAACAGTTCGATGGGGACTTGGCGCAGCGTTTGGATATGCCATGTACAGCATAACCGCGGGAAAACTGTTGAAACGTTATTCTTCTATGACCGTGCTTTATTATTCGTTTCTGGCAGCAGCCCTGGCGGGGATCTGCATCGGTGAGCCGCAAAAAGCGGTGGCGATTATTGTGGACAATCCAGAGACATTGCTCATATTTGTACTGTTTTCGCTTCTTTGCAATATTTTGTCTTATTTCTGCTATAACCGGGCTTTAGAAAAAATAGAAGCGAGCAGCGTTTCCGTATTGGCTTCCGTAGAACCGGTTGTAGCGGCTTTACTGGGCTTTTTGATTTTTAAAGAGCCAATAACTCCGGCAGGGGTGATTGGAATCTGCTGTGTTGTGGCAGCTGTGTTGATTCTGAATGGACCTGAAAGAGAGAAGGCGGAAGAATGATGAAAGGGAAGTTAATTGATGTAATCAGGACGTTATTAAAGGAAGAAGAGCCGATTACAGCAAAACAGCTTTCAGCCGTCTTAAAGATGTCTGAAAGAAGCATCAAAAACTATATAAGCGAGATCAATTATTTTGAGCCTGGTCTGATCGACGGAAGCAGAAAGGGATACCGGATTGACAAGGAGAGGGGGAAGTCCTCTTTACTGGGGCAGAATATCCGCAATCCGGAAACGCCCGGAGAGAGAATCGGTTTTATTATTTCTGAACTTCTTGCAAAGGATGGGGAAGAAGTCCGGGAAATGGACCTTTATGATATCAGCGAAAAGCTGTTCGTAAGCTATGAAACTGTGAAAAAGGATATGAGCAGAGTTCGGAAAAAGCTGAAAGAATATGAGCTGTACATCAATACCGATGGAAGCAGCATCACGGTGGAGGGAAAAGAACGGAACAAAAGGCGTCTGTTAAGTTCCGTATTGTATGAGGAGTTCAGCCGGAACGTGCTGAGCCTTAATGTAGTTCAAAAGGCATTTCCCGATTATGATCTGGATGTATTAAGAGAGATCATTTTAAAGCAGTGTAAGAAGTTCCACTATTTTGTCAATGACTATGCCATGCTCAATCTAATTCTTGATGTGGTCATCAGTATGGACCGGATCCGGAAAAAACGCACGTTCATCACCCATATTCCGGAAAAAAGAATATTCGGAACAAGGGAAAAGGAATTGTCGGAAAGCATCATAAGACAGATTGAAGAAATTTACGATATCGTATACAATAAGCTGGAGAGAGAGGAGCTGACTGTTATTTTGGTCAGCCATTTCATGAAGGTGGACTTCGGAAGCTTAAACCAGGGCGGGCTCATAGAAACGGTGGGAGCCGAGTGCTATCAGGTGGTGTGCCGTCTTCTGGACTATCTCAAGGAGAATTATCTCATTGACGTGGAGAATGAGGATTTTACCATTAAGTTTACGCTTCATATCAGCAATCTGCTGTCCCGGCTGAAAAATCATTATTCGGCCAGAAATCCGCTGGCGGAGCACATCAAGAATACCTGCCCTTTGATATTCGAATGCGCGGTCAGCGTGGCGGACAAACTTCATGAATTGACTGGATACCGGGTAGGGGAAGATGAGATCGCCTACATTGCACTTCATATCGGAGGAAATTTAATGACAGGAGGCAAGGGGCGGGATCAGTTAAAATGTGTTTTGCTGTTTCCACAGTATTATGATTTTTCGGAACGAATTATGGAACGTATTAAAGTGGAATTCGGGGAGAGACTGACCATAACAGCCGTGGTCACGGACCTTTGGGAAATCGACGGCCTGGAAACGCCGGATCTGGTCATTTCCACCCTTCCAGCAGAAGAAGCAAGCACTCAGGAGTGGGTGCTGGTCTCACCCTTTTTAAACGACAGGGATATTGCTGGCATAAAGGAAAAGATCGAAAAGGTGAAGCTGACAAAAAGAAAGCTGCATTTGAAGAAGCTTTTGATGCAGATCGCCTCAGAAGAACTCTTTTGCAAGAATCCGGAAGTGAAAGATCAGAAGGAAGCCCTGGGTTTTATGGTAGATCGCATGGAGCAGGCGGGATATGTGGAGTCGGGATTTATGGATCAGGTGCTGGAGCGGGAGGAACACTCGTCGACTTCTTTCGGCCATATTGCTGTTCCCCATTCTCTGAAAATGGACGCTCATAAGACCGGTATGTTTGTTATGCTTTCAAACAGGTCCATCCCATGGGGGGAGCACATGGTTGGAATCATTCTGCTGTTTTCTGTAAGCCGGGAAGATCGGGCTGTTTTCCATGAGGTTTTCGATAATCTGGTGGTCCTGCTTCTGGAGACCATTCATGCGGACCGGATACTGAAGTGTGATTCCTATGAGGAGTTTATTGATACTATCGTTGAATGCTTTCAATAGGAGGGCGGTATGAGACAATTTCAGCATATAATTCTCCATGAAGGAGGGCTCCATGCCAGGGTGGCCGTCAGCCTGGCAGGAATGTGCAGGGACTATGAAAGCCGGGTATCCATTCAGAAAGGCGAGCTGGCAGGAGACGGCAAGGATGTGTTTTCCATGATGAATTTAAAAGCTGTCCGGGGAGAAGTTCTGACCTTTCTAATCGAAGGAACCGATGAGATGGAAGTGGAGGAGCAGATCCTTCAGTGGTGTAAGACATACCTGTAAAGAGCAGCAAATGAGTAATAATTAGTTTTAGATTAAAAAGATTAACCGTTTTAACTTAATATAAATTGCTTGCTTGTTAACATGAGCGCATCCCAGATAATCTTCCTCTGGATTTTATAGCCAAATAGAAGCTTTTTATAAAGCAATATTGACATATTTAAGTAAAATAAATATAATATTACTTAAATAAATTAAAAAAGAGGGGTTAGGATGAAAAAAACAGTTCGTCTAACGGATATCGCTGAGAAACTGCAGGTGAGTACGGTGGCTGTATCCAATGCGCTGTCAGGTCAAAAAGGTGTAAGCGATGAACTGCGCGCCAGGATCAAGCAGGTGGCATCTGAGATGGGGTATCAGCCCAAAGGCACTTCCTCCCCGGGGAAGAAGCTATGGAATGTCGGTGTGATCATATCTGAAAAATACCTGGGTGAATATCCTTCCTATTACTGGAAAGTATATCAGGAACTTTCTCTGATCGCAGGGATTCATAACTGTGTGATTCTGTTTGAGGTGCTGAGGCATGAATGGGAAGCGGCGCTGGAGCTGCCGTTACTTGCATCGGAACAGCAGATACAGGGTTTGCTTATCATTGGAGATATTGGAAAGCCTTATCTGGAGTTCTTGAGCAGACAACCGGAGATACCTGTCGTGCTGGTAGATTTTATGAAAAGAGGAATTCGGATGCCATCGGTCATGGCCGATAACTATTATGGTATGTATAAGATGGTGAATTATCTGGTTGACCATGGGCATCGTGATATTGCATATGTAGGGACATTGATGGCCAGCAACAGCATCACAGACCGGTATTTTGGTTATCGGAAGGCGCTTATGGAAAACGGGATTTCATTTCGTGAGGGCTGGGCCATTAATGACCGTACCATGGAGGGGCAGGTCGGGAATATACAGCTTCCGGAACGGATGCCTACGGCTTTTGTCTGCAATTGTGATTTAACAGCAAGTGAACTGATCAATCTTTTGGAAGAAAAAGGTTATCGAATTCCGGAGGATATTTCCGTTGTGGGTTTTGATAACTATCTGTTTGAGGGATTATGTGATGTGAAGATCACCAGTTATGAAGTGGATATTAAGGAGATGGTCCGCTGTGCAATCAAGATGGTGGTATCGCTGGCAGAGCATGGGAAGGCTTCAACCGATATGTGCCTTGTATCTGGAAAAGTCGTAGAGAAAAATAGCGTGAAAGATATAAGATAAAAGTTAAAAGATATAAAATAAAGACAGATATAGCGAAGATCTCTGAGGAAACTCAGGGTCTTTTTTTGTTTATTAACCGTAATGAACTTAAAAATTAAATTAAAAACAAAAAAGAAAAAACCGTCAAAGTGTATAAGAAACAGAATCAAGTTCGTGCAATACTAACAAATTAGCGAATTAAAGTAACTTTTCTGTTGTAATTAAAGTAAAAAGTGATTATAATTTAAGTATAATTAATTAAAAAACAAGTTAAAAAGGAGAGAGGATTATGAAAGTAAAGAAATTGGTTAGTCTAGGTCTTGTATTTTCCATGGCATTGTCTCTTGTAGCATGTGGGGGTGCAGAAAAAAGCAGCCAGTCAGTAGCGCAATCGTCATCTGATGTTCCCACCATTGATTCCATTAAACTTGGGGAAGATTATCAAGACATTAAGGCATCTATTAAGGTCCTGACAGACCGAACGGATATTGTAGATACTGTTTATAAAGGATATGCAGAGCAATTCATGAAGCTGTATCCGGGAATTGAGGTTACATATGAAGGCGTTACGGATTATTCACAGTCCATGAACCTGCGCCTCCCTACGGGAGATTGGGGCGATATCTGTTATATCCCGACTTCTGTGGATAAGGATGAATTCTCACAGTATTTTACTCCATTTGGTGATTATAAGACATTAGATACAATCTACAACTTCTTGGCAGATAAGAATTACGCCGGTAAGCAGTATGGCATACCCAACGGAGGCACCGCCGGCGGAATCGTCTACAACAAGAAAGTATGGCAAGAGGCAGGAATTACGGAAATGCCTAAAACGCCTGAAGAATTCCTTACATGCCTGCAAAAAATTAAGGATAATACTGATGCAGTTCCTCTCTATACTAATTTTGCAGCAGGTTGGACTATGGGGGCGTGGGATCAGTACATTGGAATTCCAGCTACAGGAGACCCGGATTATATGAACAATAAAATAGCTCATATTAAGGATCCATTTGCAAAGAAAGATGATATGACAGGACCCTATGCGGTATACAACGTTCTTTATGAGGCAGTTAAGCGAGGACTGGTGGAAGAAGATCCGGCCAGCAGCGACTGGGAATCCTCGAAAGGAATGATGAACAAAGGTGAGATTGGAGCTATGGTGTTGGGTTCCTGGGCAGCAGGGCAATGCAAAGCGGCAGGAAGCAGTCCTGAGGACGTAGCCTATATGCCATTCCCTATTTCCGTAAATGGAAAACAATACGCAAATACAATTGGCAGTTATTCTTATTGTATCAACAAAGAGGCATCAAAAGATAATCAGATTGCTGCCATGATCTATGTAAAATGGATGTTGGAAGAGTCTTCTGTTTTTACAGACGAAGGAACGATTCCGGCACTGAAGTCCAAACCGCTTCCCGATGTGCTATCTGACTTTGGAGATGTAGAACTTTTAACAGACAATGCGGCCATTGAAGGTGAAGAGACCCTGCTTTTGGATGTGAGCAATGAAAGTGAAGTGGGAATTAACAACAATGACTATAAAGTTTGTGAGATTTTAGAGAGCGCACTATATGGTACAAAAGATCTTGATACCATTATGAATGAGTGGAATGAGAAATGGTCTCAGGCTCAGGAAACTCTTGGCGTGAAAATTATGGACAACGGACAGTAGGGCTTAAATTGGAGGGTGAAATGAGCAATGGTATAAATACATGCGCGGTAAAAAGAAAAAAGACTTTTTCAGAAAAAATGAGAAGCAGAAATGTACAGAAGTTTCTGGTGATTGTGACCTTCCTTTTGGGGCCGTTGCTGCTTTTGATGGTATTTACATATCTTCCGTTTTTGAAGATGGTGCAGTTTAGCTTTTACAAGATGAAGTATATTGGTCCCCGTACTTTTGTGGGCTGGCAGAATTATATTGATGTGTTTCAACGCCCGGAGATATTTCAGTCTTTGTTTGTTAGTGTGTTTTATATGGGCGGTGCAGTGATTCAGATGGTACTTGCCCTTTTTGTGGCCACACTTATGGTGTTTAAGGTAAAGGGGGATTCTGTATTTAAGGCGGCTATGTTTTTTCCTTATTTGATTTGTGGTATTGCCGTTGGATTTATCTTCAAATTTTTCTATGCCAGAGGATTTGTTCTGGACTCGATCTTACAGCTTTTTGGGGTGAACCCGGACAATATTCCCTATTGGCTGCAGGATAAGAAAATCAACAACATCTCTTTGGTTGCGACCTCTGTATGGAGATACACAGGACAAAACATGATTATGTTTCTGGGAGCCATGATGTCGGTGGATACGGATCTCTATGAAGCGGCTCAGCTGGACGGGGCAAATAAATGGCATCGCTTTCGGTATATTATTTTGCCCAGCATCAAATCGATTATTGTACTGAATCTGATTCTTTCCATCAGCGGGTCTTTAAGTGCATTTGAACCGCCCTATGTTATTACAAACGGTACGATGGGAACGGGAACTTACTTTGTTATTATGAACCGTATCGCACATGAAAGCCAGAAAGTAGGCCTGGCTTGTGCCATGGCGATTGTTCTGTTGGTTATCATCATCATCTGTACCATAGCGCAGAAGTTATTCTTTGCCTATATCTTTGACAATGGGACGGATGACGAATCCAAAGCCGCGGTGAGAAAGAGAAAACTGGAAGAAAAACGAAATGCACGGAAGGAGGTAAACGCATCATGAAAAAACAAAAAAGCATAACTGTATTTTTTGAAGTGATGAAGTATCTTTTCTTAATCGGGGTAACTGTCTGTGCGTTAGTTCCTGTGTGGGTATGTGTGCTTACTGCATTTAAGACGAATCAAGAATATGCATCTACTTCTGTTTTAGACCTGCCAGCCTCCTTCCTTTACTGGGATAACTTTTCTACAGCCATTGAAAAGGCAAATATGCTGAGAGGATTTTTTAACACAGGACTCGTGTTGATCGTGGTGCTTGTTATATCGATCTTTATGGGCTCTATGCTGGCTTATGTGTTGAATCGCTTTCGCTTTCCAGGCAGGGGAATTGTACAGAATCTGTTTATGTTTGCGGCATTACTGCCGGGAATTGCCATGCAGGTCACGGTTTACCAGATCATGTATTCTTTGAATCTGATAAATCATCTTTATGGATATATGATCGTGCTGATGGGAACTGATATTATCTCCATTTACATTTTCCTGCAGTTCTTTGAGAATCTGCCAGCAACTTTGGATGAATCAGCGATTGTGGACGGGTGTACTTATTTCGGGGTGTTCTTCAAGATCCTGTTTCCACTGTTAAAGCCTGCTATCATGACGACCCTTTTATTAAAAGGAGTAAGCGTCTATAACGAATACTATACCTCCAATTTATACCTTCAGGCACCGGAATTAAAGACGATTTCCACGGCACTTTACACGTTCACGGGGCCCTACGGAAATCAGTATAATTATATATGTGCGGGTGTTTTGATTACCATTCTCCCTATACTAATTCTATTCCTTATATTCCAGAAGCAGGTGTACGGGGGTATGGCGGCAGGTGCAGTGAAAGGCTAACTGCCATAAATAAAAAGAAACGATAGCCATCTGGGGATAATAAATAAGTGAAGAGAAATGGAAGGGAAGGGATATGGGAGAAGGCGTTCGGGAAAGGCTTAAGAATATGACGGGCCGGCAGAAGGCAGAGTATATTGTTACTTATTACTGGAATTATATGCTGGGAGCCTGCGCTGCAATAGGGATCGTTATTCTTCTGTGCTATCACTTCCTATCCTTTGCAAACAAGCCGGTATTCACTTGCGTGTTGGTAAATCAGTCGATTGATTATAAGCGGGATGAGGCACTAGAACAGCAGCTTTCTCTTAAGACGGATATGAATGAAAAAAGAATTGTATTTGACTCTGACTACAACATTTCCTATGGAGATATAACACTTGAAGGTGTTAACGAAAGTTCCTATGAGAAATTTTTCCTAAAGTGGTCGGCAGGAGAGTTGGATGCAATATTGATGCCGGAAAGCTTTTATCAGTATTGTAAAGAGCTCGGAGGGATTTTTAGACATGTTAGTGGGGAAGAAGAAATCCTTTTTCTTGATGGAGGAGAACCAGCAGGAATTAGGGCCAGCGCTACATGGCTGGGCTCATATCTGAAAGCGGAAGAAGGAGATCCTGTGATTATTGTGTTTCCTATTGAGGGAAAGAATCACGAAATGACGGATGAATTTATAAAGTTTTTAAGAAAATAATGGGGGAACAAAACGAGGGGGTTCTATGAACAAGAAAAAAATGGGGGTTAAAGTGATTGCAGTTATGCTTATGGTGGCATTGCTATCTGGTTTAACTTTCTTGAGCAAGACTGCCTTTTTTAAGCCGGGCAGTACCAAACAAGAAAAGTTTCTTGTAGATTCAACAGCAATACAAAATGCGGAGAGTGTGATGATGGATAAAGGGGAAAACTTGATGGTTAAAGGAATTTCTTACAACGATGAAAATCCAGTACAGTTGGCAGATCCAAAAGCTGATGCGGCTACAGTGGCTCTTTACCAATATCTAAAAGCTGTGGGAGAGTCAGATATGATCCTGTATGGTCATATGGAGGATACCGTATTGAAGGCGGGCTCTTTAAAACTTACAGAATCTGATACAAAGGATATGGTTGGATCTATTTCTGCTGTAGTTGGTTTTGACAGCGGCGATATGTTTAAGGGGTATGCTTCAAAATATAATGAACGCAATCCGGATGCATCAGTTTCTGAGACGACAGCAGGGAATATAACAGCGGCAGCGCTATTCTCCAATGAGGCGATAAAAGAAGGAGCTGTCATTACGCTTTCTTCTCATATGCCTAATTTCTCTGCCAGTAAGAAGCTGGAGGGAACCTTTGACAAAACATATAACCAGTTTGATTATTCATCGGCAGATTCTTATGTACTCACTGGAGATTGTATGAATCAAATCCTGCCAGGTGGGCTTTATAACGAAAGTTTTCGTGGGCATCTGGACCTGATTGCAGAATATGTAAGTCAGGTCAAAGGAACCATTTTATATCGTCCTTTTCATGAGAACACGGGAAGCTGGTTTTGGTGGGGCAAAGCATTTTGCGATTCGGAGACTTATAAAAGTGTGTACAAATATACCGTTGAGTACTTAAGAGATGAGAAAAACGTTCACAATATTTTATACTTATATGGGCCAGGTTCAGAGGCTGCGAATGAGGAGGAGTATGAGGAACGTTATCCTGGTGATGAATATGTGGATATGATTGGTTTTGATACATACGATTCAGATCCAGTGACGGATGAGGAAGGGTATACTTTCCAACAGAATCTGGAGAAGTTAGTGAATTTAACAGATAGCTTTGCAAAGAAGCACGGGAAATTGATGGCAGTGACTGAGATCGGTATGTCAACTTCCGCTGGAGGCGGCATAAAGGAGACTGGCAACAAGCGTCCGGAGTGGTTCACAGAAATTATGAATATTCTTACGAAACCGGAATATGACTGCAGTTATTTTATGCTGTGGACGAACTATTCCAGAAGCAGTAGTTTCTATACTCCTTATGTGGAGGAGGTTAATAAGGCTGGCACGCTTCACGGTCACGAGCTACTTGATCCTTTTATATCTTTCTACCATAACCCCAAAAGTATTTTTGCAGCAGACCAGTCAGAGACAATGAAAACCATCACAGAAGGAAAAAAGAAGCTGCCAAAGGTAGAACCGCACAGCGACATCAGCGGATACATTACAGCGCCGGTAGCACGTGGGCGGATTCTGGAGGAGACGAACCTTGCGGCAAGACTAAATCAGGAAGTATCTAATGCTGAGTTTCGGATATCGGGTAATGAAAAGGTAATCACAATTCCCGCAGATTTAGAAGGGAAACAGGTGACAGCCGTGTTAGATAAAGAAGTGCTGGAGAAGATTGGCGAAGTGGCTGATGGCAGAATCGCTCTATATGCTGATGGCAAAAAACTTCAGGAATTCATTGTCATGTATAACATGGAACCCAAACTTAGCGATCCGTATTTAGTCGATGATTTTGAAAATTATGCAGGACTTGAAAGCTTTTTAATCACAAGTTGGGCAGCTAATAAGGATATTGGATGCGAACTGAATCTGACTCTGTCAGATAAGTTTGTTCATGGAGGGGACTTCGCTCTGAAGTTTGAATATAAGGAAACGAAAAATGGCTGGGCTGGTGCCGAAATCTCCAAAGAGTCAGATTGGTCAGGGTGCAATGCACTGCAATTCTGGGTAAAACCCGACGGATTGAATCAGAAGACCGTTATTCAGATAAATACAAAACAAGGAGGTTTCTATGAGGCATATCTTCAGGAATATCCGGAATATGCAGCTTCTATGGATCCTGTGCTTGTGACACTTCCTTTCAACGAATTTGTTGATAAGAACGGAAGTGGCAGGCTGACTTCTGAGAAAGCAAGCGGAATATCTGGTATGGGTCTGTGGGTAAATGCGATTCCTGATTCTAAGGCTATTGATGAGAATGGAATGGTAAGCGGTATTCTGTATTATGACGATATTAAGGCGATTCAGACAACGGAGCAGAAACCGATTTTTGAAAGGAACAAATGATTAAGGAGGCATACAATGGGGATTCAATATTTGGAGAAAGAAAAGCTTTTCCGGCTTACCTCCGGGAATGTGGAATATGTAATAGGAATTGCAGATGATCGTTATGTGGGTCATGTATATTTCGGAAGGAAAATGGAGGATGACAACTGCGGCTATCTACTGCGTACAGAGGAACATCCTATGGTTCCATCAAAGAACTTAAGAGAAAAATGCTCTTTTGCCGATACGTTTCCTACCGAATATTCCACTTGGGGAGTAGGGGACTACAGAGAGAGCTGCTTGATTGTTCGGACAGAGGAAGGATATCGTGGATGTGAACTGCACTACGAGGATCATCGGATATTGGAAGGAAAACCGGAGCTTCCGGGTCTTCCAGCTACCTTTAGTACTGAAACAGAGCAGGGGGGAGGACAGACCCTGGAGATTATCTGCCGAGATAAGGTCATAGGGCTGAAAACAATCCTTCGCTATAGCGTATTTGACGACAACAGTGCAATTGTCCGCAGTGTGGAATTGATCAATGAGGGGAAATCACCTCTTTATCTGGAAAAGGTTTTGAGCGCCTGTATTGATATCGATTGCGAGGTTCAGGATGCAATGACACTTCATGGTTCCTGGGCCAGAGAACGTCATATGGAACGATGGAAACTGTCCTACGGCAAACAGCTTGTATCCTCCATGCGCGGACAATCCAGTCATCAGGATCATCCATTCATCGCCGTCATGGACGGGAATGCAGACCAGGAAAGCGGAGAAGTGTATGCCATGCACTTTGTTTATTCTGGAAATTTTATGGCCATGGCAGAGAAAAATCAGTTTGAAAGCCTGAGGCTTCTTATGGGCATTCATCCCGATGGCTTTGAGTGGGTCCTTAAACCTGGAGAATCTTTTACGGCTCCAGAGGTGGTTTGTGTATATTCGGACCAGGGAATAGGAAAGATGACCCGTACGTTTCATGACCTGTATCGGAACCACCTGATTCGCAGCCCCTACCTACATAAAAAACGCCCCATACTGATTAATAACTGGGAAGCTACTTATTTTGATTTCGATACGGATAAGCTTATTGCAATAGCAAAAGAAGCGAAGAAGCGTGGCATTGAAATGCTGGTCATGGATGATGGCTGGTTTGGACGTAGGAGCAGTGATGATAGTTCTCTGGGGGATTGGTTTGTAAATGAGGAAAAGATCAAAGGTGGTCTAAAACATCTGGTAGACAGCGTTCGGAAGGAAGGACTCCAGTTTGGCATTTGGTTTGAACCAGAGATGATTTCACCAAATTCCCAATTGTATGAGAAACATCCGGAATGGGCAATTCAGATTCCAGACAGAGAAGCTACATTAAGCCGTGCGCAGTATGTCCTGGATCTGTCACGACCGGAGGTCCTGGATTACGTTTATGATTCTGTGGCATCTGTTTTGAGGAGTGCGGATATTTCTTATGTGAAGTGGGATATGAATCGCCAGTTAACTGATGTTGGAAGTCTTTATCTGGAGAGAGCTCATCAGGGGGAACTATTCCACCGTTATGTCCTTGGAGTCTATGCTCTTCAGGAGCGGCTCACGAAGGAATTCCCGGATCTGCTTTTAGAAAACTGCTCTGGCGGAGGTGCAAGGTTTGATCCAGGGATGCTTTACTACAGTCCGCAAATATGGTGTTCTGACGACACGGATGCCATAGAGCGACTGGAGATTCAGGAGGGAACAGCTCTGATTTATCCTTTGAGCACGATGGGAGCCCATGTAAGTGATTGTCCCAATCATGCAGTGGGGAGAGTTACACCCTTTAAGACGAGAGGCCATGTGGCTTTAGCCGGAACCTTTGGCTATGAATTAGATATTACAAAGATATCCGAAGAGGACAGAACAGAGATCGAGGAACAGGTGAAGCTGTACCATCGCTTCCAGCCTCTGGTGCGGGAGGGAGACTATTACCGCATCGCGTCATGGAGAGAGAATCACAAATACGACTGCTGGCAGGTGGTATCCAAAGATAAGAAGGAGACAATCATTACATACGTTCAAGTTATGGCCGAACCCAATTTCCACAGCCGGAAGCTGAAGTTGAAAGGGTTAAATCCTGATGGGAATTACCTTCTGTCTGGGGAAGACAGGATTTACAGTGGGAAGCTTCTTATGTATGGAGGAATTCTGCTGCCAAGAGTATTTGGAGATTACGTAAGTTTCATGTTTCACTTTACAGAACAAGAATAAATGACAAAGAGAAAGAGGTAGACAATGAAGATTATTGGAGAACCAATTAAAAAAATGCCCTGGCAGGAGCCAGATGTTCCCTTTTGTGATGCCCCTATATGGCGTTATAATGAAAATCCTATTATTGAAAGAAACCCGGCTAAAGGAGTTGCACGGATTTTTAATTCAGCCGTTGTTCCCTATGAGGAGGGCTTTATCGGAGTATTCCGTGGGGAGCAGGTGAATGGAATCCCCTATATTTATTTAGGAAGAAGCGAAGATGGGATACACTGGGATTTCAATGAAAATAAGATCCGTTTTGTAGACAATAAGGGTGAGGAATTTATGCCAGTCTATGCCTATGACCCGCGTCTGGTAAAAGTGGAGGATACTTATTATGTAATCTGGTGCCAAGACTTTTATGGAGCGGCAATAGGAATGGCGAAAACAAAGGATTTTGTTACATTTGAGCGTCTGGAAAATCCTTTCCTTCCATTTAACCGAAATGCGGTGTTGTTCCCCAGGAAAATCAATGGTAATTTTGTGATGCTGTCACGACCAAGCGATAGCGGACACACCCCGTTTGGCGATATTTTCTTAAGCGAAAGTCCGGATCTGATCTATTGGGGAAAACATCGCCATGTGATGGGAAAAGGAGAGGAGTGGTGGCAATCCTTAAAGATCGGAGGAGGCGCAGCACCTATTGAAACGGACGAAGGCTGGCTGCTGTTTTACCACGGGGTAACAGGAACCTGCAACGGTTATGTATACAGCATAGGAGGAGCCATTTTGGATAAGGATAATCCATCGATTGTAAAATATCGCTGTGAGAATTTCCTGATCACCCCACAGGAGTGGTATGAGGAGAGGGGATTTGTCCCGAATGTGTGTTTTCCATGTGCGACAATATGTGATCCTTCAGATGGACGTATTGCTATTTACTATGGGGCGGCAGACAGCTATGTAGCTTTGGCATTTACCAGGGCGGATGAGATTGCTGCTTACATAAAAGAGAACAGCAGGTTGACAAAGAGTGATATGGAATTTGGTGTTCGATAGAAACGGATCAGTGATCATCGTGTAGATTTTCGAAGAGCGATAGGGGAGATCATTCCTCGCTTGAATAAGGATTAGGAAAAGAAAGCAGTTTGATAAGAGCTGCTTTCTTTTTGAACTCTTGCTTAATGTTTATATCATCAGTCATTTTGCTGGGGTACAATTACTTCGCTTTTGAAGAAATCCTGAACTACTGAGATAAATGCATTCATTTGCGGAGTTATCCATTTATTTTTATGATAGAACAGTTGGTTCCACATATGAATTTCAGAAATATCTGTTTGAATTTGAGATATCATTCCTTTTTCAATTGAGTTCTGTGCAGAAAATAAAGGTAAAAAAGAAATTCCCATCCCTCTCTCAACAAGATGAATGATGGTTTCCGTATTGCTAATTTCCAGTATAGGATTGATTTCTATCTCTTTATCCGATAGTAACATTTCCAATTCGTAGCGATAGCTTTCTCCCTGTTCGGTTAGTAAAAAGGGTATTTTAGCGATATCCTCCAATTTGACCTTTTTATTATAAGAAATAGCGTGGTCTGCTGGTGCAACAAATATGATTTTTTCTTCTTTCAGGATTGTTCGTTTTAATCCAGGAACATTTATTTTCTTTTCCAGGGTAAAAAATAAATCAATATTGTTGTTGCGCACCAAATCAATAAGTACATCTCGCCCTGTGGTATTGACAACGATTTCTACTTTTGGATAAGCACGATGAAATTGTAAGAGAATATCCGGTAATACAGCAGTAGAGATAGATTCTATACTTCCAATACGGAGTGTACCTGTAATGACATCGCTATCTTTGGAAGATATATTTGTTTTCGTGGATGCAATTGCTTTATTGGTAACTCGAATAATTTCATTTGCATGAAATATAAAAGCTTTGCCTTGTTCTGTAAGAGCAACCCCTTTGCCAATTCTCTCAAAAAGCTGGGTTCCTAATTCCTTTTCCAACTGTTGAATTTGAATCGTTATGGTAGATTGGGAATAACCGAGTTTTTCAGCTGCTTTTGAAAAGTTTTTCATTTCTACAACCTTTAGAAACGTAATAATATTTCTTAATTCCATAGTGACCACCTATTAGTTTTTTTGAATGCCATATTGATATTATCAATTTTACTCATATCTGTTTGTATGCTATTATAAATGGCAGATAAAGTCAAGCTATAATAGCTTCTAAAATTTGAGGTGATAATAATGAATAAGCACGAGATTGCAACAGACAAACAAGTAGAGAATGCTGCTGAAGAATTTATTAGAAATTTCTTTTTTTATAATAGTAAATTACCAAGTGACAAAGTAATTCACGAAATAGATAATGATAAGATCGAAAAATTAAGAAAAATGGGGATACCTGCCCACAGTCGTGATATATACACTGTGGTAAATGAAATGGTAGAAGACATATATCAATATGGATATAGCGTAAATCATCCCAGGTTTCTAGGTTTTGTGCCAGGACCGGCTAGCAAGATTTCCTGGCTCGGCGATGTTATGACCACTGCGTTCAATCGATTTGCTGGAAGTTGGACAAACTTTCCCACCGGAGCCTGTATCGAACAGGAATTAATCGGCTGGCTGTGCAATCAGGCTGGTTATACTGAAAAATCAGGCGGATTATTCGTATCGGGAGGGTCTATGGCAAACATGACTGCAATGACAGTTGCCAGAGATAAAATTCTCACAGAAGAAAATCAGCATTTGGGAGTTGCCTATGTTTCCGAGCAAACTCATAGTTCTGTGGCAAAAGGACTGCGTATTATTGGTATTCGGGATAGCAGAATACGAAAAATACCTGTAGATTCCCAGTTTAAAATGGATACGGATTGTTTAGGAGATGCAATTCAGAAAGATATAAACAAAGGACTTGTTCCTTTTATTGTGATTGCAAGTGCAGGAACAACGAATACAGGCAGCATTGATCCATTGGAAAGAATATCATCAATCTGCCAGCATCACGGTATGTGGATGCATGTAGATGGCGCATTTGGCGCTTCCGTTTTGTTGACAAAGACTTATAAACACTTGCTTAAAGGAATAGAGCTCGCTGATAGTATTAGTTGGGATGCACATAAATGGCTATTCCAAACGTTTGCATGTGGTATGATCTTAGTAAAAAACAGAGAAAACTTATTCAATAGTTTTCATGTACAGCCTGAATACTTAAAAGATTTAGAGACGGATCAAGAGCTTTTTAACCCATGGGATATGGGCATGGAGTTGACAAGACCAGCTCGCGGGCTTAAGTTATGGTTTACGTTACAGGTAATGGGGAGTGATGCGATTGGAGCTGCAATTGAGCATGGATTTCAACTTGCGAGATGGGCGGAAGATGAACTGAATAAGAATAAGGAAATCGAAATCGTTTCACCGGCACAGTTGTCGATTGTCAATTTCCGTTATAATCCTCGTCATTTGACAGAGATACAAAAGGATGAATTAAATCAGAACATATCAAAAAGAATTCTTGATAATGGCTATGCTGGTATCTTTACAACTGAGTTGAACGGGAAAAAGGTTTTGCGTATTTGTGCAATTCACCCTGAAGCGACAGAGAATGATATACGCACTACAGTTAGGCTTTTAAATCAATATTTCGAGGAAATTGTCAGTTCATCAAAATTTTAATGCGTTATCTTAAAGTCTGATGATCGATGTGGCGTGGGTTGCCAAAACCGCTGATTTTCTCTATTCTAACTCTAAATCCAGGGTTTGTGAAATACCTAAAGCCCTTTATACTTACTATTTGACACTGGCACAACAAGACAGCTTCTTAGACAATATACAGATAAAGCAATTCTCACTTTGTATTATAATCCAATTCATTGTGGTAGATTTAGATAAAATATGCAATAATAAGATAAAATTTGATCTTTGATACGGAGTGATGAATATGCTTATCTTTGAAAAATTAAGTTTAAAAGAAAATTTGTCTGAATCAGAAGAAGTTGTTGCCGCCTTTTTGTTGGAACAGGGAATAAAAATACGGAAATATTCCACAAGAAACTTAGCCGAAGCAACCTATACTTCTCCGGCTACAATCGTGAGGTTATGTAAGAAACTTGGTTTTAAGGGATTTGATGATTTTAAAGAACAGTTTTTAAAGGAAATAGAATATTTAGACCAGCATAATGGTAACGTAGATATCAATTTTCCTTTTTCCAAAGATGATACAATGATGAAAGCAGCTAATAAAATAGCACATTTGTATGAAGACACCATACAAGATACCATATCATTGCTTCAATACGATTCCCTACAAAAAGCGATAACGCTTTTTAAATACTGTCAGACCATTTATGTATTTTCCGCCGGTACATCATTGAACCAGGCGGAAACCTTCCGGGAAAAAATGTTAAAGATCGGAAAGCATGTATCTATTACAAATAATCTTAATTATCAACTATATGAAGCTGGTTGCTTATCAAATAAGGATGTGGCAATTTTAATATCATATTCAGGGGAAACAGAAAAGACCTTACAAATAGCCCAGGAATGTAAGAGCAAATCGGTTCCGATTATTGCGATCACATCTTTTGGGGAAAATTCATTATCTAAGTATGCGGCATGTAAGTTAATAATTTCAACAAAAGAAAGTATGTTTCAGAACTTAGGGGACTATAGTACACATTTGTCCATTGCCTTGATTCTAGATATTTTATACTCCATTTATTTCTTGCAGGATTACGAAGGTAATTATCAAAAAAAGCTGGAAAAGGCAAAAATCTTAGAAAAATTAAGAAAGTCTACCAACTCAATTATTATGAAATCTGATGATGAATGAAACGATGTTTCTAAAAAAGTGTGTATTTGAAACGTGTTTTTTAAACAGTGTTACAACTTAAGCCATATATATTTTATTTCTGCCTCTTTGCATATATAGTTATATTTGCAAGGAGGTTTTTATTATGAATTTAAGAAATGATTTTTTGTGGGGAGGCGCAACCGCTGCTAACCAATATGAAGGGGCCTATCTTGAGGGAGGAAAAGGTTTAAGCATTGCGGATGTAGAAAAAGGATCCAGACATGGCATAGAAAGAGAAGTTCACGATAGTGTAAAAGAAGGAAATTATTATCCGAGTCATGAAGCAGTGGACTTTTACCACCGGTATAAAGAGGATATTGAGTTATTCGCGCAAATGGGCTTTAAGTGTTTCCGGCTGTCGATTAACTGGCCGAGAATTTTTCCAAATGGAGATGAACTGGAGCCAAATGAAGAAGGACTGAAGTTTTATGACAGGGTATTTGATGAATTACGCAGCAGAGGAATGGAACCGGTTGTTACGTTATCCCATTATGAAACTCCATTAAATTTGGTACAGAAATATGGCTCCTGGAGAAATCGGCAGTTGATTTATTTTTTTGAAAGATACTGCACCATTGTTTTTGAGCGTTATAAAGATAAAGTAAAATACTGGATGACCTTCAATGAAATTAATGAAACGATGAATCAAAGTCAGCCTTATCATCAGGCGGGTATTCTATTTAAATCTGGAGAGAATCCAGATGAGGTGAAAGTAGCAGTCAGTCATCATATGTTTTTGGCAAGTGCGAGAGCAGTTATTGCAGGACATAGGATAAATCCGGAATTTAAGATTGGCTGTATGGTACAGTATCCTACCTCTTATCCCAAAACATGCAATCCCAATGATGTACTGGCTCAAAGATTTCAAATGATGCCCAATTATTACTATACAGATGTTATGTGCAAGGGGTATTATACCAATTTGTGTACGGCACAATTAAAACGCATGGGAGTGGAGGTTCATACAGAGGCTGAAGATGCTTTGATTTTAAAATCTGGAAAAGTGGATTTCATTGCGTTCAGCTATTATTTTTCTTCCGTTGCCTCAAGTGAAGATGGTGTAAACATTAAAGTAGAGCGATTAAATCCCTATTTAGAGAGAAATGATTGGGATTGGCCCATTGATCCTGCTGGTTTAAGAATCGCATTAAATGAATTATATGATCGATATGAATTGCCTTTATTCATTGTAGAAAATGGTCTTGGTGCAATTGATACGATTGAAGAAGATGGATCCATACAGGATGACTACAGGATAAAATATCTATCTGATCATATTGAGGAAATGAAAAAAGCAATTGAATTAGATGATGTGGACGTAATTGGATATACCTGCTGGGGACCGATTGATATTATCTCTGTCGGCACAGGGGAAATGAGAAAAAGATATGGATTTATCTATGTTGAAAAAGAGGATAACGGCCAGGGAACATTGGCGAGAAGAAAAAAGAAATCCTTTGATTGGTATAAAAAAGTTATTGCAACAAACGGTATGGATACAAACTATTAAATATGTAGAGGCGAATGGATTAACATTTGAATAATGGAGGTTTACGTATGGATGCAAAAAAAGCAGCTCAGGATATACTGCGAGAAGTCGGGGGAGAGCGTAACGTACAAAGTCTCACACACTGTGTTACCAGATTGAGGTTCAATTTAAACTCAATGGCTGGTGTTGATGAGAACAGAATCAAAAATATTGCTGGAGTAGTAGATGTTGTTAATAAAGGCGGCCAGTTTCAAGTTATCATAGGAAATGAAGTTGCCAGAGTTTATGGGGAGATATTAAAGCTTGGTAATTTTAACAGTAATGATACCGATCAGAGCGGCGACGACAAAAAGGGATTTGTGAATAAAATTTTAGATACGATTGCAGGGATCTTTGCTCCAATCATGCCGATTATCGCCGGGGCAGGAATGATTAAAGCGCTGTTATCGATTCTTACCTTAGTTCATGCCATAGACACCTCGGGAAATCTCTATTATTTCCTGAAATTTATAGCAGATGCATCTTATTATTTCCTGCCAATTATATTAGCAGTGTCAGCAGCAAAGAAATTTCGGTGCAATCCTCAAATGGCTATGCTGATGGGGGCGATTTTGCTCCATCCGAATTTCAGCGCATTAAAGGAAACTGCTGAAACGGTATTTGTTTTAGGATTGCCTGTTCGAATCGCTACCTACTCATCGTCGGTAATACCGATCATACTCATTGTATTTGTGTTATCCTATGTGGAAAAGTTTGTTGAGAGAATTACGCCAGCCGTGATCAAGTTTATTGCCAGACCATTGTTAACCATATTAATTATGGCACCAATCGCCCTGGTTGTGTTAGGACCTTTGGGGAGTATTATAGGTGATGGACTTGTAGGTTTATTGCTGTCCATTGAAAAGATTGCCCCCTGGATTCTGCCTACAGTAATTGGAGCCTTTATGCCGTTCCTGGTTATGACAGGAATGCATTATAGCCTCTTGCCTGCTTATGTAAATTCACTTTCCGTATTGGGACGTGAGACAATTATTGGACCTGGAAATCTTCCTTCCAATATTGCTCAGGGAGCGGCAGCTCTATGTGTGGCGATTAAAACGAAAAATAAAGAGTTCAGACAGTTATCAATCTCAAGCGGTATTACCGCGCTTTTAGGAGTCACGGAACCAGCGTTATTTGGTGTAAATTTACGCCTGAAAAAACCTTTGATTGCGACCACAATTGGAGGCGGACTTGGTGGATTGTATGCAGGAATTACCGGAGTTCAAAGATACGGCGGAGGCGGAGCTGGTCTTGCAGCTATTGGCTTATACGTGGGTGAAGATTCCAGTAACGTTATTAATGCATTAATTTCCGCAGCCATCGCATTTGCAGTCACTTTTGCTATCCAATGGTATTTAGGATTTGAAGATGTTAAATCGGAAACGGGCACTGGAACGGTTCCAGAAGTGAAGCCAGTAGATAGTGAAACCATATATAGTCCATTAAAGGGAGAAGTGATTCCGATATCCCAGGTGAATGATCCCGCATTTTCAAGTGAAGCAATGGGGAAAAGTATAGCCATTAAGCCGAGTGAAGGAAAGTTATATTCTCCTGTGAACGGAAAATTAGTAACTGTTTTTGAGACAAAGCATGCATTAGGTCTTGTCGCAGAGAATGGAACGGAACTGTTAATTCATGTTGGAATTGACACGGTCGAACTAAAAGGAAAATATTTTAAGACTCATGCAGCAGAGGGAGACACAGTGAAGACAGGAGATTTACTGTTGGAATTCGACTATGAAGAGATTGAAAAGAATGGGTATGATCCAGTAACTTTAATGATTATAACAAATTCATATCAATATTCTGAGATCACAGGAGAAGATGTGGAAAGAGTGCATGCAGGCGATAAAATATTGACGTTAAGGAATTAGAGGGAAGTATTAAAAAGTCCACTGATAAGCGATTAAGAAACGATGGTTAATCAGCGGGTATATAGATAGTAGCAAAAAATCAAAGAATACCCTGATAGTATGTCACAGAAATGGTGCTGTGGCTTACTGTCAGGGTATTTTTTATGGCTTTTGATTCGGCAGGATAGCGCTGCATATCCTAGGAATGCAGTTTTCTGTAATCATTTGGAAGCATCTGATATTGTTCCTGAAAGTGTTTATAAAATTGATTCAGATTACTTATTCCTACATCAGATGCAATATACTGAATGGAATGGTTCGTATTTTCTAACATGGAACATGCAACGATCATACGTTGGCGTGTTTGAATTTCTTTAAAGGTTTTGTGAGTGCGCTGGCGAATTAGTGTAGATAAGTATTTGGGATGATAACCGAACTTTTCTGCCACTTCACCTAATGTACAGTCTGCATAATGCAATTCAATATAATTAATAATATCGAGTATATTATCTGAGACATTGGAGGAAATATGAATGAAATGATTTCCGTTATTTACAGAATACAATCGTAAAAGTTCAATGATGATAATCATAAGATAACTTTTCATGATTTCCTTACGATATAATTTGATATCGAAATATTCGAGTAAAAGTTTTAAAAACATTTCACGAATCTGCTCAGAATGGTTCGTCCGAAAGATAAGGTACTGGTCATGACTATTGCTGTTTGACAGGGCGGAGAGGAGAAAACTGGCCATGATACTCTGATTTTTCAAATGATTAAAAAAACTATCTGAAAAAAATTCATTGCTCATGCTTATATTAATTATAATATCATTTTCCCCTGTTTTAAACTTGTGACGAACTACATCGCGATCGAAAATGCAGACATCACCTGCCTCTAAAGTAACCGATTTATCGTCAATTTCATAGGAGCAGCTACCAGAGTATATATAATTCATATTCACATTTGTGTGGATGTAATACGGAACTGGTACATATCGGGAGTCTTTTCGGATCAGGATGTCATTTGCTTTTAACTCAGGTAATTGGAAACAAAGGACTTCCCGGCCTTTTATAAGTTTCCGTTCCATAAAGCGATAAGCTGGGCTGAGCGCACCGGGATTAGCACGATAGTATTCTTCTCGTTCACTAGGCTCTCTTAAAAAATTATCAAGTTCTTCAGACGTCATTATATTCCTCCGGGTTTAAATCTTACTTTTTGATATTCAAAAGGTGGATTAATAATATTGAAAACAAATCCATATGAAATATACTGTAAGTATAAGTTAAATATTTGACTGAATTGTAGCACAGGAGTCGCTATCCTTACAAGGGCTGCAATATGGAAATATGATATTATTTACAATTATGTAAACGTTACTAAGGTGCTTTATTGAAATAAGGGTTGCATAGAGTAAAAACAAAAAATCAGTAATGTTTTGAAATGACAGAGAGGAGATTTTTATGGACTATAAAAAAGTGGCGGTGGAAATTTTAGATCATGTCGGTGGAGCTGATAATGTGAAAAGTTTTACCCATTGTGCAACAAGATTAAGATTTAACTTAAAAGATGAAAACTTGTATAAAGCAGATGCCTTAAAGATAACAAAAGGAGTAATGGGAAGTGTTGTCAGCTGAGGGCAGCATCAGGTGATTATCGGAACGGATGTGTCCCATGTATATGAAGAACTTGTAACGATTCTTGGGAGCGATGTTGCAGCAAAAGGATTAGATATTGTAGAAAAGGATGACATTGCAAAAAGTAAGTTTTCTCTAGTTTTAGATACCATATCCGGGATTTTTACACCGATACTTCCGGCCATTGTCGGAGGGGCCATGGTAAAAACCCTGTTAATTATTTTAACTTTAATTGGAATTATGGATAAGAGTGGACAAACATATCAGATTTTAACTTTTGTTGGAGACACACCATTCTATTTTTTACCGATTATGCTGTCATATTCTGCTGCTCAAAAGTTTAAGATGAACCCAATGATGGGAATGCTGCTTGGACTTATGATGATTCATCCAACATATATGACGATGATAGAGACCGGAGATCCTGTCAGGCTGTTTGGAATGGTACCCGTGACACTTGCAAAATATACTTCAACCGTTATTCCGGTAATTCTGGTCGTATGGGTTGCATCTTATATAGAACGTTTTGCCGATCGGATTACGCCAAAAGCAGTTCGATTTTTCTTAAAGCCGCTTATTACTTTACTGATAATGGTTCCAATTACTTTTTGTGTTGTAGGACCATTAGGAACGATAGCAGGAAATGGCCTTCAATATGTGTTGAATGCAATTCAGACACAGGCCCCTTGGGCATTGCCTATAATCTTTAGTGTGGCGGCACCTATTGTTATTATGTTAGGAATGCATTATGTGGTAACGATTCCATTAGTTATGTCTGCGATAGCAGCCAGTGGCTTTGATATGCTTGGAGCTGGATTTCTGGTTGCCAATATCGCACAGAGTGCTGCCGCATTTGCGGTAATGTTACAGTCAAAAGATACTGATTTTAAAGCGATGGCAGGATCAACCGGTTTAACGGCATTGCTTGGAGTATCTGAACCTGCAATGTACGGTGTAAACCTGAAATTAAAGAAACCATTTATCGGAGCGCTCTGTGGTGGGTTTGCCGGCGGAATTGTCTGTGGAATTGCCGGAGTAAAGCGCGTTACATTTGGGCCAACTGGACTTACTACAATTGCAATATTTATTGATCCCCAAAATAACATGAACTTTATCATGGCTATCGTCGGTGTAGTTGTATCATTTACGATTTCCTTTCTTATAACCTACATTCTAATAAAAAAAGACAGCAAAATACAAAAAGAAATAGGAGCATAATTTATGAGTAAATTTCCAAAAGAATTTTTATGGGGCGGAGCCATTGCCGCCTCGCAGGCAGATGGAGCATGGCAGGAGGGGAACAAAGGTCTGGATACACAGGATTTACGTTATTTTGATGCCGCGTGGGAAAATGAAATGCGTCAGGAGAACCGAAATATAAACATGACAACGGAGCGCTTTGTGAATGCGGTCCAGACTGCGGATACAGAAATGTACCCATTCCGCAGGGGAATTGATTTTTATCATAATTGGAAGGAAGATTTAAAACTGTTTCACGAGATGGGAATGAAACTTTTTCGCACTTCCATCAATTGGGCAAGAATTTATCCAAACGGAGATGATCCGCTTCCAAATGAGGAGGGGTTACAATTCTATAAGGACCTATTTACAGAATGTCATCGTTTAGGTATCAAGGTATTCGCAACGATTCTCCATTACAATATTCCGGTGCATTTAGTTAAGGAGTATGGTGGCTGGAAGAGTAGAGAAACCATAAAACATTATGAGAGATATTGCATAACTCTATTCAAGGAACTCGGTGATTTAGTTGATTACTGGCTGCCGTTTAATGAAATAAATTGTTCCAGATTTAACCCATGGAATGGCTGTTGTTTAATCAAAGATCAGGAAGCAGAGTATAATCAGGCGATTTTTCAATGCACACATCACCAGTTTGTAGCAAATGCTTTAGCTGTTAAAGCAGCACATGAGTTACTGCCTGGCTCTAAGATAGGAGGGATGATCGCTAGGTTTACTTCTTATCCGGCGACCTGTAAACCCGAAGATGTAATGCAGAGTATTTTAGATGAGAATTACAAAAATTATTTCTATACTGATGTTATGGCCAGAGGAAAATATCCATCTTACACGGAGCGTATGTTTAAAGAACTTGGTGTGGAAATCGTAAAAGAAGCGGATGATGATCAATTGATATCAGAGAATACCGTAGATTTTCTTGCATACAGCTACTATATGTCCATGATATCTTCCAATGATCCCAACTATGAGATTACTAGCGGGAATCTTCTTTCAGGTAAGAAAAATCCTTATTTGGAATGCAGTGACTGGGGCTGGCAGATTGATCCTATCGGATTACGGATTTCTTTAAATGAAATGTATGATAGATACCAGTTACCGATTATGATCGCAGAAAATGGAATTGGAGCAAAGGATGTCTTAGAAGCGGATAAAACAGTACATGATGACTACCGCATAGAATATCTGCGTGAACATGTCCGTCAGATGGAAGAAGCAATTGCAGATGGTGTGGATTTATTTGGCTATACAATGTGGGGAATAATAGATATCGTATCCTGTGGAACTTTGGAAATGAGCAAACGCTATGGCGTTATTTATGTGGATCGCAATGATGCGGGAGATGGGACAAACCTCCGTTATAAGAAAGATTCGTTTGATTGGTATAAGAAATGCATTGCTACCAATGGAGCAGATTTATGAATCTGTTTAAAAAATTGCAAAAAAATATTGATGACAAAGATAAGCGAACCATTAATACAGAACCATTTTGTGTATATGCGCCTATGGAAGGTGATACCATGAAACTTTCTGATTTCCCTGATGAAGTTTTTTCTCAAGCTATTTTAGGTAATGGGATTGGAATTTTGCCAACGGTTGGAGAAGTGAGAGCTCCGTTTGACGGGAAAGTTTTTAATGTTACGGACACATTACATGCGATTAGCCTTATCAGCAATGTTGGGTTGGAAATTATAATTCATGTAGGGATTGATACCGTTGAATTAAATGGAAAAGGTTTTGTGAAACGAACTCAAGACGGTGCACCTGTGAAAGCTGGTGATCTTCTTATGGAATTTAACATAAAACAGATTGAGAAAGCCGGATATAAAACTGCAACTGCTTTGTGTGTAACAAATTCGCACGAATATGCAAAGTTCTCTTTTGAAGAATATGGTCATGTTGATGCTGGTCAGAAGATGTTTTTTGTAGAAAAGTAAGTAAGGAATTTGATGATTTAAAAGAACCGTTCTTCAACGAAATACAAGATTTAAACAAGACAGTTAAAAGGAGTTTTACTGTTGGAATTCGACTAGGAAGAGAGCATGCAGGGGATAAAAGATTAACATTAAGATAATTAGAGGGAAGTATTAAAGAAACCGCTGATAAGCGATTAAATACTATGGTTAATCAGCGGTCATATATAAAATTAGCATTAAAACAAACGATACCCTGAGCGTATGACACAGAAAAGTGATGTGTCTTACGATCAGGGTATTTTCATAACTTTTAAATATCTGTAGCAATAAAAAGTAATCACTTTACCGGATGATTTCTCACCCGATTCTGCCTCCTTCCATATAATGCTACAAAGAATACGGTTGGCAACGCCGGTAAAAATATTAAGGAAGACGCCATGATTAAGGAAAGTTTTATCGCTATAAGCCATATGACTGCATGGAAGTGGAATGAGGATTATATTCCGTTTGGTATAACGAGCGTTCAGAATTCTACATTCGAGATTCATACTGTTGCAGAACACCTCCACATTCCCTGGGCGGTGGACATCAGTGAAGACGGCAGGCTGTTCTTTACGGAGCGGAACGGAAACCTGCGTGTCATAGAAAATGGGGTATTAAACCCGGTGCCGGTGTATACATTCGGCCCTCCTTTTATTAGCAGTGGGGAAGGCGGGCTTCTGGGTCTTGCATTGGACAAGGAATTCCTTTCAAACGGATATATTTATCTTATGTATAATTACCAGGAAAATGGAGAAATTTACAGCCGGGTGGTACGTATGCGTATCGAGAGTAATACCGCATCGGGAGAGGAAATTCTTTTGGATCGGATTCCTGCAAGCTGGATCCATAATGGTGGCAGGATAAAAATTGGTCCAGATGGCTATCTGTATATCACTACTGGAGATGCCGCTAATCGCAATTTTGCACAGGATATAAACAGCATGGCAGGTAAAATTCTGCGGATTGGGACAGACGGAAGTATACCATCGGATAACCCTTTTCCAGGTTCTGCGGTATACGCCCTGGGATTTAGAAATCCTCAAGGTCTGGCCTGGAATGACAAGAATGTGTTATATGCCACAGATCATGGAGAAATCGCCCATGATGAAATTAATATCATACAGCCAGGCGGCAACTATGGCTGGCCCTTGGTAACAGGTGATGAGGAAATACAGGGGTCCGATTTTATTAAGCCTGTGATACAAAGCGGGAATGATACCTGGGCCCCGTCAGGAATAGCCTTTGTAACGGATGGTCCCCGGAAGGGCCAGTTGCTTGTGTCAACACTCCGTGGCAATGTACTTCTGGCAATCACTTTCGACGAATCCGGAACACAAGTTTTAGAGGTGGAACGGTTATTGGACGGTAGTTACGGACGATTAAGGGAAGCTTATCAGGCAATGGATGGTTCCATATACCTAACTACCAGCAACATGGACGGCAGGGGGCTTCCGAATCCTGGGGATGATAAAATCCTTCGGCTGGTACCCGGCATGTAATAACAGCATAAAAACTGGTTTTAGAATACGCCAACTGGAAAGAATAAGTATGTAGTTTTACGGATAAGCAGTGAGAAATTTTTAAACAATAGATTGAGATTTTCTTTGCCATCGTATATGATAGAAACATGATATCGTTTTCAGAAATGTTTCATATTAATATACATGTTACCGGAGGGAGCTCTTTATGACAATCAGTGAGATCGCTAAAATGGCAGGAGTTTCGGCCGCGGCTGTGTCCAGATATTTAAATAAGGGATATATAAGTGAGGATAAGAAAGCAAAGATCAGGAAGGTGATTGAGGAGACGGGATACCGCCCATCCGTGCAGGCCCAGATGCTGCGAACTAAGAAAACCAGGCTGATCGGCGTGGTGCTTCCAAAGATCGATTCGGAGGCAGTCAGCCGTGTGGTTGCGGGCATTAGCCAGGGGCTGTCCAAGCGAGAGTATGAGCTGTTACTGGCGAATACGGAAAATAATATTGAAAAGGAACTGGATTATCTTGAAATATTTAACAACGACCGGGTGGATGGAATCATCTTCATTGCTACCCTGCTGACAGCCAGGCACAAAGAGCTGATCAAGGCGCTCAATGTGCCTGTGGTCGTGGTGGGACAAGCCTGTGATTATGCCTCTTGCATTTACCACGATGATAAGAATGCAGCCAGGGAGTTGGCGGAGCTTTTGCTCAAACGGGGGCGGAAGAGGATCGCTTACCTTGGAGTGACGAGGAAAGACGAAGCCGCTGGAGAGCAGCGCTATCAGGGGTTTATGGAGGCCATGAATCAGACAGGCAGAAAGCCAGAAGAGCTGGATATGTACGAATGCGAATTTACCATGGAATCAGGCTACGAAAGGTGTGAGGAAGCATTTTTAAAGAATCCGTCTATTGATGGGGTGTTCTGTGCAACGGATACCATTGCTTTAGGTGCGATGAAATGCCTGCGGGAGATGGGAAAACTGCTTCCTGAAGAGGTGAGTCTGACAGGCATCGGCCATACGAGGATCTCGGAAATAACGGTACCGACCCTGACAACAGCCCATTATTATTATGAGGAAAGCGGAAAAGAGGCGGTCACCCTGCTATTTGAATTACTGGAAAATGAAAATGTGCCGAAGAAGCGGGTGATGATGGGATTTGAGGTGATGGAGCAGGAATCCGTTTGAGAGAAGTGATAGTAAGCTGTTAAAAAAAATAAGCCATTTAATGTAATAAAGCGTTTTAAGAAAAAGACAGTTTAGTAAAATGTAACAACAATGTGAAATTGATTTCATATGTTTTGCCAATATATTTTTCTGAATAATCATTATATAATTCGATTATAATATGAAATCGATTACACATCAGGGCGAAGGAATTGAAAAAGGAAAGCTGCAGGTTTCCCATTCCTCCTGTTACGTAATCAAAAACGCTTTTTTCAAAGAGAAAGGGAAGGTATTCAAATGGGCTACGGCAAGACAGCGGAATTAATCATTTCATGTATCGGCGGGAAGGAAAACATTATTTCAGCGGCTCATTGTGCCACCAGGCTTCGTCTGGTGATTGGGGACAATGGGAAGTGCAGAAAACAGGAAATTGAAGCCATTGACGGAGTCAAGGGCGTGTTCGAGGCATCAGGCCAGCTCCAGATCATTTTAGGAACGGGTGTAGTTAACAAGGTATATGATGAATTTGTCAAATTGGCAGACATTCAGGCGGCCTCCAAAGAAGAGGTAAAGCAGGCAGCGGCTTCGAAACAGAACATGTTCATGCGGGCTGTCAAGACATTGGGAGACATCTTCGTCCCCATTATTCCTGCCATTGTGGCCAGTGGTCTGCTGATGGGCTTGCTGGAGGGACTTTCCAACGTATTCCCTGCCATGTCTCAGTCGGGTACATATACCATCATCCATTTATTCAGCAACGCAGCCTTTGTATTTCTACCAGTTCTAATTGCCATCAGTGCGGCCAAAGCCTTTGGCGGAAATATGTTTTTGGGCGCAGTCATTGGAATGATTATGATTCACCCGGACTTGATGAACGCCTGGAGCGTGGCGGGAGCTGATTCCGTACCAACAGCCAGCGCCTGGTTCGGTCTTTACAATATCAACCTGGTAGGATATCAGGGGCACGTAATTCCAGTGGTAATTGCAGTATATGTCATGAGTTTCATTGAAAAGAAGCTCCACAAAGTGGTGCCCGAGATGATTGATTTATTCGTAACTCCCCTGGTAACCGTTCTCGTAACGGGCTACTTATCCTTAACGATCTTAGGCCCTGTATTTTCCACGTTGGAAAATTGGGTGCTGGATGGAGCACAGTTTTTGATCAGCCTCCCCTTAGGAATCGGCGCTTTCTTTATTGGCGGCGTCTATGCACCTACGGTGGTAGCAGGAGTGCATCATATGTATAATGCTTTAGAGGCAGGTATGTTGAGTGCAACCGGAGCCAACACCTGGATGCCAATTGCAACGGCTGCTAATGTGGCCCAGGGCGCGGCTGCTCTGGCTCTGGCCATAAAGACCAAGAATAAAAAGACGAAGGCTCTGGCTTTTCCAGCTTCCCTTTCTGCTTTCTTAGGGATTACAGAGCCAGCTATCTTCGGTGTGAATATCCGCTACATGAAGCCATTTATTGCCGGCTGTATCGGTGGGGCCATAGGAGCTCTGTATGCGTCTGTTATGGGAATCAGCGCTACCGCATACGGCATTACAGGACTGTTCGGATTCCTGATTACAACTAATTATGCACTTTCTTATTTGATTACCATGCTCATTGCAGGAGGTGTTGCATTTATTATATCCTGGATTCTTTATAAGGATGACGACGGAAAGGTTTGAGAAAAATGATAGTTGACCACAGCAAGTTTTATCCCGTTTACCATTTGGCCCCCCCTGACGGGTGGCTTAACGACCCCAATGGTCTGTGCCAGATGGAGGGGACTTTCCATTTTTATTTCCAGTATGTACCGGAAAGCCCGGAGGGCGGCTTAAAGCACTGGGGCCATTATGAGTCTCGTGACATGGTTCGATGGAATTATACGGGCATTGTTCTGTCTCCGGACAGTCCCTTTGACCGTGATGGTGTGTATTCCGGTTCGGCCCTGATCGAGGACGGGACAATTTACCTCTATTACACGGGGAATGTTAAAGAAGAAGGAAATTACGATTACATATCAGAGGGCAGGGGAGCCAATACCATGCTGGTGGAAACCCGGGACGGAAAAACCATGGGTGGCAAACGGTGCCTGATGACAAATAGGGATTATCCTGCAGATGTAAGCTGCCATGTAAGGGACCCAAAGGTATTTAAAGAAAATGGGCGTTATTACATGGTTCAGGGGGCCAGGACCATTCATGATCAGGGCATTGTTCTGGTGTTTGAATCTGATGACAGGCTGCACTGGCGGTACATCAATCGAATTCAGGCCAGAGATGATTTTGGATATATGTGGGAATGTCCAGATTTATTTCACTTGGATAATGTTTCTGTCCTTTCTGTATCGCCACAGGGTTTAAAGGCAGAGGAACTTCGATTTCAGAACAAGTACCAGTCGGGATATTTCCTGGTGGCTGGGGATTATAAGGCAGAAGGCGGTTATGAATTGTCGGAGTTTCGGGAATGGGATATGGGCTTTGATTTTTACGCCCCTCAGACGTTCTTGGATGAAAAGGGCAGAAGGATCCTGGTCGGTTGGGCAGGGATGATTGATTGTGAAGATTATGATAATGTACCGACCATAGAACAGGGCTGGCAGCATATGTTTACCCTTCCAAGAGAGTTGACACTTAAGGAAAATGTCATTTATCAAATGCCTGTGGAAGAGGTCCGGGGGCTGAGAAAGTCTGAGGAACTCATACAGGATAAGATATTTTCCTGCTCCATGGCTTCTGAGATTATGATTGAAAACATGGATAACGAGAACATGAAAATCAGTTTTGGTGATAGTCTTATTCTCGTTTATGACAGAGATAAACAGGTCTTTTCCATGGAGTTCAAGGACGGATCGGGAAGCGGCAGGAGCGTTCGGAGGGCAACGTTAAAGGAGTTAACGTCTCTGGACATCCTGATAGACCATTCCATTATGGAGGTCTATATCAATGGCGGTTTCTGTGTGTTTACCACTCGGTTCTATATGGAAAATGAGGCGATAGAAGTAACAATGGATGGGGTTACGGGCATTGTTAGAAAGTGGGATCTGGAAAAGTAGAATTAAAGATTACAGACAGATATGGAATACTTATTGGATTGATGATCTATATCATTCCAGGAAAAAATGAGCACATTTATAGAAATAAATTTTAAAATTATAATATAAATAATAATCAGGCTAAAAGATTTTATTCTAAAATTCTTTTAGCCTGATTCGTTTAAAGCAGGTGTTGCAGCTATGGTCTAGTTTATTAAATTTGAATTTACAGGAAGATGCAAGGAGTAACAAATTGGAGCGTCACTGGCTTGGCGGAGCAGCGGATATGCATAAGGCGTGAGGTTAGATTTGCAAATTACAATAATGTAAATATAATTTATATTTATATAAATTGTGCAAAGTGTTGTATAAAATAAAGTATTAATAATGGAAAGTGTAAAAAACGACTTAATTTTCAAAATAAATCTTGACAGTTATGTTTGGAAATGCTATATATTGAATATAAGCTTGAAAAATATTTATACGAATTTACAAAAAGGAGAATACAAGTAAATTGAGTAATAAAACGGTTACCCGCGAAGATGTGGCGAAACTTGCTAATGTATCCCCCACCATAGTTTCTTATGTATTAAATAATTCTAATTATGTTAGCAAGGAAAAAAGAGAACAAGTATTGAAGGCAGTAAAAGAGTTGAATTACATACCCAATCAGTTGGCCAGAGGCTTAAGAACCAGCCGGTCATCTCAATTTATTTTTGTATGTGATAATATACAGACGGAATTATTTGAAGCGGTTGAAAGCCGGTTATTTGAGCATGATTATTATGTTTCATTAAATTACAGCAGAAATACAGAAGGCTTTCTCAATATGCTTATCAGCAGGCAGCCTGAAGGAATTTTTATGGCGACAAATGTATTTGAAGCGCAACAGCTTAATGCAATTGCAGAAAATGGGATTCCTATTATCCTGTATAAGACAAAGAAATACGAGGAGCTTCATTCAAATATTGTAACAGTTGTGCCGGATTATTACGATGCGGTTAAAAAATCCATGGATTATCTGATTTTGAAAGGTCACGTACGCATTGGATTGATTCCACCGGTAAAATATAAGACGAAGGGAATCACGGGAAATGATTTCCGGGTGAAAGCCTATGTGGAAGCTCTCGAGAATAATGGGATTCCAGTTTATCCGGAATTGGTATGTACCAGAACGCAGACGGTAGAAGACATCTGTGACGAAGTGTTCCGAATGGTAGTGTCTTCGGATAAGGACAAGAAACCAACTGCATTTGTAATTGGTAATGATTATCTGGCAGCACAGGTTATGCAATATTTAAAAAAGCTTGATATAAACTTACCTGATGATATATCGGTTATAGGGTGTGATAACACGCAGATTGCACCACTTACAACACCTGCTCTTACAACCGTAGATGTTTCCAAGGATAAGCTGGCGCAAATTTATGTTGATAAAATGCTGGCCCTAATTGAAGGGAAAAATGTAGAGGACGATTTTGTCGGTGTGAAATTGATTATTAGAGAGAGTGCATAAAAAGAGTAGGAAATAACTTTGTGAATGAAAGGAAACTAGTGTTCCTTTTCATTTGGAATAATATTTATTCGTATAAATATTATTCCAAATGAAGTTTGTTTTTCTTTAATTATAAATATATTTATTGCTATAAATACCTGGCCTATAAAAGTTGGGTGTTATAAATAAAAAAGGAATGAAGAGAGGAAGAAAAATGAGAAAAAAAAGAATTTACGAAGCTTGCGAGAGATTGCTGACTATATGCTCGCATTGTAAAGAGGATGAAAACATCTTGATCGTAACAGATGAGGAAAGCATGGATATCGGACTTGCTTTGTGGGATGCAGCCGACAGATTTCCGAATCGTACCCTGGTTTTGATGAACCCAAGACAGATGCATGGAGAAGAGCCAACAGATTTGGTCGCAGCGGCAATGCTGAAAGCAGATGTTATCTTTCGGGCTACAACATTTTCGCTGTCTCACAGTACAGCACGTCTTAAGGCCTGTGAGGCAGGTGCAAGAGATATAAATTGCTGCGATTATGATTTTGACATGCTGGAAAAAGGAGGGCTATATACAGATTTTGAAGCCAACAGAAAGTATGTGGATCAGATGGCAAAGGGGTTTAAAGGCGGTGATGTGTGTCATATCACTTCTTCACTGGGAACGGATTATACATGCAGCATTAAGGGACATAAAATATTCCCTCAGTATGGCATGAGCCTGCAAAAGGGACAGACTTCCTCTCCGCCAGACATCGAGTGCGCCACAGGAGCAATGCCGGGAACAGCATTTGGAAAGGTAGTTATTGACGGTAGCATTACCCACCCAGCCATGGGACTTTTAACGGAACCAATTACATTGTACATAGAAAACAGCTTTGTGACTAAAATTGAGGGGGGAGAGGAAGCGAGAAAGTTTGAAAAAGTCCTTCGTGAAATTGGAGATCCCCGCATTTACCGTATTGGTGAAATCGGAGTAGGACTAAATCCGGATGCAAGCCTTTGCGGACGGATGTTGGAGGATGAAGGCTGCATGGGATATGTGCATGTGGCATTAGGGAATAACGAGACAGATAATAAGGACTGCCTGCTTCATATTGATATGATGTTTAAAGATCCTAGCATTGAGGTAGATGGAAAAGTTATTTTTGACGAAGGAAAAGTTGTATTTGATTAAGGAGGAAATGGGAATGAATATAAAAGAATATCCGCATGGGTTGTTATTTGATGATGAACTGCAGAGAGAAATCAAGGATAGATTCTGGCATGTCGACTCTGATCCGGAAGCAGGAAAGAGACTATTTTTTGAAAATGCAGGTGGGTCTTTAAGGTTAAAGGCAGTAAATAAGGCATATCAGGAAGCGGACTCTTTTCCAGACTGCGATTCCAGAAAGCACCCACGGGCAAAAGCATTAAGGAAACTGACCCTTAATGGATTTGCAGATTTAAGAGTGATGTTCAATGCACCTAAATACGGTCAGATCATTGCTGAAAAATCTTCTTCTAAGGTTATGTTTGAAATGGTACGTACCGTTCTTGAGAATGTAAAGGGAACCAACGTGGTTGTAACAGACTTAGATCATCCTTCAGCCTATGATTCCGCCATGTACTATGGAAAAAAGGCAGGCATGGAAGTTCGTATTGCCAAACCAAATAAGAAAACCGGAGGAATTGATGTAGAGGAAATTAGACGTCTGGTGGATAAGGATACAGCACTGTTGATTTGTATTTACGCTTCCAACCATACGGGTGCTGTTATGGATATGAAAGCAATTGTCACAGCAGCCAGAGACATCAAACCGGATCTCTACATCATCTCTGACGCAGTACAGCATATTCCTCATGGCCTTGTAGACGTACAAGATTTACAGCTTGATGGAATCAACTTTGCGGCATACAAAATTTTTGGATGCCGGGGATTCGGTGCTGCATATATTTCTGACCGTCTTGCTGTTTTAAATCGCCCCGGCATTTTGGGAAATTTAGGTGATGGTTGGGAGATCGGTGGTCCGGCACCTGCAATGTACGCAAGTGTAAGCGCTATTGTGGACCATGTATGCTGGATCGGCAGCCATTTCATTGACAGTACAGACAGAAGAGATCTGTATACAGAAGGAATGGAGAGAATCGAGATGCATGAAAGGGCATTGCTGTACCGCGCATTGGAAGGTACAGAGGAAGTTCCAGGAATTCGTCATATTCCCAATGCCAGAGTAGAATTTGACAGAGAGTCATTAGAAAATAGAGATTTTATTATGCCATTGACATTTGATAATATCAGTTGTCCGGATGCAGTAACGGAATATGTAAAACGTAATGTCATCGTATATGACAGAAGCGATTCCAATTATTATTCTGTAAGATCCTTGCATCCATTTGACTTAGAGGGAATTGTCAGGGTATCTCCTCTTCATTGTCATAGTGTGGAAGATATCGACACTTTCTTAAGGGCAACGGCTGAGATTGCCAGATTATAGAGCAGGAATGTAACTGATGGCAGAAAGCAAGGGGCGCATCAATGCTTTCTGCCTAAAAAATAAAAAAGTGAAGGAGTTTGTTTATGGGGAGATATTGGAGAACAGCCATGGGGTTGGTTGCAGCAGTAACAGTATTAGGGATGGTTTCAGGATGTCAGGCTGGAAAAAAATCAGCAGATGGGAAAGAAACCGTTACTTTAGGGGTTGTGGGTCCTCTTACAGGGAATGCAGCTGCCAGTGGGCAGGTGCAGGCAAATGCGGTAGAAATGGCAGTAAATGAGATCAATGATGCAGGTGGAATTGATGGTAAGTACATGATTAAACTTGTAAAAGAAGATGATGAAGGGGTACCGGCTAAATCGGTTACGGTTACACAGAAGCTGGTAAATCAGGATAAGATTGATGTTCTGATCGGTGCACTTAACAGTTCCTGTACTCTGGCAGATATGGAAGTTACGGAAGCTGAGAAAGTTCCTCAGATCACTCCATGTTCCAGTGCCCAGAGCATTGTAGAGCAGGGGAACAAATTTATCTTTCGGACAACGGCTACGGATACCACTCATATAAAAACCTTGCTTCAATACTTCAAAGATAAAATCAAGGGGCAGAAGATCGCCGTTTTGTATGAATCATCTGACTTTGGCACAGGAGCTTTCAGTAAAATTCAGGAACTTGTTTCGGAATATGGGGTCGAACTTGCTGCAAGTGAGATGTATAATTCAGGCGAAAAAGATTTTTCCGTTCATCTGACAAAGATCAAGCAAGCCAATCCGGATGCAATTATCATATGGGGTTATTATACAGAAGCGGCTTTAATCAGCAAGCAGGCGAAGCAGAATGGAATTGATATTCCTTTTATCGGAACAGGCTATAATTCGCCCAAGCTGGTGGAATTAGGCGGAGATGCAGTAAATGGTTTAATTTTCACAACAGCCTTTACGGATGCGAATCCAGATGAAAAGGTTCAGGCATTTGACAAAAAGTATAAGGAAATATATCACCAGAGCTACGATCAGAATGCACCTCAGGCATATGATTCCGTGTACTTATGGGCAGATGCTGTAAAAAGAGCGGGAACCACAGATGGACAGGCGGTAAGAGATACCCTTCTGGGAACAAAAGATTTTGAAGGCGTGGCTGGAACCTATAATTTCTCAGATAATGGAGAGATGGTAAAAACCCTTATGGTTGTACAAATTCAGGATGGGAAGCATACGATCATACCAATGGATTAATACAGGACGAGTCTGATTAGGAGGAGCTTATGCTATTTCAACAAATTTTAAATGGCCTTACCAATGGTAGTATCTATGCACTTCTTGCAATAGGAGTAACCATGATATATAAATCACTGGGAATGCTTAACTTCGCACATGGTGATACCATTATGATTTCAGCATTTATCTGTCTGACTTTGATCAAATTGGGTCTTCCCATTCCCGTAGCTATTATTTTGACTATCTTAGTGGGGGCAGTTATCGGATCCTGTTTGGAACGTTTTATATACAGAAAGTTGGAATTTAGTTCTTTTACAAACCTTTTAATTGCAACGGTTGGTGTTTCTTATATTATGAAGAATCTGGCAATTGTTATATGGGGAGCAGAGCCACAGGTATTTCCGGCACTTTTCAGTACAGAGCCAATTCATTTGGGACAGCTTTTGCTTCTTCCACAGAATATGGGGATTATCGGTGTTTCACTGGTTCTGGTTGTAATTCTCCAGTTGTTTTTTTACAAAACGAAAAAAGGAAAGCAAATGAGAGCAGCTGCTAATGACTCAGAAGGCGCTTCTATGCTGGGAGTTAACGTGAATTTCTGCCGTTTGATGACTTTTGGAATCAGTGCAGCCTTTGCTGCTGTCGCAGGTATTTTGTTGTCCCCAATTTTCTATGTCAGTGTGGATATGGGTACACTGGTAGGACTCAAAGCATTTTCGGCCGCTATTCTTGGAGGGTTTGGCAATGTTGTGGGAGCACTGATCGGGGGCTTGATTCTGGGAATCGTAGAAGCCTTAGGTGCCACCTACGCTACGGCTGCATACAAGGATATTATCTCATTTGTTCTGTTATTCTTGTTTCTTTATTTTAAGCCGAATGGTCTTCTTGGAAAGCGGATTGAGCAGAAATTGTAGGGAGGTAGGTACATAAATGAAAAAGGCTAACAAAATAGGATTGGCTGCGATTTTAGCAGCTGCAATACTGATTCTTCCGTTTTTGCTCCCGAATAACTATATTATACAGATTGTAAATATGATTGGTATTTATGCCATTGTTGGTACAGGAGTAAATGTTCTGACCGGTTACACCGGGCAGTTGTCACTTGGTCAGGCAGCATTTTATGGCATTGGCGCATACACGACCGCACTTTTAAACACCAGGTTTGGTCTCCCATTCTTAGTGGTTTTACCGGTTTCTATTCTGGTAACTGCCATATTTGGTGTTGTGCTGGCTATACCTGCCCTGAAAGTAAGAGGAAGTTATCTGGCACTTTTAACCATTGGCTTTGGTGAAATTGTCAGAATGGTTCTGGTCAACTGGATTGGTCTGACAAACGGCCCGGCAGGCGTGGTAGGAATTGAATCACCTTCTGTGTTAGGATTCCATTTCAATACGCTGTTTAAATATTATTACCTTATTGCATTCTTTGTCTTTATCGGAATCATGTATCAGAAATGGCTAATGAATTCCAGAACAGGAAGAGCATTTAAGGCCATCCGTGATGATGATAAGGTTGCAGAACTGACAGGAATCAATATTACGGAATACAAAATTAGAGCATTTGTTTTATCCGCCATTTATTCCGCTGTTGCAGGTGTTCTATATGCAATGATGGTTCACTATGTAAGCCCGGATAGTTTTACCAGTAATGATTCCAACTTATTTTTGTGGACAGCGATCATGGGCGGTATGGGTACTACCATTGGCCCGGTAATCGGTGCAGTTATTATGAATATTCTTCCAGAGGCTCTGCGTTTCCTGGGAGACTGGCGAATGGTAGTATATGGGGTTATTCTTTTGATGGTAATTATCCGGTATCCCGGAGGACTTACGCCATATGCAGTAAAACTTATCAATTACATACAGAAAAAACGTATGGGAAAGACAGGTGAGTAAGATGGCGATTCTGGAATTAAAAAATGTGACGAAAAAATTTGGAGGTCTGACTGCGGTTTCCGATGTAGAGTTAAAAATAGAGGAGAATCAGATCTGTTCCCTTATTGGTCCAAATGGCGCAGGAAAAACCACCGTATTCAATCTTATTACCGGGGTATACCAGCTTACGGAAGGGGAGGTTTTGTTTGATAGCACCTCCATCAGTGGAATACAGCCAAATAAGATCGTGGAAATGGGAATGGCAAGAACCTATCAGAATATCCGCCTGTTTAAGAAAATGAGTGCCATTGAAAACGTCATGACAGGATTTCACTGCCGTACTAAAGCCGGGATGTTAAATATTTTATTTGACCGTAAAAAGATGCTGGAAGAAGACCGGGAGGTTCGTAGAAAAAGTCAGGAACTTCTGGAGTATTTAAAGATTGCTGATTTAAAAGATGAGCCTTCCTGCAGCCTTCCATACGGTCATCAGCGGATTCTGGAAATAGGAAGAGCCCTGGCAACCCGTCCGAAACTTCTTCTTCTGGATGAGCCTGCAGCCGGTATGAATGCGTCGGAAAAGGCGGAACTGATCCGTACGATCCGGGGAATTCGGGATGATTTCGGCGTAGCTGTTCTTCTGGTGGAGCATGATATGGATTTAATCATGAATATTTCAGATAATATTACAGTGCTCAACTACGGTGCCCGGATCGCTTGTGGAGTTCCGGAAGAGATTCAGAACAATGAGAGGGTGATTGAAGCGTACCTGGGAAGGAGTGAATCATAGTGAGTCAGCAAGCAACAGTTTTGGAAGTATCTGGCCTAAACTCCAGCTATGGGGCAATTAAAGCAATTAAAGATATCAACCTTTATGTAAATAAAGGAGAGCTGGTTTCTCTTCTTGGGGCGAATGGCGCAGGTAAATCCACTCTTTTAAAATCAATTATCGGTATGGTGCATATTGAACGCGGTTCAGTGAAGTATGAGGGGATTGAAATGGTTGGTAGGAAATCCCATGAGATCATACCAAAAGGAATTTCCATTGTGCCGGAAGGACGGAAGATTTTTGCAGATGCTACTGTAATGGAAAACTTATACCTTGGTTCATATACAAGAGACACTGATAAAGTTTTGGATGAGAGAATACTGGAACAGGTATTTGAATATTTTCCACGTCTTTATGAACGGAAAAATCAGATGGGCGGCACATTATCAGGAGGAGAGCAGCAGATGCTGGCGATTGGGCGCGCTATGATGTCAAATCCGAAGCTGCTTTTGCTGGATGAGCCTTCTATGGGACTTGCTCCTTTGGTGGTGGAGCAGGTGTTTGGAGTAATTAAAAAATTAAAAGATACAGGAGTTACCATTCTTTTGGTAGAGCAGAATGCGAGAATGGCCATTAAGGTTAGTGACCGTTCTTATATGCTGAATACAGGAAGAATTGCGGGAGAACTAAATGCAAGCGATGGCGTGGACCAGAATGCATTACTTGAAGTTTACCTGGGAAAGACAGCAAATGATTAGGGGGAAGAGTATTGAAACTGGAAAATGTAAAATTTAATATTGATACAAAGCTTGTGCTGAATATTGGTGATCCCATGGGAAAAACAAATGCTCCCAGAGCGTATAACAAATTGTTTAGCGAACTGGATATGAATGCCATTATGCTGCCAATCGAGATTCCGAAAGGGAAGCTTCCTGAGTTTATGGAAGCGTGTAAAACATTAAAGATCCGTTACATATGTCCTACCATGCCACATAAAAAAGACATCATTCCTCTACTGGATGATGTGGATGAAAGTTCCAGAATATTCCAATCCGTAAATGCGGTCCGCATTGATGAGGATGGAACGAGCCATGGGGTTGGTATGGATGGAAAAGGTGCTTTAAATGCTATTTTGACCAGTGGAATTGACTTGGACGGGAAAGAGGCAGTCATGCTGGGAAGCGGCAGCATCAGTGGCGTCATCGGGCTGGAACTCTCTAAAAGAGGAATTAAAAAGCTGACTATTTTAAACCGGACCACAGATGAGGCAGAGAAAATTGCTGATATTTTAAACCGCTACACATCAATGGAAACGATTGCTTTGGCTTCCACCCCCGAGAATTTGGATAGAACTGCAAAACATGCCAGGATTTTTCTCCAGGTTACCCCTCTTGGGATGGCAGGTTACGGGGCAACTCACGAGTATCTGGGCTTTATTGATGAACTCCCCCTGGATTGCCTTGTATTCGATGTAATTATTAATCCGGCAGATACACCAGTGATTCTGGCAGCCAAGGCCAGAGGATTAAAAACAATTCCTGGTCTTAAGATGCTTGCAGGCCAGATGGAAGAAATATTCCGATTTATGTTTCAGGAAGAGCTGACAATTGAAAATAAGCAGGCATGTATTCAGGAGCTATGTGAGTTCCTGGGAGTAACCGTAGGTTGAAAAAATGAATCAATATCTTGATATATTTGTAGATATCGGTCAGGGGATGCTGGAAGCAGGAGCTGAAATCCACCGGGTAGAGGATACCATACACCGTTTATGCAGGGTCTATTGTATGGAAAGGGTAGACGTTTTTGCCATACGCTCGTTGATTGTAGTGACAATTAAGAAAAGCAGTGGAGAGTCTCTTACGGAATCCAGAAGAATATATGGGGTGGGTATCAACATGGCTAGACTGGAGGATTTAAATACGTTGTCTCGTTACATATGCCAGGAGAAACCGGATTTAGAGGAAATTTCACTTCGATTAAATGAGTGTCTGGAGAAGAAAGAACTTAAAAGATGGGAGACCGCAGCAGGTTATATACTTGCTGCTTCCTCCTTTGCCTGTTTTTTTGGAGGAAGGTTGCAGGAGGGAGTGGTTGCTGGAGTGATTGGAGGATTGCTGTTTGAGATAGATAGTCATATTGGAAACAGGAAACCTCAAAAGCTTGTTTACATAGCGATTTGTTCCATGATACTGGGGTTTTGTGGAATGACTTGGGGGCTTCTGGTAGCGGGAGCCCGCCCCAACAAGATTATGATAGGAACCATTATGCTTTTAATACCAGGTATGGCACTTATGAACGCTGTAAGGGATATGTTAAATAACAATGCCATTACCGGATTTTTCAGTTGTGTTGATGCCGTTTTGACAGCAATTTCCATTGCAATAGGGTTTGCAGTTCCATTGATGTTGATGGGAGGAAAATAAGTGACAGATCTTTGGTTTCAGACGCTTGCAGCGACTACCGGTTCCATGGCTTTCGGTATTGTGTATAACGTAAAGAGAAAACACCTTTTGACCGTGGCTTTGGGAGGAGGAGTCGGTTGGTTTTTATACAGTGTCTTTTTTCAGATATCAGACAGTGGCTTTATCAGCAATATGGCGGCGTCCATGTTTGCTACCGCTTATTCAGAATTGATGGCCCGCAAACGGAAAGCACCTGCAGTAGTATTTCTTCTTCCCTGCCTGATTCCACTGGTGCCTGGAGGAGGACTTTACTATGCTATGAGCTATACTGTACTGAAAGATTTCACCCAAAGCAATGCTTATATGGTTAGCACAGCGGAAGCTGCATTTGGTATTGCAGCAGGCATTATTGTAATTTCAATAATTGTGAAATTTAATATGGATAAAAATAAGAAAGAAAGTGGGAAGGTTTGACATGTGGGGAATTAAAATTGAAAAGCCATGGAAAGTGGACTGCGTGGTTTTAGATCGGCCAGTTCCAGGGAAAGGGGAAGCATTAATTAAGGTAAAATCTGCCGGTATCTGTGGTTCCGATATCGGTGCATTCCGGGGAACCAATCCGTTGGTATCCTACCCAAGAGTAATCGGACATGAAATTGCAGGTGAAGTAATTTACATTCCGGATGATAATAAAAGAGGGTTGAAGGTAGGAGACCATGTAATTGTAGATCCTTATTTATACTGTGGATCCTGTTATCCATGCTCAATAGGAAGAACGAACTGCTGTACGGACTTAAAGGTACTTGGAGTTCACGTAGAGGGCGGTATGGCCGAGTATTTTACCCATCCCGCAGATATGCTCTGGAAGCTTCCTGAAAGTATGCCCTGGGAGTTGGCGCCTATGGCGGAACCTCTTACCATTGCTCTCCATGGAATTCATCGGGGAAGATTAAAATCTGGAGAACATGTTGCAATAATTGGAGCTGGCCCCATTGGCATTCTGGCAGCTATGTCAGCGCTGTCTTATGGTGCTGAACCAATTATGATTGATCTTGTGGACGAGAGACTCGAAGAAGCAAAGGAGCTGGGAGTAAAGTATGTAATTAATTCCAGAAAAGAAAATGCGCAGGAAAAGGTCAGAGAGTATACAGGCGGAAGAATGGCGGAGCTGGTTATGGAGTGTTCTGGATCTAACGTCGCCGTACGTACAACTCTGGATTTGGTGGCCAATGCAGGAAGAATCACCTTCACTGGCTGGCCCAAGACAGAGACACCAATTCCCACTGATGTTATAACGAAAAAAGAAATTGATATTTGCGGTGCACGGACCAGCGCCAATGAGTTTGAAGAAGCGATTCATCTGATTGATACTGGAAAGGTAGATGTTGCAAAGATTCTTACAAAAGTTGTAACTTTAGATGATGCAGCTGAGACAATAGAGGATATTGAAAAAAATCCAGGCGATTATATGAAGGTCAATGTCATTTTTTAAGACAATAGAGGACGGATTCAGGTAGGAGGAAGAAATGAGAATTCAGTATGAAGTGATGAAGAAAGAATTTGAGCGGGTATTGTTAAAATATGGTTTTGATGAAAAAAATGCAGAGGATGCAGCAGCTCTTTTTGCACAAAATTCCCTGGCAGGTGTATATTCTCACGGATTAAACCGTTTTCCACGCGTTGTGGAATATTTAAAAAAGGGTGAAATTGATCCGAAGGTGTCAGCAGATTGTGTTATGCAAATGGGAGCTTTTGAACGCTGGAACGGGCACAGAGGTTTTGGTCCTCTTAATGCAAAGAAAGCAATGGACCGGGCAGTAGAGCTTGCAAAGCAACATGGCATAGGGATTGTGGCACTTGGAAATAACAACCACTGGATGAGGGGCGGAAGTTATGGATGGCAGGCAGCAGACCAGGGGTGCATCGGAATCTGCTGGTCCAATACCCAACCCAATATGCCGGCATGGGGAGGAATCGATAAAAAAATAGGAAATAATCCTTTCATTATGGCAATACCCAGAGGCAATGGGGAACACGTTATGATAGACTGTGCTGTATCACAGTTCTCTTATGGAAAGATGGAGGATTGTAAGCTGAAAGGAATCCCTCTTCCTGTACCAGGAGGATATGACAGCGAGGGAAATTTAACAACGGATCCGGCAGAGATTGAAAAAACATGGAGAGTGCTGCCTATGGGGTATTGGAAGGGAAGTGGTATTTCCATCGCCCTTGATTTAATTGCAACCGTTCTATCCAACGGCAACTCCGTGCATACTATAGGATCATTTGGTGATGAAGTAGGTTTAACACAGATCATGATTGCAATCGATCCCTCTAAGGCAAATACTGTTGGGACAACAGATGAAATAGTGAATGGCATTGTGGAAGATGTAAAGAAATCAATTCCAGTAAAAGCAGAGTCAGAAGTTTATTATCCGGGAGAGATGGAGCTTCGTTGTATGAAGGAAAACATGGAATTAGGAATTCCTGTGGTAGAAGAGAAGTGGAACGAAGTTCTGGCTATGTAATATATAATAGAGAGTTTAATTTTATAGTCCTATGTTTGAAAAGTCAGTATTTTGGCATTCGTAAAGTACTGACTTTTCTCTTTAGATAAAATGACTTCCAGTTTATTATGTTGAGCAGTAAGCATGAATTAGTTAAAGTTAGGAGAAAATGGTTCTGCTTAAGCATTTTCAAAATTTAATTGAGATATATTTTGTGTGCAACTTTAAGATTCTTCCAACAAATGTGGCATCACTTAGAAGACGATTGGAGAAAACAACTAAGAATCAAAAAGATAATATACAAATCTTTTTAAAAAACAGTAATATATTGATATCATTTACAATTATGTTAGGATGTCTTTGTAAATGTTCTAAGAATATTGGCATGATGAGGATTGTTACTGATTACAGACAATACCGAAGGCAAAAACTGATAGTTTGCTTTTGGTTGTCTGTTATTTTTTTGCCCTTAAAACGTGATTAATATAAAGTTGACTTCCTGAAGATGAGATAGCATTCACCGTATATCATTCAATTAGTGAATTGTATGATATGGATTGACCATAAACACAGCTGTTATAGCTCACGGATTTCATGTTGTCCGAAGAATAAATAGTATTAAGAGGAGTGGATTTTTATAAAACGAAAGAGATTTCATTGAGTTTCTGATGAACTTAGTAATTCTTTCCCATAGAAAAATTTTATAATATGATTCAATAATAGAATTATACATTTTATACAATATTGTATAAAATTTAATAATATAAAGCAATATCTGTATAATGTGTAAATGCTTTTATAATCAGTTTATCAGCCATAAGTAAATCTTCAAAAGCTGACGTATCTGTAAATACTTTTTAGTCACAATATACATAGAAATTTATTGATAGATTTTTATCAGAGCATTAAAAAAATATATAACAGGTTTTCCTTTACAAATCATAAAAGATAAACGTGCCTGTTTTTATCTAAATCATTTGAATCTGAACAATCACACATGTTTACTCAATCACCACATATTTGTGCAATCCAATATCAGTACATATTCACATATCACTTTTAAGATAACCATAGAAAGGTAAAAATTAGATGAATGAAAATAATGAGCTATTAAAGAGAATCGCATCCTATACAGTCCCGGAATTATGCGATGGCATGGAAGTTTTTTCAGCTATGGATTATCAAATAAAGCCATGGGTAGGAAGTAAAAAGATTGTTGGCTATGCATTCACTGTGGATGTTCCGATTAGTGAAGGTGCGATTGTAGCCGATGCACTTGAAATGGCCGGTGAGGGAGATGTAATAGTAATAGCAGGAAAAGGGAATTGCAACAGTTCTTATTGGGGAGATCACAGGAGCCAGTGTGCGAAAATAAAAAAGGTTGAGGGCATCGTCATAGATGGTGCGTTTCGTGATATTGAAGGCTGCGAAGAAGCTGGTGTCTCTATTTTTGCAAAAGGTTTAACATGTGGTACTGCTGGAAAAAGTGGAGCTGGTCAGTTGAATGTGCCAGTCAGCTGTGCTGGGGTTATGGTCCGACCAGGAGATATTATAGTTGGGGATTTAAATGGAGTTTGTGTAATCAAGCCGGAAGAGGCGGAATTAATTCTGGAGCGTACAGAACGTAAAGTAACGGCACAAAAGCAGGCTTTGGAGGAAATGCAGCGAACCGGAATCATTATTCCCAGAATTAAATGGAAAAAATAAGCAAAACTAAGGTTATATCAGGGTGCTGCAATAAAATCGTTTCATTGTAGCACCCTTCTTGCATTAATTTGCAGGGCAAAGAGCAAATGAAATCTATAGTTTTAGCTGATTAGAAATGGAGACTGAAATGAAGAAAATTGCCTTAGTTAGTGTAACTTTAAATGCAGTAAATCCTATGATGGAATATTTCCAGCAAAAAGAAGAGCCGTTGGAGATAAGAAATTATTTGGACAGCTATCTGCTGCAGAAAGTAAACGAAGAAGGAGGAATTAATGATTCTTCTATGAAAAGGATGTTTCAAATGCTGGCAAATGCATGTGAAGATGGAGCAGATGCCGTACTTTTGACCTGTACTATATTTTCTCCTTATGCGGAACATTTTGGAGCACTTTTATCAAAGCCAGTTATATGTCCGGATGGGGCAATGTTAGATGCAGTGGCGCAGAAAGATGGAAAAACGGCTATTTTATGCACCTTTGCAGGCACAGTAGATACCACCAGGGATTTATATCTGTCATACCGAATCAGGCACGGTAAGTCAAAAGAAGTTGATATGCACCTGGTTCCCGGTGCCTGGGAAGCGGTACAAATTGGAGATATGGTTCTGTTTGACAAATTCATACAGGACAAGGTGAAGCAGCTTGATGAAGAATATGACCAGATTGTACTGGCTCAAATCTCGATGGCAAGAGCGGCGAAAGGTTTGGTGACCAATCACGCCAGATTATACACAAGCCCCGATAGCGCTTATGAGGCATTGACAGAAGTCCTGAAATAGAAAGGAATCGATATGGGTAAATATTTATTTGGTTGTGTAGCGGATGATTTTACAGGAGCATCAGATGTTGCTTCCTTTTTGGCAGATGCTGGGTTAAAAACTGTTTTGGTGAATGGAATTCCCTCTAAGGATTGGGAAGCAGAAGAGGGTACACAGGCGATTGTAATTGCGTTAAAGACCAGGACCATGCCGGTAAAGGAGGCCACAGAAATCTCCTTAAATGCATTTATATGGCTTAAAAATGCTGGAACCCAGAAGCTTTATTTTAAATACTGTTCCACCTTTGATTCTACCAGAAAAGGTAATATCGGACCGGTTATTGATGCGGTATTAAAACGTTTTTCCTTTCCATATACAGTTCTTTGCCCTTCTCTACCCGTGAATGGCCGGACAGTAAAAGATGGAAGATTATTTGTTTATGGAGTTCCTCTTCATGAAAGCCATATGAAGGATCACCCCTTAACACCGATGTGGGATAGCCGGATACAGGAATTAATGAAAGACCAGGGAAAACACCCTTGCATTATGATAGGCGTGGACGAGTTAAGCAATGAGAAAGAATGTACCCGCTTAAAAGAACAGATTGACGGGATTGCCCAAAATGGAAAGAATGTATATCTCGTTCCGGATTACTATGAAGAGGAGCACGGACAAATCATAGCAGAAAAGTTTTGGGATTTGGATTTTCATACAGGAGGATCAGGACTAGCGGGAGCGATTGGAACGTTGCTGGTTAAGAACTTGATTAAGGATCAGGAAGATCATACAACTGATTCGGAACAGACAGAAAGTAAAAATGTGGAAAAAGGAAAGAACAAGGCCATTTTACTTGCAGGGAGCTGTTCTGCTATTACCTTAAAGCAGATTGATACATATCAAAAAGCAGGTCATCCCAGTTACAGAATAAAACCTTTAGCACTGGTATCAGGAGAAGAAGGAGAGGAATCGATCTGGCAATGGGCAAAGGAACAAAAAGGGGTCCCCTTAATATACAGCTCCGCCCCCAATCAGGAGATTCTTGATAATCAAAAAGCCGGTAAGGAAATGGTGGCTTCCAGACTGGAACAAACCATGGCCCATATCGCTGTCAGGGCGGCAGAAGAAGGATATACCAGCATTATCGTTGCGGGTGGAGAGACTTCGGGAGCTGTAACACAAGCTCTTGGCTGCAGTTCTTACTATATTGGAGAAAGTGTGGCGCCAGGAGTTCCTGTTATGGTACCAATGGAGAGGCAAAACCTTCGTCTGGTATTGAAATCCGGCAATTTTGGTCAGGAAGATTTTTTTGAAAAAGCAATCAAACTTACAGAAGAAGTTTAAACAGGAGGACGTAGTTTTGGAAGAACAAAAATATCAGATCATGGAAACGGGCCGGGGCATCATGGAAAAAGGCCTTACATGGGGAACATCGGGAAATATCAGTGTGAGGAAAAATGACCGCATTTGGATAACGGCCAGTGGAACCGTAATGGGTGAATTAAAAGATGAAGACATTCTTGTGTGTGATATGGAAGGGAATGTGCTGGAAGGTGAGAAAAAGCCGTCCAAAGAGACTGGCATGCATTTGAACATATACCGGACAAGACCGGATATAAAAGCCATTGTTCACAGTTCTCCATTTTATGGAACCATGTGTGCCTGTGCAGATCTACCGCTTAAAACCAACCTGTTTATTGAAAGTATATATTATAATGCGGACATCCAGTATGTTCCCTATTATCATGCCGGAAGCATGGAACTGGCAGAGGCTGTGAAAATGGCGTCAGAGAAAGCAAATGTAATATTCATGCAAAACCATGGACTGCTTACCTACGACCAGAATTTAAAAGAAGCACTTTTTGCAATGGAAATCACGGAGCAAATGTGTAAGATGAATGTTTATTCAAGAATGGGAGGTTTTCCTCTGAAAGAGGTTGATCCAGAGACTGTAAAAAACTTTTTGAATGGGGGTTATTATAAGAAAAGAGAGTCTCATGTATAGCTGTTAAAAAATCAATGTAGAAAGAGGTGAAAAAATGATTCAATTAACGGAAACGGGTGTGTTTTTGACACCAGAAGGAGAATTCGTTGACAATCCGGTCATAAGTAAAGAAAAGGCACAAACGAATACCATGGCATACCGGATTTTGAAGGCTCATAATTACAGCGAAGATGACAAAAATTTAAAGTTAAAGTTTGATGCACTTGTTTCTCCTGACAACAACTATGTAAATATTTTGCAGACGGCCCGGGCCAGTGGTTTAAAGGAATTTCCGGTGCCCTATGTATTATCCAATTGCCACCACACCCTTTGTGCTGTAGGTGGGACAATCAATGAAGATGATCATGTATTTGGCTTAGACAATGCAAAAAAGTACGGAGGAATCTTTCTTCCGCCATACCGAGGCGTACTTCACCAGTACATGCGGGAGCAGTTGGCAGGATGCGGGAAAATGATTCTTGGGTCTGACAGTCATACCCGCTATGGTGCGGTAGGTACTATGGGAATCGGAGAAGGCGGCGGTGAAGTGGTGAAGCAGTTATTGGGTAAAACTTACGATATCACCATGCCGCCGATTATTGCAGTGAAGCTCACAGGTAAACCTTCGAAAGGGATCGGTCCCATGGATGTAGCACTGGTTTTGCTGGGGGCAACTTTTAAAAACGGTTTTAACAAGAATAAGATTCTGGAGTTTATTGGAGATGGAATTGGGAACCTTAGTGTAGAATTCCGGATGGGAATTGACGTGATGACGACCGAAAGTGCGGCGTTGTCCAGCATATGGTATACCGATGAAAAAGTAGAACGCTATCTCACAAAACATAAGCGCCCCAATGAATACAAAAAACTGGAACCGGCTGGAATCGCTTACTATGACGGAATGATTGAAATTAACTTATCGGAGATAGAATGCATGATGGCTCTTCCTTTCCATCCAAGCAATGTGATATCCATCCGTGAATTTAAGGAAAATCCGGAAAAATATCTAAAAGCTATAGAAGCGGAAGGTAATTCAATCAAAGGAACGAAAGGAGCCCCTTTCTCAATCCTGGATCATTTAAACCAGGGACAGCTCCAAGTCGATCAGGCTTTGATCAGCGGCTGTGCCGGAGGAATGTTTGAAAATATTGCGGCAGCAGCAGATATCCTGGAAGGCTGTGCCATTAATGGAGCCAATACGGGACTTGGGATTAATCCGGCCAGCCAGCCAGTTCATGCGGCACTGATGCAAATGGGCATATTAAACAAGCTGGTGATTGCAGGAGCCACGGTTCGTCCTTGTATCTGCGGTCCCTGCTTTGGAGTCACAGATGTTCCGGCAGATAATCAGATAAGCATTCGTCATACCACCAGAAATTATCCAAACAGAGAAGGCTCCAAACCGGGGCAGGGGCAGATGGCGATGTCCATACTGATGGATGCCAGATCAATTGCGGCGACAGTCAGAAATAAAGGGGTGCTGACTGCGGCGACGGAAATACCTGTAACATACAGTTGCCCGGAATATGAGTATCTGCCTGAAATCTACGAAAATCAGGTGTTTGATAACTTTGGAAAGGGTGATAGCAGCCACCCGTTGAAAATGGGACCGAATATAACGGATTGGCCTGAAATGGATCCCCTTGGCAGACATTTGCTGCTTAAAGTAGCTGGTTCCTATCATGGATCTGTCACCACGGATGAACTGATCCCCTCTGGTGAAGCTTCATCCTATCGTTCCAATCCTACTAAAATTTCCGAGTACACGTTGATCAGCCGGGATCCCGAGTATGTAGAACGGGCTAAGGCAGTGCGTGACATAAGCGAAGAGAATAAAAAAGGCATGAATCTTTCGGACGAGTTCGGTGCAGATATTATAAAAGAATTATGTGAAAAAACAGGGTACACGTTAGCAGATATAACCATTGGAAGCGTCATTGTGGCGGATACCATTGGTGATGGTTCTTCCCGGGAGCAGGCGGCCAGCTGCCAGAAGGTTTTAGGGGGCTTTGCAAATTTGTCTGATTCATATGCGACCAAACGTTACCGATCCAATTTAATAAACTGGGGAATCCTGCCTTTGCAGTTAGAGGCCTTGCCGGACATTCCAAATGGCACTTATTTATTGATAGAAAATGTGCGGGATTACATTCAAAAGGACGGAGCAAAAATTCCGGTTCAGGTGATGGATGGCAGCGAAACGGTTTATCAATGCAGCATTGGAGAGATGACAGAGGAGGAGAAGCAAATCGTACTTTCCGGAAGTCTGATCAATCATTACAAAATTTTGCATATTGAATGATAATTATATATTTTTTGAATTTTGTATGCTATAAGTATTATTAAAATTTCGTAAATGACAGCTTGGAGATAGAGGGAATTATGAGAAAAGATGAGCAGATCAAGAAAAACCTGGATATGTTTTGGACTTTATTTAAGTTGGGATTTTTTACATTTGGAGGGGGTTTTAGTCTACTGGCCCAGATGCAGAGTGAGTTTGTAGAAAAAAGAAAATGGCTGAAAGAGGAAGAGCTGCTTAATATCACATCAATGGCACGTTCCGTTCCAGGCATTATGATTGCAAACGCAACGGTAATGGTAGGCTACCAGATTGGAGGAGTCAGTTGTGCTGTTTTTTCTCTTCTGGGGATTGTTACTCCTTCTATTATAATTATGGCATTTATAACTCTGTTGTATGAACAGTTTTATAGCAATCCATATGTATCCAGGGCGCTTTCCGGAATACAATGTGCGGTAATTCCGATCATAGGCAGTGCTGCATTATCTTTTAAAAAGTCGGCATTAAAAACGAAGACAGCTTATGTGATTTTTTTTATAGCATTAGGACTTAGTATTTTTACGGATATCAATCTTGTTTTTATAGTAATTGCTGGAGGATTTTTGGGAGTCATTTCATACCAGTTGGAAAAGAGGGTTCGAAGAAAATGATATATCTTACTTTGTATTGGACTTTTTTGAAAATTGGTATAACCAGCTTTGGAGGTATGTCCATGATTCCGCTGATCAGCGATGAAATTACCTCTCATCATTGGATGACACTTCAGGAAGTGGCGAATATTGTTGCCATCGCGCAATCCACTCCAGGACCTTTGGGGATTAATTGTGCAACGTTTGTAGGCACAAGAGTTGCCGGATTTGCAGGTTCCTTTTGTGCGACTCTTGGAGTGCTTACGCCTTCTTTAACCATTGGTATCCTTGCAAGTCATTATCTTAATAAGCTGAAAAAAACTTCGTTCATGCAGCAAATTTTATCCGGTACCCGTCCGACCTGTGTTGCATTGATTTTGACAACAATGATCTCGCTGGCTCAGACGACCTATCAGTCCGGCGCATCAATCCGTATTTCTTCTATTTTTATTACAGGCATTGTCGTATTTGTTATGTACAAGTGGAAACTGAATATACCAAAGACCATCCTGTTGGCAGCAGTTCTTGGATTAATTTTCATACGCTAGAATCATTGGTCAAAGCCTGAGCGATAAGCTCATGAAAAGCTACCGCATAGGAATGTATCTGTGGTAGGAATAAAAGATAAAGCATTAGTCGAAAGCGTTAAATTGTATTTTAAATATTAACTGGTGTTTGGTTAACTTATAGGCAGAAGGGAGAGGTATTATATGATTTATAAAATAGGTTTACTTTATGGGGATGGCATTGGACCAGAGATTACAAAAGCGGCAGAGTTGATGATGAAAGCAGCAGTAAAAAAAGTTGGAGTTGAGGCAGAATTTCCTTTATTTCCAATGGGGTGGGAAGGTATAGAGAAATATGGAGATCCGGTTCCTGAGATTACAAAACTTGGATTGAAAGACTGTCATGGCTGGATTTTTGCCCCACATGATTCTGCTTCTTATCCGGAAGAACATTTTAAAAGAGCGAATCCCAGCGGAACCATGAGGCATTATTTTGATCTATATGCCAATATCCGCCCTGCACGTACATATCCGGGAATTAAAAGCTATGTAGACGGCGGCGATGTTGTTGTGTTTAGAGAAAATACAGAAGGACTCCTTCCTGATCGTAATATGTATAAAGGCTGGGGAGAGTTTATGCCGAGTCCTGATATGGTTATATTAAATGGAGTATTTACAAGAAAGGCCACAGAACGTATTGCCCACGAAGCATTCCGCATGGCTATGAAACGAAAGAGACATTTAACGATAGCTCATAAAGCGAATGTAATGCAGATGTCTTATGGAATGTTCCGTTCGGTTATTTGTGAAATAGGCAAGGAATTTTATCCGGAAGTTAAGGTAGATGATTTTCATATCGATGCCATGACGGCACATATGGTAAAACGCCTGAAGGATTTTGATGTAATTGTAACGACGAATCTTTTTGGTGACATTTTATCTGATTTAGCAGGAGAATTGACAGGAAGCTTAGGCTTGGGACCAGCCATTAATACAAATGGAACACAGTGCATGGCCCAGGCAGCTCACGGTTCTGCTCCGGATATTGCAGGGCGCAATATTGCTAACCCGGTAGGCATTATGATGTCAACCGTTATGCTGTTTGACTGGATGGCAGACCACCATAATGATGAAAAATTGGGAGAAGCGGCACGAATAATGGAAAATGCCATTCTTAAAACCATGGAGGATGGTGATGTGACTCCAGATCTGGGGGGACATGCCAGTACTTCCAGCTTTACGGAATCAATTGTGAATAAAATAGAAGTAGTTTAAAGCAGTCAGGGAGAGCCGGGGGGCTATTCTAATGATTTGCTTTAAATAATTTAGGAGAAGAAAAATCTTAATCAAAGGGGTGTTAAGTTATGATAACTGTATTAGCTTATAGTATGATAGCTGTCTTTATGTTTGCTATTATTAGAAAAAAATTGTCTCCATTTACAGCTTTGGTATTCATACCGTTGATTTTTTCTGTTATAGCCGTAGCTTTGGGTTTATGTGAAAACAAGTTGGGTGAGTTTGCAAAAGAAGGGTTATTGGGCACTGCGCTTACCGGAATTATGCTGTTGTTTGCTATTTTTTATTTTGCTATCATGCTGGATGCGGGTCTGTTTGATCCGGTAACAAATTTTGTTATTCGTCTGGCAAAGGGCGATCCCGTAAAAGTGCTTCTGGGTACAGCGGTTGTTGCGGCGTGTGTATCCTTAAATGGTGACGGGACAACGACAACAATGATCTGTTGTGCGGCATTTGTACCGGTATATAAGAAGCTCAATATGAAAATGATGAATCTGGCAGTGATTGTTGTTCTTCAAAATACCATTTTGAACTTACTGCCGTGGAGCGGGCCGACCGCAAGAGTTATGAGTGTTCTTCCGGTTGGAGGAGAGATCTTACAGTATCTGGCTCCTGGAATGATTGGCTCCATACTGTATATGCTTGGGATATCCTATTATCTCGGACTGAAAGAGCGAAAGCGCATTGGAGTCATTAAATTAACCGACGCAGAAATGAAAGAATTAACCGCAATTGTGGACCCGGAAGTCTTATCATTGCGCCGTCCGAAAAATCTATTGATTAATGGATTGCTGACCATCGTCTTGATTACTGTTTTGGTAATTGACATATATCCATCAGCATTTTTATTCCTGATTGGTACTGTTTTGGCTCTATTAATCAATTACCGTGACTTAAAATCCCAGGTGGAACGAATCTCAGCCAATGCTGGAGATGCCTGTCAGACGGTAATACTGGTTTTTGCCGCAGGTATTTTTATGGGATTGTTTAATGGGACGGGCATGGCCGAGGCAGTGGCTGGAAGCTTTTCCTCGTTGATCCCGGAAAGCCTGGGAGGATTCTGGGGAATTATTGTGGCGGTCATTTCAATTCCGGGAACATTCTTTCTCTCCAATGATGCGTTCTATTATGGAGTTTTGCCTGTATTGGCAGAGACAGGGTATACATATGGGTTTACGCCGATGCAGATGGCTCTCGCCTCCCTTATGGGCCAGGCCTTCCATCTATTGAGTCCTTTGGTGGCATTTATTTATCTGCTGCTGCGTATGACCGGCCAGGATATGGGAGAGTGGCAGGTACAGTCTGCTAAAATCGCATCAGGGATTTTTGTGATATTTATGATTTCAATGCTTTTAACTGGTGCAATGCCGCTTGTAATTGGATAGGCAGAAGAATAATTTCATATGAAATAGCAAATATGAATACATAAGGATTATTGAAAAATTTGATGGATGCCGTGTTAAGTCATACCTTAACATGGCATCTTTTTTCTTTGCAAATAAGCAATAAGTCTGGTAATGCAATTTTTGCATCTCCAGATATACGGTTTAAGCATTTTACATATGGAAGCTGCAAAAGTAAAATAAATAAAAAACAAGGGAGAACGCCATGAGTATTGAAATTGGAATTATAAGAGGGAATGGAATAGGGCCGGAAATAATGGATTCTACATTATGTGTTATGGAAGCGGTAGGACTTGATTTTAAATGGATTCCCATAGCCATTGGAGATGAAGGAATCAGTCAGTATGGTCATCCGTTGCCGCAGGAATCCGTAAAGCAACTAAAAAAAATCGGGTTGGCAATCAAAGCTCCGTTATTGGTGGATAAATTCAAAGGAAGACTCCACTGTGTACATGAAGATGGTACGGAAGGAATCTATGCATCATTAAATAATGCGATCCGAAGAGAATTGGGATTATTTGTCTGTCCAAGGCCAATCGCCGGGTTTAAGAATATATCTGGGAAATATGAAGCATTGGATGTACATATCATGCGTGAGATTACAGAAGATGTGTACAGTGGCATCGAACACATGATAGGAAATGAAGCAGCAGAATGCATCAAATTAACAACTCGGGCAGCTGCTGAAAGAGTGTCCAGATATTCCTTCGAATATGCAAAAAAATATAATAGAAAAAAGGTAAGCTGTATCCATAAGGCTAACGCAATCAGCATGGCTGATGGGCTTTTTCTATCCAGTTTCCGAAAAGTGGCAGAGGAGTTCCCCATGATTGAAAGTGATGATTATATGGTGGATGCCGCAGCTTTTTTTCTGGCAAAGGATCCTGGTAAGTTTGATGTTATGGTATGTCCCAACCAGTATGGAGATATTCTCTCAGACCTTGCAGCAGGACTGGTAGGCAGCCTTGGACTGGCACCAGGGGTAAATGTCGGTGAGGGAATTATAGTTGCGGAAGCGTCTCATGGAGCAGCACCTGATATTGCCGGGAAAGGAATTGTCAATCCGGTGGCTTTGATTTTATCAGGAGCAGCTTTGCTCAATTACATTGGAAAAGGAAAAGAGGCAATACTCATTCAAAAGGCAGTAACAGAAATAATTTCTGAAGGAAAATATTTAACAAGGGACTTAGGAGGCAGTGCAACGACTTCTGAGTTAACAAAGGCAATTGCAGAGCGGATAAAAACATACGATATGGAGAGGTGAAAGTATGGGAGATAGAAGATTTCGTAAAGAAGAACTGGTACAGTTAGGAAAAAGACTGTTGTTAAAAGGGGGATTACGGGAGGAAGATGCACTCACCATAGCAAATGATTTGGTTGCTGCTGATATGAGAGGCTTATATAGCCACGGTGTTTCCCGAATTCCCATGTATTTAAAAAGAATAGATTGTAAATGTGTAAATCCAAGGCCTGATATAAAGGTGGAGCAGATTGCATCGGCGGCACTGCGGATTGACGGAGATGATGGAATGGGGTTTCTGGTGGCTCATAAAGCGGTAGAAGCTGGAATCGCATTGGCCCAAAAAAGCGGAATTGCAATGGTAGGCTGCACCCGAAGCACTCATTTTGGAATGGCAGCACTATATGTAAAGCAGGCGGTAGAAGCAGGATATTGCTGTATGGTATATACGAATTCCAGTCCTGCGTTACCGGTTCATGGCGGACGGACTACTTTTTTAGGTGCAGCACCGTTTGCAGCAGGGATGACAGGAGGATATGAAAGTCCTGCATATGTACTTGATATGGCGATGACCAAAACTGCACGAGGGAAAATCCGGGTGGCTATGATTAATAATGAACCAATCCCAGAAGGGCTGGCATTGGATAGCGATGGGAATCCCACGACAGATGCAAAAAAAGCATTTGAGGGTGTTTGCCTGCCTTTTGGCGGTCCCAAGGGGGCTGGATTATCCATGCTCATGGATATGATGGCTGGAATGTATACCGGTTCAAAATGTGCTGGAGAGGTAAGCAGTCTTTACTATAAATTTGACGAGCCACAGAATCTTGGCCATATGATCTTCATCATGAAAACAGATCTATTTATGAGTCTTGATGACTATAAAAAGAATATGGATGATTATTATAAAAAGTTAAAGGCGTTACCAAAGGCGGCCGGCTGTGAAGAGATCCTGATGCCAGGAGAACCGGAAGAAAGAAAAACAGAAGAAAGCAGAAAAAATGGCATTCTATTAAGCAATAACATTCAGGAAAGCCTCTATATGGAATGCAAGAAAAGAGGGGTGGACTGTTTGGATATCCTGGGAGAGATGGATATCGATTGGGAAAGTAATGCCGGAGCGGTTGTATTTGAACAAGGATAAAAAACGAGGCGGACAGGGATTGTCCGCCTTGCTTTGATCAAAATTGTATTTCATTGAGGAATGCTTTAAAATGGAATAAAAGGGGATTACGTAAATCTTCTTTATCATATACGAACCAGGATTTTCTGGTAAACTTTGAACCATCCAGATATTCTAGCGGTAGGGAAAAAAGGCCTTCGCCAGAATCGGCATATTTTCCATCGGAGAAAATTCCATACCCAAGATTATGCTTCACTAACTGGATGCAGGCATCTCCGGAATGCACCTTTAACCGAATATTGGGAGGCGTCTGATAACGTTCCTTCCACCAGCGTCTGGTTGCTTTTATAATGGTTTTTTCTTTTGTATATTCGATTTGCGGAAGATTTGGAAGTTGGTCTAAAACGATAGGCTCTTTGGAGATAATATATATCTGGTCCTCAGAAAGCAACTGCTTCTCTAAAGAGGACGAGAAGTCACCTCGCAGAAAACTGGCATCCAGTTCCTTGGCTTCTAAAGATTTTAATAATTCACTGCTTAAGTCCGTATGGAGTTCCAGATTAACATCGGGATACTTTTGCGTAAATTTACCGATCAATGAAGGCATTACAAAATGCATATAGGAGTTGGGAACGCCGATCTTTAAAACGCCGGACAAATTATTCTCTGATTGGGCAATGTGGAGTTTGACATCATCAATGATGCCCAGCAGTGTCAGGGCTTTTCCGGCAACAAATTCCCCATGAGAAGTAAATGTCACCCCTTTGTTGTTACGGATTACAAGGGTTGTCCCTAATTCTGTTTCTATCTGCTGCAGTCTTCTGGTGAGAGTCGGCTGGGTGATAAACAACCGGTTTGCAGTTTTCGTGATATTTTTGGTTTTATATAAAATTGCTAATATCATCCAATCAAAATCTCTCATATAAGTGTCTCCGTAATCATTGGTTTTTGATACTTTTATTATAACATATAACATGAACAAAGAAACCTATAATCAATACGAAATAAAGGGAGGAAAGTAATATGAAACTGTCATATCCGGTACTGATTCCTGATACGTCTGCAAAAGTTATGGCATGGTGTGAAGGATATCAAGAGGCTTTTCGTACGCTTAAAAAACTTGGCTATGAAGGAATTGAACTGCTTGTAAGGGATCCGCTGACGGTGAACCGGGATCTGCTTGATGGGTTATTAAAAGAAAATCAGTTAAGTCTGTCTTCTATAGGAACCAGCCCCATGCAGAAAGAAGATAAATTATTTTTAATGGATCCGGATCAGGGAAAGAGAAAAGAAGCAATAAGGCGATTGAGGGATTTGATTGATCTGGCAGCTTATTATCAGGTTCCGGTACTGATTGGGAAATATCGTGGAATGGTTGGAGATCAATCTGGCTGCACCCTTGGTGATCTGCAAAACATAATAGAAAAGGCGGGGCAATGGGCAGAAGATGCCGGAATTGACATTTATATCGAACCACAAAGTGAGGATAGTATAAATAATTTAAACACCGTATCTGAGTGCATCGCCTGGATCAACAGTCTGAATTGCGGAAACATAAAATTACTGCTGGATTTATATCATATGGAACAGACAGAAGAATCCATAGTGACAAGTCTATTAAAAGCCATAAATTATATAGGGATGATCCATATGTCTGATACGGAGCGGCTGGTACCGGGATATGGAAGGATTCCGGTGAAAGAAGTGCTAAGCACATTGGATACAATCGGATATCAGGGATATCTGTCAATGGAAATAAAACAGCATCCCAGTACGTTACAGGCAGCAGAACTTTCATTATTGTCGTTAAGATATATGAAAGAATTATAAGGTATACTTTTTTAATATATTTTTATAGCAAAAGAGAATTGGACAATTCCTCTGATATCTGATATAGTACGCTAAATAAATGTTTTTTTTCGTACTTTTAAGACGGAGGAATAAGCTTATGAAAACAATGGCTATAAAGTCTGTGAAGCTGCCTGCAGTCGGACAGAGGATTTACCGCTCTGTCTGCGGAGTCTGTTTATGTTTTGCTATTTATTATATTCGTGGAAAAGAAGGAATACCCTTCTATTCAGCCCTTGCAGTACTACAGTGCATTCAGCCGTATAGGGAAAGCAGTACCCAGATGGCAAAGCAGAGATGCTCCGGTACTTTCATCGGTGCTGCATGGGGACTCCTTTTGCTGCTTTTATTTGACTGGGGAGGAGTAATCTTTGATGAAAGTGTATTCAGCTACCTTCTGATTTCCCTGTTTACAGGACTGGTTCTGTATACAACCGTTTTATTAAATATGAAAGAAACCTCTTACTTTTCCTGTGTGGTATTTTTAAGTGTTACGGTCATGCATATGGGAGACAGCAGTCCGTTTCTGTTTGTTATGAATCGTGTGGCAGATACTTTAATCGGGGTGTTGATGGCAATTGTTGTAAATTCCGTGCATTTACCGAGGAAAAAGCAGATTGATGTTTTATATGTATCAGGAGTCGATGATACTTTGCTAACCAGGGAGGAGAAATTGACCCCTTACAGTAAGGTGGAATTGAACCGACTCATTGATAATGGGGTGAAATTCACACTTTCTACCGGTAGGACGCCGGCAACTTTGATGGAGTCTGTCCGTGGAATTAATCTAAAATTACCGGTGATTGTTATGGATGGTGCCGCGCTATATGATACCAATGATAATTCCTATCTTTTGACTTACGTGTTATCTTACGATCAGGCAGAAAAAATAATTAATCTGTTAAATGAAAGCAATCTAAACTATTTTGCCAATGTCGTGATTGATGATCTGCTGGTTATTTACTATGAAAAGCTTGATAATCAGGCAGAACAGGGCATTTACCAGAAGCTCAGGAAAGACCCTCTTCGGAATTATGTGAAAAGAAGACTTCCCCAGTATGAGAATGTAGTCTATTTCATGGTAATCGATACTACGGAACAGATCAAAGCGGCATATCAGAATTTAATGGATCAGGAATGGTCCAAGGAACTGAAAATACGAACCTACGAATCAAAAGAATATCCGGGATTTTCTTATATTAAAATTTATAATAAGGATGCAAATCGGGAACACATGCTTCAGAATTTGAAAGCAATGCTGGATATGGAGAAAAGTGTGATGTTTGGAAGTGTACCTGGGCAATGCGATATTTTAATTGAAAATTCCTCTAATAATGATATGGTTAAAAGACTAAAGAGGGAGTTTGAACCGGTTAACCTGCTTTGGGGGAATTCCAGGGATCATTAAGATACAAAAAAACTGCCTGAATGATAGGGCAGTTATTGATATGAATTTTTTATGAAAAAACAGGAGTGATGGTTGAACGGCCACTCCTGTTTTTTGTTTTGAAAAATTTATTGAATCCGTTAAATCCGTTTTTTATAAGCAAAATTTTCGATTGCCAATTCTAATAAATTCAGGGCGGTATCGGTATCCGTCAGTATTTCGTTAATCAGGTTATTTTTAAGCGCATGATAAGTGATTTCTGCTTTATGTCTTCCGTAAACAACTGCCAGTCGATGAGGAGCTTTTAAAATATCGTTAATTGGCGCAGCAATCACTTTCTGATTCAGATCAATATCTGCAATCTGCCCGTGTTTATTAAGTACATAACCGTAAATACTGCCGCAGCATTGTTCCGATTCCTTTAAATCACGCTCTGTTACATAAGGTGCGAATGCAGGATTGGTGACAGGAAGACTGGACCGGCTTCCGATTCCTGTGATTACTGCCGTCATATTTTGAGCCTTCTTTAATGTGTTCTGTATCAATGGTTCTTTCATCAGAGCCTCTTTTAATTCCGTGGACTGAACATAGAGAGGGGCATCCAAATAATGGTAGGAGCCATAATAGGCTGCGGTAACCAGCCGCACCAATTCTCTGGATTCTGCTGCTGGATTGGGAAGTTTTAAGCAGCCCGCAAGTTGTACTGCGGATATGGGGTTCGATGTAACTTCTGACATCTGGCTGATGACACTATATATGGTTTTCCCCCAGGTGATCCCCAGGGTAGAATCAGGAGTTAAAATCCCCTTTAAGTAATCAGCACCTGTTTTTCCGATTTGGCGCAGGCTGTCTAAGTAAGGAGAATATTGTGTGTTTACTACAATCACTTTATTTAATGAGAATGCTTCTTTTAATTCTTTTTCCAGTTCTTTGTTTCTTTCATTCGAATAATTAATATGAATTTCAACAACCTGCTCGGTCCTGGCATCCTGTAACAGCTTCGCTATTTTAAAGCGGTTTGTATCAAAATGGGATGCAATCTCAGATTGTGTTTTTCCCTGGTTGTAATATTGGTCAGCAATGTCTGTTAACAGATCATAGCGTTCTTTTTCTGATAATTTTTCGATATCCATACTTCTTCCTTTCACCAATTCCTAGTGTACTTCCTTATAATACTGATTTTTTTTGATTAAATCAACTTTCTTTTTTTAGAATGTTCCAAACGAGCATGACCTCTGAGGATAGATTTATGATTGTCAAGTGCCATGATTTTATTTTGTTTTAGGAGCGCATGATGGCTTTTTTGAACTTGGCTGCGCAAAATAAAACAAAAGATTGGGCCTCTAATGGCATGTAGCCGTATCCAGAAAATTTTGATTGTAGTATATCACAGTTGAAAATTGTTTTCAAATGCAAAAGGTGGGCTACTGATTATTGTGCAAAATGTATAAAAAATAAATATAAGTTTTTAACATATGTAATATTGAATAACAAATGTTAAAGTGCTATAATGTAATCACAAATGTTAAATGTAATAACAATTGTGAAGACAGGCATTGAACCAGATTCATTCTTTAAAGGAAATACAAGACTGGCAACAAAGCCAGACCTCCATTTAGTCAGTAATAAAATTTATATTAAACCACATTGCGAAAGGAAAATGAAAATGATATTAAAAAAGAGTGCGGTTGCTGGTACTTACGAGTCAAGTGATGCTCATGTAAGAGTGGAACCAAATGAAAATGGTATTGAGTTAGAACTGGAAAGCAGTGTTATGGACCAGTATGGTGAGCAGATTAAGGAAAGTGTTCAAGATGTATTAAAATCACTTGAGGTGGAAAATGCGAAAGTGGTCATAACAGACAAAGGGGCTCTTGATTGTACCTTGAGAGCAAGAGTTGAAACTGCAATTTTCCGTGCATGTGAATTAACAGAAAGCATTCCATGGGGGACAAAGATATGATAAACAGAATAAGAAGAACAATGATATTCTTAAATGCACAGCGTGCAGCTCTTATAAAAGATGCCTATGTATATAAACCAGATTGTGTTATTTTGGATCTGGAGGATGCGGTTGCTGAAAGTGAAAAAGATTCTGCCCGTGTTCAGCTTTATCACACATTGAAGTATCATGATTATCACGGCGTTGAGCGTTGGGTAAGAATCAATGCTCTTGATACCCCTTATTACAAAGAAGATATCCGTGCAGCAGTTGCAGGCGGATGTGATGGTATAAGAATCGCTAAGACAGAAACAGCAGCTGATGTAACATTTGTGGAAGAACTTGTTTGCGCCGCGGAAAAGGAATTTGGCAGAGAAGAGGGATCTACCATGCTTATGGCAGCTCTTGAATCTCCGTTTGCGGTTTTAAATGCATATGAAATATGCAAAAGCAGTAAGCGGCTTATGGGGATTGCTTTGAGCGCAGGAGATTATACAAGAACCCTTCACGCACGCCGTACATCCAAAGGAGATGAGCTTTTTGCAGCACGTTCACAGATCGTTATGGCAGCAAGAGCGGCAGGGGTTATGTGCTTTGACACCGTTCATACAGATTTAAACGATATGGAAGGATTTATAAAAGAAACCGAATTAATCAGAGACATGGGATATGACGGAAAATCAGTTATCAGCCCCAAACAGATTTCAGTGATCCATGATGTGTTTGCACCTACAGAAAAAGAAATCGTACATGCAGAGCATGTGGTTCAGGCTGTAAAAGAAAATGAAGAAAAGGGCATCGGTGTATTGATTGTTGATGGACAGATGGTAGATATTGCCTGGGTGGAAGGAGCCAGAAGGATTCTCCAGTTAGGAAAAGTATCCGGAGTATATGGAGGAGATTTGGCATGAAGAATGTATTAGGCAGAGAAATTCCAGAAGAATGTTTAAAGGGCAAGGAAGTGTTTCAAGGCCAGTATTACCGTGAGAATTACGAGTATCAGAAGGATGCTCCAAAGATTAAAGCGAATGCAAAACCAAATGGTGATAAGATTGCAGGATCCATAAAGGAAGTGATTGAAAAAAGTGGTCTGAAAGATGGCATGACGATTTCCTTCCACCATCATTTCAGAAACGGCGATTTTGTCTGTAACATGGTGATGGATGTGATTCATGAAATGGGCATTAAGGATTTATCCGTTTGCGCCTCCAGTCTTGGGGTTGCTCAGAATTCTCTTGTTGAATGCATTGAAGACGGTACCGTAACAGGATTATCCACAAGCGGAATCCGTGATGAAATCGGAGAGGCAGTATCCAAAGGAAAACTTAAAAATCCGGCCTATATCAGAAGTCATGGCGGCAGAGTAAGAGCTATTGAGACAGGCGAAGTACACATCAATGTCGCATTTATCGGAGCATCTACAAGTGACGCCTATGGAAATGCAAGCGGAAAAGGCGGTAAATCGGATTGCGGTGTTTTATCTTATGCGACTGTTGATTCTGAATATGCGGACTACGTTGTTATCGTTACAGATACATTAGTTCCGACACCGAATTTCCCGGCAAGTATCTTAGGAACCAATGTGGATGCAGTGCTTGTAGTTGATAAAGTGGGCGAACAAAGCAAGATCGCTACAGGAATCTTACGTCTGACCCAGGATACCAGAGAGCTTATGATTGCCGAATATGCAGCAAAATGCATGGCAAACACAGAGTATTTTAAAGAGGGCTTTACCTTCCAGACTGGCGGCGGCGGAACCTCACTTGCGGTGACAAGATTCTTAAAAAAACATATGGATGAAAAAAATATTAAGATGGATTGGGCCATGGGAGGCATTACTTCCCCAATGGTGGATTTAATGAGAGAGGGATATATCAGAAAGCTCCTTAATGACCAGGCCTTTGACGTTGCAACGGTACAATCGGTGCATACAGACCCAAACCATTTTGAAATATCTGCTTCCCAATATGCAAATCCGTTTAACAAAGGAGCATTTGTAAATCAGCTTGATTTCGTTATTCTCGGAGCTTTGGAAATTGATGTTGATTTTAATGTCAATGTTGTTCAGGGATCGGACGGATTATTGCAGGGAGCACCTGGCGGTCATGTGGATACGGCAGCAGGCTCAAAGGTAGCAATTATAGTAATCCCTCTCGTAAGAAGCAGGATTGCTACAATCAGAGATCGTGTTACTTCTGTCACAACTCCAGGGGAAAGCATCGATATCGTAGTTACGGATTATGGAATTGCCATAAATCCAAGGAGAAAAGATTTAATTGAATCTTTAAGCAAAACCAATCTGCCATTAAAAACGATGGAAGAACTCCGTGATGAAGCATATAAAATTGTAGGAAAGCCCGCAGATATTGAATTTGACGATAAGGTGGTTGCGATTATTGAATATCGTGACGGAACTGTAATCGATGTGGCAAGAAAGCCTAAAAACCTCAATTAATCCGGGAAAACCTATGTAAAAACTCTATCTGATAATTAAATATTGTAATGCTTGATGTGAAAGATTTATCATGTTGAGGGTACTCCGGTTTGGAGTACCCCTTCTTCGTATTTTGGGAACTTGGGGTCTTATATGTTTTATGGTATTTGAGAAGGAGAAAAATATGGGAATCAAACAAACGGTAGCGGAAGGAATGTTAGCGTCTGGAAATGTACAGGAAGCTTTGGAATCTTGCAGCAGGAAATTGAGTGAATTAGCAGAAGATGGTGTAAAGTATCCAGATTCCAACCGGATTATGGCAGTTATCAATGGGATGGAAAAGATTCGTGAAGAGCGGAAACGGGAGCTACAGAGAATCATTTTGTTTTTTGGAGGATTTTCCGTTTTTTGCTTTGCTGCTGCTGCGGTTATTGATTTGTTTATAGCATAATGAAGATAATCTTCATAGAAAATCCTTGTGAGATTTAAGAGGTCGTAATCAAATAAGAAAAACAAATTAAAACCGCAATCCCTTATAAAAAAGGACTGCGGTTTTTGCTTGCAACTTCGCATTTATTTCCAACCGGAAAGCCAGGATTTGTCATTTGCAATGGCGGTTACGACTTCCTCACCGGATTTGAAATTGTCAAAGGTTCCGTTGTTTATTTCGCTGATAACTTTCCCTAGCAGGTTTTCATAATAAGCTTCCGGTGTTATCTCGGTTGTGGTCTGGTGGAAATGCTGTTGGGATTCAGAAGAGGCTATTCGTGCATATTCGTTTTTAACTTGGGCTATGAGTTTATCGCGATTCATATAAGTTGCTCCTTTGCATAAGAAATTTATTTTTACCCTTACCATTATTAGCGTTATTATTTACAGGTAAAGAGATATTATTCAAAAAAATGCCAGTCATTTTCAATGGAAAATGGCTGGCGGCAGTTCTTTGGAAGGCAACCGTATATGGTTTATCAGTTAGCCAGGCTCTTGGCAAATTTGACAGCTTTAGAAGTGTTTTCTTCCGATTTTTTCTTTGGTTCAACGAAATCTGCCTCGCTGATGAACTTATTTTCCGGAATTGCTTTCTTCAGCTTCGCAAAGCACTTTTCAGCTCCGCCGCCTCCATGACTGGCGAACAGTGCGATCTTCTTGCCCTGGATGTTATACTGATTGAGGAAACTTTTTATCGGTGGTGTAAATGACCCGGCCCAAACGGGCGTTCCAATTATGATCTTCTCATACCGGCTGATATCAATGGGGTCGTTTGTAAGTTCCGGCTTCTCACCGAAGATAACGCTCTTTCCTCCCCAAAAAAATTTCTTGAATCCTTCCGTCGGATACTTCTTGCTTGTTTTTAGCTCAATAATGTCGGCACTTATTGTTTCTGCAATTGTTTCTGCAATAAATTTCGTATTGCCGTTAAATGAAAAATAGACAACCAGAGTGCTCATAATGATTCTCCTTTTTTAATATTTTTTATCCATATACTCATTGCTGTTACTGCCATATTCTGGAACTGATGGCTTTTCGGGCAGTTGCTATTACAATTTCCGCAGGAAACCATTTGTCTTATGATTCATCAGCTCCTTTCTCAGAAATAACTTTCTTCGCCTCAACCGCCCAATCCCTCAACGCGGAATACATATAAACGCCGCAGCGTGCAGTCAACTGACTGTAGGAGCAGTCAATAGTCTTTTCTTTTTGCTCCTCAATCAACTCAATATAATGGTTCATATCTTTGACCAGCTTATCATTCCTCCTGATGAAACTGTCCAAATGCCCGAGCAGTACTTCCGGCTTTGTGTTATCGCCAAAGGAGATTTTAAGTAATATTTCATACCTTAGTTTCTCAATTTCAGGTTCTTCTTGCAGCCAATCGGAAAGTTCTTTTCTACCCGCTTCCGTGATGCTGTATAGGATCTGCCCGCGCCCGTTTCCCTGCTGTGTACTCTGGGAGCTGACGGCTAGCCCTTCGGCAACCAGTTTTTTGAGAGTAGGGTATATCTGACCAAAACTTTCCTGCCAGAAATGGCTGTACTCATTTTCCAACCATTTTTTAATGGTATAACCAGTTTGCGGCATGCGGGCAAGCATTCCCAGTATTACATATTTTGATTTTCCTGTATTTTCTTTCATCTGTACACCTTTTGTCTGTTTTTATGTATCATTATAATATATCATAATGATACGTTAGTCAAGATAAAACCTAAATTTCAAAAACATTGTTTATTACTCCGATGATTTCATATCATCATAATGCGAGACCATATTTCATAATAATCTAAGTAAAATCATGGGGAAATTTAGGATCGTATATGAAAAAAGGTGCTAAAAAAGATTTATTGCAAAATCCGGTGCAGCACAAAAATAATAGGCGGAGGTTATTGTGGACGATTGAAAGGGGTTACTATAAATGCAGAAGGGAGAATTTGTGAATGAAATGGTATTTTATCCATAAAGTTGCTGTAATAAGTACTTCAATTTTATGTACAGCAAGCTTCATCGCGTGTAGTCATTCATCGTTCAAATCTGAAATAATGAAGAATGTTGACGGTGAATATCAATTAAACAAAAGCTATCCAGTTGGTGTTACTGATGAGAATTTTGACAATGGATTAATAACGAATCAGATGAACACATTTTATGGATACTCTGGGCAGGGTTGTATATTGGTTAAATCCGAAAACCTTTTAAACTTTAAAGTATATGTAAATGGTCATAATGTCAGCTTTAACAACTCCAGTAATTCCGAATGGAATCGTATTGACATCTCGAAAGCTACAATTGACGGAGACAATAAGTTGCAGGTCAGTAAGGTAAAGGAAGGAATTAACGAGACATTAGAGATAAAAATCCCTTATCCTGTTTTAGTTGATGCAACGGATAAATATAAAGAGAATGATAATTTGAAATTCATTGATCAAATCATTCAAGCGGAGATTGATCGTGGTTTTACTTCTGCTCAACTTGTAATTACTAAAAATGGAAAGATAATAAAACAAAAAGCATATGGCGAGGTTAATTCTTATCATCAGGATGGAACCCGAATAGAGAATGGGAAAAGAGTTACGGACGATACGTTGTATGATTTAGCTTCTAATACAAAAATGTATACGACCAACTATGCAATTCAGAAGTTAGTCTCTGAAGGAAGAATTAACATAGAGCAAAAAGTTCAAGAAATCTATCCGGATTTTAAAGATAAAGAAGACGATAAAATTAAGGGGAAAGATATGCTGACCATAAAGGAGATTCTGCAGCATCAAGCTGGATTCCCGGCAGACCCCCAATACCATAATAATAATTATGATCCTGATGCAAAGGATCTTTCTACTTTAAATGCAAACAAATTATACACCCAAAACCGTGATGAAATGATGAAGATGGTCATTGATACGCCTCTTGAGTATGAACCGGGAACAAAAACCATATATTCTGATGTTGATTACATATTGCTTGGTTTTATAGTTGAAAAGGTGAGCGGCCAGCGTTTGGATGAATACCTAAAGGAAAATTACTATAAACCATTAGGATTAAATCACGTGACCTTTAATCCGCTTGAACATGGATTTAACAAAGATGATGTTGCTGCAACAGAATTAAATGGCAATACACGTGATGGAGTTGTTGATTTCAATAATATCCGTAAAACCACAGTGCAAGGCCAGGTTCATGATGAAAAGGCATTTTATTCGATGGGTGGTATTAGCGGGCATGCTGGATTGTTTTCAAATGCAGGAGATTTGGCTGTATTGACTCAAATTACCTTGAACCGTGGAGGATATGGAAATCACAAATTTTTCAATGAGGAGACTTTAGATGAGTTTGTCAAACCCAAGGATAATAATCCAAGTTACGGTTTGGGCTGGAGAAGAAAAGGAACAACTGGGTATTCCTGGGCTTTCTCACCAATTGCGGATACAAGTACAATCGGTCATACTGGTTGGGTAGGTTCTCTTACTGTAATTGACCCGGTAAACAATATTTCTGTGATTCTACTGACGAATAAAAAGAATTCCCCTGTTTTGGATAAAGAAGGCAATGCCAATGATTTTATAGGTGATCATTTCCTTACAGGGAAATATGGATTAATTTCTACGCTATCGTTCGACAGCATAGAAAACAGCAGTAAAGAAGCAAATGATAGCAAATTAGTTGATATGATTGCTTCTAAATATGAGTTGATTCAAGAAAATGAGAAATATAAAACAGAACCGGATAAAGCATCTTTAAAAGCATTAACAGACGTCATGGAAAAACGTAAAAAGGACTCAGCTATTATTAAGGAATTTATGAAATCTGATAAATGGAAAACGATCAGCAGTTTTTTATCCGATCAGTAGAACTTTTCATGTATTCGGTGGTCGTGATTTCTGATTAAGTGTTGATATATTTTCAAAATATATTTTCAGAACGAAATAATAAAATTGGCACATTTTCATTTGCGAAAGTGTGCCACTTCTTTTTATTTGACAATGGTATACAGGGAGTTCCTTTTTTCATGAATAAGAGGTTTATAGCAATAGCAGCAAGGTACCAGTAACGATTACAATTAAACCAGCAAAGGATTTCCGGCTTAGTTCTTCTTTTAAAATAAAATATGAAAAGCCAATGGTAAGAAGTATGCTCAGCTTATCAATAGGAACTACGATACTGGCGGGGCCATCCTGTAAGGCCTTATAGTAGCAGAGCCAGGACATACCGGTAGCCAGGCCGGACAAGATCAGAAACAGCCAGTTCTTTTTATCTATTTCTCTAATTTCAGATTGCTTTTTCGTTATGAAAACAAGAATCCATGCCATAATTAAAACTATAATCGTTCGGATTGCCGTTCCAAGGTTGGAGTTTATATCCTGGATTCCGATTTTTCCCAAAATGGAAGTCAGACTGGCAAAGACGGCAGATCCCAATGCGTATATAAGCCATTTATTATCTAATGCTTTTTTAGAGTCTTCTTTTTTCTCTATCATCATGTATGTACCGGTGCCGATGAGAAAAAGGCACAAAACTTTTAGTACCGTTATCGCCTCACCTAAAAAAATCATGGATAAGAGCATGGTAAGTATTGTACTGGATTTATCAATAGGCGTTACCTTATTCACATTACCCAGTTGGAGTGCTTTGAAATAGCAGAGCCATGACATGCCGGTAGCCAAACCGGACAAAATTAAAAAAAGAATGGTTTTTGAAGTCAGAGCGTTCATGGTATGTTGGGCACCGGTAATCCAGACCATCAACCAGGAAAAAAACAGAATCACAATGGTCCGCAGCGCGGTTGCTAAGTTGGAATCAGTATTTTTAATGCCAATCTTTGCCAAAATTGCCGTTATTCCAGCAAAAAAAGCGGAACCAAAAGCAAACAGTATCCACATAATAATTTCCTCGTTTTTCTAAAAATATAAATTTTTGTTATATGTTTTAATTATAGTTTACACTCTAACCATTGATATATCAATAAGTCCGCAGAGGAATTTATATTGTAACTTAAAAAAGTTTAGGTTTTGTTTATAGGTATCCCAGCTTTCGGTTATGTTTGTAAGGTAAGATAATCTAAAAACGAGAGGATGAGATTGAATTGGAATGAAGAATATGAAAAAAAATCAAAAAATTGGAGTCATTCTTGAACATGGGCTGAATAAAGAGCAGGTAGAATCTCGCCGCCAACAGGGAAAGTATAATAAACTGCCGGAACCAAGCACAAAATCCACAAGAGACATATTGAAAGATAATATCTGCACACGGTTTAATTTGTATAATCTGTTGATTGCATTGGCACTTGCACTGGTAGGAGCCTGGTCAAACATGGTTTTTTTTCTTGTGATAGTGTTAAATGCATGCATTGGAATCATGCAGGAATTACGGGCTAAGAAGCTGATTGAGGAATTATCCATCCTTTCCGCCCCACAGGTACGTGTGATACGCGATGGGCAGTTTCAGGAGTTACAAGCAGGCGGTCTTGTTCTTGATGATATCATGGTTTTGGAGAGCGGGATGCAGATCTGTGCAGATGCAATGGTTGAGAGGGGAAGAATAGAAGTAAATGAGGCGCTTTTGACTGGAGAATCAGATCCGATTTTAAAAGAAACGGGTGATTTATTATTATCAGGAAGCAGTGTGATCAGCGGACAGTGCCGGGCAAGTGTGATTCATGTAGGTGAAGATAATTATGTGGCAGGCATAACAAAAGAAGCCGGTAAATTTAAGAAAATTCATTCCGAACTGCTGGATTCCATGCGCCGTGTAACCCGGTTTACCGGATACTTGATACCGCCGTTAGGAGTGATCCTGTTTATAGAAGCATACTTTGCGAGGGAAGCAGGAACCTGGAGTTCTGTGACCACAACGGCAGCAGCATTACTTGGAATGCTTCCGAAAGGGCTGGTACTTTTAATCAGTATAAGCCTGGCAGCAGGCGCAGTAGCGTTATCAAAGAAAAAAGTTTTGGTCCAGGAACTGTTTGCATTGGAAACTCTGGCACACGTAAATATTCTCTGCCTGGACAAAACCGGAACCATTACGCAGGGAAAGATGCAGGTAATGTATATCAAAGAACTGGAAACAGCAGAACAGCCATTGAGGCATCTTCTGGGAGCATTTGTAAAAGCATCTGAAGATAATAATGCAACGTTTCAGTCACTGAAAGAATTTGTGACCCCTTTCTATTTGGAAGCAGTCATTGAAAAAATACCCTTTTCTTCTGAACGAAAATGGAGTGCTGTAACCTTTGAAACCATGGGAACACTGGTTGTGGGTGCACCGGAACGCATGACGTCAGAGATTCCGGATGAAGTAAAATTGGAAATGGAACAGGGGAACCGGGTACTGTTGGTGGGAATTACAAGTGAAAAAGTGGGGATTAAAGAATCCCTTCCCAGGCTAAAGATTCTGGGAATGATCTGTGTGACAGACCCGATCCGGGAAAATGCAGCGGAAACATTATCCTATTTTAAGAAGGAAGGAATTCAGATAAAAATAATCTCAGGAGATAATCCTGTCACTGTAGCGGCTGTGGCTAAAAAAGCAGGTGTCCTGGAAAATGGAATGTATATTGATATGAGTAAGTTTCAGAGTGAAGAAGAGCTTGAGGAGGCCGCTGGGACTTACTCCATATTTGGCAGAGTTTCTCCGATACAGAAAAAACAGCTGGTTCAGGCAATGAAAAAACAGGGGCATACGGTAGCTATGACGGGAGATGGAGTAAACGATTTAATGGCACTGAAGGAATCTGATTTAAGCATTGCAATCGGAGACGGCAGTGATGCGGCAAGACAGATTTCAAGGCTGGTTTTGATGGATTCTGATTTCGGAGTCCTTCCGGACGTGATGAAGGAAGGCCGCAGAGTCGTCAACAATGTTACCTGGACAGCAGGCATATTTTTTGTAAAAACAATTTATTCCATACTATTGTCCATTGTATGTATTCTGGGTAATCTTGCGTTTCCCTTTGTTCCCATACAAATCACTTTGATTGATCTGGCAATTGAAGGATTTCCGGCTTTTGTAATGTCTTTCCAGCCAGATGATAAAAAAGCACCAAATCATTTTCTGAAAGAAGTAATGAGCAGGGCGTTTCCAAATGCACTTGCCATTGTTATTTGTTTTTTGATAATTCACATGCTGGCACCTGTTTTTGGGATGACATATGGGCAGGAAGCAATTCTTCAATATCTAATAGTAGGAACCGTTGGTATAGAGGCGGTGTTTAAAGCATGTCTGCCTTTTGATTTGGTAAGAACGTTTGTGTTTGTCACAATGACAGTTGGATATTATGGCGCAGTTTTGATTTTTCATAGAATCTTAAAGGCGGAGCTTCCGGTGCAGGAAACCTGGGTGATGTGGTTTCTGATGACCATTGTGAGCATTTTGCTGGAACGAATAGTCGCACTGTGTATTATGAAAAGGAACGGGATACGAAAGAAAAGCGAAGGGAATCAATAAGATGTTAAAGAAGAAAAATGTTTTGATTTGCCTGATTTTGAGCGGCTTGCTGGTTTTTAGCCTGACATGGATGACGTTAGCAAGAGGCAATAAAAAAGAAGACCGGCTGACTTTCATTGCGGGCGGCACCTCCAGCCAGATATTGTCAGCGGTGATCGAGACATCAGGTGGAAAGCTGATCGTCATTGACGGTGGTGTAAAGGGCGATGCGGACAATCTTCTAAAGAATATCCAAAATAGAGGAGGGCATGTAGCTGTCTGGCTGGTGACACACCCGCATTCTGATCATGTGGGAGCATTAACTGATCTATTGGATCGTGATCCAATTCCTGTGAAAATTGACAATATCTATTGCGCTTTGACGGATTTATCCTGGTATCATACCTATGAGCCGGCAAGAGCCGGAATGGTAGACGAATTTTATGCTGCTCTTGGACGTTTGCCAGAAACAAAGGTCCATCGTAACATAGGAAAGGGAGAAGAAATTATCGTCGATGATTTGAAGATCAAAGTGCTGAATGATCTGTTTTTGTATGAAGAAAATGCAATTAACAACACCTCAATCGCATTTCGTCTTGATTCACCCAGAAAAAGTGTTATATTCTTAGGAGATATGGGACAGCCTGCGGGAGAAAAGTTATTAGCCAGTTGTGACAAAAGTGAACTGAAAGCGGATATGGTCCAGATGGCTCATCATGGGGAATCTGGTGTTTCAAAAGATGTTTATGAAGCAATTAAACCGGAGATATGCTTGTGGCCCACTCCAAGATGGCTGTGGGAAAATAACATGGAAGAGAAAGGGATAAATACAGGACCCTGGAAAACCCTGGAAACTCGCAAATGGATAGAAGAACTTGGAATTAAGAAGAATATTGGTACAATGGATGGAGATGTAACCATCGGATTGTAACTTTTTCTTTATAGTTTGTGAGAGTTCGTGTATTATGAGGATAGGGAATGCGGGAGGAGACGATAAATGTCTATCAAAAAGCGGTTGATTGGTTCTCATCTGTTAATGGTTATGGTTCCGTTTCTGACAATGCTTGTAATCGGAGGAGCAGGTCTGATGATAGCAAAGAAACTGCTCCTTGTAGATATTTCCGGCATGACTTCTATGAATAAAGAATTTTCTACGATTCAGGATATCTTAGAGGAATATAAAGGAACAGATTTGCTGACAGATAATCAAGTTCAGAGCCAGATGATGGAACGTATGAGTGAACGGGGATTTAAAACCTGCGTATGGCTGAACGATGAGATTCACTTAACAAATATGAGTGAAAAAGAGCAGAAATTTCTGAGAAAGTTTCTGCTGGAAGTTCAGCAGAACAATCCAGAGCACAGGCTGTGGGTGAGTAATATGGATATCCGTATGGTTGAAGAAGGCTATCAGGTCGGAAATCAGAATGTGGTTATTTCTGTTGCAAGCATTGGAGAGCTGGCTTTGCTAAGAGCCATTGAACCGGAGATGCTGACCGGAGTCGGGCTGATTGTGCTTTTAGCGGTATTAGTGACCATAGGTGTGGTGGTTTTTGCCAGCCTTCATTTGTCTGCCCGGATGACGTTGGATATTGTCAGTTCCATGAATAACTTAAGTGCTGCGGCAGAGCGTATCAAAAATGGAGATTTGGATACGGATGTACTTGCGGGAAAAGATGAAGAACTGGGGAAAGTCTGTGAGTCATTTAATAACATGCAGCATCAATTAAAAGATAACATCGAGAAAAATGCTCATTTTGAAAAAGTCAGAAAGGAAATGCTGGCAGGGATATCCCATGATTTAAGAACACCGCTTACTTCGATTAAAAGCTACATAAAGGGATTGCAGGATGGGATAGCAACATCAGAAGAAAAGCAAAATGAATATTTATCGGTAGCTTATCGCAAATCATGTGATATGGAAAGTTTGATCGATCAGCTGTTTTTGCTTTCGAAATTAGAGACTGGAAGCCAGCCATTTCATTTTCGACCGGTTGAAATTCAAAAGTTTATGTCCACCGTTTTAGATACCCTTGTTTATGATGTGGAGAGACAAAAAGGGACTTTGACATTTCAAAGCGATTGTTCTTTTGAAAAAGTCATGATGGATGGCAGTCAGATGCAGCGAGTGGTTACAAATATCATTCAGAACAGTATAAAGTATGGACGTGGACAAGAAGACAGGCTTTTGATTGATGTCAGTTTGTATCGAGAAGAAGGAAGCGTTGTAATACAGATACAGGATCATGGCGAAGGAGTGCCAGAGACTCAATTATCACGGATATTTGACAGCTTTTATCGGGCAGATGAAGCAAGAAGCAACCCGGAACGAGGCAGCGGGCTTGGACTGTCGATTGCGAAACAGATCGTGGAGGCGCATTGTGGAACGATACAGGCCCAAAATAATGGAGGTCTGGTATTTCTTATAAAACTGCCATGCGTTTCTGAAATTTGAGATCAGGCTGACGAAGGAGTGATAATTAATAAGGAGAGATAGGGATGAAACGTATTCTGATCGCAGAGGATGATATGGAAATTGCTGCTATTGAAAAGGACTATCTGGAAATAAACGGAATGGAAACAGATGTGGCTGGTGACGGGAATACTGCTATGAATATGATGCGTAAGGGATCATATGACCTGCTTCTTCTGGATGTAATGCTGCCGGAGAAAAATGGATTTGATATCTGCAGGGAAATACGGAAAGAGTTTAATCTGCCAATTCTTATGGTAACAGCAAGAACGGAATCCATTGATAAAATAAGAGGATTAGGGCTTGGAGCAGACGATTACATTACCAAGCCTTTTGATCCTTCCGAGCTGGTAGCCAGAGTCAAATCGCACCTTGCACAATTTGAACGGCTTACATCAGGATCAAAAATGGAGGAAAAAGAGGAGGCTCCCGGCCAGGATCACATAAGCGTGGGAGATATTCAGATATATCCAAAAGCTTTTAAAGTTTATGTAAAGGGAAATGAAGTAAAGTTTCCCAATCGGGAATTTGAACTTTTGTTGTATCTGGCACAGAATCCCAATCAGGTATTTTCCAAAGAGCAGTTGTTTGTACGCATATGGGGATATGATTATGTGGGAGAAAGCGCTACCGTTACCGTTCATATCAACCGCATTCGGGAAAAAATTGAAGAGGATCCCAGCAATCCACAATATATTGACACTATCTGGGGAGTAGGATATCGCTTAAATAGTGAAATGAAGTGAGCGTACCGATCGTAAGGATATAGCTATAATCACTATTGTATAAAGTTTGAGCAGTCAATAAAGAAACTGATATTTAGCCAGAAAAGGGAAAAGGAGCAAAAGAATGCATATTCATTTTATTATTCATGAAGTTTTCGAAGGGCCGGGAGCATTTTTAACATGGGCTGAAGACAGAGGTCACAGCGTTGGCTATTCAAGAGTGTATGAGGGCGAACAACTTCCGCATTCTATTGAAGATATTGATCTATTAATTGTACTGGGTGGTCCCCAGTCTCCAAGTACAACGCTGGAGGTGTGCCCACATTTTGATGCGGCCGCCGAAGTAGCCCTGATTAAGAAGTGCATTGATTCAGAAAAAGCAGTAATCGGGGTATGCTTAGGGTCTCAGCTTATGGGAGAAGCATATGGGGCTAAATTTGAGCATAGTCCTGAAAAAGAAATTGGCTGTTTTCCAATCGTATTTACAGAAGCGGGAAAGGAAAATGAATTCTTTTCCCATTTCGGTAATTCCAGTATGGTAGGTCATTGGCATAATGATATGCCCGGACTAACAGAGAAAAGCCAGGTGATAGCTTACAGCGAAGGCTGTCCAAGGCAGATTGTAGAATATGAAAAATTTGTTTATGGATTTCAGTGTCATATGGAATTCAATCATGAACTGATTGAACTTCTGATTGCAAACTCGGAAACAGAACTGAAAAACGAGAAAGACAGGCAGTTTGTTCAGCAGGCAGATGAATTAAGGCAAAACGATTATGTAACGATAAATAATAATTTATTTGTTTTTTTAGATAAGTTTACAGCAGAGTATTTACAGAAATAAAAACTCAATCAGGTTATTGAAAAAATTACATATAATAAAATTCGTCTCAGGTAACACTGAGGCGTTTTTTTATTGGATTTTCAACACTTATCCAAATTATTTTTTAGACAATTTTAATATATGAGTGATAAATCCAGTCGGGAGCAATTAATAAAAATAAGAAGGCAATTAATGAGATTGTTTTTAGATGCAGCGTAAGATATAGTTTTATTGAAAAATATAGCTATGTTCAAAAACTGAACTTAAAGTATATTTCCAACAACCTGGTTACTTCCATTAAATCCACGTTCATCACATCATTGCAATGACGAGAGCATCAAAGAGCTTGTTTGTGGAAACTGTCAAGGATAAAGGAGAAAATAATGCGCAATTATATGATTTCTTTAGAACGTTATACGGAAAAAAATATTTATAAGCTATCGGACCATTTTTATGGCAGTGATCCGAACGGAAATGTGATTTCGTTCACGAACTATTACATGGAAATTAACGGAAGACCTTTCTATGGCATCAGCGGAGAATTCCATTTCAGCCGATGTGAAGATGCATATTGGGAGGATGAGATAATTAAGATGAAGATGAATGGAATCAATATCATCTCCACTTATGTATTCTGGATTCACCATGAGGAAGAAAAGGGGGTATTCCGATTTGATGGCAGGCGAAATCTGCGTCATTTTATTGAACTATGCAATACGCATGGTATGTTTGCAATCGTACGTATCGGTCCGTTTGACCATGGTGAGGTTCGCAATGGCGGCTTTCCGGACTGGCTGTATGGTATGGATTGCGAACCTAGAAGCCTTGATGAGAGGTATTTATTCTATGTGCGCCGTTTATTTGAGGAACTGGCAAAGCAGCTTGATGGGCTTTATTACAAAGATGGAGGTACCATCATTGCAGCTCAGATAGATAACGAATATCAGCATTCTTCAGCGGGTTGGGAGATCACCACGGGAGTTTCCGAGGAATGGATTCCAACAGGAACGGCTGGAAATGCTTATATGATAAAAATAAAGGATATTGCCAAGGAGGCTGGAATCGACGTACCGTTTTATACCTGTACGGGGTGGGGAGGTGCGGCAACACCAACGGGTGAAATGCTTCCTCTTTGGGGAGGGTATGCTTTCTGGCCCTGGATTTTTTACTCCCATAAGGGGGAACATCCGGTGACACCGGAATATATCTATCGGGATTTTCATAATAATAAAGTTCCAAAGACCTATAACTTCGAGCCTTTTTACCAGCCGGAATCCATGCCCTATGCCTGCTGTGAGATGGGAGGCGGTATGACCTGCAGCTATAATTACCGTTTTGTTCTTCCTTTTGAAAGCGTGGATGCTATGGCCAATGTAAAACTGGCTTCGGGCTGTAACCTTCTGGGTTATTATATGTTTAAGGGAGGCACAAATCCCAAGGGGAAGAAGACTCCGTTTCTGAATGAAAGCCAGGTTCCGAAGCTGTCTTACGATTATCAGGCAGCGATAGGGGAATACGGCCAAAAGCGGCCGTCCTATGACCGATTGAAACGACTTCATTTATTTGTACAGGCATGGGAAGAAAAACTGTGCGGTATGAAGACTTTTCTTCCAGACTATGAGGAGGAAATTGCTGCGGCTGACGTGGAAACGCTGCGTTTTGCCGTCCGATATGACGGGGAAAGCGGTTTTGTCTTCTTGAACAATTATCAGGATCACGTAATGACGAAAGAGAAAAAAGATTGTACCATCTCCATTAAGATGCAGAACGAAGAGATAAAGATTACAGATATTTCCCTGGCTGCTGGAGAAAATGCAATTCTTCCATTCGGAATGGATATGGAAGGGATCCAATTGAAATATGCGACGGCACAGCCACTGACCATATTTAAAGGAGATAACTATGTTACATATTTCTTCTTCTCACCGGAAGGTTTAAAACCGCGCTATGTTTTTGATGCAGAAACGGTAAAAGGGTTTGAAGGAGAGCATAAGCGGGAAGAAAAGAATAAAACGGTAGAGATATGTCCAAAGCAAAGCGAAATGGATGTATTTTATGTGAAGGGAATTGCGTCAAAAATCAGAGTCGTTACTCTGACGGCGAAAGAGAGTATGAATTTTTATAAAATCGATCAGGCTGGAAGTCCATTGGCTGTTCTGACAGCAGGAACGCTTTTGCAGGACGGAAAGACACTGCGTATAGAATCGGAAAGAGAAGAAGAATCCATATATTTCTGGCCGGAAGTAAGAATGGAGTCAGAAAAGGCCTCCCTGACATTGGGAATTTTCAAAGGGTTTCTTCTACGCAAGACGAAAAAGGATTTAACTGTGGAGATCAAGCAGATTGGACCGACCCGCTATACCATAAAAGTACCGGACAATTACATGAATGGAATCAAAGAAATGATTTTGTCAATTCAGTATAGAGGAGATATTGCCCACCTCTTCATTGATGGAGATATGATTGCCGATAATTTCTGTAATGGGCAGCCGTGGGAGACGGGCTTAAAACTTTTTGAGAAAGATCTGGCAGGTGAAAAAATAACCCTGCGGATTACCCCCTTAAAAGAGGGAAGCCACATCAATGTGGAATCCACAATGGCAGCAAGAAAAGAAGAAGTGGATAAAATCGTCGCTAGTGTTGAAAAAATCATCTTAAAACCTGTCTATGAATACAGGATAGACCATGTGGAGGAAGTGAGGAACGAAGGAAATTAATAAATTATTTTATATAAATGATGAAATGTAATTTCAAGATTTATGATTTTCCGCTTTATATTCGCTGGGAGTCATGCCAGAGATCTTCTTAAACGTGGAACAGAAACTGCTCTCTGAGGGGAAACCGCTGTTAAAGCAGATTTGTTTGATGGAATATTCGCTGCTTTTTAAATAAAATTTCGCTATGTTTATCCGACTTTGGATGATGTAGTTATGGGGAGTGTATCCAGTCTCTTTTTTAAACAGTCTGGTGAAATAGAAGGGACTGAGCCCTGCTCTGTCTGCGAGGAACTGTAAGGAAAGTGAATCCCCTATATGGCTGCTTATATACGAAAGGGTATCCTCGATGACGTGGGAGGGGTGTTTTTTTATGTCGCGTGAATCGTTGCCAAGCATTGCCTCGGTCAACAGCTGGAGAATGCTTAAGGAACACAGAGGATCGTTAATATTCTCCTGGCTGCTGATCATGTTAATGACTTTTTTTAGCTCATTTTCCATTGATAGTGCGTTCTTTAAGGCGTAGACTGGCTCGTTTTGGCTTTGCAGCATCTGAATATATTCACGGCTGGTAGCACCGTCAAAATGAATCCATAAAATCTCGCTGTCTGTTGTGGTGCCGTAAATATGCGGTTGGTAGCAGTCAACAATCACCAGATCCCCGGACTGAAAAGGAAAAGTCTTGTTCTGAATGGTGAGATATCCAGCTCCCTTTTTTACATAGATGATTAGAAAACTATCATAATTATTCCGCTGTACCCGATAGCTGGAATTGCAGTAATAATGCCCGGCGCATAACGGATAGAAAAAAGTACGCCTGGCCTGATCTCCTGGTGTATAAAAAAATACGTTCGATTCGGGGGAACAGCCGGTATCTATGGGACGCATAGAACCACCTCCTGTTTTGTAATTATTACTGTCCTCATTATAGGATAAGGGATAATTATAAGTCAAGAAACAAAAATGAAAACTATTATTTCCTGATAAGTAAAGGAAAGTAAAATAATTAAAAGAGCAATTTTTGAAAATAAGTGTAAGGACGGAAATGACTTTTAGTGGAAATATAAAATGCATAAAAAATGCTCATAAATGTTAGGGAGGAAAACTAATTTGAATAGGAACACGGAAGTTAAAGTATGGGAAGAATCCGTTATGATACCCACCTACAAAGTTGGGAAGCCTAATAAAAATCCTATGTTTTTGGAAAAAAGAGTTTATCAGGGAAGCTGCGGAAAGGTTTATCCTTACCCTGTCATAGATAAGATTTATGATAAAAAAGAAGATTCTTTATACCAGGCAGTATTTCTTGAAAATAGATATTTGAAAGTGATGATTTTACCAGAACTGGGCGGCCGTATTCAGAGGGCCATTGATAAGACAAATGGATATGATTTCATTTATTACAATCATGTTATTAAGCCGGCTTTGGTGGGGCTTTTAGGGCCATGGATCAGCGGCGGTATTGAATTCAACTGGCCACAGCACCACAGACCGACCACTTTTATGCCAGTGGACCATATGATTCTTCATAACTCAGACGGTTCTAAATCTGTGCTCTGCAATGATGTGGATCAAATGTATGGGACAAAAGGAATGGCTAAGATTACGCTCTATCCGGATAAGGCGTATATAGAAATAACCGGACAGCTTTACAACAGGACCAATATGCCCCAGACGTTCCTTTGGTGGGCCAATCCCGCAGTACCGGTTAATGACGATACACAATCCGTATTTCCGCCCGATGTTCATGCAGTCATGGATCACGGAAAGAGAGATGTTTCACGATTCCCCATAGCTACGGGAGTTTACTATAAGCATGATTACAGCGAGGGTGTGGACATTTCCAGATATAAGAACATTCCGGTTCCCACATCTTATATGGCGGAAAAGTCAGAATTTGATTTTGTAGGAGGGTATGATTACGGAGTAGGAGCCGGTTTACTTCATGTGGCAGATCATCACATATCACCAGGAAAGAAGCAGTGGACCTGGGGGTGCGGTGATTTTGGGAAGGCATGGGATAAGAATTTAACTGATGCAGACGGCCCTTATATCGAATTGATGACCGGAGTATTTACAGATAACCAACCGGATTTTACATGGCTGAAACCATTTGAAGAGAAGGTCTTTAAACAATATTTTATGCCTTATAAGGGTGTTGGATTGGTTAAGAATGCAACTATTAACGGTGTTATAAATTTTGAAATATCGAATAACAGGGCAGAAGTGACGGCCTATACAACCTCAGAGTACGAAAAGGCAAAAGTGGAAGTATTCCAAAAAGGAGAGCGCATTTTTAAAGATTCCATTTCCATCAGTCCGGAGAACGTCTATCGGGCGACTGTTGAATTAAAGGGCGGAGAAAAGACCGATTATACCGTAAAACTGTCAGATGATAACGGAAACATACTTGTGGAATTCACCCCGCTTGCAGATGTAATTCAAGATCTCCCAGATCCCGCGAAAGCAGCAAAAGATCCAGAGGAGATTATGACGAATGAAGAGCTGTACTTAACAGCACTTCACATTGAGCAGTATCGTCATGCAACGTATTTGCCGGACCCATACTATCTGGAAGGGTTAAAGCGTGATTCGGATGATTTGAGAATTAACACGGCATATGGCTCTCTGCTTTTATCAAGGGGATTGTTTGAGGAAAGCGAGCCTTATTTTAGAAGAGCCATTAAACGGCTCACGTGGAAAAATCCCAATCCGTATGACAGCGAAGCTTATTATAAACTGGGTCTTAGTCTGTTCTACCAAGGAAAATTAAATGAGGCCTACGATTCTTTTTATAAGGCAGCATGGTCAAGCGAACAGCAGGAGATGAGTTATTATTATCTTGCTGTCATCGCATGTATAAGGGAAAATTACAGAGATGCTCTGGAACTGGTGGAAAGTGGATTAGTGAAAAACTGGCATAATGGGAAGGCAAGAGGAGTAAAGGCAGTTATTTTAAGAAAGCTTGGCAGGATATCAGAGGCTGGAGCATGGATTAAGGAAAGTCTGACCATTGATCCATTTGATTTTGTCTCCCTTGCAGAAACAATCTATGGACTTGAGGGAAAAGAAAAGGAGGGGGCAGAAACCATTTTAAAAGGCAGAATGAGGGGATTTTCTGAAAATTACCTTCAACTCGCAAGAGATTATGGGGAAGCGGGATTTAATGAGGAAGCCTGCGGCGTATTAAGAGCTTTTGGAAGCGGAGCTATGGTGAGTTATTACCTTGCATATTATGAGAAGAAAAACGGTATGGCACAGAATGAAGTGAGGAAACTATATCAAAGAGCGGAGGCAGAGGATTCTTACTGCTGTTTTCCAAATAAACTGGAAGACATTGACGTGCTTAAGGACTGTATGGAAGTTCATAAGGAAGCTTCCTACGCCCCTTATTATCTTGGAAATTTATATTATGATAAGAAACAGTATGAGAAGGCCGTGTCATTATGGGAATTAAGTGCGGAAAGAAATTCTGAATTTCCCACCGTATGGCGAAATCTTTCCCTGGCTTATTATAATCATATGGATTGTCAGGAGAAGGCAAAGATCTCTATTGAGAAAGCCTTTACGCTTGATCTGACAGATAGCCGTGTATTCCTGGAAATGGATCAACTGCATAAAAAACTTGGTTATACACCCTCTAAGCGCCTTGCCTACTATGAGAAGTATAAGACAACAGCTCTTGTCCGGGACGATTCCTGCATCGAATATGTGACCCTTAAGAATTTCGTAGGAGAATATGAGGGCGTTTGCCGTATCTTAACGGAAAGAAATTTTCATCCATGGGAAGGGGGAGAAGGAAAGGCAGCCGCCCAGTACGTTACCGCCCTTGTGGAAATGGCAAAAAAAGAAATTTCACGGAAAAGTTATGAAGAGGCACGTGAAATCCTGAAAAAGGCTCTCATTTACCCGGAGAATTTAGGGGAAGGTAAGCTGGAAGGAAGTAAGGATAATAATATCAATTATTACTTAGGCATTGTGGAACAGGCTCTGGGGAATGAGGAAAATGCAAAAAAATACTATGAGACTGCATCCACTGGTTCAAATGAAGTGGCAGGAATGATGTATTACAATGACCAACCAGCCGATATGATTTTTTATCAAGGTCTGGCTAAATACAAGCTGGGGTTAAAGACAGAAGGCAGTGACAGATTTAATAAGCTGATTGAATTTGGAGAAAGCCATATAGGAGACGAGGTAAAGATTGAATATTTTGCGGTATCGTTTCCTGACTTCATGATTTATAACGAGGACTTTATAAAAAAGAACAAGGCGCATTGCTGCTATGTCATTGGACTTGGATATCTTGGACTCGGAAATGTTCAAAAGGCGAAGGCGGAGTTTGAAAAGACACTGGAGCTTGATATAGCACATAATAACTGCAGGCTGCTTTTAAATGATATAGACAACAAATTAGTATAGTTTGTTTCGCATTCGTTTCTTGAGATTCCCCTTTCACAAATAAAAGTAATATGATAGAATAATCTCAGTTAAAATTCAGGAGGCGCATATGGGGATTTTGTTAAATCGTTTATTAATTGTTTTAAATGATAGTGATTTAAAATCAACGGATTATCATATTGCGTTTACCTTATTATCAAATTTTTATCTGATCAATGAGATGACCATAGGAGAGGTGGCGGATTTATGCTCTGTATCCAAGTCGACCATCTCCAAGTTTATCAGAAAGCTTCATTTTGAAGATTATTCGGAATTCAAGGCGGCTGCGCCATTTGTGGAAAACCGGAGCGGTTTCAAACTTAATTACAATCGGAATATTGCGGAATATATTGAGCAGAATAGCATGGATTCCTATATAGACAGTATTTTAGATGACGTTTCTTCCTGTAAAAATAAGATTGATATGGAGAAGGTCAAAGAATTAGCCGGATATTTGGTCAGTTACAAAAAGGTGGCAAGCTTTGGTCTGCTGTTTTCTGAGCTTGGAGCAATGGATCTGCAGGCGAAGCTTGCTTATAATGGTAAGTTTATCATTACGAACCTAAATGATGTAAAGCAGGATGATTACATTAACAATGCCGGAGAAGATGCGCTGATTATTATTTACTCTAATTCCGGTTCTTATATTCAGCGGTACATGCTTTCCGAATTTCAACCCCAAAAAGATTATTCGAAAATCAAAGCAAAGATCGTTTTAATAACGGGTAATCCAAAGATGGAGAATCACCCAGATGTGGATTTGTGCATCAGCTTTACCCATAACTCCACCGTTCAGACCCATTCCATAATCTATCCTTTAATCAACGATATCATTATAATGGAATATAGAAAACTGACAAGAAAAAGATAAGCTGACAGACCTCTGCCGCTTATTTTTTTTGCTTTTTCAGGATTCTTAAAACAGAGTTTCCAAAAATCGAACTTTTAAGATCAAATCAAAATATGTGTTATGATTGTTTTACAAACAAACATACCTTGGCCGGGGGAAGCAGATAGTAAAACGTGAGGAGGGATATTTATTATGGCTAAAAAGAATTATGATGAATTGGCAAAACAAATTGTTACCCTTGTAGGTGGGGTAGACAATATTAATGATCTGACGCATTGCGTTACAAGGCTAAGATTTAAATTAAAAGATAATGGAAAAGCAGACCAGAAGGCACTAAAAGGTCTGAATGGCGTTTTATCTGTGGTCCTCGGAAATGGCCAGTTCCAGGTAGTTGTGGGAAATGCGGTTGAAGATATTTATAATACGATTTTACAGCATTATCAGATAAAAACAGAAAAAGGAACCGATGCTAGCGAGGAAAAAAGCGGAAATGTATTTACTAGGGCATTGAATATGATGGCAGTAATCGTTAATCCCATCGTAATTGCCCTGGCGGGTGCCGGAATGATAAAAGCATTGCTGGTTATCTTGACCACAACGCTGGGTGTTTTAGATAACACTGGAAGCACCTATATGATCCTGTCCGCCGCAGGAAACAGTGTGTTTTATTTCCTGCCGCTGCTCTTAGCTTTTTCTTCTGCGAAAGCATTTAACTGTAACCCATATATATCCGTGGCAATTGTAGGCGCTCTTATGGAACCCAATTTCACCGGGTTGATGAAGAATGCAGGAGACGTGTCTTCTTTTATGGGCATTCCTGTTGTATTGATGAAATACTCTGGTACGCTGGTTCCGGCCATTGTAGCCGTTTTGGTATATTCCAAGTTAGAAAAGTTATTGAAGAAATTTATTCCTAAGAGTATTGAACTATTTGCACTGTCCTTTGCGGCACTTATTATTATGGTACCTCTTTCGGTCATTGTAATAGGGCCCATCGGTGTATATCTTGCAAATGGAATTGGTGATTTTGTAAATCTTATGAGTGCTCAGAACGGACTTGTGACCGGACTGGTCATTGGAGGTGGTTGGACATTACTGGTAATGATTGGAATCCATTGGGGAGTGGCGCCGATTATGATCAATAATATATCGACCTATGGATATGACTTTATACGTCCCATGGTTGCAGCAGCAACCTTTGGCAGTGCCGGAGCTGCGTTTGGTGTATTCTTAAAGGCGAAAAAGAAAGAAACGAAAGCCTTTGCGCTGTCTGCTGTAATTCCTGCATTGCTTGGCGGGGTAACAGAACCAATCGTATATGGTATTTCCTTAAAATACAAAAAGCCATTTATTGCACAGATCATTGGCGGTGCGATTGCAGGTGGATTTATGGGGGCCATGCATACAAAGGCATTTGTCTATGTATTTCCGGCGCTGACGACACTTCCAGCCTTTTTTGGCGATACATTTTTGTATTACGTAATAGGTATCATTCTCGCATTTGCAGTTTCGGCCACACTCACATATATACTTGGCATCGATGAATCTGCGGATGGGGGAAAAGAAGAGAGCGCAGCGGCCGTAAATCATGCTCCTGTAATACAAAAAAAGGAGTTCGCTCTTGGGGCTTTTGCAGAGGGAAATGTTATAAAATTAGAAAACGTCAATGATGAAGTGTTTGCTTCTAAGACGATGGGAGAAGGAGTTGCAATTCTTCCGGATAAAGGAATTTTATATGCTCCCGCTGATGGAGAAATAGCTGCTGTTTTTGATACCGGCCATGCCATTGGCATGATCACTGATCAGGGAACAGAGATCTTACTTCATATCGGAATCAATACGGTAGAAATGAAAGGGAGAGGTTTTAAAGTATTAGCCACAATGGGAAAGAGCGTAAAACGAGGTGATGTACTGGTCGAATTTGATATAGAAGAAATAAAACAAGCAGGTTATGACACCACCACCTTATTGTTGCTCACCAATTCAGGGGAATTTGAAAATATAGATATTGCATCATCTGGTCATGTAACACAAAAGGCTGATCTAATCAACGTCAGGAGGAAATAAAATGCAGAAAACTGTTTTTCCGGAAGGATTTTTATGGGGAGGTGCTACCGCCGCAAACCAGTGTGAGGGAGCCTGGAATGAGGACGGAAAAGGAATGTCAGTCGCAGACTGCAGCATATATAAGGGCAATGTGGACCCCAGTGATTATAAAGCCCAGCATGCAATATCCAGTAAAGATATTGAGGAAGCAATGCTTTATACGGGAACTACTATGTACCCGAAACGTCATGGAATTGATTTTTATCACAGATATATAGAGGATTTAGACTTATTTCAGGAAATGGGATTTAAGTGTCTCAGAGTCTCCATACAGTGGACCAGAATTTACCCCAATGGGACTGAAGAAACTCCGAATGAGAGTGGACTAAAGTATTATGAAGATTTGTTCCGGGAAATGCAAAAGAGAGGCATTGAACCGTTAGTGACCTTGCATCATTATGAGATGCCACTGCATTTATCCAACCATTACGATGGCTGGTATCAAAGAGAAGTTATTGACCTATTTCTGAAGTTTTGCAAAACCGTATATCAAAGATACAATGGACTGGTAAAATATTGGCTGACATTTAATGAGATTGACAGTATGTTTCGTCACCCGTTTACCACAGCTGGCTTAGTGGAAGACCGTTATCCCAAAGAAAAATGGGAAGAAATCGTATATCAGGCAGTTCATAATCAATTTGTAGCAAGTGCTCTGGCAACAAAATATCTGCACGAAATGATACCGGGTGCTCAAATGGGCTGTATGATCACCAGAACTCTCACATATCCTGAAAACTGCCATCCGCAGAATATATTGCTTGCGTTAAAAGAAAACAGAAAAAATTATTACTATTCGGATGTACAGGTCAGGGGAGAGTATCCAAGTCATATAAAGAAAGAATGGGAAAGAAAAAAGATTCATGTTGTTTTTGGAGAAGAAGATGAAAAAATCCTGAAGGATTATCCGGTTGATTTTGTCTCATTCAGCTATTATATGAGTCGTGTATCAACCATCGATGATACAAACAAGGAACAGGTAAGTGGGAATCTTACCAGTGGGGTGAAGAATCCTTATCTGGAAATTACTGAGTGGAACTGGCAGATCGATCCCACCGGTTTGTGTACGTCTCTGATTGAATTGTATGACAGATATGAGAAACCTTTGTTTATTGTTGAGAATGGATTGGGCAACAAGGACCTGATAGAAGCCGATGGAAGCATACAGGACGATTACCGAATCCAATATTATAAGGACCATATTGAGGCAATTGCGGAGGCCATCGAAGAAGGGGTAGAAGTTATGGGATATACTCCGTGGGGCTGCATTGATTTAGTGAGCATGTCTACTTGCCAGATGTCAAAGCGGTACGGATTTATTTATGTGGATCTTGATGATGAAGGAAATGGTTCCTATGAGAGAAAGAAAAAGAAATCCTTTGATTGGTATAAGCAGGTGATAGCCAACAACGGAAGTGGATTTGGTAGTAAGTAACTCATGAGTTTTAAAATGTAGGTACTTGGTCAAGCTGTATATCTCATTAAAAAAGAAACGACCCCCCCCCTGATAGTCTGACACAGAAATGATAACGTGGCTCACTATCAGGGGTTTTGTATATTTCCTGGCGCAAGATTCTCCTGCTGTTTTACATGTTTTTTCTCATAATGGCTATTGTTGCAAGTGACCGGGTGTTATATAATACAGATAATTATTTATTAATTGCAGGCCTTAACTTAAAGGATCATACAGAAATACGGAAAAGCGAACGACAAAAAATAAATATCAACCAATGATTTTGGAGGTACTAAAATGTATACACCTAGAGAAGTAGACAAAAAAAGTGTTATAGAGGTTTTAATATGCTATATCCTGTGGGGGTTGCTTCCCATTTTTTGGAAGCTGCTTTCTGCACTTGACTCTTTTTATATACTGGCATCCAGAATCGTATGGTCGGCTGTATTCTGCTTTATCATAATTATGTGCTGTAAAAATACTGGAGAATTGAAGAAAATCCTGTTAAATAGAAAACAAATGAAACTTTTAGCATGTTCCAGCATTATGATAGCAATTAACTGGGGAGCTTATATCTACGCAATAAACTCCGGCCACATACTAGATGCCAGCCTTGCTTACTATATGAATCCGCTTTTATCCATAGGATTGGGGTTCGTATTTTTTAAGGAAAAACTTCGAAAGCTTCAGTGGCTGGCAATTGCTATAGCTGCTACCGGAATTATCATCGCAATTATCGCCTATGGAAGTATTCCATATTATGCTATCATTATCGGCGGTTCCTTTGCCGTATATAGTGCAATTAAAAAAAATGTGACCTGCGACGGACTTACGTCTACAATGATGGAAGCATTACTTCTGGCACCACTGGCAGTTTTGTACATCGTTATGTCAGAACGCGGGAATGTGGGAGCTGTGGGTACTCTAAAAGGTCTGCAAGTTTTACTTTTACCGGCAGCTGGAATAGTAACCTCCATTCCACTTCTTGCGTTTTCAAGCGGAATAACGAAGGTTCCTATGTCGCTTTCGGGGATACTTATGTATGTTAATCCAACCTTGCAGCTTCTGATCGGAGTTATTTTGTATCATGAAAAGTTTGACTTGGCTAAAGGAATCATGTTTATATTTGTCTGGGTTGCCCTCATACTGTTCCTCTATTCAGGAAAAAAGCAACCTGAAAAAAATAATTTGAAGATAGAAAAGGAGTATGTGTAGTGAAGAAATTGGGATTGATTGGCGGTACTGGTCCTGAATCGACCATTCCATATTATCGTGATATCGTATTTGGCGTTAAGGAGAGGGTTGGGGAGCCATATTTTCCCAATCTCTGTATTGAAAGCTTAAGTGTCTTTGAAGTTTTCAATTTTTGTAAAACAAAAGATTATGAAGGTCTGACGTCCTATCTTGCAAAAGGAATTGAAAATCTTGCTGCCGCGGGTGCAGATGTTGCAGCACTGACAGGTAACACACCTCATATTGTATTTGAAGAGTTGGAAAAGAGGACTTCAATTCCAATCATCAGCAGCATTCAATCAACGTGCGCTGAGGTTCAAAAGCGAAACTATACGAAGATTGGTTTACTGGGAACGATTACCACGATGAAAGAGGATTTCTTTATAAAACCATTTGAGCAGGCAAACATTTCTGTTATAGTTCCGAATGAAATAGAGATGGATTATATCGGAGAGAAGATTGAAACGGAGTTGGAAATGGGTATTGTTAACGAGGAAACTCGCACTCAATTTTTCTCAATTATCCAGAGAATGGTAAAGGAGTCAGAGATTGAAGCTGTTGTTTTAGGCTGTACAGAAATTCCTCTGCTATTTAAAAATCAGAATTTACCTGTTGTGTGCCTGGACACAATGCAAATACATATACAAACTTTGATTGATTATATTCTGACATAGTTTTTGGTACTTTGGGATTTACGTCTGGATTTTAGCAAGTAAAATCAAGTTTTTTCGTAAACGATACTGCTGCAAACTATCATTTAAAAAATAAAAAGATATCCTGATTATAAGTCACAATAAAAATCCGTGACTTATAATCAGGATATTTTTGTATTAATAAATTCTTTTGTACACTCTAATAAAAAAACTGTGTTTTAAATTTGCTTACATGAGAGAATATAAATAATAGAAGATAATATTATATGAGATAAAATCGAGGATATCAAAGAATATCGTTTGCCCAGGAAAAAGATACAGTATGAGCATGAAAAGAATAGGTCCGATGAAAAGGACACATTGAGTCCACATTAGTATCTTAAAATAAATACATTAAGCGGTGTGCAGTTGATGAATATTGAAAAGTTTTCTGAAGAAACCGACATATCAAGGTGTTTCGATTTTATCATGACAGGAGGTTCTAAATGGTAACGAATATAGATAACTCATTTTTAAAAGTACTTCAGCAGAATGAAATCGATGGCTCAGTTTTATATCAGAAAATAGCTGGAATTACAAAAAATGAACAAGAACGGGAAACACTGCTTGCCATCTCCAGAGATGAAGAAAAACATGCGGCAATTTTTGAAAAATACACTGCATGCAAACAGAAACCCAGGCGATTTCGCATTTTCTGCTATACAGTGGCAGCTCGCATCCTTGGATATACATTTGTGATAAAACTCCTTGAGAGGAGTGAAGATTTTGGAATTCGCATGTATAAAAATGAAATTTCTCAGATTCCGGATTTAAATCAGATACTGGAAGAGGAAGAGATCCATGAGCAAAAACTTCTTGAAATGTTAGATGAGGAGCGTCTTCAATATGTTGGTGACATGGTTTTAGGCATGAATGATGCGTTGGTGGAGCTGACAGGAGCCCTTGCAGGATATACGTTGGCGATGCAGAACACTCATATTATCGCTATGGCCGGATTGATTACAGGGATTTCTGCTACGCTTTCCATGGCTTCTTCCGGTTATCTTTCTTCCAGGGAAGCAGGGCAAAAGGATGCCGTTAAGTCTTCCGCTTATACTGGCCTTGCCTATCTGGTTACGGTGGCACTGCTGATTATCCCTTATTTGATATTGCCGCCAAACGGATATTTATGGGCATTAGGAATCACTTTGATTATAGCGGTTGCTATTATTGCCAGCTTTAATTTTTATATATCAATTGCAAAAGGCAGGCCATTTCGAAAGAATTTTTTAGTCATGGCTGGGATAAGCTTGGGAGTGGCCGCGATTTCCTTTGGTGTGGGAGTGATTGTTAAAAATGTTTTGGGAATTGAATTGTAAGAGGACTTTATGAAGGATTATAACTCAAAAATATAAGTTATTTAAAGAAAGGTGAAAGAAAATGAACAATCAAACAATGGCAGTACGATATTTTACAAAGACGGGCAATACAAAAAAACTGGCGGAGCAAATGGCTGACATCACCGGCTGTAAAGCAGAAACAATAGACAAACCGATTTCTGATCATGTGGATATACTTTTTTTAGGTGCTTCCGTGTATTGGGGTGGAATCGATAAGAAGGTAAAAGAATTCATTGCTTCCCTGGATAATAATAAAGTGGGAAAAGTGGCTGTATTCTCTACCTCTGCGATGACAGAAAGAGCCTGTCCGGAAATCACCAGACTTTTACAGGAAAAGGGAATACCTATAGTAAAAGATGACTTTTATTGCAGAGGGCAGTTTAAATTATTTCACCGCAACAAGCCAGATGCCGAAGATTTAAAAGAAGCAAAAGTATATGCAAAAGCAGTATGCGGCGAGTGTAAGTAGAAAAGCTGAGAGGTGGTGATGGTTCTTGTTTTCCATATTGGTGGTAGAGGACGATGAAACATTAAACAAAATGGTATGCGCAAAACTCAAGCAGGAACATTTTTACCCGATTCCTGTATTTGATGGAGAAGAGGCCCTTAAAGTCATGGATAAGGAATACGTTGACTTGATTATATGCGATATCATGATGCCGAAAATGGATGGCTATGAGCTGACAAAGGAATTGCGAAGTGCTGCCTACAAGCTTCCGATTCTGATGATCACCGCAAAAAGCCAAATGGAAGATCTGGAGAAAGGATTTTTGGCTGGTACAGATGACTATATGGTAAAGCCTCTTCGAATGAAAGAAATGATCCTGCGGGTCAATGCGTTGCTGCGCAGATCTAAAATCGCCAGTGACAGAAAGATGACAATTGGAACTGCAGTTTTAGATTCAGATGCTTTAACGGTTCAGATTGGGAACGACCATTTCGAGATGCCTCCAAAAGAATTTTTCTTGTTGTTTAAGCTATTGAGTAATCCGAATAAAATATTTACCAGACTTGAGCTGATGGATGAAATATGGGGAATGGATGCAGAGTCAGATGACAGAGCAGTGGATTCTCATATTAAAAAATTAAGGCGTAAATTTGAAACGTATCCAGATTTTGAAATCATTACAGTAAGAGGCTTGGGGTACAAAGCGAAATATTAAGAATGCAAGAGGAAAGGCAACTATCACATGATAAAGCCAGGAAGTAAAAAGGAAAATATAAGATTACGGACGTCTTTGCGGGTATACTTTTCCCTGGTGTCGATTTCTACCTTATGTGCGGCGTGTGTTATTTCATTGCTTGTTGTTTTAACAGGAGTGAAATTGTTCTATACAGGAACCTTTACACTGCCAGCGGTTATCGTCATTGGTCTTTTGGTATGCTGTCTGTCTATCTCAATCGGGGGTACTATGCTGTGGGTCAATTCCTTACATCTTACAAGGCCCATTGAAGAAGTAAGCGAAGCTGTTAAAAAAATAGCGAACGGAGATTTTTCTGTTCACATTGATAAAGAAATAAAGCAATGGGGGAAATACCAATTTGTCAATGAAATTGATGAATTAGCTTTCAATTTCAATGTAATGGCTGCGGAACTGGAAGGGATGGATTATATGAGAAAGGATTTCATGAGCAATGTATCCCACGAAGTGAAAACACCTGTAGCAGCGATTACAGGATTTACTGAAATACTGTTAGAGGGAGGTCTTACGCCTGAGGAGGAGCAAGAGTACTTAGAACTGGTAAATAAAGAATCTCTGCGGCTGTCACGATTATGTGAAAATATGCTTTCTATATCAAGGCTGGATCATCAGCAGATTGTTTCCAAGAACGATTGTTTACGTGTTGATGAGCAAATTCGTAAATGCATTATAATGCTTTCTGAAAAATGGTCAGACGAAACCAGAAATTATAAATTGGATTTAAAAAATATAGTGATACAGAGCAATGCAGACCTTTTGTTTCAAATATGGGTGAACCTTATTGACAATGCAATTAAGTATTCTCCAGACCAAAGTAATATATCGATATCCAGTGCAATAGAATCCAATCATTTAGTCGTAGAAATTAAAGATGAGGGAGATGGAATTACAGCAATAAAACAATCCAAAATTTTTGAAAAATTCTATCAGTGTGAAGAATCTCACAAAAAGCAGGGAAATGGATTGGGTCTCTCTATTGTAAAGAGGATTGTTGAATTGCTGAATGGAACGATTACCTGCACCAGTGAAAAGGGTAAAGGTACACTTATGAAGGTAAAAATACCGATTTAAATTCATATGGCAGTTAAGTAAAAATCCAAATTAATGATTCGTTGAAGTGTACTTTTGTAAAATGAGAAGAAATTGCAATAGGACATGTTGAAGCCATATAACTGCATTATAATGATCTCATACAATATAAAGGAGGTCTCAATATGAAATATACCACACCACCCAAAGGTTTACCAAAAAAATGTTTAAACCGCAAATCACCATACATGGCAGGTACCCGTATGTGGTGCTCTGTCTGCAAACATACAGGCGGTAACCTATGTTCACCCGTATGTAAACTTATTGGATCAAAGGATGAATAGGGGTTAAATTGCAAATAAGAACATATAAACTGGAATTGTAACCAGTGAAAGCAGCGTGGATATGCAAGTGCCTTTGGCGGCCAGATCTTTGTTTCCGTTATAAGTGATACAAAGCATGGGAACGTTGCCTGCGACCGGAAGGCTGATCAGGATCACACATAACCCTAAGATCATGGAATCATGGACAAAGAACTGCAGTGCGAACCAGAAAAGAAACGGCCATATCACCAGCTTGCAGGCGGTAAAGGCATAGAGCATTTTGTCATTGAGCAGGCTCTTAAGACTGACTGCGGTTAAAGTAGAACCTAAAGTCACCATGGCTAATGGAGAAGTTATGCTTCCGACCTTTGACAAAAACTCCGCCAGTACGTCATGCACCGGGATATTAAATGTGAAGATAAGTAGCGCGAGCAATGCTGAAAGAATGCCAGGGTTAAGCAATTTTTTTAGTTCCAGCTTGCTTTCTTTATTGATGGTAGACATGCCATAAGAAAACACGCTTAAGTTGAACACGATCATAAATAATGATGCATAGAATAAGCCCAGGGAACCATACAGAGCTGTCATGATGGGAAATCCCATAAATCCCAGGTTTGGATAGGTCAACATCAATTTATAGGTATTATCGCATCGGGTGATTTTTTGAAATATCATGGCAAGAAATGGCTTACAAATAAAAATACCTGCAGCAATTGCCAGCACTTCAAATGCCTGACCACGATCACCGGTATTTTGACCGATGGCAGAGGAGATGATGGAGGCAGGTAAGGTTACTTTCAGTAAAAATCCAGATAAGTATTTGTCAGAGGTCGAATCCAACAATTTTAATTTATTGCATACAAATCCCAGTGCAATGTATCCAAACAACAAACATAGCTGCAAAATAATATGATTCATTTGTGCTTTCCTTTCTTTTCAAGTAAAATAAATGACGCAAGTTGTCTGATGATGTATTATATGACATCAGACAACTTGCGTCAAGTTATTTTTCTAATCTTTTGTATCATGTTTTAAAGCATCTAAATAACGCATTGCTTGAAGAATGTGTAGCTCCATGGCAGCGGAAGCGCCTTCCGGGTTGCGGTCACCAATAAAGTCAATGATTGTTTGAGTATCTTTAATGGTGCTCGCAAAGAACTGCGGATTCTGCTGCATTAAAGGGATGCTGTTTTGAATTCCCTCATAGATTACCGGGAGAAGCTGCTGTATAAATTCATTATGGGCAGCCGTTGCGATACTTTCGTGAAATTGCTTATCTGCTTCCACACTGGGGGCGCCTTTTTCCAGTAATTCTATTAATTCATTTCCGCGTTGTACAATGGATCTAAGTTCCTGGTCTGTGGCACGTTCTACCGCTAATCTGGCGCATTTGGGCTCAAACATCAACCGAAGTTCGAACGCGTCATAGACGTTTTTGGCTGCTGTTGTAAGCGTCTTTAGACCTGCGTAATCCAACGAAGTCTGACTCGTGACATAAGTTCCCAGACCGCGGCGGATTTCAAGAACGCCTCCGGCAGATAGCATACGAATGGCTTCCCGCAATGTAGAGCGGCTGACACCCAGCATAGCAGATAAATCATTCTCATTAGGCAGCTTCTCCCCAGGTTGATACTGGCGGTCAGTCCCAATCATGAGTAATAACTGATCGGCAATGCTTTCAGACAATATCTTGGTTTGATTTTTCATGGGTCATACCTCTTTTGTTTCTTAGACTTTGTTATAAGATGAACATTATTTTACATAGCATAAAAACTATAATTCAACAATTATAGCATTTTTCCCAAAGTAAGCAATAGGCTTTTCCAAGTACCATTTATATCTTAGCAGGGTTATAGTTTTTTCCGCCTTAAGGGATTGACAGGTATTTTACTTAAATAGTTTAATCAGAGGAAAAAAATATATCAATTATACAGTTGACATGCAGTGTGGAAAAGAATATAATCATAAATATACATGTATAGTTAATGAAGCATCTTAAATAATAGGAGGGATACTTATGTATACCATTGATCAGGTCATGAGTATAGCAAACATTCACCAATTATTAATAGTATCACTTGCTTTTGTTACATACCTTTTTGGTTTCTGTCAATATATTACCAGTATGGTGATGCAGATGAAAAACAAACAGGGGCCTTTCTCTTTCTGGATGCATTGCTGGTATTTTGGCCATGATTTGACGTTTGTTCTGCTTTTTAAACAATGGTTTTATGATGTGGATTTCTGGCTTTTTAAAGTGTTGTGGGCAGGGTGTGTCGCATTTGTACTCATCGAGCTTTATTCTTTATTTTTAGCCGTTAAATATGAACGGCATGAGGTGTGGGGCAAGTATTATGACTCTGGAAAAATTTCTGAGAATAAAGCATGGATAAGAGGGTTTGCAGGATATGCAACCGGATTTCTTTTGTTTCAGATTATACGGCTGGGAATCGGAGATCCTATGTGTCTTGTATTGATGATGTCGACCAATGCCATTTTGGCAATCGCGCTGCAATTTCGGGCGGAAGAGATCAAAGAAAGGCAGCCTGGGGCAATTCCATTGGCAATATTCACTTTATTGGGTACTGTTTTCACATTCTGTCCCCCAGGAATCGGTTTTTTTGCCACCGCAATTTCGGCGCTGAATCATAGCTGGTTCTATACCTTAGGTGTGTTTTGTACAGTATGCGCCATAAGATATCTGGTGCTGGCGGTTAAGTTTAACAAAAAAGCGGGATTCTCTGTCAGATAATTAGAAGATGGGGCCGCCGCAAAATGATACATTCATTTTGCGGCGGCCCCATCTTGCGTTAAAACATCTCTTTTATTTGTCAATTCAATAACTCGCCTATGGATCTGGAATTAAAATCATAAAATATCTCATCTGTTAAATGATAAGGGGATAAGAGCTTTTCTGACTCACAGGGCTCATATCCCAGGCTGGTCATAAAACCTACGACTACTTTTTTTAGAAGCCGGGGAATATTAACGGCTTCTCCTTTTACAATATTTCGGTACATTAATTCGTAGGCTCCCCCCATGTACATAATAATATCCTCCGTTAGCTCCACGGTTTTATCAGAAGGGTCCATTCGCAAAAAGTTGTAAGTCCAGTCCTCGTTAAGAAAGAGTATTTTTTCCGTAATGCCCCTGTCGGAAAAAACTTCCAAGGTGAGATTCTGGTTTTTCATCAAAAAAGAAAAGTAAATCTGGCCAACGCAGAATAGCTTGACAAAGCTGTTTTCTGCATGAGGCATATCGTGATCAATATATTCTATGGAAATATCCAAAAGCTTGTTTAAAAAGTCAATGATTAAATAATCTTTTTTAGGAAAATAGAGCTGGACGACGGTTCTTTCATTTCCACTGGCTTCTGCAATGGTTTGATAGGTTGTTTTATGATATCCATTTTCAAGAAAAAGCCGGAAGGCAGTTTTTCCGATATGTTCTTCATTTTCGGTATTTCTTTTTCTGCTCAATCAGTGATTCTCCAATTCTTTAAAATATGCTGGTTTATTCTCTTTATTATAATAGACAAGGAAGGATTAATCAATACAAGCCTCCTGTTAAGCGAAATATTCAGTCGGTACAAGCAGTTTTTAAATATCCATGGCGATTTCTTAAATATTTCCTGGAATCTGTTTACCTTTAGTTAATCTTCCCAATATATAATTTTGGAGAATGTTTTATTGAACTTATAGATAAATTATGATGATACCTCACTCAAAAAATCGCCTTTTATACAGCGGTTTTTATCATATAATCCAAAGGAGTTCAGCATGAAAAAGAAAAGAACATTGATCGTTGCCGGAGTTGTGGTAATTACAGCTGCCTTGGCAGGACTGGTCCTGCCCAATGTACTGGGGAGTAAGGATGAATCTGTAGCAGAGATTTTGCCTGCTGTGACGCTTGAAAATCCCCGGATCCGCAGTATTGAACTGAGCGAGGAGCTGATTGGAACCATTGAACCTGACAGCATGGTATATGTAACCCCTCTGGGATCAGGGGAAGTTACCAGTGTAAGTGTCAAGACTGGTGATATGGTTGGTTCCGGGCAGATTTTATGCGTGATTGACACGAAACAAGTGGAATTGTCTCGAATTGCCGTAGAGACGGCAAAAGTCAATTTTGAAGATGCCCGGAAACAATTAGAACGCTATTCCGTTCTTTATGCGTCAGGTGATGTGGCGGAAGCAGATTACCAGTCTCTGAGGGATCAAGTGGATATTGCAAAGCTTCAATATGAAAATGCAAAGATCGAATACGATACCCAGTTAAAAGCCAGTGAGATTACAGCGCCTATTACCGGTCGGGTGGAAAGCTTTGATGTTAGCGTCCATGATATGGTATCTCCACAGACCACACTTGGTGTCATTTCAGGAGAAGGAGAGATGGCTGTGACCTTTTATGTGACAGAACGTATTGTTTCAACCCTTAAGCCCGGTGACACCATAACCGTGGAAAAGAACGGCACCAGCCATAGTGCGGCTATTACAGAAGTGAGTACCATCGTTGACAAAGAGAGCGGTTTATTCAAAGCAAAGGCATCGATTCCGACGGGAGAAAATCTGGCAACAGGAACTTCCGTGAAGCTTTATGTTACCTCTCAAAAAGCGGAAAATGTTCTGACTGTTCCCGTAGACAGTGTCCAATACGAAGGAGGAAGCCCATTCATTTATACCTATATCGATGGCATATTAAAACAGAATCCGGTAACTTTGGGACTGAAAGATGAAGTCTATGTGGAAGTACATGGTGAAATTACTGAGGCGGACCAGGTGGTTACATCCTGGACCAGGGAGATGTTTGATGGTTCCAAAGCGGTAACTCTTAGTTCTCTACAGTAAGGAGGTATTACATGGGAATTATAAAAGCTGTCTTAAAGCGCCCTGTTACAATGGCTTTAGCAATTCTATGCCTGATGGTATTTGGTTTATCTTCTGTATTTACATCTAAAATGGAACTGACTCCAGAGATGAATTTCCCTATGATGCTGGTCAGCAGTGTTTATGCCGGTGCCAGCCCTGAGAATGTGAATGACTTAGTGACAAAACCGGTGGAGGAGGCGGTGGGTACCCTTTCCGGTATTAAAAATATCCAGTCCATTTCACAGGAGAATGTTTCTATTATAATGCTGGAATATGAATATGGCACCAACATGGATAAGGCGTACTCAGATCTAAAGAAAAAAATAGATGCATTAAAACTGCCAGATGATGTGGATACACCTAGTATTATGGAGTTTAACATAAATGACATGCCTGCGGTTGTACTGGCAGTCAATGATCCGACCCAGCATAACCTGCACAATTTTGTAAATGATACGATTGTGCCAGAGTTTGAAAAGATTCCTTCCGTTGCCAGTGTGGATTTGAGCGGGGGACAGGAGAACTATGTCAGTGTCCGTCTGATTCCGGAGAAAATGAATCAGTATCATTTAACCATGAATTCCATCAGCCAGGCCATTAAAGCAGCGGACTTTAGCTATCCTGCAGGAAGTACAGGAGTGGGAAAACGGGATTTATCCGTGGTTACAGCGGTGGAGGTAGATGATGTTGACAGGCTGAAAAAAGTTCCTCTGGTTGCAGGGGCGGGAAAGACTATTTATTTAGAAGATGTTGCTGAAATTTCAGAAGCATTGAAAAAGCAGGAAACCATCGGGCGGTATAACGGCCAGGACACCATTACGTTATCCATTAATAAGCAGCAGAAAAATAGTGCGGTGGATGTTTCAAAGGGAGTCACGAAAACAATTGAAAATCTGAAAGCGGAATATCCCAATACAGAATTTATTGTGGTAGACGATACCAGTGATCAGATCCTTTCCGCCTTAAATGACGTGAAAGATACTATGATTGCAGCAGTAATCATTGCTATGGTTATTATTTTCCTGTTTTTTGGTGACTTAAAGGCTTCTCTGATCGTAGGTAGCTCCATGCCCATTTCCATGCTCATCTCCTTAATCATGATGTCTGCTATGGGATTTTCTTTAAATTTAATTACAATGAGCAGTATTGTACTGGCGATTGGAAACATGACGGATGACTCGATTGTCGTCCTTGACAGTTGTTTCAAAGCACAAAAGGGAAAGGGATTTAAGGCTTATGTGGCAGCCGCTGTTGGAGGTACCAGCGAGGTTTTTGCTGCTATTTTAGGTGGTGCGCTGACGAACAGTGTGGTATTTATTCCTCTTGCCTTCTTAGAAGGAATGTCTGGACAGCTGTTCATGCCTTTGGGCTTTACGCTCATATTTACTTCGCTGGCATCGGCTATTTCCGGTTTAACCATTGTACCTATGTGTTATAGCAGACTCCGTCCCGTAGAAAAGAATAATTCACCGGTAGGCGGCATTGTGAGAGTTATGCAGGCCGGTTATACAAAGCTTGTTACAAAACTTCTTGGTAAAAAAGCTCTTGTCATGATGGTATCGGTACTTCTTTTAGTAGCTTCTGGGATTCTTGCCGGAAGGCTGGGATTTGAACTTATGCCGGAAACAGATGAAGGTACTATTTCCGTATCCGTGGAGGTAAAGCCTGGACTTAAGCTGGAGGAAGTGGATATGATCCTTCAAAAGGTAGAAACAATTGTGACCGGTGAAAAGGACCTGGACTCTTATATGATATCCTATGGGGGAGGCGGATTAAGCTTGACCAGTGGAAGCGTCGGCACGTTGACGGCGTACTTAAAAGCGGACCGAGAGCTATCTACAAAAGAAATTCAAAACAAATGGAAAAAGGAGATGAGCCAGGTTCCGGATTGCAGCATTACGGTAGAGTCCACATCCAGTATCAGCATGATGGGCAGCAGCTCGGATTTTGAAGTAATCCTGCATAGTGCCCAATTGGATAAACTAAAAAAAGTATCCGATCAGATGGTTTCAGAACTATCCGGCCGTACGGAATTGATCAAGGTACATTCTGATCTTGAAAATGCGGCACCTGTCATTAAAATCAAGGTGGATTCCATCAAGGCAGCAGCGGAAGGTGTTACACCTATCAATGTGGGAGTTGTCATACATGATATGTTAAGCGGTGTTGAAGCCACGACCATGGACCGGGATGGGGAGGAGATATCTGTCCAGCTTGAATACGGAGAGGATTATTACGATACCTTGCATAAGGTGGAAGGAATTCTGCTTCCCAACAGTTCCGGTGGATCCGTTGCTTTAACGGACATAGCGGATATCGGCTACGAAGACAGCCCTTCCGCAATTAATAGAAAGAACAAACAATATCTGGTCACTATTACAGGTTATTTTACTGATGCGGTGAAGACGGAAAAAGACAAAGAAGCGGTGATAAAAATCATTGATCAGGAGGTTGTAGACAATTATCTGGATACTACCGTTACAAGGGCCAAAAACAGTGAAGATGAATCCATGGCGGAAGAATTTACGAATCTGCTCATAGCCATTGTTACCGCTATCTTCCTGCTCTTTGTAGTCATGGCGGCTCAGTTTGAATCAGCCAAGATGTCCCTGATGGTCATGACATCCATTCCATTTAGTCTTATCGGAGCCTTTGGCTTAATGGTGGCAGCCAATATTAAGATTAATATGCCGTCTCTTCTGGGCTTTTTGATGCTGGTCGGTACGGTAGTCAAGTCGGGAATCCTGTATGTGGAAACGGCAAGCCAGTACTCCGAAACCATGGATAAACCCACTGCAGTGATCAAGGCAGGAACCAACCGATTCCGTTCTATTTTAATGACGACCCTTATTGCTATCGTTTCCATTGTTCCGATGGCGATAGGAGGCGGAGATAATGGAGAAACCATGCAGGGGCTTTCCCTGGTCAACGTAGGAGGTCTTACTGCTTCCACGGTCCTGACACTTCTTCTATTGCCTGTCTATTATATGATCATGAGCGGAAAGACCAAAAATAAGTCGGAACTGGATTACGAGTTGGAACTGGATTAAAAGCCGTACTGCCAATCAACTGCTCATTGACGCATCAACGGAAATTTCGGTTGATATCTCATTCATTCTTCTATATGATGGATTTATAAACGGACGGTATTGGAGGTGGTTGTAATCTTTAAAATATTAGTGGTTGATGATGATAAGAATACAAGAAAGTTCATATGCGCGTTGCTGCAGCGCCATGGTTTTGAAACTTTGCAGGCAGAGGACGGTGTTGCGGCACTTAAAGCAATGGATCAGTATCACATAGATTTGGTGGTGTTGGATCTGATGATGCCAAACTTAAATGGTTATGAATTGACAAAGCAACTTCGTCATGTATGGGAGAATTTACCGATCATGATGGTGACCGCAAAACAGGAATCCATGGATAAAAGAAAAGGATTTCTTGTAGGCACAGATGATTATATGACCAAACCATTTGATGATCAGGAACTGGTTCTCCGTATTAAGGCCCTGCTTCGGAGAGCCCAGATTGTGAGTGAACACAAAATGGTTTTGGGTGACGTGACCGTTGATTATGATTCCCTTAATGTAACGCGGGGCAAGGAGGAAGTCAAATTGCCTCAAAAAGAATTTTATTTATTGTTTAAGTTGCTTTCCTATCCAAACATCACATTTACACGTTTGCAGTTAATGGATGAGATATGGGGGCTGGATTCCCAGACCGATGACCGCACCGTGAATGTACATATTAACCGATTACGGGAGAAATTCCGCGACTGGCCGGAATTTGAGATCATTACCATGCGGGGATTAGGGTATAAGGCGGTCAAAAAAATATGAAAGATTTTATGACTTTTAAGAGAAAATGGAAGCTTACCATTTCCCTGATCTTATTTATCTTTGTTTTTATGATGCTTGTACTCATTATGCTTGCAGTTATTATATCCATACTCATTTACAGCGATATAATAAAATTCCAGAATTACGAAGGCATTCATTTACTGAGAAATAATTTTTTTAATTTACTGTTCATGCTTTGCGTGCTCCTTGGAATGGCCCTTACCGTTTTTTTTACCAATAAAGCACTGAAGCCGCTCTGTAAGGTCATCGATGCAATTCACAAAGTTTCCCAGGGGGACTTTAACGTACAGGTAGATCTTAAAGGAATTGGCGAGTTGGAGGAGCTTTCCCAAAGTTTTAACAAAATGACATATGAGCTGTCATCGATAGAGACGTTAAGAAAAGATTTTGTGAATAATTTTTCCCATGAATTTAAAACGCCCATTGTATCCATGCGTGGTTTTGCCAAGCTACTGAAAGATGGGGAGTTAAAGGAAGAAGAAAGACAGGAATATCTTGATATCATCATCGCAGAATCGGAACGGCTGGTTGAGCTTTCGACCAATGTTCTTAACATGTCAAAGTATGAGAATGTCAAAATCATTACAGGCAGATCCTGTTTCAGGCTGGATGAACAAATCCGCAGGGTCATACTATTGATGGAACCGAAATGGACTGGAAAAGATCTTCTCATTAATATTGAGTTGGAGGAGATACTTTTTAATGGAAATGAAGAGTTTACCCAACAGATATGGATTAATCTATTAGATAACGCCATCAAATTTTCCAATTCAGGAGGGACGGTTGATATTAATATGGTTCATAGCGATAACGGTATTCTCTTCACCATAAAAGATAATGGGCCTGGAATGGATAATCAGACGATTCTGCGCATTTTCGATAAGTTCTATCAGGGAGACACATCCCATTCCATATCCGGAAACGGTCTTGGCCTTTCCATTGTGAAAAGGATCACAAATCTATGTGGGGGAACCATTCGCGTAGAGAGCGAGCCTGGAACAGGTAGTTCTTTTGCTGTTTTTCTGCCAGATGAAAAAACTGATGCAAAGTTCGTGTAAATAAAATGATAACAAATAAAAAAAATTGTATGGGCAAGACCATGTTTTACTGGTCTTGCCCATCGTTGTATTATAAAATTGTTTATGTTGTTCTTCCTTGCGGTATTCGGCTCAAATATGGGTCATAAAAGGATTATAGTTTACATTTTGTCCGTCCACTGATTGTTTTGTCTCTTTACTCATGTTACAGCTTTCTTTAGAATAGAAAAGGAACTATTTTGGGAGGTGTAATATGAACGATTTGAACAAAACGGCTTCAGTTTTGTTGGAGTACGAAAGAATCAAGGCAAACGTTGCACAAGATCCGTCTTGTTGCAGGGAGCTTGATTCTTTTTTACAGATGGCAGACTTAAAGCCAATTTTAAAACTGCCGTTTCTGGCTATGGAAGATACCATTTGCGGAAAAAAAGAAAAATATACCCTGATTGCGGAAACATGGATGCAAGAGGAAGAGGACACAAGCGGCTGGGTGTTATTGGCGCTGGCGGATACTCTGGAACAAATGTCAAGAATGATTTACGAACATTACAGAACACTTCAAAACCTGTTTCAATCCAAACTGGATGATTATTTGTCTCAGGAGTTTTCACGTGATGTCATGGCGGGGCTTGCGATTTTAAAAGCCTGCAAGCTGGAACTGGTACTGACAGAACATTATGTAGAAGAAGGACTGCGGAGAGTGAAGCTTTCTGATAGGAATTTAGAGGTAGTAATTGATAAATCCATGGAAAAGGAGTTTGAGAATCTGGCAGAGATTTCATGTAAAGTGATAAAAGAGACGTGGGGGATGGAAGATGGAGAGTAAAGTTCTGCAGCAGAATGCAAGAAGCGTTGTATTGGAACTTCTTTTAGAAGACCGGTATGAAACCAGACCCTATGAGTTATGGGTTAACGGAGAATTTCTAAGAAATGACAGGAAAATGGTCACCATCATCAATCATCTAAAACCAGATACTAGGTACCGGATATTATTTAAGTGGCCAGACAGGCAGGCGATAGAAGTAGAAGTAAGGACAAAACGGGAATTTGTAACTTTGAATGTAAGAAAGTTCGGAGCCAGGGGTGACGGCATTTCAGACGATACCGGGGCGATTCAGGCAGCGATTATGTGTTGTCCGCCGGAAGGGCGTGTTTTTGTTCCTGCGGGAACCTATCGGATCCGCAATCTGTTTTTAAAAAGCGGTCTTACGCTGGATTTAGGAAAAGGGGCCTTATTGCAGGCATTTCAGGAGCGGAATGAGTATCCCATCCTTCCTGGAATCATTCAAAGCTATGACAATACCGAAGATTATAATCTTGGAACCTGGGAAGGCAATCCGCTGGACACCATGGCATCCATAATTACTGGTATTTCCGTGGAAAACGTGACCATCTGCGGAGAAGGCACCATTGACGGCGGAGGAGACTTTGAAAAATGGTGGATAAGCGTCATAAACCGCATCCCCCCATACCGCCCCAGAGTTATCTTCTTAAATCATTGCCGGAATATTCTGATTCAGGGAATAACAATCCGCAATTCCCCTTCCTGGAATATCCATCCATATTTCAGCAATAATATCCGCATTTACGGAATCACGTTAAAAAGTCCTGACGGTTCCCATAATACCGATGGGATTGATCCGGAATCCTGTAGCGATGTAGAGATTGCAGGGGTACATTTTAGCGTGGGTGATGATTGTATTGCCGTGAAGTCCGGTAAGATCTATATGGGAAAGAAATACAGGCAGCCATCCCAGAGAATCAACATTCGGCAGTGTCTGATGGAGCGTGGGCATGGAGCGGTAACCATTGGCAGTGAGATCGCCGGCGGTGTCCGGGAAGTCAATGTATCCCAGTGTCTGTTTAAGGATACGGACCGTGGACTCCGGATAAAAACAAGAAGAGGAAGGGGAAAAGATTCCATTGTGGATGAAATTAATTTCCACAGTATTACCATGGACGGGGTAAAGTCTCCCTTTGTGGTGAACTGTTTCTATTATTGTGATCCAGATGGGAAATCGGACTATGTGGCAACTCAGGAGGCGCTTGCAGAAGATGAACGTACACCGGAAATCCGCAACCTGTCCTTTTTAAATATTACCTGTGAAAATGCTCATCATACGGGGATTTGCATCTATGGATTGCCGGAGAAAAAGATTCAGTCGGTTGTTATGAAAGATATTTTTATCACCTATCATCCCCAGGCAAAAGAGGGGATTGCAGCTATGATGAGGGAATGTCAGCCGACCAGAAAACAGGGGATTTTTATCCGGAATGTGAAGAAGCTCATTATGCACAATGTTCATGCATTGGGTGCTGAAAAAGAATTTGAATGCCAGTCGGTTTTAGAGATTGACCGGGAATAGGAGAAGAGTGGATGAATCGGGAGGAGACGAGCAGATTATTGGCTCAATACATGGAATGGGTGATACAGGAGGGCTTCCTTAAGAAACCTGCTTGGAACCGGGAACAGAAAGAGGATAAAAGATACAACTGGAGTTACGTGAATGCCCTGTTTTTAAAGGCCATGCTAAGAATATATCAGGTAAATGGGGAAAGGAAATACTTTGATTTTGTAGATGGCTTTATGGATTCCTATGTGGAAGAAGATGGAATGATCCGCTCCTATGATCTGATGGATTATAACATTGATCATATTTGTGGTGGAACAGTGTTAATGGATCTGTATCAGGAAACTGGGAAAGAAAAATATAAACTGGCGGTGGAGCTTCTTTTTCGCCAGCTAAAAGAGCAGCCAAGAACAGAGGAAGGAAGTTTCTGGCATAAAAAGATCTATCCCCATCAGGTGTGGCTGGACGGACTGTATATGGCACAGCCTTTCTATATGAGGTATGGCGCAGAACATGGGAGACTGGATTTGTGCCGGGACAGCTATCTCCAGTTTAAGACAGTAGAAAAGCGAATGAAAGATCCTGTTACAGGCCTTTATTACCATGGATATGACTGTTCCCGCAGTGCATTCTGGTGTAATAAGGAGACTGGATTATCTAAAAGCTTCTGGCTTCGTTCCATTGGCTGGCTTGCGATGGCATATGTGGATGTGATGGAAGTAATGCCGGAAGAGTTGGAAGAAGAAAAGAAAGAGATGATGCATAGATTTCAAAATCTCATTGATTCCATGCTGCCATTTGAGGAAGAAATAAATCATATGTGGTATCAGGTACCAGATCAGGGGGGAAGAGAAGGAAATTATTTAGAGACCAGCGGAAGCGGGATGTTTGCTTATGCATTGTTAAAAGGAAACCGTTTGCACTATTTAGAGGATTCCTATAAATCATGGGGTGGGAAAATCTTTGATGGAATCAGCAAAAAGGAACTTTACATAGAAGACAAAGAATTGCAGTTAGGCGGTATTTGCCTGGTGGCTGGACTGGGGGGAGATGGCGTTCGCCGGGATGGGTCCTATGAATATTACATCAGTGAACCGGTCGTGGAGAATGATGGAAAAGGTATGGGACCGTTTGTGCTGGCATATACGGAGCTTTAGCCAGAAAATAAGTGGAGGTGTGGGGGATGAAAGATAGATTCAAGATTAAAAAAAATCATACGCTCTACAAATGGATCGTGGTGGGTTGTATCGCATTAATGATACCCATTGGTTGTGCGATTATCAATTTCTTTATAAATAAAAACCTGGTTGAACGAAAGATTAACCAGGTTAATAATTTTATGCTGGAGAATATCCGGTATAATATCGATGCTAATTTAAACGATATTCTGGAAACCACCAGGTATCATATGCTGGATCAGAATTTTACGTTGTGTGCACTGAATGTGGGGGATGAAAGCCGTTTTTTGGCGCTGGTTTTAAAGTGTTTCCATAGATTGCAGATATCCGAGGGGTCTAATCCGGATATAGAACTAATTATGTATCTTCGGGAAAAAGAATATTTATTAAGTTCCCGTACAGCCAATCAACTGGAATACATATATGGCAGTTTGACGTCCAGAGGGAAATTATCCTTATCTTTGGAAGAATGGAAAAAAGAATTGACTGGAAATGATAAAAGCGGATTTTTGATTTCCAAAAACATGAGTTACGGAAACTGCGGAAAAGAGAGTCTGGTGTATGTGACACCGGTGCAGTATTTAAGTAACAACGAAGCTGCATACTTTATCGCGTCGGTTTCAACGGAGTTTCTTGATCAATTGATGCAGAAAGAAACCAATATGGGAAATACCATTTTTATAATGGATAAAGAGAATCAAGTCATCGGTCAATATGGTGCAGAATTAGATTTGGACGGAGTGGCTTTTGATACAGATCTGGATCAGGAAAATGTGTCTTTTGAAGTTCAGGGACAGGAGTATGTGGGGTCCTACACAAAATCTGATGTCGCAGACTGGAAATATGTGGTTTGCATGCCAAAGCGCGTTTTTATGAAAGAGGTAAATTTAAACCGGAATTTAAATATGATGATTGTCTTAATTGGGGCGATTATCGGTATTGCTGCGGTGATTATTCTGCAACGCAGAAATTACCGCCCGGTTCGTCAATTGGTGAATATACTGCCAGAGCTGGACAACAGCCAGGGGGATGAATTTGTTATGGTGGAAAAGAATTTACGGAAATTGTATGAAGATAATCAGTCCATGCAGGACTCCATAGAAAGCCGTAGGGAGTATGACCGGGAGCTGGGGCTTCTTTCTGCAATCAAGGGAAGCAACAATTTCTTTCGAAAGCTTGGAACAGAGGAAATGCTTGGAACAGATTACCAGAGAAAAAGTTTTGCATTCGTAACGGTAAGATTGGAAGGAGAAGATGGGACCTCGGTTCTGGGAGAGTCTATTGACACAAGCATGCTTTGTTTTTTAATTAACAATGTTACGATGGATATTTTAGGCAATGAGTATTCTTACATTAAGACTCTGGATGACAGCATGTTGGTCTATTTGTTTCTGATTAACAAAAATGAATTAAAAGAGTGGGAAAGCGTGAGTATGGAAAAGTTTCAGTGGCTGAACGAATTTTTTCAAAACCGTTTGGAAACCGATCTTTCCATTACACTTGGCAGGTCTTTTGATGACTTTGAATACGTAGAATCGGCTTATGCAGAAATTTCTGAGGCCAATGAGCAAAGGTACTATACCCAGCCAGAAGGTGTTGTACGCGCTGATTTAGTAAGTACTGTGGACTTTTCGTCTTCCGGGCGGCTGGCGTTTTATGCAAAGCGGTTTGGAAAAGTTGCTTCTGAGGCAGATTTAACAGCTGGTAAGGAGTTGAGCAGAGAATTGTTTCAGGAACTGGAAGATTCTAAAAAGCCGTTTAATACCATGCTGTATTCTGTTCTTGCCATTGTCAATCATGTTCTGATGGAATCAGGCAGTCTGGTGCAGAATGAGACGGTCAGGGAGGAAGCACTGGAAAAGGTATTGGCGCAGATGAGGACGGCGGAGTCTTCCTCTGCCCTGCAAAATTCATTCTATCATTTTCTTCACTTAATCTGCAAAGGGGCAGATCAGGACAACAAGGATTCCAAACAATTGTCGGAGAATATTAAGCGGTATGTCAATGAGCATTATGCAGACAGCAATGTCAATATTTCAGCCATAGCAGAAGAAATCGGCATTACACCAAGGTATATGTCCCGGATCTTTAAAGAGCAGACAGGGCTGAATCTGTTAAACTACATCAATGATGTAAGGATTGAGCACGCAAAGGTGCTTTTAAAAACAACAGGTAAAACAGTAGATGAAATTGCAGAGGAAACAGGATTTGCCAATTCCCGGACATTTCGGAGAAATTTCCAGAAGGCGACGAAAATTACGGCAATGAATTATAAAAATACATAACCTGGGGAGTCATAAGCGGATAAAATGGAAAGGGGAACAGACAAAATGTGAAATCCCCAGAGAGAATGCACATTCTGTCCGTTCGTTCTTCCTTTTGCCACTTCCGCGGCCAATGCATCTGGTTTATAGTTGGTTCATGAAATGGCAAAAATATGTAGGAGGAGTAACAAAAATGAGAAGCAAAACACGTTTCAAGAAAGGGGTTTCTTTATTAACGGCAAGCGCTTTAGCACTTTCCCTGTTATCCGGATGCAGCGGGAAAACAGCTCAGTCAACTGGAGGAAAAGGTACAGCCCAGAGCAGCGGAGAAGCTACTTCACAAGCAGATTCTGCCGGAGGAGAAATCACATATCCGGTAGCAGATGGAGGAACTTTTACTTATGGAATGACCCTTGCTACCGCATGGAGCGACCGGTACGATTCGTTTGACTCGCTGCCCCTTGGTAAAGAACTGGAGAAACAGACTGGTTTTGATATGGAAATGATCCATGTGGAGAACAAGCAGGCCATGAACCTTTTGCTTGCTTCCGGAGAACTTCCGGATGTAATCAGTTATAACTTCCAGCAAAATTATACTGGTGGAGAAGCAAAAGCAATACAGGATGGACTTATTTATCCTATGAGTGAAGAGTTTGTTCAAAAAAATGCGCCGGATTACTGGAAAGTGATCAGCTCCAACCCTGAGATTTTAAAACAGGTGAAGACTCCGGAAGGAGATATTTACGGATTTGCTTTTATTCTTGGAGATGAGTTGTTAAAGGGCGGTTACGGTCTGATTGTCCGTGATGACTGGTGCAAAGAACTGGGAATTGAATTACCGGAGACGGCAGATGAATATTATGCCATGTTAAAAGCTTTTAAAGAACAGAAAGGTGCAGAAATCCCTCTATGTGTAAATATTGATTTCATGAAAGATTTATTGAACAGAGGAATTATCACGTCCCCCTTTGGCTTAGTAACCATGGATATTTACGTGGATCAGGATACAGTAAAAGTCGGCTATGCCCAACCGGAGTTTAAAGCAGTGCTGGAATGGATGCATAAGTTGTATGAGGAAGGGTTACTGGACCCCAACTTTGCGACCATTGATAAAGAAACCATTACGGCCAATATGCTGACAGGAAAATCCGGGGCATCATCCGGTGCCTGCGGAAGCGTATTGGGAACCTGGCTTACGACAAACAAGGACGTAGCAGATTATTCACTTGCAGGAACAAAGAATCTGGTTGCAAAACGAGGGGATACCCCCATGTATGGCCATTATAACACCGATGTAGTAGGCGGCGTTACGGCAATTAGCACTGCCTGCAAAGATCCGGAAAAAATGGCTCGTTTTATCAACTATGGTTATACCGACGAAGGACGCATGCTGTACAATTTCGGAATTGAAGGGAAAAGCTATGAATTAAAAGACGGAGCGCCAGTTTTCACAGATCTGATCTTGAATAATCCGGATGGATTGACCGTTCAGCAGGCGTTATCTGAGTATGAACTGGCTTACGGCAACGGTCCCTTTGTTCAGGATAAGGATTATCTGCTTCAGTATTATAAAGAAGATGCCCAGAAAGAGGCGCTGGAGGCCTGGGGAAAGAACAATGCAAAAGACTATAAGCTGCCAAGAATTACGATTAATGCAGAAGAATCCGGAGAATATTCAAGTCTGCTCAGCGAATTAGAGACATACCGTGACGAAATGATCATTAAATTTATCCGCGGAGAGGAATCTCTTGATAAATTTGATGCCTATACGGATAATTTGAAATCCATGGGTGTTGACAGAGTTCAGGAAATTGTCCAGAAAGCAGTTGATGAATACCGTTCAAGGTAATATAGAAAGAAAAGCCTGCCGCAACCAGCAGGCTTTCTTCCTAAAATATTGGAGGATCTTATGCAGAGCTTAATAAGAAAGAGTTCCTATTGGACCAAGTTAAAAAAGGACCTGGTGAAGAACCGGTCGGCATATATTCTGTTTTTGCCGGTATTGGCATTTTATCTCATATTTTGTTATAAACCCATGTATGGATTGATCATTGCATTTAAAGATTTTACACCTTATAAGGGCATCCTGGGGAGTCCATGGGCAAGAGACTTTGGCTTTGAGCATTTTATCGATTTTTTTGGTTCCGTGTACTTTGGAAGACTGATTCGCAATACTCTGGTACTCAGCATAACCAACTTACTGGTGACCTTTCCAGCCCCCATTGTCCTGGCACTTTTGTTAAATGAGGTACGATGCCGGAAATACAAAGGTCTCCTTCAGACACTTACATATCTTCCGCATTTTATTTCCATGGTAGTTATCTGCAGTATGGTGAGGCTGTTCGTGGATCATAATGGCTTCATCACTCAGATTCTTGCCAGTATGGGGCTTATTGATGGAAATCTATCCATGCTGTCAAATAAAAATTATTTCGTATCCATTTATGTGGTTTCCGGTTTGTGGCAGACCATTGGCTGGAGTGCGATTATCTATATTTCCGCTTTGGCGGGAGTGGATCAGGAACTATATGAGGCAGCCAGAATTGATGGGGCAAACCGGTGGAAGCAGACCATTCATGTAACGCTTCCTGCAATCATGATGACCATTATCATGATGTTCATTATGAGAGTGGGAACCGTTATGAGTGTGGGATATGAAAAGATAATTCTGTTATACAATCCTGGAATTTACGAGACTGCGGATGTGATTTCTTCCTATGTGTACCGGAAAGGTCTTCAGGAAGCGGATTGGAGTTATGCGGCTGCAGTAGGTTTCTTTAACTCCGTGATCAATCTGTTTTTGGTGGTGACAGCAAATAAGATTACGAAAAAAGTCACCGATATGGGCTTGTGGTAAGGAGGAAGAACGGATGAGAGAAAAAAGCAATGGGTATCGGATATTTACGGTGTTCAATTATATTATTTTAACAAGTATTGCAATTGCCTGCCTTTATCCATTCTACTTCGTGGTGATTGCGTCTGTCAGCGATCCGGATGAACTGATGCGGCACGGCGGACTGCTGTTAAAACCATTGGGCAATTTGACTTTGGCCGGATACCAGATGGTCTTTCGAAATAATCTGGTGCTTTCTGGATTTGCCAATACTTTCTTTATTTTATTTGTAGGACTGATTTTTAATCTGGTACTTACTGTACTTGGTGCTTATGTGTTGTCCATACGGGAATTGATGCTGCGTAAGCCTCTGACCATATTGGTGATTGTCACCATGTACTTTTCCGGTGGATTGATTCCAACCTATCTGAATGTAAAAGAGTTAGGGATGTTAAACAGTGTCTGGTCCATGATTTTACCGGGTGCCATTACCACCTCCAACTTAATTATTATGCGGAGTGCTTTTATGGCAGTTCCGGAATCTCTTTCGGAGGCAGCCCGGATTGATGGGGCGAACCATATACAGATTCTAAGCAAAATCATGCTGCCTCTTGTAAAGGCAACTCTGGCTGTTATGGTGCTTTACTATGCCGTAAGCCACTGGAATGCATGGTTTAATGCCTCTATTTATTTGCGGACTCCTTCTAAATATCCACTTCAGTTGGTGCTTAGAAATATTCTGGTGGAGAGTCAGATGGGTGGCATGATGCAGGATATCGGTGCGGCAAGGACGCCTCAGGTGCAGCAGCTGTTAAAATATGCACTGATCGTGGTCAGCAGTCTTCCAATCATCTGTATCTATCCCTTTTTGCAGAAATTTTTCCAAAAAGGAGTAATGCTTGGAGCAGTGAAAGGGTAAAAGGAGAATAAAGTTGAAGATAGACAGAAAAGAACTGACTGGAATGCATAATCCAGTCCTGACAAAAGTGGATCCGAAATCCCCTCTTATGGTTGGAAACGGAGAACTGGCATTTACCGCCGATATTACCGGAATGCAGACATTATATGAAGAATATGGCACTGTTCCTCTGTGCACAATGTCTCAATGGGGCTGGCATACGGAACCGGTGAATGAAAAGAAGTATGATTACTCCCTTAAAGATTTGATCATGACAGAATATGACTTAAATGGCAGAAAGACCAGTTATCCCAAAAGGAAGCAGCCAGGCAATGAAGAGGTCTATGACTGGCTGAGAAAAAATCCCCACCGGCTGAATTTAAGCCGGATCGGGCTTTCTTATGAGAAAAAGGAAATTACTTCTGACATGATTCATTCGATTCATCAGGAACTACATCTATATGAAGGGATTTTAGAGAGCAGCTTTACGATTGATGGTGATGCGTGCAAAGTGGAAACAGCTTGTGACAATGCTGGAAATCAGATTCTTGCGTTTCGGCTGAATGGGCCGGCGCTTAAGAAAGGAAAGCTGGAAGTAAAAATAGAGTTTCCTTATGGTTCCCCTGATATCTCCGGTTCGGACTGGGAGAGCAGGAACAGACATCATACGGAATGCCTGAAAGAAGAAAATGGAAAGTTTATTATAAAACGAACCCTGGACAGAGATACCTATTATGTGGGAATCGCCACAAATGGTGAAGTGAAACAAAACCTGGAAGAACACAGGCTGTGGATCATGCCGAAGGCGCAGAGTCTGGAAATTACCATAAGTTTTGGCAGCAGGTCACCGGAAGCTTTCTTAAATGCGGATCAGGTATTGGAACACAGCCGTGACGGCTGGAGACATTTTTGGGAAGATGGGGGCATGATACGGCTGAGTAAAAGCAAAGACGAACGGGCTATGGAGCTGGAACGCAGAATTCTGTTATCCCAGTATCTGATGGCAGTTAACTCCAGTGGTTCCACCCCTCCTCAGGAAACAGGATTAACCTGTAACAGCTGGTATGGAAAAATGCATCTGGAAATGTATTTATGGCATTGTGCGTGGCTTCCACTATGGAATCATGGGAAACTGTTGGAGCGAAGTATGCAGTGGTATACGGATCATCTGGAAGAAGCAAAGGAAAACGCCAGAAGGAACGGTTACAAAGGTGCCAGATGGCCCAAGATGATAGCAACCGAGGGTATTGATGCGCCCTCAACTGTGGCGCCTTTGCTGGTCTGGCAGCAGCCTCACATCATTTATATGCTGGAAATGGCATATAAGGAGAGACCGGAACAGGCGTTTCTGGAATACTATTGGAAGCTGGTGGAAGAGACCGCTGACTTTATGGTGGATTTCGTTGTGTGGAATCCGACAACTGGCTGTTATGATATCTGCGCTCCAGTGATTCCGGTTCAGGAATGCCATAAAGAGACAGAAACCCATAATCCGGCATTTGAAATTGAATACTGGCGGTTCACCCTTAAGATTGCGGTGGAATGGTCAAAGCGCCTTCACAAAACAGCAGATCCCAAATGGAACGAAGTAGGAGAACATATGGCATGTCTGACTGAAATGGATGGTGTGTATCTGGCTCATGAACGGTGTCTTTCCACGTTCACAGAATTTAACCGTGACCATCCGTCCATGGTGGGCGCTTATGGTCTTATTCCAAGCACGAGAATTGACCCGCAAGCAATGGGCCGCACCCTGCGCCGTGTGATGGAATGTTGGGATTATAAAACACTGTGGGGCTGGGATTTTGCCATGATGGCCATGACGGCGGTTCGCCTTGGAGAGCCGGAACTGGCGATTGAGATCCTGTTAAAGGATACTCCGAAAAACTGCTACCTGGAAAACGGCAATAACATGCAGATAACACGAGATGATTTGCCCCTGTATCTTCCTGGAAACGGTTCTTTGCTGCTTGCAGCAGCTTTAATGACAGCAGGATATGAAGGCTGCGAAAGAAAAACACCAGGATTTCCGGATAATGGAACATGGACCGTAGAGTACGAAGGAATCCGTCCGTTTTTATAAGTGAGGTGAAGACATGAAGGAATGTAATGGAAGCATAAAGGACTGTAAGATTGCCTATATCGGTGGCGGATCCAGAGGCTGGGCCTGGCGTCTCATGGCAGATCTGGCAATGGAACCAGCTTTGTCCGGCACCGTTTCACTGTATGACATTGATGCAGAAGCTGCCAGAAATAATGAAATAATAGGAAACAGGCTTTCGGGACGGAAAGAAGCGGTAGGAAAGTGGCATTATGAAGTGGCTGAAGATATGAAAGAAGCTTTACGCGGAGCAGATTTTGTCATTATATCCATTATGCCAGGAACTCTTGATGAGATGCATTCTGACGTCCATGAGCCCGAAAGATATAATATCTGGCAGTCGGTGGGAGATACGGTAGGACCAGGGGGGATCGTCCGGGCACTGCGGACAATTCCCATGTATGTGGATATTGCCAGAACTATCAAGGAGTATGCGCCGGACGCCTGGGTCATTAATTATACTAATCCCATGAGCATGTGCGTGAAAATCCTGTACCATGTCTTTCCGAAAATCAAAGCATTTGGCTGCTGCCATGAAGTATTTGGCACCCAGAAGATACTTCGCAATATATTGCAGGATGAATATGACCTTTCAGGAATTGACAGGCAGGAAATCATGGTGAATGTGGTAGGAATCAACCATTTCACATGGTTTACAGAAGCTTCCTGCCGTGGAATGGATTTATTCCCGGTGTATAAAAAATATGTGGATGTCCATTATGATACCGGATATACTAAAGGAGATAGCAGCTGGCTGAACCGCTCTTTTTCCAGCGGACAGAGGGTGAAGTTTGACCTGTTTCGAAAATATGGCTATATAGCAGCCGCAGGAGACCGTCATCTGGCAGAGTTTATGTCAGGAGATCTTTACCTTAACAATCCAGATACGGTTGCAGAATGGATGTTTGCCCTGACAACCGTAGATTCCAGGAAAAAAGAATGGAAGGAACGGCTGGCTAAGAGTGAGGCTCTGGTAAGAGGGGAGGAGGAAGTAAAGCTGGAACCATCTGGAGAAGAGGGTGTATTGCTGATAAAAGCATTATGCGGACTGACCAGGTGTATCAGCAATGTCAATATACCAAATACAGCCGGACAGATACCCAATCTCCCTAAGACAGCGGTGGTAGAGACCAATGCTGTATTTTCCAAAGATCACATTCACCCGGTAATGGCCGGTGATGTTCCAGATCCTGTGCTGCCTTTGATCCTTCCTCATGTGGAAAATCAGGACTATATTTTAAGAGCAGCCGTGGAATATGATTTTGATTTTGCACTCCGTGCTCTGATGAATGATCCAAATGCGAAAGCCAGGATTGACGAGAGGCAGGGCCGTGAATTATTGACAGCAATGATCCAAAACACTTTGAAGTATCTTCCAGAAGAATGGAATCATCGGCAAAGTTTATCAAAAAGGATATAAGAATCAAACTATAAAAATGGAATTATCAAGGCAGGAGGAAACGATGAACCAGTATACTTACCGGGGGCATTCGCCCCTTGATTATGCAAAAGAAGCGTGTGACACAATGATGCGGAAGTTTGCACCGGAAGATTTACCGCCAAAAGCACACTTTCATTACCATCAGGGTGTATTTTTATCCGGGGTTGAGAAGGCCTACCAGTTAAGTGAGGAAGAGAAGTACAAAACTTATATTGACGCATGGGTAAATAGCCTTGTTAGCCCTGATGGAGAGATCCATGGTTTTGATTCTGATGAACTGGATGATGTGCAGCCGGGAATCCTATTATTCCGCATGTATGAAGAGACTGGAGATAAGAGATATGAAAAGGCCATTCATACATTGATGGAAGTGGTACGGAATTTTCCCAAAAACAAGGAAGGTGGATTCTGGCATAAGGTAAAGAACCGGGAGCAGATGTGGCTGGACGGATTGTATATGGCTGGCCCTTTCAGCGCTTTATATGGAAAGACTTTTCATGATGCAGAATCCTTTGACAGCTGTATTTTTCAGGCATTGCTGATGGAAAAGAAGACAAAGGACAAGAAAACAGGACTTCTTTATCATGCCTGGGATAGTTTGGGGGAGAGACCCTGGGCCAATCCACAGACCGGATGCTCTCCAGAGTTCTGGGGACGGGCCATTGGCTGGGTTCCGGTGGCTGTACTTGATGAGCTGGAATGTATGCCAATAACACAACAGGGGTATCAGGAATTGGCTGCATTTGTCACCCGATTGCTGGAAGCAGTGGAAAACTACCAGGATCCCAGTGGTTTGTGGTATCAGGTCATTGATAAAGGCCAGGAGCCTCATAACTGGCTGGAGACGTCCTGTACCTGTCTTTTTGCGGCAGCAATTTGCAAAGGTGTGCGTATGGGCTTTCTGGATAAGAGCCATTTGACAAAGGCGTTCAAAGCATTTGAAGGAGTGATTGACCGCTTGGAATACAGGGGAGAAGATTTGATTATCGGCGGAATTTGTGTAGGTACTGGCGTGGGCGACTATATGCATTATTGCAATCGTCCAACCAGTGAGAATGACTTACATGGAACCGGAGCTTTTTTGCTTATGTGTACCGAAGTGGAAAGAGCAAAGATTTACCTTGATAAATGAAAAGGGCAAGGGATTGAACACCGAAAAGAAGAAGCAGTAAGTAAATAGGAGGCAGATATGAAGTTTTCATTATTTACAGTAAGTGTACCGGATTTGACTCCGGAACAGGCGTTAGAGAAAATGCAGGAATATGGATATGATGGGGTAGACTGGAGAGTTACGGATATACCAACCGACCGTGAGATACAAAAAGAGGCACCATCTTATTGGCGGAATAATTGTTGCACCATCGATATTTCGGATGTAGACCAAAAGGCGGAAGAAATTAAAGCTATGACAGAGAAATATGGTCTTACGGTCAATGCACTTGCAACTTACATAAATTGTGTGGATGATGAAGACAAAATCAAACGCTGTATGGTGGCAGCAAAACGTATGGGATGCAGCAGGATTCGGGTAAACTCACTGAAATACACGGGAGAGCGATCCTATCAGGACGTATATCAGGAAACCATAGAGGGTTTTAAAAGAGTAGAAAAGCTGGCTGCCAAGACCGGAGTGAAGGCAGATTTAGAGATGCACATGGGAACAATTACGCCGACTGCAAGTGCCGCTTACCATGTTGTGTCAAAGTTTGATCCTGCATATATCGGCGTGATATACGATACGGGAAATGTGATTTATGAAGGATTTGAAGAATATAAAATGGCATTTGAGATTCTGGGGCCTTATCTGGATCTCGTCCATGTGAAAAATGCAAAATGGGTAAAGAAAGAAGTGGAAGGACTAGAAAAGTATGTTCCTGACTGGGCTCCTTTTACCGATGGATATGCAGATTTTAAGCGGTGTTTTCAAGCGTTAAAAGCGGTTGGATATGATGGGTATATCACTTTTGAAGATTTTTCTTTTACGGAAAGTTCAGAAGAGAAGCTAAAGAATAATATTCGATATATAAAGAATTTGATAGCTTCACTGGAATAAATCCTGGTTAAACATCTAAAAGTCAAAATGTATCAAAAGACAGATGAATATAATTTTTATAGTGCACGCAGTAATCGGTAGTTGATTGCTGCGTGCTATTTTTATGAAAATAGTGCAAACTAATGCAAACGAAATATTCTAGTATTATTGGATGCTTTGGGTTTAAAGATATTTGGAAAGCTAAAACGTCGGTTATTGATTATATTTCGCTCACTTTTTCACGATATGTAGGACAAAAATTTGTCAATGGTGGGGTTGAGATTTTCATTAAAACGGGCGGCTACAATCTCAAATTTATCAGATTCCTCATCAAGAGGAATGGTTACCAGATTTCCGAGATTTCTGCTGGAAGCAAGGGTATAAGAGGGCAGTACGGCGACTCCCATATTGGCAGCTACCATAAGTGCGGTTGTGTTAAAGTTTACAGAATGCTGCACAATATGAGGCGTGAAGCCAGACCGGATAAAATGAGCCATGGTACTTTCATAATGCCCGAAGCTGTCTTCCATATCTCCGAAGGAAGTGAAAATAAAAGAGTCATTTTTTAAATCGGACAGATTCAAAATATTGCGGTAAGCCAGAGGATGTGTGGTAGGAAGCATTACAATTAAATTGTATTTTTTCATGATCTTATAGGAAATATTTTTATCTTCCAGCTTGCTGTAGGAAAAACGGGCATTGATAACCACATCAAGAGTCTGGTTCAATAGCTGCGAATACAAAGGACCTGCTCCTCCTTCCTGAATGGAGATGGAGATGTTGGGATATCCGGTACGGAACGAACGGAGAATACTGGGAAGATTGGGGTTATCATACCCTTCTACAATTCCAAGATTTAAATTTCCGGTAAAGCCTGTTGCGGCTTTTTTTGTTTTTAATATTGCATTTTCAGTGCGGCTTAATATGGCTTTTGACTCGGTTAAGAATATACTTCCTGCCGGGGTCAGCTCCACATGCCGTTTGGTCCGCTTTAACAGTTTTACTTCTATCTGATCTTCAAGTGCTTTGATCTGCTGCGTGACAGCCGTCTGAGAGATATAAAATTTTTCTGCTGTCTTTGTAAAACTTAAAGTTTCTGCTACGGAAACAAAATATTCTAATTGTCTTAAATTCATCAAAGTAAACCCCCTGTGAATAGTACGGTATATATAACTAAAAATTATTATAAACAATAAAAATTGGTTTGAAAACAGTTTTTCTAAGAATTTGTATAAAGTGCATAAAAATAATTTTTAAAATAGCATTATATTACCAAATAAATAAGTTTTTCTTATGAGAAACATCAAATAAAATATTGGATTTCGATAAAAAACTTCATTATGATAGGACTTAGATAAGAGATTAAATCGATGACTTTTATCGGAAGGGAGAGATAGGATGAGCGGGGAAGTCTCAATGATAGATAAAAAATATAATAATTTCTTATTTATTGGTGAAGCAGGATGCGGAAAAAGCGAAATTGCGGTCAATGTGGCAAAGCAGCTCGTGACTTCCGGCAATAAGAAGGTTCATTTCTTTGATATGGATATGACAAAACCTTTATTTCGTTCCAGGGATCTTAGCAGGCATTTTGCTGATCTGGGAATGGAATTCCATTATGAGGAGCAGTTCATGGATGCACCCACTCTGGTAGGGGGTGTGAAACGGTTTTTGAATGATGAGGAAACTTATGTGGTTATGGATACAGGCGGTGATTATATCGGTGCCAGATCCATTGGCGGTTTTGCGCCCATGATAAACAGGGATGATACCATGGTTTATTACGTAATCAATCCATATCGGCCATGGTCTTATGATCTGGAACATATTGATAAGATTCTGGGTGAAATATTGGGAGTATCCCATATTAACATGGATAAGCTTCACTTAATCAGCAATCCCAATATGGGTTGTCATACCAGTGAAAAAGAGGTTCTTAAAGGAAATAAGAAGCTTACAGAAATGATCTTACCCTATAAGGAACTGGATTTTGTCTGTGTGAGAGAAGGACTCTATGATGAGATGAAGGACAAACTGAACATTCCTGTAATGCCCCTGCATCTTTATCTTACCTATCCCTGGGTTGAATCTGTGGAGTCTGTATAAGAAGGAGGAAATGAAGGATATGGCTGAAATTAAAGTGGTGGCAGAACGCTGCAAAGGTTGTGGTTACTGCATCAAGTTTTGTCCGAAAAGTGTTTTGACTGTTGGAACAAAAGTAAATTCAAAGGGTTATGAATATGTGACTCCGTCAAATATGGAAGCTTGTATTGCCTGTTGCATATGCGGAAGAATCTGTCCGGATGGTGCCATAGAAGTCTATAAGTAATCAGGAGGTTGTTGAAAATGTCTAGAGTGTTTATGAAAGGCTGTGAAGCAATTGCAGAAGCAGCAGTTAGGGCCGGTTGCCGTTTTTTCGCCGGTTATCCAATTACGCCTCAGAATGAGATTCCGGAATATTTTGCGAGAAGAATGCCGGAAGTTGGCGGTGATTTTGTACAGGGAGAATCAGAAGTAGCTTCCGTAAATATGGTATACGGAGCTGCCAGCGCGGGTGTCAGATCCATGACCTCTTCCTCAAGTCCCGGAATTGCTTTAAAGAGTGAGGGCATTTCTTACTGTGCATCAGCCAGAATTCCCATGGTCTATGTCAATGTTTCGCGAGGAGGCCCTGGAGTTGGTTCCATTCAGCCAGCACAGATGGATTACTATCAGGCCACGAAGGCATCGGGAAACGGCGGATTTCAGATGCTTGTGTTTGCGCCGGCATCGGTACAGGAAGCCGTTGATATGACCTATCAGGCATTTGATTATGCGGACCGCGACCGGAATCCGGTGCTTATTTTAGCAGATGGTGTGATTGGAACCATGATGGAGCCTGTAGAACTCCCGGAAATGAATCCGGATGAAGAGATTGCCTCCATCAAAGAATCAAAGAAATCCTGGTCCTGTATCGGGCATCCACTGGACCTGGCAAACCGTTCCTGGATTCAGCCAGGGCACTGGAAGACCAGCGATATGCAGGTGGCTAATGAAGAAGCAGCAGCTCTTTATACAAGCTGGGAAAAAGAGGCTCAAGCAGAAGAATATTTGATAGAAGACGCAGAGATCGTTATCGCCGCCTATGGAATATCCGCCCGTATCGCTAAAGCCGCTGTGGATTTATTACGAAAAGAGGGCATAAAGGTAGGACTCATCCGGGCCATAACTGTTCAGCCGTTCCCTTACAACGCCTTTGATCACATAGATTACAGCAAGGTAAAAACAATTCTTGATGTTGAGATGTCCATTCCTGCCCAGTTCGTAACGGATGTGGAAACTGGTGTGAAAGGGCGCTGTCCCATTGAAACCTGCCTTTGTTCAGGCGGCAACATCATGAGCCGGGAGGCAGTAATGGAAGCGGTAAGAAAAATGGTTTTGAAATAGGAGGGAAAAAATGAAGCAGATTTATGCAAGAACAAAAACCATTCAGGAGGATAAAGTTTCCGGCTTTTGTCCTGGATGCATGCATGGCACTGTAATGAAGCTGATCGGAGAAGTATTAGATGAGATGAATTTGGTGGATAAGGCGGCCTGCGTCCTGGGAATCGGCTGCTGTGGTCTTCAGATGGACTATATGGCCTATGACAATACGACAGCTCCTCATGGACGTGCCTGTGCAGTAGCGACAGGAATGAAAAAGGCAAGTCCTGACAGTCTTGTATTTACATATCAGGGAGATGGAGATTTTGCTTCCATCGGTTTGGCAGAATCCATGTCTGCAGCCAATCGGGGAGAAAATATCACAGTTATTTTCATTAATAATGGTATTTATGGTATGACAGGCGGACAAATGGCTCCTACTACCTTAGTAGGCATGAAGGCCAGTACAGCTCCAAAGGGCCGCAATCCCAAAGAACATGGTTACCCTATGCATATGTGCGAGATTTTAAACCAGCTGACAGCGCCGGCCTATTTAGAGCGGACCAGCTGTAATACTCCAGCAAATGTAATGAAAACAAAGAAAGCGATTCAAAAGGCATTTCAAAACCAGCTTGAGGGCAAAGGATTTTCCATGGTAGAGATCGTCACCAGCTGTCCTACAAACTGGGGGCTTGATGCACTGAAATCTCTTGATTTTATAGAAGAGAAGATGCTCCCGGAATTTCCTCTGGGTGTTATCAGAGATCGATAAGGAGGAAAAGGTAATGGAGACAAATTTGTGTGTGGCCGGATTTGGCGGACAGGGTGTTATGACCCTTGGAAAATTCCTGGCTTCGGCAACCTGTGATTCGACAAATAAAAATGTTACGTTCTTCCCTTCCTACGGAGCGGAGCAAAGAGGAGGCACAGCCAATTGTTTTGTTGTAATTTCTGATGAAGCCATTGGAGCACCTTTAGGCGATGTGATGGATGATTTAATCATAATGAACGGACCATCTTTAGAGAAGTTTTTGTCAACTTTAAAACAGGGAGGAACACTTTTTATAAACAGTTCCATTGTTACGGATGAAATAGAAAGAAGTGACGTTAAGGTAGTTAAGGCACCTGTTACGGAGCTGGCCCTGGAGCTTGGAAATGCGAAGGTATTAAATGTTATCATGCTTGGCGTATATGTGGGATTTACAAATGTTATTGATCCTGAAATTGTATGGTCAACGATTGAGCATAAGCTGAAGAGCAAACCCAAGCTGCTTCCTCTTAACAAGCTGGCTTTTGAAAGAGGACTTTCGATTGGTCAGTCACAAAGATAAGGAGAGAGTCAGATGATTTATAGAAGCTTTGATGAATTGATTGATAAAGTGAAAAACTATCCTTCCATGAAACGAATGGTAATCGCGGCAGCAGGAGAAGAACATACTCTGGAAGCTGCCCTGCATGCCAGAAGAGAAGGAATCGCCAGACCTGTTTTAGTAGGGGATAAGGAAGTAATTCTAGGGATATTAAAAAAGCTTGGAGAAGAGGTTCCAGGAGAGGATATCTATTCAGCCGCTGATAACAAGGAGGCCGCCGAATTTTCTGTGTCTTTGATACGTGCAGGAAAAGCGGATTTTTTGATGAAGGGCTATCTGGATACGGCTGTACTTTTAAAGGCGGTGGTTGACAAAGAAAAAGGATTGGGTAAAGGTGGCGTTATGTCCCATTTTTCCATGTTTGATGTCCCTTCCTACCATAAGATATTAGTACCTGTAGACGGTGGCATGGTTGCCTACCCGACTCTGGAACAAAAGAAATCCATCATTGAAAATACAGTGGAAACTTTAAGATCCATGGGATATGACTGCCCGAAAGTGGGAGTCTTGACCTGCGTGGAAAAAGTGAATCCCAAAATGCTAGAAACCATGGAAGCGGCAGAGCTTGCCCGTATGAACCGGGAAGGCGAGATCAAGAACTGTATCATAGAAGGACCAATTTCCTATGATTGTGCAATAGATGCAGAGATTGCCAGGCTCAAAAACTATGAAAGCCAAATTGCAGGTGATGTAGATGTACTGGTGGCTCCCAATATCCATGCAGGAAATATCATGGGCAAAATGCTGACCTGTACCTGTAAGGCAAAAATGGCAGGGTTTGTAGTTGGGGCAAAGTGTCCTATTGTATTAACTTCCAGAGGATCGTCTGCAGAGGAGAAATTCCTTTCCATTGCAGTTTCAGCGGCGGCAGTAGATTAGAGAAGGAGAAGCACAATGAGTTATAAGATTTTAGCAGTTAATCCCGGCTCTACATCCACAAAAATCGGGGTTTATGAGGGAGAAAAAGAGTTATTTACAGAAAGCGTCACACATTCTGATGAAGAGTTAAAGAAGTATGACAGAGTGGTAGATGAATTTGATATGCGCAAGGAAAATATCTTAAATGCGCTTAAGAAACATGGCGTAGATGTGAAGGAATTATCTGCGGTTGTGGGAAGAGGCGGCCAGCTGGTAAATATCCATGCAGGCGGTTATCTGGTGACAGAGGATATGAAAAATAAGCTTACCGATTCTTCGACCATTGAACATGCATCGAACTTAGGCGCTTTGATTGCAGATGCCATTGCGGCTCCTCTTGGCATCCCTGCCTATATTTATGATGCAGTAGGTTCCGATGAAATGGCAGAAATAGCCAAAGTAACCGGGATGCCAGAGGTGGTAAGACAGAGCTTTTGCCATGTGTTAAACTCAAAGGCTATGGCAAGAAAAGCAGCAGCTAAATTGGGAAAAACATATCAGCAAATGAATGTCATTGTTGCCCATCTAGGCGGAGGAATCTCTGTCAGTGCCCATGAAAAGGGAAGAATCGTGGATGCAATTCCAGCCGACGGCGGTCCTTTTTCTCCTGAAAGATCAGGGAGCATACCGTTAAACTATGTGATCGACATGTGCTATAGCGGAACTTACAGTAAAAGGGACATGAAGAAAAAGGTTTCCGGTATGGGCGGTATTAAGGCATATCTTGGTACTTCAAGCTGCATTGAAGTGGAAAAGATGATTCAGGATGGAAACGAGCTTGCAAAGAAAATATTTCAGGCTCAAGCGTACCAGATTGCGAAGGGAATCGGTGAACTCATCCCAGTTTTAAAGGGAGAGGTGGATGCCATCATATTGACTGGTGGAGTGGCTCATTCCCAAATGTTAACTCAGTGGATTAAGGAATATGTAAGCTCTCTGGCGCCGATTCTGATCATGCCGGGTGAAAATGAACTGGAAGCGTTATCGGCTGGTGCCCTTCGTATCTTAAAGGGTGAGGAAGAAGCAGAACCTTACATAGACTGACATGTAAACTCAATAGAAAGGGTAATGATATGAAAGATATTTTTTATGCGAAGGGAGAGGGAAACAACGGTTTTATTAAAAATCTGGAAGTTTGCTCTTTCAGCGATCTGGACGGAACCTGCGGGATGTTCCAGATGGCCCTTTATAAAACATCAGCAGGAAAGTACTATCTGTACGGCTGCTGTTTTGGCGGAACCAAGAACGGTGTAATGATCAGTGATATAACCGATCCTTATAATCCCAAATTTGTAAAGCACTTTGAACTCCTTGATCCGAAGGAGTATCCGACAACAACATCTCCCAAAATCCAGATTGCCGACGATCTGATGATTGTTGCCATGAGCTGCGGCAGCGGCCCAGGTGCCCTTGTGGACCAGACAAAACTTGCAGATATAAAATGCGAGGCAGGAATCCGCATTTACAGTCTGAAAAATGACCCGGAGAATCCGGAATTTCTGGGTTATTGGGATTGTGGTTTAAAACATGTACTCGGAGTACACCGTTTTCAGTATAACGGTGGAAGATATGTCCATTTATCCAGTGACTGCGTAGGCTTTGAAGGCATGATTTACCGCATCATTGATATTGAAGACCCAACCAATCCGGTGGAAGCAGGACGCTGGTGGAGACCGGATCAGTATGCAGACGGATATCCGGATCGAAACTTTGATCCAGGTGCGGCTCACTGCCCCTCCTTTATGGATAAAGGCTGGCTTCACGGACCGCCATTTGTCCGTGATGGAATCGCTTACTGCGGTTATGGCGGAGCCGGACTGGTAGTTCTTGATGTTCAGGATGTAGAAAGACCGAAATGTCTGGGAGAATTATCTCTGATGCCTGCTTTCTCCAGTGAATTGTCAGGAGCAAGAACCCATACAGCAGTTCCGCTTCCGGGTCGTGATCTGGTAGTATGTCAGAACGAAGGAGAACGTTTCCAGTTCTTTACACCGGATAAGATAAAAAGAGCCCAGGCATTGAACAACATTCACATGATTGATGTCAGCGATCCGAAACAGCCTACCTTGATTGCAGAGTTTCCATATCCGGAAGTTCCAAAGGACTTTCCATATCCCAACTTTAATGTAGCTGGCCTTGGAGTGGCTGGCCCATTTGGTCCTCATAACCTTCATGAACCCATGGACAAGAAACCATGGCTGGAGCAGAGAGGAGACCGTGTGTACTGCTGTTATTTCCATGCAGGACTGCGGGTATATGATGTATCCGATCCATATTATATCAAGGAAATTGCTTACTTTATTCCGCCAAATCCCAACAAAAAACCAGAAGAATCATTTTTCCCAGGTTTTCCGGGACCTCGTATGGCAGTAACAGAGGATATTGTGGTGGATGACAGAGGTTATATCATCATCGATGCGCTGGATGATGGATTCTATATTTTAAAAATGAAGGAAAATTAATATTCACATGAAAAAGGAGATTATGATGAAGGTATTAGGTATTTCTTTTGGAACAAAGAACGGAACCAACGATTCTGTATGTATGGAAGCGTTAATGGGGGCAAAGGAGACTGGTGCAGACGTGGAGTTTATCCGGATGTCCGCACTGGATATCAAGCACTGTACCGGCTGTTGTGCCTGTGTAAAGACACTTTTGACCGGAAAAGGAAATATGTGTGTGATAAAGGATGACTTTGACTGGCTTCTGGACAAAATGCTTGATGCGGATGGAATTATTATATCTGACCCGATCTTTGAGGAAGGGGCTTCAGGCCTGTTCCATACCATTATGGATCGTTTTGGACCAAGAATGGATCGTGGAAACAACATCATTGGTTCCAAGGTAGCAGAGGAAAATGGTGGAAAGGCAATAGATCCACGGATTCTGAAAGATAAAGTAATTTCCTACATGGGAGTAGGCGGTTCTGACTGGGGAACCAGAGTTCAATGCGAACATGCCATGCAGGCGCTGACTCCAATGTGGAAAATTATCGATAATACCTGGTATCCATGGGCAAAAGAGCTCATTATGGATGACGGACGGTTGGCTGAAGTACATAAAATCGGAATAAAGTTGGCAAATGCTGCAAAAGATGTGGAGCATGCTGCTTATCAGGGAGAAGAGGGATTATGTCCTCATTGTCATAATAAGCTTTTCTATCTGGATAACGAATCTACAAAAGCCATCTGTGGTTTATGCGGAATGGTGGGAGATGTAGTGATTGAAGAAGGAAAGACAAAATTTGTTTTCCCAGTGGAACAGCTGGAACACGCTCATGATACCATTCCAGGAAAATTCATCCATGGCGATGACATTCAGCGCATGGAAGGTGCATTTGCAAAAGTGCGTCAGACAGAAGAATTCAAGACCCGTAAGAAACGCTATACGGATTCCATCGCTTCCTCTTTTTTATGCGAACGCGTGTAAAGAAGCATGAATGAAAAAAAGAAAGAAGTATTGGTTTTAGCTTTGGCTATTGCAGTTTTACCGCCCTTATGGGCGGTAGCTGCACCATACCTGGGAATCAAAACAGGAGCTGTGGCATTGATTTGTGCCGGGCTTTACGCAACAAATGGAAATCGGTTTGAAGATGGTTTAAAGATTACAGCAGGCTTTTGGCTGGGTGATTTATGGGCTGTCCTTTCTTTGGTGATCATGGAAGCGGTACATTGGAATGATAATCTGGAACTGTTTTTTACACTGGCAGTTTTAGGCGCATTGGCAGTGACTGCGGCATCTGTTTTGGAGCGATTCGTATTTCTTCCATCCTGGTTATGCGGCTGGGCCATCGGTTTGAGTTTGATGTCTCCACAATGTCTGCAGACGGATAAAACCATGCCGTTTCAAATTGGAATCGCCATGGCAGTGGGAGTATGGTATGTGGGAGCTGGAGTGAATTATTTTACAAAAATATTGTTACGGAGAAAGTAGAAATGGGGGAATTAACATGGCAGTAGAATTCAATCCTATGAGAAGTTTTATATATGTAGATGTAATAAATGAAGAATACAGGCACAGGCTGCACTACTGGTTATATTATCATCATATTCCTGAAAGCATCGCGCAGTTTGAGCCGTATTGTACCAAATATGCTTTTTTTGATGCTCTTCCGGTACCTGATGGGGGAGATCGGTTTGGTACGGTGCGTATGCAGTTAACGGAACACCACTGGACGGTAAATATTATGGACCCGGCGCTGAAGGTAAAAGCCTTTCAGGAATACACCCCTATTGAAGTCTTAAAATGGCAGGGCACCGTTCCTCAAACCGTAGGAGAGGTAATGCTGACTGGAGATGCAGGTCGCAGCACAGGTGGTAACAATGGCTGTCCGCCCTTTGTTTTCGCATTTTGTCCTATGTGGTGGGAAGAGGACATTAAGGGGGCTGGCCGTATGCTGGAAGATGGTCCTAATTACCGCTGGAACTTTGCTTTATCTTATCCGGAAGGAGTATCCCAGGAAGATGGAGATAAGTGGCTGTTTGAAGAAGTGTTCCCATTTTTTATCGGGAATTCCTGCTGTACAAGAATTCTTACCAGTAAAGTAGATCAGAAAATTAATAATTGTCCGATGGGACGAGTTGTAGAGATGTGGTTCACGGGTCCTACAGCCTGGCATCATATGGCTGTGGAAACATCAGAAAATATAAAAGCACCTTTCTGGGCGGCAAAAGGAGATGTATTTCCTTATTTAAAACCAGGATTTGAGATCAAAGGAATCTTTATTACCGATTATCCAACCTGTGATGCTTACAGTCAGTACCGTGGATATATGCCCAGAAGATAGAGGAGAAATTAAGCAATGAAATGGAATCGTTGGTTTTATGCTGCAATGGGAGTGCTGGTTCTATTATTTGCAGGACTTATTTATGCCTGGAGTGTTCTTTCCAGGCCGGTTTCTGCATACTTCACGGATTGGAGCAGCGCACAGCTTTCAATGACTTTTACCATCTGCATGATGTTTTTTTGTCTGGGAGGTTTTTTTGCCGGTCTTTTTTCAGGAAAAATAAATGTTAAAATAAATATGGTTGCTTCTGCTTTTTTGTTTTTAGCTGGATTTTTTATCGCATCAAAAACAAGTTCGCTGCCAGGTCTGTACATAGGATACGGAGTGTTAGCCGGAACCGCTTCTGGGATTGCTTATAATTCCATTATGGGCACCGTTACAAAATATTTTCCCGATAAGCCAGGTCTTATTTCAGGTATTCTTTTAATGGGATTTGGATTTGGCAGCTTCTTAATTGGAAAGGTGTATCAGGCGTTTACCGGAACAGGAGAAAGCTTTAGAAAATCTTTTTTACTCTTTGGCATCATTCTTTTTCTGGTCATGCTTTTATGCGCATTATTTATAAGGAAACCAGATGCCGCAGAGACAGCGGCTTTGGCAGAAAAAGTTACAGAAGATAATAAGAGTGGAAAAATCACTGAAACAGAGGAAATGAACTTCCGCCAAATGATACGAAGAAGATCTTTCTGGCTATATTTTATCTGGGCAATTTTATTGTGCGCAGCAGGTCTTGCTGTGATCTCCCAGGCAGGAGCCATGGCAGTTGAAGTGGCCCCGGAAGCTTCGGCAGGCACCATTTCCACGGTTGTGGGGCTGATTTCTATTTTTAATGGAGTGGGACGTGTTATTTTCGGTGGAATGTATGACCGGATCGGTCGGGGAAAGACGATGGTAATCAATGAAATCCTGTTTTGCAGTGCCATAATTCTTCTGATTTTATCATTGAGCACAGGAAGTTTTTCTATTTTAATAGTAGGATTTGTAATTACAGGGCTTGCTTATGGAGGTGTGCCGACCACCAACTCTGCCTTTGTAGGTTCTTTTTACGGCAGAAAACATTATAGCGTTAACTTTTCGGTCCTGAATATGAATCTTTTCTTTGCTTCTTTTGGAAGCACCATTGCGGGTCATCTATACGATTCCAGCGGGTCTTATTTCAGTACATTGCTTTTCCTGCTTAGCGCTATCGTAGTAGGAATTATTATTTCCTTGCTGATTAAAAAACCGTAAATGATTTTGAAATCAAATGTCATAAGAAGTTAAAAAACTAAGCCGCAGGTGTAAAAACCTGCGGCTTAAATTATGTTTTAACATCAGAAGTTATTCCCAGTCAGCTTTTAAGTTTTTCCCTAATTTCATAATGATAGGAACCAGTACACAGCCTATAATATATGCACAGAGCACCAGAAGCCATGCTATTTTAAAGGACTGGGTGGCATCAAAGATTCTGGCATAGATCAGGGGAGAGGCAGCACTGAAAAAGCCAAGTCCCAGAGTAATCATGGAATAGATTTCGCCATAGGACCTTTGACCGAAAACGGTACGGACAACCAGTGGGGGAATAATGGTCAATGCCGCATATCCAAGTCCGAAAAAGGCAGTGCCTATAAGGAACAAAGTCGCGTTGCTGCCGGCAAGGAGGACAATCAGCGCACCTGACGCACCAAATGCACATGCAAGAAATGCCGTAACCATGGTGCCAAACTTATCATTTATGTAGCCCAGACCGATTTTTCCGACAATGCTACCAGCCATGACAATAGAAACGGCACTGGCACCGGTGGCAGGATCAAAGCCGATACTGCCGGCATAACCAGGGACCTGTTGCATCATGGAAGCACAGAGGACAAAAAGTCCTGCCAGCAAAATGCTGGAATAAAAAGGTACTGTTTTGACCGCATGTTTGAAGCTGATGCCTGAAAGGGCTGTATTGGCTGTCTGGGAATTTGAAGCATGTTCATCAAATCCATAGGGTTTCATCTTCAATTCTTCTGGTTTGTAACGAACCAGGAGTACTGCAAATGGAAGAGAAATGAGGAGAGAGACGATACCTAGAACAACACGGGCATCCCTCCAGCCGATCTCTGCAATGAGGTTTGATGCAACGGGATTGAAAACAGCTCCGCTGATATTAACAAAAGCAAGTGAGATACCCATAGCAATTCCCACTCTCTTTTTAAACCAGTTATTGATTAAAAGAGGAACGGGCAGGTACATTAAAAATCCGGCGGATAATCCATACAGCACCCCGTAAATGTTCCAGCTTAAGAGGGTATTAAATTGAGTGGTTGCAATATAACTTCCAGAAAACAGAAGAATTGCAAGACCAAGAACCAGGCGTATGCTGTACTTTTTAAATAAGTTTGCAGCAATAGGCTGAATCAGTGCAGCAACCAAAGGCATAATGGACATATAGTATGAAGCTTCTGTCCGCGTCCAGGACATTTCCTGCATCACAGGCTGGAGAAACAGTCCCATAGTGTTTCCTAAGATACCAATGGTTCCGCCGTAAAATGCACAACAGCTGACCATGATCCACCAACCATAGTGGATTTTTTTGTTATTTGATTCCCTTGACATATGAGATCACGTTTCCTTTCGTATGATGGTTCCTTTATTCCATAATGCGTGCAAAGTGAAACCCTTCATTGACTGCATTGATGATTTTTCTGGGTGCCACCGCATCACCGATTACGCGGAAGCTTGGAAGGTGATCTTCCAGTTCCTCTGCCAGTTCATTGTTAGAACGGTAGCCTGAAGCAATGACAACGGTATCACATTCTATGGTTTCCGTAACTCCGTTTCTTTCCAGGCTCATACTTGTTTCAGTAATGCCGGTTACCCGTGCGTTGCAGCGGATGTCGATAGTACTCTGGGCCATCAGATTGCGTAGGTCCTGATCGTTATTGCTGCAGTGTTCCGCAGTCAGTAAAATGTCATCAAGCATCTCCAAAAGGATAACGTTCTCAGCTGTTTCACTAATATGAAGTGCCGTTTCACACCCTACTAAGCCGCCGCCGATGACCACGGTTTTTCCTTTGATAGAAGGACCGGTTAAAGCTGCCGTAGAGGAAATTACGCTGGATGATTGGATACCCTGAATCGGAGGCATAAATGCATGGGAACCCGTGGCAAGGACAACGTGGTCAAAGTTGGCTGCAAGGATCTCAGCCGCATCGGCATCTTTGCCCATTACAACATTGGTGCCGGAGGAATCCAGGGTATGTATCAGATATTTTAAATATTTTGCCACATCTTTTTTGAACGCGGGAGCTCCGGCAGCAATTAAGTTTCCTCCCAGCCTTCCGGTCTTTTCCCAAAGCGTGACCTTATGTCCCCGTCGGCTTGCAGTAATTGCAGTTTCCATGCCTGCAGGTCCACCGCCGATTACCAGAACTCTTTTTGATTCCTTTGCCAGTTCAAAAGGATATTCAATTTCATGATAACAGAGAGGATTTACGGAACAGCAGCGGAGCCGTCCTTTGAAACCGCCGTACAGACATTCATTGCATCCGATACAAGGAACAATATCCTGGTATTTACCGCTTTTGGTCTTATTGGCCCAGTCAGGATCACATATGAGCTGATGTCCCAAGGCAACGAAATCGGTTTTTCCGCTTTCCAGCACCTGTTCTGCAATTTCAGGATCTCCCAGCTTTCCCTGAGCGATGACAGGAATGCTGACTACTTTTTTTACCGCTTCCGCCAGATGAATCTGACAGGCATCCGGCCGGTATACAGTCGGGATTTGATAATACCATTTTTCGTAGCAGCCCATGTCTACATGGAGGGCATCAGCACCAGCTGCTTCCAGTGCTTTTGCAATCTCAAGTCCTTCTTCCAGGCGCCGGCTTCCTTTTGTATCGGTGTACTGGTCAGCCGTGAATTTTACAACAATTGGAAACTGTCTGCCGCAGGTCAGCTTGATTTCAGCTATGATTTCCAGGAGAAAGCGCATCCGGTTTTCCAAGCTGCCGCCGTATTCATCGGTTCGTGTATTCCATGCCAAAGTCAGAAACTGGTCAATCAAGTAACCACCATAAGCATGGATTTCAACTCCGTCGGCTTCTGCGTGTTTGGCAAGCAGAGCGGAGCGGCCCATTGCGGTAACCAGTTCTTTGATTTGCTCACGGCTAAATGGAGTGCACAGCCTTTTTGGATCATTTTTTAAAGGAAGTGCACTGGCGGAATAGGGGATGCGGTCTGGATCGCTGAATGCCAGTCTGCCAAGACCAGGAGAAAGCTGAATGAAAATTTTGCTTTCATAGTGATGGACCTTGTCACAGAGAAGGCCCAGGCGATCCACATGAAAGTGTCCGGTCAGCGCGTTATGAGGCCGGGTCTCATATTTTTCACAGACCATACTCATTCCGGTTATGATAAGACCGGTTCCACCTTTTGCCCGTTCCTCAAAGTATTGGATGCCCCTTGGTTCATACCCTCCGTCAGTATCACTTTTAGACCCCATAGGTGCGAGTACAATCCTGTTTTTAATCTGGACATTCCCGATTTTTCCCTTTTCAAATAACTTCTGCTTCATAAATATTCCATTCCTTTCGATGAGTGTAAAAGGCGATAAACGATACGTTTTGTCAGTAACTGCTGACTCCTGCGCAGACTGATCTTGGTTACAAAATATCGTTTCCGTTGTAAAAAAAAGTTTTGTGTGTTACTATTCTAATGCTTGCGGTCTAGAGAGGCAATGTGCATAAGGGACAACCCGCATATTGTTTTTTGAACAATCGCACAACCATATCCAGGTTTTATCGTGGGATTAAATTTGATGAGGGGGATGGAAACATTATGATCGATTTTAATACACTTTATCAGGATCTTTTTTTATCTGCAATCAAGGGTGGGTTTGAAACAATTGCACAAACAGCCCACTCTTATTTTAAGCGGCCGCTTATTTTGTTAGATGTCCAGTATAATATTTTAACTGCATATCCCAAACAGCCAATCGGCGACCGGCAGTGGGATTCTCTCTATCACAAAAGCAGTGTTCCGGAGGAATATGTGCTTCAGTTTGGGGAGCATCAATACGCGCGGATTGCAAGAGAGAAAAATGAACCGTTGTTGGCGAACTGGGGCATTGTCCAGGACGCCCCACGGCTTATGAGCTGTGTACGGGTAGACGGACTGGTCCGGGGATATGTTTCGGTGATCGTTTCGAAAGAGGAGTGCATACAGGAATTGAAAGATGCACTGTCTCTGGTTGCCAAAGCATTCGGGCTGGAATTTCAAAAGCATCCGGGATTATCCATGGAAGCCAGTGCCCTTCATTCTGCATTTCTGGAGGCGCTTATTAAGAAAAATATTTCCAGTACAGAAGCATTAAAACGATGGATGCAAAAAGTTCATGGCGGAATATCGGGAGATTATTGCATGATCGCAGCAGCCTGCCTGGGGAACCGGGGAACCTTTTTGCCTCTTGATTATGTCTATAAGCATGTCTGGGATATGGGAGAAGATATGATTTCCCTGATCAGGGATAATGTGCTCTACGTTCTGGTAACTGGTCTGGGAAAGAAAAAGGTCTCTACAGTAAAGATGGATCATGTGCTGGAGAAATTAAAAAAATATAAGTTTTCTGTGGGTGTGAGCCGTGTGTATTCTAATTTGCTGGAAACATCTTCTTACTACTATCAGTCTATTCGGGCTTTGGATTCCATGAAGCTTAAAAATGACCCGTGGGGAATTGTTTATTATGACCAATGTGCGCTACAGGATATGTTCTGCAAACTTTTAGAGAATATGGAGCCGGTTCATTACCTTCACCCGGCCATCCGGACATTGCAGATATATGACAAGGAACAGAATGCAGATTATTTACAGACGCTAGAGGAATACATCGAACATTTCTGTGAACACAGCAGCACAGCAAAATCTATGAATATTCATAGAAATACACTTTTCTATCGAATCAGGCGGATCCAGGAAATCGCTGATATTGACCTTAACGATTTGGATACCTGTACCCATCTGCTCAATAGTTTTTATCTGATGAAACTGGATAACCGCCTTGCTGATGTGTCCGTTTAAGATCGCCACAATCCGTGAAATGAGTCTGTGCATTTGTTCAAAGTGCGGGGACTCATTTTTAACATGTGCATATTGTTCCCCCTTGTTTTTGATGATACTATGGGGAATAAGATATTCAGAAACGAAATGGGATGGTGACGAAAGATGATATCATTTGATCTAACTGGAAGAGTTGCCCTGGTAACAGGGGGGTCACAAGGCCTCGGAATTGAATTTGCAACAACACTGGCGGAATATGGTGCAGATTTAGCCATTGTTGCTACAAATCCGGAAAAGCTTAAGAAAGCAGCAGCAGAACTGGCTGAAAAAACAGGACGAAGGGTAGTGCCCTTTGTATGTAACATTGCGGAGGAAGCTTCTGTAAAATCCATGATACAGGAAGTACTTGGAGTCTTCGGACGGATTGATATTTTGGTGAACAATGCAGGAACCATTGAATACAATCAGCCGGAAGACCATACCATTGAGCAGTGGCAGAAGGTCATAGATATTGATTTGACTGGAACTTTCCTGACGGCAAAAGAGGTCTTTAAGGCGTATATGAAGGAGCACGGAGGAAAGATCGTACTGATTTCATCTGTTGCAGCGTTCCAGGCTTCCGGAGCAGCGCCTTCTTACAATGCGGCAAAGGCCGGCGTTGTGCATCTGACAAAATCACTTGGACATGCATTTGCCCCATATGGAGTCTTTGTCAACAGCATTGCTCCTGGCAATATGCAAAATGGAGGTATGGCAGCAGGCACTTCTCCGGAAAGCATTGCACGTTTCGAGCAGAAGGTTCCGATAAAGCGCCTGGGAAGGTATGGCGACTTAAGCGGAGCACTTATGTATCTTGCATCAGATGCCTGTTCCTATACAGTAGGACAGACCATCATAGTTGACGGCGGGTTGACAATCGGATTGTAGAAGACACGAGGAGTATGGTATGAAAAATTTTAAAATTGGTAGAAAACTGGTTACGGTTTTTGGTATTATAATGGCTTTTTTAATTGTGTGCAATTTTGCAGGAATTTACTGTGTCAATGTTCTGGCCAGCCGGTTTGAGCATTTTTATACACAATCCCATCAGGTCATTGTGGCACAGTATGAAATTCAGCGAGAGATGCAGAAAATCAGCAAGAACATATTTGCTACTATTGTGACCACCAATGAGGACACAAAAAATGCCTGTGTTTCTGCTATTGAAGGAAGCGATGCAGTTATTACAAGCAATCTTGAAATACTGAAGCAGAAGTTTAAGAGCAACGAGGAAATGGTGCAGCAGTTGGAGACTATGCTGAAATCCACAGAAGAGCCACGTGCAGTACTTCTTGAAGGCGCGATGAAATCCGATGGCAAAAACACTCAGGCATTGTTTGATTTGTATTTATCGGACTATGGCGCACAGGTTTCACAAATTACAACACTGTTAACGGAGATAGGAGAAGCAGCTTCCACTGATGCCGCCAAGGCCTATGAAGCAGGTGCCATGGCACAAAAGGCATCCATTATAGCCCTTTCCAGTCTGGGTGTGTTGTGCGTGGTACTTGGAATCGGTCTCTGCATCTACATAACCCGCGGCATTACAAAGCCCATTGAGGAAATCGAGAATGCGACCAGGGAAATGGCTGCAGGTCACTTGAATTATACGATCCATTATCAATCCAAAGATGAAATGGGTACACTGGCAGAAAGTGTGCGTTCTACCATGAACACCCTTCACCAGATTATCTCAGATATCTCCAATGTGCTGAATGAAATCTCTGAGGGTAATTTGCGGGTGACTTCTACGAAGGAATCTGCCTATGTAGGTGATTTTACCCCTATTCTGGAATCCATGCAGAGCATTCCTCATAAACTAAGCGTTACAATGGAACAGATCAGCCAGGCTTCCCATCAGGTGGCAAGCGGTTCCACGCAGCTGGCAGGAGGAGCACAGGCATTGTCTCAGGGAGCATCTGAACAGTCTGATGCCATTGAGCAGTTGGCCGGCAGAGTGGAACAGATTTCTCAAAAAGTACAAAGCAACGCTGAGCATGCACTTAATGCAAGTGAACAGTCTAAACTTCTGGGACGTCAGATGACAGAGAGCAATCAGCAGATGCAGGAAATGACTCAGGCAATGACGGAAATCAATGTTACCTCCGAAGAAATACGTAAAATCATAAAAACCATTGAAGATATTGCATTCCAGACCAACATACTTGCTTTAAATGCAGCCGTGGAAGCTGCAAGAGCCGGAGATGCGGGCAAAGGATTTGCAGTAGTTGCAGATGAAGTTCGTAATCTTGCATCCAAGAGTTCTGAGGCATCTCAAAATACCGCACTGCTGATTGCAAACTCCTCAAAAGCAGTTGAGCACGGATCAACAATTGCCAATATAACGGCGGAGAATCTGCTGAAGGCATACGATAGTGCAACCCTTGTTACAGATACTGTCAACAAGATCACAATGGCTTCCGAAGAACAGTCCGAATCTATTGGACACATCAGCAAAGGAATCAATCAGATTTCTGCAGTTATCCAGAGCAACTCTGCCACAGCAGAAGAAAGTGCAGCTGCAAGTGAAGAACTTTCCTCCCAGGCAGATATGCTGACAGAGCTGGTATCCTCATTTAAGATTGCGGACAGCTATCAGGAGAATCAAAAAGAGATGATTGCATACGATCCAGAATAATCAGGACTGCTGGTGAAATAGTGACTCTTTAGCTATTTGAGTCAGGTATGTTGAAACTGCTATGAAAGCTCTGAAAGTAAAGCGGTGGAAAGAGATTACACGCTTGTAATTGAAAGAATAGAAATTTGAAAGAATAAAAACGAACCCTTTTTCATCTGTAATGGCAGGCCGAAATAGCCTTATGCCATTGCAGTGAGAAAGGGTTCGTTTTTTTGCCCTAATAGTTCAAAGTATTCTCCTATATAAAAACATGTTTGTGATTAAGCAAGTATATTTAATCTCTATTGGCATTCAGGTTATGATCCTGACTTTGGCCAAGCCCGCGCAAGTATATTTAGTTTCCATTGGCGTTCTGGTTATGATCCTGACTTTGCCCAAGCCCGCGTAAGTATATTTAATTCCCATTAGCGCACTGGTTATGATCCAGACTCTGGTCAAGCCTCGCAGGCATTTATGTGCTGTGATACATATTATAAGAAATAAGGAATGAAAGTGAGCGCGGGCGAATCACAAGTAACCGGTGATTTGTGAAAACCAGGACTGAGTCAGAACAAAATGGATAATTAGTATTTGCAAAAATAGGAAGCAGGGGAAATAGGATGAATATAGGAATTATAGAAGTTACTGAAAAAAACAAACAGGAGATTTTGGCACTAAGAATAGGAGACGCCCAAAGATCATTTGTTGAATCCAATGAACAAAGTCTCAAAGACGCTCAAGAATATAAATCATTCCGGCCGGTAGGCTTGTACCGGGATGGGGAACTTGTCGGTTTTGCCATGTACGGATATTTCCAAAATGAAGGAAAAGACGGCAGGGTGTGGCTGGATCGATATTTAATTGATGAACGCTTCCAGGGTCAGGGTCTGGGAAAGATCATGCTGGACGCTCTCCTTGTGCATCTTGTAGAAGTATATAATTGCAAAGAAATCTATCTTAGTGTTTATGGGAAGAATCTGGTTGCGATTCACTTATATGAAAAATTCGGGTTTCGTTTCAATGGTGAAATTGAATCCAAAGGAGAAAAAGTGATGGTAAAGGTATTATAATTACCATCATAAGAATGAGCAAGCGAAAAGGGGGTATCACTATGGCATAAATGCGATATGAAATATCCCCTTTATGGTTCCTTATACAGCATGCAAGGCTCTAAAACATGATTAACAATTTGATAACATATCTCTGCCATTTCTTCCACAGACTGCTGCATGCCATTGCGCAGCCAGACTGCCGCAACATTGTATATTGCTCCAATCCAAAAAAATGCGCTGAAGGTTTCAAACATACGGTTTTCTTCCAAATGAGACACCACTTTTTGATGGATTTCTTCCAATATAATATCTCCAAGATTAGCATTTAAAAGAATTATAAAAAAATCTGCATGCTGCTCTACGGAACGAAATAAGTGATTCCAACTGTCATATGAATTTTTAACGGGAATGAATAGTTTAAAATCTGCCATGAACGTATCCGTTAATCCCCTCATCATCTGTCGGAGAATATCATCTTTTGATGTATAGTTTCGGTAATAAGCCGTTCGGGAAACACCAGCGCGTTTTACGATATCTGTGATCGTTATTTTATGAAAACATTCATCCTTTAACAGGATTAACATAGCAGATTCTATGCAGGACCTGGTAATATGATTTGATTCTTCATTCGATAACCGAAGAATTTCCAATCGCTGCAATTCTGTCTTATTATTTTCTGGCATTACAATTCCTCCATTTTTGTTCAGTCCAAGCCGATTTATTTGACGTATAAAATTAGTGATGTTACAATTGTAACGGCGAAATCATTGTAACATTTTTTTGAATATAAGTCAAAATCATTTTGGAGGTAATACAACAATGAAAGCTCTTGTTTTAGAGGAACCAGGAAAATTAGAAGGTTTAAGATTGGTACAGAACAGGGAAATGCCTGTTCCTAAGGAAAATGAAATTAGGGTTAAGGTATTTGCAGCGGGATTAAACCCTTCAGATTATCAGACAGCGGAATACGGCGGCTTGCCCGTGGATAGAAAGCCAGTTCTTGGTTTGGATGTCAGCGGCATTGTAGATGCAATTGGAAGCGAAGTGAACAATGTAAAAGTGGGTGACCGTGTGTACTACTTACGCAGCATCGAAAATATGGATGGTGGATTTGCGGAGTATTCGATTACAAAGGCACATACGGTCAGTAAGCTGCCTGATGCAATTCCTTATGAAGTTGCCGCGGCCATCCCAGGTGCAGGATTTACCGCGTATCAGGCAATCATTCAGAAATTAAGGCCGCAAGCAGGAAAAACAATACTTATACATGGTGGTGCAGGTGGGGTTGGAGGTTTTGCAATTCAGCTTTCCAAATTATGCGGATTGAAGGTCTATACCACCTGCCGGGGAAAAGATTTTTCATATACCAAAAGCCTTGGTGCAGATGAGGCAATCGATTTTACAAAAGAAGATATGTATCAGGAGATTATGAACTTGACGGAAGGCAGAGGGGTCGATTATGTACTGAATACCATAAGTTCAGAAAGTGCTACGAAGGATATTGATATACTGGCTTATGGCGGTGAAATTGCTGTAATTGCTGGATTTCCTGATTTTGGACGGTTTCGCTTTTATGAGAAGGGGCTATCTTTGCATGAAATTGCTCTTGGAATTTCCCTTACGTGCAAAGATCCAAGAGCAGAATACAATTTAGCATACATAGGTGAGGCGTTTGCCAAGCTGATTGCGAAAGGAAAAATAAAATCCCCGGTCCTTACCATAATCTCCATGGAACAAATCCCTGAGTATCTGGCAAAAATGAAAGAGCGAAAAATCACGGGTAAAGTTGTAGCGAAAATAGCTGAATGAATATTTGAAGGGAAGGAATAAAAAAAGAGCACCGCGAATTTTGGGGAAAGCGGCGCCCTAAGAAGAGTTATGTTAAGTATATCTTATAAAAAGGAATATGTAAAGTACATTTTCCTATAGGAATAGTATAATTGGAAGAACAATCCTTGTATTACTTAAGTAAGAATGAGTTCCTTCCCAAAAGAAGGATAGAAGAAGTATTAAAATAATGAAAAGATAATGATTGAAAAGTTCTTGAATAATATGTCGAATTGTAGTATAATATTTGAGTTTGAAAAGTAAATGAATTTGGTATTTGATTGGAAACATTGCTCACCTGGCATGAACAACACAGATATTTTTACTTGAAATTATTATATTAGGAGGAAGCAATAAATGCCAAGAAACAAATTCCAAACCATTATTTTTACTTTATTAATGACCCTTTTTATGGTGTATGTTATGATTTGCTATAACATCGCTCTCGATAAGGGAAATATGAGAAATGAAATCTTTCTCATGGCTTTTCACGAGTTGATCATAATGTGGCCGGCTGCATTCATAATTGAAATGCTGTTTGGTGAAAAGATTGCTATGAAATTATCTCAGAGAATCATTACACCGGTTATGAAGAACACGATTCTGATGATACTTGCAATTTCCGCAATGACCGTATGTGTCATGTGCCCTGTTATGAGTTTGTTAGCCGTTCTGCTTTTTAAAAATCCTGGCACTGAGATTATTGCCGTGTGGATCAATACCATTGTATTTAATTTCCCAATGGCGCTTTTTTCTCAAGTCTTTTTTGTTGGTCCTTTGGTTCGATTCATTTTTGGAGCTATGTTTAAAAATGAAGCGGCAGAAGTATCTGATAATATGTAAATATAAAAATGAACCTGATGACCGTCTTGGTTATCGGGTTCTTATTTTTTTCTTTAATATTTTCACATAATTAAACTGTTTTTGCATATATTTTATTGACTTGTTGCAGGAATAAGGGAAAAATGGATATGGAAAAAATTCTGGATGAGAATTATTATGATTTAATTATAGAAAATATAGCTAGTCCAATTGTCAACAATGGAAATATAACCCCTCTGAACGAAACACATTCTATAATGCATATTAATACTGGTGAAATCAATACCTGCGATCAAAGACAGAATCCCTATTCTTCTTTCCCTGAAATATACACCCTGGTGTCAACGTTAAGCGATGGAAAAGCATACAGTGAAGCAATACAATATAATTTTGAGTATAGCTTTCATGGAACTGGAGTTCTTGTAGGCGTTATTGGAACTGGTATTGACTATCAGCATCCGGCATTTCTCAATACAGATGGAACCACGTGTATTTCTTCTATCTGGGATCAGACGGAGCAAAGCGGTACCATACCTATGGGATTTACTTATGGAAGCCAATATACCAGCGAGATAATCAATCAGGCATTGGCTTCTTCTGACCCCTTATCGATTGTCCCTTCCATAGATACAAATGGACATGGAACGGCAATTGCGAGTATTATCTCCGGGAGACCCAACTATAGCCAGACTTTTAGCGGGATCGTACCACAATCCGATCTTGTAGTTGTTAAATTAAAGGAAGCAAAACAAAATCTAAAACAGCTTTTTAGTATTCCGGCTGATTCGTTATGTTTTCAGGAGACGGATTTAATCCTTGGGATTCGATATTTAATTACCATGGCCTTGAGTTTAAAACGTCCTTTGGCTATCTGTATTTCTCTGGGAAGCAGCCAGGGTGGTCATGATGGAATAGGTCCTATTAATGATTATATAAATAATATTGCAACATTGCCTAATATAGTGGCCTGTGTTTGTGCAGGAGATGAGGGAAATAAGGGAAGGCATTATTTTAACAGCACTTATTCCGAACCCTATTATAATGAGTTCCAAATGAATGTAGGAAGCAATGACAAATCGTTTTCTATGGAAATTTGGCCGTATGCACCATCTACCTTATCAATTGAGGTCATTTCCCCTTTATCAGAATCAACGCAACCAATTTTTTCTTCATTTGAATGTGAGAAATTTGTTTTTGAACAGAGCCAGAGTACTGTTTTAGTTAATAACTTTGTTTTTAAAAGCAGGCGAAGAAATCCTCTCATATTAATAAATTTCAGTAATGCTTATCCAGGGACCTGGCGTTTTAGGGTAGTAGATGTGGAAAATTCCCCATTCTCATTTCATACCTGGCTGCCATCTGATCATTTGATTTCTACCGAGACTTTTTTCTATGAATCGAATCCAGATACCACGGTAATGGCACCGGGAAATGCGTCAAATATCTTGGTAATCACTGCGTATAATCAATTCAGTAATACCATTCTAGAAGAATCAGGAAGAGGTTTCACCAGAATTGGAGGTATTACACCAGATATAGCAGCACCTGGTTATCAGATCGCTTGTGCATTTCCAGGATACCAGTACGGATTGTTAAATGGAACTGGTGCAGCGGTTTGCTATGCAGTAGGAGCCTTTGCCATTATCCTGGAGTGGATAATAAGAGGCAATCATGCTGCATTCAATGGAAATCAGATTCATGGATTGCTTATTCAGAATGCTCGACGCACACCAAACATGAATTACCCTAATAATGTTTGGGGATATGGAGTTTTGGATATAAGATCTTTGCTGAGTATGTTGTCATCCGGTCTTCAATGATTTTCTGTATAGCAATGAAAAAAGAAAAATATATAATATTAGAGGCAGGTAACCGATGTTGGTTCCTGCCTCCTGTTTTTTTTCGTAAAAGAGATTTGTGTTTCTTGTGGTACAGTGCAATCCTATGAAAACTTCATGCTTTGTTTTCTAATAAAGAATATAGATATAACTAACTGTAAAATAGCAAGCATAGAGATGCCAATAAAAGCAGCATCAATACCAAACGCATTTGCAGTAATAACTGCAGATCCACTGGAAACCTTGGTTGCAAAGGTCATGACAGCAACGAAAACTGCAGAACCGACTGCCCCGGCGATTGTCCGCAAAGAGCTTAACAGAGCGGTGCCATGAGAGGTGAGCTTTTCGTCCATGGTACTCATTCCCCATGTAACAATTGGCATCATGATACAGCTGATAGCAATTAACCGGGCGACATACATGATGGTCAAATAAACAACAGAAGTGGAGGGCTGAACAAAAGAAATGGCGATACAGCTGAACACCATAAAGGCACTTCCTGCAACAGCCAATATTTTCATACCAAATTTATCGTATATTCTCCCTGCAAAAGGGCTGATTACTGCCATGGCAAGTGATCCCGGCATCATAATAAGGCCGGACATAGTAGCCGATAAACCATGTACGATCTGAATATAAATAGGAAATAACGTAGATCCTCCCATCATAACCCCATAAAGCAGCATGCTAAGAATGATGGAAAGTCGAAATTCCCGGTTTTTAAATGTACGAAGTTCCAGAAGGGGTTCTTCCAGACGGAGCTGACGAAGGCTGAATAATACCAGCATTAAGATTCCAAGCAGCAGTGGAAGCGCTACAGATAAGCTGAAAAAGCTGTATGTACCCAGGTTTCCAAATCCAAATACCAGTCCGGAATATCCCAAAGCGCTTAACAGCAGCGACAAAGAGTCAAAGGACTGCTTCTCATTTTTCAATACATTTTTCATGGAAAAGCAGGCAAGTATGATGTCACCGGCTACCATGACAAGAGCAAACCAAAAGATAATGTGCCAGTCCATAATATCAATAACCAAGCCCGTGATTGTAGGCGCAAGAACCGGCGCAGCTCCAATGGCAAGTCCATAGATTCCCATAGCAGAACCCCGTTTTTCAAGAGGAAAGATTGTGAGAATAATTACCTGAGTCATGGATAATAAAATTCCGTTGCCGAAGGCCTGAATAATCCTTCCTGCCAAAAGAATTGGAAAAGCATAGGCTGTAGCGCAAAGAAGCAAGCCTAAAAAGTACATGCCCATACCGGTTAGAAAAAGATTTTTGGTCTTAAAACGGTTTAATAAAAACGGAGTAACAGGTACCATAATACCCATAGCAAGGGAATAGGCGCTGGTCAGCCACTGCGCGGTTGCTGCAGTGATATTTAAATCGTTCATGATTACCGGAAGTGCAGTTGTTAAGGACGTCTGCAACAGTGCACCGATAATAGAACTAATCATTAGTACTGTGAATATCATGTTTCTTGATCTTTTTGTTATGACTTCGTTCAATGGAAATCCTCCTGCTCCATATTAAGTTTTTTTGAATAAATATCGGCGATCTTTTTCTGCAGACGCACGTATTCCACGGCATCCTCTGGACCTAATGATTCCAAAAAGCATGCGGCTGACTGGTTGAATGCTTCAATGTTCTTCTGGCGCTGTACTTCGCCTGCTGGAAGAAGTTCAACAACTGTATATCTTCCGTCATTCTCGTTAGTCTTTCGACGAACCATTCCTTTTAGCTCCAGTTGATTGATGATAGAGGCAATTCTTGCGGAACTGACATTCATCGCCTCGCTGATTTCTTTCGGGCTAACAGGAGTTATACTGTCATCAAGATAACCCAGAACAAAATTTTCGCCGTTATCCGGATTGATAAATTTACGAAAGTTTGGAATTCTCGCCATTTGCCGCTTCGCACCAGAGAAATCGCTGGCCAGTTTTAAATAATCCATAATTGTTTCTCCTTATATTTAAAATAAAACAGGAGGCTGAAAAACAGTCCTCCCAAGAAAATCTCACATATAAATAACTTTTATATATCTCATTTATCTTTAGAAATCCGTTGAAAGCCTATAACCATTCTGTTAAGTCCGTAAGTGTTCTTATTATTCAGTGTTTATTTTTAATGAACTAACCATGTTAGCTATTGTAGCACCACTTTTGTTTAATGGCAAGAAAAATGATGAATAATTTATAACGTGGGATTTTACGATACCCCATAGAATGCAGTTTATAAAGGGGAATTCCGGTGGTTTACAAGATGACAAAAGGCTTATTTTTATGAGGAATCCAGGTAAATAATTATAACGATTCCTTGTATTCTCCAGTATTTTTCACGATAATAAAAGGATAGAATGTTTGTGCTTTGATATGAAAATATATCAGTTGCGTTAATGAAACAGTTACATCAAGAAATGAAAAAGCAAGAGGAAGTTGTAAAGCTAAACTTTTTAAATATATTTTGCAATTAATAATTCTGAAACAATATACAAACAAATTATAAATGGATAAACTGTAATATATGAGGTGAAAATGGGGCGGATTTTTGATAATGTCTGTGTACCATTTTTCAATATGATTATAATGGCGAATATTCTGATGAAAATTTGATTCAATATAATAAATAAGAGCTTAAAAGGAGGAAAAAATATGATTCAAATATTAGTGGTGGAAGATGATGTAAAGCTCAATCAGATTGTCTGCACTTATTTAAATGACAGCGGTTACAATGCCAAGGGCTGTGAAAATCCCAAAGAGGCCTATGATCTGATGTACAGCAACCTTTATGATATGATTATATCCGATATCATGATGCCGGAAATTGATGGATTTGAATTTGCCAAAACAGTGCGTCAGTTGAATAAAACCATTCCCATTCTATTTATGACTGCCAAGGATGATATTATTTCCAAGCAAAAGGGATTTCAGATCGGTATTGATGATTACATGGTAAAACCTATCAACATGGACGAACTGGTTATGCGGGTGGGTGCTTTGCTGCGTCGCGCCAACATTATGGAGGAACGGAGAGTGACTGCAGGCAATCTTGTGATGGATGCGGATGCCATGACAGTAACTATTAATGAGGAGGAGATGCCCCTTACCCTGCGGGAATTCAACATTCTTTACAAACTCCTGTCTTATCCTAAAAAAACGTTTACCCGGGCCCAGCTTATGGACGAATTCTGGGGCGTGGACAGTGAAACCAGTTTGCGTGCCGTTGACGTATATGTAACAAAGCTGAGGGAGAAGTTATCCTCCTGCGACGGATTTCAAATCGTGACAGTACGCGGGCTTGGCTATAAGGCGGTGCTGCTGTGAATGCAAAAGATCCCCGCGTGAAAACGTCACTGTTTCCTATTACAGGCTTTGTTCTTTCATTTTTTGTACTGGGTCTGCTTACGACAGGGCAGATGATGATTCTGGGAAACTATGTGGACTATACTAAGGTTTCTAAAGGCTATGTTGCAGCCGTTCTCATTTACTGGGTATTTGTAGCAGCCGTGTTTACATTTTTTACCCGATTTCAGTTTAACCAGCATTACCAGAAGCCGATGGAGGAATTTGCAAAGGCCACAAGAAAGGTGGCAGGCGGTGATTTCTCTGTGTATATTCCGCCAAGGCATCTTCCAGATCAGATGGATTATTTAGATGCCATTTGTATGGATTTTAATGTGATGGTGGAGGAACTGGGCAGCATTGAGACTCTTAAAACGGACTTTTTTTCCAATGTGTCCCATGAAATTAAAACTCCATTGGCCATTATTCAAAATTACGCCCAGGCTCTTAAAAATGAGAAGTTGACGCCAGAGCAAAGATCAGCCTACATCGATACTATTATAGAATCCTCTTTGCGGTTAACGGAACTGATTTCCAATATCTTGAAGCTTAACAAACTGGAAAAACAGAATCTTCAGCCGGTATCAGAGCCTTATGAACTCTGTGAACAGCTTTGTGAATGTGCCCTGCGGTTTGAAGAATTGTGGATCAAGAAGGGCATTGAGTTTGAAGCTGACATAGAGGATCGTGCCACCATTGAGGCAGATGCCAGTCTGTTAGAACTGGTATGGAACAACCTTCTTTCCAATGCAATTAAGTTTACGGAACCGGGCGGTACCGTTACTTTGCGGCAAAGTTCTGCAGAAGATGAAATTATTGTTTCCGTATCCGATACGGGCTGTGGCATGAGTGAAGAAACCATGAAGCATATTTTTGATCGGTTTTATCAGGGCGATACCTCTCATTCTACGGAAGGCAATGGATTGGGACTCGCTTTGGTGCTTCGTATTTTGCAGCTTATGGATGGCAATATTACCGTGACCAGCTTACCAGGAGAAGGAACTACATTTACTGTCAGAATTCCCGTCCGGCAATCGTTGTCTGCTGTTTTGAGACGGGAAAAGGAGATGATTCTATGAATGAAATGACAAAAAGCGGCAGCAGTTTCATTGGCTATGAATATAAAGAGGTGACGGCTGAACAGGAAAAGGCATCTATGTATCTGGACGGATACCTGAATTTTGGCTGGATCCCGGATGAAAATATCCAGTCTTCCGTAGTTAATGGAAAAGTTACCGTCAAACTCAAACGTGATCGCAAAATTCTTAATAAAACAGAACTGACCCGTCTGCAGCGGCATTTTGAGGCATGCATGAAGGAAATTGATTCCATGGAACAATCCAAAACATCATTAGCGACTATGTGGGCTTTGGTTATTGCAATCGTTGGCACCGCATTTATGGCAGGATCTGTGTTTGCTGTCACCCATGAGCCGCCAATGATCCTTTTAAGTATCCTATTGGCAATTCCTGCATTTACCGGCTGGTTGCTTCCTATTTTTGTTTATAAAGCTATAATCCGAAAAAGAGCGGAGAAAATGGAACCTTTATTGGAACAAAAATACGATGAGGTATATGAAATTTGTGAAAAAGGCAATAAGCTCCTGACAAAATAAAGGAATGGAAGAGTGTAGATTTATGATCCGGTGATTTGAAATCAGGTTTCGAAAAACAGAGAATTAATACAACAGAAACGATTCTTAAGTAAATCGGAAACATTCTTTTTGTAAGATTATGACATCAAATAAAAGAAGCATATCTCAACGAATGTCAGGAGGATTTTAAGTATGAGCACATACAACAATACAAATAACGAACAGGAAAAGCACAAAATATCCGCAAACAATATCTTAGCCGGGAGGAAAATAAAATGGAACAGCTTAATAAACTGGACAGCAAAGTAAAATTGCCTGGAAAGGTAATTGCAGGTATTATGGGGACGGGCGGTGCTCTTTTGCTGGGTGCCGGAATGTCCAACATCATGGTATGGGACTCCATGCAAACTGGGTTGATCATGGGAATACCAGGGATTATCATTGCATTGCTTTCCTACCCGGTCTATTCACAGATCACAAGCCGCAGAAAAAAGAAGTATGCGGATGAGGTGTTTTTACTCAGTGATCAGCTGATGAAATAAGAAAAAGAACCGCTAAAGCAGAAACTAGCTGCTTGTGCGGTTCTTTTTCTTAAAAGTAAAGATTTTGCCAAGTTAACAGCCTATTGTATTTGATGAAACTTTTCATACTATATTGGCAATGAATGTATGAATACAATTATAATTAGCGAAGGTAACAAATTGGCTACTCGAATATTGGTTTTAAACATTAAATTCGTACCAACACAAAATATTAATGCAGAGCCCACAAAGGATAAATGATTGATCGCGGCCTCCGTCATGTACGGCTGGATAAAAGATGCAAGCAGAGTGATGGAGCCTTGGAAAAGAAATAAAGGGATTGCAGAGAAAATAGCTCCTTTACCAAAAATGGATGCAAATACGATAACAACAACACCGTCCAATACTGCCTTTACAAAAAGCATGGAGGCATCTCCAGTCAGACCGTCCTGTAAGGATCCGACTACCGCCATGGCACCGATACAAATGGTTAGTGAAGTTGTTACAAATCCATCCACAAAGTTGTTATCATCCAGATTGCCAAATTTCTTTTTCAGCCATTCTCCGAAAGTTTCTGTATGTTTATTGATGTTGATAAACTCACCTAAAACAGCCCCAAGCACCAAAGATATCACCAGTTTCATCGTCCCCGTAGTCTCCAGTCCGGAACCGCTGATCATAAACATTCCCTGTAAAACTCCTGAAATGCCAATAAATATGACAGAAAGTCCCAGTGCCTGCATAAGAATTTCCTGAAATCTTTCCTTTAAGCCTCCTTTCAGTAAAAGGCCGACAATCCCTCCGGCAATCACAGCAATACTATTTACGATTGTACCCAACCCTATCATCTTTTCCTGTATTCCCTTCTAAAAGTTTCTATGAAAAACAACATAACTTGTAAAAACAACAAGATCTTTTTCCCTTTGTTAGTGGTTGAATCATTCCTTTTTATGAATCCAATCTTTATCATTTTGCTCTGCAGCCGCAAATTGTCAGAAATAAAAAATCATTGCAGAGTGGTAAAAATAGAGAAGAAAATGTTTTTAAGGGGTATTATATCACACGCATTCTAATCGGTAAACAGGTTATATTTAATATTTTCCGGCAATGGCACACTCAGAGATTCACTTAACTATATTTGCAAACATTTATAATGAGTAAAATTATTTGAATAACAAAAATTTAGAATAAAAACGTATGATTTTACATTTCTGAAACAATACAGAAGCATTTCTTAAATAAAAGCGCGTTACAATACAAAAGCAATATAAATAAGATATCTAATAGGAAAGAATAAGAAGTCGTCACAAATCATATTTCGATGATAAAGGAGAATAAGTAATGAGTGAAACTGGAAAGAGAGAAAACACTTTTGTTGCATATGAATACAAAGAATTAACAGTCAAGCGTAGCATGGAGTCCGTCTATGTGGATAGTTACAGCAGCTTTGGCTGGGAACTGGAGGGATCACTGACGCCACCAAAAGGAGCAGCCTATGTTCTGTTGAAATTCAAACGTAACCGCAAGCTCCGCAACAAAGCTGAAATTACAAGGCTTCAGCGTCAATTTGATTCCGGTATTACGGAAATTGAATCATTGGAATTTTCTAAAGTGGCAAAAGCATCTTTGGTTGCTTTTTCTGTAGGGGTGGCAGGAACGGCTTTTATGGCCGGATCCGTATTTGCGGTTACCGCTGGAAATATTCCGCTTTGTATTGTTTTTGCAATTCCAGCTTTTATTGGCTGGGTTACACCATTTTTATTATTTCGCGGAATCAGCAGTCGAAGAGGAGAGGAGGTGAATCCGATTATCAGTAAAAAATACGATGAAATCTATGACATTTGTGAAAGAGCCTCCAGCCTTCTGAGCGTTTAATGCTGTAAGTGATTAAAACGTCCACGCTCCTACGAGAATGAATTCATGCAGCTTTATACCTGTTTTCAATTTTGTGACATTATTATCATACAGCAGTTCTTTGGCATATAAATCACTTCTTATTTAGTCAAGTTAACTTTTGTCCTAAAATTATATTGTAAATCTGCAATCAACATTATAAAATAAAAACAGTTAGAATAATTACTTGACTATTTAGGGGGTTACAAAATGAAGAATGGTGATATATGGTTCGATAATCACGGAAATAAAATACAGGCTCACGGTGGAAACATTCTTTTGGTGGGAGATACTTACTATTGGTATGGAGAGCACAAAGGAAAAGAAAATGAACCAGGGACAGCCTTTGTGGAACTGATCGGAGTTTCCTGTTACTCTTCTAAGGATCTGACTCATTGGAATTATGAGGGATTGGCGCTATCCGCAGTTACTGATGATCCCCAAAGTGTTCTTGCACCGGATCAAATCTGTGAGCGTCCAAAAGTCATCTATTGCGAAAAAACAAAGAAATATGTGATGTGGATGCATTTGGATAATCCCACCAGAACGTTTGCGGGTGTGGGAGTTGCGGTTGCGGATCAGCCTCAGGGACCTTTTACTTTCATTTGGGGCAAGAAACCCAACAGACTTGACAGCAGAGATATGACAATATTCCAGGATGATGATGGAAAAGCGTATCTTGTGCATTGTGCAAACTATAACCGAACCATCTATTTTTCAGAATTAACTGAAGACTTTACCGGTTTAACCGGGCTTACGATGCCAGTGTTAATAGACCAGTACAGGGAAGCGCCTGCTATCATAAAGCATGAGGGGAAATACTATATGATTTCTTCCGGCTGCACTGGCTGGGATCCGAACAGCGCATTGTATGCGGAAGCGGAATATTTATTCGGTCCTTGGAAATTAGTGGATAATCCCTGCGAAGGTCCAAATTATAGAAAAACTTTTATGGGGCAGAGTGCATTTATTTTTTATCACAAAGACCAGCCTTATTTGATGTTAGATCACTGGAAAGCCACAGATCTGCAGAATTCCGGCTATAGTATTCTGCCTGTTACCTTTGAGGAAGATGGACTGACCGTTCGCTGGCAAGAAGAATTTTCAACGCTGTAAATGATGCTTTTCACTGACCGTTAAAAAGAATTTACCTCTTAATTTTATAGTTTTCTCTGCATAGTTTCGATGGAAATACAAAAACTATTGGCAGATAGGAGGTATCATTATGGCAAAAGCAGGTATGAGAAGGCCCGATCCTTATGATTCGAATAATCATGGAACAGAGAATCATGAGAAAATGCATCGTCAAAAAAATGAACAGGCTCAGGTGCCGGAAATTCAGGGTGCGGCCAAAAATGGAAATGCGAAAGCGGGCCCCATCAATGCTCCAAACTGGGCAAGAGATGATTATAAAATGGGAAATAAACAAGATGGTGTTTAAGAAAGAGAATGCTTTAAAAGTGGCTAAGACTATTTAGTCACTTTTATAACATTCTCTTTCTTTTTTTGTTTATAATTTTTGTTTCATTATATAAGTTCGTATGGGAGATATAAATTGAAGATAATATAGCTTTAATAAGCCAATAAACGAGAGGAAACCGGCAAGATAGGGGAAACCCTGCCGGCTGAAGTATGAAAAAAAGTTATATATTCAAAAGGTGATTGGCCTGTTTGTGATTATTAATATATCGGGAAATTGTGACGGGAATTTGATAGAACTGTGAAGAGTTTGTGAAAGAAGAGAAAAACGAGAAAGGTCCAGCCATTTGGCTGGACCTTGCGAAAACTATTTGCAGAACTGGGAAATTAATTCCAATAAATCGCTTAAGTTACATGAGCTAAGGTCAAAAAACATGATACCAATCCCCTTCCCTTTTTTATATTTTTCTTTCTTTGGAACAATTTCATTGTAACACTATTGTAATAGAAATGTAATATATAAAAAATGGAATTGAAAACAGTAATTGGTAATCATAAGAAGTATGATTTTTCAGGTTTTAAATGCATAAATAAAACCGGATTTATTTAAATTTCAGAAGATAGAATAATAAATATTGATAGCTGGTAATTTGAATGGTAATCTATGAGAGTAAATAGGTATATTGGGGAAAGGAGTGAGGCAAATGAAACTGGGAGCGACATTGTATATTAAAAATACGGTGGAAGCTATAGAGTTTTACAAGAAGGCTTTTGGTATGACATTGGGGTATCACGAAAAATTTCCAGACGGAACATTTATGCACGCAGCATTGCTTAAAGATGGAGAGGAAGTATTTGCTGTCAGCGAATCACGAAATGAAGCTTTTGTTAACATTATGCTCTCATCATCGTTAAAGGAGTCACGGCCAACGATGAGCTATGGAATAAATTTTAATAGCGATGATGAAGTAAAAAAGGCATATGAAATGTTGGAAAAGGAGGGAACTGTGTTATTGCCTCTGGGGGCGCTTCCCTGGAGTTCTTGCTGTGCTGATGTTATAGATAAATACGGGGTATACTGGTATTTAACTGTATAACCTAAAAAATATTAGTATCTATCAGGTACTTTTTATTTCCATAATCATACTAATAATTATAAGAACGAATTATTAAGGTTGTGATTGTTATGTCCGAATGTCCAGTTGGATCAATTTGTTATAGAGTCTGTCCAGGGGATACGTTATATTTAATTGCTCAGATGTTTGATACCACCGTTAACGGAATCATAGCTGCGAATCCAGAAATAGACCCAAACAATCTTTATGTTGGGCAAGTGATATGTCTTCATCCAGGATTTGCATATTATCCTCCAAATCAACCCTCTGCTCCAGGTACAATAACCAAAGCGCAAGCAGAATTAAGTGATTATATACGAATGCTATGGGAACAGCACGTTGTTTGGACCAGGCTGACTATTCTAAGTATAGTTTTCGGTTTACCAGATGTAGATCTGGTAACAAACCGCCTTCTTCAGAATCCTAAGGACTTTGAAGCGTTGCTTAAGCCTCTTTATGGAGAGGAGGCAGCTGCCAAATTTGCAGATTTATTTACAAGTCATCTTGTAATTGCCGCAGAACTTGTGAAAGCAGCCAAAGCCGGCGATAATACAGCTGCAGCAGATGCAGAAAAGAGATGGTATGCAAATGCTGATGAGATAGCTGCTTTTCTTGCAAGTATCAACCCTTATTGGTCTGAGGAAAGTTGGAAAAAGATGTTGTATGATCATCTTGCAATGACTAAAAACGAAGCTGTTTACATGTTAACCGGTAAGTATGCGGAAGGTATTGCTATATTTGATCAAATTGAACAACAGGCGTTGGGAATGGCCGATATGATGACAAATGGCATTATAAATCAATTTCCTGATATTTTTATATAGAAATTCCCGCTCTATTTTAGTTGAAAGTTTACATTTGTCACCCTTCGCTAGTCGCATCAATTACCAGTGAGGCAAAATTATATCTTCTATAGTTTATAAGATTTCAAAATACAGTTTACTAAGGACGACTCAGAGTAATGTCTTGATGGGAAAAACGCCTATCAGATTTTCCAAGTCATGTTCATCTTGTCGCTGGTGGCTTCCACGGTAGTAATGAGCAAATTCAGCACTCGCCGCTTATTGTCAAAGCTCGCGGTTTCTTATATGTCCGAGTATCCGGAAATCTGTCGTACCTGTTCCGGGGATATGACCTCCACCGTAAGTTCCGCAATTTCTTTGACAAGGGCTTGTTTGCGCCCATTAAACTCCACAATTACCACAATCACTTAAGAGACAGGACATAGTTTGCCTCGGTCAGGCGGTCCACCAGCTTTTTAAATTCGCTTTCTAGTTTCCTATTTTCGTTATCCAATCAACTATTGTAATCTGGTATTTTTAAAGCTGCCCGTTGAAATTATACATATGGGAAAACCACCTTTTTACCAGAGTAAGGACTTCCACCTTTTTCTTCCCGGAGTTCAGTGGTCCGATGCCTCAAAGCACGCTGCCCGGCGTTTCACATCACTGAAAATGAATTTTGTGCAGGGCGATGCTAAGCCGACCGAGGTTGAATTTGAAGTGATAAAGAAGGTGCTACAATAGTCCAAGCATATGAAAGGGTAGAGGAAAAAGTTGGGGCAGGAAAAACGAAAATGACAGGGGTAAAATTGTGTGATAATATATGTGTCAAAGTCAAACAAGAGTTTGCAAAGATAGAAGTAAATGTACGGCTTTGCATTTAGGACATATATTATGGGAAATATGAGTAAAGAAACAGTTCATCAACTATATTAGATGTAGATAAGATGAGCAAAAACGACACCAACTTGCTTTGGAGAACTATATCAGCTTGACATAAGCAACTAAGTGTAGCAAATAAGATTTTACAACTTTGATAACAAAGGTGTTAGAGAAATCCAATCAACGATAATTTTGAAGAGGAACGGGTAAGTATAAATGGATATGAAAAATAAGATCATGATTATAGGCGGACATGGTAAAGTAGGACAATACATTACGAGAGAATTGAAAAACTGCAACTTGGTTCTTGCTGGACGGAACGAAGAAAAAATGAAAAATTTCTTAGGGAAAGAGAACATTCAAGCAGAAATTTACAAAATGGATATTGACAATATTGACTTATCAAAAATGGAAGGTGTCTCTTGCGTGATTGTTTGTGTGGATCAGCAAAATACTACGCTTGTCGAGTTCTGTGATAAACATGCAATCGATTATATGGACGTTACCGCAAACTCGGACTATATTGAAAAAATTCAGCGGTTACAACTTCAGGGGACAAGCAGAATACTGTTAGGTGTTGGATTAGCTCCGGGCCTGACAAACCTTTTGGCAGAAAAGTTTGTCAATATATATCCTTCGGCAGAGACAATAGATATTCAAATTATTTTAGGCTTGGGAGACAAGCATGGAGATGCCGCCATCAAATGGACATTAGATAATTTTATGAAAGATTACAGCCATAAAACTCTTGGGAAAATCAAACCATTTGAACGGAAAAGCGCAGTAAAAACCAATCAAAAGAGGTTGCGAACATATAACTTTAACTTTGTAGATCAGCACATGTTGAATCAAAAATATGAGGATAAGAGTTTTACAACATTCTTAGGTTTTGATCTATCAAGTATAACAGCCTTTGTTTATGGAGCGAAGCAAATTGGAGTGTTAAAGCTGCTGAATAATAAAAAGGTCTATCATTTTGCAGAATCATTTTTGAGAAATCCAAAATTCGGAACAGATATTTTCCTTGTAGCTATTCATTCAGGAGGTCAGGTACTATGTGCATCCGGTCATGATGAGGGAAGATTTACCGGGCTGATCGCTGCAGAAGCAGCAAAACGGATCGTCACTATGGATTTGAAAAAAGGCTTGTTAGGCATTTCTGATATTATCAGTGTTGAAGAGGTGGAAAAAAACAAATTGTTTGGGTTGATCTTCACTACATCTTAATCAAAACCTTCCATGAAAAAAGAAATGACAGGCTACTGACAGTAATTATTATGTTAGTAGTCTTTTTTATGATTAAATTCTTTAAAATTAATGTTATAATATAGTCTTTCACATAGAAAACATAATATTCAGATATCAAATAAAATGGGAGGTAGCCGGCAAAATGGGGGAATCTTGCCGGCTGAGTATGAAAAAAAGTATATTTAAAAGGGTTTGGCCTCTTTGTGATTATTAATATACCTTGTAATTGTGACGAGATTTTGATGGAACTGTGAAGAGTTTGTGATATGTTAACTATTCCATACTTTGTCCAAAAGTTGATATTGATAGAAAATAAATTTGGTGATATCCTGTTCCTGAAGATGTTTTATATAATTGGCAAGTTAGATATAAGGAGATAAAGTGAACGGATTTCTCTTGTTAGTTCCATTTCTATTGATAAGATTCGGATTTTTAAGAATATTAAACAAAGAAGGGTTAAAACGTGCGGCTTTCTTTGCTCCGCTGATTGCAAGAGAAAAAGCAGCTTACTGGTTTTATCAAATTTCAAACATTCTGATTTTTATTTATCCATTATTCCTCAAGATTATGACTGACTCGTATTGGTTTTATGTAGGTTTAGCCACCTATGGATTAGGATTTTTGCTGTGTCTTGTGTCTGTATCATCTTTTGCCAAACCTGAGGAAAATGGTATCAATCTGAAAGGATTATATCGAATTTCCCGCAACCCAATGTATGTCGCATATTTTATATATTTTTTAGGCTGTGTAATGCTTACTCATTCATTGCTTTTACTTGCAATATTGATGGTCTTTCAGATATCAGCACATTGGATTATTACGTCTGAAGAAAGATGGTGCATAAATAAATTCGGGGAAGAGTACAAAGATTATATGAAAAAAGTAAGGCGCTATATGTAAGGATTTTATCAATACTTAAGATTGATAGTTTGTATAAATTTAGGTATTATAATTGTAAACAAAGATTTATACGGATTACTATTTATATTTTACATATCTGGAGGATAATTATGTTTAATGCAGAAACCATGATCGGAGTAGGTAATACTGCAAATGTATATGAGTTAGATGACGATAAGATTATTAAACTGTTTCATATAGGGTATTCATATAATGCTATAGTTCATGAATATAATAATTCGCAATTAATTAGCGCAACAAACATTAATGCTCCCAAGAGTTATGAAATAATCAAATACAAAGATCAATATGGAATTGTATACGATAGAATATATGGCAGAACTTTAGAAGAGCTTGTTTTGGAATCCTTAGATTTGAATAAGTGCTGTGGCATTCTTGCAGCCCTGCATCAACGTATTCTAGATAACAAATTATCATCAGCTTCTGACATAAAAAATATTTTAGAGAAACATATCCTTTCAACGCAATATATATCAGAAAAATCGAAAAATGAATTAAAAACAATATTGCAACGGTTACCAAATGGTGATTGTTATTGCCATGGTGATTTTCATTTTGGCAATGTTATAGTCAACAACGAAAAGGAATATGTTATTGATTTTATGAATGTCGCTAAGGGCAATAAACTTTTTGATATAGCAAGAAGCTATTATTTAATCGAAATGACCCCTGTTCCTGCTGGATTTGAAAATCAAGATGTTATTTTAAAGTTGAAACAAGAAGCTGCATTAATATATTTAAATAATATGAATATTAAGAAAAGTGATATAAAAGACTATTTGATTGTAACGGCTGCGGCAAGATATTCTGAACTGAATCAAGCGCAGGAAGAAGAGAGAAGAACAATAGATCATTTTTTAAAGCAATACGGATTATGAGTTTAATGGAAACAAATCATAGCCAAATAGGATGGAGATAGTGAAGTAGAAATGTAGCCTGATGGAATCAGAGGCAATAGCATTTTATTGGAGATGTGATTTTTTTGAAATCATCTTTGATAACAATAAGTACACAATTGCAAGAAAGGAAGAATACTATGGAATTTTATTTTAAGTCAAAAGGCGCAAAAGTACATCTTTACCGAGAGAATGGTCTTATAGATGATGATTTGGGAGAACTGGTAGAAACATTTACGGGTAAATTGAGAACTAAAAACTTTTTTGGTGAGACCTATGAGTTAGAAGATATTTCTGGTTTCATTTCAAAGGGAGATAAATATTCCATTAAGAGTTCTGGGGGACTTGATGGGGTAATTGAGAAAAAAAGTTTTGGAAACAGATACGTTCTTAAATAATTATCTTAATTGAAGATATATTAAATTTATAAACAGTACATAGGGTATTGGAGTATAATCCAGTGCCTTTTATAGTGATTATAAAGTAATTAGTATTTAATGAATTAATGTACATTGAGAACTTAATATTGATATTTGGTAGTGATTAGTGTAACCTTAAATTGGAAAATTTGAATTTATAGGGGAGAATTAAAATGAGAGAAATTGCTAAGAGCGTCTCTGAAATGTTTATTTCCAGTAAATTGACATTTAAGGAAAAGCCTGTTCTTATCGGAGGAAGGGCTATGGAGTATTATGAAATACGCAATTCAGGTGCAGACATTGATCTTGTCATTACGAATAGTGATTATCAAGATTTGGCTGAAAGATATCCAGATCAAAGAAAAGATCTATATGGGGATCTGGGATTGGTGATTGGTAATTTTGAAATATGGAGAAGTATTGCTCATCTTGACTATGATTTTTTTAAGAAAGATGCCATTGAGGAGGAAACTATATTAATTATATCTATTGATCGGCTTTTATGGACAAGAGTATGCGCTATGGGAGTAGAAAAGTATAGAGAGGATTTGGATTTAATAAAAGAGTATTATTATAAAAGATACACTAATCAAGAGTATCATCAAGAAGCAATGTCCCATGAAAAATCATATTTAAAAATGAATGGCGCAGTTTTTGGTGGTAAATATGATGACGAATAATATTTCAACATGAATATTATTTTAGACTTACTAACTATCAGTATTAAGCTGGTAGTTTTTTGTTGTCTGAAATCAATTAAACTGACATTTAAAAGAATTATTGTTCCTTGAAAATTGAATATTAGTCAGTAGAAATTATTTTTATTATTCTCAAAATTTAAGCATTGACAGTACGGCAATGCCGTATCATTATAAATACATAATAAAAGAGCGGAGGAAATAAAAATGAAAAGATATGGCAAGGAATTCATAATTGATGGTGTGTTGATGGAAATTATTTCAGCATACATGGACAATGAATTAAAAGAACAGGTCCACATTGAATTGGCACCATGCGAACCAGAGGAATTTTTGTCACGGTATATTGAATTGGATCCTGGATTCGAAGAACTGCTGAAAGGAAGATTTGAAATTGCCTTTAATTGATGTTAAATCTATTCGGGAAAAGACTATACTAAGTCAATCCGAATTCTTCGAAAAGTACAATATACCAGTTGGTACTATTCGAGATTGGGAGTAGGAAGGAAGGCAGTGCCCCGATTATGTAATTGAGTTATTAAATTTCGAAGCTGAATACTATTAAAAAAACAAAACTACTGGCTAATATTATGTCGGTAGTTTTTTGTTGCATTAAATCTGGTAAACAAAGATTTAATGTATTAGTGTACATAGAAAATTAATTATTGACAGCTAGTAGAAATATTTATATTCTGTAAATAAAACAGGAATTTGTTGGTTAGCCTTTATCTGTTGATTACTTATATAATGAGAGGGTGTTTTAATGAGAAACGAACAAGAAATGTATGATTTAATCTTAAGCGTTGCCAAAGCAGATGAGCGAGTGCTGGCGGTTTATATGAACGGCTCACGTACCAATCCGAATGTGAAAAAGGATAAGTACAGGGATTATGATATTGTTTTTGTAGTAGCCGAAACACAGTCGTTTATAAATGATAGAAGCTGGATTTCTGTGTTTGGAGATTTTGCAATTGTTCAAGAACCGGATTTTAATGATTTTGGCTGGGGATTAAATCATGATTTTACTCGCTCTTATACGTGGTTGATGCTGTTTACTGACGGCAATCGTATTGACCTTGGAATAAAGGTTTTGGACTGTGCTTTGGAGGATTATTTGTCTGATACGCTGTGCATCAAGCTTTTGGACAAAGATAATATTCTACCTGATATTTCAGAGTCTAATGATAGCTTGTATCACATAAAGCAGCCTACAAAACAGCAGTATGACGGTTGTTGTAACGAATTTTGGTGGTGCCTTAATAATGTTGCAAAGGGTATTGCTCGTGACCAAATGCCTTATGCACAACGAATGTATATGCAAATTGTACATATCGAGCTTGAAAAAATGGTGGAATGGTATATCGCAATACAACACGATTTTTTAGTTTCTACAGGCATGTGGGGCAAATATTTCAAAAAGTACCTATCACCTGATCTTTACGAGCAATATGCGAAAACCTATTCCGACAGTAATTATGAAAATCTTTGGACTGCCATCTTTACTGCTTGTAATTTATTCCGAAATATTGCAAAACAGGTAGCAATGCATTTGAAATGTACCTATAATCAACGGGACGATGATGGTATTATGGGATATTTAGAAAAAATGAGAAATTACACATTATGAATATAATTGAGAAACTAATAAATTAGAATTTGATATAGTACTGTGCATTGGTAACTTAATATTGATAGTTAGTAAGTAGGGCAGTATACTATTCATGAAAATAATTTATATATGTTTATATGAGGTGAAATATGATTTTTGAGTTTGGACAGTATCAAATAGACATCGATGTAGATAGAACGAAATCATTCTATGAAAATGCTCCTCTTGTTAGTGAGGGGTGTTCTTGTAGTGGTTGCCGTAACTATGAAAAAGCTATTATGACGCTTCCAGCAAAGGTAATAGGATTTTTTTCTAATTTGGGAGTTGATATGAGAAAAGTGAGCGAAGTTTATGTGAATTGCAACAATCATGATGGATCCTTGTTTTATGGTGGTTTTTATCATCTTTGTGGAACATTGTTAGCGGGCAAAAGTGCATGGGTGCCTAATGGCCCTACAATTTCTCATTGGGAAGAGGCGCAAGTGTTTCGAGTATTAAATGATTTTCATGTTTCTTTTCAGAGAGAATGTAGTTTATTGGAAGATGATTTTCCTAGACCTGCTTTGCAGTTGGAAATATCCGCAAATATTCCCTGGGTACTGCTCGAAGAAAATAAATATTTATAAGTTTATCCGTATAATACAAAGCCATTAATACTAAATTGAATATGTAAAGAAAGCTACTAACTATCAGTATTTAGCTAGTAGTTTTTTATTGTTAAAAAGCAAGTAAACTGAGTTTTAACGAATTATCACACTGTAAATTTAATATTGATAGTTAGTAAGTTTGGTGATATTCTACACATAAAGATAATAAAATAATTAAGTGACATTATGGATTTGAAAGATATTATTATATCGGCAGAAAGCCCATTTTCTACCGATGCAACTACCTTAATGAATGAACTTTCGGAATGCCTTCAAGATATTACAGGGGATAGCGGAAAGTGTTCATTTAACACTAATGATGTTTGTAATGACAAAGATCTATTTATAATTGCCAAAAATCAAAATGGCAAGGCAATATCGTAGTCAAACTAAAATTTATGGAGGAATAATACAATGAAACAATTAGATCTAAAACACTTTGTGTGGACACGACAGCCAAATGACTCTTGTATAAATAATGACCTTGTTGAGATGACGACCATACCTAACACAGATCTGTGGCAGCGTACTTACTATGGTTTTCAGAATGATAATGCGCCAGCGCTGCAAATGGAAACGGAAGAACGATATTTTTCCTTTATGGTAAAGACTTCATTTGATAGCAAACATCGTTTTGACCAGTGCGGTATAGTCCTGTATCTGGACAGTGAAAACTGGCTGAAAGCATCCATTGAGTACGAAAATGAGAAGTATCAGCGTTTGGGTAGTGTTGTAACGAATCATGGGTATTCTGATTGGGCGACAACCGATATATCTTCCGAAGTTAAGGAAATGTGGTATCGCTTGAGTCGCAGAGAAAGCGATTATTGCATTGAATGCAGTACAGATGGTGTTACATTCAAACAAATGCGCATCTGCCATTTGTGGGAGGGCGCTGGCAAGATTAAATTTGGAATCTATGCCTGCAGCCCGGAAGAATCATCATTTAAGGCGTGTTTTACGGATTTGAGTCTCACGGAATGTCAATGGAAAACTCACGTTTAGGATCGGATTTGTAATATCCTTAATCAATATTATTTTCCTTAACCCTTGATTTTCCCCATTCATTGATAATTTCAAGAGCAGGAAGAATGTATTTGCAGCTTTCCGTAATAGAATATTCTACATGCGGAGATGTTCCGCAATACTTTTTTCTCGTCACCAGACGATGCTGCTCTAAAGCTTTCAGTGATCGGGTGAGCATAATATTAGTAATTCCAACAAGATGACGCTTGAGTTCATTATAGCGCATGCTTTCATAACGGGAAAGTTCCCATATAATTGCCAGCCGCCATTTTCCCCCTAAGATATCAAGCGTGCGTATGACTGGACATTTTTTTGGGTAATATGGTTCTATTTTATCAGACTGTTTTTTCATGTTAAATCGCATCCTTTCATTTAAGAAACAAAAATGTGCGTACTTCTTTTTTACTTCCTTGCCATTTATAATCATTATTGTAAATGGAAAGAAAAAAGTCAACCCTGAATAGGAGGAAAAAAGATGGACTATAACGATATCATTTACACAAGGTATTCTGTTCGAAAATTCAGTGATAGACCAGTGGAGAAGAACAAACTAAACAAAATATTGGAAGCAGGCAGGATTGCTCCAACAGCTGGAAACCGACAGCCACAGCGAATTGTGGTGATTCAAGGTGGAGATGCATTTGAAAAAATGAAGCAATGCACACCATGTCATTTCAACGCCCCATTGCTGCTTCTGGTTTGTTATGATCAATCCGTGGAGAATAACAATCATTACGGAGATAAACGGCCCTACGGACAGGTTGACGCGAGCATTGTACTAACACACATGATGTTGGAGGCTCATAATTTAGGCCTTGGTACTGTTTGGGTGGGTCTTTTCAATCCTGATCTGCTGCGGGAGAATTTTAAGATTCCTGATCATTATGAAATACTGAGTTTGATGCCGATTGGCTACCCGGCTCCGGAGGTTGAACCCAGTAACATGCACAACCAAAAATTTGATCTTGCACATACGGTGTTTTATGATTCGTTTGAAAAGGAAATTAATTAAAATATTTCTAAGATAAAAAGGAGAAGGGATACTCTATTTTGCGAGCTATTGACAGGCGATATAAACCTCACAGTAAGCTTAAATGACATATTATGAGCATAATGCGAGGTCACAATAATGAAATGGAAAGAAAACTACTAGCTATCAGTAATTAAGTTAGTAGTTTTTTTATGCAGTATTTTAGTCAAGAAAATTATGATTTGACGGATTACTGTACATCGAAAATTTAATATTGATAGTTAGTAAGTATGGTGATATCCTACACTTATAGATTATTTTTATTTTAGGAGGTGAATTTTTGAACATCAAAATTATAAAAGGGAATTCTGAACATCTGAAAGATTGTGAAGAAGCTCTTTTGAAATCCTTCCTTGGATATCATTATTTTCAAAGTGAAGGAAGTGGACGTAAAGCAATTGAAGAGGGATTAAATCAAGGAAATCTCTTTGTTGCATTTGCAGAAAATGTATGCACTGGATTTATGCTATATATTACAAATGGTGCATTTCACAGTTTTCCTTATTTGCATCTTATAGCCGTTAAAGAAGAATATAGAGGAAAAGGAATAGGGAAACAACTTGTTGAGTATTTCGAAAAAATATCCGATAGAGACAAATTCTTCTTAGTAGTAGCTGACTTTAATCCAAATGCAAAACGATTTTATGAAAATATTGGATATCGTAAAGTTGGAGAAATTCCTGGATTATATCGCGAGGGCATTACAGAATATATAATGATGAAAGAAAAATGATTTTTTTACGCAATAATTTAAACAAGAAAATTAGTATTTGATGAATTATTGTACATTGAGAACTTAATATTGATAGTTGGTAACTTGGTAGTATTCTACTCATAAAGATTATTTATAATAGACCTATAAAAAGAATTTGTGGAGGTGAAAAGGGTGGCAAGATCGAAATATCAAGTGTTGATCCTACCTTACTGTGTAACGGATAAAATTGTAAAATATGGGATATTTCATAGAAGTGATATGGATGTCTGGCAGTTTATAGCTGGAGGTGGAGAGGACGAGGATGGAACAATATTAAATTCTGCTAAGCGAGAGGCATATGAAGAAGCAAATATCTCAATGGACGAAAAGTATATTAAACTTGATACACAATGTAGTATTGCAACAGAGTGCTTTAAGAAAGCAAAAATAGTCTGGGGAAAAGATTGTCTTGTAATTCCAGAATATTCTTTTGCCGTAAAGATTAGTGAAATTGATATAGTGATATCAAATGAACATATAGAGTATGAATGGGTAGAATATGAAACAGCTAAAAAGAGACTAACATATGATAGTAATAAAGTTGCATTGTGGGAATTAGATAACAAGATAAGGTTGGGATTGATTGACTAAAACTTTTAATTTAACATACTGTTTTGCATTACTTGTTATGATCATAAAAAGAAGTCAATAAATAAACAAAGAAAACTACTAACTATCAAAATTGAGTGGTAGTTTTTTGTTGTAATTTAATCAAGAAAACTGTTATTTAGCTAATTTATTGCACATTGACAACTTAATATTGTTAGCTAGTAGAGATTGTTGTATCCTTGATTTAGAAAATAGAGATTTAGGGGTATATAATGAAAAAACCAAGAGTTTGGACAAGAGGCGATAAATATAGTTATTTTCCATGCTATTGCTCTGTTCCTTGCTTATGATGTTGAGATACGATGCGAATAATGACACACCTATAAATTTTAATACTGAAATGGAACTAACGAAAGACTATGATGATTCTGATCCTTTTATTGATGAAAGACTATTTTATGTGACTGATAGCATTGAGATTTTTAAGTTGGATATTTCTTCTCGGCTAGAAGTGGAAAGTGAAGTCTTAGAAATAGCAGACAATAAGACAAAGTGAGTACCCTTAGAAAAGGATCGAGTTTTAAATTGAGTAAAAATGTAAAGTTAATATAGATAAAAGTTAATGGATTACTAACTATGAAATATCAAGTTAGTATCTTTGAAGATACTATAAAACTCTTGGAGGCTCGTTATGAAAAAAGTCATTCTTGGAGCAGGTAATTCGAATTATGAAGATTGGATTCCAACACAAGAAAAAGATTTAAATTTGTTGGATATAAATGATTTTTATAAATGGTTTCAAACTGAGGAAAGCGTAGATGCATTTCTCGCAGAGCATGTATTTGAGCATCTAACAGTTGATGAGGGCGTTAAGGCGGCAGAAAATCTTTATTTATTTTTAAAGAAAGGGGGATATGCAAGAATAGCGGTTCCTGATGTATATTTTAAAAATGAGTGGTATCATAGTATGTGTAAACCAGGCGGTCCTGGTCCAATTGAACATCCCGCATATACACATAAGATATTTTATGACTATAAGACATTGGCAACTGTTTTTAAAAATGCAGGATTTGAAGTTGACTTATTGGAATACTGTGATGAAAAAGGAAGGTTTCATTTTAACTATTGGAATCCCGAGCAAGGAATGATTGGAAGGTCCTTACGATTTGATACAAGAAATAATAATGGGAAACTCGGAATGGTATCAATCATTTTAGATGCAAAAAAATAAACACTCAATTTGGGGCTACTAACTATGATGTTAAGTTAGTAGTTTATACGGTACTTTAGTCTGGAAAATTAGTATTTAGTTTATTAATTGTACATTGATAATTTAATATTGATAGTTAGTAGTGATTGATTTCTTATTTTAGAAAAATCAGAATATTTGGGGGTAGCACTATGAGAGATTTTTATGAAGTAGTTAATTCAAGACGTACAATAAGAGATTTTGAAAACGAGCCCATAGATGATGAAATCATCGAAAGAATTATTTCAGCAGGAATGAAAGCACCTACGAATGACCACATGAGAGATTGGCATTTCATTGTCATTAAGGATAAGAATACTGTTGTTAAATTAATCAATAAAATACCAGAGCGAATATCTGATGAGGAAATTAATGCTATATTGCATGACTGGAACTTAAATGATGCTTGTCAACAAAATGCCTACAAAGATGCAATTCCAAAACAGTATCAAATGTTTGCAGAGGCAGCTTGTTTGATCGTTCCATTATTTAAACAAAAGACGGATCTATTGCATCCGAAAAATCTTTCTCACTTGAATGGTTATGCGTCTATTTGGTGTTGTATTGAGAATATGCTTCTGGCAATAACTGCTGAGGGATATACATCTGCTTTACGTATTCCTTTAGGCGATGAGGGGGATTGGGCAAGAAAAGTTTTAAATTTCCCGGAGAATTACCTTATGCCGTGTTTTATAGCTGTAGGCAAAACAAGTGCTAATGCTTCGTACATAGTACAGAAAGAATACTCGATAACTGAAAGAATACACAAGAATGCTTGGTAGGTTATGGATGCGATAAGTTACAATGAATAGAAATAAAGGGTCAATTAACTACTAACTATGAATTATTAAGTTAGTAGTTTTTTTACGGTATTTTAGTCAAAAAAACTAAAATCTAGATTCTGGCAGTTAAGCACATCGATAAATGAATATTGATAGTTAGCACGCATGGTGGTATTCTACCCATGAAGATTCTTTATAATCTGCGCAGTAATGGAAGGCATCCATAAGCTTTTGCTGCATTCAAATAACGGCTGCTCTCGGCAAGTACTTTATTTCAAGTGTGCAACTTATATCAGGTAATCATCTGCGAGAGCTGATATACTGGAGAAAGGAGTGAGGCAAATGTCTGTACAAACAATAGAATCAATGGTAAAGTGGGTAGAAAATAACATAACGGAAAATCCAAGCCTGCAAAATATGTCATCGCATGTTGGTTATTCACCGTATTACTGTTCTACAAAGTTTCGGGAACACATGGGTATGACATACAAGCAATTTCTTGCTCAATGCAAATTAAACGCTGCTGCTTATGATCTTTGCGCAACCAATGACATGATTACCGATATTGCTTTCCGATACGGGTACTCGTCATCTGAAGCGTTTGCCAGAGCTTTTTCTCAAGCATTTCAATGCTCGCCCCGCCAATATCGGAACGCTTATAGTTTTCCACTTAGCTCACCTTAGTTTATATGGCATATTGCTCCCTCCTAATTTGAAAATGTGAGGAAATAAAATGTCTGACAAAGTTGGAAGAAATGATCTCTGCTGGTGTGGCAGCGGTCGAAAACATAAGAAATGTCATGGCCCTATTGAGGAGCAAATCGAAAATTACCGTTTTAAGGGATATGAAGTACCTCATCAGAAATTGTTAAAAACAGAACAACAGATAGAAGGTATCAGAGAAAGCGGCAAAAGAAACATTGCTTTACTGGATTTCATTGAAAATTATGTGATTGACGGAATTGCCACAAATGAACTTGATCGGCTCATCTTTGAAAAAACGAAGGAGCTGGGAGGTGTCCCAGCGACACTTAATTATGAGGATTACCCCAAGAGCTTATGTATTTCAATCAATGATGTTGTGTGTCATGGTATCCCCTCTGATCGTATATTCCTGCGAAATGGCGATATTGTAAATATTGATGTGTCTACAATTTACAATGGCTATTTTTCAGATTCTTCACGCATGTTTTGCGTCGGTACTGTTTCCGACGAGAAGCAAAAACTGGTTGATGTAGCGAAAGAGTGTGTAGAGCTGGGCATTGAACAAGTAAAACCGTGGAGATTTCTTGGAGATGTTGGGCACGCGGTTCATTATCATGCAAGGAAAAACGGATATTCTGTTGTACGAGAAATCGGAGGCCACGGAATTGGTCTGCAATTTCACGAAGATCCTTGGGTTGGATATGTTACAAAGCAGGGAACGGGAATGCTTTTAGTTCCGGGACTTGTTTTTACTGTAGAGCCTATGATAAATATGGGGAAATCTAATATAGTAACAGATGAAGGCGATAATTGGACTGTTCGCACCGCTGATGGAAAGCCATCTGCACAGTGGGAAAAAACAGTATTAGTAACTGAAACGGGTTATGAGGTTTTGGCATATTAATGAACAGTTAGTGATAATAAGAAATTCTTTTTAGCATAATGTAAAAACAAAAGTATGAAAATGTAAAGAAAACTACTAGCTATCAGTAATGAAGTTAGTAGTTTTTTTATGCAGTGTTTTAGTCAAGAAAATTAGAATTTAACGTATTAGAGTACAGTGAAAACTTAATATTGATAGTTAGTAAATTTGGTAGTATTCTACTCATGGAGAGTATTAATGACAGGGGAGGCGATGTTTATGGAATATGTAAAAATTGATACGCAAAATAGAGAACTAATTAATTCCTTTATTGTTGAGCATTGGTTTTCAACTGATATGATAATTCGTGGCATTATAATTGATATGACAAAGGTTGATGGTATAGTTGCTTTAGAAGGTGACAATATTATTGGACTTTTGACCTATGCAATTCGCGAAAAAATTTGTGAGATAATATCTTTAGATAGCCTTCGTGAAGGAAAGGGCATAGGAACTTCTTTGATAAATAAAGTTATTTTTATAGCCAAAGAGACAGATTGTAAAAAAGTTATTGTAGTCACAACAAATGACAACGTAAATGCAATTCGCTTTTATCAAAAGCGCGGATTCGATATGGCTCACTTATATCGAAACGCTTTGGAGATTTCGAGAAAAATAAAACCGTCAATTCCCTTGATTGGTGATGAAGGAATTCCATTAAAACATGAGATAGAGTTCGAGATGAGCTTTACCTAGTGTGCCTAATGCAAAGCCGATACAATTGAATAATTAAAGAAAACTACTAACTATCAGTATTGAGCTGATAGTTTTTTTATTGCCAAAATGAGAGGAGCTTAATATGGAAAATCAGAATGAAATGGAGAAGATCGTCACTTCCATGATGGAGAGATTTGGGCGGGTGGAGTGAAGAGGACTGGTAAAATAATAATATTATTTTTTCTTTGGTGGACTTAGTATATCCCAAAGGTCAATAAAAAAACCAATTAGATATACGATTATATCAAGCAAATTAAACATTTTAAACCTCAACTTTAGTATATATGTTTTTTCAGCAAGTTTGTATTATTCAAAGTAAGTCATTTTCTTAAATATTTTATGCAGCACAGAAAGATCATAACATAGACAATGTATTTAAATAATTCAAGCAACTGCAAAAGTAGTGGAAGATAAGCTACCATAGAAACCTCCGCTTTTTTTATTTAAGTATATATCAGGTTGTTTGAAAATAATAGTATGTTGGATATTAAGATTGTTTTACAAATTAGTATTTTGGGGAAACGTAGAATGAATAAAACAGAGGCTCTTATGATACTTAACGCCAATATTAAGCAGGCAGATAAATTTTGTGATGAGAAGTCAGTCCTGCCGATAAGCAGTATCTTGAAGAAAAATAAACGACTAAATCCGGATTTGAAGATTTAAAACGAATGAAAGGATATGAACCTGAAATAATGCAGTTTTGTGAACTCGAGCCTTTGGGCGTGGCATGGTTGGCGGCAACCAGCAGCTTTATTGGGATTTAGGATTTTTGACAAAAGTAGAAAAAGAAGTTTGGAAATGGAAAAAAGAATTTTAATATTTGTTTTATGCCTGGAGCATAATACGAAGCCAATAAAATTGAACATGTAATGAGAACTACTAGTTATCAGGGTTAAAGTTAATTCACAATACTAAAATTAGCCGAAGTTCGAACTTCGGCCATGGAATTAAAAAATTCAAACTAAAGCAGACTTACTTTTTGCATAAAGTCCAACTGCGGACGCCAAGGCTGGTGTTAAGTTCGTATTTATTGCAGCATTCGTCGCAATGAATATCGACACTATGTTTTTCAAAGCCAGGAATATTATAGTGTTCTTCTGATATTTTGCCTTTTCCGCAAGGACACTCATACTCGAAGAGTTCGATAATGCCTGGGCCAAGACCGTAGCCAACGTGTCCTTTAAGTATTGAACTGATTAATTTAGTTTTCATATGCTATCCTCCATTGTCTCAGTCATGATAGCAAAGCAATATAAAGTGCAGGTAAACAAAGTATAAAATTATAATAATCTGACTGAAATTTAACGGATTACTTAACACAGAAAAATAATATTGATAGTGGGTAAGAAAAGAAGTATTATATTTTTATAGCTAATTTTAAAGGAGTAATAAATATGAACATAATAACCTCTCGTTTACAATTACGTCCTTTTGCTGAACATGATATTAACGATGTTTTTGAATATTGCAGCCAGGAGGGCGTCGGGGAAATGGCAGGCTGGCATGTTCACGAATCAGTCGTGCAAACGAAGAAGATCCTTTCCGACTGGATAAGGCAAGGACGTAAATTAGCAATAGTTTGGTATGATAGTGGAAAAGTAATTGGACATATCTCCATTGATGAGGATTCGGAAGAAAAACGTAGGGATACCAGGGAACTGGGGTGCGTTTTGAATCGTGAGTATCATCGACGAGGTATTATGACAGAAGCTATAAATGGAGTTTTGAATTATCTGTTTAGCCATGAAATTTCATACGTATGGGCATGTTGCTTTCAGGAAAATTTAGCATCGAAGGGTATGATTGAAAAATGTGGATTTGTGTTTCAACAAGAAGGAACTTATGATTCTAAAGACCTTCAAAAAAAGTTTATTTCATACGAATATCGCCTTTCAGCAGAGGAATGGTATAATAAAAGGTAAATTTATAGACGAATAAATATGGAGTGACTACCAACTATCAGTATTAAACTGGTAGTTTTTTAATATTCAAAATGGAATAAACTAATCCATAAAATTAGTAATTATCGAAACAGAGCACATTGAAAACTTGATATTGATAGATGGTATCATATGAGATAATATATATATGACTACTGGAAAAATTTTATATAACTGAAAGGATAAAAAATGAATTTCAATATTACAGATTTAATATTAGAAGAAGATAAAGATGCAATATTTCAAGAGTTAATTAAATACAACCTTGCGCGAATTGAAACAAAAGATGTAAAAGAGGTGGGGATATTCTTAGAGGATGAGTCAGGTAGAAAAACTGCTGGCTTAATAGGAGATACTCATGGTAATTGGCTGGAAATTGAATATTTGTGGGTGAATGAAGTAAATCGTGGTCAAAATATCGGAACTGAACTCATGAATAAAGCGGAAGCAATTGCGAAAGAAAGAGGATGTAAATACGTATTTTTAAATACTTTTAGCTTTCAGGCACCACAATTTTATGAAAAACTCGGATACAAGGAAGTTTTTGCACTTAATGAGTATCCTCTTACAGGTAAAAGATATTATTACACAAAAGAAATATGATATAGATAAATCATGCAATTCTATTTGAAGTACATATTGTTTATAAGTTTAGACTACCAACTATTGATATTCAGCTGGTAGTTTTTTTGCTTAAAGTTAAGTACATTAGTGCATTAAACAGAAATTGGCTAGGTCTTTGATCCCGGTCATGGAATTAGGATTTAAATGAAATATTGATAGTTAGAAAAACATAAGCTTTAATTGTCATACAAAGGAGGGCAAAACATGAGCAGATGTCTGTTTTGAAAGCGTGAAAGTCTATAATTTAATGATCAATGGTAAATAAGAATGGCTGACATGGAAAAATTAAAAGGTATAGGAGATGTGAGGGATATGCAAAACTTTGATTGGAAATTATTGAAATCTGAACATATTGTTAAAGATCGATGGATTTCTCTAAGGGCAGATACATGTAAAATGCCAAATGGTAGGATTGTTACTCCTTATTATGTTTATGAATATCCGACATGGGTAAATGTAGTAGCAGTAACTAAACAAAAAGAAGTTGTTTTAGTGCAACAATATCGTCATGGATTCCAAAAGACACTTATAGAGCTTCCATCTGGTGGAATGGAGATTTCAGATATATCTCCTACTGAAGCAATTAAAAGAGAATTGGCTGAAGAAACAGGCTATACAGGTGAAGAGTTTATTCATACATGTACTATATCTGCTAATCCAGCAAATCATAATAACCTTACGCATTGTTTTCTTGCTTTAAATGTTGAGTTGACTAAAGATATTAGTTTAGATGAAACAGAGCAGATAAAAGTTGTATTAAAACCCTTGAATGAAGTAATCAATAGCCTTAAAAATAATGATTTTTTACAAGCACTACATGTTTCGTCTTTATTTCATGCTTTCATGCATATGGATATAATAAAGATTTAGTATGCTATCTTCTTTTATTGAGTATTATAAGTGGATAATTAACCTGAAATTTTTAGACTATATTTCAGTACTATATTGAAACATAGCTAAAAAAATTTTTATATAAGTAGAACGTGATTATTGAGTTGAGCAGGTTCAAAGTGGTGTATGAGGATAATATTTGTAATACTTTGGTACTTCGAGAAGTGGTTTGCAGAGTCATAAGTCCTAATGAATTAGAGCAGAATCGAATTGACATGCCAGCTTTTTATGGAATACTAGAAATAAAGAAAACAAAAATGTGATTAATAAAATACGATGAATCATATAGGCTTTAGTTCAAACCAATTGTGCAGAAAATATAGGTATTGTGTCCATATGTCCGCTATTACATAACCCTCCGGTCAAATCCAGGCCGGAGGGCAAAAGAGAGAATTTCTGAGGAAATCAGAAACAAGCGCAGCGATGCAATTTATACTATCAGGCTAATTATAGAAAATTTCCATCAATGAAAAGTATAGGGTTCCGGATAATTAATTATGGGGACAGATGCTATACTTCCTCCATTTACAAAGATTTCTACCTTATCATGGACAGAGTCTTTTAGTAGAACACTAGATAGCCAAGGTGTTAACACTTCACTACAAGGTTGATTAGGGGAGAAGAAATCAATAAATACTTGTGCTACACCAGGGTCCATAATATAGATTATATTCCCGGGATATGTGCCGAAAATTGTGGCTTTATCACACGCACGTGGCAAGTCAGCGCTTATTAAAACCGTTACAGTATCTTGGATTCGGTAAGCATAAATAAAATTTATATACATGATTTAACCTTTCACTAAAAAATTCGCTATAATAATATATTTATAATTTTTATATGTGTTACATAATATTGATAGTTAGAAAGTTTAATGGTACTCTAATAATGATGATTATTTACCTTATAGGAGATTCAATATGAAAGAAAATAGGTATTCTAATCCTGTGAAATCCGTTATTGTCATATATTTGGTATGCTTCCTATTTAGAATAATTGAATACATGGTTATACGTACAGATCGAAGTATCTTTGGTGAGGCGTTTATACATAAACTGATGGGAATCATCGTACTCACGCTGGCACTACGATATTTTTCACTAAAGTGGCCGGAAGTGGGGTTCACAGGCAGGTCAGCAGTAAAAAATGTACTCTATGGTATGCTGCTCGGTGCAACTGTATTTTTGATTGCCTATGGAACTGAATTTTTTCTTCAAATGACAAGTGGCAACAACCCTTCTCTACAAATTTATGTGACCAGCTACGCGATTGACGGTAATATAGGCATGCAAACTGGTCTATTGTTTTTCGCGTTTTGTTTGAGTGGGAATTTCATCAATGTGGTTATGGAAGAAGGTATCTTCCGAGGATTATTCATAAGGATATTAGAAACGAAGTATTCCTTTATTAAAGCAACCATTTTTTCCTCTGTCCTCTTTGGAATCTGGCATATCGCTGCACCTATGCGCAGCCTGTTGGAGGGAGAAATAAGTGCGGCCGGAGTCATAATGTCTGTTGTCATGCTTATTTTAACAACGGGAATCACAGGAGCAAAATTCTGTTTGCTTGCCAAAATAACCGGTTCACTTTGGCTGCCAATGGCAGATCACTTTTTCAACAACACTATCATAAATCTTTTGCATGTCACCACGATCTCTGGAGCAGATGAATTGCAAGTAATCCGCATCTCAATTGCCCAGACGGTATCTTTCCTAATAGTTCTTTTTATTTATTTAAAAAGCAGAGCACATCAAAAACACACATTTCGTACATAGGCAGAACAGCATCAGAATTAGGTATATAAAATTGGTAAATCCAATTATGGGCATAGTACAAAGTAAAAAAATGAGAATGTAAAGAAGACTATTAGCTATCAGCAATTAAATTAATTATTCTAGATATAAATCGTTACCAGTTAACTGTGCCGTTCTGTTCTTGGCAACGATACCGACTCGTCGCGAAAATAAAGCGCGTCTAGAACAGGCAGGCTATAAGTGTTTGAAAGGGGTTACTTATGGAGCAGGATTCACTGGTTGCAATAATAAAAGAACAGACATATCGGGCTTTGTGGGAAGTAAGGAACGTGATAGATTGTGTTCCGGTTGAATTATGGAGTAAAGAATATTGTTCCATGCCTTGTTGGAAGCATATTTATCATATGTTACATTCGCTGGATTTATGGTTGATAAACCCAAGGGATAAAACCTTTGCAGAACCTGTAATTCACGAAAAAGATTTGAATAATCTTGATGTAATTTCTAGAAAACAACTATCAAGGGCAGAAATTGATACTTATTATAAAGATATAGAGAAAAAGATCAGGAAGTACCTGGATCAGCTAATAGACGAGCAGTTATTAGATTATCCCATAGACAGTGAATATAATAAATTTACGTTGATATTGGCTCAGCACCGGCATTTACATAGTCACATGGGAATGATTATGGGGTTTATTATTAATGATACTGGTTCATGGCCAAGAGTTCTTGGATTAGAAGCGCCTTTCCCGTCCGGAGGCTATAGTAAATATTTTTAATGCCATGCAGATTTAATATTGCTTATGAGTTGGCTGGGCGGTATACTTTTAAAGAAGATTACTTATAAACTCCAAAATAAAGATTGAAAGATGTGAGGTAATTATGATTTCTATAGAAAAAGCAGAACTTGAAGATGCAAGTAAGATAACCGAAATTAAAATTCAAGCATTTAACAAAGAAATCAACACATATCTAGGGAGAGATGGAGGTCCACCAGGTTACAACAAAATTGAATCTGAAATTGATATTATAAATAATCATATTGCTTATAAAGTTTTGCTTGAAAATCAAATTATCGGTGCTTTCTTTTTGATTCAAATGAGCGAAACAAAAATGAGGTTTGAAGATTTTGTCATTCTACCTTCTCGGCAGGGCAATGGATATGGTTATGCGACTTTGCAATTAGTCGAAAAAGCTTTTTCTAGTATAGAGGAGTGGTTTTTATCTACACCAGTATTTAGTGTTGGAAATCAACATCTGTATGAGAAATTTGGATATAGTGAAATCGGCAGAAATAATGACGAAATAGAATATTGTAAACGGATTATTAAGCTGTAATCATTATTAGTCCAGGAATACGTTTTTATAAGGGGAGGAATAAAATGATTACCATATTTAATCGGAAAGAGTTGATTAGTACTTACGATATGAAAAAACAAGTAGAAGTACGAAATTCTCTGGATCGATATAAGATTCCTTATACTATCAATGTAATCAACAGAAAAAGTCCATCACCATTTGATGCAGGTTCCAGAGCAAGAACAGGTACATTCGGGGAAAATCTAAATTTGGAAAATCAATATATCATATATGTTAAGAAGGTAGATTATGAAAAGGCAGATGCTATAATAACCGGAAGAATCAAATGATAAAAATCAGAGATTCACGAAACATCGAATTGAGTTGGTGTCTTTTTTTAACCTTATAAAATAAATAAATGGAGCATCTCAATATGTATAGGTCTGGAGAGTTTATCGCCAGCCTGTTAAGCTTAGAAAACTTAAGATTGATAGTTAGGAAGTTGAGTGATATTATACTCAAGGGAATTATTTATATGATTTATTAAGAAGATGGGAGAAAGATATGAATCTAATACAATTAACAGAACATATTTTTTATTCCGAATGTGATTCCAAGGTTGACCGTCCTGTTTTGGGATATATTATTGGAGATAATTTTTCGGTTATGATTGATGCTGGAAATTCAGCAAGTCATGTTTTCGAATATAATCGTTTATTAGCTGAACAAGGTTTAAGAACCCCAAAATATTGTATCCTCACACATTGGCATTGGGATCACACATTCGGGATGCATGCATTGGAAGCGGAAACAATTGCCTGTTGCAAAACCAATGAAGAATTAACCAGGATGTCTTCTTGGGTTTGGAATGATGAGGCGATGAAGCAAAGATTACAAAGTGGAGCAGAAATTGAATTTGCAGATGAACATATTCGGGTAGAATATAGCCGTTTAGTGGATATAAAGGTAGTTTCTGCGGCCATCACCTTTAATGAAAAAATTGTGCTTGACTGCGGAAAGATAACTTGTGAATGCAGACATTTGACCTCTGCCCATAGTGATGATTCAGTAGTTATCTACATTCCCGAAGATAAAGTGATTTTCATTGGCGATATTTATAACGATGATTTTTATAATGAGCATTACAGAGATTTGGAAAAGACAGAAAAGCTTTATCAGGATTTAAGTAAAATAGATTTTGATGTTGCAGTAGTCGGACACAGTAAACCTGTCCAAAAGAATGATATATTAAATTTTCTGCATAAGTTTTTCTAAATACAATGTTATCAGGCAACTTGTTTTTCTAATCATATGCTATAGTATGAATTCAATACAATAATGCGAAAGGAGGGCTACTGGCTATCAAAATATAGTCAGTAGTTTTTCAATAAAATAAATATCTTAAAGTAAATCCAATTACATAATATTTCCAAAATCCGAATGAGGTGAAGAAATGAGAATGGAATTATTATCTACAAAATATCGAGTGAAACAAATTGAAGAAGCAGATATATCAGAAGTATATGAATTGTGTAGAAGCAACCCATTGTATTATCAGTTTTGTCCGCCATTGGTTACACTTGACAGCATAAAAGAAGAGTTGAGGGAATTGCCTGACGGAAAAACCCTTGAAGATAAATATTATCTTAGTTTTTATAAAGATAACTTGCTTGTTGCAGTAATGGATTTAATATCTGGATATCCTGATGAGAAGACTGCATATATAGGTTTCTTTATGGTTAGTCAGCAAATGCAGGGAAAAGGCGTAGGAACTGGGATTATTACAGAAGCCAGTCAATACTTGAAAGAAGCAGGTTTTTCTTTTGTAAGGCTTGGGTATGTAAAGGGCAATCCGCAGAGTGAAGCATTTTGGTTGAAGAATAATTTTGAAAAAACAGGCGTAGAATCACAGGTGCGAGGCTGTAGAATTGTTGTAATGCAAAAGTATCTGTAAAAAAAAATTATGATAAGATTATGAGCATAAAAAGAGTTTGCAAATTTCAAAGAGCAAAGGGTCAATGAATAACTATCCATAGCAATTAGTAAGGCAAATAAATATTTGCACAATAAAAGGGAGGAGCCGACAAGATGGGGGATCCTGCCGGCTGAGTATGAAAAAAAGTTTTATTTAAAAGGTTGTTAGCCTCTTTGTGATTATTAATATACCTCTGATTTGTGACGGAAATTTGATTAATCTGTGAAGAGTATGTGAAAGAGATGGTATATAAAATGCAGATGCTCAACTGTTAGGGTAGTTTAGAGAAATAGTGAGTAATTTGACACTTCAACATGATTTTAATATGAAAAGTTAGTTTTAATTAATAATAGAAAGGAGTATATGATTGTTTTCTCATCATATAGAAAAAGACATGTATACAGCAGAATATTTTATTGAAAAATTAGAAATGATTTCTCATCAGGAGGGCGGATATTTTAAAGAAATTGAGGCTTCTGGTGACAGTACGTTCTTAAAAGAAGAAGGATTGGAAACACAGGAAGTACGAAAATTATGGACAAGCATTTATTTCTTGCTTAGAGACGGAGAAGTATCAAACTTTCATCGGTTAAAGTCGGATGAAATGTGGTATTATCACGCAGGTTCTTCTTTGACCATATATATGATAACTACCGATGGAGAATTAATTACAAAAGAGCTGGGACTTGATGTGGAAAAGGGAGAAAGTCCTCAGGTTTTGGTTCCAAAGGGATATATATTTGGTTCTGCAATGAATAAGGAAGGATATGCACTGGTTGGATGCATGGTTTCCCCAGGCTTTGATTTCAGGGATTTTGAATTATATGACCGTGCTTATTTATTAAATAAATACCCTCAGTATGAGGAAATCATTATTAAACTTTCCAGAGAAAACAATTAAAAACAGATGACCAAAAAACGTTATATTTATTCTGATAGCTGTATGGCGGAAATAAAGCTTGGGTATTATTTTCTAAAGGGCCCAATACCATATTTTCAGTGAAGAAATAGTAATAAAATATGGCTAATGTTCTCTATGCCAGAAAAGATTGATGAAACGAAATGAAGATTGAACAAATATTAAAAAATAATGAATAGTAGAAGCTGCAAATCTTTAATATTGAGAAGATTTGCAGCTTTTTATTTATAAAACAGATTAAAACTTATTTTATATTATTTATTGCATCCAGCAACCTAATTGCATTTGTTGAAAGTGACAACGTATATTCTCGATGGAAAGTAAATATATATATAAAATAACCATTTTATATTGTAAATAAATAGAATAAGATATACAATTGTAATAACAATATTGCTTATTGTATTATTGCAATTAGATCTAAACGTGATTTGATCTGGGAAAATGATAATTATTTATTTCATTGACAATCGATGAATGGTAATCGGTGAATGGTAATCGAGAAACGATAAATGTAAATGATGCCTGATATGAAAACCACAACAGTCAAAAGATTAAAGAGGGGATTCCGGATTTCAAAACATTGTTTTAAGTTTTAAGACAGGAATGGGAGATTATGAAAAAAATATGGAAGCTATATCAAAGAAATTCGATCATTCAATTTCTGATTTCTTACATACTGGTTCTGGTAGTGCCTTTTCTGGTTTTAAGTTATGGGTTTCAGCGGTCGTTTAACATCGTGGAAGAAGAGATCAAGGATTCTCATGTGAAAATGCTGCAGCACAGTGTTAATATTATTGACAATGATTTGGAACGTCTGGAGAGCATGGCATTGCAGATCGCTCAGAATTCAGCCATTCAATCCATGGGACGGTCTCAGAAAAATGATAAAGGATACATTATAACAGCCATAGATGCCGTTGATGAATTCTATAATATCACACATTACCAGAGCATTGATCTCTTGGATGAAGGCTACTTATATTTTCAAGGGGTAGATCTGGTTTTATATAGCAGAACTTATTACAGGCCGGAAATCTTTCAGAGATATTTGCAAAACTGGGGAACAAGCCTTGATACGTGGCGGAAAAACGTAGTGGCACCAGAGATTCGGGTTCCGGGATATGAGAAGCTGGGGAATACCATTGAATACCGGATGCCATTTTCTGAATATCTGGTTGGGGATAATGAGGGGGTACTGGTTTACCGGCTGAAGGAAGCTGGTTTAAAGGAACTTTTGGATTTTGGTAACGTCTATGCAGGAGAAGAGTATGCCATCCTGGTTTTTGACCAGAATCGAAATCTTTTGTGGTCGGAAGGAAGCCAGCAGGAACCGCTTTTGATTGAAAAAGCCTTTGACTCGCACGGGTATTTTGAAAACGAGGGACAAAGTGTAATCCGGGTGACGTCCGGAAAAAATAAGTGGGATTATGTATTGGTGGTGCCGGAAAAGACAGCCCTTTTAAGACTGGGTGCATTAAAGAATCTGGTCTTTTTCCTGGGCGGCTCTGCAATTGTGATCGGAATCCTGGTATCCGTTATGATGGCGGTAAAAAAAGGAAAGCCAATTAATGAAGTCTGGGGAGTCCTGTCATCTGCAGGAAAGAACACAGACAGTTATCAGAAGATGGGGGAAGTGGTGACTGGAATCTTACAGGATCACCAAAATCTTCTCTCGGAGCTTGAAATGGATAAAATCTCCAGAAAGAAGGAATTCTTCCATGATCTTTTAAAAGCCGGGTTTGACAGTGAAAACCAGTTGCGGATATCGGCTCAGAAAGCAGAGATCTCCATGGTCAATACAGAATACGTTGTTGCTTCCTTTGAAATATTCTCCAACAATGATTTCAATGATATTGACAGCCAGACACTGGATGAACTAAGAATTATCATCCGTTTAATTCGGAACAGGCTGGAAGAACTCTATCAGGACAGGGTTTGGTTCTATAAGAAAAATTATAGAGATACCATAGTGATTTTTGCTATAGAAAATAACTATGAAGAAATTAAGAAAACCATTGCAGAAATCCATGACTGGTTGGTGGCAGAATACCAGGTAAATACCAGTTGGGGAATCGGAAAGGTTTGTGATGACCTGCTTTATCTGTGGAAGTCCGGAGAAGAGGCCAGACACGCATTGCGACACGCAGATTTTCAAGTACCAGTGGTAGAATATGACTTAAAACTGGTCAGTGACAACGAATTTTATTTCCCGGATATTGCACAAGAAAAGCTGGAAGTATCCTTGCGTGCAGGCCACTTGGAAGAGGTAAGGGAGCTTCTTGGAATTTTGAAAAAAGAGAACTTCGAGAAACGGAAGGTGCGCCGTTCCCTGTTTATCAAATTCAACCGGAAGATTACAGAGCTTCTGTCCAAGTTTTTAAGGCAGGATAGTTCCGGTAAGGATTTAATTCTCTGGCTCAATGAAATTGTGATTAATCCAGAGGAAAGCTATGAGGGATATTTTAACCGTCTGGATCAGATCTGCCAGAGAATCTGCAAGGAGACTGGGGAGAAAAAGAAACAGCAGCGGGGAATTATGATTGACAGCGTCATTGCCTATATGAATGAAAACTATATGGATTCTGGTCTGGGCCTGGCCCAGGTTGGGACTGTATTCCGGGTGTCGGAAGGGTATCTGTCCTCCGTATTTAAAGAACAGGCAGGGATCAATTTTGCAGATTATTTAGAAAAGGTGCGTATTGACAAGGGGAGTGAATTGTTAAAGGATGGTTCCCTGACCGTTAATGATATTGCGGCTATGGTAGGATATAACAGTGTTCAGTCCTTCCGCCGCGCGTTCAAACGGGTAAAGGGAATTAGTCCAAAAGAGGCGAGAAGCTGATACAGGAACAGGAAGGTAGAAGGAACCATTTTTCAGAAATCTGAAGAATGGTTCCTTTTTCGGTACAATTTTTTAGATGAAAGAATTGTATCTTATGCTGCATTTGTAGAGCTGATATGATGAATATACAGACGGGATGCACAAAAAATCCCAAAGATATGGAGGGATGTTATGGCTAAGTTAAAGAAAGCAGAAACAGCAGTTTATAAACACAGCAATTTGCCTTTAAGAACGCGTATCTATCACAACCGATGGTTCTACGTCATGTTCTTACCGGTTCTCATTTGCATGATCGTGTTCAGCTATCTTCCTATGGTAGGTATCCTGTATTCGTTTACAGAATATACACCATTTACAGATCCGGTTTTTATCGGATTGGAAAATTTCCGTACGCTATTTTCCAGTCCGGCATTCTGGAGGGCATTTAAGAATACGCTTCAGATCAGTTTTATCAACATGGTGCTGGGGCTTTTCTTCAGCGTGGGGCTTGCCTTGCTGATTGACGAAGTAACGCTGATCCGATTCAGAAAAGTGACTCAGACCATTGTGTATATTCCCCATTTTATATCCTGGGTGGTGGTTGCCTCCATATTTACCATGTTTCTGTCTCCGAAAAATGGAATCATCAATCAGATCATTACCATGTTTGGGGGAGATCCTATTTATTTCCTGGCAAATGAGGACTGGTGGAGACCGGTTTTCTATGTTGTGAACCGATGGAAAGAAACTGGCTGGGGAACGATTATCTTCATTGCGGCACTGGCTGGTATGGATCAGGAGATGCATGAGGCGGCCCGGATCGATGGCGCCAGCCGTTTGCAGAGAATCTGGTTTATTACATTACCGGCGATTTCAGGTACCATTCTGGTGGTATTTATCTTAAATCTTGCCAAAGTTTTAAATTTGTTCGATTCTGTGTGGGTGTTACAGAATTCCATGGTACTTGGAGTTTCGGATGTTCTAGGCACATTTGTATACCGTCTCGGTATTACCAGTGCGGACTACGGACTTTCCACGGCAGCCGGTCTGTTTAAATCCGTGATATCGGTGATTCTGGTAACTATCGCAAACCGGGCTAGCAAAAAAATTAACGGGGAGGGAATTTTGTAATGGAAGGAAAAGCAGCAGAAAAGTTTTCATTCAAAAAAGGGCATCGGGCCAGAGCGGCATTCCTGATCTTTAATTATCTGTTTCTGAGCATTTTAATGGCAATGATGGTAATTCCCTTATTAAAAGTATTTGTGGATTCAGTTGACCCATCTACCTATGGAATCCGGCTTTGGCCCAAGATGTGGGATTTTACAGCATACACCATGATTTTAAAAAATGTCACATTGTACCGGCCGCTCATGGTATCGGTTCTGACAACGGTTGCTGGAACTGCAGTTGGATTGCTTCTGACTACCTTAGGGGCATATGTAATTATCCAGAAAGAGATGCCAGGCAGGAAGATATTTACGAACCTCATTCTGTTTACCATGCTGTTTAATGGGGGACTTATACCTACCTACCTGAATATAAAAAATCTGCATCTAATGAACAATCTTATAGCAGTTATTATTCCCTGCAGCTTAAGCGCTTACAATATCATTCTGATGAAAAGCTTTTTTGAGACGATTCCTCAGTCCTTGTATGAAGCGGCAGCCCTTGATGGCTGTACTCCTGTGGATACGTTCTGTAAAATCGTGCTTCCGCTTTCAAAGCCGGCACTTGCTTCCATTGGTCTGTTCATATCCGTTGGACTGTGGAATGAGTATATGCATTTTATTCTCTATATTACCAATCCCAACTGGAAGAACTTCCAGGTGAAGGTGAGAGATTTGATATTAAATGATGGTATTTCCGGAAATGCGGCAACGCTCACCATGTCACAGGAGATGTTAAAATCAGCGGTTGTCATTGTGGTGGTATTCCCATTTCTGATTATTTATCCCTTTGTCCAGAAATATTTTACAAAAGGGGTTACCATAGGAGCTGTAAAGGGATAAAAAGTAGTAGTCAAATGGAAGCGTTTTTATTAAAATATTTATATATAAGGAGGATTCATCATGAGATGGATGAGGAAGGCAACATCATTCACAATGGCGGCCATCATGGGGGCAACGGTTCTAACTGGTTGTGTAGGAAGCGGAACTGAGACAGCATCGACAAAAGCACCTGCGCAGAGTCAGGAGACTAAGACTGGGGAAAGTTCAGGGAGTGCCGCAGAGGTAGCCAAACCAGAAAGCATCCGGTGGATGGTACATAGCGGGATGAATGAAGAAAATGGTACGGCCCAGTGGGCAACGGAATTCGAGCGCCTCACGGGGATTAAGATGAATCTGGATATTATATCAAACAATGAATATACACAGATGCTGGAATTGTCCTTTGCATCCGATACAGTACCGGATATGTTTGATTTGACAGGTGAAAACCTGGCTGTATACGCTAAACAGAATGCGGTTGCAGACTTGACAGATCTGGTTAAGAACTCTGAATTATATAAAAAGGTGGATCCAGCCACCTGGGAAGCAATGAGCTTAAATGGCAGAATTTATGGCGTGCCTATGGAAACACCGTCTGGTGCAGTGACCTATGTCAGAAAAGACTGGCTGGACCGCCTTGGAATGGAAGTTCCGACCACCTATGACGAATTTATTGAAATGCTTCGCAGATTTAAAACGGAAATTCCTGAATGTACCGTGCCGATTACAGCACCGGCACTGAAATCTGCCATGAATCTGCCTGAATTTTTCCAGGGTGCTACCCCAGAGTTTACAAAGATCGATGGAAAATGGGTGGATGGAATGGGGCAGGATAATATGACCCAGGCACTGACAAATCTGCGTGCTGCATACGAAGAGGGCCTGCTTGACAGTGAGGTAATCACCAATACCACCTCCAACTGCCGCGATCAGTGGTATAGTGGTTCTGTAGGCGTGTTCAACTATTGGGGCGGATTATGGGGCCAGACATTAACAGAGCGTCTTAAGATGAATGTGCCGGAAGCAGAGGTTGTCGCAATTAATCCCATTAAAGGCGCTGTGTATGAATTTGCAGTACCAAATCTTCTTTGCATTTCAGGGAAAGCAAGTGAAGATAAAGTAGCATCTATCTTTAAGTATATGATTGAATACATGCATGATGGCGGAGAAGGCCAGGTATTGTTCCAGAGTGGTGTGGAAGGCCTTCACTGGGAACAGGATGGAGATCATTTAAAACCACTTCCTACCCTTTCAAACCCGGAAGAGACCTTGAAAAAAGCATGGATTACCCCGTGGCTGGCCATCAGTCCGCTGGATGTCACAGATAAAAAGATGGAACTGGCACCAGAGGTAGAGGATTCTCTGAAAATTGTAAATGCTCATTGTGTTGCAAAGAATGTTTATCCGGTATCCCCAACTCTTACCAAGATCAAATCCGACCTTGAGATGTTAAAACAGGAAGTTATTGCAAAGGTCATTATGGGTGATATGACAGTGGAAAAAGGTATGGAAAAATATAAAACGGAAGCTGAGATGCTGAACGTGCCAAAAGTTGTGGAAGAGATGAACGCTCAATAAAAATAAACAACCGGGAAGTCTGTTTTCTGGTCAGGCAAAAGATGATGGTTATGGAATGGAGAGAATAATTGTGATAAATATCAGAGACTATGAGTCCTATGTAACGCCGGAATATGGGTGGACCGGGGCATTTGAACAGGCGGTAAAAGACATGGAACAGAAGGGCGGCGGCACGTTATTTGTCCCGGCAGGAAATTATCCTACCTGCTCTATCGTATTAAAAAGCAACCAGACCCTGTATTTAAGCGCCGGTGCGGTTTTGGCTTTTCTTGATGATTCGTCCCGTTATCCGGTAATTCCCATGGAATATGAAGGGGCAGAGATTCGGATGTATACGCCTTTCATCTATGCAGAGAATGCGGAACATGTGACGGTAAAAGGAGAGGGCATCATAGAAGGAAATGGAGAGCGTTGGTGGAAAGAAAGAGATGCTCTGGAGCATAAAAGGCCATATCTGGTTTGCTTTAACCGCTGCCAGCATATGAAATTAGAAGGAATCACACTCTTAAATTCCCCGGCATGGACTGTTCACCCATTGTATTGTGACGATGTTTTGATCCATGGAATAAGAATTAAGAATCCAGCCGATTCACCAAATACAGATGGAATCAATCCCAACAGCAGCCGGAACATCCGAATATCAGACTGTATCATTGATGTGGGAGATGATTGCATTGCCATTAAAGCCGGAACGGAAGAGACGCCCAATCCCATACCCTGTGAAAATATAACCATTACGAATTGTAACATGGTACATGGGCATGGAGGTATTGTCATCGGTAGTGAAATGAGTGGCGGCGTACGCAATGTAACGGTTTCAAACTGTGTTTTTCAGGATACGGACCGGGGAATCCGGGTGAAAACAAGGAGACGCAGAGGCGGAACGATAGAGCGTTTGCTCTTCCAGAACATCATTATGGACCGGGTGATTTGTCCCTTTGCCTTTAATATGTTTTATTATTGCGGACCCAAAGGTAAGGAGCGCTATGTATGGGATAAAGATCCCTATCCGGTTGATGAGACGACTCCGGCAATCCGGGATATTATGATACAAAATGTTGTGGTAGAAAAAGCCCAGGCAGCTGCCGGATTTTTCTATGGACTTCCGGAAATGCCGATCGAAAAAATATCCATATCCAACTGTGTGATCCGCATGAATCCTGATGGGCCGGCAGGCCATCCAGCCATGATGGGACATATGGAACCGATGCTGGCAGAAGGATTATTTCTTCGGAATGTACGGAATTTGTCTTTACATCAGGTGAGTATCGAGGGATACCGAGGAGCGCGTATTTTAGCCGATGAAACCGCAGACTATCGGGAAACAAATGAATCTTAGATAAAAGAGGAACTGCTGTCACTTTCTGTGCGGCAGTTCTTTTTTTGATTGAAAAATTTTATGCCATGAAATATAATGAAGAAAAAATATGGTAGATTTGGTAGAATCGTGTCGTTTATTGGATGGTGATAACGAGTATGAATTTACGATACAACTGGATTGGAGGTGTTGGTTTGCTTAAAAGGTTTTGGATTGTTTTTCTAATCCTGTTTGTATTCGTTTCACTACTGCTTTTTTCCATGCCGGAGGAAAAACGGGTACAAAACAGCGGGATGAAAGCGGTGCACGGCAGGATGGGACTTGCCGGCTGGGATATGGAACGTAGGGGAATTCTTCACCTGGATGGGGAATGGGAATTCTACTGGGATCAGCTTTTGACACCGGGAGATTTTGCTATGCAGAGAGAGAAAAGTCCAGTACTTACCGGGTACATGCAGGTGCCGTCACTGTGGAACGGAAAAGTATTGGGGGGCGAAAAACTTCCGGTTTTCGGGTGCGCCACTTATCGCCTTGTTTTAGAAAATGTCCCGATTCACGGAGTACTTGGATTAAAAAAGAACAATGCCCGTTTTTCCAGCAAGGTATATGTCAATGGACAGGAGCTGATTTCTGATGGAGTTCCGGCACAACAGGCAGCCGCTTACCGGTCGGGGAACACACCAAAACTTGGATTTTTTAAAAGTAATGCCGGAAAAATTGAGATTCTTGTACAGGTTGCAAATTATGAATACATGAATTCCGGCATACCGGCTTCTTTGGAGCTTGGCAGTGAAGAGGCTATGATGCAGAATCACCAGAAGAATTACTTGCTTACACTTGCAGTTTTTTTTATTCTATGGACGATTGCAGTCTTGTATCTGGTTTTTTTCATCGTTGCACGGATAGGCGGCGTGACCGAATATCTTTTGCCCCTTTTTTCCTTGTTTTGTTTTCTTTTTGCACTGGGAAACGCATTGACAGATCAACGTCCTTTGCTGCTTCTCCTGCCAGATATTCCTTTTACAATTGTATTTAAATTAAAGGATTTCTTCTTATCTGCTAATTTTATTGCTGTGATATGGATCTTCCAGAAATTTAAGGACGGACTTTTAAAGCTACGGCCAATCAGGATCATTTCGCTTGCCTATGGAGCCTATCTTGTGGCGGTAATGCTTCTTCCAATCTATATTTACTATAAAATTCATCAGATTGTGATGATATGTAATACTGTGATTTTACTCGTATTGCTTATAAGGTCAATCCTTTTATATATCAGGAAATCAGAAGGATTGCTGCTATTTGTTGCCATATTATCCGTTAATTTTTATTCCATTGACTGTATTTTGTTTTCTCTGGGATTTAAGACAAGCTCCAGTTTTTCGCAGGTGTATATTATGCTTTTTGCAATTGTAATGACATCTCTCCTTTCGATGCAATATTGTACTGCCATAAACCAAATGCAGACCTCTGTCAAGAGGACGCAGGAGGCGGAAATTGCATTTTTGCGAGCCCAGATCAATCCACATTTTTTATATAATGCATTAAACTCAATAGCCGCATTGTGCTCAACGGAACCAGAAAAAGCAGAGGAGGTAGTAGTGGAGCTATCTCAGTATCTGCGCCGCAGCTTTGATTTTAAGGGATTAGATGCAATGTCCACACTGGCCAAGGAACTGGAACTGGTGGAAGCCTATTTGTATATTGAGAAAACCCGTTTCGGGGAAAGGCTGAATATTGAATATGACATTGATGAAGGCCTGATACTTCCCATTCCACCTCTTGTCTTACAGCCATTGGTAGAAAATGCGGTAAGGCACGGACTGATGGGGCGTGTAAATGGAGGAACCGTTAGAATCTCCATAAAGCAACAGATGAATGATGCTGTTTTTTCCATCGCAGACAATGGCGTTGGAATGGATGAAGAAAAACTTAGAGAACTACTGGTAGAAAACCCCAAAGCAGGCGGAATTGGTGTCTGGAATATCAATCAGCGATTGAAGATGCTGTATGGCAGAGAGTTAAAGGTGATCAGTGAAAAGGAGAGGGGAACAAAGGTGACCTTTTCACTTCCGTTAAGATGTGGAGAGAAGCCTAAAAAGAAGTTCATACGAAAGAAGGTGTTGAACCATTAAAGCGATAATTGTGGATGATGAGGAACTGGCCCGCAGCAGACTGTCCATTATGCTGGGAGAGATCGAGGGTATGGAGCTTTGCGGCTCTTTTGGGACTGCAGTGGAAGCGTTACAATACATAGAAGAATACCTGGTTAATGTGGTTTTTTTGGACATCAGTATGCCAGAAATGGATGGAATGGAGTTCGCGAACAGACTGTTGGAACAAGGTAGCTCTGCAAAGGTAGTATTTGTCACCGGTTATGAAGAATATGCGGTGGATGCGTTTGAACTGGAGGCAGTAGATTACTTACTGAAACCGATCAGCCGGGAACGTCTCGCCAAGACGGTGCGGCGGCTGATGATACCGAAAAAGAGTGAGCTGCAGCAGCTCTGTGTCTCCTGCTTTGGCGGCTTTAAAGTGTCGGTGAGAGATAGCGGTGATGTGATTACCTGGCGATCTCCAAAGGTAGAAGAATTATTTGCCTTTCTGATCTGTAAAGGCAGTGTCAGCCGTGATGAAATTGCGGATACCTTGTGGGATGGATTTATGCTTGATAAAGCTATGAAAAACATTAACTCTACTGTTTATTATATCCGTAAAGCCTTGCAGCAGTATGGATTGGAGAGCTGTGTGTTGACGACCCACCGGCAAATATCCATAGACACCAGAAAGATTTCCTGCGATTTATATGAGTTTGAAAAGCTGCAGCAGTCTGGAAGAAGTCTGGAAAACAGGGTGGAACGATTAAACGAATTGTACCGCGGGGAACTGTTTCAGGGAAAAACTTATGAGTGGTCTTTTTTGAAAGCCAATGCAATTGAGGAAAGTCTGATTACCAATCTGATTAAAAGATCAGAACAATGGGAGAAACAGGAGCAGTATGAAAAAGCAGAGCACTTATATTGGCGGGTAATGGAATTGAATCCGTTCCATGAAGAGACATATGGACATCTGGTCACTATTTATATTAAAACCGGAAAACATCGGAAAGCCGAGTTGCTGCGGCAGCAGATGGAACAGCTTCTTGCCGAAGATACGGCTTTAACACCCCTAAAACCATTGCCATGGGTTATGAAGAAATCCCCATAATTGATGCTGCTATTTACTTGTAAATTCTTTTAAAGCCTAAAACTTTATTTTATTAACCCCTGTGCTCTGGTACAGGGGTCGAATTTTGCCTGTTTATTTTTTGTTGAGTCGATCGCTGTATAATAATGTAATCGTATGAGATGAAATAAGCTGGTAACTGGAGGCAGATCTGTGGGGAAAGAAAATTATTACAAGGAGGAAACAGACGGTACGATTTATGCAAGTTCAGAAAAAAACAAAGAGATTCCTTATACCTTAACAAACGATGAACTCGTTGGTGGCCTGTACGCGGTCTATGTTGATGAGAATGGAAATGCAACCCGCGTGGCAGATTCTGCCTATGATACGAACAGCAGAAGTTTGATTTTTACTACAAATCATTTCTCCGTATATGGTGTGGGATACACTTCTCCAGCAGTAAAGTTTACTGACATCAGCAAACACTGGGCAAAGGATTCCATTGACTATGTAGTTGGCAGAGGTATTTTCTCCGGGACTACACAAAACACTATTGATCCTGACGCTGCAATGACTCGTGGTATGATGGTAACTGCCCTTGCAAAACTGGCAGGTGCGGATGTAAGTACTTATAAAACCAGCAGTTTCACTGACGTGGAAGCTTCAAGCAGCTACCAGCCATATATTGAATGGGCATATAGCAATGGCATCATTCAGGGGACAGGCAATAATCAGTTTGGCCCGGATCAAGCAATCACACGTGAGGAATTGGCTGCAATCATGGTAAACTTTGCCAAGGCAACCGGCTATAAGCTCCCTGCAACACGCAATTGGGTAGCCTATGCAGATGCTTCCACCATTGACAGTGTCTATAAAACAGCTGTGGCAACAGCGCAGCAGGCAGGCATTGTGTTGGGCAAGCAAAACAACAAATTTAATCCGAAAGCGGATGCTACCCGTGCAGAGGTTTGTGTGATGCTCCACCGTTATATCAAACTGACCATTGATCCTGCTACTTCCCAGGGCTGGGCATTGAATGATGACGGCCAGTATTTGTACTACCAGGCTGGGAAAGCACTTGTTGGCTGGCAGAACATCAATGACAAATGGTATTACTTCTATCCCGATGGCACTCTTGCAAGGAGTACAAACGTGGATGGGTATAAAATTGATGCAAACGGAGTAAGAATGGCAAACTAAATGCGATTCTTCAGTTTCAGTTCTTATATATTCGATCAGAGGAATAAAGTCAGCAAGGAGAGGGGATTCAATTAAAATATAGCAGTTTTGATATTTATCAATTATGAGGTGCTGATTTCTTTAAAGCTTTCTCAAGAAACTCAACATATGCGGTGAGTGGCATGATATTGTCTGGTTTGAGAAAGCAATAGGAGAGAAGGGCGGTGAACCAAAGCCGTTTGTGTCCAACCGGATCCGCTCTAACAATATGGCATTCATTTTATTTCAACATATTTACTCCGAATATTCTTCCTGTATGCCAGAGGAGATACCCCTACGGCCTGTTTGAAGATTCTGCTAAAATACAGGGAATCCGAATATCCAATACTTTGAGCGATTTCATTGCAGCCAAAGGAACTGGAATACAAAAGTTCTTTTGCTTTGTTCATCCTTATGTCCATAATGTATTGCTGGGGCGTCTTTCCGGTATATCGTTTGAAGCAGCGAATAAACCAGCAACTGCTGATATTCAGTTTCTTCGCGTAATCATTAACCTTTATCGGAAGGTGATAAGACTGGTGGAAGTCTACAATCGCTTTTTCTATAAAGCCAGTGCTGTCCCATCGGTCATTTTCATTTTCAGAAAGATATCGTGCGGTAAGTTCAATCAATTCTTTCATATATAAATTAGTGATAGGGAGATAACGGCTCTTTTTTACCTGAAGTTCCTGGATCATATTTTGAATCAATAAGACAAACTCGCTTTGCGGGCCGATGTGGTAAATGCCGCTTTTGCCAAACCCTGCCTGAGACAGAATAGTTTCTGCCTGATTGCCGGTAAAATGGACCCAATAGACGTCAGGCTGATCGACCAGTTCATAACGGTAATACTGACTGTCACCAGGATGATATAAGACAATGTGACCTTCCCCAACCTGATGCAGCTTTCCTTCCATTTGAAAATACACGCTGCCTTTGGCAATATACAGTAATTGATAATCCAGACGTCCTGATGGACGAGTGGTTTCAAAACACTGCTGTGTGATCAGCTTATAGTGTCCTGCACTGTTGACCAGGATGTCAGACTGCATGTCTACAATGCCGCCTTCATCTGTATATAAATATCCCGAGTCATTAATCATCACAAATTCCTCCATTGATCATTGCTAATAAAACTATACCATCTGATTCAGGTGCTGTCTACGGAAAAGTATTACTTTATCCATATTTCAGACGATATTTTGTATTTACCAGATACATAAAAACTGCCATAATGATGGTAATAAAATTGATGATATTTAAATTGCAATGGAAGGAGATATTTTTCTATGCGTACTGTTTTATCCATTAATCAAGAATGGCTTTATAAACCTGATTTTTCCCAGGAAAACGACCTGAGTCAACTTGCGGACAGGGCTTCTTATGAACCGGTCTGCCTGCCTCACACTAATATTGAATTACCCTATAACTACTTTGATGATGAGGCTTATCGCTTTGTGTCCTGTTATAAACGAGATTTAAATCTTGAGCCTCAGTGGAAGGGAAAGAGATTATTTCTTGACTTTGAAGGTGTCATGAATTATGCCCGTGTCTATTTAAATGGTAATTTTGCAGGGGAGCATAAAGGCGGTTATACGGCATTTTGCATCGAAATCACAGACCTGGTTGATTTTACAGTTGAAAATGAAGTGACAGTGGTCGTAGATTCAACGGAACGGCCGGATACCCCTCCCTTTGGCGGTCAGATCGATTATCTGACTTATGGAGGAATTTATCGCGAAGTACAGCTGCGCGTTGTTTCTCCCGTATATCTGGAGGACGTTTTCATAACAACCCCTGATGTGTTAGCCCATAAGAAGAAACTGTCTGCTGAAATTCGCTTAAACGGGTTGGGAAAAGTGCAAAGTGACCATACCGTGCGGATAATGTTGTTTGATGGAATCAAGGAACTTTCCAGTCTTACCGGTTCCGTTTCAGACGATGGCCTTGTACACTTGGATTTGGAGCCGCTTGATGGCATTGAACTTTGGTCCTTAAATAATCCAAAGCTTTATCAGGTTAAATGTGTGCTGTTTGAGGGAAAGGATGAGATTGACAGCTATGAAGTCCGTATTGGCTTCAGAGATATTAGATTTACACCGGAAGGATTCTGTTTAAACGGGGAAAAGATTAAATTAAATGGGCTTAACCGTCACCAGTCATACCCTTATGTGGGTTATGCCATGCCAGCCCGTGTACAGCGTAAGGATGCGGATATCATCAAATATGAATTAGGACTTAATACGGTCCGCACGTCTCATTATCCTCAATCACGTCATTTCTTAGACAGATGCGATGAGATCGGATTGCTTGTATTTGAGGAAACACCTGGTTGGCAGCACATTGGTGACGAAGAATGGCAGCTTCAGGTTTTACAGGATATCCAAGAAATGATAATCCATGACCGGAATCATCCAAGCATCTTTCTTTGGGGAGTGCGTATCAATGAATCCCAGGACCACCATAGTCTTTATACACGAACCAATCAGTTAGCCAGAGAGCTGGATAAAACCCGTCCAACAGGTGGAGTACGGTATCTCTGCAACAGCGAATTTCTAGAAGATGTATATACGATGAATGACTTCATACATGATAATGGCTACGGAAAATATTTGGCATCTGTGATCCGTAACTATAATACCTATGATCATCTGCAGGATCAAGATGGAGAGTACGTTGCCTTAAGAGAACCAAAAAGTGTGACTGGATTGGAAAAAGACGTACCTTATTTGGTCTGTGAGTATAATGGACATATGTATCCTACAAAACGGTTTGATCAGGAAGAACGTACCGTAGAGCATGCACTGCGTCATTCCCGGGTGTTGAATGCTTCCCAGGCGAATGATGCCATTGCCGGTGCCATTGGCTGGTGTTCCTTTGATTACAATACCCATGCGGATTTTGGCTCTGGTGATAAAATTTGCTATCATGGTGTTATGGATATGTACCGCATTCCCAAATTTGCCGCATATGCTTACAGCAGTCAGAAATCACCGGATGAAGAAGTGATTTTAGAACCTGCCACTTATTGGGCCCGCGGGGAACGAAGCATTGGCGGAGTGATTCCTTTGGTAATTTTTACGAACTGTGACGAGATCAAGTTTTATTATGGAAAAGAATTAAAGGGCATCTTTAAACCCGATCAGGAGCATTATCCTGCTTTGGCCCATCCACCGGTCGTGGTCGATGAAATGGCAGGAGAGTGGGGGATGCGCTGGGAAGACGGAATCTTTGTGGGATATGTCCATGGAGAAGAAGTGATTCGTAAGAACTATTCAAGAAATCCAGTCCCGACCAATCTGACTCTTTCCCTGGATGATTCCAATTTAAAAGCCGGTGATTGGGATGCGACCCGAATTGTGGTCAAAGTCAGTGACCAGCTTGATAATAACCTTCCATTCTTCCAGGAACCAATCAACATCATGGTTGAGGGTGCGGGGGAGCTGATTGGTACTTCCCAGCTTAGTCTGATAGGCGGGCAGACCGCATTCTGGGTAAAAACAACAGGAGAGGCGGGAACTATTAACGTCTCAGTGTCCTGTCCGTGCCTGAAGAAGTATGTGAATACGGTTATTGCGGTAGAAGTATAACTTTTTGGTAGATTGGAGTTCTATTTACAGACATTAATAAATATAAGTATAAGCGAACAAAACAATGCGTTTTTTGTTCGCTTATATTTTGTTTCTAATGCGAAGACTTAAGAATTTAACACTTTAATTTGACTTTGCTTTATCAATGTGTTAGTATAAAACAACAAATTAATATCAACAAGTGAAGTTTGTAGGAAAGTGGCTTAAGCCTACCGAAGGAGTAACACTCTCAGGTGCCTGGATATCCAGGTGTGGACTATAAATGGATGTAACTCTGGAGAATCTCATTGAATGGGTGCCGAAGGTGTAAGAAGCGAATTTATTCGTTTTAATCTCTCAGGCAAAAGGACAGAGAACCTATATGTAAGAATTTTGGGGTCTTTTTGTGCATTTCCAGAGTCAAACCATTTTATTATGGTTTGGCTTTTTTATTTGTTGAAAAGAAAAACGGATACTCTTGTTGTTATGCATGCCGGGTGTTCGTACAAAATTTTATGAGGAGTGTTTTGAGTATGGAATGGTTTTCAGAATTGGTCGTCAGTATCAACAAGGTATTATGGGATGTATTTTTAATTATTGTTCTTTGCGGTGCAGGAGTTTATTTTACCATACTCACCAAAGGGGTACAATTTCGCAGATTTAAGCAGAGTTTTAAATTAACATTCGGTTCAATTACTCTGAGGGGAAAAGAGGCCAGTGAGAAAGAGGGAATGACCTCATTTCAGTCCCTGCTCACTTCTGTATCAGCACAGATCGGTACAGGAAATCTGGCTGGTGTGGCTACTGCCATGGTATCGGGAGGTCCTGGTTCTGTGTTCTGGATGTGGGTCAGTGCGCTATTAGGCATGGCTACGATTTATGCAGAAGCAACCCTTGCTCAGCGTTATAAGACAGTGGTAAATGGGGAACTGGTCGGAGGGCCTGTGTATTACATACGTGCAGCCATCAAAGGACCTGCCGGAAAGGTAGTTGCAGCCATTTTCTCCGTACTGATCATTATTGCACTTGGTTTTATGGGAAATATGGTTCAGGCAAACTCTGTGGGCGGTGCCATGGAAGCTGCATTCGGGATCCCTTCGGAATATATTGGCGCAGGGCTGGCAATCATTTCCCTGCTGGTTTTTCTGGGCGGTGTAAAGCGGATTGTTGCTGTTGCAGAAAAAGTGGTTCCTTTTATGGCGGTTTTCTTCACCTTGTCATCCTTAGTGGTTATAGGTGTGAACTTTAGAAATATTATTCCGGCGTTTTATGATATCTTTGTTGGAGCCTTTAATCCACAGGCAGTTTTAGGTGGTGTTCTGGGCGTAAGCGTACAAAAGTCTATCCGTTTTGGTATTGCCCGTGGATTGTTTACTCATGAGGCAGGTATGGGATCAACACCTCATGCTCACGCTCTGGCTCGTGTCAAAGACCCTTGTGAGCAGGGCCTTGTTGCTATGATGGGTGTGTTTATTGATACCATTGTGTTGCTTCCATTAACAGTTCTGGCAATTTTAACTTCCGGTGTACTTGGTTCAACTTATGCGGAAGGAGGATTCGTAACAGGAATTGAATTGACACAGTCTGCATTTGCTCAGGTCTTTGGCCAGTTTGGGTATGTTATCATAGCAATCTGTGTATTTTTCTTTGCTTTTGCAACGATTATGGGCTGGTACTTTTTTGGTCTTGCGAATGTGAAATATCTCTTCGGAAAAAAAGCGGTTTCCATCTATGCAATACTGGTTTCCATCTTCGTAGGTATTGGCTGTGCTCTTAAAGTTGATCTTGTTTGGAATCTGGCGGATTTATTTAACGGTTTAATGGTTATACCCAATATTTTAGCTCTGATTCTTCTTGGAGGTGTGGTTGCAAAGCTTACAAAAAACTGGGAAGCCGGAAAATCTAACAGTACTGACAAAGAGTAAAAACAGGTTGTTAATGATAAAAAAATAGATCTAAAATTAATCATAAACATGGTTATAGAAAATTAAAAAACAGTGTTACTTAAATAGCTATCTTTCTATCATAACAGAAGGGTAGCTATTTTTTAGTTCCCAATTATAACTGCCTGTTGCTGCAAAAACAAGTTGAAATCCATAATATCTCCAGTAACAAAAGTTAAAAATACTTATAAATGATTGCTAATCCCATTATGATTGACAAGGACAAGAGATTGAAATATCATAAATGATAAAGTTTGTTACCGTTTTTTAAAAGGATGAAGATGTGTCCGTACAGAACTAGAATTATGTGTGAAGAAATGAGTGTATTAACCAGGGCAATAGAAAGGAGTAATCCAATGGCATTTCTATAAATATCTTGGATTAAAATAAATATGGAAAAAATCGCTTTTTTGGAAGCAAACAGCAGTATCGTAGAACGAACGGAGAAACTGTTCCGCCAGCAGATTGAAGATGGTGAAGTGGTGGTGTGTCAGATCGGTGTGAAGACACTGGAACAGGGAGCAAGAAAATTAGTGGAGCAGGGAGTTGGGGCAATCATAGCCAGAGGAGGAACTTATCAGGAACTATCCTCCATCAACGTAGGGATTCCAGTCGTGCGGCTTAAAATCAGCGCATCCGACATCCTGTTATCACTCAATTACGCTGCAAAAGAATATAAAAAAGTAAAGCTGGTGCTGCACAAATCCGTTGCCTTTGACCCGGAAGAATACCAGGAGCTGATTCGGATTGAGGTAGAGTGTTACCGTTACAATTTAGTGGATGAGCTGGAAGAGATTTTAAGCAGCCTCAGCACAGAAGAAAGCAGCGTTGTGGTGGGAAGCGGGGCAATCAGGGAACTTTCCACGCAGAATCATTTAAATTTCATAAACATCATGGTTCAGGATACCACTTTTATGGAAACTTATCTGGAAGGGAAACGTCTCTTAACACAAATTCGCTCAGAGATTCAAAAGGCCAATCTTTTAGAATCAGTGCTGTATCACGTCAATGATGGCGTGATTATCATGACAATGAAAGGGGAGATTCTCCATTTTAACCGGAAATGCGAGGAATTATTGGGACTGAAGGAGCAGGAGATATTAAACCACAGCATCCGAGAGGTGTTTACAGATCTTCCTTTGGAACAGTACCGCCGTCTAAATTCAGGAGAATGCAAAAACCGGATCATTAAGGTGGGGGACAAGAACCTGACAGTTTCTGCCTCCTTATTCATGCTGGATACTACGGACAGGCAATTGATTCTAACCATACAGGATGTCAGTGAAATCCAACAGATGGAACGTCATATCCGATATACCATGGCAAAGAAAGGACTGATTGCGGACTATCGGTTTGAAGATATCCAAACACAAAACGACGAGATGAAGGCCGTGATCAGACAGGCAAAGCGTATCTCAGAATTTGATGGTACGGTGCTTATTTATGGGGAAAGCGGAACTGGAAAGGAGCTTTTTGCACAAAGCATTCATAATCAGAGCCGAAGATGGAATGGACCGTTTGTAGCGGTAAACTGTGCGGCTATCAGTGAAAGCCTGTTGGAAAGTGAGTTGTTTGGCTATGTGGGAGGTTCCTTTACCGGAGCCAGAAAAGAGGGAAAGGCAGGAATGTTTGAACTTGCCCATAAAGGAACCATCTTTCTTGATGAGATCAACAGCATGTCGCTGAATGTCCAGTCTAAGATCCTTCGAGTGATTGAACAGAGGGAAGTCATGCGGGTGGGCTCAGACTATATTATTCCTCTTGATGTACGGATCATTGCTGCCAGTAATAAGGCTTTGATTGACAATGTGAAAGAAGGAGCCTTCCGTCATGACCTGTATTTCCGTCTTAATACATTTGAACTTCATGTACCTTCCCTGAATGAGCGAAAAGGTGATGTGGAATATCTATTTCGCAAGTTTCTGGAAGAGTGCAGTGAAACAGATGCCGAACAGATTTATATACCACAGGATTTTATTGAACAGATGGAAGAGCATAACTGGTGGGGAAATGTGCGTGAGCTAAGGAGCACGGCACTTCGCTATCATGCATTTGGGGGCGATAACAGCAAACAGGAAATTCTTCGGGATAGTCCGAAAGAATCCCAGTTATTTTTATCAGAGGATCTAAAAATTGATTTAAAGGAACTGGACAAGACGGTGGAACATCTGGTGATTCAGACCCTTCTTAACCAGGATATGAGCAAGGCGGAAGTCGCCAAAGTGCTTGGAATCAGCCGTCAGGCTTTGTTTAAAAAAATGAATAAGTGATGTAAACTCATGTAAACTAAAGTTTACAACGGGCTATTTTTCGATAGACCTTTTTTCACGAGAAAAGAGGAAAAATGTCGAAAAATAGCTTTTTTTATTTTCAAAAAGAGGTTGGCACGGGTTTTGCTGATTATATAAGTACTGAAGAAAATTTATCAATAAGTAAAGGAGGTGGAGGGGGATGCAGTTAATCCTTGAAGCAGCAGAGAAACATACAAACTTTATTTTTGTGGGGGAAGCAGGCAGTGGAAAAAGTGAGATTGCCATTAATTTTGCACGGTATCTTCAGGAACTGGGACAAAAAAAGGTTCACTTTTTCGATTTGGATATGACAAAGCCGCTGTTTCGCTCCAGAGATATAAAAACAAAGATGGAAGATATGGGAATTGTCTTTCACTATGAAGAACAATTTATGGATGCGCCGACTCTGACTGGCGGAGTGATTCGGCTCTTAAAAGATGAGGATTGCCTGGTGGTGATGGATGTGGGGGGAGATTATATTGGGGCCAGATCCATTGGAGGATTTGCTTCGGCAATCAGTCAAACAAATACATGCGTCTACTACGTACTCAATGCCTACCGGCCGTGGTCTTATGATATTGACCACGTTGATCATACGCTGGGAAGCATATTGGGTGTTTCACATATTGAATTGGGTCAGATTCATTTTATTAATAATCCCAATACCGGTCATACGACCACAGCAGAGGAATTTTTAAATGGCAGCAAGAAGATGAAAGAGATGGTAAGTCCATATCAGAACATCGACTTTTCCTGTTTAAGAGAAGATCTGTATGAGGAGGTAAAAAATATACATGCGGATCCGATTCTGCCCATTCGTCTGTATCTGACTTATCCATGGGTTTCAAACGTAGCAGGAGATTAGTCTGAATGAAAGGAGAATATTTATATGGCTGAAATTAAAGTAATTGAGGAGCGGTGCAAAAGCTGCGGTTATTGTATGAAGTTTTGTCCCAAAGGAGTGATTGGTGTTGGAACAAAAGTAAATTCCAAGGGCTATGAATATGTAACACCAGTGAATATGGATGCCTGCATTGCATGCTGCATGTGCGCACGTATCTGCCCGGATGGGGCAATTGAAGTTTATCGATAGAGGAGGAAAATGATATGTCCAGAGTATTCATGAAAGGCTGCGAAGCGATTGCGGAAGCAGCGGTAAGAGCCGGCTGCCGTTTCTTTGCCGGATACCCAATAACACCTCAGAATGAAATTCCTGAGTATTTTGCAAGAAGACTTCCGGAAGTATCCGGTAACTTTGTACAGGGCGAGTCTGAAGTGGCTTCCGTAAATATGGTTTATGGTGCTGCTTCTGCAGGTGTGCGTTCCATGACATCCTCATCAAGCCCGGGTATCGCATTAAAGAGCGAGGGAATCTCTTACTGTGCATCTGCAAGGATTCCCATGGTATATGCCAATATTTCCAGAGGAGGCCCTGGCGTAGGCTCCATACAGCCTGCTCAGATGGATTATTTTCAGGCCACCAAAGCGTCAGGAAACGGCGGTTTTCAGATGATGGTATTTGCACCGTCTACGGTACAGGAAGCGGTTGACATGACTTACCGTGCGTTTGATTATGCGGACCGCGACCGGAATCCGGTGTTGATTTTAGCAGACGGCGTTATAGGAACCATGATGGAGCCGGTAGAACTTCCAGAGATGAAGTCAGAGGAAGAGATTGAAAAAATCAAGGAGTCAAAGAAAGCATGGGCCTGCATCGGTCATCCGTTGGATTATAAGAATCGTTCCTGGATCGAGCCGGGACACTGGCAGACCAGTGATATGCAGCGTGCCAATGAGGACGCAGAAACATTATACCGCTCCTGGGAAGAGGAAGCAGAGGCAGAAGAATATAAACTGGAAGACGCCGAAATCGTGATCGCAGCTTATGGAATCTCCGCCCGTGTTGCAAAATCCGCAGTGGAGGAACTTCGCAAAGAAGGAATTCTGGCAGGGCTTATCCGTCCTATCACGGTTCACCCATTCCCATATAAGGCCTTTGACCATATCAATTACGGAAAGACAAAAGCCATTCTTGATGTGGAGATGTCCATTCCTGCTCAGTTTATCAAGGATGTGGAAGTGGCAGTTAAAGAGCGCTGTCCGATTGAAACCTGTCTCTGTTCCGGTGGTAATATCATAGGCCGTGAAGCAATTATTAACAAAGTCAAAGCAATCTGTGGGAAATAGGAGGCGAGAGCATGGAAAAGATTTATTCAAGAACAAAAACATTACAAGAAGATAAAGTTTCCGGTTTTTGCCCGGGCTGTATGCACAGCACGGTCATGAAGCTGATTGGCGAAGTGCTTGATGAGATGAAACTGGTGGATAAAGCAGCCTGTGTGCTTGGAATCGGCTGCTGTGGTTTACATATGGATTATATGGCTTATGACAATACGACAGCTCCTCATGGCCGTGCCTGTGCGGTAGCAACCGGTATGAAAAAAGCATCACCTGACAGCCTTGTCTTTACCTATCAGGGAGACGGAGACTTTGCCTCCATCGGATTGGCAGAATCCATGTCTGCGGCAAACCGGGGAGAGAATATTACAGTTATCTTTATTAACAACGGAATCTATGGCATGACCGGCGGACAGATGGCTCCCACCACCCTAGTTGGAATGAAGGCGTCTACCGCACCAAAGGGAAGAGATCCGAAAGAACATGGATATCCCATGCATATGTGTGAGATCTTAAACCAGCTGACCGCACCGGCATACTTAGAGCGTACCAGCTGTAATTCCCCGGCCAATGTCATGAAGACAAAAAATGCTATTAAAAAAGCATTTCAGAACCAGTTAGACGGCAAAGGTTTTTCCATGGTAGAGATCGTAACCAGTTGTCCGACCAACTGGGGGCTTGATGCGTTAAAATCACTGGAATATATCGAAGAAAAGATGCTGCCTGAATTCCCACTGGGTGTAATCAGGGATTGATAAGGAGGAACTAGTTATGGAAACAAATTTATGTGTGGCCGGATTTGGCGGTCAGGGTGTCATGACACTGGGAAAGTTCCTGGCATCTGCCACCTGTGATTCAACGGATAAAAAAGTTACATTTTTCCCTTCTTACGGTGCGGAGCAGCGGGGAGGCACTGCCAATTGCTTTGTGGTGATTTCAGATGATACCATTGGCGCCCCTCTTGGAGACGTTATGGATGATTTAATCGTAATGAATGGCCCGTCCTTAAAGAAATTCTTACGTATCTTAAAACCAGGCGGAACTCTTTTGATTAACAGTTCCATTGTAAGCGATGACATTGACCGTACCGATATAAAGCTGGTTAAGGCACCTGTTACCGAGATGGCCTTAGAGTTGGGAAATGCAAAAGTGTTAAACGTCATCATGCTTGGTGTTTACGTAGGGTACACACAGGTGGTATCCCCGGAAGTTGTATGGGAGACCATCGAGCATAAGCTGGGCAAAAAGCCAAAGCTCCTTCCGTTAAATAAAGAAGCATTTGAAAAAGGTCTTAAACTGGGAATAGCCCAGAGATAAAAATAAAAAAAGAGAGGGTAACAAACATGACAGAAGGTTTATTAAAAGGGGTAAGAGTATTGGATTTTACGGATTTCCTGGCAGGTCCCTATTGCGGGATGTTTTTGGCTGACTTTGGCGCCGAGGTAATCAAAGTGGAGAACTTAAGAGGGGGCGGTAACTTCGTAAGGAATGCAAGACCAAAAGAGAAAAATACAGGCCGAAGCATGTATTTCCAGAATTTGAACCGCAACAAAAAAGGCATTGCACTGGATCTAAAGACAGAAGAAGGCAAGGAATTATTCCGGGAACTGATTAAGTCTGCTGATGTGCTGATAGAGAACATGAGACCAGGTGTCCTTGTAAAATTAGGCTTTAGCTATGAAGCATGCAAAGAGATTAATCCTGGGATTATCTATTCTTCTATCTCTGGTTTTGGTCAGTATGGTCCTTATTCCAAACGACCTGGTTATGATCTGATTGCACAGGCAATGGGCGGGTCTATGAGCATTACCGGATGGCCGGGAATGGAGCCGACTCGTGCGGGACTTGCGGTTGGAGATATGTTTGCAGGTCTTAACTGCGCAGTTGGTATTCTGGCTTCTTTATATAAGAAGAAAGAGACAGGACTTGGTCAGCAGATCGATGTGGCTTTGGTGGACAGTATTGTATCCACAATGGAGAAAAACATGATGCAATATGTGCATGAAGGTACCGTTCCGGTTATGACTGGAAACAAATACATCACCTCAGCACCTTATGATTCCTTTAAGGCAAAAGATACCTACTTTGTGATCGCAAGCGGAACTGACGCCCACTTTGTAAAACTGTCAGAAGCATTTGGGATGCCGGAACTTGCAAATGATGAGAGATTCATTGACACACCAAGCAGAAACAAGTATGCCGATGAGTTAAAAGCTATCATTGAGAACTGGTCCAGTGACAAAACAGCTGCAGAGTGTGTGGAAATCATTGACCGGGCAGGAGTTCCGGCGGCTCCGATCTATACCTGCAAGGAAGTTTGCGAAGATAAGAATATCGTAGAGGTGCGTGAAATGTTGGTAAGCGTTCCTCATCCGGAAGCTGGAGATTTAACCGTCATCGGAAATCCGGTCAAAATGAGCGAATATCCCTGCCAATATAAGAAAGCCGCTCCCGATCTTGGGGAAGATAATGAGGCAATCTTTACAGCGCTGGGAATCTCCAAAGAAAAGTATGAAGATTATAAGGCCAAAGGTGCCGTGAATTAAGGAGGTTTGATTCGATATGGGAAATAAAAAAATAGATATCATAGAAGTTTGTCCCAGAGATGGCTGGCAGAATCACAAAGTGATCATTCCGGTTGAAACAAAGATCGAGTACATAAAGAAGATGATCGACTGCGGACCCAAGATGATTGAAGTAACATCATTTGTAAATCCCAAAGCGGTACCTCAGATGGCGGGAGCTGCCGATGTTGTGACAGGGGTCAAAGATTATGCGGCCGCAAAAGGGGTGGAGATCTTATCCCTGGCACTCAATAAAAGAGGCGTTGACAATGCCAGAGAAGCGGGCTGTAATTTTGTGGAGTTTGTTGTATCCGTAAGTCAGGAGCATAATAAACGCAATTCCAACAAGACCATTGAGGAATCATTTGAAGATTTTAAACGGATGGCAGAGGAAGCAAAAGATATGAAGATTCTTCTGGCACTTCCCTGTACCTTTGGTTCCCCGTTTGGAGATGCCATTGATCTGGATCTTGTCATGAAGCTTTGTGACGAAGCAAAGAAGCTTGGAGTTACCCGTTTTGGATTTGCCGATACGGCAGGAGTAAGCAATCCAAAGCATACAAGAGAAGTAATAAAATACTTAAAAACCGGCATTGATGTGGATCAGATGACCCTTCACCTTCATGATACCAGAGGAATGGGCCTCGCCAATGCTCATGTGGCTTTGGAAGAAGGATTAACAAGATTCGATGCTTCCCTTGGAGCCATGGGCGGATGCCCATTTGTACCAGGAGCCAAAGGCAACATTGCAACCGAGGATCTGGTGAATATGGTAATCAGCGAAGGATATGAAACCGATTATGATTTAGAAAAAACATCTGCTTTGGCCCTGAAAATGGGAGAAGCAATCCAGGCGGATATTAAAAGCAGTATGACCAGTCTATGCAGCCAGGTGGTATAGCAAACAGGGGGAATGTTGAGGGGGATTAGCTTTCTTCTAATTGCGACAGTGCTTATAAGGTAGCCGATAGCAAATATTATTTTAAAAAGAGGAGAGAAAAAATGAATTATGCTTTAATATCTATTTTGGGATTGGTTCTAGCCATTGCAATAGGTACATACAAAAAAGTTAATATTGGAGTTATCTCGTTGTTCTTTGCATTTATTCTGGGTTTCTTTGTATTTGATATGAATGTGAAAGAAATTTATACAAAAGGTTGGCCTATCGGAATCTTTTTTATCATGTTATCTGCGATGTTCCTGTTTTCGTTTGCAAATGTAAATGGTACAATGAAGCTGCTTTCAGCGAAATTGGCATATGCAGTAAAAGGAAATGTAAGGGCCCTCCCCTTAGTGTTCTTTGCAGTAACTGCAGCAATGACTGCCTGTGGAGCGGACCCAACGGTTATTGTGTTTTTGTTGCCGGTAGCCTTACATATCGGACGGAAAGCTGATATACATCCAATGATTTTATGTGTTTCCGTGCTTGCCGCATCAATGGTAGGTTCTGCATGCTCCAAACTGGCTGTGATCGGTATTGTGACTTCTGGATTGGCTTTAAAAGAAGGCGTTGGTAACTATTTTCCCATTGCGGCAGCTACCACCATCTCAGCAGTATCTTTTTCCATACTGATCTATATCATTTATAAAGGCTGGAAGATTAAGAAAGTGGATATAAATGATATTGAAAAGCCGGAAAGCTTTGATTTAAACCAGAAAAAGTCTTTGTTCATTATTGTCCTTGTTATCCTGTTGATCTTATTTGTAAAAATGGATATTGCTGCCGCTGCATTTATTGGTTCGGCTTTGATGTTAATCCTAAAGGTTGCAAATGAGAAAGAAGCAATTAAAACCATTAACTGGAGCGTTCTGCTCATGGTTGGCGGAACCGGGGTTTTAGTCCATGTGATGACAGAAATGGGTGGTGTAACCATGTTATCTAAATTTTTGTCTTCTGTTATGACGGTTCACACAGCCGCACCTTTAATGTCACTCATTTCCGGTGCTATGACATTTGTCTCAAGTGCCACAGGAGTTGTTATGCCGGCACTTTTCCCTACAGTACCGGGAATCGTGAAAGAGATGAGTGGGGCAGTACAACCGCTGGAATTGATGCAGGCGATACAGGCTGGATCTGTTGGATCTGTCGTATACAGTCCTCTTTCCGCGCTGGGAGCTGTGGCATTGTCATCCATTCCAGAGGATACGCCCAATAAAGACAAATTATTTACTCAAATGATATTGATTGCCTTTGGTGGTTTGGCATGGACGATATTCCTTTCTTTTACAGGAATATTCAGATTCCTGATATAGACAATAAAAAAGCAGGATTAAAATAAGACAAGGTTTGCTGGTCTCTGATTTAAAAAGAGGCAGCAGTCCTTGTCTAAATGCTTATGAAATCGGGGTGTGGTCTTATGCTTTCCTATAAATTAGAGTTAGAACAAAAACAGATTTTGTCCCAGCAGCAACAGCAGTCCTTAGAAATTCTGGCAATGCACACCGCAGAGTTAAAACAGTTTCTTGAATCTGAATATCTGGAAAATCCTTTACTGGAACATAAGGAAGAGCGGGAAGAGATGATACGGGTTAAGGATATCAGTAATTATTATGAGAGCCGGGTGCGTGGCTGGGATAATTACAGTGAAAGTGCAGAATCTGATGGGAAATATGAAATTCCGGATCAGAAGAAGGAATCCTTTCATGAGCTCATCTGGTGGCAGCTTGATGAGAAAATATATTCAAAGCAAGAGCGGGCCATGATTGATCTTTTAATTCAGTATCTGGAGCCCAATGGCTATATCAGTGAAAAATGGGTGGAATTAAAGCAAATTCCCTATGCAGATACGGACTTAATCAACCAATGCCTGCAATTGCTTCAAACCCTGGATCCTCCTGGTGTGTTTGCAAGAGATGTAAGAGATTGCTTAAAGCTGCAGCTGGAGAGAAAGGGTATAACGGGTGGGCCTGTGATGCAAATTGTAGATGGATATCTGAATGAAGTAGCTTCAGGAAAAATCAGTGTAATATCCAGAAGGTTGAAGATCCCCACTGTGGAGGTAAGAAAGTGCATTGCCCAGATCGAACTGCTAAACCCCAGACCACTTTTGGACTTTACAAATGAAAAGTCCGAATTTATCATTCCGGACGTGATTGTGAAGTGGGCAGATGGAGAGTGGCAGATAGAATTAAATGATGGCTGGATTGAGAATTATCATGTGAATTCTTACTATCTGGAAATGTTGGAAAACGCAGAGGATGCGGAGCTTTCCTTCTACTTTTCAGAGAAGTACAAAAGAGTTCGCTTTGTTATGGACTGCATCAGACAGAGGCGGGACACTCTGATTCGTTTGGTTAGTCTCATGGTAAAAACCCAGGAATCCTTTTTCCTGGAAGGAACGCCACTAACTCCGGTGACCATGTCGCAGCTGGCGGAAACCATGGAGGTGAGCGTATCTACCGTAAGCCGGGCTGTCAAAGGAAAATATATACAATATCCCAGAGGCTCTATCTTAATGAAAGATTTGTTCTCAACAGCCATAGGCAATGAACCTTATCAGGAGAAGCAGATTTCATCCCAGGTTATAAAAGATAAGATACGTGAATTTATAAACAATGAAGACAAGGAAAATCCATTTAGTGATGAGCAGCTTCATCTCAAGTTTAAAGAACAGGGAATACGGATATCAAGAAGAGCGGTTGCAAAGTACAGAGAAGAACTTGGCATTAAAACCAGCTATTCAAGAAAGCTTTTTAGTGGCTAAAATGTGGTGGTTCAAAAAATATGGGTCTGTTTTCCGGTGCGTGATTGCCTGAAAAAACAGATCCATTATTATTAACCCGCATAAATATCCATTAGTATCAAATTGGACAGTACATATTAAAAAATACAGTCAAGTCCTGCATTTTATTTCGTTAAAAGGTAATACTATTCAGTTTGTAAAAAAAATATTACAAAAAAGTATAGTAAATAATTAAGATATGTTATGGGAAAAAATAGAGGTTTTCTCAGAAAAGATGAAAAAATCGATTTTTTCTATATTAACAGTCAGATTTAAATGGTATGCGCTGGAAAATACGGAATGGTACAATAAATAAAACAAAGTAAGGTTTAGCAAAACATGAAGGAGATAAAGGGAATGAAAGAATCCGTATCAACGAAAGCGTCAAAGAGCACGTTGCAAGGCCGCAGGTTGTTTTACTGCATTGTACCGTTCATCATACTGAGTTTTATGTTTTCCTATTTTCCACTGCACGGGTGGATATATGCTTTTTACGATTATAAACCGCCACTTAAATTGTCCCAGTGTGATTTTGTAGGCTGGAAATGGTTTGAAACGCTCTTTGCAAATAAAACGCAGGTAGCACAGATCATTCAGGTAATGAAGAACACACTTGCTATGAGCTTATTGGGAATTCTTACTTCTGTATTTCCAATTGGATTTGCAATATTTCTCAATGAGATAAAATGCAAATGGTTTAAGAATCTGGTACAGACATTGACTGCACTTCCGAATTTCATAAGCTGGGTATTGGTCTATTCTGTTGCATTTAGCTTGTTTACAGACGGCGGCATGGTAAATACACTGCTAAAGCATCTGGGAATAATTACACAACCAATTAAATTTCTCGACAGTGATGCTCATATATACTTGTGGATGACCTTATGGAATGTATGGAAAGGACTTGGCTGGGGAGCAATTCTTTATCTGGCGGCGATTGCCGGAATTGATTCAGAGCTTTATGAGGCGGCACGGGTTGATGGTGCAAACAGGTTCCGTTTGATGAAGGAAATTACCCTTCCTTCCTTAATGCCTACCTTCTTCGTTTTACTTATGATGTCGGTTGCCAACTTCTTAAATAATGGAATGGATCAGTATTATGTATTCCAGAATTCATTTAACAAAGAGCACATACAAGTATTGGATTTGTACGTGTATAATATAGGTATGACAGGAAGCAGTTTGTCCCTTGCCACTGCGATCAGCATGTTAAAAAGCATTATCAGTTTGATCTTGCTGGCGATAGTAAACTTCGTATCCAAGAAAACACGTGGAGAATCAATTATCTAGGGGGTGAAATGTTTCATGGAAAGTGGAAATAAGAAATATAGAAAATTAAAATACGATGATGTTACATTTAACATAATAAATTATTTAATATTTATAATCATCACGCTCATCTGTTTTTATCCGTTTTACTATATGATCATCAATACCATCAGTGCCAATGATTTAAGTGCCAATGGATCCATTCGGTTTCTGCCCAAGTCCATTCATTTGGATAATTATAAGCAGGTACTAAAAATAAATGGATTGATGAGGGCGGCTTTGATATCAATCGGAAGAACTGTTATTGGTACGGCTTGTACGGTATTGGCTTCTGGATTTTTGGGATTTATATTCACGCAGGAGAAGATGTGGCATAGGAGATTCTGGTATCGGTTTTTCATTATTACCATGTATTTTAATGCTGGATTGATTCCAATGTTTATTACCATGAAGACACTGCATCTGACCAATACTTTTTGGGTGTATATAATTCCGGTAATTATACAGCCGTTTAATATCATTCTCGTTAAGACCTTTATTGAATCCATGCCAAAGTCCTTACAGGAGGCGGCAGAGATAGATGGTGCAGGAATTTTCACTGTATTTAGTAAAATTATTCTGCCAACAGCAAAACCGATACTCGCTACCGTGGCGATCTTTTCAGCAGTAGGGCAGTGGAATTCCTTTCAGGATACACTGATTTATGTGACTGATCAGAAATTATATTCCTTACAGTATTTATTATATACTTATATCAATCAAGCCAGTTCTCTGGCAGCAATGGTTCGAAATAATGGCGCGTCTGCCATGAGTTCTGTTGCGCTTGCATCACAGCAGACGCCGACTTCTATCCGCATGACCGTGTCTGTAATCGTAGTGCTTCCAATTTTGTTTGTATACCCGATTTTCCAACAATTCTTTGTAAAAGGAATTATGATTGGATCGGTGAAAGGTTAAGGAGGAGAGAGAAATGAGAAAGAGAATTTTAAGTTTACTGCTTTGTACGGTTATGACTGCGACAACCGTATTGGCTGGTTGTGGCAATGAGAAGACGAGTACTTCTGGGGGCGGCAATGGAAAGAATGATGAACTCATTACCGTAGATGTATTTGATACATTGGCGAATTACCAGGGCATTCAGTCCGGCTGGTTTGCGAAGATAGTGAAAGACAAATTTAATATGGAACTGAACATTATTGCCCCAAATGTTGCAGGAGGCGGAGATACTTTATTTCAGACCCGTTCCGCAGCGGGAAATCTGGGTGATCTGATTATTTCAAAAACCGAGAACGGGCGTTTTGAAAATATGGTAAAAGCCGGACTTCTGACGGATATGACAAATCTCTTGCAAGATAAAGCTGTCTTGAATAATTATAAAGATGCAATTGAGAACATGAATGCAAATGTGGGGTCGGGAGGAATCTATGGAATTCCAAGTGAAATATCCAGTCAGTCACCGGAAGTATCTACGGATGGTATCGATCCACTGGTTGCTCCATATGTGAGATGGGATTCCTATAAGGCTGCAGGATATCCGGCGATGGAAACTTTGGAGGACTGGATTCCGGTTATGCAGTCAATGCAGGAAAATACCCCAAAAAGCGATTCTGGTAAAAAGACTTATGCCATCTCATTATTCAAAGACTGGGATGACAATATGATGATGGGAGCGAAGAACTACGCTTCTTTATACGGATACAATGAAATTGGATTTGTATTAGCCAAGGCAGATGGAAGTGATAACCAGGATATCACCTCCAGTGACGGTTACTATGTGAAAGCGTTGGAATTTCTGTTCCATGCAAATCAGGCTGGTGTAATCGATCCGGAATCGACCACACAAAATTATGATATTTTGTCTGATAAGTATCGTGATGGTCAGATTCTGACTTCTCTCTGGTCTTTTCAGGGGCCCGCTTATTATAATACAGTGGAACGCAAGAACGCCGGAAAAGGGCTTATGGCGGCATATATCAAAGGAATTTCGCCTTACTCTTTCGGATGTTATTCGAACGGCAATGGAAAGACCATGATTGCCATCGGCAGCCAGACAAAGTATCCGGAAAGAATGGCGGAATTTATAGACTGGCTTTATTCCCCTGAAGGAATGGAGCTTGTAGGTCAGGCCAATGGGGCAGCAGGAATAGAAGGTTTAACCTGGGAGATGAAAGACGGGAAAGCAGTCTATACGGAATTTGGTGAGAAGGCACTTCCTAATAATGATGTACCAGTTCCGGAAGAGTGGGGGAGTGGTTCATGGAAGGATGGAGTATCTGCATTAAACTTTAAACCGTTGTCACTGGTTGATATCGATCCGAAAAATAATGAGCCTTATATGACCAATATGTGGTCTTCAGAATTAGCGAAGAGGACAACACCGCTGGATCTTGACTGGCAGACGAAATCTGGTGGTGCAAAGACAACCATTGAATTTTTGGAAAGCAAAAATGCACTGTCAGTTGCAGCAGGAACCTCCTATATCCAGCCGGAAGAAAGTTCTGATATCACAACACTTCGCGGGCAATGTAAGGCGGTGATCGTGGATGATTCATGGAAGATGATCTATGCCAAGGATGAGACGGAATTTAACAGTATTTTGAAACACATGCAGGATACCGTCAAAGGTCTTGGATATGAACAGGTACTGGAAGTGGATATGAAAAATGCAAAAGATCAGGCAGCTTCCAGAACTAAGGCTATAGAAGATTTCAACAACAGAGCAAAGTAGATTCGCAATCATGGACAGTGAAACCGCCGGAAAAGGGGGATTCACTGTCCATGTGTATCCAAACAGAACAGGAGAGAATATGGCTTACGGTAAAAATATAAAAGAGATTCTTTATGGGGGAGATTATAACCCGGAGCAATGGCCCAAAGAGGTTTGGCTGGAAGATATGCGCATGATGAAGAAGGCACATATCAATATTGTTACGCTGAACGTTTTTAGCTGGGCCGCGCTGCAACCAGAGGAAGATACCTATTGCTTTGATCATTTGGATAAAATTATGGAACTGGTAAGGAAAAATGGACTAAAGGTCTGTATGGCCACTTCCACAGGAGCCCATCCGGCGTGGATGGCAAAGCGTCATCCCGATATATTAAGAACCGGGTTTGAAGGAATAAAAAGGAAATATGGAGGACGTCATAATTCCTGCCCAAACAGTCCGACTTACCGGCTTTATGCTACAAGACTGGCAGGTGAGTTGGCTAAGCGCTATAAGGACTACGATAATATCGTGGCGTGGCATATATCCAATGAATATGGCGGGGAATGCTATTGCGAGAACTGTGAGAAGGCATTCCAGCAATGGCTTCAGAAAAAGTACGGCACAATTGATGAAGTTAACCGTTCCTTTAACACTGCATTCTGGGGACATACCTTTTATGATTGGGATGAGATCGTGCTGCCCAATTTGCAGAGCGAACATTTTGCTTACGACAGAACCATGTTTCAGGGGATTTCACTGGATTACCGACGCTTTAATTCTGATAGCATGCTGGATTGTTTTCAATTGGAATACGATGCAATTAAAAAAGAAATAAAGGATATTCCCATTACCACCAATCTTATGGGATTTTACAAGAACCTGGACTATCAGAAATGGGCAAGAACCATGGACTTTATCGCATGGGACAGTTATCCGGAACCCTCGGATAGTCCAGCCACCGTGGCAATGAACCACGATCTCATGCGGGGAATTAAGGGGCAGGAGCCTTTTGTTTTGATGGAACAGACGCCCAGTGTTTCCAACTGGCAGCCTTATAACAAATTAAAAAGGCCGGGAGAAATGCGTCTGCTCAGTTTTCAGGCGGCAGCTCACGGTGCAGATGCCATTCAGTTTTTTCAGATTCGAAGAAGCATCGGTGCCTGTGAAAAATTTCACGGTGCAGTGATTGATCATGCCGGCAGAGATGATACCAGGGTATTTCGTGAGATAGAAAGATTAGGTGAAGAACTGCAGAATCTAAAGGATTCATTTATAGGTGGACGTACTCCGGCGCAAGTCGCTATCCTTTTTGACTGGGACAACTGGTGGGCGGTGGAATACTCGGCGGGGCCAAGTATTCATATGAAATATCTGGATGCAATAAAGGATTATTATGCAGCAGCTTTTGAGCAGAATGTGCCAGTGGATATAATTGGTACAGAGGATGAGCTGGATACATATAGCGTAGTGATAGCTCCCTTGTTATATATGACAAAAACCGGATTTGATAAGAAAATCCGAACCTATGTGAAGCAGGGCGGTACATTTATTACCACCTATTTCAGCGGCATTGTGGAAGAACATGATTTGGTAATTGGTGGAGGCTACCCAGGGGATCTTAGAGATATTCTGGGTATCTGGGTAGAAGAAAACGATGCCTTGCCAGAAGGAGAGTATAATTCCTTTTATTACGATGGAGTGAAATATCCAGCGGGGTTGATGTGTGACCTGATGCATCTTGAAGAGGCGGAGCAGGTCAGCATTTATGAAGATGACTTTTATATAGGGACACCGGTATTTACAAAGAACTTCTTTGGAAACGGAACTGCCTATTATGTGGGAACCAGATCGAACCCGGCTTTTTATGCTACATTTCTAAAAAATATATTTACGGAAGCAGGAGTGCATCCGATCATGGAGACACCGGAAGGAGTGGAAGCAGCGGTACGTGAAAATGAAAAGGGCAGTGTTTTATTCCTGCTCAATCACAGATCGGATAGTACGGAAGTGGTGATCAATAAGAATTATAAAAATCTTTTGACCGGTAAGAATTATAAGAAAGGTTCTTGTATAAAAATCGAACAGAAGGATGTACTGATATTGATTGAAGAGATGTAGGCGATATTTCTGTTGAAAAAAATGGACATCGAGAAGGTTGCTGTAAAGCTATAAATAAGCGGCCTGATCGAAGTCCATTTTTTACTCTTCTTTTAACAATGCCCTACGAAATTCAGCAGGACTCATACCTACATATTTCTTGAATTTCTTATGAAAATAATTAACGTCTGTATAACCTGCAAGCAGGGCTATTTCATAAACCTTATGTTCATCATTCAAAAGCAGTTTCTTCGAATTTTCGATACGGACTTCATCGATGTAAGAATTAAAACTCTTCCCAGTGGCTTTATTAAACACCTTTCCGAGATAGGAACTATTGTATCCGAAAAGTTCTGCGATGGTTCCCAGCTTTAAATTCTCCTGATAGTTGTACTGGATATACTGGAGAATGCCTTCCATGACGCTATCGCGGGTAGGTGAGCCGATGGCGTTCATGCACATTTCAAACTGGAGGGTAAAAAATTTCAATATTTCATATAGATAGTATTTTTCTTCAATGGTACTGATGATAGCAGCATTGTTTGGAAATGGAACCTCTATGCCGCCATAAGTATGAGTGATGATGGATTTTACCTGGATCATGATATCTGCAAGGTAATGCTTTAATATGGGAACCTCCAGATCAGCGTAATAGAGATCCTCTTTTAATTTGTCCAGAACTTCATGCAGCATTTGCCGATTGGCGGACTGGATGTAGTTGGCAATCTGCTGAGGATAAATGTTCTCCATAAAGGCATTGGCATTGATCGTGGGAAAATCCCTTGGTGAATCCATATAGCCAAGGACATGTTGATTAAAATGGCAGAAGAATCTGCGCTTCATCAAAAACTGTGCGTCCTCGAAGGAAATATGAATGTGTTCCACAGAATATACGGGTTTTCCATATGTAAGAAACAGGGAATCCAGAGGAGAACCTTTTTGCGGCTGGCTGATATAATGTTCCACCAGTTCCTGAAAACGGTTCAGTGCAAAATCTCCTTTTAATATAATTACATTTAGATGATCCTGTTTCAAATAGTCCAGAGAGTTGTGGTTTCGGTTTGCAAGCCGCAGAATTCCGGCAAAGTCCCATGTGTTCTGGAAAGAGTCCTGATTGTAATTTGCATATAAGATAACCTGATACACGTAAGACTCCAGCATCATATCGTGATAATCCAGAAATGAATAATTGGCTTTGTTGCATAGAATATCCTGCAAAATAGAATCTCTGGCTTTGTCACGGTACTGCAACAGCTTTTTCTGCATTTCCAGTTCATTTAGTATGGATTCTTTTGCTTCCAGAACAGCTTTTTCCAGCTCATCTTCATCGATAGGCTTTGTGAGATAGCAGGTTACTCCAAAACGGATGGCTTCCTGGGCATAGGAAAAGTCTGAATATCCGCTTAACAGAATAAATTTTCCGCAAAACCCCTGTTCTCTTGACCTTTTTATAACCTCCAGACCGGAAAGCTTGGGCATGCGGATATCCAACAGGACAACATCCGGCAGGAGTTTGGTGATCTGGTCCAATGTATCCTGCCCGTTTTTCCCTTCACCACAAATGTAGAATCCCAGTTCTGACCAGTTAAGCAAATATCGGATCCCTTCCCGTACATCGATTTCATCATCGGATATAAACAGTTTCATTCTTCCATTCCCCTTCTATATTCCTTTGCTGGTAAAACCATGGTTACCAGTGTTCCCCAATGCTTTTTACTCTTTATCTGAAAACCAAAGCTTTTGCCATAGTATAATTGAATCCGCTGATAGATATTATAAAGTCCAATCCTTTTTGAAGATTCCCTATGGTGCTTATAAATGCTCTTGTTCATCGCATCAATCTCTTCAGGCGTCATGCCGCTGCCATTGTCAAAGATATCTATATATAGCTTATCGCCTTTTTTTATAATGTGAATGATAATCTTTCCACCTTGTTCCATTTCTCTAAGTCCATGAAGAACCCCATTTTCCACAATCGGCTGCAGCAGAAGTGGCATAATCTGATATTCATTTAAATCCATCTGCGGTGATGTTTTTAAGGAATAGTTGATGCTGTCATGAAAACGCAGTTTTTGGATTGACAAATATGTATCAATATAATCCAGCTCTCTTGCCAGAGTGATAAAAGAGGTAGTTGTGTTTTCCAGCACATAGCGCATGGATTTTCCAAGCAGCTTTACCGCATTTGCCACATCTAAATTACCGGCTTTTAGTGACCGCATACGAATTGTCTCTAAGGTATTATAGAGAAAATGGGGATTGATCTGACTGGTGAGCATCTTAAATTCCATTTGCTGTTGCTGGTTGGTCAGTTGCTGTGTCCGTATCTGAGCTTCATATACAGAGGCTTCTTTGCGTAAAATATCCTGAATCATAGCATTTAAGTCCGCGAATGCCTCAGAAATTTCATCTTCTCCATGAAAGGTGTCGATGATGTTATAGTTCCCCTGGCTTGCATTGTGCATTGTCTCACGTAGTGTAATGACACGGCGGCTGAAATATCGGGAGTATGTGTAGATGAACGCACTGGTGGCAATGAGAATCAGCAGGAGAATCCCAAGATATAGACCGGTAATCTTGTTCATATACGGGTATCCGTCATAATTCAGTGATGCTACGTAGAATAAATCATTCCAGTATGTAGTGGAGAGGGAAGACACACAGCCGATGACGTTTTGTTCCGGCAGATTGATTTTGCCAAGATAGTAACCATTGGGACCTGTGGCATATGCTTTCAGTGAATTATCGATGGTCTGTTTATTGCTGCAATAAAATATTTCATCCTCATTCAGCCATAGAACGGTATTCAAGGAGCTGTTTTCAATCCGATTTTTGATATGATTGTTGCTTACGGTTAAATTGAGGATTGCGAAACTATTAATCTGCGGGAGAAATATTCTGGTGTGCAGACATAACATAAGGGAGTCATTACCAAAATCATCGGAAACAACCTCTTCTGTCCAGAAAGGGGTGACGGTAGTGTAAGCCTGCTCAAACCAGTCATTTTTTTGGAGGTCCGGTGTAATCTGATGAATATACTTACTTTCTGGAAGAGAGTTGTTCCGGGTATAGACCGATATGCGCTGTATTGCAATATCCTGTGATAAAAGCGTCTCAAATCCCTTATAATTTTCCATGGCCCTGGTACCTTCAGCTGGAGAGGTGTAAACGGTGCTTAATAGCTGAATTAATTCTTTATCTGAAGATAGTGACTCTGCTTTGATATAAATATTTGAGGTTAGATCAAGGAGAAGAGACTTAACACGGAGATCATCCGAGCGAGACTGATCCTCATAATGATTAAACAATAAGGAACGTGTATTGTATACAAGGTAATAACCTATGGAGATAACGGGGATAAAAATGGCAATAAAAAAAATAATGGAAAGCTGTTTCTGTACATTATTTTTTGTTATTGCTGCTAATATCTTTTTTCCAGACATAATCAATCCCCCATTTGTTTTCTTATTCTAATTATATCGGCCTTTTTCCGGAAAGAAAAGTAAAATTGAACAAAAAAGTGGGGTATTTTTTTGGGATGTTTTATAGCGATTATTAGAGGTGTAAATCGCGAGGATACTAAAAACTCACTAATTATTTAAGTGATTTATCTTGAATTATGCCTGTATGCATTGTGAAGTCTCTCGCTTATAATCGTGTGTAAAGAGAGCATTTAAGGAGGAAGTATGCAATGAAATTTGGAAACGGATGCTGGTTACAGAAAGAAGGCTGTGAGTGCTTTGCGCCTCAGCAGGTTTATTTTGTGAAAACACAATCGAATAAAGTGATTATTTGTGCCCCCACAACAAAAATTCAGCACAGAGGAGATACCCTGGGTGGAATCAATCTGACACTGGAGATCATATCACCTATGCCGGAAGTGCTGCGGGTTAAGACCAGCCATCATTTGGGAGTGAAGAAAAAGGGACCGGAATTCGAATTGAATGTGGAAGAGAATATAAATTTAGATGTACAGGAGGATGAAGAAAAAATCCGGGTATCCAGTGGAAGTCTGTCTCTGGTACTTACAAAAGCGAATTGGAGCATGACCTATGAGAGGGCTGGTGAGGTCATCTCCCGGAGCAGCGGGCAAGATCTGGCTTATATGAAAACAGATTGGAAAGGCTCTGCCTATGATAAGGGAAGTGAGGGTGCCTATATGCGCCAGCAGCTTGGCCTGTCGGTAGGTGAGTTGGTCTACGGCATGGGTGAACGCTTTACCGCATTTATAAAGAACGGGCAGAGTGTGGATATCTGGAATGAGGATGGCGGTACATGCACCGAGCTGTCTTACAAGAATATTCCATTTTATCTTACCAACAAGGGATACGGAGTGTTTGTAAATCATCCGGAGAGAGTTTCCTTTGAAGTGGGAACAGAACAGGTGTCAAAAGTGGAATTCAGCGTTCCGGGAGAAAGTTTGGATTACTTTTTCATTAATGGACCGACCATGAAAGAAGTTCTAACCCGTTATACAAGTTTAACTGGAAAACCTTCTCTGCCAGCCCAGTGGACCTTTGGATTATGGTTGTCGACATCCTTCACAACCAATTACGATGAAAAGACGGTTATGAGTTTTATTGACGGAATGGAGGAACGGGGGATTCCACTGGAGGTATTCCATTTTGACTGTTTCTGGATGAAAGAATTTCATTGGAGTGATTTTTTGTGGGACAGCAGGGTTTTTCCGGATCCAGAAAAAATGCTTCGCAGAATAAAAGAAAAAGGATTGAAGATCTGTGTATGGATTAATCCTTATATTGCACAGGAATCCTATTTGTTTGAAGAAGGAATGGAAAAGGGGTACTTTGTACAGCGCAGGAATAAAGATGTGTGGCAGTGGGATATGTGGCAGCCGGGCATGGCACTGGTTGATTTTACGAACCCTCAGGCATGCCAGTGGTTTCAGAAAAAACTTGAAACCTTGCTGGATATGGGAGTAGACTGTTTTAAAACAGATTTTGGTGAAAGGATTCCAACGGAAGATATCGAATATTATGATGGCTCCGATCCGGTGAAAATGCACAATTACTATACATATTTATACAACAAAACGGTATATGAATTATTGCAGCGCAAAAAAGGAGAACATAATGCGGTGCTGTTTGCAAGATCAGCTACAGCAGGCGGGCAGAAATTCCCGGTACATTGGGGCGGAGACTGCTGGTCAACCTATGAGGCAATGGCAGAAAGTTTAAGAGGCGGTTTGTCGCTTACGATGTCCGGATTCGGATACTGGAGCCATGATATCGGTGGATTTGAAAGCACATCGACACCAGATGTATATAAGCGATGGGCAGCATTTGGTCTGTTATCTTCTCACAGCCGTTTGCATGGAAGCACATCCTACCGGGTACCTTGGGCTTACGATGAGGAGGCAGTTGATGTACTTCGCTTTTTCACCAAACTGAAGATGGAGTTACTTCCATACATCTATAGCAGCGCAGCAGAGACATCACATACAGGAGTGCCGGTGATGAGAAGCATGGTTCTGGAATTTGAGAACGAACCCGGATGCCATTACCTGGACAGACAGTACATGCTAGGAGAGAAGTTGTTGGTTGCACCGATTTTTAATGAAAACGGGGAGTCATCTTACTATCTTCCAAAAGGAACATGGACCAGTTACCTTACGGGAGAAACTTTTGAGGGTGGTACATGGCACAACGAAAGACATGGATACTTGTCCATACCGTTATGGGTAAGAGAAAATACAATACTGCCGGTAAGTAATGGAAGGAAACGGGCGGAAGATTCCTATGCAGAAGACATACTGCTGAAGGTATACCATTTGAAAGATCAGGCAGAAACCGTTGTGTATCAGGGTCAGACAGAGATTTTGAAAATCAACATGGAGATAAAAGATCAAAAGATTTACTGTCATGCGGTAACAGATCACGGCTATCAGATACAATTTGTAAATTGTATAATAACAAAGGCCGATGGTGCAGAACTTGTAAATAAGGGCTCTGACAGCGTTGTTATAGTGACAGATCCGTCTGCTGCCATCGTTTGTGAGTATTAAGAAATCAGCATTGACAAAATTACAGGCCGTTTCGGAAATAACATGTGAGCAAAGCTGATGAGGAACTAAAGCAGGAATAGAACTTAAATATAGAATAAAGGGGTAGAATACAATGGAAACGCAGATCAAAAAAAGGGCTGAAGAACTATTGCAGAGGCTGACTCTTGATGAAAAGATCGGTATGATTCATGGGGAAGCGCTATTTCAAACGGCAGGGGTATCCCGACTTGGAATCCCACCTCTTAAGATGTCCGACGGACCGATGGGAGTACGGCAGGAATTTGAGCCGGACAGTTGGAATGCAATCGGTCATTCGGACGATTATGTGACTTATCTTCCATGTAACAGCGCGTTGGCCTCAACATGGAATAGAAAACTGGCATATGAAATGGGAAGTGTGCTTGGAGAGGAAGCCAGAGGGCGAGGAAAAGATGTAATCCTGGCTCCAGGCGTTAATATAAAAAGAAGTCCATTATGCGGAAGAAATTTTGAATACTTCAGCGAGGATCCTTATCTTACCAAAGAAATGGCAGTGCCTTATATTCAGGGAGTGCAGCTCTGGGATGTGGCCGCATGTATAAAACATTTTGCGGCCAACAATCAGGAAACTGAACGGCTGTGGGTGGATGTAGAAATTGACGAGCAGGTGTTGAGAGACATTTATCTTCCTGCCTTTTACGATGCAGTAACAAAAGGCGGGGCTTACACGATCATGGGTGCTTATAACAAATTATATGGGGAGCATTGCTGCCAGAGTGATTTTCTGCTAAATAAGATTCTGCGTGAAGAATGGGGATATGACGGTGTGGTAATCTCTGATTGGGGCGCGGTTCATGATACCAATAAGGCTGCATTGTCCCAATTGGATATTGAAATGTCTGTCACTTATGATTTTGATGATTACTTTATGGCTGATCCGCTCAAAAAGAAGATTCAGGCGGGAGAGATCAGTGAAAGTGTTATCGATGAGAAAGTGCTCCGCATTCTTTTGCTGATGATGCGCCTGCATATGCTGGACGGAGAACGGAAAGCAGGAGCCTACAATACTCCTGAGCATCGCCAGAAAGCCCTGGAAGTGGCAAGAGAGTCGGTTGTTCTGTTAAAAAATGACAAGAATCATCTCCCACTGAAAAAAGAAAAATTAAAAAGCGTGCTGCTGGTGGGAGAGAATGCAGAATGCCTTCATGCTGGCGGAGGCGGAAGCGCAGAAATCAAGGCACTGTATGAAATATCTCCTCTGATGGGACTGAAAACCCATCTGGGAGGAAATGTTAAAGTGAGTTATACCCAAGGCTACTGCCGGGAAGATAAGATAGAAGGCAGTGAAGGAAACTGGCAGGAGACCAGCCTGGAAGATGGCGGCGGCCATACAAAACCGTCTGAAATCCGAACCGATGAACTGGAAAAGAAAAGAAAGCAGCTTCGCAGAGAGGCAGTTCGGCTTGCGAAAGAATATGAGACAGTAATCTATATTGGCGGATTGAATCACGATCATGATTGTGAAGGAAAGGATCGTGAGGATATGAAGCTTCCTTACGAACAGGATATTCTGATTCAGGAGCTGCTGGCGGCAAAGCCAGATTTGATTGTAATAATGATCGGCGGAAGTCCGGTGGAAATGGAGACCTGGATTCATCAGGCCAACACCGTCGTATGGGGATGGTATGCAGGAATGGAAGGCGGGAATGCGCTGGCAGAAGTACTGCTTGGAGAAGTGAATCCTTCTGGAAAATTGCCGGAGACATTTTATAAAACGCACGAGGAATGTTCGGCATATACCCTTGGTGAGTTTATTGGAGATAAAAAAGTTGTCTATAAGGAAGGAAGATATGTGGGGTACCGTTATCATGACCAATATTGTGTAGAATCGCAGTTTTGCTTTGGCCATGGGCTTTCCTATACCAGCTTTGAATATCGGGGGTTGGACGTTAATAGAATTGAGAAAACAGTATTATGTTATGTGAAGAACATCGGAGATGTGGCGGGTGGAGAAACCATACAGGTATATAAACGGAGTGAAGAGAATGAGAATTCTACGCTTCAGGAACTGATTGGATTTGAAAAAGTATTTTTAGAGAAAGGAGAGGAAAAGCAGATTACACTGAACCTTGAGACTGAAATTGAAAAAGGTTGTGAAATCTTAGTAGGAAGCTCCTCTAAAGATATTCGTTTAACGCGTTTTTGACGCTATTTTTTAGATTTTTAAATGGAATCGATCATATTGTACTTACCCAGGGTCAGACCAGAATTAAATGGTTTGACCCTATTTGTTAAGATTTTGTAAAAAAGTACAAAAAAACTTAAAATTAATTAATGCTTAATTAATGGCTTTCTGAAAATAAATGTTTATAATAGGTCTTTGTGGTACGTGTTTCCAGTGAATATCGATGAACCACATCATAGCAGCAAGAGGGAGGACAACTCGGTGGTTTTCAGCAGTTTGGGATTTATTTTCCGCTTTTTTCCGATATTTCTGGTACTTTATTATGTAATACCTGACAAACATAGAAATAAAGTTCTTTTTATAGGAAGTCTTTGTTTTTACGCTCTGGGGGATTTTCGGTATCTTCCCCTTATTTTATTGTCCATTGGGATTAATTACATAGCGGTAAGGCAGATGGTGCTTCACCGGGAGCATGCAAAGCTTTGGCTCACGGGATCTTTGATTTATAATATTGGAACGTTATTTTTCTTTAAATATATTAATTTTGTTATAGAAAATCTTAATAACTTGCTAAATCTCTTTCATTCGGGTGCCAGTATCGCTTCTCTGAATCTAGATTTGCCTTTAGGAATCAGTTTCTATACATTTCAGATCATCTCCTGTGTTGTGGATGTTTATCGCGGTGATATTGGAGAAGAACTTACCTTATCCAGTTTTGCCACGTATGTGACCATGTTTCCGAAAATATTATCCGGTCCCATTACTTCTTTTGGAGAGATAGCAGAAGAGCTCTCCGTGAGAAAATACAGTACATTCAAACTGGAAATGGGTTTGAGATTTTTTATTCTGGGACTGGGAATGAAGGTTCTGGTTGCCGACCGCATCGGACTTTTGTGGAACGATATACAGACCATAGGTTTTGAAAGTATCTCAACACCTCTTGCCTGGCTCGGTTCCATCGGATATAGCATACAGCTTTATCTGGATTTTCAGGGATATTCACTTATGGCAATTGGGATCGGCAGAATGTTGGGCTTTTACTTGCCTTCGAACTTCAACCACCCTTACATGTCAAAATCTGTAACAGAATTCTGGCGCAGATGGCACCGGACACTGGGAATGTGGTTTCGGAATTATGTCTATATTCCACTTGGAGGAAACAGGCATGGCAGCAGGAGGCTGGCTCTAAACCTTCTGGTTGTCTGGCTTTTGACCGGTTTATGGCATGGTGCAAGCTGGAATTACGTTTTATGGGGGCTGGTACTGTTTTTGTTTATTTACCTTGAAAAGCTGTATTTTAAGCCGGTACTGGATAAATCAAAGATTCTTTCCAGATGCTACATGCTACTTGTGATTCCTGTTACGTGGATGATTTTTGCAATCAGCAATTTAAAACAGTTGGGAATCTATCTTGGAAGAATGTTTGGTTTTCATCAGGGAGTCAATGTGAACACAGGTGATTTTATAAAATATTTCAGTCAATACAAATGGCTGTTTTTAATCGGCGGTTTTCTTTGCTTTCCTTATGGAAAACGGTTCTTCAACAAATATCAGAATCATTTGATCTGTACCTTTTTTTTACTGTTAATATTCTGGTACTCTGTTTACCTTCTTTCAAATGGGGTGAATAATCCATTTTTATATTTTAAGTTTTAAGTTTTACAAAGTACGAAAGGACAAATATGAAAAATATGGGAGAATTTAAAAGATGCCGTCTGCTGGTACTGTTGTCTGTCAGCACCGTGGCCCTGTCTTTGGTTGGATATCTGGGCAAAAATAATGTTTATGCCGGCAATTCTGTGGATCTGATAAAATCCCCCCAGCTTGCAGTGGTTTTTGAAGGAATGGAACAAGGGAAATACCCGTGGGATATGCTCGCGTTTGATTCGAAGCAGGCGAATGCAACGGTTTCGGAGAGCAGCACACCTGCCGTTGAAGAAACAGCAGCCAGTGCGGAAACAACAGCCGGTGGAGAAACAGCAGCCAGCGCAGAAACATCTGCCAGTGCAGAAGCAACAGTCAGTGCAGAAACAACAGCCAGCGAAACGGAAGGATCTGTGCCTGGGCAGGAAAGCAGTGCAGCGAACGGGGAAACATCTTCCGAGGTAGCGGACAAATCAGTGGAAAATAAGGCGCCGGTGGAAGCGGGCGAAAAGAAACGGGAGGGTTCGGATTTATTTGCCACTGTTGATGAAAGTTATTTTGACGATGCTTTATTTATCGGAGATTCCAGGACAGTGGGATTATCACAGTATTCCGGCTGGAAAAATCCAGTTTACTATGCCAACGTAGGCCTTACGATCTATGATGTGTTTGATAAAAACATTGCTGAAGTAAACGGGGAAACACTGACGATCGATAAAGCGCTGGAAAAGAAGAAATTTGGAAAGATTTATATCATGTTGGGGATTAACGAATTGGGAAGAGGAACGACCCAGAAATTTGCGGACCGGTATAGTCAGGTAATTGGCAGAATAAGAGAACTTCAGCCCGATGCGGTGATTTTCATTGAAGGGATCATGCATGTTTCCAAAAAGAAATCTGATACTGACCCAATCTTTAACAATAAAAACATAGAGGACAGAAATGCCGCCATAGAAAAATTAGCAGACAATTCCACCATATTTTATATTGATGTAAATCAGGCAATTACTGATGATACAGGTGGGATACCAGCGGATTATACCTTTGATAATGTTCATCTAAAGGCGGCTTATTATAATATCTGGACGAATTTCCTTTTGGCCCATGGTATTATAAGGAATCCCTGATAAAATAAAATTTATTTGAATCAGGTATTTCCAAAAATTTATACTTATATTATAATTTTGTTTATACGCGAATTTTTCGTGTAAGAATGTACATAATTGATAAATTCCTTTTTAAGGATAGAGAGGCATAATTGATGGACAGGTTTGATGATATTATTAATAACACTTTAGTAAAAAAAATAGTCAGTATTGTATTGCTGGTTTTATTTATGTATTTCTTTCGGGGGATGTTAAATCAGCTTTTGCTCATTTTTATCGTTACATTTATCTTTGGACAGCTGCAGAAGTTTATCTATGATAAGGTAAATGCTCACTTTAAAGTCAGCCGAAAACTGATTACGATTTTGATGTATATCGTAATTCTGATGTTTTTTACCATTTCAGGAATCGTATACATTCCAAAAGTGACCCAGCAGTTGATTGATATCATCGGCCTGATTTCTACTTTTGATTTGAATCAGGTTCAGTCGAAAGTGGACATCAGTCTGATCAACAGCATACCAAAGGATCAGATTGACTCCTATATCCGGGTTGCGGAAAGCCATCTTTTAAGTTTCGCTGCAACAGCAGGTACTTTTAGCGTCAATTTATTGTTATCCTTTTTAATCAGCTTTCTCTTCTTATTGGAAAAGGAGGAGATTCTGACATTTTTTAAGCATATGGAACAGAGTAAGGTCTCTTTCTTTTATGAATACTTTACGTACTATGGTAAGAAGTTTTTGAATTCATTTGGAAAAGTTATTGAATTGCAGATCCTGATTGCGTTCATCAATTCTTTTTTATCGGTCTTGGCTCTTACTGTAATGGGATTCCCGCAGACTTTGGGGCTTGGAGCCATGATTTTCATTCTCGGATTGGTTCCGGTTGCCGGAGTGATCATTTCCCTGATTCCTCTTGCCATCATTGCATTTAACATCGGAGGTGCGATTAAGATCATCGAAGTTATTGTAATGATAATAGTGCTTCATTCTCTGGAAACCTATGTGCTGAATCCAAAGTTAATGTCCGCAAAAACAAAGATTCCAGTGTTCCTGGTATTTATTATTCTTTTGGTGAGTGAACATTATATTGGGGTATGGGGATTGCTTTTCGGCATTCCGCTGTTTATGTTTTTCCTGGATATTCTGGATATTAAGGTGAGGGAAAAATAAGGACAGATATTATAATAATGACAGACAGAGAACCGCAGGTGAAGCCTGCGGTTCTTGTTTTATAAATCAAATTGATTTCATGATTTAAAATACTTGACCGTTCATTCTAGAAATGCTATGATGTTGAAGAAAGGAGGGAAAACATGGGGCGGAATAAGGAATTTGATGAAAAAGTCGCATTGCAGAAAGCAATGGAATTATTTTGGGAACAAGGATATGAAAAGACTTCCGTCGGCGATTTACTGGAACAGATGGGGATACACCGTAAAAGCTTGTATGATACCTTTGGTGATAAATACACGTTATATTTAAGTGCCATCGATTGCTACAAGGAATACATGGCAGAAAAATGGAATTCAGAATTATTGCATGCAAAAACACCAGGCCAGGCAATCGAGAATATTTTCAACGCTACAATTGAAGGAAGTGAAAACCGCCCATGGGGCTGCTTTATGGTAAATGCAGCTACCGAGATGGCTTTACGGGATAAAGAAGTTGAAAAAAAGACAGAAGAGTCGTTTGCACAGACAGAGCAGTTTTTTGCTGAGATTATTCGGGAAGGTCAAAGGACCGGTGAATTTTCAACTGCAATGGATGCCGAAGCGTTGGCAGAAATCATGCATACTACATTGCTAGGAATCCGCGTATATGTCCGGACTTCCCCAAGTAAGGAGAAATTACGCCGTATGGCAGAACAATTTTTGTTAATCTTGAAGGGTAAATAGAAATAATTTCACATAAAAATTAAAAAAGGAGTCAGTTGAAATGAGTACATTATTTGATCAGACAGAATTAGCGGGAATGAAGTTGAAAAACAGATTTATGCGGTCGGCTACTTATGATGGAAGATCGGACGTATCAGGCCATGTAACAGAAGAACTGATCCGTCTTTATGAAGATCTTGCAAAGGGCGGCGTCGGCACCATCATTACAGGACTTACCAATGTAACGGATATAGAAAAACTGGTTCCGGGTCAGATGGCAATTTACAATGATTCATTTATAGGGGAATATGAGAAATTAACCAGTGCAGTACATAAATACGACTCCAATATTATCGTTCAGCTTGTCTGCAACGGAGCTCAGACCAGAAGTAAGGCTGATGGAGAAATGTGGACTCCAAGTGTAGTGGATGATCAGGCGTTAAACACAGAAGCAAAGGAAATGACCAAAGAAGATATTCAGAATATGAAAAATGCCTTTATAAAAGGTGCCGTAAGAGCAAAAAAGGCAGGATTTGACGGAGTACAGCTTCATGTTGCCCACGGATATTTGCTCAGCAGATTTTTAACTCCTTATTTCAACCGAAGAACGGATGAATACGGCGGAAGTATTGAAAATAGAGGAAGAATTGTTCTGGAAATCTGCAAGGGCATAAGAGAAGCAGTAAGGCAGGACTATCCGGTTATGGCAAAGATAAACTGCGAAGATTTTATGGATCAGGGACTTACGTTCCAGGAATGCAAGTGGTTATGCAAAAAGCTTCAGGAAGCTGGTTTAAGTGCTGTGGAAATCAGCGGTGGAACTGCATTATCCAGAAAGAACGAAGGAACCATCCGAAGGGTATCTGCTGAAACAGAATCATATTTTAAACAGTATGCCAAAGAAATGGCAGAAGAAATTGATATACCAGTAATATCAGTTGGTGGGCACCGGGATCTTGATAAGTTAACCGATCTTGTAAATGATACAAAAATTGAATATATTTCACTGAGCAGACCATTTATCCGGGAGCCGGAACTGGTTAACCGCTGGGCAGCTGGTGATAAGACACCTGCAAAATGTATTTCCTGCACAAAGTGCTTTGGCGTTCAGACGGAATGTATATTTAATAAGAAAACAGCAGTGAGCTGATTTGCAGCAATCGGATATCCCATTACTAAACAAACCTTGATATGAATATATTAGACTAATGATACGTAACAGGGGCTGACCCTATGAACGTTAACAATCAGTCAAATTTTAGAACGGTCCGGGGCTACCAGAGCCTGAATCAAAAGGAAGGGCATTTGACACCAGCGATGGAAGATTATCTGGAAATGGTGTACCGGCTATGCAAAGAACATGATTTTGCAAGGGTGGGACAGCTTGCCGGGCTTCTTAATGTCAAAGCCCCTTCCGCGTCTAAAATGATCGTAAAGTTGTCTGCTCTTGGATACTTAAAATATGACCGCTATGAACTGATTCAATTAACAGAAAGAGGGCAGTCCATGGGAGAATATCTTTTAAAAAGGCATGAGACCTTAGAAGATTTTCTTACCCTGATCGGCAGCCCGGATCCCCTTGAAGAGACAGAGCTGATTGAACATTCCCTCAGTTTGGCTACTGTGACCAATTTGTCTGTTTTAATGAAGTTCTTACAAACAGATGGGGCAGCAGAAAATATACTGAATATTCTTAATCCAGATTTTAATATAAATGCGGACTGATTTCCAACTAATTATATATCGTGATAGAAGTTGGTTCGCGTAGTTAGACATAAGAAATCAATAAGCATATACATAGCCGCTCACTTCTTTTGCGGGTATTATTTCTGTCACAGATATTTCGGGAGTATCATAGGGCTGGCCGTTATATTCCTGTTCTGCGGAAAAAAGAGTTCCCTCTACGGTTACCCATGAACTGCTCTTTAATTGAGATGTCTTATCATATTTGCAGATGAGGCCCAGGGGAGTTACATCGGCTGCACAGCAGGTCATAAGCATACGGGAAGCCATGAATTCGTCTTCGTGGCATAGTTCAGGATCTATGTAAACAAAACCGGTCAGTTTTATTTTATAACCCACATAATCTTGTGGGTTGTTATTTATTTCAGACACCCAGAATCCGAAATCGTCATTGGAGACAGTAATTGTTTTTATAGTCTCATTCAAACCGGGGAGTACATCGGAAAATTCTTTTTGGGAAACGGTGGTTTCTTCGACGGCAGCCGCAGAAGGATTTTTAGGAAACATCAGCAGATAATAGGCGATACCGACAAAGTATAGGCAGAGTATACATTTATGAAATATCCGAAGTTTTAATGATTTTGACTTTATACGCGCCATAAGATTCCTTTCAAATAACAAAAAAGACAGTTAGTTTCGGAACTGTCTCTTTTGTTATAACATTTCTATATAATTATTTTATTCAGAAAATATAGCTTTATATTCCAAATCACTTACTTCTCTTCCTTTTGCAGTTAGTTTGATCATTTCTTTTTCAATCACCACATTGCCTTCTTTTAATAAATATTTGACTATTTTATCAGTAAAAGCTTCCTCCCAGTGAAAATGGGCTGAAAGCGTGCGAAGACCGGCTTCCTGGGCTTCTTCCTCGCTTCCTTCGTGTTGGTATAAATGGAACAGCAGAGTTTTCTTACTGAAATCCAGTTTTTGCTTCTGATGTCTTCGGATAGAGCTTATAAATCCTCTCTTTGGAGCGGTGATAAATACAAGAAAGAAAACCAATCCAGTCATAACGGCCATACTGCCTGATATGGAAACATCGAACCAGGTGGCCAGATAAAAGCCTAAAATACCGTTGATGGCTCCGATTCCGGCATTGAGAATCAGCATATGCTTTAAATCATCGGTTAAGAGATAAGCAGTGGCAGGAGGTCCGATCATAAAAGCCACCACCAGCACGGAACCAACCGCTTCAAATGCCCCTACGGTTGTCATGGAAACCAGCATCATCAGCCCATAGTGGATCAGGGAAGGAGAGATTCCAAGAACGGCAGACAGCACAGGGTCAAAGGTGACTACCTTTAATTCTTTGAAAAATACGATGATAAATATAAGATTAATGATCAACAGAGTAAGTGTGCTGTAGATTGCTTTGGCTCCAATATCATAGCCAAACAGGATCATCCGGTTAAATGGGGCAAAGGCAAGTTCTCCTAAGAGGACGGAATCCGTATCCAGATGGACGGAACCTGCGTATTTGGTAATCAGGATAATAGCAATTGAGAATAATAAGGGAAATACAATCCCAATGGAAGCATCCTCAGAAAGCAGTTTGGTGCGGTTGAGGGTTTCTGTCAGCCAAACCGTCGCAAGGCCTATAAAAGCAGCTCCTGCGATCAGGAAAGGGGAAGATAAGTCATGGGTTAAGAAAAAGGCAAGGACGATACCAAGAAGGATCGTATGAGTAATGGAGTCAGACATCATTGACATTTTCCGCAGAACCAGAAATACTCCGGGCAGAGAGCAGGCTACGGCAACAATGACTGCAATCAACTGAATTTCAAATTGTGGAGACATCCTCATTCCCTCCTTTGTTTTTTAATAGCTGTTTTAAGTTCTTTCTGTGAAGAATCTTTTGTATGATTCCCCGTCCCGGCGCAAACAGGATACTGATGATTACGATGCAACTGATAAAGACAACGATGGCAGGTCCTGTAGGAAGTTTTGCTGTCAGGGAGCTGGCGATGGTACCAAGAATACCGGATACAGCACCAAAGACAGCGGATAGCATCACCATGACCCACAATCGGTCCGTCCATTGTCTGGCGGCAACTGCAGGTGCGATCAGCATGGCACTCATCAGTATCACCCCTACGGTCTGCAAGCCGATAATAATTGCCATAACGATCATAAACGATAGTAAAAGATTAATTTTGTTGGCTGGAAAGCCAAGACTTCTGGCATATTCCATATCAAAGATGAAAAGCTTAAACTCTTTCCAGAATAGCAGCACCAGGAAGACAAGAACTGCTCCGCATATGATCATAAAGATAACATCTCTCTGCAGCAGGGTAGATGCCTGCCCGAAGATAAAGCGTTTTAATCCGGCCTGATTGGAATTGGGTATTTTTTGTACAAAAGTCAGCAGTACCAGCCCAAAACCGAAAAATACAGACATGACAAGGGCAAGGGCACTGTCAAATTTAATCCGGGTATGTTTTACGATGCTGATTATGAATAAGGTGGCAATTAAGCCGGAGATCAATGCTCCAAGCAGAAGGACTTCCGTATTCTTGGAACCGGTCAGCACGAATGCCAGTACGACACCGGGTAAGGCGGCATGGGAGACGCCGTCTCCCAGAAGACTTTGTTTGCGTAGAACGGCAAAGCTTCCTAAAATACCGCTTAATAAACCAAGAATGGCAGAGCCCAGTGCTACTGTCTGGAACGTGTAATCTTTAAAAAGGGTAAGTACTTGTTCCAATCACGTCACCTCCTCACATTGCGCCCTGCAATAAATTTACGGAGCTGCGGTAAGCCTTTTTTAGATTATTCTCATGAAATACTTCTTCCACTGGACCGCTTGCAATCACTTTGATATTAATTAATGTGACCCAGTCAAAATATTCGGGAACTGTTTGAAGATCATGATGAACCACAACCACGGTTTTGCCTGATTCTCTTAATTCTTTTAACAGCTGAACAATTGCTTTTTCTGTCTGGATGTCGACGCCCTTAAATGGTTCATCCATAAAGTAAATGTCTGCTGTCTGCATCAGGGCTCTGGCTAAAAATACCCGTTGCTGCTGGCCCCCGGACAGTTGGCTGATCTGACGGTCTGCAAATAGTTCCATGCCCACTTTCTTTAGGCATTCCACTGCCATTTCTTTGTCTTTTTTCCCAGGGCGCCTGATAAATCCAAGTCTCCCGTAACAGCCCATGAGAACAATATCCAGTACGGTTGCAGGGAAGTCCCAGTCAACGCTTCCGCTCTGCGGAACATAAGCAACCTGGTTTTTTAATTTACGAAGATTATTTTCTTTTGACTGGAAAAACTGGACTGTACCCGTAACTGGAATCAAAAGTCCCAGCATGGCTTTTAAGAGAGTAGTTTTCCCCGCTCCATTCGGTCCTACGACAGCCATCAGTTTGCCCTGCGGGATATCAAGGTCAATATCCCACAGAACCGGTTTGGAATCATAGGCAACCGTTAAATCTTCGATATGAACTGCATAATCTAATTCATTTGATTTCATATGTTTTCCTCCTTTTTAAGAACATTTATTTTAATGCTCCTACGATGGTGTCAACGTTGGCTTTTACGGTCAGAAGATAGGTTTCTGCACCGGAATTTACACCGCCCAGGGAATCGGAGTAAAGTTCCCCGCCTATGGTTACATCAAATCCTTTTGATTTTACTGCAGCCTTAAGGGCTTCTATGGTTTTAGGCGGTACAGAGGATTCCACAAAAATGGCTTTTATTTTACGTTTGGTAATATAATCTGCCAGGCTGCTCACATCAGCAGTTCCTGCCTCCGCGTCGGTACTGATTCCCTGAAGCCCTCTCACTTCAAGGCCATAAGCTTTGCCAAAGTATTGAAACGCATCATGAGCTGTAATCAGAACTCGCTGTTCTTCTGGGATTTCTTGGATTCTGCCTTTGATGTATGTATCCAGTTCCTCTAGTTCTGACGTGTAGGCTTCTAAGTTTTTCTTATAATCTCCGGAATGATTGGGATCTGCTTCGGATAGCCGTTCAGCAACAGTTTTAGCGGCGGATTTCCAAAGGGATACATCAAACCAGATATGGGGGTCATGCACAGAACTGTCATCAGCCCAGGATAATAATTGATCTTCTGGAAGACCGTCCTCAATGCAGATGACCGTGCTGCCCCGGTCAGTCAGAGACTCAAAGATTTCGCCCATTTTCCCTTCCAGATGCAGGCCATTATAGACAACTACATCGGCATTCTGCATCAGAGTAACATCTCCGGCACTTGCCTGATATAAATGGGGATCAATTCCCGGTCCCATAAGTCCATCGACGTTAACATGGTCTCCGCCGATGACTTTGGACAAATCGGCAAGCATGGTAGTGGTAGCTACGATGTTTAAGGTATCACTGGTTTTATTTTGGTCCGCTTTTTGACATCCGGTTAAAAATAAGGATGCGATAAGACTGACGTTTAACATCAGCATTAATTTTTTTATCATTCAAATCCTCCATTCTTACAATCGTTTAAATTTCATTTGCAGATACATAAATCTGGCAGGCGGCTTTATGGCTGATCCTTATGGTTTTCTCTCCCAGTGCCAGGGTAAAAGGTCCCTCATAGTCCTCAACGGAGAGGACGGTGATCTGGCTTCCGATTTCGATTCCCTGAGTTTGTAAGTAATCAAGAAGATCTTTCTCTTCCTGTACCTTTTTTATGATGGAAGTTTTTCCAGCCTCCAGTGTGGAAAGGAGAATTAAGGCTCCTTCTTTTATCTGTCCTTCCTGATTGGGAATAGCGTTGCCGTGGGGGCAGTATTCTGGATAATTCAAAAAACGTTCCAGACGGTTGGTCAGTCGGACGGGAGATACGTGCTCTAATAATTCTGCATCTTCATGGGCTTCACTCCAGGAATATCCCAGATGTCGAATGAGAAACACCTCCCACAGGCGGTGCCCCCGTAAAAGTGAGATTGCAATTTCAATTCCCTCTTTTGTCAGTTTCGCCCCTTTATAAGGTTCCGTGATCAGCAGTGATTCCTGACTCAGTTTTGTGAGCATTTCGGATACCGAAGCCGGTGCGATTTTTAAGGTCTGCGATAGTTGTTTGTTGCTTATGAGGTGCTCAGAGCCTCCCAGTTTATATAGTTCTTTTAAATAATCCTCTTTATTTGGTGTCATATGATTGCCTCCTGATTTAGGTATGCCTAAATTAATTATATTATATGCCTAAAATAAGAACAGTGCAAGACACATTCCTACAAAGAAATGAGTATCTTTATCATTAGAGAGAATTAGCGTAGACTAAAAAAGTTTCCTGAGACTAATATATTTAAAAAGAGGAAAAGTGTTACAATATGAGAGGAAAGACTTGATATATTTTGGAGAGCCTGATTCATTCCTTTTTTCTCCGAGTCATGGAATGCATAAATTACACTAAAATTTTCAAAAATCAGGTATGACATAAACGGTCCCGTTCTGCTATACTTGTATAATCAATACAATTAAAAAAATGAAGTATAAGGAGAGAAAAAATATGAATTTTTGTTGGGTAACACTGCATGTAGAAAATTTTGAAGAATCCCTTGCCTTTTATCATGAAGTACTGAACCTTCCTATCAGCAGCAGGCATAGCGGTGGCGGCGTGGAGATGGTCATGCTTGGAGAAGAAGGACAGCCGAAAGTCGAGCTGCTTTGTAACGGGAACGGTCAAGGTGTTCAAAAGCAATCCGATATTACCGTAGGAATTGCGGTTGATTCCTTAGAAGAAGTTATGGAATATTTGGACAAACTGGGCATTCCGGTTATCAGAGGACCGATTTCACCTAACCCGGCTACGAGGTTTATTTTCATCAATGATCCTGATGGTTATGAGGTGCAGTTGGTCGAGATGAAAGGAACCGTTTCATAATTTAAAAGTCCAAATTTACCATGGTAAAAACTAAAATTAGCCGCTTGTTTCTGTAACGTGCTTTGATATAATGGAAAAAAATATTGGAGGAAGTATATCATGACGGAACAGAAGCTACAGGAACTATTGAATGATATGACGCTGGAAGAAAAGGTCAATCAGTTGTTACAGCTTCCGGGAAGCTATTACCAGAAAAATGCAGCGGTTACGGGTGGGTTGGACAGCAGTGAGTTTACTGAAAAACAGATTTCCCAGGCAGGAAGCGTTCTTGGAATTCACGGAGCAGAGGTGATTAAGTTCATTCAGGATCAATACATGGAAAAGCATCCTCACCATATCCCCCTTTTATTTATGCTTGACGTTATACACGGCCTGCGAACTGTTTTTCCCATGCCTCTGGCACAGGGGGCGGCTTTTGATCCGGAAATCACAGAGGCATGTGCTAAGGCTGCGGCGAAAGAATCATCTGTCTGTGGAGTCCATGTAACCTTTGCACCAATGGCAGATTTAGTACAGGATGCGAGATGGGGGCGTGTTATGGAATCAACGGGAGAAGATCCGTTTTTAAACGGTATTCTAACCGCAGCCATGGTACGTGGATTTCAGGGTGACCATGTAGGGGAAAAGGACCGTGTAGCGGCATGTGTAAAGCATTTCGCAGGATACGGGGCGCCTATTGCCGGCAAAGAATATAACACGGTAGAGCTTTCGGAACACACCCTTCGTGAATTCTACTTACCTGCCTATCAGGCAGGAATTGATGCCGGCAGTGAACTGGTGATGACCTCCTTTAATACATTAAGTGGAATTCCATCATCCGGAAACCGGTGGCTGATGAGAAACGTCTTAAGAGAGGAAATGGGGTTTGACGGTGTATTGATTTCTGACTGGGGAGCCATCAAGGAAATGATTGCCCATGGTTTCTGCGAGGATGAAAAGGAAGCGGCAAGAAAAGCCATGGAAGCAGGTGTGGATATTGACATGGTGACAGGAGCCTACTGCGGAAATCTGGCGAAGCTGGTGGAGCAGGGCGAAGTGGAAGAACGGTTGGTAGATGAGGCAGTCTTGCGGGTTCTGCGTTTAAAGAATAAGCTTGGTTTGTTTGAAAATCCCTACAAAGAAGCCGATGCGGCCCGGGAAAAAGAAGTGATCCTTTGTGAGGGACACAGGCAGCTTGCCAGAAAAGCGGCAAGAGAATCTTTTGTCTTATTGAAGAATGAAAAAAGCAGATTGTCCGGAGAAATGGTATTGCCGTTAACTCCTGGTAAAAAAATAGCATTTATCGGTCCGTATGTAGAAAACAGCGAGCTGCATAGTTCCTGGGCGATAGCAGGAAAGGCAGAGGATGCCGTGACCATTCGCCAGGCAGCGGAAGAAATAATGCCAGGTTTTGAATGTTCCTTCTGTCAGGGAAGCAAAATGGTGGATGCCAGAGAGAATTTAAGCCGTCACAGTACCGATATTCCGGATGATAGTCTTAAAGCAGCGTCTGGGAAGGAAAAAGAGAAGGAACTGGAAGCGCAGGCACTTCTAGCTGCACAAGAGGCGGATGTAGTGGTATTTTGTATGGGAGAACACCGGCTCCAGAGCGGAGAAGCGGCCAGCCGTGGAAGCATCACGGTTCCTGAGATTCAGATGAAGTTGTTTCGTAAGGTATGTGAAGTCAATGATTGTGTGGCTGTCGTAGTATTTAGTGGGCGTCCTTTGGATTTAAGGGAGGTTTCAGAAAAGGCAGCGGCGGTTCTGGAAGTCTGGCTGCCCGGTACAGAAGGCGGTCATGCAGTATTGGATGTGCTGACAGGGGCTTATAATCCTTCTGGTAAGCTTCCTATGAGCTTTCCTTACTGTGTGGGTCAGACACCGGTTTACTATAATCATTATGCAACCGGTAGACCATGTGCAGGGAAAGAGGACAAAACCTTTTATAAATCACGTTATGTGGATATTCCTAATGAGCCCCTCTATCCATTTGGGTATGGATTAAGTTATACGAAATTTGATATCTCGCCCATTTCTTTAAGTAGTCATACCATGACTCAGAAGGGAGAAAGTCTGAAAGCCTCTGTTGAAGTGAAAAACGTGGGAGACAGGGAAGGAACAGCGGTATTACAGCTCTATCTAAGAGATATCTCTGCCAGTGTAGTGAGACCGGTAAAGGAACTTAAGGGATTTATGAAGGTTTTGTTAAAACTAGGAGAAGAACAAAAAGCAGAGTTTGAGATCAAAGAAGATATGCTTAAGTTTTATACCATAGATGGGAAGTATGAAAGTGAAAAAGGGAAGTTTTCCGTGTGGATCGGGGATAGCAGTGATACGGAGAATAGAGAGGAGTTTGTATTACAATAGGTATCAGATCCAGGTAACAGAATGTTCTATAGATATAATAGGATATTTATGAAAGGTTATTTAGAGCAAAAGACAGATATTTTGTATTGTTTCGATAAAAATGGTAGTGTAGATGATACAGCAAGTGTCGTTCGTAGCGAAAGTTAAGAATGACATTGGCTGTATTTTTTTCTTAAAAAAAGAAAACTTCAATTAGTTATTGTAGGGTCCATATAAAAAGTGCGTTTCGGAAGATCTTTCGGTGGGAAGGTCTAACGATTATTTTTAAGTTTATATGCACATTGGCCCCATTCACCAAGCAAGTTGAGCGCAGGGGTTAAAGATTTACCTAAATCTGTAAGCGAGTATTCCACACGAGGAGGAATCTCATTATATTGTTTGCGGATAATAATATGGTCGGCTTCTAATTCTTGAAGGCTTTTGCTTAACATAATATTGGATATACCGGTAAGTCTCCGTTTCAATTCATTAAAACGAATGGTTTTTTCGGTTCTGATAATCCATACGGCACGTAATTTCCATTTTCCATCTAAAATACTAAAACCATAAGAAACAGCGCAGTTTGCTTCATTTTTCATAGGTTAGTTTCTCCTTACCTGGTTAATAAAATTTCAGTACTTGAACAAATGGTATCTTTTTATATAATAATGGAGTAAGAAAGAAAAGTAAAGAATAAAACATTTGGAGGTAACAAAATGAGTCAAGTTGTAGATTTTTTAAATGAAGCAAAAACATATTATATTGCAACGGTTGAGGAGGGTCAGCCAAGAGTTAGACCGTTTGGTGCTGCTGTAGAACATGATGGAAAGGTTTACTTAGGTACATACAAAAAAAAGAAAGTGTATCAGCAATTATTAGCAAATCCAAAAACAGAAGTCTCGGGAATGGCAAAAGGAAAATGGATCAGACTTTCGGGAGAAGCCGTATTTGATGAATCAGTTGAAGCAAAACAGGCAATGTTTGATGCAAATCCAGGGTTGAAGAATATGTACCGCATGGATGACGAAAATGTTGTGGTATTTTATTTTAAAGATATGAAAGCAACTGTTTATTCCTTTTCAGGTGAAACGGTTGAATTGGAAGATTAATTTTGGTTATTCTCCAATGATTTAGATTACCACAGAAAGCAATCTAAAAAAAGCAAGCGGCGGCTTTAAATTGTGTATTCTTAAAACCGCCGTTTGCAACAAATGGTTAGTAATTTAGTTATCTCGCCATCCAACCAGTGGTGTGCAAAAAGATATATTATACTTTAGGCCAATTCTTTTATTTCTTTTTCATGTCTGGATCATAGATTTCTTCTGAAAATTCCGTCAAGATACGGCGATGCTCCGGAGTTCCTGTGGGATATTGTTTCTGTTGGAGTACCTTCCGTTTGTTTGTTGCATTTACAAAAACATAACAGATTGTAAAAAAAACAACGAGAGCGATGCCTGCAAGGAACCCTAAGGTCTGTTCTTTTAAAAATGGCATGCTGAACATAGCTATGATTAGTCCTGCCATGGTGAACAGAGAACTATATGGAAATCCCCGCAACCTGCAGTTTCCTTCCGGTTTCCCGTTCCTTTTCCGGAAACGGATATGGGTAAACATGAGCACAATATAAGTGAAAAGCAGCGCAAATCCACCAGAGCTGATCAAAAACAGATAGACTTGAGGAAAAAACAATCCGACATACAGAAACAACATCATGCACAATCCGGAAAATAAGATCCCCCGGTAAGGAACATCAGTTTTATCCCTTAAAAATGCAGGACCAAGCCGGTCCTCCACAAGAGATCGGAGCATTCTTCCGATTCCAAACATGGCCGCTACCATAGTAGATAAAATTGCGCTGATTAATATTACCGTCATGGAGGTGCCGGCCCAGGTCATCTGATAGCGGTTTAAGGCCGTAACCATAGGGCTGACGTTTTCGCTTAAGGATCCGGTGGGAACCAGCAGCAAAAGAACTGAAATACACAGAATATAAAGTGTCACGAGCCAGAACACCGTTAAGTGGATGGCACGGGGCACATTTTTTTGTTTATTTTCTGTTTCACTGGCAGCTAGTCCGATGATTTCAAAACCAGCATAGGTAAATAAAACGATCAGCATGCTTCCGGCCAGGCTTTTTATGCCCCCGGGGAGAAAGGGTTCTGATCGCAGGATGCTGGTACCCAGCGGCTGGGAGCCAGGTATGGCGCCCAAAACGATCAAGGAGCCTAAGAGAATAAAACCGATAATAGCTATAATCTTGATTGCCGACAGAATGCTTTCTAAGTGGCTTAATTGCTTTGCCCCCAAAAGATTTAATAACGTTACACCCACGATCAGAGCAGTGCCAAGGATTGGTATTGAGACTGACGGAAACCATGTCCGGAACAATAAGGAAACTGCGGTAGCTTCACTCGACATAGAGATGACCATTCCAGTCCAATAGACCCATCCCACCACAAAACCTGTGCCCTTGTTTATATACTGAGACGCAAATGTTCGGAAAGAGGCTGAATCTGGATTGGATACTGTCATTTCCGAAAGGGCAAAAAGAATGAAATAAACCATCACAGCGCAAATCAGATAAGAAAGAATAATGGCCGGACCAGCAGCCTGTATAGCAACCGATGAGCCTAAAAAAAAGGAACCGCCGATTACAGTTCCCAGAGCCATCATCGTTAAGCGGCCTGCTGTAAGACCTTTTGCTTTTGTTTTCATTAGGATTCCTCGCTTTTGATTTTTGTATTATTATTTCAGATTACGGAAAAGTTATTCGAAACATTGAAAATACAATTAAAATTCAAATTACAGAAACAATCTAAAAAAAGGCAGGGAAAAATATAAAAAGACTCCGTTGTGATAGGGCTGTAAAAATATGATAATGGACGCAGGTAGAGAAAAGGTGTCAAAAATACGAGGTGGAGGTTTTTGTATGGCAAAGAAAAGAAATGCAGCGGCAGCTTCCCTGCAGCTGCCAAAGAGTAAAACAAACTTAATCTGCAATATAAGGAAATACTGGCCTTATTATTTAATGGTTCTTCCCGGGGTGATTTTCTTTCTGGTATTCAAATACATTCCCATGCTGGGAAGTGTAATCGCATTTCAGGATTATTCTGTATTTAAGGGGATCGCTGACAGTAACTGGGTGGGGTTAAAGCATTTTAAGGCGCTTATTACATACCCGGATTTCAGACGGATTTTCACAAATACCCTGTTGCTTGGGTTGTGTAAGACAGTTCTGATTTTCCCCATACCAGTGGTTCTGTCACTGATGCTTAATGAAGTGAAAAACCAGAAAATGAAAAAAACAATCCAAACAGCTGTTTATATCCCTTACTTTTTGTCCTGGGTAATCGTGGGTGGACTGATCTTTGATATTTTCGGAGTAGGCGGTCTTTTTAACAACATACGGAATTTCTTCGGTTACGATAATCTTTTGGTAATGCAGAAGGAATCCTGGTTTCGGCCTGTGTATGTGTTCTCATCCATTTGGAAAGATGCAGGTTGGGGAACAGTGGTTTATCTGGCGGCCATCAGCGGAGTAGATCCAGCGCTTTATGAATCCGCTTCTATGGATGGAGCATCGAGATTTGCCAGAATGAAATACATCACATTTCCACTTCTGGTACCAACGATTCTGACTTTATTTCTTCTTAATATCGGAAGTTTCCTGGAACTGGGATTTGAACAGGTATTTAACCTTCTGACACCAATGACATATAGCGTGGGCGATATTTTTGATACCTATGTTTACCGTGTGGGAATCCAGCAGGCGCAGTACAGTTTTACCACAGCAGTTGGATTGTTCCAGTCCACCATCGGTTTGATCATGGTGGTTACATTTAACAAGCTGGCTAAGAAATTTTCGGATGATGGAGGGTTATGGTAATGAGAGAATCAAGGAAAGACAGGTTTTTTCAGGGAACGATCACCTTTCTGCTCTGTATTTTAGGAATCATAGCAGTGATTCCGCTTTTAACGGTAATTGCAAGATCCTTCAGTTCCAAGGCGGCATCCGATATGAATATCATCAATTTATTGCCGGTTGGGTTTACCCTTGATTCATGGAAGTACATCTTGTCAGATGCTGGATTGTGGAGAGCATTTTTTATCAGCCTCAGCACAACTTTGGTTGGTACAATACTGGCTTTAATAATTACGTCTTTAATGGCTTATCCGCTATCCAAAGAAAACTTTAAATTAAACCATGTCATTATGCTCTTTGTAATTTTAACCATGATTTTTAAAGCACCTGTAGTACCGTATTTTCTAACGGTGAAAGGGCTGGGATTATTTAATAATCCTCTGGTTTTGATCTTGCCCCATATATTAAGTGCTTATAATCTTGCCATTATGAGAACCTTTTTTAAACAGTTCCCGGCAGAAGTGGAAGAAGCGGCTATGATTGATGGCTGCGGGTATTTCCAGATTCTTTATAAGATCATAATTCCTTCTTCAAAAGCAGTGCTTACGACGGTTGGATTATTCTATGCGGTAACCATGTGGAATCAGTTCCAGCATCCGATCATGTTTATACAGAAAACAGACTTATTTCCTCTGCAGTTAAAGATCCGGCAGTTAATCAACGGAGGAAGTGATTTTGCAAATATTGCGGCAGTAGCCAATGTGAATTATACGGAAAGTACATTAAGTGCGGCAACGGTAGTATTTGCTATTCTTCCAATTATCGCTGTTTATCCCTGGCTGCAGAAGTATTTTGCCAAAGGAGCCATGCTTGGATCGGTAAAAGGTTAAAAGCAGGCGGGAAAAACATTATGGATGGTATCAAAAAAATGATATAATAAATTAGGGAGGTATACGAAATGAAATGGAACAAAACAACTGCTCTTGTGCTAGCTGGTGCAATGACTTTGTCAGCCTTAACCGGATGTGGCTCCAAGGGAACGGGGAAGGAAACGTCAAAAGCAGAATCTGCCGGAAAGACGGAGGAAAGTGCTTCTGCTGCTGATAAGACGGTGGATTTGGAGGTCTGGTATGTGAACAACGGCTTTTTAGAAGTAAAAAAGGATGGACCCCTTTATAATCTGTATAAGGATATGACCGGAGTAGGAATTGTTTCTCCGTATGTGGAATGGAATGGGGGAACCACATATCAGGAACAGTTAAACTTAAAAATTGCTGCTGGCGAAGCACCTGATATCTTTCTGCCTGTAAACGGTATGGAAGCAGACTTGGTAAAAAATGGAGCACTTCTTGATTTGACAGATCTTTTGCCAGAAAAGGCACCTCATTTATGGGAAGCAATTCCCAAAGAGGTTTGGGATGTCATTCGTTCCTATGATCCAACCGGAAATGGCAGAATCTATATGATTCCCAATGTAATTGACTATCCGCTGATGGGTGGTATTATCCGCCAGGATTGGCTTGATAAAGTGGGATTGTCCATGCCTGAAACTCAGGAAGAGTTTGTAAATGTACTGCGGGCGTTTAAAACACAGGATCCAAATGGCAACGGACAGGCTGATGAAATTCCTGCCGGCGGACGTCAGGAGGCCAGATGGATGGATTATTTATTTTCCATGTATGAAGTTGCCATGTGGGAAGGATATCCTCAGTGGGATATATATAATGGAGAACTGACCTATTCAGGAGTAACACAGAATATGAAAGATGCTCTTCAATTTATCAGTGAGTTATACAAGGAAGGGCTTATTGATCAGGAAACCCTGTTGAATGATAAAGCCGGCTGGGAAGGAAAAATCAATTCGGATAAAGTTGGTGTATATTACCATTGGGCACAGGGAACCTATGAATATGCAAACTCCTTAAACAGTGCTACCGGTGTGAAGCCGGAATGGGTCGTGATGCCTCCAATCAGTGCACCGGGACATGAAGGATATTATACAGAAAAAAAGATCAAAGGCATCCAGTGGGTATTAAAGAACACTGATGATCAGGAGAAAATCGATGCCTGCATGAAAGTACTTGATGCATACGGCAATAAGGATTTATGGCAGGAATTCTTCCTTGGTGTAGAAGGAGAGCATTCCAAAATGGTGGACGGAAAGTTAAAGAGACTTCCGGATGATAAAAAAACCATGGAAAACCTGGTTTTACAGCCCGGCAATGATATCGCTACCATAGACAGCATTACCCAGTTACTGGAAAGCGTGAAAACGGATGATACAGCATGGTCCATCAACCAGAGCATTGCCAATGTAGAGAAAATGCCTAATTATGGAAAATCCATCGCCGGAGATGGTATGCCAAGCAGCGTCTATGAAGGATATCCAGATATTATGAACAGAACTCTGTATGTGGAGTATGCATCTAAAATCATAACAGGAGAATATCCTATCGATAAATTTGATGAATTTGTGGAGAAATGGAATGCTTCGGGTGGCGAGGCAGTAACAAAGGCAGCCAGAGATTGGTATGCAAAAACCCAAAAATAAAAACGTATCAGTCAGGCAGCGGGGAGAGATACCCTGCTGCTTGGATTTGTTTATAAACGTGTTCAATCAGGAGGGCAAGATGAATAAAGGATTTTTCAGGGATATGAAAATTGGAAAAAAGCTGATGCTCAGCTATCTTTTGGCCTGCATTGTCCCCCTTTTGGCAGTGAGCCTGATTATCTACAGGGTATCAGCGAAAAACTTAGAAGAGGCTTCCTTGGAATTTGCCTCTGTATTCAGCTCCCAAATCGTTGCCAACATTGATGATTTTATTGAAGAATACGACAAGGTAACAAAATCCGTGCTGGTGGATAATGATGTGATTTACAGTCTGGGTGACAGCATGGATTTCACCATTACAGAACAGGTAAACCAGCAGCTTTTTCTCCGGAAAATGATGATGCGGCTGATGACTCTGAAACCGGAAATTAAAAGTATTTGTATTCTCACCAGCAATGACCGAATCTACCAGTTCAGCAGCAACGGGGATTCCATCAACCGTGAAACACTGAAAGATCAGGTATGGCTGAACCGGATATTGAAATCAGAAGACAAGCTTGCCATTACCTCTGTTCATGACCGGGCATATTATGACCACAATCAGGATGGGATCGTTCTGACCATAGGAAGACAGATATTAAATTATGGGGGTGCTTATACCGGGGTACTGCTCATAGATTTAGACCCTTCCAGCTTAATTGAACTCAGTGACAGTTTTTTGCTGGCAAGAAACCAGTATAATATAAAAATCAGTATTACGGATGCATATAACGGAATTCTTTACGATTCTGACGTTGCCAGCGGACGCCTGACATGGGAAGAGGCGAAGAAAGAGGGAAATCCGCTTTTGTATCAGAAAAATAACGTGGATTATCTCATTCTCACCAATGAGACAAAACGGGCAGGATTAAAAGTTAATGCAGTAATCCCACGCAGTGACCTGCTTTTTAAGATTAACAGGATCGGGCATGTGACAGCCTTCGCAGTGTTTGGCTGTGTGGCTGTTGTGATCGTGGTTTCTTCTCTGCTCAGTAAAAATATTACAATGCCCCTTCGTAAGCTGCAAAAACGCATGAAACAGGTCGAAGAAGGGGAATACAAGGCAGTGCTGGAGAAGGAGTCAAATGACGAAATTGGCAGTCTGGTAACCAGCTACAATCACATGGTGATGAAGATTAAGACGTTAATTGAAGATGTATATGTGGCAGAAATTAAACAAAAAAATGCAAAGTACCTTGCCCTTCAGACACAGATCAATCCTCATATGCTTTATAATACGCTGGAATCCATTCGGATGAAGGCACTGGTGAACGGGGACGACGAGGTTGCAGATATGATTAAGATCCTTGCGAAGATGTTCCGCATGGCTCTCAGTAAACAAAACGCAGCTCATCGGATAAAAGATGAGATCGATTATGCAGAAAATTATGTGAAAATGCAGAATATGCGTTTCCATAACATGTTTTTCTTAGAGGTGGATTTGGAAGAACGAATATTGGATTCTTCGATTATATCCATGGTACTTCAGCCGGTAATCGAAAACAGCATAGAACATGGCTTTAAGGGGTATCAGATGCCACTTCATATGATTGTAAAAGGATTTATACTCGATGGGGAAGATGTTCTTTTAAAGATCAGCGATGATGGGAAAGGGATGGCGCCGGAGCGGATTGAAGAAATAAACAATCTTGTCTTCAGAATAGATACCGAAGGGGCATCGGTAAAAGAAGAAAAAGAAGAACATGAAACTGGCATTGGCTTAAAAAATATTGCTGAACGGATTAAACTGCATTATGGCATAGAATACTATTTAAAAGTTGCAGACAGCGGAGACAACGGTACAGTAATAGAAATCTTAATACCGTGGCAATGGAATATAATGGAATGAAAGGGAGAAGATAGCATGCTCTACGATGTATTGGTGGTGGATGATGAATCTGTGATTGCAGAGGGTCTAAAATTCCTGATTGAACGACTGGTGCCTCAATGCCGGGTGGTGGATTTAGCCTTTGATGGAACACAGGGTTTTGAAAAAGCAATGGCTTTGGCGCCTCATATCGTACTGACCGATATACGGATGCCAGAATGTGACGGAATCGGAATGATACGCCGGCTGAAAGAAGCTGGAAGCCGATCCAGATTCGTCATATTAAGCGGATATGCAGAATTTGAATATGCCAGAAGTGCCATAGCTTTAGGAGTGGCCGAGTATATCACAAAGCCTGTGGAGGAAGAGGAGTTAAGTGCAGTATTCAAGAAAATATGTACATCTATTGGGGAGGAACAGAAAAAAAGTAAATTGGTTTTAGAGATGGAACATTCCATGAAGGAATATGTTCTGAAAGATATTCTGGAAATGTCAGGTCCTCCCATCGAGGAGATGAAAGACCAGCTTGGAAACCTGGGATTTCCGATGACATGTAATTGGTATACTTCTACGGTTGTGGAGAATGGAGATGAGGAACCGGGGAAAACCAGAAAGGAATTTTTTCGGTACGTGGAAGAACTGGCAGATAAACATCTGAATTTTTGTAAGTGCAGGATCGTAATTCCCTATTCCGCTTCAATGGCAGTTTTAATAACGGCCTGGGACAAAGATACGGAATACAAACGTTTTCTGAATGCGGTGGGGAAGTTCCGGTATGAACTGGCGGAAAAGGCAGGGGTTTCAGTTAGTGGAGGCACTGGCCTGATGCATCATAATGTAGAAGGGATCAGAAAGTCTTTTGAGGAGGCCAGATGTGCACTGAATTATAAGGTAATCAATGGCCCGGACTGTATCATAAGCTATGAGGATATCCGCAGAATTACAGCAACCCCCAAGCTTTTGGAGACAGAGGATGTGAAACGGCTGGAAGCCTGCATCGATACCATGGATGACAAAGGCTGCCGCCAGATCATTGAAGAGATATTTCGAAAAGTGGAAAAGGAAAAAGATTTAAGTCTCAATGATTTACAGCTTTTGAGCCTTAACATCGTTCTGACTGGAATACGGAAGATGCCGTTTATGCAGTTCCAGCTCAATGAATATCTGGGAAGGAATATATTATCTCTGGAGAGCATCTCAAGATTCCAGACCATTGAACAGCTGAAAAACTGGATCATCAATATCATAAAAAGTATGAATGAGCTGATGCTCAAGGAAAGCATGCCGGAAAAACAGGATCTGGTATCAAAGGCAAAAGAATATATGAACAAAAACTTCAACAAGGAAGTCAGTCTTAATGATATATCGGAACGCTTTTTCATCAATCCATATTATTTCAGCCAGTTGTTTAAGAAGAAAACGGGTGAAACCTATCAGACCTACATGACCAGGTTAAGGGTCAGCCGCGCGGTAAAACTTTTGGAAGAAACAGACTTAAAGATTTATGAAATCTGTCAGATGGTTGGCTATTCGGATACAAACCATTTTAATAAAGTATTTGAAAAAAACATGGGGGTAAAACCCAGTGAATACAAAAAACAAACGGTAGGAGGTATAAAATGAGATATAGCATTGATTTATCAAAATTGACTTTGGGTGTCTGTTATTACCCCGAGCATTGGGAAGAATCCTTGTGGTTGCCAGATTTGCGTCGTATGAAGGAATATGGGATTGAAATCATACGCGTAGCAGAATTTTCCTGGAGTCTGATGGAAAGAGAAGAGGGGATCTTTGATTTTTCATTCTGGGACCGCTTCCTTACGTTGGTAGAAGCAGAGGGGATGAAAGTGGTTTTCTGTACCCCGACAGCAACTCCGCCTGCATGGCTGACAGAAAAATATCCGGAAGTTTTAAATGCAGATGGGGACGGCAACCTGATTTACCATGGAATGCGCCGTCATTATAATCTGACTTCCCAAAAGTACCTTAAACTCTGCGCCAGGCTGGTGGAAAAAATGGGAGAACACTTTAACCAATATTCATGCATTGCAGGCTGGCAGATTGATAACGAGATAAACTGTGAGATCCATGAGTATTATGGGGAGAGTGATCATAAGGCCTTTCGGAATTATTTAAAAGAAAAATATGCCACTTTGGATGAATTGAACGATAAGATGGGAACTGTTTTCTGGAATCAGACTTATACGGATTGGAACCAGATTCATTTAGCAAGGCGCTCTCCTTCGGGAGTCGGAGCAGCCAATCCCCATCTGATGCTGGAACAAAAGCGCTTTGTATCTTCTTCTGCCATTCACTTTATGGCATTGCAGGCAGGAATCTTAAGAAAGACAGCAGGAGCACGTTTTATTACTACAAATGGTATATTCCCGGACATTGATTACCAGGAACTTATGAAATCAGGGGTTGATTTTATCTGTTATGATAATTACCCGAACTTTGCCTATCAGGCTGGAAAGGAAAGGGGAACGAATGATATAAAGGATCGGAATTCTTCCTTTAACTTATCAAGAGTGAGGGCTATTTCCCCACTGTTCGGCATTATGGAGCAGCAGGCGGGGCCTGGCGGCTGGAATTTCCGGATGCTTCAACCAGCTCCAAAACCGGGGCAGATGAGGTTGTGGACATGGCAGGCTATTGCACACGGTGCAGACTTAGTAAGCTATTTCCGGTGGCGTACCTGCACCAAAGGAACAGAAATTTACTGGCATGGACTAAACGATTACAGCAACGAAGATAACCGCCGTCTTAGAGAACTGAAACAGATTCATGAGGAAATCAAGAAAGTAAATGCTGCAGGAATTGAAAACGGAATAGCTGGGAAGCCATATTTAGCAAAAGTAGCAATTCTCACGGATTACGATAATACCTGGGACGGGGAAAGTGATATCTGGCATGGCCCCCTTCGTGATTTTAGTATGGATGGATGGTTCCGGGCACTGGAATTTGCCCATATCCCGTTTGACTTTGTGGATATAAGAGATACCCAAAAAGCGGAGGAGCTTTTTTCCTATGAACTGGTGGTATATCCTCATGCGACTCTGTTAAATGACGTCCGAGCTGCAATTCTTCAAGCATATGTCATGCAGGGAGGTCAGCTGGTGATGGGAAGCAGGACAGGTTACAAAGACATGTATGGTCAGTGTCCGATGATTTCTATGCCAGGACCGGCAGGAGAACTCTGTGGAGTGAAAGTGACTGACTTTACCAGTATCGGTCCCATGGATGAGACTGTGTATATGGATTGGGCTGGAGAACAGGTCCCGGCTCCGATATTTAATGATATATTGGAAGCACTTCCAGGGGCAATAGTGGAAGGCAGCTTTGTACATAATTATTATGATAGAAGCCCGGCCCTTGTCTGTAAAGAACAGGGGAAAGGGAAGGCATGGTATTTTGGAGCGGGATTTGCAGAAGAGACTGCAGCATTGTTCTTGCAGAAATTTGGAATAGAAAGTCCGGCGGCAAGACTGGCAGAAATTCCACCTGAAATTGAAGTGTCATTTAGAGGAGATAAGCTGTTTCTGCTTAATTATGACAATGCGGAAAAAGAGATTGTATTTAAGGAAGAGGTTATGGAAATACTCAGTGGAGAAAGGAAGAACGGAGGAAACAGAATTGAACCTTATGGGGTTTGGATTGTGGAAAAGGGATAGTAGATATTTCTATAAAAACCCCATAAAATATCTTAAATGAGCATAAGGAAGTTTCTTTACATTCATGATAAAATTTTCAAAACATGAATGGAAAGAAACTTTTTTTATTAATAAGAAAGTAAAAGGGAGAAAATTTATGAAGAAAAAACAGGCTTATAATCCGTTTTTACCGTTCTGCGAATATATACCGGACGGAGAACCTCATGTCTTTGGGAACAGGGTCTATCTTTTTGGGAGCCATGACCGGTTTGACGGCGACAAGTACTGCATGAACGATTATGCTTGTTATTCGGCAGATACCGGAAATCTTTCAGACTGGCAGTATGAAGGCATCATCTATAGGAAAGATCGGGACCCAAGAAATCCGGAAGGCAGCCATAATCTTTGGGCACCTGATGTAGTAAAAGGATTAGACGGAAAATATTATCTTTATTACTGTCTGGATGTACTTCCGGAAATCGGTGTAGCTGTCAGCGATACTCCTGCCGGGGAGTATCAGTATCTGGGGCTGGTTCGTTATGATGATGGGACACCTCTGGGAAAAAAAGAGGGAGATTTCATTCAGTTTGATCCGGGTGTTTTTATTGATGATGACAATACCATCTATCTCTACTCTGGCAATGCACCCAGAAAAGCAGAAGATCAGACAGCAGAATCTAAAAATTCCCAGGTGATGAAGCTTTGCCAGGATATGATGACGATTAAGGAAAGACCATCAATTTTAATTCCTACGCTACATAACAGCATGGATACCGGATATGAAGGCCACGAATTTTTTGAAGCAAGCTCAATTAGAAAAATCAAGGATACTTATTATTTTGTTTATTCCGATGTTCAAAGTTTTTCCTTGAGCTATGCGATAAGCAAGAGACCGGACAGGGGATTTCAGTTTGGCGGGCAGTTGATTGCTCTTGGGGATGTTGGTCTTTCTGGTAGGACTGCCAAAGACGCAGAAAATTATCTTGGGAACACTCATGGAGGTATGGAATGCATCAATGGTCAATGGTATATTTTTTATCACCGTCAGACAAACAGGACCCAGTATTCCAGGCAGGCCTGTGCGGAAAAAATTACGATACTGCCTGATGGAACCATACCCCAGGTGGAAATGACATCCTGCGGACTAAATGATGGGCCTCTTGCTGGAACAGGCAGATATATGGCAGCGATTGCCTGCAATCTATGGGGGAAAGAGGGGGCCGTATTTTCCTCTTCGGTTTTCTTAAATGAAAGTCACCCTTATTTCACCCAGGACAGACCCGACGGAGATGAGAATGCAAAGCAGTATATCGCCAATATGAGGGAGGGAGCAGTTGCAGGCTACAAGTATTTTGATTTTCAAGATGAAAAGAAAGTAACCGTTACTGTGTGTGGAAAGGGAAACGGATCCTTCCAGATCGCAGCATCTCCTGATGGTGAAACATTAGGAGAGGTTCCGGTGACAGTTGAGACTGAGGAATGGAAGTTATTTTCAGCTCCGGTGAGAGGATTAAACGGCATATTGCCGCTGTATTTTAGATATACAGGGAACGGCTCCGTGGATTTTCTTGAATTCCAGCTTTCTTAAATTGACAGGAGGAATCGTATATGGCGCTTTACATTGGAGCAAATTACCATCCTCATGACTGGGGAAAACAACGGTGGATCACGGACATAGAATTGATGAAAAAGGCAGGGTTTAATACCGTGCGCCTGGGGCATTTGTGCTGGGACAGTTATGAGCCGGAAGAAGGTGTGTATACCTTTGAGTGGTTTGATGAAGTCCTGGATTTATTTGCAGATGCAGGAATCGGCGTCTTTTTGGATATATCGGTAAGGCCAGCACCTGTATGGGTACATAAGCTTTGTCCTGGCTGTAACATCAGCGGAAAAAGCGGTATGGAGGCGGCAAGTCTAAGACGGTATATGGAGGACATTTCTGATCAGGCATACCAGAATTATGCTCTTCGGTTTGCTGAAAAATTTGTAAATCGTTACAAAAACCATTCATCCCTGTTTGCGTTTGGCTTGTGCAATGAAATAGGAGATGGATATCTCTCTTATTCCGAATATTCAAGAAAACGATTTGTACAGTGGCTGAAAAAGAAGTACGGTACAATCGCTGCTCTAAATGAAGCCTGGGCAGCCAGGCGGTGGTCCAGAAAGCTCACTTCTTTTGAAGATGCAGTCTTACAGGAAAATGAGATTGCTGTGGGAGCACCAGAAGCATGGCTTGATATGCGAAGGTTCTTTGCAGATGGAATCGGTGAATTTATGGTTCGGCTGGCAGAGGTCGTGAAAAAAGAAGCTCCTGGCATTCCCCATTCTTCCAATCACTATGCGGAAAAAGAAAATCTGGGGTTTGATTACTTGAAAATCTGTGACCAGTTTGTAGATTACCCGGGAATGGGCTTTTATCCGGGGTATGGAACCGACGAGAAATACCAGTTTATAAGTAGCGTTTATTATCAGCGTCTTGCAGAAACACAAAAACCCATGTGGTGTCTGGAGTTTCAGACAGGAAGTAAGGGAACGGTATGCGGTCCTTCCGGTGCTCTTCGAATGCAAGGACTTTTAAGTTTATTGAATCGGAATCAGATGATTCTTGGTTGGACATGGAGAAGTATGCTTGGGGGAGAGGAACAGTACCTATACGGCCTGTTAGGACACGATGGAGTACCAAATCCTAATTATTTCGAATATCAGAAGCTGGCAGAAGATCTGTCAAAGCTGGAATCCTATGCTTTTCCGTATCTTCCAAATCCCGATGTGGCGGTTGCTTACCATTATGACAGTTCCAGGGTGAACCAATACAGCAGCGCTCAGTTTGAGCAGTCGTATAAGAAGACTATGACTGAAGTCCACAGGATTTTTTATGAGAAAAACCGTGATTATAATGTAGTGGATTTACGGAATATAAAGAATGATTACAAGCTAATTATCATACCTGGACATATCGTCATGGAACCGGAGGTAGCAGACACCATCAGAAACTATGTGAAAGCTGGCGGAAATGTTATTATGACAGCTTATTCTGCAACAGTAGATGAAACTGGTAAGGTATTTGGAACACCAAGACCGGGCTATCTGGAGGACGTATTTGGAATCCGGGTTGCAGGCTTTTATCGAACGGATATGGAGTGGACGTTTTCAAAGGATGCCGTTATATCAGAGAAACAGGAAAGCCGCTTTGAACTGTTAAGGGTAGAAAAGGGGATGGATGATTTTCTGATAAATGCGCAATATTACGAGATACTTGAACGCAGTACAGCAGTATCATATGCAGAATTTAAAAGTAAAAACATGTGTGCGGTTTCTGTGAATCATTATGGTTTAGGAAAGGCTTATTATATGGCAGCAGAAACAGACCGGGAAATGCTTGGCTGGCTTTTGGAATGCCTGACTGTAGAGTTGGGGCTTGAAAAAGGACTTTCTGTACCGATAGGGATTCAGGCAAGAAAAATTGCTGAAAATCAATATTTCTATGTTAATACGACCCCGGATCCGGTTCGCATACAACTGGAAAGTGACGGAAAAGGAATTTTATCCGGAAAGAACTACTGCGAAGAACTGCTTTTGGAACCTTATGAAGGGGAATTGCTTGTTACCGGGAACTAGATGGGAACAGCTGATGTTTTGGAGAAAATATGAGAATTGTAGAATGTAAAACAAATCATTTGGTCCGGCCAATAGGATATCAGATGGAGAAGCCAGTGTTCTCTTATATGATCATTGAGTCCACCGGGAAAAAGCAAACAAAAGCTCGTATCAGGGTTTCCGGGGACAGTCAGATGAAAGACATTCTCTATGACAGTGGGTTTTCTGAAGATATTGATCATCTAGCTTTTGAGGCAGATTGCATGCTTGAACCCCGAACCCGTTATTACTGGGACGTAACAGCCTGGACGGATGCAGGAGAAGAAGCCGTCAGCGAGGTCACATGGTTTGAAACAGGAAAACGGGAAGAGCCATGGCAGGCCTCCTGGATTACCTGTGACGGTGAAGAAGAATATCATCCGGTGTTTGCAAAAGACATGAGTATCGATGGAGAAATCAGAAAGGCTCGCCTTTATATCTGCGGTCTGGGACTTTACGAGGCTTATTTAAACGGAAATAAAATATCAAAGGAATATCTGGCTCCTTATTGCAATGATTACCATCAATGGCTTCAATACCAGACTTACGATATAACAGAAGAAATTCAGAGTGGCGGAAGGCTTCAAGTATTATTGGGAAATGGCTGGTATAAAGGGCGTTTTGGATTCAGCAGCAAACTAAATAAAAAACCGTATTACAGCAATACCTGGAAGCTGATTGCAGAGATACGTCTGGAATATGCAGATGGTACTGCTGTATGCATTGGAACAGATGATACCTGGGAAGTAACAGACAGCCACATCACTTCCTCCAACATTTATGATGGAGAAGTATGGAATAGGAAGGAGGGGCGAAGAGGGATTCGTATGGCAAGAATCTGCACGGAGCAAATGGCACCTTTGCTGGAACGGCTCAGCACTCCTGTTATGGTCCGGGAAGAAATTGATCCGGTGGAACTCATTCATACGCCAGCGGGGGAACAGGTTCTTGATATCGGGCAGAATATCGGAGGAATATTCCGGATGCGGGTAAAAGAGCCGGAAGGCACAGTTATCCGCTTGCAGTTTGGGGAAATTCTTCAGGAGGGTAATTTTTACCGAGGAAATCTAAGATCCGCCAAAGCCGAATTTGTCTATGTTTCTGATGGGAAAGAATGTGTTCTTGAGCCTCACTTTACATATTACGGATACCGCTACGTAAACGTTGAGGGAGTGGCACAATTAAAAAAAGAAGATTTTACTGCACTGGTTCTCTATTCGGAGTTGCCAAAGACTGGAACTCTGACTACTGGACATGAATTGGTGAATCGGTTGATTCAAAATACGGAATGGGGATTAAAAGGTAACTTTATTGATGTTCCAACGGATTGCCCTCAGCGTGATGAGCGGATGGGTTGGACAGGAGATGCTCAGGTATTCAGTCCAACAGCTATGTTTTTACGGGACAGCTATGCCTTTTATAAAAAATATCTCTTTGATATGTGGCAGGAACAAAAAGAGCACGGGGGACAGGTACCCAATGTAATTCCCTCTGTGGGAAATAAAGGGACTTCGTCTGTTTGGGGTGATGCAGCGTGTATCATCCCATGGAATATGTATCTGTTCTACGGAGATAAATCCATATTAAAAGAGCAGTTTGACAGTATGAAGGCATGGGTTGATTATATTGAACGAGTGGATGGTAATGACTGCGGCTGGCGCAGGGAATTTCATTTTGGAGACTGGCTTGCTCTGGATAACCCGGTGGGAGGGTCAGACCAGTCCATGGGAGCTACGGATACCGGTTTTATTGCAAGTCTTTATTATGCAAATAGTGCCAGGATCACCTCTAAGACGGCTGAAATTTTGGGAAAACAGGAAGAGGCACTCCACTATGGAAAACTGGCAGAATCTGTTCTAGAATCTGTGAGGAAAGAATATTTTTCCCAAACCGGAAGATGCTGCATCAATACTCAGACGGCACTCTTGCTAGCTTTGCATTTTGATCTGCTGCAGTCGAAAGAACGAACGAAAAACATGCTGATTCAAAAGCTGGAGGAGACGGGATACCGGCTTCAGACCGGATTCGTTGGGACTCCTCTTTTGTGCAATCAGCTTTCTAAGGAAGGGTTCGGTAAGATTGCTTATAAGCTGCTTTTAAATGAAGAATATCCAGGCTGGCTGTATGAAGTAAAACTGGGCGCTACCACCATATGGGAACGGTGGAACAGCGTTTTACCTGATGGGAGCATTTCTTCTACTGGGATGAACAGCTTGAATCATTATGCCTATGGGGCAGTGGTGGAATGGATTTTCCGGCATGGGGCGGGGCTGAATCCCTTGGAAGAGAGTCCCGGATTTCGTAAAGTTCGTATTGAACCGGAACTTTCTTGGAATTTACGCTATCTGGATGCAGAATGCAGAACGCCGGCTGGAACTTATAAAATATCCTGGAAAATTCTAGATAAGTGGAAGGCAGAAGTCAAGATTACAGTTCCGTTTGGTTGTTATGCAGAACTAAAACTGCCGTTATTTCCAGAAGAAAAAGAGAAGCAAGAAAAAAATCCTGTATTTGCGGATTTCCGAGATGATATCTGTCATCTTCAACCTGGGACCTATTCGGTAGCCTACAAAACAAAAGAATCCATACGCCACACCTATTCTTCTTATGACAAGCTTTATGAATTAATGGAAAACCCCAAAACTCGCCAGACGCTTAAACAGGAAATTCCATGGATTCAGAAAATTCCTACTTACGAATGGAATAAGTCTATTCGTCAATCCGTTGACCGTTATGGCGGAGAGACAACTAAAGAGGACCTAAAACAGCTGGATCAGATACTTGAAAACATGGAGTAGAGGAAAGGAAAATTATCACAATGAAAAATCATGAGAATTCTGTTGACCGGGCAGAAGAGTTACTTGCTAAAATGAGTCTTGAAGAAAAAATGGCTCAGATTGTAGGGTATTATCCATCAGCACAGTGGTCGGAAGAAGAACTGGAAAAGGAATATCCCCAGGGAGCAGGTCAGGTTGCTTGTTTTGGTATGAGAGAAATAGATACGCTGGAACAGATTGCCGAGTATCAGAGGAAACTCCAGGATAAAATTATGGCATTGAGTGAACACCGCATTCCCGCGATTTTCCATATGGAAGGGCTTTGCGGCATTCTGGTAAAGGAGGCGGATGGATTTCCTTCCGGAATTGGAAGGGGCTCCACCTGGAATCCGGAGCTTGAAAGGAAAGTGGGGGAGATTGTGGGCCGTCAGGCTAGTGCGGTAGGAGCCTCGCATGTTCTTGCTCCAGTCATTGATATTTCCAGGGATTCCCGTTTTGGGCGTCAGGGGGAGACCTATGGAGAGGATCCTGTTCTTGCTTCAGCAATGGGGGTTGCATATCTGGAAGGACTGCAGATGGAAAAGAAAGAGGGGATGCAGATTGAGGGGGTCGCAAAGCACTTTCTCGGTTATCATGACTCTCAAGGAGGAATCCATGCAGCTAATTGCGATATTCCCTACAGGCTTCTTCGGGAAGTTTATGCAAAACCATTCCAGGCAGCTATATCAAAAGCAGGTCTTAAGTCTGTCATGCCGTGTTACAGTTCACTCAATGGAGAACCAGTTACAGGTTCGAAAGAAGTCATGAACGGTCTTTTGAGAGAAGAAATGGGATTTGACGGAATGGTAATATCGGATTACTGTGCAGTTTCTGAAATTCATAGCAGGCAGAATGTCTGTGAAAGTGTTACCGAAGCGGGCAGACGGGCTCTGGAGGCTGGGGTAGACATCGAACTGCCGTCAAAAGTAAGCTATAATGAGGAAATGGCTCAGTGGTTTGCCACAGGCAAAATGGACGAGGGAGTGCTTGATCAGGCGGTAAAACGTATCCTTACGGCAAAATTCCGTATGGGGCTGTTTGAAAATCCTTATGCTGCCTCGGGTAAGGACTTAAGGAACTATTTCCACAAGCAGGAAAATGAGAATGTATCCCTTCAGGCAGCAAGGGAATCTCTGGTGCTGTTAAAAAATGATGGCATTCTGCCGATAAGCAAAGAGGTGAAGAAAATTGCGGTAATCGGATATCATGCAGCCTCTACCCGCTCGATGTTCGGGGGCTATACCTATATGAGCATGACAGAACGGTGGCTGGGTGCCAGAAACACCATGGCAGGCATAAAAGAGCAGGAAATCTCTTCCGGTTATGAAGAAGAGCGTCTGCACGGAACTTTTGTCCAGAAAGAGCATCCCATGGCTGAGAAACTGGCAAAGAAGTTAAAGCCTGGTTCTTCCAATCTTCTGGAGCAGCTAAGAAGGAGCCTGCCGGATACGGAAATTATCTATGCCTATGGCTATCCATATGCCGGAGATGATACTTCCGGTCATGATGAGGCACTGCAAAAAGCAAAGGAAGCCGATCTTGTCATCGTTACGGTGGGAGGCAAATATGGAACCGGCTCTATGGCGTCTACAGGAGAAGGGATTGACAGCACCAATGTGAATCTGCCGCCTTGCCAGGAGATATTTCTTGAGAAACTGGCAACGTTGCATAAACCGTTTGTTGCCGTACATTTTGATGGAAGGCCCATATCCAGTGACAATGCAGACCGATATGCCAATGGGATTTTAGAGGCCTGGAGTCCTGCTGAAAAGGGAGCGGTGGCAATAGCGGAAGCATTGCTTGGAGAATATAATCCAGGCGGAAAATTGCCGGTTTCAGCTGCTTATAATGCCGGACAGGAGCCAATTTACTACAATCATACCAATGGCTCCAGCTATCATCAGGGCTGCATCGGTGCCTTTACCAGCTATATGGACAGGCCCTTTGAACCAAGGTATTCTTTTGGTCATGGCCTTTCTTACACTACCTTTGCTTATTCTGATATGAAAATGGATAAAAAAGAAGTGGATCCCTCTGATTCAGTTACAGTGACAATCCAGGTAGAAAATACAGGGAACGTGGCTGGTGATGAAGTAGTACAGCTATATGTGAAAGATGTATTTGCCAGTATGACAAGACCAGTCATGGAATTGGCTGGTTTCAAGCGGATTCATCTTGCGCCAGGTGAAAAAAAGAATATTTCCTTTACGATTTTAGTGAGTCAGTTGGCATTTCTGGATCAGGAAAAACGATGGAAAGTGGAAAAAGGCGAGATAAATGTCATGATCGGAGCTTCTTCCAATGACATAAAATGGAAAGAGAGTTTTTGGATCCGGTCCGATTTATACATAGATGAAAGAACCCGAGGATTTTTTGCAGAAACAGAAATAAAATAATGGTGTCTGAATAATAGTGCAGATCATACTTACCAAATCTATAAGACAACAGGCCGTTATGCGAATGGATTTCCCCTTCCCATAACAGCCTGTTTTTTTCTATGATTAACTAGAAAAATTTACTTTCAGTTTACTTAAGAAAACTACAATCACAGTACAGAAAAGAGTAAAAGAAAGTTTCTGGAACTAATAACTTAAAACAGGATAAAAGAAAAGGAGAATTGATATGAGTATAACTTTAGAAGATGCTATAAAAAATCGTTTGGAAAACGGCTTTAAAAACTGGAATGGAGGGTATGATGGCTGGCTGGAATGGTGCCATACTTTATATGAACCGGATGCACATTATAATGTATACGGACAGAGATGGGACCTTCAGGAATACAAAGATGCCATGGGAAAACTTTTTGAAATCTTTGATATGGAACTTGGAGATTTTGATAATATGATCATCAAGGATGACTGGGCGGCTATCCGTTATTCCGTCATTATAACAAACAAAAAGACTGGTGAAAAAATGAAACAGCAGACAATGGAGTTCGTGCATTTTAAAGATAATCCCGAACCAATTGGCGCCCGAGTGATTGAAGGTTGGGCACTGTCAGATAAGCAGATTCATGCGAATTAAATGGTTGTAATGCGGCGCATTTAAAGGCAGAGTATCATCTATAACTTTTTCTTACAGGAACTGTCTTTTACTCAGGTTTTATGGAGTAAAAGACAGTTTTCCATGGTATGATTTCATGGCATATTATTTATGTGCATATGGAGTGATACTGTGATAAACTAGACTTGAATCCATTTGGAGGCAAACATGAGTAAGGGCGAGCGAACGTTAGACCGTCTTCCTGTGGGCAAATTCTTTTTGTGGAAGTCCAGAGATATTTCTCTGGCGGCAATGAACACGATTATATTAGGATATCTGACATTTTTTTGCACAAATGTGTTGGGCATGAAGCCAGCTTTGGTGGGTACGCTGCTTATGGTCAGTAAATTGTTTGACGGTTTTACAGACTTATTGGCAGGGTTCCTGATCGATAATACAAAATCAAAATGGGGAAAAGCCAGACCATATGAAATAGCTGTTATTGGAGTATGGGGGTGCAGCATATTTTTGTTTTTTGCATCACCGGAGTGGAGTACAACCGTAAAAGCAGTTTGGGTATTTGTAATGTATACCATGGTTTTCAGTGTCTATGCAACCATTCTTCAGGTAAGCCAGACGCCATATATGATCCGGGCGTTTTCCAATAACCAGCGGATCATTACAAAGGTATCTTCTTTGGGCGGGATCGTCAGCATGTTAGGAGGCATCATTGTGTCAGCAAGCTTTCCTGTATTCATGGCAAAAATTGCAACAAGTGCAGACGGCTGGCAGAATCTGATTTTGATTTACGCAGTTCCTCTATTGGTTATTGGGATTCTGAGGCTTGTTTTTGTAAAAGAAGATCCCGCTGTAGATGGAGAAAATGGACCAAAGGTACGGCTTAAAGAAATTATAATGATGCTAAGGAAAAATAAATATTGCTGGGTATATGCAGGGATTATGGGGCTTTATAATATAGCACTTGGATTTGGTGCAGGAAGTTATTTTTTTACATATGTTATGGGAGATATTTCAAAGTTCGGTCTTGTCAGTATTTCTTCCATTGCATTGCTTCCGGTTATGTTTATTTTTCCTACAATGTTAAATAGAATGAGTGTTTCAAATTTGTTTGCACTTTTTGCAGCGGTTGCAGCAATCGGTTATGGAATCGTATTTTTAGGTAATAGCAGCCTGCCGTTGGTTCTTATCGGGGTGGTTGCAGCAAATTTATTAAATCTACCTTTGGGATATCTCGGGGCATTAATAATCATGCAGTTATCTGCCTATAATGAATCCATAGGATTACCGAGGATGGAAGGTTCCAGCGGTGTGGTGGCTGGATTTGCGGGCAAAGCGGGGAGTGGAATTGGGGCCGCATTATGCGGTTTTTTGCTTGGAAAGGCGGGATTTCTTTCTTCCGTAGCTTCAAAGGTTACGCAGCCGGAAAGCGCTATGCTTATGATCCGCCTGCTGTATTCTTTACTGCCGGGAATCTGTGCCTTATTGATTGCGATTTTGTCCTTTAAGCTGAATCAGCTTGAAAAACTGGTTAAATCATAGAAGCGTTGGTCGGTAGACAATCAATTCCCTTATAATGCGAAAAGCAGAATCATGAAAAGCAGAGAATAATGTTAAACAGGAGGTATCATATGGCGACAATAATGATCGTTGAAGACGATAAACATACACGGATGCTTACCTGTGCCAGGTTAAAACCATACTATGTGGTGGAAGAAGCTGAAAATGGTGAAAAAGCGCTGGAATTGATGGACCACAAGCATATTGATCTCATAATTGCGGACATCCAGATGCCTGTCATGAACGGTTATAATATGGTAAAAGAATTACGGGAAGCAGGAATACAGACACCGGTTATCATGCTGACTGCAATGCACACCTTTGATGATAAAAAAACAGGTTTTGCTTCCGGTACAGATGACTATATGACAAAACCCATCGATTATGAAGAACTTCTATGGCGCATAAAAGCCTTGCTTAGAAGGGCTAATATAGCCAATGACAGAAAAATCACAATCGGAGATCTGACTCTGGATTCATCAACTTATACGATAGCAAAAAAAGAAGGAGAAACAGTAGAACTGGCAAAGAAGGAATTTGAACTTCTTTATAAGCTTCTTTCTTATCCAGGAATGATCTTCACCAAGACTCAGCTTCTTGATGAGATATGGGGGTATGACACCAACAGTGATGAAACCACCATAAAAACCCATATAAACAGGCTGCGAAACAAATTTGCAGACTGCCGGGAGTTTGATATCATTACCATCAGAGGGCTTGGATATAAATCCGAAATTCATGAGAAATAAATCCGTTATGAAATAAAAAGCAGAAACATCGGCAGAAATGGGATGCATATGAAGAAGAAAATTAAATATCACAAAAGGGAGCCAATTGCCATCCACTGGGCTGTCTGGTTTTATATTGTAATACTTATTAGTTCAGTAATGGCCTTTGGGCTTATTACCTTTCTGGAATTTGATATGAATAAGAATGATGCAATTTATATGCTGGGCATGATTCCGTGCATGGGTCTGGTGGCAGGAGTATCCATTATTAAAATCATCAATACACTAAAGGTTCGGATGAAGAAAATATCGGACGGCATCAACCGTGTGGCGGAAGGAAACTTAGACATAGAAATTGATTTAAATAATTCGGGAGAATATAGGGACATGTACCGGAATTTTAATCGTATGGTCCGGGAACTTAAAAATACAAAAATGGAAATGCAGAATTTCATCAATGATTTTTCCCATGAATTTAAAACTCCCATAACCTCGATCCATGGATTTGCAGAACTTCTTCTTGAAAACAATATCAGCGAGGAAGAAAGAAATCAGTACTTACGGATCATTGCAGAGGAGTCCCATCGACTGGCGGCACTTTCCCAGAACACCCTTTTGCTGACAAAGCTGGATGCCCAGGAGGTTATAACGGATAAAAGAGAATTTGATCTAGAGGAACAGATAAAAAGGTGTACCATATTACTGTTTCGGGAGATGGAAAAGAAAGAAATCACATTGAATATGGAACTTTCCCCGGTAAAGTATTACGGCAGCGCAGAGCTGATGCATCAGATCTGGATGAACCTGATTAGCAATGCGGTGAAGTTTACGCCCCAGGGAGGAGAAATCACCATCATCATGATTTCTGTCGGGAATCAGATAACGGTTAATATATCCGATACAGGCATTGGTATGGACGAAGAAACCATAGAACATATCTTTGACAAGTACTATCAGGGAGACTCGTCCCATGCCACTACAGGCTTTGGGCTGGGGCTTTCAATTGTGAAAAGAATTGTTGATTTATGCGGAGGAAATATTACTGCAACCAGTGTTCCAGGCAAGGGAAGCACATTTTCCGTGGTGTTGGAGATAGTAGATCAAGTGAAATAAAGTTGAAATAATAATAAGAGTATCCGAAATGAACTGTGCCCTGTTTTATTACAAGGAATGCATATCAGGAAGGGGGTACTCTTTTTTTATACAGAAATTTGGTGATGTAAAGGGGGTGAAGTGCAAAAAATAAAATTAGAATGCAACAACAGCACATTATGTTCCCATGTTGTTGATATTTCAAACAGGGAAGATTTGTCTGCATTTACATCTGAGGCTGTTTATAAATGCAAAAACATCTATGAGCTAATAAACTGCACAGGAATTATCCAGCCATTTATAAATCTTGAAAAACTGTAACTGGATTATTTTGAGGTGTTACCTTGATCACATTTTCTTTAAAAAAAATAATTGTGGAGTTTACTTTGAGTTTACGTGGGGTATTTACACTATCTTTAAGGATTCCGGTTGTTGTAAACAGAAGTGATCCCCACATTTATCAACGACAAATAAATCAGCGGTAAATTTTTGTCGTACTTAATAATCAATTTTTAATAAGGAGAATAATCATGAAAAAGAATATGATAAAGGTATTAACAGCGAGTATGACAGCCCTGGCCATAGGGGCAGTTATTGTGGGGTGTGGAGCCAATACGGATTCGGGCTCTACCAAAGAAGCAACAAATCCCAGCACGGTTGGGGCTGCGGACGTTATTTCTGATTCCTATGACAACACGGAAAAGCTTTCAACTATTTTTCCAGTCATCAATCCAACCCCTATTGATACGGAAATGAAGAAGAACATTCAGAATAGGTTGCTGAATGGGTTTGAAAATTGGAACAGAGGTTATGATGCATGGGAAGCCTGGGGTGATATTCTGTATACTGAGGATTCACTTTATAACGTTCACGGCGTGAAGCTTACCTTGAAGGAATATCAGTCTTCCATGAATGCAACGCTGAAGTCCACCGATATTCAAATGGGCAACTTCAATAATATGATCATCAGTGGTGACTGGTCTGCGATTCGATATGATATTTCAACGACCAACAGGCAGACCAAGGAAACCGTAGACGGAAGCGTAATGGAATTTGTTAATTTCAAGGATTACGGAGAGAAAATGGGTACCAGAGTGGTCGAAGGCTGGGCAGGAACAAAGGGAGCTGATTTTACCGGTTTATCGAGTTTCCAGACCGACGAAGAGAAGGCGCAGCAGCAGGCGGCATTGGCTGCAATCGTCAATGCGACAATACCCGATACAACGAATCTTGAAGTCAAATATCCTGTTACTAATCCTACACCGATTGATACCGATATGGCTAAGATGATTCAGAAGGCCATATTGAACGATTTTGAAAACTGGAATCAGGGGTCTGATGCCTGGACGGCATGGGCAGATACCTATTATGACAGCAACCTGCAGTATCATACAGATACCGAAACCATGACTCTTGCGGAATACAAGGCTTCTGTAAAAAATGCTCCAAAAACGACCGATGTAAAGCGTATTTGCTTTGATAATATGCTGATAAGCGGAGATTGGGCGGCTATTCATTACAGAATCACAAATCAGGACACAACGACCGGCGAAAAGACTGCCGGTGACGTAATGCAGTTCCTCCACTTCGCGAAGAATGGTGACAGCGTGAAAGTGATTGAGTGCTGGACAAAGTAAGTATTCAAATAGCGCCTTCGGTCAGATTAAACCGAAGGCGCTATTCTTACCTTTGTCCGGGAGGACATAAAAAAACTGCGCACGCTGATGTACGAAGACCGACGCCATTTAACTGGCAATATTTTTATAAAATCTGCCATAAAACAGCTCAGAGTTTACGTTAAGTTTACGCAAGGTTTTTACAATGAAAAAGTAATACAATTTAGAAACAAACTGGCAAACCATCAGTTGGAAGCTGACGTGGGGAAATAGCATTAGACTGTAACACATTATAAATCTCAGGAGGAGACGGATATGAAAGCAAACAGTAAAAATATAGTAGTAACGGGAGGCGGTAATGGTGTAGGAAGGCAATTGGTACTTGAACTGCTTTCCAAAGGTGCAACGGTAATTGCAGTGGATATTAATCAGACAGCACTGAATGAAACCATTCGTATTTCTGGAAACAACAGCAGATTATATACCCATGTTGTTGATATTTCAAACCGGGAAGATGTGTCTGCATTTACGGCTGAAGCTGTTTTTAAATACAAAACCATCGATGGTCTTATAAACTGTGCCGGAATTATCCAGCCATTTATCAATCTTGACGAACTGGAACTGGATCGGATCGATCGAGTCATGAATGTGAATTTCTACGGAACACTCTATATGACAAAGGCAATTCTTCCATTTTTAAAGGAACGTCCGGAAGCACATTTAATTAACGTATCCAGTATGGGCGGCTTCCTTCCGGTTCCCGGGCAAGGAATTTATGGTGCTTCCAAGGCGGCTGTAAAGGTCATGACAGAAGCGCTTCATTCAGAACTGGCACAAACCAATGTTAAAGTTACGGTTGTATTTCCGGGGGGTGTGGCAACGGATATTAAAATAAATTCAGATATAAAAGGGAGTAAATCGGTAGCGGAAGATGCCAGAGCAAAGAAAATGCTGTCACCGGAGCAGGCCGCTAAACAGATTGTAGAGGCAATGGAGAATAACCGCTTTCGGGTATTTATAGGCAAGGATTGCAGGATAATGAACGTTTTATATAGTTTAAGACCCGTACTGGCAATGAAAATGATTCATAAAGTTATGGCAGCCAACAGTCATTAATTTTCCTGCGTTACTGGATGAAGGACTCAATGAGGTAGAAAGGAGAACTTATTATGCGCAAAATATGTGTAATTACAGGGGGCGGCAGCGGCATGGGGTTTGCAGCAGCCAAAGTGATGGGACAAAATTATTATATCATCATATGCGGGCGAAATCCGAAGAAGCTGGAGGATGCTGCAATTGACTTAAGAGCAGAGGGGATCCAGGTAGAAGCATATCCCTGCGATGTTTCTAACCGCACCAGTGTGGAGAAGCTGGCTTCCTATGCGAAAGCCAAAGGAACGGTGGCAGCAGTGATTCATGCAGCAGGAATGTCCCCTCATATGGGGGATGCAAAGACGATTATGGAGGTAAATGCACTGGGGACAATTTATATCAATAACGCTTTCTATAAAGTAATGGAAGAAGGATCCTGTCTCATTGATGTGTCTTCCATGTCCGCTTATTTAACTCCTAAAATGGTAATGCCTTTTAGAAAATACAAATACAGCCGGAAAGATCCGGAATACTTTATGAAAAAGGTGATGAAAAGTGTTAATTTATACCCGGAAAAATACCGTTCCGGCATTGCCTATGGGATATCAAAAAATTTCGTTATCTGGTTTGCAAAACAGGATGCGGCCAGATTTGGAAGCAAGGGAGTTAGAATTCTTTCCGTATCACCTGGGAATTTCGAAACGCCTATGGGCGAACTGGAAAAAGAGGAAGCAGATTCGTTTACAAAATTTTGTGCGATAAAACGGTTCGGACGGGTGGAAGAAATAGCAAGTCTCTTTGCCTACTGTGCCAGTGAGAGTGCAGGATATTTAACCGGAGTGGATATTTTATGTGATGGTGGTTTGGTGGCATCTGGGGTAAATGCGCTGATGAAAAAATAAAACCGGTGATCAGAAAAGAGGTTAAATGAATATATGGGGAAAGATATTATTTCTTTTCTGTGGGCAGGAACAGACCAGTTGTATGGTGCAGCGGAGGGATATGTTTCCTCCGCTTTAAGTTTCATTACAGCGTTTTTTATCGTAGCATACATTTATCATAGATTTGCTTCAAATAAATTTACAGGATTATATATCTGCAAACAAAAAATGAAAGAAAGGAGATTGTACATAATAATAGTTATTCTGACTGGGAATGATGCTTTTATAAGGAAGAGAAAATTCCTTGTCAAAGCAATATACCATGCTAAGGGAAAGATTTTAGAGGGAGAGAACATAGAAATGGATAATATATTGTCATATATCAAATGGCGGGGAGATATCAGTTTTGCAGAACGCCCTTTTAATGAAGTTGATAATCTGGTTCTGGCAATGTTATCCTATATTGATTTTTCCGGACTCATACCGGAGATACATGAAAAAGGATTTGCCCTCCTTAAGGAGGTTCCTACTGCTATTTTAAAAGAACCGGGCACCCATGGATACAAAACTCACAGTTTATTGGATCTGCCTTTGGATTTTCTTAAAGAAACCGCAGCATCCAAAAGATTTGGTAATTGTAAACTGTATCACTATATGGATACCATTGACGAACAAAGAAAGATCCAGTTTGCCGGGCTGCATGTGGAGTTAGGGGATGGAACGGTATATATTGCCTTCCGGGGAACGGATCAGACCATTCTTGGGTGGAGAGAAGATTTTACAATTAGCTTTGAGACGGTACCGGCACAGTTGGAAGCCGTAGATTATCTGGAAAAGACCATATCCCGTAATGCAGAAAAGAAATACCGCGTGGGAGGTCATTCCAAAGGGGGAAATCTGGCTGTTTATGCATCGGCAATGTGTTCGGATTCAGTTAAGGACCAAATCATTGAAATTTACGATAATGATGGTCCAGGTTTTCAAAGAGAAATCTTAAAGACAGAGCAGTATGATGGAATTCGAGACAAAATCATCCGCATTATTCCATCCTACAGTATCATTGGAATGCTTTTCGAGCACGATGGTCCCTGTAAAATCGTAAGTAGCGCGGCAGAGGGCATCATGCAGCACGATGGAATGACATGGGAGGTGGAAGGGGAGCATTTTATAAAAGCAGAAGGTCTTAAGAAGGAATGCAAAGTAATCAACCAGATCTTCGACATGTGGATTGAAGAAGTGGATATGGAACAGCGCAGAATATTCACAGAGAATTTTTTTGATGCATTGGAAGCCGGTGGCGCAAAGCATATCAATGAAATTGCAAATCGGGGAGTAGGAGGATTTGAATCAATTCTTACTGCTATGGTTACTTCCTCAAGAGACTCCAAAGCAGTCGTTGGAAAGTTATTCAAAACATGCATAAGCAGCGCCAGGAAAATTGATATTGCTAATGTATGGAAGACGAAAAAAGTAATCAGAGGAACGTGTATTGCTCTTTTTGGTCTGCTTTTTATGCAGCTGCCTGAGCATGGCTTACAGATTGTTGGCACAGCAGCAGTATTTCTTTTAATGGCCTTTGCAGGGCAGAGACTGATTTACAATTCTAAAATAGAAAAAGAAGAAGGTATTGTAAAAAAGCACATTGGAATTTTTTATACGGTGATTGTTTTATTTGGTCTTATATTGGTATTGCGACAAAAGGCACTTATATTTTCCACCAATTTCAGCCTGGGAATAATCCTTATTGGAACCGGCGGTGTGAAGCTGAAACAGATAATAAAAGCCCCTGTGATTACGGGGAGATTCCAATGGGTTCCTTATGCCTATGCTCTATTATCCGTGATTCTCGGCATCGTTGCATTGGTTGGCTCCAGCAAGGTGATGGATACCTTTGTCTTTACGATAGGTACATTTCTGATTATTGAAGGATTTCGTGAAATAGTAATGGAAATATATAAGTTGTCAATGGATCATGCAGCAGGCAGAAGATACTGATTGCTTCATAAGCTTAGATGTTGATTAAAACAACATAATAAATGTTTATGCAGGAATTTGCATAAACACTTTGATAATTATGACCCGATGAATTATAATGGAAAAAATATATAAAAAGTCATGAGATTTCAGATAGATTGAGACAGAACATCTCGCAGGATAGGATATTTAGGATAATTGCTATAAAAGGAATGGTTCAGGGGCACAGGAGGTTATATGGAAGAAAAATATTTTAAGTTTGGTAAAGATACAAAAATTGAAATAAAAGATATCCGCATCACCAAACCAGTTGAGCTGTCAGTTACCCGTATGAAGCGTGATATGGACAGGGTACTGAAGGATACGAAAACCGGTACGGTTATCCGTTTGCTGCAGGCACCTATGGGCAGTGAAGAATATGAGATCTCTTTTCCGGAACCAGATCAGGACCGGGATATTATGGTGATAGCGGCAGGCGGTGATCTCGGTTTTGTATATGGACTTCTTTCTATTAGTGAAAAATGGTTAGGAATAACACCCTTCTGGTTCTGGAATGATCAAAAGTTAATGCGAAAAGGAACTGTTTTGATTCCGAAGCAAACCGTTCATTCATCAGAATCTTATATAAAGTACAGAGGCTGGTTCATCAATGACGAAGTGCTGATCAGCACCTGGAATATCAATGGTGAAAACGATATCGTCTGGGAGATGGTATTTGAAGCACTATTGCGTCTGGGCGGAAATATGGTGATCCCTGGAACAGACAAAAACAGCCGAATACATAGACAAACAGCATCAGATATGGGCCTTTTTATAAGCCATCACCATGCGGAACCCCTTGGTGCGGAGATGTTTTCCAGGGCGTTTCCCAAACTGAATGCGTCATATGGAGATCATCCGGATAAATTCCAGGAATTATGGAGAACCGGAGTAGAGGAACAAAAAGAAATGAAGGTAATCTGGAATCTGGGATTTCGCGGACAGGGAGATTGTCCCTTCTGGGAGAATGATGAACGGTACCGCACACCAGAAGCCAGAGGAGAACTGATCAGCCATGTCATGCAGGAACAGGCAGATCTTGTAAGGAACAAGGTAGAAGAACCGTTGTTCTGTACCAATCTGTACGGAGAAATCATGGAGTTGTACACGCAGGGATATCTTCAGCTTCCTGAAAATACGATTCGAATACGGGCAGATAATGGATATGGAAAAATGGTATCAAGAAGACAGGGGCTTTATAATCCCAGGATTCCCGCACTTCCGGATGAACAGGAACAAGGGGAGAATTTACAGCAGGGCGTTTATTACCATGTATCGTTCTATGATCTTCAGGCAGCAAACCACATTACCATGCAGCCCAACAGCCTGGAATTCATCAGGGAAGAATTAAAAGAAGCATTTTCCACAGGCGTGAGGGAATATCTCATCGTAAATTGCTCCAATGTAAAGCCCCACGTGTATTTTCTCGAAGCGGTAGCAGAACTTTGGAAACATGGAGATCTAAACACGGCTCATTATAAAGAAGCATATATCAAAAGATATTACGGAGTGTCAAAACCAGATGCGGTCAAATATCTGGCGGATTGTTATGATGACTATGCCAAGGCAGTGATTCCTTTTGGAAGCCTAGCGGATGAACACGCGGGAGAGCAGTTTTATACCTATCTAACCAGGGGATTTTATCATGGCTGGATGCAGGGGAAAACAGAGGAATGTCTTACAGAATTAAGCTGGGCGACCGGAGATATTTCGTTTCCAGAACAGATCACCTGGTTTCTTAAAAAATGTGAATCTGCCTTAACCCGGTTTGAAGCTTTGCAGCGGAAATGCAAAAAGGTGGAGGAGTATTTAAAGAATCCTGCTTTATGGCAGGACGGCATGAGTCTTCAGGTGAAGCTGCATCTTCTGTGCACAAAAGGCGCCGTACAGTTCTGCAAATCCTATGAAGCATTTGCATCTGAAAATTATCAGAAAGCATTTTACCTTATGGGAAAATCTGTGGAATACTTCCAGGAAGCAAATCAGGCCATGAGAGACAGGGAACATGATAAATGGGAAGGATTTTATGCAAATGAATGTTTAAGTGATATAAAGCAGACCGCATATCTTTTAAAACATTTGATGGGTTATATCAGAAATATTGGAGAAGGACCACATTTTTTTGCATGGCAGAGGGATTTTCTCTATTCAGAAACAGACCGCAAGGTTATGTTGATTACCAACTTTGAAAATCATGCGGAAGATGAAATACTTTTTGGGTATATGAAAGAGAAATGGGAGAAAGCAATGGATCCTGTTTCATGAATACAACATAAAAATCAGGAGGAATCTATGATCAGAAAAGCAACGAAAGAAGATATCAATGTGGTAGCTCAGACTTACCGGGAACTTTTACTGTATGAAAAGGAACATGGCGGCCATTCCAATTGGGTCCTTGATGTGTACCCGACAATAACAGTGGCTGAAAAAAGCCATGCAGAGGGTACGTTATATGTACTGGAAGAAGATGGCGAAATCTGCGCCAGCATGATTTTAAATCAATTTCAGCCGGAAGGATATACCCAGATCCAGTGGAAATATCCCGCCAGCGCTAATGAGGTACTTGTAATACATACGCTCTGCATCCCGCCTTCAAAGGCAGGAAAAGGCATTGGAAAAAAGATGGTAGATTATGCACTGGAAAAAGCAAAAGAAACAGGCTACAAAGTAATGAGACTGGATACCCATGCGGAAAACGAACCAGCTGCCAGCTTATACAAGAAGTTCGGCTTCCAGTACGCAGGTTCGGCAGACATTCTGCTTGAGGGCCTTATTCCGGAAAAGCAGATCTTTTTTGAGCTGGATCTGATCCATTCATAAATCAAATGAACTGAAATCCGTCTATTTAATAACTGTCTGGCCCTTCCCCCTTCATCTGTTGCTTTTGCGATACTCGGAGGGGGAACAGTGCATGTATTTCCGAAAAATTTTATTGAAATAGCTGATATTATTAAAACCTACCATGCCGGCTATTTCACTGATTGCCTTATCGGTTTTCAGCAGCAGCGCTGCGCTGGTGTTGATACGGTATGAATTCAGATAATCCATCACCGGCATTTTTACCATGGATTTAAAAAAGCGGCAGAATTGACCTTCGCTCATATGAAAAGCACCAGAGAGTTCCGCAAGTGAGATCTTTTGTTGATACCGGTCTTGAAGGTATTCCAAAATGGCTTTGATACGTGCTATGCGGTAGTCAGAACCAGAAGAACCGACTGAACCGGAAGATTTCGAATGGGAGTACAGCAAAAACCAGATTTCATAGAGCTTTATTTTGATCTGAAGCTCATACGCAGGCACCAGTCCGCAATACAGGCTGCGAATGTCATTGAGAAGGGCAATTGCTCGTTTCTCCCATTCCTCGCATGGCTGAATGTGTTCCGAGAATATCACCTCAGCGTTTAAGACTGTATCAATGTATTTGAGCTGAATATTGTCGCTGTTATAGCTTTTCAGCAGAGCTGGGTTAAATACGACAGCGAAGAACGCGCAGGGCTCGTTTCCAACAGCAGTGGCGTAATGAAGCCGGTTGGAGTTAATGAACAACAGCTCTCCCGCAGAAGCGCGGTAGCTTTCGGCGTCAATGTGAAAGTCCGCCTGCCCCTGAGTGACCACCAGAAATTCAATTTCATCGTGCCAGTGATAATTTAGCCGTTCCCGAAAGCGGGTGTCCGTGTCAATAACATGAACCTTTAGCGGGAACATGGTATCCCCATGTGGAGTTTTTTCTTTCAGCTGAATGGAATTTGCCATATTCGCCTCTCCTTTAAAGAACTTTCAAGGGACAGTCAGTCCATCAAATCTATGCGACCTATAAGGATGAATTAATGTGCAGTGAGAAGACGGTCTATAACTATATTGATGCCTGTCTTTTGGATGTTCGAAACATTGATCTGCCAAGAAAGGTAACATTTCGGGAACGATATAAAAAGCCGGAGTTTAAAGTGGACAAGGGGTGCCGGATTGGTCGTAATTATGCGGATTTTCAGGCCCATATAGCCAGTCATCCGGATACACCAATTGTTCAGATGGATTCTGTCATTGGTACTCGGGGCGGGAAATGTTTGCTGACCATTCACTTTGTAGATACCAGCCTGATGCTGGCCTTTTTACGGGATGCTAATACCTCACAGTCAGTAATAGACATTTATAATCAGTTAAATGAAACACTGGGAATAAAACAATTCCAGAAGCTGTTTCCTGTAATCTTTACAGATAATGGCAGTGAATTTTCAAACCCCAGGGCAATCGAACGAAAAAACGATAACACCATGGGAATGAGAACCCGGATCTATTATTGTGATGCAGGGCGTCCTTATCAAAAAGGTGCAATTGAAGTTAATCACAGTCTGATCCGCCGGGTACTGAAAAAAGGAAGCAGCTTTGATCATTTGTGCCAGGAAGATATTACCCTGATGATGAATCACATTAATTCGTACAAAAGGAAAAAGCTGAATGACCGTACCCCATACGAAGCATTCAGCTTTTATCATGGAGAAGAAGTTTTAGAGCAATTAGGATGTCAGCCGGTAGCCGCCGAAGACATCATGCTAAAACCTGCTCTTCTCAAAAAATAAAAAACAATGCCGCCAATGGATAACTAGTAAAGCATAATTAAGGGGGTGATTCTCAGCTTACAAAAAAATGCGGAAGAGAATTGTGCCCTGTTTGGCATACAGTTTTTACTATCATAACGCGGATAAAGTCAAAAAGCAAATGGCGTTTCGCTTACAAAAACTGCTTTTGGTTTACAAAGGGGTAAAAAAGCTGCATTTCGTTTACAGAAATTAACGGCTTGGTTACAAATGTTGCGTCTTGTGATTCAAACGAGCATCTGGCTTTACAATTAAGCAAAGAACTTTCATAGATATCAAAATCATGTTAATAATCATCAATATTATTGAAGAACAGAATAAAAATAATCATTATAATATCAGTATAAAACAATATACATACCAGCACAAGATATATCCGGTTATAAACCGAATGTGAAAGGATGATTATGAAAATGTTCTTTTGTAAGGAAAACCATGCATTGGTCGGAAAAATGAAACACGAAACACTGCGGGTGGAAGCGTGGGGGAAAAACGCGCTGCGTGTGCGTTCCACACAATACCCGAAGCTCAGTGATAACGACTGGGCGCTGGCGGATAGCACCGCCGGAGAAGCGGAAATCATCATGGAGGGAGACGGAGCGGTCATTCGCAACGGGAAAATCAGCGCCCGTGTAAATCCCTTTGGAGTGATTACTTTTTTCCGCGAAGATGAACCGATTTTGAGGGAATATTACCGCAATTATGACGGTACGGAAAGTATGGAAAGCCGCTGTTTAAAAGTCATTTCCCGTGAATTTGATCCAATCCTCGGCGGTGACTACCGCCTGAGCGTACGCTTTGAAAGCAATGATCTGGAAAAAATATACGGCATGGGCCAATACCAGCATGCTTATATGAATCAAAAAGGATGTATTCTTGAACTGGCACAGCGGAATTCCCAGATTTCCATTCCCTTTGCCCTTTCCAACCTTGGGTACGGCTTTTTGTGGAACAATCCCGCCGTGGGGAACGTTACGTTTGGCAAAAACTACACCGAATGGCATGCAAAAGCGACCGAACAGATGGATTACTGGATTATTGCGGACGATTCTCCTGCGCAGATCATCCAAAATTACACGGAAATAACCGGCCGTGCTCCAATGATGCCAGAAAATGTGCTGGGTCTTTGGCAGTGCAAACTGCGTTACCGCACGCAGGAAGAGGTCTTAAACGTTGCCAGGGAGTACAAACGGCTGAGCATTCCACTGGATGTTATTGTGATTGATTTCTTCCACTGGACACGTCAGGGAGACTGGCATTTTGACCCGGAGTACTGGCCGGATCCAAAGGCGATGGTGGAAGAACTGCATTCCATGGGCACACGGGTCATGGTTTCCGTCTGGCCTTCTGTGGATCGAAAGAGCGAAAACTTTGAGGAAATGGAGCAGAAAGGTTTTTTGGTACGGGCAGAAAGCGGCTCCATACAAACTTACGATTTTAACGGCGACTGCGTTACATTTGACGCCACAAACCCTATGGCGCGCGCCTTCGTCTGGGAGAAATGCAGGGAAAACTACTACAAATACGGAATTGATATGTTCTGGCTAGACAACGCCGAACCGGATTATGCAGTGTATGATTTTGATAACTACCGTTATTACTCCGGTTCTGCTTTAAAAGTCAGCAATATCTATCCGATGATGTACACAAAGGCTTTTTATGATGGTCTGAAAGCGGAGCATCAGTCTGGAATTGTCAACTTGACCCGTAGTGCGTGGGCCGGCAGCCAGAAGTACGCGGCACTGGTGTGGTCGGGTGACGTGCCAAGTACGTTTGAAGCCTTTCGCGACCAACTGGCTGGCGGATTGAATATCGGCCTGACGGGGATTCCCTGGTGGACGACGGACATCGGCGGATTTATGGGGGGAGATGTGCATGACCCCAATTTTGTTCAGCTGCTGCTTCGCTGGTTTGAATTTGCGGTTTTTTGCCCCATTTTAAGAATGCACGGCGATCGTGATCCCCATGACATTCCTTCTCTTTCCGATAAAGATTACGGCGGCGGTTATCTGTTTACCGGTCAGCCCAATGAGCTTTGGAGCTACGGAGAAGAAGCAATGAAAATTATGAGGAAACAGCTGAATTTAAGGTATTCCCTTAAACCTTATCTGCTTGACTTGATGAAAGAGGCTCACGAAACCGGGGCGCCATTGATGCGCACGCTGTTCTATGAATTCCCAGAGGATGGAAAATGTTGGGATATCAGCGACGAATATTTGTTTGGAACCAAATATCTTGTGGCTCCGGTACTGTATGTGAATCAGTTTGTCCGGGACGTTTATTTACCAGTGGGTATCTGGAAAAATATCAACGACGGCAAACAGTATTCCGGTGGGCAAACCGTCAAATGCGCGGCGCCAATCGACTGTATTCCGGTTTTCGAGAAAATAGATCGTATTTCGTTTGAATAAGTGTGTTTTATTTGTGGCTTATTTTTATCTGATAAAGGCTCATGAAAAACGAAGTTGAAATCTCCCTTAATCAATGGGAAAGTACATGATATGCATATCAGAATACTCCCCGTTCTTTAACCGAAAGCCCTTGGGAATGGTACCGATCATGGCAAATCCGATTTTCTGGTAGGTGTGAATGGCGGCGAGATTCCCTGCCACAACAGCATTGAACTGAATACCCCGAAAACCAGCTTCTTTTGCCTGTTCGATCGATTTCTTTACCAGAGGTTCCGCCAGTTTTTGACCGCGGTATTTTTTTGAAATGGCATAGCTGGCATTTGCAATATGACCGCACCTGCCGATATTATTTGGATGCAAAATAAAGTAACCGGCAACTTCCTGGTCCACCAGAATGCAGATAACCGCAGTCTGATCCTTCAGCATTTTTTCAAATCCTGTTTCATCATAAGGAATGTCTCCGGGAAAAGCAATTCCATCTTCCAATATGTCATTCCATATCTCTTTTAGATATGTGACCTCTTCTTTTTTATATGTTCGGAAAGAAATATCCATTTTGATCTCCTTCTTTTGATTATTTTCATTGATTGCGATATAATAATATCAGCAAATGAAACGGATAAGTGCAAATATATTATCTGTTTATATGGATATATCGTCATTCTGTGGGAGGTAGTCATGAAAAAAGAGTTGCATGAGAGCAATTGGTATGAGGATAAGCTTTTCCCTTTTAAAATGTATGCGGTTACAAGGCAGGAGTGTATTCCTCACGGAAGAGGGTTTCACGACTTACACTGGCATGAAGAATTGCAGTTTACAATGGTTACAAAAGGCCAGGTCACCATGCAGGTCAATGGCAATGACTTCTTTCTGGAGTCAGGCCAGGGGATCTTTATCAATAAAGGTTTGCTGCATATTACCACCGATATATCCGAAGAAGGAAAATATGTCAGTTTTAATTTCCCTGAGAAACTTCTTTGCTTCTTTCCTGGAAGCCGTATGGAGTATGATTATGTTTTGCCGTACACCAATGTTTTTTCTTTTCCTGTAATGGTACTGAGCAAAGAGCTTGATTGGCAGGCAGATGTGCTGAATATTTTGCTAAAACTGAAAGAAATTCAGGAAGGGGCAAAATACTTTGGTTGGGAATATGAAATTTCAAACATGGTTACACACATGTGGCTTGTATTGATTAACCATGTAACGCTGCAAAATGAAAATTCTCATAATAAGGCTTTAAAACAGCAGCAGGAGCGGATTCATCTCATGCTCAGCTACATTCATCAGAATTATTCGGAAGATGTGTCTCTGACCGATATCGCAAGGGCTGCCAATATCAGCGTAGCAGAATGCAGCAGATGCTTCCGTAAGATAATTCACACCACACCCTACAGCTATCTTATTGAATACCGTCTCAAGCAGAGTATGGAGCTGCTTTGCACGACCAGTTTGTCAGTAACAGACATCGGGGCACGTGTTGGATTTAACCATGTAAATCATTTTGTGCAGTCATTTAAAAAGAACCAGGGGATAACTCCCAACGAATACAGGAAATCTCGGGAACAGAAATAGATCGGTTCCTTATTGACCTAAGCGGTTACTTGGCTTGATGCAGGCAAAATACTCACTTTGAAAGAGCATGATAATCTCTCCATTGACAAGTAAATCAATACAGTATAATATAAAACTATAATTTAAAGAAAAGGTGATGTATGTCCGGCGTGTCGGATACCACAAAATCGGTGGTGTAGATGTGACTGGAAAAGAGTAAATAAATTCAACTCAATAGGCAAAAAACAGCCGATTTTCGGTTTTGTTTTTGTGCCTGCTGTTTTGTTTTTATTTTACTCTTTAACTTATCTTCACCTTAAGAAGATCAGCCGTAGAGTAAAATCTACGGCTTTTTTATTATACTAATTTAAAGGAGTGTTATTATGAATAACAATATTTTCATGTGTTTGGAGCGTCCCTCCCTTTATAAGCAAAGCGATGTGAATTTCTGGAATGACGAGCATATTTCAAAGCAAATGCTCAAAGCTCACCTTAACCCAGACTTCGAAGGAGCGAGCCGTAAATTAAACTTTATTGAAGAGTCTGTAAAGTGGATTCAAGAAACCGTACCGTCTTCCCGATATACAAAATTACTGGACATCGGCTGTGGTCCAGGTCTATATGCGGAGAGATTCAGCAAATCTGGTTATAAGGTAACCGGAATAGACTTTTCCAAGCGGTCCATTGAGTATGCTAAAATATCAGCAGAAAAACAAGACCTGGACATAACGTATATTTATCAGAATTATCTGGAAATGGATTATAACGATGCATTTGATTTAGCCACATTTATTTACTGTGATTATGGCGCACTGTCAACAGAAAGCAGAGCGGTAATATTACGAAAGATATACCACAGCCTTAAAAACGGTGGAAAGCTATTATTAGATGTATTCTCCATGGTGAAGTACAACGGGTTTCAAGAACTAAAGACTTGGGAAGTACATGAGACTGGGGGCTTTTGGAGTCAGGAAAAATACCTTTCTTTAAATGGACAATACAAGTATTCCGACAATGTGACATTAGAGCAAACGGCAGTAATGACTGAGAAAGGAATCAGAGAATATTGTATATGGAATTGCTACTTCACCGTGGAAAGTCTAATAAAAGAAATAAATGAAGCAGGGTTTAAGAGATTTGAAGTATTCAGCGATGTTACGGGAAAACCATATGTAGAAGGCAGCCCGACAATTGCCATTCTATTGGAAAAGTAGTAATACTTTGCTGTATGGATAATTCCGAAAGGAAATCTCTCCCCCTTTTTATTCTTGTGTCTGGTTTTTGATTTGGTAAAGCGGATATGTTGCACAGACAACATATCCGCTTTGCTTTTTTCTATATAGTAGAATCAGGTTTAGAATCAAAAAATCAAAGGAGATATTGAAATGAAAGATATATATGTACTCAGTGCTTATGAAAACAGTGCTGAGAAATTTTTTGAAACATTAAAACAATATCAGGTGGATCTGGTGTTGGACATAAGGCAGAAAAATGATTCCCAACTGTGCGGATTTACAAAGAAAAGGGATTTGGAGTATCTGATTAAAACCATTGTCCAGGCGGACTATGTTCATGACCGTGAGTTTGCACCAGACAGTGAGCTGCTGGAGCCCTATTTAAAGCAGTGGATATCATGGGAGCAGTACAAAAAGGGGTATGGGGCTTTGATGCAGGAGAGAAACATCATTCCTTATTTTATGTCCCGGTATGGCATGTACTCAAGAATCTGTCTTCTTGGAACGGAAACAAAGAAGAGAAAATCCCATAGTCAGGTACTCTGCTCCATACTTCAGGATTGTTTGTAAATAAAAAAAATCAAAAAGATTTCAGTACGTTGTAATAACAACGGACATATTTCTTTGATGATGTTATCCTGTACAAGGATCGAGGACAGGACAGAAAACGAGACGATGTTCCTCTATCCTACAAATCTCAACAGAGTTGTTGACGAGTACGAGCACCTGTTTCATAAAGGGTGTTATGCATAATAATTTACTACAGGAGGTAATGAATATGAGCATGTTTTGCTATCAGTGTCAGGAGACAGCAAAGAACACAGGTTGTACTGTTATGGGAGTTTGCGGCAAGACCGAGGAGGTTGCAAAACTTCAGGATCTGCTTATTTATGCAGTGAAAGGAATTTCTGAGGTAGTTGTAAAGACCAACACCAAGGCTTCCGATATTAAAAATATTAACCGTGAGGTAGTAACAAGCCTCTTTATTACAATCACAAATGCAAACTTTGATGCAGATGCGATCGAAGCACAGATTGTAAAGGTGCTTGGTTTAAGAGACCAGCTTGCAAAGGATAAAGGTTATCATGGAAACAATGATGCAGCAGTATTTACCGTAGATACAAGAGAATCCATGCATGCTAAGGCTGCCAGCGTTGGTGTCCTTGCAACTGAAAATGAAGATGTTCGTTCCTTAAGAGAACTGATCATCTATGGTATCAAGGGATTAGCTGCTTATGTGGAGCATGCATTAAACATCGGAAAAGAGAACAACGATATTTATGCATTTATGTATGAAGGTCTGGCAGCAACTCTTGATGACAGCTTATCAGCTGATGCGCTTGTTGCTCTGACTTTAAAGACAGGAGAAGTAGGCGTAGCTGGTATGGCACTTCTTGATGAGGCAAATACTTCCCGTTACGGAAACCCAGAGATTACTACCGTTAATATCGGTGTTAGAAAGAACCCTGCAATCCTGATCTCTGGTCATGACTTAACCGATATGGAGCAGCTTTTAGAGCAGACAGCAGGAACCGGTGTGGATGTTTATACTCACGGCGAAATGCTTCCAGCTCACTATTATCCAGCATTCAAAAAGTATGATCATTTTGCAGGAAACTACGGAAATGCATGGTGGAAACAGGTGACTGAATTTGAATCCTTCCACGGACCAATCCTGTTTACAACAAACTGTATCGTTCCTCCAAAATCTCCAGAAGTTGCAGCAAGAATTTTCACCACAGGGGCAACCGGTTTCCCAGGATGTACTCATGTTGAAGCAGATGAGAATGGAAAGAAAGATTTCTCCGCTATCATTGAACTTGCAAAGACTCTTCCAAGCCCGGAAGAAATCGAGACTGGTACCATCGTAGGTGGTTTCGCACATAATCAGGTATTCGCACTTGCTGATAAAGTGGTAGACGCTGTGAAATCCGGAGCCATTAAGAAGTTCTTTGTAATGGCAGGCTGCGACGGCAGAGCAAAATCAAGAAATTATTATACAGAATTTGCAGAGAAGCTTCCAAAGGATACCGTAATTCTTACCGCTGGCTGTGCTAAGTACAAATACAACAAGCTGGAGCTTGGTGATATCGGTGGTATTCCGAGAGTACTTGATGCCGGACAGTGTAATGATTCTTATTCTCTTGCATTAATCGCGCTTAAATTAAAAGAAGTATTCGGACTTGATGATATCAATAAGCTTCCGATTGCTTACAACATCGCTTGGTATGAGCAGAAGGCTGTTATTGTACTTCTTGCACTGCTTCACTTAGGGGTTAAGAACATTCACTTAGGACCGACATTACCAGGATTCTTATCTCCAAACGTTGCAAATGTTCTTGTTGAGACCTTTGGTATTGCTGGAATCGGCAGCGTTGATGAAGATATCGAATTATTTATGAACGCATAATAGCTATAATTATTAAAAGTCCGTCATGGACGTTGCCTGCGCAACGTCTCTGACGGACTTTTTTTGGTAATATTATATCGTAAGTGCTGGCTTGCAGATGCAATCAAACATTTTATCATTGAATGGAGGCAAACATGAAAAAGGTAAACGTATATTATGATAAGCTGTATTACGGCTTCCCAATTATTCTAGTAAGTTATTATGATACAGATGGAACGCCCAATGTAACGACCATATCTTCATCCTATACTTTAAGGGATATGATGGCTCTTGGATTCAGTACAAAAGGTTACGCCTTGAACCGGATCAAGGAAGTATCAGATTTTGTAGTAAATATCGTCGACAGCAGTCAGGTGGAAGCGGTGAATTTCTGTGGAAAGAACACAGGAGCAGAATGTAAAAAGTTTGACAGTATTCAATTAACCCCGGTACCATCAAAGGTTGTCAGTGCGCCCATCATTGCGGAGTGCCCCATTTCGATTGAATGCAGGCTGACCGATGTGATTGAAAGCGAAAACCATATGGGAATCACAAATATTCTGGCTAAAATCAAAGGACGGCTTGTGGCAGAATCCTATTTAAATGATTCTGGCCGGTTAAATGTCTCTGCATTTGATGATATCCTCTATATTGGCGATGGCGACAGCAAAGGCTATCGGAATATGAAATAAACATGCTTTTTATGCAGAACCTCTACAACAATTGAAATAGAAGCGACAAAGAAAGCACTTAGTCTGAATGAAAGACATTTATTCAGACTAAGGCTTTTTTATTTCTCAAAGGAATAGAAATGGGGGATGTTGGAAACAGTATTTTTGTATATTTTTCAATATCATTTGCGGGTTTCAGAGAGGAGATTAATCGTCATGCAGGAAATGTTTTGCTTTCAATGTCAACAAACAGCACACAACACCGGATGCGAAGGAAAAGCCGGCGTCTGCGGTAAAAAGTCCGATACAGCAAACTATCAGGATGCCTTAACCAGCGCCCTGATCGGTTTATCCAGAGCGGTAGAGTCAGCAAAGCCCACCAAAGAATCAGATGAACTGATGATTACGGGCTTATTCACAACCATCACCAACGTAAACTTTTATAATGACACCATCATAGATTTAATTGATAAGGTTATGCGCGAAAAAGAAAAAATCTCAGCAGAAGCTAAAAACTATGATGTGCGTGATATCTGGGAGGATGACGAAGATATCCGCTCATTAAAGTCACTGATCTTATTCGGACTTCGCGGTATGGCTGCTTATGCCTATCATGCATTTGCATTGGGATTTACAGATCCTGAAGTCACTGCGTTCTTTTATGAGGGATTATGTGCCATTGGAGAAGATTATGACGCCGATACGCTTTTGCCTCTGGTATTAAAGACCGGAGAAATAAATTTCAAATGTATGGCACTGCTTGACAGCGCAAACACGGAGAGCTACGGAACTCCGGTTCCAACAGAAGTCCCCCTCACCATTGAAAAAGGTCCGTTTATCGTAGTGAGCGGTCATGATCTCCATGATTTAAAGCTTCTTCTTGATCAGACAGAGGGCAAGGGAATCAACATTTATACCCACAGCGAGATGCTTCCTGCTCACGGTTATCCTGAGCTTAAGAAATACAAGCACTTAAAAGGTAACTTTGGAACTGCATGGCAGAGCCAACAGTCAGAATTCCATAATATCCCTGCCCCGATTCTCTTTACCACCAACTGTCTGATGCCTGTAAGGCAGAGCTATAGTGACAGAGTATTTACTACTTCCGTAGTATCTTATCCCGATCTGGTCCACATAGGAGAAGATAAGGATTTTACCCCTGTCATTGAAAAAGCATTGGAATGCGGCGGATATCCAGAAGACCAGCCGATGAAGGGAATCAATGATGGTACCACAGTAATAACGGGATTTGGACACGGAACTGTATTAAACTCAGCCGGAACCATTGTTGACCTCATTAAGAAGGGAAAAATCCGTCATTTCTTTCTCATTGGCGGCTGCGACGGCGCGGCTCCCGGCAGAAGCTATTATACAGAATTTGCAAAGAAAACGCCTATGGATACCATCATTCTTACACTTGCCTGCGGCAAATACCGTATCAATGACCTTGATCTTGGACAGATCGAAGGCTTTCCAAGAATATTGGATATGGGGCAGTGTAATGACGCTTATAGCGCCATAAAGGTGGCCCTTGCCCTTGCCGATGCCTTTGAGTGTGATGTGAATGACCTTCCCTTATCTCTGGTCCTTTCCTGGTATGAGCAGAAGGCAGTATGTATCCTGTTGACACTCCTCTCCCTTGGAATCAAAAACATTCTCTTAGGGCCAACATTGCCGGCATTTCTATCTCCGAATGTACTCAATATTTTAGTAGATAAATATAATATTGCACCCATTGGAACTCCGGAAGAAGATTTGAAGAGAATCCTTGGTTAATAGAAGAAGACCTGATTGCATCTATAGCAGTCAGGTCTTTTTTTAGATAATTTTAAAATGCTATTGCAAATATGGCGGTATAACGATACTATCAATAGTAGTAAACTACATTTATTTAGTTTAGAAAATAGAATATGGTATGAAAGAATAAAATAATTTTTTTTTTATTATTTGCAACATTTTTCTTATCTGATGTGTATATAGGATAGAACCGCATAACGGTTCCCATTAAATACCCAGACAGGAAGGAAAAAACGATGAAAAAATTAATTGCTATTACAATGTGCGTCATGACACTCTCTATGTCAGCTTGTGGAAATACTACTACAGCAAAAGAAAATCCGCAGAAACAGTCAGCCAGTGAAGTTTCCACAGAGGAGACCGTACAAATCCCAAATCCCTTTGTGGATTGCAAAACCATAGAGGAAGCAGAGAAAATTGCCGGATTTAAAGCTTCGGTTCCGCAAAAAATGCCAGATGGATATACCCAAGAGGCCATCCGAGCCGTTGAACATGATTTGATAGAGATTATTTATGAAAATGGCGAAAAATCTATTCGTATCCGCAAAGGTAAGGGCAGTGGAGACATCAGCGGCGACTATAATTCCTATAAAGAAAACAATACGGTAACTGTTGGGAAAAATCAGGTTTCCATCAAAGGAAACGACGGCAAAGTAAGCGTTGCTCTATGGGAAGACGGAGAGTATACATATGCTGTTTCCGCAGATCCGACAGAAGATGGTCTTAGCAGCACGGCAGTAAATGATATCATAAGCAGTATTCAATAAAACAAACGGGTAAGAGGGAAGGGAATATTTGCAAATGCAGTCCTCCTTTCCCCATACCTGGAGGTGGTAAAATGACAGGTGTATACAAAGTTCAAAATGTGCTTTCCGAGTTTCTAACATTATCAAAAAATATGTATTTGCGTCTATTTGCTCAAAGTGCATTGGAAAAAGATAAAAAGGCCGCGGTCATCAGCGATGTGGCCCGCAAAACTGAGATCCATGTAAACGCCGAGTGGCTGCTTCAGCAATATGGAAACAGTATCCTGCGTCTGGCTTATTCCTATCTTCACAATATGAGCGACGCAGAAGATGTATTGCAGGACACTCTTGTACAATATATGAAAACAGAGCCGAAGTTTGAATCAGACAGCCATGAAAAGGCATGGTTTTTGCGTGTGGCAATCAATGTCAGCAAAAACAAAATATCGTACAATCAGATCCGTAAAACCGATGAATTAAGTGAAGACCTGGCTGCAGCTGAATCAGAAGATCTGGCATTTGTGTGGGATGCGGTCAAGCAGTTACCAGACAAGTACAGAGAGGTCATTCATCTTTTTTATCAGGAAGGATATTCGACGGGACAGATTGCCGAACTCTTATCAAAGAAAGAAGCGACGGTCCGATCCTTACTGCTTAGAGCCAGGCTCAAACTGAAGGAGGTCTTAAAGGAGGTGTACGACTTTGGAGCGTAGTTACAATCGGATTATGAAGAAAATCAAAGTGACACCGGAAATTCATGACAGGGTCATGGAGCATATCCATCACTTGGACCTAAATGATGCGGAAGAAAAGACGGTTACTCACTTTCCGTATAAGAGATATCTTTCAATTGCCGCCTGCTTTGCATTATTATTTGTAGGCTCCTATTTCATATATAATATAACCAATCCATTACGTGAGCCTTCCCAGCAGGCGATTCCTGATATAGCAGAGTACAACTCCATTAAGGCGTTATCGAAAGCAGTTGGGTTTAACGTCCGTCAGATACAAAAACTGCCATTTGAAGCGGAGGAAGTGAAGTACTCAGCCTACTGGAAAAAGCTTGCCCAGATTGAGTACATCAGTCAGGAGAATACGGTTTCTTACCGAATGGCTGCCGGAAGCGAGGATATAAGCGGAGATTATAACCAGTATACCAGTGTGAAAAGCATTCCATTAAATGATATCAATGTGACGCTAAAAGGAGATCAAGATAAGTACGTTTTGGCTATCTGGCAATCGGGTGATTATTCATACTCTATAAATCTGTCAAATGGGATTACAGAAACCCAAATGCTGGAGATCGTACAGAGTGTTCGCTGATGCTACTGCAAAAGAAACGTGAAGACTGGAAAAGTGTTTCACAACCCTGGTATGAAATAGGAGACAGGCTTGACGGTTCATGGACTGCCCGGTTATAATAGACCTAACAATAGGAAAGGTTTTTTAAACAGGGTTAAATATGGGTGATTCGATCAATAAATGTGATTGTCAGGCTGTGGATGAAGAACTTGTAAAAAAAGTCAAAGCAGAGATGGAAGATGATAGCTGTATTTCACTGCTGTCTGCATTTTTTAAATTAATCAGTGATGATACCAGAATAAAAATTATGTATGCATTGTCAAAGGGCGAATTATGTGTGAATGATCTGGCCGTAATTCTTGATATGACAAAGTCAGCTATTTCTCATCAGCTAAGTCTGCTTAAGGTTTCCAGGCAGGTAAAATCAAGAAGACAGGGTAAGTTTGTCTATTATTCACTGGATGATGAGCATGTATTTGAGATACTGGAGAATGCATTGATACATGTCAAACATAAAAAATAATCATAAATTAAAACAGCTCCTGTCCGATGAACGCGACAGGAGCTGTTTTAATTTATGAATCAATGTCTGAAGATTGAAGTGCTCGTAAAGCATTTAATATGGCAATCACGGAAACACCTACATCGGAGAACACAGCCTCCCACATATTGGCAACTCCAAAAGCGCTTAATACCAACACTCCGATCTTTACAGCCAGAGCAAAAATAATATTCTGGCGGACGATACGCAGTGTTTTTTTAGATATTTTCATGGCGGTTGCAAGCTTTGATGGTTCGTCGGTCATGATCACTACGTCAGCCGCTTCAATGGCTGCGTCAGACCCTAATCCGCCCATGGCGATTCCGATATCTGCTCTGGCTAAAACCGGAGCATCGTTGATGCCGTCACCCACAAAAGCCAGTTTCCCTTTTTCCGATTTTCTTGCAAACAGTTCTTCTACCTTATCGACTTTATCTCCTGGCAGCAGTTCTGTATAGACCTGATCCAAGCCAAGTTCTTTGGCAACCATTTCACCAACATTCTTTGTATCGCCGGTAAGCATAACCGTCTGCCTGATGTGGGAAGCCTTCAGACTTTGGATTGCTTTGGAGGCATCGGGTTTCACTTTATCCGCAATGACGATATAACCGCAGTAGTTGCCGTCAATTGCAACATGAACAGCAGTTCCTGCAACATCATCATTGGAAAAGGAAACATTTCGTTTTTTCATCAGTTTTCTGTTTCCAGCGGCGACTTGTTTTCCGTCTACGTCTGCAAGTACCCCGTGCCCCGGAATCTCTTCCACATTGCTTATTCTGCTTTTATCAATTTCCTGTCCGTATGCCCGTTTCAAAGAAAGGGATATGGGGTGATTGGAATAGCTTTCCGCATAGGCAGTTAGCATCAATAGTTCCTCAGCCGGGATATTCTGGGATTTGATCTCCTGAACATCAAATACGCCCTGAGTCAAAGTACCTGTTTTATCAAATACAACGATTTCAGTCTGTGCCAGTGCTTCTAAATAGTTGCTGCCTTTCACGAGAATACCTGCCTTTGATGCTCCCCCGATACCGCCAAAGAAGCTTAAAGGAACGGATACCACCAGGGCACATGGGCAGGATACTACTAAGAAGGTTAGTGCCCGGTAAATCCATTGTTCAAAGGAAGCCCCCGGTATGACAAGCGGCGGAATTATGGCAAGCAGCAAGGCAGAGATCACCACAATAGGAGTATAAATAGCCGCAAACTTGGTAATGAAATTCTCAGAGTTTGATTTTTTGTTGCTCGCATTTTCCACAAGGTCCAGGATCTTGCTGACGGTGGATTCTTCAAATTCTTTGGTGACTTTGATTCTTAAGACACCGTTCACATTGATGCACCCGCTTAATACATCACTTCCGTCAAGGACTTCTCTTGGAACGGACTCGCCGGTAAGAGCAGAAGTATCAACCATAGAGGATCCTTCTATGACTGTACCGTCTAAAGGGATTTTTTCCCCGGCACTTACAACAATGATATCGCCGATTTTCACATCCTCTGGGTCCACCCGTTCCGTTTGATTGAAACTTTTTTCCAGATTGGCATAGTCCGGACGGATATCCATTAATTCCGATATGGATTTTCTGGATTGGGAGACCGCATAGCTTTGGAACAATTCTCCCACCTGATAGAAGAGCATAACTGCAACTGCTTCAGGAAATTCCCTGATACAGAAGGCTCCTACAGTAGCGACTGTCATTAAGAAATTCTCGTCAAAGACCTTTCCCCGGGATATATTCCGCACGGCCTTCCACACGATATCCCCACCTACAATCACATAGCTAATGGTAAATAAGACAGGAGCAAACCAGCTGATATCTGATTTGATTACAAAAGCGAGTATATAAAGTATGCTGCCTATCATAATTTTGGTCAATTGCTTTTTCATAATCGGAGACCTCCTTTGCCTTCTTACTTATTCAATAACTTAGGTTTAACATCAGGTTCTACTTTTTTAATTGTCTTTTTAATCGCTTGAGTGATCTGTTCCATGTTGCCATCCTCTGCTTCAACCACCAGCTTGGTGGTCATAAAATTAACGGATGAGGCTGAAACTCCATCTAAAGCTCCAATGGCTCTTTCGATTTTTGCTGCACAGTTGGCGCAATCGAGTCCTTCCAGTAAATATGTCTGTTTCATAATTAATTCCTCCTGATTTATATTGTATTCATATGAATGATTGAGCATTTATTCATTTGTAAGCTTATTATAGTTGATTGGTTATTCAATTGTCAATAGGTTAAATAAGTTTTTTTCCAAAAAACTCTTCATATTTTTCCCATAAACTTGTGATAGAATATAATGAAAAATTCTTACAAGTATCTTGTAAGTGAAATGCAGACCAGAGGAAAGTAGGAGAGAATGATATAGAATCCTTTACTTTCTATACTTAAAGTCATTGAACCCGTAAAAGTCAAAAACGGAATAAATAGAAACGAGGAGAATAAAGGTATGTCGAAACGCAGGACGATCCTGGTAGTGGATGATGAAGAAAAGATCGTGGAAGTTTTACAAGCATATATGGAGAAGGCAGGTTACGATATTCTGTGCGCTTATGATGGAACGACCGCTATGGAACTGTTCCGGTCAAATGATGTTTCCCTGGTGCTGTTGGATTTGATGCTACCGGACATTATGGGGGAACTGGTATGCCAGATGATCCGGATGAACTCCCGTGTGCCCATCATTATGCTGTCCGCTAAGACGGAAGAAAATGATTTGATAAAGGGACTTAAATTAGGCGCTGACGATTATATATTTAAACCCTTCAGCCCCAGAATGGTAGTGGCTAAAATAGAAGCTGTCTTAAGGAGAATGGAAAGTGACCAGCTTACCAGTGTTCCGGTTTGCTATAACCAAGGGGATTTGACCATCGATTTTCAAAGCGGAGAAGTCAAAGTTCGCGGGGAGGAAGCAGGCCTTACTCCTACGGAATACAAAATCCTTGCAGCTCTTGCCAAAGCACCCAACCGGACATTTACCAGGGAGCAGCTGATTACGTATGCCCTTGATGGAAATTTTGACGGCTATGACCGGAGCATTGATACTTATATCAAAAGCATTCGCAACAAGATAGAGAACAATCGGAAAAGACCGGTGTTTATCCTTACCGTGCATGGAATGGGCTATAAGTTTGCCGGGGCACAGTCATGAAACGGACACTCAAAAAGACGCTGATCATATCTTATTCAGTTATCGCTGTACTGATCGTGCTGGCACTGAGCCTTTTATTCAATTTGACGGCAGATAAAATATTTGAGCAGTATGCAAAAAAACAGCAAAAGAACCAGGTAAAACGGATCATCACACAGATTGACCAGCTTTATGATCCGGAGACAGGTCTATACGATAAGGAAGGACTGGGGATCATTGGGTATGCAGCATTGCAAAACGGCATCTTCCTTCATGTACAGACAGCCAATAAAGAGATAGACTGGGATGTGAAAACCCACAGAGCAAAAGAATGCGAGATGATGCTGCGGCATACAGAAAGTGTCATGCAGAAAAAATACCCCAAGTTCAAAGGAAAATATATAGAAGAAACTTATATGTTAAAAGACAGGGGGACAATAGCAGGTACATTAAAAATCGGTTATTATGGCCCGTATTCATTAAACGATGAAGAGCTGGAATTGCTAAAAGATTTAAATAAATCTCTTTTCTTTATTGGTACCATTGCTTTATTTGTCGTCATTATTTTTGGTATTATTATAGCCAGGACTGTATCAGAGCCAATTATCAGCGTGATAAAAGTGGCCCAGAGAATTGCAAGCGGAGAATATGGCGCCCAGGCTGAGAAAAGATCAAAGGTGGAAGAGACTTCAAACATGATTGATTCGATCAATGAGATGTCACGGGCTTTGGAAAAGGAAGAAAAGCAGAAACGTCAGATCACATCGGATGTGGCCCATGAGCTGCGAACTCCTCTTACAAACCTTCAAAGTCACATGGAAGCCATGATCGACGGTGTATGGGATGCGACCACAGACCGTCTGGAAAGCTGCCACTCGGAAATCCTCCGTCTGGTAGGAATCGTTGAGCAGCTTCAGGAGCTGTATTATCTGGAAAACCGAAAACAGGCTTTGGACAGGACTGAATTTGAATTCCGGGATTTGTGTGAGTCGGTATTTCATGATTTTGAAAGGAAAGCAAAAGAAAAGAATATCAGTTTTGTACTGAAAATGCCGGATCATACGCCGTTGTACGGAGATTTTTACCGGCTAAAGCAGTGTATGGTCAACCTGATTTCCAATGCGCTGGCATATTCCCCGGATGGCGGAGAGGTAAAAGTGGAATATCAGACCGCAGGAGAAATGATATATGTAAAGGTAATGGACCAGGGAATCGGTATACCAGCCGAGGATCTTCCTTATCTGTTTGACCGGTTTTACCGTGTGGATAAATCAAGAAGCAAGAAGACCGGAGGAATGGGAATCGGGCTTTCTATAACAAAGGCCATTGTTGAAAATCACGGCGGAGAGATTACCATAGAAAGCATAGAGGGCCAGGGGACGGTATTGACTGTGGTTTTGCCATCAAAGAAGTCCCTATTACTTGTGAAAAATTAATATGATTCCAGAAAAAAACAGCATTGCAGGCAATTGGCAATGCTGTTTTTTCTATACTCATAAAATTACCACATACATCTGTTATTCTGGTAACAGGGCCTTAAATGGCCGGGCAAAGGTGCAAAGAAATAAGGAGAGTGTTGATGATGCGGGAAACTGGTGGAAGACAAAGCAATAGCCATAAAAATCAAAAAAACAGCAGAAGATACCGTGGTCAGGAGCGAAGGGGCAGAAAGAGGTATGTGCTGCAGACTGTTACTTTCGTGGTTTTTTCCATTGCTGCAACTGTTTTTTTACTGTCATCTGTTTCAAGAGGCAAAGAAAATAAGGAGAAAACTCTTATAACGGAAATGGAAAAGCAGGAGGAGAGTCAAACGAAAAATGAAACCGTTACAAAAGCGGTGAAAAATGTGAAAGTCGACAACATATCCATCTCCGGATTATCAAAAGAAGAAGCCAAAGAAAAACTATTGGAGCTGTATACCTGGAATATAAAGCTGTCCTACGGGGAACTGGCAGAAAGTCTTTCTAGTCCATTGCCAGAGAAAATTGATGAAATTCTGGATAAAATCTATTTAAGCCCGGAAGACGGAGAATACAATACTGACTTTGGCGAGATAGAGGAAAACGTAAAAAAGCAGGTAGCTGGAATTGCCTCCAAATGGAACAAAAATCCAGTATACGCGCAGCTAACTGGACGGGGGGAGAACGGCTGGACCTATTCCGAAGGGAAAGATGGGGTACAGATAAACGAAGATCAGGCGGTCGGGAGAATAATGGCAATGGCAAAGGAAAAGAATTTTAATGGGACCATTCCAGTTGAAATAACAAAGCAGGCGCCCCCATTAACCGCATCTCAGGTAAAAGAGGAATATAAAGTGATTGGTACCTTTTCGACCACTGCAACCAGCAACCAGAACAGGAATAATAATATCAGCCTGGCCATAAAAGCTTTGGATGGCCTGGTAATACAGCCAGGAGAAGAATTTTCCTTTAATAAAACCACAGGAAACCGTACCACTCAGCGGGGATATAAGCCAGCCGGAGCTTACCGGAACGGAGAATTCGTAGAAGAACCAGGAGGTGGGGTCTGCCAGGTCTCATCCACTCTTTATAATGCACTGATCTTTGCCGGAATTACAACCACAGAGAGGCATCCACACAGCTTTGAACCATCTTATGTGATACCAGGAGAAGATGCCATGGTAAGCTATGATGGATACAGCGGGCCAGATCTTAAGTTTGTTAATACAGCAAAAACATCTGTTGCTGTCCGTGCGGTCTTTCAGGACAAGAAAATCACCATATCCATGATCGGAATACCAATTCTTGAAGATGGCGTTACCATGTCCATGAAATCAGAAAAGACCAAAGAATATGACCCACCTGTACCAAGTTATGTGGAGGATCAGACCTTGCAGACTGGTCAGGAAGTGGAAGTGACAAAGGCAGTCAAAGGATCCACCTGGAAAACCTATTTAATTACGTCAAAAGACGGCAAGGTAGTCAAAGAAGATTATTTTCATACCAGTACATATAGAGGAAAGGCCGGATTGGTGAAAAGGAACACTTCCGGAGTTGTAATACCGGCAGAAACGAAGCAGGATCCGGTTTCTGAAACCAAATCGGCGGAAAGCCAGCCGGCACAAACAGAAAGCAGTCAAAAAACGGAAACCCAGGTACAAGAGACAAAAGTGCCGGAGCAGGCAATAGAATCTACCCCCATCCCAGCAGGTCCTGGAACAGAAGAAAGCAGGACCGGGGAAATCGGACCGGGTATGCCATAAGAATGCGGAAAGGAATTAAGTTACAAGGATGATAAATTGGATAATGAAATACAAAACAGCGGTGCTGCTTGTAACAGGAGTGCTTGTGCTGACTGTGATTTATGTTGCCATAATGAACGGTAAGAAAAATAGTACAGAAACAGCTACAGGCCAGCAGATTGCATCACCATCTACCCCGGAAAAAGACATTTCCATTGAACTTGAAACCGAAAGTGAGGCGGTAATAGGGCAGGAAGAAACAAAAGAGGAGCCAGCACCGGAAAATTTAAAAGAGGGAGTCGAACACTCATCGGTAGCAACCCTGCAGGAACGTCTGATGGAATTAGGATTTATGGAAAATGACGAGCCGACCCAGTACTATGGTGCTGTTACAGCCACTGCTGTAAAGACCTTTCAGCGGCAAAATGGATTGGATCAGGATGGAGTTACAGGTCCGGATACACTGGCTGCCATTCTTTCTCCAGAAGCAAAATATTATGCGGTTTCCTCAGGGATATCCGGCAGTGATGTAAAGCGAATACAAAACAGGCTGTATGAGTTAGGATATTTGTCAGCCCCGGAAGAAGTAAATGGTACTTTTGATGAAACTACGGAAAAAGCGGTTACCAAATTACAGGAAATCAATCAGCTGGATATAGACGGCAAGGTAGGGAGACAGACCATAAACTTACTCTACAGTGAAGAGATCAAACCTAATTTCCTCACTTACGGAGAAAAAAATGAGGTGGTTTTATCTTCTCAAAATCGCCTGAAAGCATTGGGATATTTAACAACAGTTCCCGATGGAAATTATGGAAAAGACACGGTAACGGCGGTAAAACAGTTTCAGTCAAGGAATGATCTGGTAGTTGACGGTTATTTAGGCCCTTCCACAAGAACCATTTTAAAGAGTGATGGAGCAAGGCCCAATGGTCTGGTTCTTGGAGAAGAGGGTGATGGTGTCAAAAGAGTGCAGGAGCTTTTGATCCAATATGGGTATTTATCCTCTGCAAATGCCACCGGATATTTCGGTGAGGTTACAGAAAAAGCAGTAAAGACATTCCAGTCAAACAATAAGCTGACCGCAGACGGATCCGTTGGAATCCAGACACTTTCTATATTGACCGGGGATAAAATTACCAAAGCGAAAACAGGAACAAACCCGGCTGCTGGAAAGGAAACTGGAGGAAGCAAAAGCGGAGTAGGAGCCTTAAGCGGCAGCGTACAGGCACTGATTGATGTGGCAGCCTCAAAGGTCGGCTCCAAATATGTCTGGGGATCAAAGGGTCCTAATTCCTTTGACTGTTCCGGCTTCGTATACTGGAGTCTGAATCAGATCGGAGTCAGACAAAGCTATCTGACGTCAAGCGGTTGGAGAAATGTTGGAAAGTTTAAGAAAATCTCCAATTACGATGAAATAAAGCCCGGTGATATTGTGGTGGAAAAAGGACACATGGGAATTGCCGCACCAGGAGGAACAGTTATTGATGCCTCCTCTGGCAATGGGAAAGTGGTCTACCGCAAACGATCCAACTGGTGGAGAAGCAATTTTATAGTGGCATGGAGAATTTTTGAATAGATGAAAAGTGGACCGGCAGAAAGTGACATTATTTCTGCCGGTCTTAACTTGTTTAACATAATTCTATCTGATAAAATGGGATTAATTATATAACATAAAATCAACTCTTTAACCTAGTGAGTCAAGAAAGAGAAAGGTGATAAAACGATATGGACTATATGGCTTATACAAAAAACTTACAAGCTAGAAACTTAGAATTGCGTCACTTTATTCATGAAATCGGAGGCTATCGATATAACTGGCATGATGAAATTGAAGTAATGTTAATTCTATATGGCTGCGCTCAGGTTTGTGTAGAAGGTAAAGTGTTTTGTGTAGCCAAGGATGATTTATTAGTTATTAACTCAAAGCAAGGTCATGCATCACTTCGCCAACAGGAAAAATGCGTTGCCATGGTTTTACACATCCCACCTTCTTTTTTTGAAGGTATTGTTGAAAATATAGGAACACTTTGGTTTGTCTGTAATTCCACCTTAGATGAAAAGAATAAGTTGGCTTATAGTCAATTACGTAAGCTTCTTTGTAAAATGTTTATTGTTTGGGGGAAGGAAGATCCCTATGCCACCGTAGAAGGTATCGGTTATTTGAATTTATTTGCAGCGGAGCTGCTAAAACATTTTGCATCGGTTGAAAATGATTTTGAACAGCATTCGAAGCAGGATAAAAAGAAAGAGCAGCAAATAAAAAAGGTGCTTAAATTTATTGAGGATAATTATACAAAAAAATTAACTTTGGAAGAAATCGCAAAATATGCAAAATACAATGAAAGCTACTTATCGACTTTATTTAAAAAGGCTTTGGGAATCAGTTTCTATAAATATTTAACCAGAGTGCGTATGCAACACGCTAATGTGGAGCTTCTTACAACGGATAAGCCGATACACGCAATTGCGCTTGATAATGGATTTTCAGATGTAAAAAGCTTCAATGCAATTTTTCAGGAAAATTTTCTGATTCGACCCAGCGAATATCGCAAGGCTCAACGCAATAAGGTATCTGATTTATCAAACCTTTGCCGCAGGTTTATTCCTGCTGATGATAAGGAGATACAGTCCTATCTAAGAAAATATGCAGATGAGGACGAACTTTCCAAAGATCTACACTCCGTCGAAGAAAGCAGAACAGGAATAATCAAACTGATCGTAGATCCAGAAAGTTATTCAATGTCACCTGATTTGTTAGAAGTGTTAAAAAATCCACTAACTTTACAAATTAATTCCATGAAAGAAAAATGAAAATCTAAATAATTGGATATTAGGTTAATATTTTGGCTGCTACAAGAAGATTGTAGCAGTCATTTTTCTTTTTATTTAACTATTCCTTGAAAAGGAAGATGTGAATTTTTTGGATAAAACATTTAAAAAAATGTAATAATCCGTCGTTTATAATCCGTTTTTATCTTTCAAAGAAACAAATATCTTAAGTGTGAGAAATATAGGGAAATGGTATAATTCTACAAAGCAAATAAAAAAAACATAAAAAAATTGTACAATATTACGGAGGAAAACATATTGAAGATAACTAAATTGGAAATGCTTCCAGTTTCAAAATATCTGTTCCTAAGGGTTCACACGGATGAAGGCATTAGCGGGATTGGAGAGGTAGGTGTTTGGGGATATCTGGACGCGGCCGCAGGGGCTATCAGAAAATTGGAAGGCTATTTGATCGGACAAGATCCATTAAGAATTGAACACCACTGGAATTATATGTATCGCAGTCTTTATTTCCGTGGGGCAGTTGTTTTAAGCGCTATTGCTGCAGTTGATATAGCCTTGTGGGATATTTTAGGTAAAAAATTGAATGTTCCTGTTTATCAGTTAATGGGAGGTAAATGCAGAGATAAAGTTCGTTCCTACGCTCCGGTTTTTGAGTATGAAGAGGATAAAATGGTTCAAGGTTGTTTGGAACTTCAAAAGCAGGGTTTTACAGCAGCAAGATTGATGATGTGCGGAAGAATGGATACAGATCAGGCCTCCAAGAAGGATGACATCTTTGCTTATAAAGTAAATGACTATATAAAGCGAGTTGCCGCATGTCGGAGGGCTGTAGGAGATGAATTTGACTTATGTTTAGAAGTTCACCGAAGTATGACGCCTTCTGAAGCCATAGCTTTTGCCAGAGGTGTTGAACCGTATCATCCCCTATTTCTGGAAGATCCAATTCCACCAGATAGTGTAGAATCAATGGCTGATGTTGCCACCCATATTAATGTTCCGATAGCTACCGGTGAAAGGGCAATCAGCTTACAGGAAATGGAATCCCTTATAAGAAATAAAGCAGCACGCTATATCCGACCTGATGTTTGTGCCATCGGCGGTTTAACACCAAGTAAAAAAATAGCATCTATAGCTGAGGCAAATTACGTAAGCATTGTACCACATAACCCACTTGGTCCAATTTCTACCGCTGCATGTTTACAGTTGGACGCATGTATCCCTAATTTCTTAATACAGGAATTTCCTTCTTTCTATCACTTGGGAAGCGAAGATAAGATGCTGAAAGAGCCATTCGTAGTTGAAGAGGGATACATATATATACCTGATGCACCTGGCATAGGCATAGAACTGGTTGATGATATTGAGAAGAAATTCCCCCCGGCTTATAGAAACTTAACAGTTCAAATCGCTTACGACGGGGCTGTAAAAGATAGGTAAAGCATGTTCTAAGGCTTGAATACAAGTTGATTATTACTAATTGCTTAAGGAGGGTAAAAAATGGATCCATTAATAGCTACATTAGTTATTCTTATTGTTACAATTTTTGCTTTTATGTCAGGTAAAATATCGTTCCTTGTTATTTACCCCTGTATTGTTATATCCCTTATCCTGACAGGAGTTTTGACTCCCGCAGAAGCCTTATCCGGTTTTTCCAATACAAATGTAGTGATGTTTGTCGCCATGTTTGTAATCGGTGGAGCTTTGACCAAAACTAGTATTCTAGATAGATTGCAAAAGCTTGTTGTCCGTTTTAAGGATAAGCCCAGAATGATGGTTGCAATTTCCTGTATCATTGCTTCTTTCATAGCCTTGCTTACAAGTACAACTGCTATGGCTGCAATCATGCTGCCTCTATTAGTGGGAATCTGCAATGAAATTGGTTTTAGCCGCAGCCGTGTATTGTATCCTGCAATTGTCGTTGGGGCAAATGCCACAGCCATGACATTTCTTGGTCAGGGTGCAGCGAATATGACTTGGAGCGATGTTATGATTGAAGCTGGAGGAAAGATTCCTTTTACTATATGGGATTTTACTATTGCCCGCTTGCCCTTTGTTTTTGTAGCATTGATCTATATGATATTCATTGGTTATCGATTATTGCCAAACACTCCTAATGAAAATTTTGATGATTATAAAAATGCCCAAATAAAAACAAAAGCTAATTTAACTCTTAGTCCTGTCAAAGAAAAAATCGCGCTTGTTATTTGTATCGTAACTATCGTAATTATGTTTTTGGCGGATTTTATAGGTATACCTTTATACATAATACCATCAATCGGTGCAATTTTGTTGATGTTTACAGGCGTTATGTCTGACAAAGAAGCTCTTGATTCCATTCACTGGCCTACGGTATTCTTATTTGCGGGTGTGTTACCGTTGTCAACAGCAATGACTCAATCTGGAGCAGGCGAGATTGTGGCAGACTTTATGATTAAAATGCTCGGAAACACAACCAACCCTTATATTATAATATTCTTCTTTATACTGGTTCCGCTGATTCTTACACAGGTTATGTCGGATTTAGCAACAATAGCTATATTTATACCACTTGCAAGCACTATCGCTGTCCAGATTGGGATTGATCCCAGAGCAGCAGTAATGGCCTGCTTCATATCTGGGTGTATTAATACTTTGACACCTATGGCAAACCCTGCCCAAACCATGATTTACGGTCCGGGTGGATATACAATGAAAGATTATATAAAATGTGGTTTGCCTATTACCATTATTTTAATAGCAATAGCAGTGTTCTATCTGCCTGTAGTACTACCTTTATATGTATAATTAATGACGAAACTCCTGACTTGCTGTAAACAGTAATCAGGAGTTTTATAATTTTGCTTAAAAAGGTAATTGTTGACTTTAAACCAATAAATGGATACAATATATCCGTAAGGAAGGTGGACATGGAAATAATAAAAAAGGTACAGGCAAAGGAACATATAGCGGATATTTTAAGAAAAGAAATTCTATTTAACCGATTTCATGATGGGGACGAGCTGGTACAGGAGATTGTTTCAGAACAGCTGGGAGTTTCAAGAATGCCAGTAAGAGAGGCATTTCAGATCCTTGAGCTTGAGGGCTTTCTCATCAGGCTTCCGAACCGCCATATGGTAGTAAAAGGAATTACGGAAAAAAGTATATATGAAATTTTTCTATTCATTCATTCCATACAAGTCGGATTTATTAATGAGATGCTTTTAAGAAAAGAAGACTGGTTTGATAAATTTAAACAGATGCGTCAGATGTTCTTAAGACACGAGATAGATGAGATTATGCTTCACAGCTTTTTCAGCGAAGAACTGGATAGTGGATATCTTCACCGCCTTCACAATAATCTGCTGCAGATTTATATGGCGTTTGTTCTTGATGATCTGGAAATATCCGGTGCTGAGGCGTTAAACATATGGGAAGATGTTGAAAAGGCATTGTACCAGAAAGACGGGGAACAAGTAGGGAAACTGTTTGAGTCCTATTTTTTATATCTTGCAAAAGCAATGACAGAAAAGGTGCTGATAAATGAATCTAAATAAAATCAAATTAATGCCTGCCAGAGAACAGGCGGCATCTGCTTTGAGAAAAGCAATTTTAGCCAAGGAATTGGAGACAGGATCAACCATCACCTTGGATGAGATTTCCAAACAATTGGGCATTTCCATTACCCCGGTAAGAGAAGCGTTTCAGATTCTTGCAGGCGAGGGGCTGATCAAATTACGGCCCAACAAAGGTGCCATGATTCTGGGAATCAATGAAAAAGACATCAGAGACCATTACGAAACAAGATGCATTCTGGAAAGTGAAATCATTTATAAAGTCTGCAAAAACAATGCAGATATTACAAAGGTACTGGAAGCGTTTGCCCATGCTCAGAAAGCATTAAAGTCCAATGATTACAGCGAATATTCCAAATATAACCAGTCATTCCACTATGAGATATGGACCGCAGGCGGTAATGACAAGATAAGATCACTGCTTTCTTCCATGTGGAACGGATTATCTATGGGCAGCAAGGTGGGAGTAGAAGAGTATGCCCAGATTTCCATGAGAGAGCATACCCAGATTGTGGAAGCTTTAAAAAAAAGAGATGCAGAGCAGTCGAAAAAACTAATGAGAGAACACATTATGAGGAGTATGGAAAACATGCTGACTCATTATAAAATATAAAGATCTTGCAAACAGGAATAAGAACACCCGGATTAGGAGTTTCTATGAAAGGGGTTCTTTTTTTGTGAATTCCACACAATAAATCGACATAAATTTATGAAAAACAACTAAAATGTATAAAACCATTGACATTTAATTGCGATATGACTATGATGATAAATGGATACATTATCACATATTAAATATAACAAGAACAGGAGGAAGAGTTTAAGAAAACACGGGTTGTGAAAAATAAAAAAATGGCTGATATTGTGTTCAGAACATTTCAGAAAAGGAGTTCGTATGGATTTTTTGATTTCAGGCGTTCTTTCGGTAACACCTCAGCAAATTGTAATGTATGGAGTTGGAATTTTATTAATTTATCTGGCGATCTGTAAGGATTTCGAACCGTCACTGTTACTTCCAATGGGATTTGGTGCAATTCTGGTAAATCTTCCTTTGAGCGGAGTATTAAATCAGAGTCTTCCGGGAATAGGAGAGACCCACGGTATCATTGAGTGGCTGTTTGAGGTAGGAATTGAGGCATCGGAAGCCCTTCCCCTTCTTTTATTCATCGGTATTGGAGCCATGATTGACTTTGGTCCTCTGCTTGCAACACCAAAGATGCTTCTTTTTGGTGCGGCGGCTCAGTTTGGTATCTTTGTAGCAATCTCTGTAGCAGCGCTGCTTGGATTTGACCTAAAAGATGCAGCCTCAATTGGTGTCATCGGTGCGGCTGATGGACCAACGGCGATCCTTGTATCTCAGATATTAAAATCACAGTATGTCGGAGCAATTGCAGTAGCGGCGTATTCTTATATGGCCCTGGTTCCTATTGTACAGCCCTTTGCCATACGGCTTGTCACAACAAAAAAGGAACGATTGATCCGCATGGAATACAATCCAGGCAATGTGCCGAGAAAGGCAAGAATCTTTTTCCCTGTTATTGTAACGGTTCTTGCGGGATTTGTTGCGCCTGCGTCTGTTTCCCTGGTAGGATTTTTGATGTTTGGAAACCTGCTTAAAGAATGTGGGGTATTAAACAACTTATCAAAAACAGCCAGTGATATGCTGGCAAGCCTCGTAACACTGTTGCTTGGAATTACCATATCCTTTAGCATGAGGGCAGAAGATTTTGTAAGCTTAAACACCCTGTTTATTATGGGAATTGGTCTCCTGGCATTTGTATTTGATACCATTGGCGGGGTCTTATTTGTCAAATTTCTCAATTTATTTTCCAAAAATAAAATCAATCCTATGGTTGGAGCAGCTGGAATCTCTGCATTTCCCATGTCAGCCAGAGTGGTGCAGAAGATGGGATTAAAAGAAGATTCTACCAATCATTTACTGATGCACGCAATTGGTGCCAATGTTTCCGGACAGATCGGATCTGTGGTGGCCGGAGGGGTCATCTTAAATCTCATGGCACAATATTTAAGTTAGGAGGACATGTATGCTTGAAAATTTTATAATAACCCTGGAAATCATGGGAAAAGGAATGCTAGCAATCTTTGTTGTACTTGGACTTTTGGCTTTGATCACAGTTTTAATGCAGAAAATATTAAAGTGATTTATACAAAATGCATAAAAAATAGAGCTGAAAATCATCTAATAATACCATTGTACACAAAACAAATTCATTATATGATGTTACTACAAATTGGATACAATATAAAATATTAAATATATTATATCAAAACTAATTTTTGCCGCCTATCACACGAATCAGCTTTTTAAGTTTTACAAGATCCATTTTTACAAAAAAAGGAGGACATTATTATGGCAAAACAGGAGTCACTGGAGCTGTTAAGGAACCGGATCGCAGGTTTTGTAGATCTGGTTGGGAAGAAGCTTCCCGAAGATGTAACAGTGAAATTAAAGGAACTGAAAGACGAAGAAGAGATGCCCATGGCTAAGATGATTTATGAAGCTATGGAAAAAAATCAGAAGCAGGCATGGGAATTGAACCGGCCGTCCTGTCAGGATACGGGATTGATCCAGATGTTTGTAAGAGTAGGAACCAGTTTTCCTTATGCGGATGAATTAAAGGTGATTTTAAAAGAAGCGGTTGCCAAGGCAACAAAAGAAGCTCCGCTGCGTCATAACACTGTAGAAACATTTGATGAAGTAAATACCGGAACCAATGTAGGAACGGATTCCCCCTGGATTTATTGGGATATCCTTCCGGGAAGCGATAAGTTAGAACTGGATGTCTATATGGCCGGAGGAGGCTGTTCTCTTCCAGGTCAGGGTAAGACTCTTATGCCAGGAGAAGGATATGAAGGAGTTGTGAAGTTTGTTCTTGATGTGATGACATCTTATGGACTGAATGCTTGCCCGCCTCTTTTAGTGGGAATTGGAATCGGTACTTCTATCGATTCAGCCGCATTTATGGCGAAGAAAGCACTGATGCGTCCAGTAGGAAGCCACAATGAGAACCCCAAAGCCGCAGAGCTGGAAGATGAGCTTGTAAAAGCCATCGATTCCATCGGTCTGGGACCTCAGGGACTTACAGGTACCAGGTCTGTAATGGGCGTGAACATTGTAAACTCCGCTCGTCACCCATCCGTTTTATCCTGTGCAGTCAATCTTGGATGTTGGGCACACCGCAGGGGAACCATTGTATTTAACAGTGATTTAAGCTATGATTCTACTACACATAAGGGGGTACAATTATGAAAAAGATACTGACCACACCAATTTCTGATGAAGATTTAAAGGATATAAAAATTGGAGATGTGATTTATTTAAATGGTCACATTGTAACCTGCCGTGATGTGGCACATAGAAGGTTGATTGAGCTTGGAAGAGAGCTGCCTGTGGATTTAGCAGGAGGCGCAATCTTTCATGCAGGCCCCATTGTCCGTAAAAAAGAAGGGGAAGACAACAAATTCGAAATGGTCTCCATCGGGCCGACCACCAGTATGAGAATGGAAAAATTCGAAAAGGAATTTATAGATCATACCGGCGTTAAGCTGATTGTGGGAAAAGGCGGAATGGGCCCAAATACAGAAGCTGGTTGTAAGGAAAACAAGGCACTTCACTGTGTATTTCCAGCAGGATGTGCAGTGAATGCAGCTACTTGTGTAGAGGAGATAGAAGAATATCATTGGGAAGATCTTGGAATGCCTGAAACCCTTTGGGTATGCCGTGTAAAAGAGTTCGGCCCTCTGATTGTATCCATCGATGCCGAAGGACGCAACATCTTTGAGCAGAATAAGATTGAATTCAATAAGCGTAAAGATGCGGCTCTGGAAGAACTGTATACAAAAGTTCATTATATAAAATAAAAACTTTGAGCTAATAATTCTATTATATGGGAGATACATTGGAGGAGGATTATGCTGACCTTTTTGGCTTTAGCAATGATCGTAACGTTTATCGCATTGCTTTCAAAGAAGAAGCTGTCCGTTTTTACAGCCCTTACGCTTGTACCGCTGATCTTTGGTGTCATTGCGGTGATTGTAAACGGAGACAGTTTGATTGATTTATTCGGTTGGATTAAAGATGGAATATTCTTTAAACAAAATCCCGAGACCGGAAAAGTATCCTGGGGTGTAATATCACCAGGTATTACGATACTTTTTTCCATCCTGTTTTTTGATTTGATGTTAAATGTGGGATTGTTTGACCCGGTTGCTGAATTTTTCATTAAAAAAGCAAAGGGAGATCCTTTAAAGGTTACTTTGTCAACGGTTATGGTAGCCAGCGTAGTCGCTTTAAATGGAGACACCACAACTACCATCATCATTTGCCTTGCAGCATTTAGAAGTCTTTATAAGCAGCTAAATTTAAAATTAAGTTATCTGGCAATTATCATAGTAGCTCCTATTGGGATCTGGAACCAGCTTCCCTGGGGAGGGCCAACGATTGCGGCGGCCACTGCTATAGGGGTAGAGTTAAATGAATTATTTGCCAATCTGCTTCCTGGATTGCTGGCAGCCCAGGTTGTGGTCATTGTAATTGCAGGCTACCTTGGATTCAAAGAGCGGAAAAGACTTAATTATGTTACCGCAAAAGCCGGAGAAGTGACTCAGGAAAATTTAAACCAGATGCTTTCTGCAATCCGCGAGAAAGATCCTGAACTGAAACGGCCAAAGCTTTACTGGTTCAACTTATTACTGACCGGCGTTGCTATTTTTGTATTGATCAAAGGATATGTTCATGGTTCCGTTGTATTTATGATCGCTTTCTCCATCGCTCTGGTTGTTAATTACCGTTCGGTGAAAGAATGCAACGAACGAATGGAAGACCTTGCAGCAGATGCGCTTCCTACAACTCTTGCAACTCTCGGCGCAGGTATTTTCTCCGGAGTGCTTTCCGGAAGCGGAATGGCAACGGCTCTGGCTAACTCTGTAGCAGGTATCGTGCCAACAGCTCTCGGTTCTCATATGGCACCGGTTTATGCGCTCATCGCAGCTCCAGCCATTTGCTTCCTGCCTCAGGATGCGTTCTACTTCGGTATTTCTTCCGTAATGAGCAATGTTATGGGGCAGTTTGGGATAACTCCCATGCAGGCGGCAGTTGCTTCCATGGCCGGACAGGCATTCCGTCTGGTCAGCCCGGTCATTCCCGCACTTTATCTGTTGTGCGGCGAGACAGAACAGAACTTTGTTGATTTCCAGAAACAGTATGTGAAGTATTTCTGGTTTGTATTTGTAACATATTTAATCGTCTTTGGAATAAGCGGCGCTCTGCCATATTGATGGAACCCTATGATTTCCGTAAGGCAATGAAATAAAATCTACTACCTATCAGTAGCTGTTCCCCGCAAATTGTATTAATTGCCAGGAACAGCTACTTTTATGTATTTTTAACAATTCATCATCTGATGTCTTCCGGACATTCGGAACATCCGCAGCCGCATCCACAGCCGGATTCTCCCCTTTTTCTTTTCTGGATTCCCCGTACAATGATAAAGCCAACATAGGCAGCAATAAGTACAGATACGATAATGGTAGCAAGCATGATAAAATCCTCCTTATAATTCTTGATTTCATAGTGTAAAATATTTCGTTATTTAAGTATAGCCAGCCTTACAAAATAAGAAGTTAGAAATAACTAACCTTAGCGTATAAAAAAGAGGCTGAGCTGGTCTGGTCTGTTTTAAAACTACTTTCAGCTACTTGTAAAAACGATATGAGTTTATTATAATACTCATATTGTACATCGTAAAGTAGGCACCATTTGGGTACCTAGGTAACAAATAGAAACTATTGGAAATATGGAACAAAAATCAAACCATATGGACTTGTGGTGAAAGCACAGATAGGAGCTTCTATGAAGGATAATATGATGTTTTTTACAGAACCTGCAGATGTGAACCCCAGAAATCAGGAAGCGTGGAATGAAGCGCTGCCCATTGGCAATGGTTGCCTAGGGGGAATGGTATTTGGCGGAATGGAAAAAGAGAGGATTCAGCTAAACGAAGATACCCTGTGGTATGGCGGAGGCGGAAGAGACCGTGTCAACCCGGATTCCAGAAAGTACATAGACCAGATACGGGCACTGTTAAAAGAGGGGAAAATTAAGGAAGCCCAAAGACTTGGGAAACTGAGCATGGTGGCTGGGCCGGAAGGAGAACGGATCTACAGCACTGCCGGGGATTTGACCCTGGATTTTGAACTGGAAGGATCGGAAGGACAAGAATATCAAAGAACCCTGGATTTGGAAACGGCAATCGCAGGAACTACTTACACAATCAATGATGTGACCTATGAACGGGAGGTCTTTTGCAGCCATGTTCATAAGGTAATGGCGATGCGGATAAGATCCAGCAAGAAGGGGGCTCTTCACTTTGTTCTGGGACTTTCCAGAACAAAATTTCTGGATGAAAATAAGGCTGTAGCTCCCAATATGGTGGAGCTGACCGGAAGTGAGGGAGGAGACGGAGTACGTTTTTGTGTGGCAGCAAAGGTAGTTGAAAGCGATGGCAGGGTATATTCCATCGGAAATCATGTATTGTTAGAGGATGCGTCGGAAGCGACCGTACTTTTGACCATACGCACCAGTTATTACGGTGATAATCCCGCAGAATGGTGTGAAAACGTTCTTACCGAAGCAGAAGCACATTCGTTTGAGCAATTGAAAGCGGAGCACATAAAGGATTATGGCTCTCTGTTCCGAAGAATGTCTTTCACGATGAAAAATGATGAGAAACTGACAGCACTTCCTGTGGATCAAAGGCTTTCCAGGATAAAAGAAGGAAATACGGATTTAGGGCTGATTGCACTTTATTTTAATTTTGGACGGTATCTGCTTATTTCTTCCAGCAGGCCAGGAACCATGGCAGCGAACCTTCAGGGAATATGGAATAAAGATTATAGCCCGTCCTGGGACAGCAAATATACCATTAACATCAATACTGAGATGAATTACTGGCCGGCGGAGGTCTGCAATTTATCCGATTGCCATCTGCCGTTATTTGACCTTTTAAAGAAAATGATTCCCAATGGAAAGATGGTTGCACAGAAGATGTATGGACTGGATGGATTTGTAGCGCATCATAATACAGATATATGGGGAGATTGTGCGCCTCAGGATATTTACATGCCTGCAACCATATGGCCTATGGGAGGAGCCTGGCTGTCGACCCATATCTGGGAGCATTATCAGTTTACTTTGGATAAAGAATTCTTAAAAGAGCATTTTGAGATTTTGAAAGAATCCGTTATGTTTTTTAAAGGGTTTTTATTCGAGAATGAAAAAGGGCAGCTGGTAACAGGCCCCAGTGTATCTCCGGAAAATACCTATATTCATTCCAGCGGAGAACAGGGCACCCTCTGTATCGGCCCGTCTATGGACAGCCAGATCGTAACGGATATCTTTGAACAATACATTGGGTCTGCGAAAATTCTGGAAATGGAAGACCAGTTATCCATAGAATTAAAAGAAATGCTGAAAAAAATTCCAAAACCTTCGGTCGGCAAATATGGACAGATCATGGAATGGGCAGAGGATTATGAAGAAGCTGAGATGGGACACCGGCATATTTCCCATTTATATGCCCTCCACCCCTCCAATCAGTTGACCTATGAACGAACTCCGGAGCTTATGAAGAATGCCCGGATCACTCTGGAGAGAAGACTTTCCAATGGAGGCGGGCATACTGGCTGGTCAAGGGCCTGGATCATCAACATGTGGGCACGGCTGCGAGATGGAGAAGAGGCGGGCAAAAACGTCCAGGCAATCCTTGAAAAGTCAACGTCCAATAATTTATTTGATATGCATCCTCCATTCCAGATCGACGGGAATTTTGGTGCCTGTGCAGGAATTGCGGAAATGCTGCTCCAAAGCCAGGCAGAGATCATTCACCTGCTTCCGGCGCTTCCAAAAGCCTGGGAAGAAGGTTCGGTGAAAGGCTTAAAAGCCAGAGGAAATATTGAGATCGACTTATGGTGGAATAAAGGAGAAGTCACCCGCCTTGTGATCCGTTCACTCAGCGGGAAAGAGGTATGTTTCGTTTCTCCTAATCCTCTTCGCATGGAGAGCAGTGAAGGAAATGTCAGCATTACTAAAGATGAAACAGGACTTCGTCTGACCGGAGATGGAGGCAGTTTTGCCTGTGATTTTTGCAGTCAGGCTTAGGCATAGACAACGGTTAAAAAAAGGTTAATTCGTCCATTGCCTGCGGACAAAGGATCGTATCCCCAAAAGCAGATAGATGGAAAAGGTTAATACAAGAATTGCTGAAAAAGACAACGGTTCCAGCCTTGGGGAAAGATTAAGGCCCTGGGGAAACATGGCATAGTAAGGCGGTGCAAAAGGGAACCATGCTCCCAGTGAGGAAGGAAGACCAGTGAGCACAATATTTGGTATTACCATGGAGATATTAAAGAGCAGGGCGGTCCCAAACGATTTAAATCGCGTGCACAAATAGACCTGTAACACTGCAAGTGGGAAGCAGGATAGCCAACCACCGACAACTCCTGTAAGTACAGCCTTCCATGGAATAAAATCTTGTACATGAATGATGCTTCCGGCAGCCAGGTATCCAGCAAAGAAAAGAATCTGCTGAAATGCAAGAAGTACCAACAGCATGAGAAACTTGGATAAGAAAATTTTATAGCGGGGTATGGGAATGGTTAAAAGCTGTTTCCATGCTCCGTTTTTGTGTTCGTAAAAGCATAAAAATGCTGCAAATATACCGGTAAAAAAAGGAAGAAAAAACATTCCGTGATAAAGAACTGCTTGAAAATACAGGGTGTTCCAGCTTTTTGGAAAATAATATGCCAAAGACTCAACGCTTCCAGCTGCAAGAAAAAAACTGACCAAAATTTCCATTAAGATCAGTGAAAATATCAAAGTCCACCGGACTTTCCGGCATTCGGAAAGAAATAATCGATACATAGAAACCTCCTATTTGATTTCTGTTTTGGAAAATAGAAACGCGCCAGTTACAAGAAAAAGCAGCCCTACTGCAATTCCAAGCATAATAAAGACTCTGTATCCTTCCATAAAAGGACTTGCCATGGAGGGATAGGCCCATGGAAGAAAATATAAAATAAGTCCGCCGTTCCTTACAAGAAACAGGCTGGAAACAGCCCCTATACAGCCAATTGTCATTGGAAAGGTCTGATTGGAAAAGCGAAAGGATAGATACAATTGAAGCGACAATAGGGGAAAGGATGCAAATAGTCCGCCGAAGATCTGTTTTGCCAGAAACAGAAAAGGAAAAGGTTCTTCCGTGGAAAATTGCCATATGCCTGTAAATCCCATAAGAATAAGGAAACAGCATAAAAGCATTAAAATTCCTGCAAGGACCGCTTTTCGGATATAGAACCCAAACCGGCTTACCGGCATGGAGAATATCAGTTTTAATCCCTGTGCCTGATGCTCCGTTTCTGCCAGGATGCTGCAGATTAAGGTGATCGTGAGAAGCAGGGTGAAGGATAAAAACATGTAGACGATATTCAGGCCAGAATAGATACCGGTTTCTCCCTGTCGAAAGTATAAGTACCATTCCAGACAGGTAAAGAGAAGCAGGACCACAGCACTTATGACTGGAGTCAGGATGCAGGTGGTTTTTAACTTGGTATATTCTGCGGTCATCATCCCCTTGGTCATAAACTTTCCCCCTTTCCGGTCATCTGTAAGAAGATGTCTTCTAAGGAAGAATTTTTTTCACTGATGTGGCGGATGGAGTAAACTTTCAAAAGCCGGAAAATCTCCGCCTGATCCATTTGGTCCGTAACAGTGACAACGAGTTCATTTGATATCTTATCTACTTTGGCACCATGATTTAAAAGAACACGGTAAGCTTCTTCCTGGGAATCCGTAACAATGGAAAGCTGTGTCTGATTTCTTTTCTCAAGCTCTTTGATGGAATCCTGGAAAATCAGTTTTCCATCCTGAATGATGCCTACATGATCTGATATGGACTGTATTTCGTTTAGGATGTGGCTGGATAAAAAGATGGTAATTCCCTGATCCCTGGATAGATGAAGCATGAGATTGCGGATTTCTAAAATTCCTGCCGGGTCAAGTCCGTTAATAGGTTCATCAAGGATCAGAATATTAGGTCTCCGAATCAATGCCTGTGCAAGTCCAAGACGCTGCTTCATGCCCAGGGAATACCCTTTCACCGTTTGTTTCGCATAGGAGGTCAGCCGAACCGTATCTAAAGCCTCATAGATGCTGTTCTCCGGTAAATTCATCATATCACAGATGACTTTTAAGTTTTGATAGGCGGATAAGTGCCCGTAATAAGAGGGGGATTCCACAAGGGATCCTACATTTCTTAAAATGAATTCCCGCTCTTTTTTTAAGGAACGGCCCATAATCGTTACCGAACCTTCATCCGGGCGAATCAGGCTTAAAAGCATTCGGATGGTAGTTGTTTTGCCTGCCCCGTTGGCTCCCAGAAAACCATAGATCTTTCCTTCCGGCACGGATAAATCAATGTGATCCACTGAAATATGCTGTCCGTAGCGTCTTGTCAGACCGTTTGTTTCTATTATGAAATTTGTCATGTCATTCCTCCTGTTTTTTCAGTGATAACAGGAGTATAAAGCATGAGTCTTATAATCAGGTAAAGAAAAGTAAAAGTTAGATAAAATCGTATTATGAAACGGGTAGCTCTATGGCAATGGAGGTCCCTTGTCCGGATTTACTTTCTACGTTGATGCGGCCGCTGTGGAGTTCAATAAACTGCTTTGCTATGGCCATGCCCAGGCCGGAACCTTCTGTGGGCAGGTCTGTAGGGAGACCACGGTAATAACTTTCAAATAAATTCTTTTGTGTTTCCTTATCCATGCCATTTCCATTATCGGAAATTGTTATAAGAAATGCATCGGAGAGGCTCTTTAAGGATACGGTAATTTCTGTCTGGGGTGGATTGTGGATCACTGCATTCATCATGATGTTCTGAAGTGCTCTCTGAAGCAGGAGCTGATCTGCATTCAAATAAGCAGAGGAAACGTCTGGTTCATAAGAAAAATGATAATCGGTACAGCCGGGGGAATTAGCTGTATCAAGAATCATGTTCTGTAAAAATCCAACCAGTTCGGTTTTTGTTTTCTGGGCTGTGATTTTTCCACTGTCTGATTGAAAGGAAAGATTCAGATCGTCGATAAGAGTCTTAATGTGCATGGACTTTTCTTCCATCTTTTTCCCGAAATCCTTTATCTGTGCTTCTGTCCACTGGTATTGTTCTGCCGATATCATGGAAGCGTAGCCCTGAAGATAGGAGAGAGGGGTTTTTAGATCATGAGTGATTCCCGCAAGCCATTGGCGGCGGTTGCGCTCCAGCGCAGCCTGTGCAGCTTCAGTTTCCTTTAATCGGTCCGTCAGAATCTGCATCTGCATCAGGACTTCCTTGTATAGAAATGTGATACAGATAGAATAGATGGTTTTTCTGCCTGAAAGAGATGCCATGGGATTTGGTTCCTGATATACTCCTTTGGAAAGTGCCTGGATCCAACTGATGATATGGATTATGGGCAGGATGACCATGGAAAGAAAGGTCAAAATAATAAGGACAGCCAGCAGCAAAAGGAGAAAGGAGCGGAAAACACTGATTTCCACATACTTTAGTATAGGAAAGAGATCTCTCCCGATACTGAATGCCGTTATGATAATACCATAGGACAATACATAAAAGATCAGGAGAAACAAGGTCATGAGAAAGAAGCGCATGCCCATTTTCAGAGGTATTTTCATATCATGTTCCTTCCTTTTTGTGAGGGATAAACTTATAGCCTAAACCGCGCATGTTCTGAATGTATTTTGGCTGGCTGCTGTCAGGTTCGATCTTTTTTCGGATCTTAGAAATATGCATGACAACGGTTTTTTCGTCTCCTAACATCATGGCTCCCCACACCTGTTCATAGAGCTGGGAAACGGTAAAAATCCGGTTTGGATGTTCTGTAAAAAACAGCAGGAGAGAGTATTCGGTGGCGGTAAAGTCTACAATTTGGTCCTTTAGCTTCACTTCACAGGAGTCTTTATTGATCTGGAAGTCTTTAAATTCCAGGGTGCTGAGTTCCTTTTGGGAAGAATTGTTTTTCTGGTGCTTGAACTGCACTTTGATTCTTGCAACCACCTCCATGGGATTAAATGGTTTTGTGATATAATCGTCTGCTCCCATGGCAAAGCCCACTATTTTGTCGTAATCAGAAGTTTTAGCAGTGACAAAAAGAATCGGGGCTTCGGTTTCCTTGCGAATCTGCATGCAGAGTTCTAAACCGCTGATGTCGGGAAGCATGATGTCTAAGAGAATAAGGTTGGGAGAATATTCCCGGATAAACTCCAGTGCCTGTTTTCCTGTCTGCGCTTTTTTTATATGATGAAAGCCTTCTTTATTTAATATCAATTCCAGCATGTCAAGAATTCCAGCTTCGTCATCGACTAAAAGTATGGTCTGTTCCATGATGCCTCCTTAGGGATTCTATTTAAAAATGATTATTGACATTATAACACATACCAATGAAAATGAAACTGTCTTACTTGAAGTACCTTTTTGGAAACCACACCACTTATTTGTGCCTACTTGTTAATTTTTTGGGGAATGCTATAATGAAGGTATTCCAATTGATGACAGGAAACGAAAGTAAAATCTGCATCGAATTGTCAAAAAAATAACAATAAGGAGAATTAATCTATGAGTAAAGTTCTTTATATCAAAGCAAATGCAAAACCGGAAGGAACTTCCAGAACCTTTAAAGTATCCGATGCTTTTATCGAGCAGTATCAGAAGCTTCATCCGGAAGACGAAGTAGTTGTTCTGGATCTTTATAAACTTGGAATCCATTTTCTGGAGGAGAAAGATCTTGCCTATCATATGCCAACACCAGGAGAGGGCAAGGATCATCCAGTATTAAAATACGCATATCAGTTTGTAGAGGCAGATAAATATGTTTTTGCAGAACCGCTGTGGAATTTAAGCATACCCGCTATTTTAAAAGCGTACATTGACTATATCTGCATTTCTTCCATTACCTTCCAGTATACGGCAGAGGGCCCTGTAGGATTATGCAAGGGAAAGAAAGCAGTCAATTTCACCACAAGAGGTGGTGCATACAGCTCCGGAATCGCTGCAGAAATGGAAATGGGTGACCGATATCTAAAAACCATTCTGGGCTTTATGGGAGTTACAGATTATACAACCATAGCTGCCGACCAGCTTGACGTAATGGGAATTGATGTTGATGGAATTATCGCAGAAACCATTGAAAAAGCAGGAAAGTTTGCAGAAACATTCTAAAGGCGTTAAGGCGTGTAAGAACTGTTGTATTTTCACACTCAGAAAGTCAAATTTTATGCGGTGCGTAACAAATTATGTCGAAAATGGTGGCAAAGCTTGAAAGAATATTTTAACAAGTGAAATTATAATTTTTGGGGGTAACAATTATAATCCATGGAAAACAGAACAATAGTATTAAAAGAAGACTTAAAAAAAGGTTTTGAGGAGGTAGGGTTAAAAAAAGGAGACAATGTCATTGCCCATATTTCACTGGGAAGTTTAGGGTTTGTGTGCGGCGGAGCCCAGATCGTTATCGAAGCTCTTTTAGAAACCCTAACGGACAGCGGAACTCTATTGATGCCGACTCAAAGCTGGAAAAATTCAGACCCGGAAGCAGGAGTACATTGGGAGGAACCAAAAGAATGGTGGCAGCTCATCAGAGATAACTGGCCGGCCTATGATAAGGATATTACACCAACCAATACGATGGGAGCCGTTGCTGAAATGTTTCGAAAATGGCCTGAAGCAAAAAGGAGTGATCATCCGGCTCGTTCCTTTACGGCTAGAGGTGCAAATGCGGAATATTTAATTAAGGATCATGATTTATGTGATATTTTTGGTGAAGGTTCGCCCATTGGAAAGCTATATGGGCTCGATGGAAAAGTACTTTTAATTGGAGTTGGCTATGATAAAAATACTTCCATTCACCTGGCAGATGTGAGGGCAAAGTATCCGGAGAAAAGATATGCAAAAGAAAGCAGTGCCATGATGGTATATGGATCGAGGCAATGGGTCACTTATGAAACACTTGTTGTGGATGGAGAGGATTTTGAACAGATTGGAGAAGCTTTTGAAGCAACTGCAAGTGTTAATAAAGCAACCATTGGCAATGCCGTAGTTACCTGCATGAGTCAAAGAGACATTGTGGATTTTGCAGTTCAATGGATTGAAAAGAACAGAAAATAAAAAATAAAAGATGTTTCAACAGCAAATCACAGAATTAACGAAACATTACAGAAAAAGCGGCGGCAATTCCTTTGAGAATTACCGCCGCTTTTATGGGTTATGGGATTAATAATGAATAACCTGATCCGCCTCCCTGATCTTTTGAATGACAGGTTCTGCTTCTTCGCTTTCAAAATAGCGTAAGGTAGACGGGGGAAGATAATTGCTTAAAAGAGAAAATTCCCCATCTTTTATCAGTTTTCTAACGGTTGATGCACTGATTACAGTTCCGGTTGTTTCTTTTCTTGGAATGATGACGCAGCCAATGCCTGCTTCCGGAAGCCTTTCTTTCATGATGTCATTATAAATCGCCGTTACCTGGCTGTTAGGTTCTTCACCAACATACCGTTTGTTGATACCAAGGGCTTTGGCTATTTTAATGAAAATCCCCAGATCTAAAAGAGCGTGACTCTCTATTACAGCTTCATCATCCTTTTGGAAATAACTTGGAAATGTAGCAGTGCTTACGATATAAGGACCGCTGTCATGATAACAGATGTTGGGAAGATGAGCCGTACCTTCCATAATGAGCCGTTTTCTCACTTCAAACGGGACAAGGCTCACATCTTCACTGACAATGAACAAATGAAGTACATCATTTTCTTTCGCCGCTTTTTCTACAAGGTAAAGGTGTCCCAACGTAAAGGGGTTGCCGTTCATAACGATGGCAGCCACACTTTTTCCACTTTTCTTATTCTCACTTAAGCGGTCAATATAGTCGCTAAATCCCCGTCTTCTATTTTCCATGAAAACAACCTTATTGGCAATGCTTACAATCTCATAGAAACCCAGATCAGCGAAAAATCTGGAAGCAGAAGATTTTGTATACAGGAAAAGATGAGAATAACCTCTGCCAAACTGCACCTCTGTTAAATGGGTCATAATCTGGTTCATCAACCCTTCGCCCTGATGAGCACTGCTTACGGCAAGGCAGCGTAAGGTATTGCCATAGCAGCTTCCTGTGGCTACCACGTTGAAATCTTCATCAAACATCGCACAGGTGTAATCAAGATTCTTGTCTCTGCGGATTCCTTCCCCTGAAAGAAGTTCATCAATCAGCTGGTTGCTCCTCTTATCATTGGGGGAAACTCTTGAAATATTATAATCACTCATATTTTTTCTCCTTTCGGTTGTAACCTTTTAACACATCAATAAAAGCCCTGATCTGAGGCAGTTCAAGAGCCGTCTCAGAGCATAAAACATATGTGGAGCGCTCAAAAGCCTCTCCATTTTGAAAGAACAGGGGCTGTACACAGCCATGAAACTCGCCCAGACATATCTCCGGCACCATGGTCCAGCCTAATCCCCGGTCTGCCATTCCTACGCATGTAATGATATTGTCCACATAAATTCCATTTCGTTCCGGCTGCAGGTCATTTTCCCTCATCCATCTGGCAGCTTCCCTTTCAAAGTCAATATCCGTTTTTCGCCCGATAAATGGGATCTCATCAAATGGTTTATCTTTATATTTCTCGCTGTAAATGGCGCAGATTTTTTCTTTTTCAAGCAGAAGCTTTGTTCCTGTCCAGGCATATTCCCCTCTTAATATGGCAACGTCAACGGTTCCGTCCATAAGCTGAAGATACAGATTTTTGCTGTGGTCAGTAATGATATGGGTATTTACATTGGGGTATGATTCCTGATAGTTTGCAAGGACTTCGGGAAGACGGAAAAGGGAGTAATTAATTGATACTCCAGCATTTAAGGTTCCACAGACATATCCTTTCTTTTCGTCAATGGCTTCTCTCATAAGCTTTAGCTGATTGGAAGCTTCCGCCGTTCGCTTTAAAACCTCTTCCCCTTCTGGAGTAAAATGGATTCCCTGTCTGGAACGGAGCATAAGGGTGATACCAAGTTCCTGCTCAATGGCATTAATCCGTTTTGATAAAGAAGACTGGGTCGCATACAGTAAATCTGCTGCACGGGTAATATTTTTCGTTTTTCCCAGAGTTTTTAAAAGTTCAAAATCTCTCTCATCCATACGTGTCTCCTTGTTAAAATCAAATAGGAATTTATAAAAGACTATTTATAAGTATAAGTATCAGGAAATCAAGGTCAGCCAGAAAAGAAATGGAACTGGGGAGTAAGGTTCTTATGTTTTTCTTGATAAGGTTATTTTATACAAAGGAATATCCTTTGTAAATAATTGTATCCATTCCTATTTAGAATGTAAATAGCGGAAAAATAGGACTTTTACATTTTCTAAAAGGAATGATATCTTATGACTAGATGACAGGCTGTTTTTTTGTTCTTATTATACAAAACATTTGGTGTAAATAGCAAATAAAAGATGATTGTTTCAAAAATAGCACAAAAATCCTCTTTGTTCATTGGATTTTATGTTTTTGATTTGCTTATGTAAATGGAAATGTTTGTATAAATAGTACAAAACACAATCAAATCGATGAAATACGTCTCCTCAAAGGGCAGAGAGTATTTCTGTCCCAGTACAAAAGTAAGGGGTGTTGCAGATGGATCAACTGCTATTATGCCCAGGAAAATAGTCTCTGTAATAGGAAAGGTCGGAAAATGGTTCTATAATTATGGAATTTCTGATCCGTATAAATAAATTACAGTAGCTGTCTGGCAGTTTTTCACCCATTTTACTTAATTGAATATCACAATACAGTTTTTTATAGGAAATAGAACGATTACAATTTCACAGATGGTGAAGGAGGAAAAGCCATGGAAATCAGAAAGAAGGCAGTTGCCAAAAATCTAGAGACCCTAAATAGTCAGGTATCATATGAGCCTTGCAACGAAAACTTAGATCACAGGTTCGAAGGCAGTATGATGAACCAGTACGGCCTCCGGATAAAGGATGTAGTACAGAAAGTGGAAAAGGTTCTGGAAGACAGGGAGAGAGAACAACAGAAACTGTTTGTGTTATTCTTTGGGCTATCGGCTTTCGTTATGTTTCTTGTAGCTGCTCTTGGAATGCTGGGAGTATAAGAACTTTGCTGATAGGTCTGCTCTAAGAACGCAGTCTTATTATATACAATTTACGTGTTATACGAAAAAGAAGGAGAAAAGTTATGGAAATCAAACAGACGGCAATTGCCGGAACTTTAGAATCCAGTGATGCACAGGTGACGGTTGAGCCTTGTGACGAAGGACTGAGTGTTATGATCGAAAGCAGCGTTATGAATCAGTATGGACGCCAGATAAAGGCAGCTGTGGAAAAAACGCTTGAAGATTTAGAGGTAAAAACAGGAAAAGTGACGGTTGTCGATAAAGGAGCCTTAGAATGCACCATAAAAGCACGCGTCGGCTGTGCAATATACAGAAGCTGTGGTGTATCCGATGAAAATATATCCTGGGGAGGAAATGTCAAATGATTACAAGACCAAAGCCAGAAAAAAAGCGTCTTCGCCGTACCATGATGTTTATGAATGCACAGAAACCAGGACTTGTTAAGGATGCGTATATTTACGGCGCAGACAGCATCATTCTGGATTTAGAAGATGCTGTTGCGGAAAATCAGAAGGATGCGGCCAGATTTTCGTTATATCATGCCTTAAAGAACATCGATTACGGAAAAACAGAAGTCATCGTAAGAATTAATGGACTGGACACTCCTCACTGGAAAGAAGATATCCGCTGTGTGGTAGCAGGCGGAGCAGATGGAATTCGAATCGCAAAATGTGAAAGTGCGGAAGATGTAAAGGCCGTAGAAGAGCATGTGTTAATGGCAGAAAAAGAATTTGGCATAGAAGAAGGTAGAACTCTTCTCATGGCAGCGCTGGAAAGCCCCAAGGGAATCATGAATGCATATGAAATTGTGACAGCTTCTGAGAGAATGTTTGGCTGTGCTATTTCTGGTGGAGATTTCCGTAAGAGCATGCATGTTCAGATCGAAGAGGGCGGCATTGAAATGCTGGCAGCAAGAGGGCAGATGCTTTTGGCAGCAAGAGCGGCCGGAGTCCAATGCTTTGATACCATGTTCCCCAACATCGATGACATGGAAGGCTTTCAGGCAGAAGTAATCCAGAACCATAAGATGGGATTTGACGGAAAAAGTGTGGTCAATCCCAAGCAGATTCGTTTCGTACACGAAACATTTGCTCCGACTTCCAAGGAGATCGCATATGCAGAAAAGCTGGTACGTTCCTTTAATGAACAGGCGGATTCCGGTATCGGTGTCTATACGGTAGATGGAAAAATGGTAGATATCCCGTTTTTTGAGGATGCCAGAAGAATTCTGGACCTTGCAAAAGCATGTGGTGTTTATCAAGGGGACTTATAAGGAACAGGTAAAAGGGAAAGAAAGACGATAGGGTCTGCACAATCGATGCGAGAAAGGAAATAATACGATGATAAACGCCGTGAACAGAGATATCCCGGAGCAGCTTCTTAACAATGGAAAAGAGGTTTATCAGGGAAAATACTATATGGATGGCAAGTATATAAAAAAGGATTCTCCAAAGGCACGCCGCTGCGTAAAGCCAGTGGAAAGTAAATTATGTGAAAGCATTCGGGAGGCCTGCGAACGCTGCGGCGCCCATGATGGAATGACATTTTCCTTCCATTCCGAGTTCAGAGACGGAGACTATGTTGCTAGCATGGTAGCAAAAGTTCTGGTGGAGGACCTTGGATTAAAGGATATTACAGTTGCAGCAACTTCTCTTGGAAGTGCACAGGACATTATTGCAGATTATATCGAAGAGGGAAAGATCATTGGTGTACAGACTTCAGGCGTGAGAGGACGTATCGGTGAGGTCATTTCAGCAGGAAAACTTGCAACACCTGCAATCATCAGAAGCCACGGCGGAAGACCGAGAGCCGTGGAAGCAGGAGAAGTGCATATTGATATTGCATTCCTGGCTGCTTCAACCTCAGATGAATTTGGTAATGCCAAAGGTGTAGGCGGAAAAAACAACTGTGGAAATATGGGATTTGCCATTCACGATGCCCATTATGCAGACCACACGGTAATCATCACCGACACTCTGGTGGATTTTCCGAACATGCCTTCATCCATTTCCGCTATTGATGTGGATTGTGTGTGCGTCGTGGAGAATATCGGGGATGCCAGAAAGATTTCCACCAAGGAAGCAAGAATGACCGAGAACCCGAGAGAACTGATGATGGCTGAAAATGTTGCTAAAGTCATTGCGGCTACTCCTTATTTCAAAGACGGTTTTTCCTTTCAGACCGGAGTAGGCGGACCTTCCCTTGCGGTAAACCGCTTTCTTGAAAGTCATATGACGGATAAGGGAATTAAAATGAAGTTTGCCCTGGGAGGAACCAGCAGCTCCATCTGTAAACTCCAGGATAAGGGGCTGGTGGAATATATCCTTGATACACAGGATTTTGATCAGGGTGCCATTGACCATTTGTTTAAGAATCCAAAACACTTAGAAATCAGCTTAAGCGAATATGCAAACCCAGGTAACAAAGGCGCTTATGTCAATATGCTGGATTTTGTGGTTTTATCCGCGTTGGAAATTGATACGGATTTTAATGTAAATGTTATTACCGGTTCAGATGGAGTGCTGAGAGGTGCGCCAGGCGGTCATCCGGATACGGCAGCAGGCAGTAAATGCTGTATTATTGTAACCCCTCTGACCAGAGGAAGGATGGCAACCGTATGTGACAGTGTCGTTACGGTTACCACCCCTGGAGACTGCGTCGATGTTCTGGTTACGGATTATGGAATTGCAGTAAACCCGTTAAGAAAGGATTTGAAGGAATGCCTTGACAAGGCCGGTATTCCCCATGTGACCATTGAATATCTGAAAGATAAGGCATACAGTCTGGTGGGAACTCCGGATCAGCTGGAATGGGAAGATAAGGTAGTGGCTATTGTAGAATCAAGAGATGGAACTCTTTTGGATGTTGTGAAAAAGATAAAGCCTCTTGTAATGGATTAAGAGCTTCCTGCCAATTTAACCAGGCATTCTATTAGACTGTAAGCAGCAAAAGAACAGCCTCCCTAAGACAATGGAGGCTGTTCTTTCATATATGGGATCAGTAATTAACGTTTCTTTTGATTCTTGGGACAATATTCACATGAAGAATTAAAAGGAACGCATTAAATTCACCATTTCAATGGCGCTGACAGCGCTGTCAAATCCTTTATTCCCAGCTTTTGTTCCTGCTCGTTCGATGGCCTGCTCGATATTTTCCGTTGTCAGTACACCGAATAATACGGGGATATCATGGGCCAGTGATATCTGTGCAATCCCTTTTGAGACTTCATTGCAGACATAATCATAATGGCTGGTGCTGCCGCGTATAACAGCGCCAAGGCAGATGACAGCATCGTATTTTTTGCTCTTTGCCATTTTTGATGCGATCAGTGGGATTTCAAATGCTCCAGGGACCCAGGCCACATCAATGTTTTCATCGGCTACCTCATGCCTTTTAAGTCCGTCCAAAGCGCCGGAAAGGAGCTTTGAGGTTATAAATTCATTAAACCGTGCTGCAACGATGCCTATTTTCATATCATTTGATACTAATTTTCCTTCAAATACATTCATGATTAAATCTCCTTTTTATAATTTAATAAATGTCCCATTTTGGCCTGTTTGGTTTGCAAGTAAAACAAATCATGGGCAGTAGCACTCATCTCTATCGGAACCCGTTCCACGATCTCCATCCCATAATCAGAAAGCTGGTATACTTTATCCGGATTGTTTGTCAATAGCCGCAGGGTCTTCACACCCAGATCCTTCAGTATCTGAGCTCCAATATAATATTCTCTCATATCACCGTCAAAGCCCAATGCCAGATTGGCTTCCAGGGTATCCAGACCATTATCCTGTAATTCATAGGCGCGCAGTTTGTTGATCAGACCGATTCCCCGCCCTTCCTGGCGCATATAGAGAAGGATTCCCCGTCCTTCTTCTTCAATCTGTGCCATTGCCGCAGCAAACTGCTGTCCACAGTCACAGCGAAGGGAACCAAACGCATCTCCGGTTAAGCATTCGGAATGGACGCGGCATAGGAGATCGGTACCATCTCCAATCTCACCCCGGACCAGTGCGACATGATGCTCCCCGTTAAGTTTATTCACATAGCCATAGGCTTTGAAATCCCCATATTTCGTCGGCATTTTCGTCACGGCAGCACACTCCACCAGTTTGTCATGCTTTTTGCGGTAATTTTGCAGCTCCTTGATGGTGATAAAGGTAAGACCATGTGCTTCTGCCAGTTTTATCAGTTCAGGAGTACGCATCATGGTTCCGTCTTGCTCCATGATTTCACAACATAACCCGCATTCTTTTAGACCCGCAAGCCGGAGTAAATCCACCGTAGCTTCCGTATGACCGTTCCGTTTTAGAACACCGCCTGATTTAGCGGTTAACGGGAACATATGACCGGGGCGGCGGAAGTCCTCTGACTTTGCATCTTCCATAACACAGGCACGGGCCGTGATTCCCCGTTCCTCTGCAGAAATTCCGGTGGTTGTACTGATGTGGTCGATGGAAACCGTAAAGGCAGTTCCATGATTATCGGTGCTTTCCTGGACCATCTGAGGGAGCTGGAGCTTTTGACAAAGCTCTGCGCTCATAGGCATACAGATCAATCCTTTCCCGTGTACCGCCATGAAATTTACATTTTCCGTGGTGGCAAACTGGGCAGCACAGATAAAATCCCCCTCATTCTCCCGATCTTCATCATCTGTAACCAGTATGATTTTACCATGGCGCAAATCCTCAAGTGCTTCTTCAATGGTGTTAAAATGAAACATATTACCTCCAATCCTGACCGTATGGCGAAAAGCCCTTTGATGGAGCGGTTACTCCAAGGAATTTTTCGATATATTTTCCGACACAGTCATTTTCCAGATTTACAGTATCTCCAACCCGTTTGCCGGACAGGGTTGTTTGTTTGGCTGTATGGGGAATCACGGATACGCTGAAATCAATCTCTGACAGTTTGGCAACGGTCAGGCTGATGCCGTCAATCCCTATAGAGCCTTTTTCTACAATGTAACGCAAGATATCCGCGGTGGTACGAATGGTGTACCAGATGGCGTTGTCTTCCCGCTCAATGGAGCGGATGGTTCCGGTTCCGTCGATATGTCCGGTAATGATGTGGCCGCCAAACCGACCATTGGACGGCATTGCCCGTTCTAAATTGACCATGGAACCGGAATGAAGCCTTGAAAGAGAGGAGCGAATGATGGTCTCATGCATCACGTCTGCAGTAAATTCGGTGGTTGTAAAAGAAGTTACGGTCAGACAAATGCCGTTTACTGAAATACTGTCACCTACCTTTATATCGCTCAGAATATGGGCTGCTCCAATGGTCAGAACCGCAGATAGGGCCCCTTTTTTTACTCCGCGCACAGTACCGATTTCTTCGATAATGCCTGTGAACATCAAAGCACCTCACTTTCCAGAAGAATATCATCTCCTAATACTGTGATCCGGGGAGGGGATAGCAAAAAGGCGTTGTCTGGAGATTCAATGCCAAGTCCGCCAACCGGAGATTTTGCGTCTATGCCTCCGAACAATTTTGGTGCAAGATAAACCTGTACTTTGTTTACGATTCCACTGTTTAAAGCGGACCAGTTTAAGGTACTTCCGCCTTCTAAAAGGATACTGTCCACATCCTTTTTTCCAAGCTGTGTCATCAGTTCTTTTAAATCCACACGTCCTTCTTTTTGAGGAACTGTAAGTACCTGACAACCCGCATCCTGGTAAGGTTTCATTTTAGCCGCGTCCGTACAGCAGGTAGCCAGAATGGTTCTGTACTGACCGGCGGTTTGAACGACATTAGACTTTACGGGTGTTCTTAGGTTTGTGTCACAGACGATACGAAGAGGGCTTTTACACTCAGTCAGGCGGCAGGTCAGCATGGGATTATCGGTGAGAATCGTACTTACACCAACCATAATACCGGAATATTTATGTCTGTCCTTTTGTACTTGGGTGCGGGCGGTTTCTCCTGTAATCCACTGGGATTTTCCAGAGAAAGTGGCAATTTTTCCGTCCATTGTCATTGCGTATTTCATTACCACATAGGGTGTTTTTTTCTCAATGTAGTGGAAGAAGACCTCATTGAGTTTCCTGCATTCCTCGTAAAGCACCCCTTCCGTGATTTCGATTCCATGCTGGCGCAGAATTTTGGCCCCGTTGCCGGCGACAAAAGGGTTGGGGTCAAGGGAACCGATCACGACTCGCCGGATTCCACTTTCGATAATTGCGTCGGTACATGGCGGCGTTTTACCGTAATGACAGCATGGCTCCAGGGTTACATACAAGGTTGCGCCCTGTGGGGATTCCATGCAGTTTGAAAGGGCATCACGTTCTGCATGGGGCATACCAAACCCCTGATGAAAGCCGGTTCCAATGATGGTGCCATTTTTTACGATAACCGCACCCACCATTGGATTTGGATTGACCCACCCGACTCCTTTTGCAGCCAGTTCCAATGCCATTTTCATGTAATCATTGTCAGTCAACAGCACACCTCCTAAAATATAAAATGCCTTGAACAGATATCGTTCAAGGCATGGGTTCACATGATGGATGGGATGTGTATCTAAAAACAAAAAACTCCGAAATCAAAACGATTTCAGAGAGAATATACGATACACAAAAATGTGCGTTCATCTTCTTTCATCCAGACTATACTGTCGGCTTCGGAATTTCACCGAATCATGCCTTGCGGCTCGTGGGCTTTACCACCGGTAGGGATTTGCACCCTGCCCTGAAGATATTATTCAATTAATGGTTAATATAACACGTAGCTGTAGCGTTGTCAAGCGTTGGAATGTCTGGAATCACTGGCCAATCATGATCCGGATATCATTCCCCATGTAATAATTGTTTGATTCTCTGCAAATAATGTAGAAGTCATCTGATTTCTTTCATAGTTACTTTTTATATACTGTGTGTCAAAATAGTGCCTTCTGGATAAAATAATTAAAATGTTATAGAATGAGAGATGACGGCAGATATCAAAAAGATTCTGCGGTATCAGAGTACCAATCGATAAGATCATCAGATGTAGCCTGTACGGCAGGATTACTATAACTTAAAATAAAACAGATAGGAGAGATTCTATGATTTCAGCAATCAGAGATGAAAACAACAGATACAGAAATCTGTTAAACGGTCAGTGGACCGGCAGCCAGACGGATACTTACATCTCCATAAAATCCCCCATTGATGGCATGGTTTTGGGAAGCGTGCCGGCCATGACATCGGAAGAGGTGGACTTTGCCATAGAAACGGCTAAAAAAGCGCAGAAGCAGTGGAGAAATGTCACCATAGATGAAAAAGCGGAAATATTATACCGGGCAGCAGATATTTTGCTGGAGAATATGGAGGAACTGGCAGATTTAATGGTCCGTGAGATATCAAAAGATAGAAAAAGCTGCCATTCAGAAGTAGAGAGAACCGCAGATTTTATCAGGTTCACAGCCGATACGGCAAAGAATATTTCAGGAGAAAGCATACCGGGAGACAGCTTTCCAGGTGGAAAGAATAATAAGGTATCCATTGTAAGAAGAGAACCCCTGGGCGTTGTTCTGGCGATTTCACCATTTAATTATCCGGTAAACCTGGCAGCGTCCAAAATCGCACCGGGACTTATGGCAGGAAATGCCATTATCTTAAAGCCTTCTTCTCAGGGCTGTCTATGTGGCCTGTATCTTGCCAGGGCCTTTGAAGAAGCCGGTGTTCCGGCAGGTGTTTTAAACACAGTAACAGGTAAGGGCAGCGAGATCGGAGATTATATCACCACCCACAGGGGCATTGATTTTATCAACTTCACCGGAAGCACGGAAGTGGGAGCCCATATATCCCAGATAACCAGTATGGTACCTCTTTTGATGGAGCTTGGAGGAAAGGATGCAGCAATCGTATTAGAAGATGCGGATCTGGAACTGACGGCAAGCAATATTGTTGCCGGAGGATATTCCTATTCCGGTCAAAGGTGCACAGCTGTAAAACGGATTCTGGTGGTAGAAGAAGTAGCAGACCAGCTGATTGAGAAGATCCTTCCTAAATTAGAAAAACTGACCATGGGTAATCCAGTGGAAAAAGATGTAGATATTGTCCCCTTAATCAGCACCAAAGCAGCAGATTTTGTCTGTGAATTAATGGATGATGCAAAGGAAAAAGGAGCAAAACTGCTGGCAGGAGGAAAAAGAGAAGGGAACTTGATTCATCCCACCTTGTTCGATAACGTGACCACAGATATGCGCCTTGCATGGGAGGAACCATTTGGTCCCGTGCTCCCTATTATCCGGGTAAAAGATAAAGATGAGGCCATCAAACTGGCAAACGAATCCGAATACGGACTCCAATCCGCAGTATTTACCCAGAACATTAACCATGCATTTTATGTAGCCAATAAGCTGGAAGTAGGTACGGTCCAGGTAAACAATAAGACGGAGAGAGGCCCGGATCATTTTCCATTTTTAGGCGTGAAAGCGTCTGGAATCGGAACCCAGGGAATACGTTACTCAATCGAGTCTATGTCAAGACCAAAAGTAACGGTTATTAATCTTTCAAATACTTGAGAATCAATCATCATATGCAAAGAAACAGATTTTGTGGATAAAAAGCAAAACGGCACCAGGGTTTGAATCCCGGTGCCGTTTTGAAAAACCTAAAATACTGAAAGTAAAATTACATATGGTTTGCGAAGCAACTTGTTAACACATTCAGACGGAGAAATCCGGTAATGTTTGTAAGGAGTGTCCTATGGTTAAAATTGATTGCCTGGGTGAAATCTGCCCGGTTCCGGTTATGAAAATACAGGCGGTTATGAATCAAATAAAAAAAGGAGAGGAGTATGTGGTGGTAACAGACCACAGTTGTACACTTTCTGGTCTGGAAGCATTTTGCAAAGGTCACAAGCTATGCTATAAAATGGAAGAGGTCATTAACGGTGTATGGGAAGTAACCATTACAGCTAGCAGATAGTTTCTTTTAGTATGGTTTCAATATTTTTAATCAGTTTTGGTAGTTCGTAATTCAATGGAATATTGTTTTTATTTTTTATGGAATAATATTCATTTTCAAACTCCATGCATGGATACTCAATAACACGGACTTGCTTATGATAGAGTTCCTTTTTAATTGACATATAGGGAAGAAAAGCGAGTCCAAAACCATTAAGTACGGATGATTTAATAGATTCTGTTGATTCCAGTGTATATGGAATATGTAACTGATTAATGTCGATGCCGTTTCTATTCAGCGTCTTATCCAATTCCTGTCTTGTTTTATGGGTTTTATCAAGCATCAGCAAGGGGTAATGATACAGTTCCTGGCAGCTTAACTGTGAAGGTACATTCATCTTTTCCCCTGCAACCAGCAGAACCCGGTCAGAAAATATTTTCTTTACGGATAGAGTTTTATCCTTCGGCTTCCCGATGATAATTCCCATGTCGGCCTGCCCTTTTTTGATTTTTTCTTCGATCACATTGCTGAACATAACTTCCACATGAAGAGTATATTCAGGATAGTTATTTTTGATATGATAAAAAGTACATGGCAATGCGTAAGTATAAGCGCAGGAAGAAGCAATGATATTTATCGTCTTGTTTTGATTTTGAGCGTTTGTTATATCCGTAAACATTCGGTCATAGGTTGACAACATTTCAAGTGCATGATTGTAAACAATCTTGCCAATGTTTGTTGGAATCACACCATTATAATTTCTTTCAAACAGGCGTGCTCCCACCTCCTGCTCCATTACGCGCAATTGCTGGCTGAGTGCCGACTGCGTAATATTCATTTGTTCTGCTACTTTCGAAATACTTCCATTTTCCACGATTTTAATAAACATTTTGAGATTATGAATATTCATTCTAACCGCCCCTCTGAAACAAACTCAACCTCAAATCCCCCAAATTGCCGAAGTTAAGTTGATTTTTTCTATTATTTAATTATATCAAAGAAAAGTCCAAGTTGCTATATGTAAAGCTATATGTTCTCTTCCTGATTTTTAGTATGTACGCTATTTAGACGCAGGATCGTGTTTATTCTGCTTTTTGTAGAAAAAAGTTTAGACAAAAAGTATATAAAATACCACTTGAACTGATTGAAACACATAGGGTATAAGAAATTCTTATGGCATATAAAATTCTTGAGTAACTGGAATCTGGTAAGTGTGATATAATTTAAATGTAAAGTTTGTTATTATATTAACAATTATTTTTCTGAAAAAGAGAGGAGGATGAAAGTGTCGGAGATTAATACAACTACGGCAGGCACAGAGAGAGTGCGCAAACCAAGAAAACCTCAAAAAAGCCAGATCCCATATGCAATTGTAGTTACATTACTAATAATTGGGTTTGGATTTTATCTGGCACAGGGGAGTAATAAGCTGCCTGTGTATTGGGGATTCGGTATTGCATTTGGCTATATTTTGCAGCGTTCTCGATTTTGCTTTACCGCAGCTTTCCGGGATCCCTGTATAACAGGAAGTACGTCTGTAACAAGAGCTGTACTTGTGGCTGTTGCAGTTGCCAGCGTTGGCTTCTGGGCGATCAAGTATGCCAGTGTAATGGCAAATGCAGATTCCAACTTAAACATGGTTGGAGTGGCACCTATCGGGGTGCCCTTAGCCGTTGGTGCGGTTATGTTTGGCACCGGAATGGTAATTGCAGGCGGCTGTGCCTCTGGAACGTTAATGCGTGTTGGGGAAGGGTTTACCATGCAAATGCTGTCATTAGTGTTTTTTATAGCTGGCTCATTCTGGGGAGCACATGACATGAATTTCTGGGGTCGGCTGAATGTAAACGCTCCAAAGGTTTTTTTACCTGATGTGTTTGGCTGGTTTGGAGCAATCCTTGTACAAGGAATGATTATCGTATTGTTATACATAGCTGCTGTGAAGTGGCAGGAAAAGAAAATGGGAAGTGCAGAATAAAAAATATATTTTAAGGAGATTAAGAAATGGCTGAATTTACACTGGATTGCTTAGGAGAGGCATGTCCTGTTCCGTTAATGAAAACTGAGAAAAAAATCATTGAACTGGCAGTAGGTGATGTGTTGGTTGTATCCATTGACCATAGCTGTGCAATGAAAAATGTTCCTGAGTGGGCAAGAAAACAGGGTCATAATGTAGAAATCGAAGAAGTAGATGATGGAGAATGGGAAGTTATCATTGAAAAAACAAAATAAAAACCTCTGTAAAGGCAGGTGAATTAAAGTTGAAGCAGTTTTTTATTAAACTGGGCAATCATCCGATTTACAAAAAATTATTAAAGGAACCTCTGACTTATGTAGCAGGTGCGGTTTTACTTGCAGTTTTCCAGATTGCCCATTTCACAATATTTGGCAGCGGCTGGGGAGTGACAAGTGCGTTTGCCAATTGGGGAACCTGGATTTATAAAGCTTTTGGCGGTGATGCAAGCGGTTGGGCATATTATGCCTCAGAAAAAATGCAGAAGGAATTAAATACCAGCTTTCTGGCAGATGGTGGTTCCATACGCAACTTAGGTATTATACTGGGAGCACTTGCAGCAACATTATTTGCGTCACAGTTTAAGATTAAGAAGATTAAATCCATACGGCAGATCGTAGCAGCAGTCCTTGGTGGCTTGCTCATGGGGTATGGAGCAAGACTGGCAAATGGCTGTAATATAGGAGCTTTATTTACCGCTATTTCCTCATTTTCCTTGTCCGGCTGGGTATTTGCCGCATTCTTACTTATAGGGGCCTTTTTGGGCAGCAAATTGTTAGCAAAATATTTTATGTAGATATAATGTGGGGGTAATCAGATCTGATTGCCCCTATAAAATATTTAATTCATAAAATATATGAAATCAGAAAAATACGGAAAATTACATAGAGCTCAGAAAGGAACAGGCTGTAATGGTGAAAAAGACAGAATCATATGATGTGGTTATTATAGGAGGCGGAGCGGCTGGCTTAACGGCTGGAATATATTGCGGCAGAGCAAAGCTTAAAACTTTAATTATAGAAAAAACCTTAGTAGGAGGACTTGCGACCTATACCAATGAAATAGAAAATTATCCGGGCTTTCCAGAAGGGGCAACTGGACTTGAATTAATGGAGTTATTTCACAAGCAGGCGAAAAAGTTTGGGGTGGAATTCAAATTAACTGATGTAAAGTCTGTTTCTCTGGAATCGGATATCAAGCAGGTAGAAACATTCAGAACAATCTATCAGGCGAAGGCTGTGATCATTGCAAGCGGCGGAAAACCAAGGTTAACCGGTGCGAAAAACGAGGAACAGTATCTTTATGATAAGGGAATATCCTTCTGTGCAACCTGTGATGCAGCAGCCAATACAGGAAAAACGGTAATGGTAATCGGCAGCGGGGATGCTGCAATCGAGGAAGGTATGTTTTTAACCAGATTTGCAGATAAGGTTATCGTATCAGTGATGCATGACAATGGGAAGATGGACTGTAACGAGGTCGCAAAGGCCCAGGCACTTGATAATCCTAAAATGGAATTTGTCTGGAATACCGTTGTAGATAGTTTTGAGGGAGAAGAAAGGCTTGACAGGGTCGTATTAAAAAACATAAAGACAGAAGAAAGAATCCCAGTTAAAATTGACAGTTGTTTTCTGTTCATCGGCTACTTACCAAACACAGAAATATTCCGGGACAGTCTGGATATGAACAAAGGAAGCTATCTGATCACAAATGAGCGTATGGAAACGAACATACCAGGTGTATTTGCAGTAGGTGATGTGCGCGATAAGTTTTTAAAGCAGGTTGCAACAGCAGTGGGAGATGGCGCTGTTGCCGGATACGGAGCGGAAAAATATATTTCTGAAAGTGAAGTATTTGAAAAACAGATTATGAATGAAGGCAATTCTTCCCTGGTGTATATCTATAATGCAATTGATTTGCCATCAAGAGAGCTGCTGCCTGTTTTTAAAGAGTTTGAACGGGAGAATAGTGAAATCCGTGTATCTTGCATCGATATTTATAAATCCGATGGCATTGCAAAGAGACTTGGTGCCACGTGCGCGCCTTGTGTTATTTGGATTAAAGATTCTAAGATTCAGGAAACGTATCATGGAGAAATCAATCTGGAATGCTTAAATACAATCTGTAAATAGAATAAAAACCAAAGAACCCTCATTTTCCGGTTGAAAATGGGGGTTCTTGATTTAGGTTGGTTCTCCGCTCTGTTCTGATTCCGCATCCAACTCTGCATTTAGATACTGGCTCCCGAAGGTGTGCATCAGTTCCAGGATGGGAATGATTTTTTCACCCAGTTCCGTTAAACTGTATTCCACCCGGGAAGGAACCACAGGATAGACCTTCCGGCTGACCAGTTTATCTTCTTCCAGACTTCGCAGCTGGGATGTAAGCATTTTCTGGGTCACCTGGGGAAGCCGTTTCTTTATTTCGCTGAATCGCAAGGTTTTGCTGCTCAAATACCATAAAATCAGAATTTTCCATTTTCCTGAAACCAGGTCCTGTACAAGAGCCATGGGGCAGACGTTATATTTTAAGCACTGATCTTTCATGTAACATTCTTCATGCATGGGTTTATTGCAGATCATATTGGTTGACATGGAACCACCTCTTTCTGGTATATAAAATATATGAAGTATCAATTAGTATTAAGTATGTTAAAAAAATATCTTGCAGTCCATTATACCATTGACTCAATTAAAATGTAAATAACTATCTTCTGCGGCCATAGACTCTAAGAAGACTGTAAAAGCCCTGATTCTATGGAACAGGCACTCCACATATAATAGGCATATACTTTTAATCCTTATGGGCAAAAAGTATATGGAAAGGTATGGAAGGAGAAAATGGATGATTGTATCATGGCTGACCACCAATCAGTGTAATTTAAAGTGCAGGCATTGCTATCAGGATGCCGGCAGCAGAAGTGCACAAGAACTGACGACAGACGAAGCAAAGAAAATGATCGGAGAGATCGCTGCTGCCGGTTTTAAGATTATGATATTCAGCGGAGGAGAGCCGCTCATGCGTCCGGATATCTATGAACTGGTCTCATACGCCGCTTCCTTAGAACTGCGTCCGGTTTTTGGTACAAACGGAACGCTGATCACAAAAGAAAGGGCAGAAAAACTGAAACAGTGCGGTGCAAAAGCCATGGGCATCAGTCTGGACAGTTTAATAGAAGAAAAACATAATTATTTCAGGGGAAAAGAAGATGCATTCCAGTTGACGTTAGAAGGAATTGAAAACTGCAAAAAGGCAGGTCTGCCCTTTCAGATCCATACGACCATTATGGATTGGAATAAGAATGAAGTATGTGACATCATTGATTTTTGTGTGGAGTCAGGAGCAATCGCCAGTTACTTATTTTTCTTAATTCCTGTGGGAAGAGGAAAGTTCCTGGAAGAAACCTCTCTTGAAGTGATGGAATATGAAAATCTCTTAAAAACTATTATGGAAAAGCAAAAACAGGTTCCCATTGATATAAAGCCTACCTGTGCGCCTCAGTTTATCCGGGTGGCCAGGCAGATGGATGTGCAGACTCGTTTTACCAAAGGCTGCCTTGCAGGACTTACCTACTGCATCATAAATCCGGTAGGGACGGTCAGACCTTGCGCCTATATGGTAGAGGAAGCAGGCAATGTCCGGGAAGAATCTTTTAACCAGATCTGGAAAAACAGCCAGTTATTCAAACATCTGCGCACACAGCAATATAAGGGGACATGTCGTGACTGTGCCTATGAAAAGGAGTGCGGCGGATGCCGCGCTAGGGCCGGATATTACCATGATGGCGACTATATGGCAGAAGACAGTTACTGCGCATATGGAAAACAATTGGAAAAGGGAGGAATTCTGGCAAATTGAAAGCGAAGAGAATGATATATGGGGCACTTTTTTTCATACTTGCAAGCCTTTTGACAGGCTGTAATGACAACATAAAAGAACCGGCGCCTTCGAAAGAGGGATACCGGTTTGCGGATGCACTCGATCAGGATATTACCGTCCAAAATCCCAAAAGAGTGGTGGCACTTATGGGCAGTTTTGCAGAAATCTGGCTGGATGCCGGAGGAGAACTGATAGGAGTCACTGACGATGCTTTTGATGAAAGAGGGCTGTCACTTCCAGAAAATACGGTTACTGTTGGAACCTACAACAGCCCCAATGTGGAACAGATCATAGCATGTGATCCGGATTTTGTAATCCTGTCTTCAGAAACAAAGGAACATGTGGCACTGAAGGACACGCTGAAACAGGCAGGAATAACCACCGCTTATTTTGATGTGACTTACTTTGATGATTATTTGAAGATGCTTAAAACCTGTACCGATATCACAGGCCGGAAGGATTTATATGAAAAAAACGGCTTATCAGTAAAAGAGCAGATTGATTCCATTATCTCAAAGAACAGCAGCCAGAAATCCTCAACCGTTCTTTTTCTCATTACATATTCGGGAGGAGCCATCGTCAAGAATTCGCAGTGCATGACAGGGAAAATGTTAAAAGACTTAGGTTGTGAAAATATTGCCGACCAAAATCAGAGTCTGTTAAAGGAATTCAATATAGAATCCATTATGAAAGCAGATCCAGACTATATTTTTGTTGTTGCCATGGGAAACGATGAAGAACTTGCAAAGAAAAATTTGAAAGAGACAGTAGAAAACAATCCAGCCTGGAACGGTCTTCGTGCAGTACAAAATGACCGGTATATTATTTTGCCAAAGGAGAAGTTCTTATATAAGCCAGATGCGAAATGGGGAGAAAGTTATGCATACCTTTCTGAAATCCTTTATGGGAACAAATCGTAAGGCGTGGTTCCTTTTGTTATTTTCAGCCATAGGTCTTGTGGTTTCCGTGGGAGCGGGATTGTGCCTGGGAGCCAATCCCATTGGATTTTCTTTATTTTTTGAAACTCTTATCCGAAATAATCCTGATGATTTTTTATACCGGATTATGATGACTGTCCGCTTACCCAGGGTATTTGGTGCACTGTTAGCAGGAAGCGGACTTGCAGTATCGGGAACGATCATACAGTCTGTATTAAACAATCCTCTGGCAAGCCCCAACATTATTGGAGTCAATGCCGGTGCGGGATTTTTTGTTCTGCTGGCATCTGCACTACTTCCGGCACATCCATATCTTCTTCCGGTGTCAGCGTTTCTTGGTGCACTTCTGGCTTCCATGCTGGTACTATTAGCCGGAGCGGGAAACCGGATGTCCCAGCTCTTGCTGGTACTGACAGGGTTCGTCGTCAACAGTATTTTCAGTGCAGGAATGAATACGATCATGATCCTGTATCCGGATGCCTATGTGGGAGCAGGGAATTTTCTGGTAGGCGGTCTTTCCTCCTTAACTGCAAATACCATCGCCTGTCCGGCTGTTTTTATTCTTTTGGGACTGATTCTTGCTATGCTTTGTTCCAAAGGATTAAATCTTCTTCATCTGGGAACGGATTGTGCCAGAACACTAGGAATGAATATTTTAGTCAGCCGGTGTCTGTATATTACCATCGCTGCCGTTCTTGCCGGTGCAGCCGTGAGTTTTGCTGGACTAATCGGTTTTGTGGGCCTTTTGATTCCCCATGGAGTGAAATTGCTCATTGGATCAGACAACCGTTTTGTGATTCCTGCCAGCGCGCTTATGGGAGGAATGTTTGTCATACTGTGCGACTTACTTGCGAGAACCTTATTTCTGCCTTACGAGCTACCGGTGGGGATATTGATGTCATTCATCGGAAGTCCATTTTTTCTATATCTGATCCTGAAAAGCAGAAGGACGGTTTGAACCTGGGATCAAGTTGAGCGGAGGATACCCTATGATCCAATTTGAAAAAGTAACTTATTCCTACAATCAGCAGCCACTGATACAGGATATGGACTTGACCTTTGAAAAAGGAAAGGTAACGGCGATCATCGGCCCAAATGGCTGTGGGAAGAGTACCGTTTTAAAACTGGCTTCCCGCCTTTTACGCCCACAAAGTGGGAAAATACTTTTTGATAACCAGGAAAGTGGTGGGATAAAGAGGAAGACCTTTGCCAAAAAAGTATCCGTACTCCTTCAAAATAACCACATCCCGGACATGACCGTGGAACGAGCGGTTCTATCTGGAAGATATCCCTATCAGTCCCCCTTAAAACCAACAGGAGAAGAGGACAGAACAATCACAGAATATGCCATGAAATTGGCCTCCTGTGACTCCCTCCGGTATAAAAATATGTACCAGCTGTCCGGCGGTGAACGCCAGCGGGTGTTTCTTGCCATGATTTTAGCTCAGGATACCCCTTTTATATTTTTAGATGAGCCAACGACCTATCTTGATATAAATGTATCCTATGAAATGATGGAACTGGTTCGAGAACTAAATAAAAATCTGGGAAAAACAATAGTCATGGTTTTACACGATATGACTCTTGCCTTAAACTATGCAGATTTTATAATATTAATGGAAAAAGGAAAAATCAAAGCCTGTAATTCCGTCCTTGATGATGAACTGCATCATTGCATCGGAGAGACATTTCATGTAAAGATCCAGAGTTTTTCAGAAACAGAGAAATCACAATTCTATTTTATAAAAATGTAAAGAAAATGCAGTTTCCATATGCTGGAAGATTTCGTCCCAGTATGGTATTCTATAAGATAAGAAATGCCTTTCTACCTTATGGTAAGATACAGGAAATTGCTGTCCCATATCGGTATAAAGGAAGAACAGGAGATAATGTTTTGGATAAAGAACTTTTAATAGAAACCCTTTTGGAAAAGCCATGTTTTGTGATCGATATACTCCCATATCAGGTTCCAAAACAAAACAGTGATTTTTTCTTTAACGTGGAGCAGTATTTTTTTAATACCAGTCAGTTGGATTGTATTGCGGAAAAATTCGTTCATATAGTTTTAAAAACTTTATGCTATTTCGAGTTTTCTCTGTATTCAGAAAACTGGCTGGAAGAAACAGAACCGCATAAGATTGCAGCGCATATCAAAGGAGTTGTTACGAAAAAGAAAGGTTCTTTTTCTGTCTTATTGCCGAAAGAACAGGTACTTTTAAAGATTGATGGAGGAGATCTGTATCTTACGGTTTATAACTGTAGTGGAAAAGTGGAAGATATTTTAAAAGCTTTGGCAATTTCTGAAGGATTCTTCTGGAGGAAGGGAAGCAGTTGAGATCTCGTTTCCTGGATGAACTCCGGCTTTCGTACATTCATTGACACTAAGGAGAATTATATCTATAATATATAACAGACTGGTTTATTTTTCTTTTAAGAAAGGAAAAAGATATAGATGCAATCCAAAACAAAAGGTGAAAAAACAAAAGAAATTCTTCTTGAATGTGCGGCTGATCTTTTTTTAAAAAATGGATATCATGCAACGGGTATCAATGATATTTTATCGGCAGCCGGAATATCCAAAGGGTCTTTTTATTTCTATTTTTCAAGCAAAAAGGAACTGGCTATGGAAGTAGCCGATTATTATGGCAAACAAAAGATGGAAGAGATGTCTGCGGCCGCAGAAACAAAAGATTGGGAACGTTTCGTTGACGCTGTTGCAGGTAGTGAGATTGAAAAAGCAAATCGTCAGGAAAGTTTTGGCTGTCCCAATGCAACACTTGGAATGGAGATTGCTTTTTCAGAACCAGAGATTGCCCAAAAGTATTATGAGACACTGAAAAGTCAGATCAATATCTTTGCAGACGTTCTTAAACGTTCGGAGGTGTCTGAAACAGAATCCCTTTCAATAGCGGAACGGGCTTTTGCATTGTATGAGGGATATTTACTGTTTTACCGCATGAGCAAGGATATTAATACCTTAGAGAAATTAGCAGTTGGTTTAAAAGCTTTGGTAGAAGATAAAAAGTGAATAAGAGAATAGATTTCTATGGAAAAAGCTGTCACATTAGTAGTTATGCTTCTGTGACAGCTTTTTTATATTCTTTTTTGTTTTTCATTAAGACTAAATTAAAAAAATATTTATAGAAAAGAAGCCTTTAGCGGATTTCGCTCCACAAGTCTTTGAAATCCGTATTTTGGATATCCGACCATTACTGCGCCGGTTATTTTTTCACCCTGGGATAATTGAAACAGTTCCAGTAACGGAGAATAGCCGCTGCTGATACACATTTCCATAATTCCAGCCCAACAGGTAGCCAATCCAAGTGACTGGGCATACAGTTCCATGTAGGCCATTTTAAAGATGGAATTTTCTCTGCCTCCTACGAAACTGCCTGCAGGAGTTGTTGCTGAATCATTATTTTCAGAGAAAAATGTCTCCCTTCCACTATGAAAACCAGCAGGAGAGATCGAGAGAATCAAATGAGGAGCACCCCGTAAAATCGTATCCTCCTCATTCTTATAGTAAGCGTCCAGATAATAGGGGTTTGTAATCGCCGAAGGTATACTTGCGATCCATTCACAAGCAAGTTTAACCGCTTTTCTGACAATGGTTGTGTCTTCCACAATTTTAAAAGAGATGCCCTGGCTGTTGCTTGCGGAAGGAGCATATCTGGTAATCTCCAATAACTGAAGCAATTTTTCACGGGGCACAGGTTCCTTTTTAAAGCCCCGGATGGAGCGGCGGGAGCGCAAAAAAAGTTCTGCCGACGGTCTGTCAAATAATAAGCTTTTATCAATTTCTGTCTGTTTATTTCTTGGCGCTTTCACGTTGTCGATTGCAGAAGTGGGACAAACTGCAGTACAATGACCGCATGCAAAACAGTGCTCTCGCAGTATCGCAGTCGGACCGTCATTTCCTATGGCAATAACTCCTTCCGAGCATTGTTGTGCACATCTGCCGCAACGGATGCACTTTAACATATCTACTGAGATCAGGCTCATAAAAATCCCTCTTTCTTTATAATTTTACATAGAATCAAAAACAAAGATAAAATAGACTGACCGGTCTAATATAAAATATCATAAGAAAATCCAACTGTCAAGTTAAACGAATCATATCCTTATTTACATTTCTGTGCAAAAATTGTGACTTGAAAACGGTACATTTTATGCTTTACAGCTCAGACAGTTTAGATTTCTTTTATGAGGATTTCTAAGTTTAATTTTATGAAGAGTGGTTTGCATTTGTGGAAATTCTGTATCATAGAATGACCCGTGGGGAATTTTTAAATTCTTTTATGGAAATGGAGGAGATGATTATGGACTGTATGCTATAAAGGGCTTTTGTACGGTTTCAGGTAATGCTTGTAAATTAATGCTTACATAACTGAATTACCCAATGATAGTGATATATTTTCACAGTGTTCCGCCAATAAGTAAGATAGCATGAGAAAATAAACTTTAATAAACAATAAATAAAGAAATAATTAAAATTTAAAAGAAAATAAGAAGAATATTGAAAATAAAATCGAAATTTGATATAATTAGTCAAAATTCAAAAGGAGGTAAGCCTATGTACAATATTTTGATTGGCGGTGCAGCCGGGCAAGGCATTGACACCACAGTCGCAATCTTAGAAAAGCTGCTGAAGCGTTCCGGCTATTATATCTTTACGACCAGGGATTTTATGTCCCGGGTACGCGGCGGCCATAATTTTTCATTACTCCGTTTTGGAACGGAAGAAATTACTTCCCATAGTGATATTCTGGACGGAATCATTGCATTGAATGAGGAGACCATTGATTTACATAAGGATAAACTGACAGAGAAAGGGTTTGTATTATGCGACACCAGTCTGGCTTATCCGGAAACTGACATAAATATTATTAAGCTGCCCATGAACCAGCTGGCAAAAGAACTGGGGAATGGAAGAGCTTTTGCAAGTGTTGCCATAGGTTCGGTTCTGAAGCTTTTAGGTGAGCCTTTCACCTATGTGGAAGAAATCATGGCAAGCGTCATGAAGAAAGAGATACTTGAAGTGAATATCAACGCAGCGGAAGCAGGATACAGTCGTGTGGAACCGTTGTTTCCCCATCTTGATGGAGGATTCCAGGATTATATGCTGATTTCGGGCAGTGAGGCGCTTGGACTGGGGGCTGTGGCAGGAGGGCTTAAATTCTATTCCGCTTATCCAATGTCTCCATCTACGGCAGTTCTTGAATATCTGGCTTCGGTTGGAAATACTGCCGGTGTAGTCGTGGAGCAGGCGGAAGATGAGATTGCTGGAGTGAACATGGCTATAGGAGCATCTTTTGCAGGAGCGAGAGCCATGACAGGAACCAGTGGCGGAGGCTTTTGTCTGAAAGTAGAAGCACTGGGCTTTTCCGGAATCGCAGAGATCCCGCTTGTGGTGATCGATGTACAGAGACCGGGACCGGCAACTGGGCTTCCAACCAGAACGGAACAAAGTGATTTGAAATTTGTTATTTCCGCCTCACAGGGGGAATTTCCCCGGATGGTTATCGCCTTGAAAAACCAGGAAGACGCGTTTTATCAGACTGCACGTGCCTTGAATCTTGCAGAAAAGTACCAGATTCCTGTCATTGTGCTAAGCGATCAGTATCTTGGAGATGGAACTGCCTGTGTAAAACCTTATGATCTCTCGAAGGTATCCCAAACAGTCCATGCAACAGACGCAGAGGGAGAATACCTCCGTTATCGGATTACGGAAGATGGAATTTCTCCCAGACTGGTTCCCGGAACCACCGCCCATCTTGTGGCGGCAGACAGCGATGAGCATGATGAAAGAGGCTGGATCACAGAGTCTTCCGAAGTCAGAAACAGCATGGTAGAAAAGCGGATGAGGAAGTTAAATGGCCTATGTCAGGAACTGCTGGAACCGGAGTTTTTAGGAGATGAGAACTGCACCACCCTGTTACTCGGATGGGGCTCTGTATATGGACCTATCAAAGAGGCTGTAACTACATTAAACCGAAACGGAGGAGGCTTTGGTGCCCTGGTATTTGGTGACATTTATCCTCTTCCACAGGAGAATTTAAAGAAATATTCAGAGGGTAGAACCTTAATCAATGTGGAGCAGAACGCCACCGGTCAGCTGGCATCTTTAATCCGCGGGGAAACCGGAATAAGCTGCCACAAAAGTATTTTAAAATACGACGGAAGGCAGATAACCGGAGAAGAGATCGTGAAAGACGTACTGGAAGGAGGTTTGAAGTAGATGGATGGATTCAAAACGTATGAAACAGCCTGGTGCCCGGGCTGCGGAAATTTTTCTATATTAAACAGTTTGAAAACAGCGCTGGAAGAACTGGGCAAACAGCCCAATGAAGTGCTTATGGTAGCAGGGATCGGCCAGGCAGCAAAGACTCCCCAGTACTTAAGTGCCAACAGCTTTTGCGGTCTCCATGGCAGAGCCCTTCCGGCAGCAGTGGCTGCGAAGATAGCCAACGAAAAGCTTACTGTGATTGTAAATTCCGGTGATGGGGATTCTTATGGAGAAGGCGGAAACCACTTTCTCCACAACATCAGAAGGAATGTAAATATCACCCATTTTGTCCATGACAATCAGATCTACGGTCTGACAAAGGGGCAGGCATCTCCGACCACAGCAGAAGGTCATATTACAGGAGTGCAGACGGAAGGAAGTATAAATCCTCCCTTAAATCCAATCCTTCTGGCACTGGCCGCCGGTGCAGGCTTTGTTGCCAGAGGCTTCAGCGGCGATTCCAAACAGCTTGTTGCCATCATGAAGGAAGCAATTGAATATCCAGGGTATGCATTTGTAGATATTATGCAGCCATGTATTACCTTTAATAAAATCAACACCTTTGCATATTATAAAAATGCAGTGGAACCTCTTGGTGAGGATTATGACCCCACAGATAAGCTGGCTGCAATGAAACTGGCTATGGAAGCTGGAGAAAACATCCCCACAGGAATTATTTACAGAGAGGAAAAAACAGAATTTCATAGAAAACAACATCTGTTAAGGGACGGAAAGCCGTTGCTGGAACAGGAGTCAGATGAGCGTGTGCTTAAGGCACTGATTCAAAGCTTTGTATAGGGAAAGAAAATGAAACTATAAAAAAAGGGTCAGCCGTTGTTCTATGGCTGGCCTCTTGCATTTACAAAAAAAGTGGTCTAAGTATTTTGAAATTTATTTGACTCGCCCCATTCGCACATGTAATCCAGTATGGGAATCAGAGATTTTCCGCGCTCAGTAAGGCTGTATTCTACCTTTGGCGGAATCTGAGGATACTCTTCCCGATGAATCAACCCGTCTGATTCCAGTTCTTTGAGTGTCAAGCTCAGGGTTTTGTATGAAATGGTTCGGATAAATTTTTTCATCTCATTAAATCTTACCACCTGATATTCTGTAAGACAGTAGAGAATTACCATTTTATATTTTCCGTTGATAAGAGACAGTGTATATCCAAATCCTGTTTCTTCTAAATTTGCTACAGTGATGCATTCTAAACTCATTTTACACTCTCCTTTAAGTTAGTATATATCACGAATGTGCGTACTTGATTAAATTCTTATTTGTAATAAGATTATAGTAAATGCGGACCCAAGTGTCAATTGCAACCATATTTCAGGTGGCCGGATAAAGCCCAACAATCAAGTGTTTTTCAGTCAGAAGTTGGCATAAGTGAGCATGAATAACCATAGTATTCAGGATGGGCCCATCCTTATACAATAAATTATTATAAGGAGAAACTGAACAATCATGGGGAAAAAGATTATCGTACTCAATGGCAGTCCACGTGCAAATGGAAATACGGCTGCATTGATTGAAGCATTTACAAAAGGAGCAGAACATGCGGGAAACACGGTCGTTTGCTTTGACTTACAGAAAATGAATATTCACGGGTGTCTTGGCTGTATAAAAGGAGGGGGAGATCCTGACAGTCCCTGTGTACAAAAGGATGATATGGACCAGATTTATCCTGTTTATAAGGAAGCCGATGTGGTAGTTCTGGCATCACCATTATACTACTGGAATTTAAGCGGTCAGTTAAGGACAGCATTTGACCGGTTATTTGCGGTGGCTGAGTGTAATGAAGGTTATGCGAATCCGCAAAAAGACAGTGTTCTTTTGATGGCAGCGGAAGGGTATGAATTTGAAGAGGTGGTTTATTATTATAAGTCTCTCATCAAGCATATCCAGTGGAATGATCTTGGGCAGGTACTTGTAGGAGGTGTGTTGCAGCCAGGGGATATCAAAGGAAATTCCGGGCTGGAAGAGGCAAGAAAGCTAGGCGCATTAATTCAATGATTCCCGTGTTGAAGCAGTTGTTTTTCTTACATTATGTTTTATAATTTTATGAAAAATAAAGGAGATTGAAATGATGAAAGTATTACTTATTAATGGAAGTCCTAATGTCCATGGCTGTACTTATACGGCACTTTCTGAAGTTGTGCAGACATTGCAAAAGCATGAGATCGAAACAGAAATCCTTTATCTGGGGAAACAGCCGATTGCAGGCTGTATTGCCTGCCAGCACTGCTCAAAAATAGGAAAATGTGTTTTCAATGATCAGGTAAATGAGACTCTTAAAAAGCTTGATGACTATGATGCTATCATCGTAGGATCTCCAGTTTATTATGCAGGACCAAGCGGTCAGCTGACTGCGTTCCTGGATCGGCTATTTTATAGCAGTAAGTCACGAATGTCTGGAAAATTAGGTGCCAGCATTGTATCCTGTCGCCGCGGCGGTGCCAGTGCGGCTTTTGATCGTTTGAACAAATATTTTACGATCAGCAATATGCCAGTAGTCTCTTCCCAGTACTGGAATCAGGTCCATGGTTTTACACCGGATGATGTGCGAAAAGATGAAGAAGGATTACAGACAATGAGGGTTCTGGGAGAAAATATGGCATGGCTGTTGAAAAGCATTGAATTAGGCCGGAATAATGGAATTGAGGCTCCTCATTATGAGCCTCGGCTGATCACTAATTTTATTCAATAGATTCCTTGAGAAGGTATGAAGAAGATTCCATACCGCGGGGACTATGATCATGGGGAAGGAAAGATTGATCCCCAGAAAATGAAGGAATATGTTGCATTTTTGTCTGATCTTCCGTTTGCCACTTATATTCCGGGTCATGATGAACCGATAAGCAAAGAGGAAATTATTGAGGTTTTAAGTCAGTCATGTGGTGAAAAGTAGATTTTATAATTGCTTTTATAAAAAATGCTTTCTACGAATGAGAGTTAGAGGTTAAGTTTAAGTCAATGTATTATGACTATAGACTTAGCCTTCTTTTTTTGATAATATCTATGGAAATGAGAAGTGGAACCAGGGAGAGATTCCAGGATACAAGGACTCCGTGTGGTGTTTCTTGTATAATCTATCTCAGCCAGCAATAGAATAAAAAGAACGATGGAATATATTTAGGAGGTGTTTGATTGGGAAAGATTCTGTTTATTGCTTTAGGAATTATATCGATGACACTGGGAGCGGTAGGAGCCCTGGTACCGGGACTGCCGACAACGCCGTTCTTACTGTTGGCCCTATTCTGTTTTACAAAAAGTTCTGAAAAACTCAACCGATGGTTCCGGAACACTAAGCTTTTCGAAAAATATGTGAAACCATTTGAGCAGGATAAGTCCCTGACTGGAAGGCAAAAGCTTACCATTCAACTGACTGCCGGAACCATGATGTTTCTATCCTTTCTGCTCATTGGAAACACGGCAGTACGTCTGTTTCTTATCATTGCTTTTATCCTCCATAATTATGTTTTCATATTTGTAATTAAGACAAGGAAAGAGGGATTTTCTGAGACAAAAGCAGGAGATTCTAATGGTGAAACCTATGAATTATGATGGAATTATAATAGGAATTGGATCGTTTCTTATGATTGGGTTGCTGCACCCTGTTGTTATTAAGTCAGAGTACTATTTTGGAACAAAGATATGGCCGGCATTTCTTCTTTCTGGAATTTTGTGCATTGTTTTTTCTCTTTTTTCATCGGGAAAAGTTCTGTCTCCGCTTTTGGCTGTCCTTGGTTTTTCGCTCTTGTGGAGTATCACCGAACTATTTGAACAGAAAAAAAGAGTAGAAAAAGGCTGGTTTCCCCGTAATCCTAATAAAAAAATCTTCGAATAACATACATAACGGATCCATTGAGAAGGATGTTCCTATGATGAGGCACCCAAAGGCAACGGATTCTTACGGAAAAGAGGGTATATCTGCAGAATGAAAAAGCAGATATACCCTCTTTTTATAGCGATCAATTTATACGGTCAATCCTTTTATGGCACACTTGCTTCGAAGCAGGATAAGCCAGACTCCTATGGCAGCCAGTGAGCAGGAGATCATGATAATTCCAAGGCCATGGACCATATTTACCCATGCCAGTGACCCCAGTGCCATGCCTATACTGCCTAAAATGGTATGCACTGCATTGATTAAAGAGGAGGCAGAACCAATGTCTTCGCTTTGCTGATCCAGCAGAATGTTGGTGCTGAAAGGACGGATGGCTCCTTCCACTAAAGTAAACGGAATATAGGAAATCAGAAATAGGAATGGTGAGAAATTCCCCACAAAAAGTACACAGATTCCGCTGATGAGAGCCAATACAAAGCAGCACCATGCAAAGCGGTAGCCAGACACTTTTCCGATGGTCCGAATGTAAATCACAGGTCCTAATATGGCAAATGCAGAGTTAACAGCAAAAAAGTAGCTGTAGGTCTGTGCATTTAAAGAAAAGTAATTCTGGTAGATGTAAGAGGACATGGTTACGTACCCCATGTACGGAGCAGCAAGCAAGGAGGCAACTATCAGGAAGCTGGTGAATCCAAAATTCTTTCCAACCACAACAAGGCGGACCAGAGAACCTCCGATACTTCCCTTATACCGGTCATCTTTTGGTAAAGTCTCCTGAAAAAATATGGTTGTAACCAGCGTCAGAATTCCGATAAATGTCAGAACCCAGAACGTCTCTCTCCATTCTGCAAACCGTAAAATAGCAGCTCCAGCGATGGGAGCAACCATGGGAGCGATAACGCCCATGGCCTGCACTACGGCAAGAACCTTACTTTTTAAGCTTCCGGAAAAACTGTCTTTTACAAGGGCCGTAGAAATTGCCATGACACCCCCTGCTCCCAAAGACTGAATCACCCGAAAGAGAATCAGCTGTTCGATGGAAATGGACAGAGCACAAGCAGCACTTCCAGCGGTATAAAGAAGCAGACTTGATATAAGTACTGGTCTGCGTCCATACTTATCACTTAGAGGTCCAAACAGAATGATTCCAACAGCAAAAAAGAAATAAAAGGCAATCAGAGTCAGATTGACCATTGGGGTGGTAGTTTGAAAATAATTCGTCATGGTAGGCATCGCTGGCAGATATAAATCAATTGACAGCGGGATAAACATTCCCATTAACGAGATAAAAAGAATGAGTCCTCTGGTACCAAGGTGTTTTTGAGGCATCAGTAATACGGTGTTTTGGGAAGATGTTGTTTTTTCCTTTCTCATTGTTTCAATTCTCCTGATCATATTGGTATGGACGGAAAAATCCTTAAAAGTTGTCTGAAAATAAAAAAAAGATAAGCAATCAACAGCATCTGTTGACAACTTATCCAGCACTTTTTGTGTGTACCCTCCGTCACCAGCCTATGATAGCCTATAATTGTGGTGATGTCAATGATTTTATCTGCAACATGCAGGAAATGAATTATAATAATAAATAGGAAAAATTAGTGAATTTTAAACGACGTAATGATATCATATCAGATAACTCCAGATAGAAAGTGTAAAACATGTACACCATATACCTATTAATTCAAAAAGTGTGAAGCAAATTGGATTTGTTGCCGATTGGGCGGAAATGCTATACTCAACTCATAAAGGAGGAACCCATGGAAAATCGACTTCCAAACATATTCCTGCTGGTTTGCCAAAATAAACGTGAATTTACAGTCCGGGAACTGGCGCAGCAGTTTTCTGTAAGTACAAGGACTATTTACAGTGATATCAAAAAATTAAATGAAATGCTGGAAGCTGCCGGATATCCAGTCATCAATGCAGATAAGGGAAAATTATTCTATGATGAACCTTTGATGATTGAATTTGAAAATTTAATTAATTCTACTTCTGATTTTGTTTTATCCAATCAGAAATTCCGGCGATTGCGCATTATAGAGGCCATTCTCCTGTCCGGAGATCAGTTTACGGTGGAAGATCTTCTTAAGGAACTGGATATTTCCAGAAATACGCTCATTGGTGATCTTAAAGAAATCAAGGAAATATTCCGCTGTCATTCAATTGGAATGGAAGCCATGCCCTTTAAGGGATACCGAATCACAGGAAACGAGCGCAATATCAGAAATCTGCTGATCCTGTCCATCAGCGAAGATCCACTGTTTTTTGAGAAAAGGTTAGGAAAAAGAGATCCTCAGATTCTATTCTCCTGTGAAGCCTTTCTTGATGATGTGGCAAAACGGCTGAATGTGGAATTAAGTGATGTATCATTTCAGCGGATGCTGATTGTTTTCTGGGTCACATATGCAAGGCTTTCCATAGGGAAAATGTTCCCCGAGGGCCCCAGAGAGCCGCTTACAAGAGAAGAAATAACCTTTGTGGAACGAAAGAAAGAACTTGAGGAGCTGTTTAACCGGGAAGTTCCGGTTGACGATTGTTTCTATCTGGCAAATAAGCTGGGAGAAGCATCTGTGGTCAAATACGAGGAGCTTTTATCGGAAAAATGGCTGCCTTTTCACCTGGTAACCAATGAATTTATAGAAGCAGTGGCAAAGGAATATGGATTTGAAGCGTTTTTGACGGATTCCAAGCTTTATGAGGGACTTCTCAATCATCTGCGCCCAGCCTATAAACGGGCACTGGCATCGGAATGGGCAGAAAATCCACTGCTCAGCTATGTTCTTGATAATTTCTTTGAACTGAACAAGGCAGTGGAAAAGGGAGCAAAGGTTCTCGAGGACAAGCTTAAAGTAAGTTTTAATCAGCATGAGATTTCCTATTTTACTTTATTTTTTGCATCAGTCATTGAAAGAAATGAAAAACAGGTCCGAAGGACGCCAAATGTTATTATTGTATGCAATGCAGGGATCAGTACTTCCGAGATATTAAAGAGCAGGCTTCAGGCCATCTTCCACGTAAATATACTGGGAACCTTCAGTGTCAGGAATGCGTCCCTGTGGTTAAAGGAACATTACCCGGATTTCATCATTTCCACGGTGCCGTTTCAAAGTAAGGATATTCCGGTTATCAAGGTAAATCCCTACTTATCTGATTACGATATCAAGGAAATACAAAATCAGCTTTCCTTTCTGACCACCAGGATTCACTTATCTGATGTGATGAACATTATCCGTAAATATGTGGAGATCGAGGAGAACAAACTGGCGCCTTTAAAAAACGAATTGGGTATATATTTAGGAATTACAGAAAATTCACAATTAAAGAAAGGAATTTACCAACCGATGTTAAAAGAAATTCTGACCATTGATCTAATCAAAGCGAAATATGAAGCTGCCAGCCGGGATGAAGCCGTTACGGAAAGTGGAAGGCTTCTGGTAAATCAAGGGCTGGCTGACGAATCCTATATCCAGGCAATGCTTAAAAATGTAGAGGTAAACGGCACCTATATCGTAATTTCCCCAGGAATTGCCATGCCTCATGCCAGACCCGAAGAAGGTGCACTGGATATAGGACTTAGTATTGTAACATTAAAGGAACCGGTGGTATTTGGACATCCAAAGAACGACCCGGTAAAAATCGTTGTAGGGCTTTGTGCCATAGACCATCAATCCCATTTAAAAGCACTTACAGAGCTGGCTGATATCTTAATGGATGAGAAAAAAGTGGAGCGGATAACAAGTGCAGAAACAGCAGAACAAATTTTAGAAATTATTAAGGAGGAATCATTATGATAAAAATCGTTACCGTATGCGGAGCCGGAGTTGGAAGTTCCATGATGCTTCGTCTGTTCACCCAGCAGATCCTTGATTCAGAAAAAATAGAGGCAACGGTAGATGCTTCTGATATTGGTTCCGTCAACGCGGATTTTTATGATATTTTAATTACGACCTCAGACTTTGCCGATGTGCTTAGAGATTCAAAGGCTCATATCATCCGCATTGACAATATGATGGACAAACAGTATTTGAAAGAACAGCTTCTTGAAGCCATAAACAAGAAGTAAAGGCTTACAGCGAAAGGCTGATGGCAGCCTTAGAAGGGAGATAAAAATGGGAGTAGTAATGTATTTAATTAATAATGTTTTCAGCCAGGCTGTTTTTATTATCGGAATAGTTGTAATTGCCGGTATGGCTGCACAAAAGAAAACCTGGGATCAGATTCTCCCCAGTGTAATCAAGACTATGATCGGCTTTACCATGATCAATGTGGGAGGGCAGACTCTTGGTACAGCCCTGTTGCCTTTGCAGGGAATGATTTCAAAAATCTTCAATATGCCTGCCGTATCGGTGGACATCGGGGCGGCTCAAAGCGAAAGTCTTACAGGTATCGGAACAGAGATGGCCATGATCTTTGCGTTAGGCTTTCTGGTAAACTTACTGCTTGCAAGATTTACTAAGTTTAAATACGTTCATTTATCGGCACATGTATCCTTCTTTTATGCCGGTTTGATTGCAGCATTGCTGAAATTTGGAACTAATTTATCCTTTGTACCGCTGGTTCTCATCGGTTCCCTGTTACTCGGATGTTACATGACTTTTTCCTGTGCTTATGTCGCATTGTTTATGAAAGAGGTAAAAGGCGGGGAAGGCTTTACCCTTGCCCATTCCAGTTCCGTAGGAATCCTGATTTCTTCTTTGCTGGCTAAGGCTTTTGGTAATAAGGAAAAGGACCTTGAGAATATAAACGTACCTAAAAAGCTTAATTTCTTAAGAGAAATGACCATATCTTTAACCATTGTTATGACGCTGCTTTTCCTGATTATATGCCTTATCTCAGGTCCGGCTTGGGTACGTGAAAATATAACAGGCGGACAGGACATTGTTGTATTCAGCTTTTTACGGGGATTATCCTTTGGTATGTGGATCACCGTTATCATCACTGGTGTTAGAATGATGCTTTCTGAGATCATTGCGGCATTCCATGGAATTGCCAATAAGATCATTCCTAATTCCGTACCGGGACTTGATATTCCATTGCTGTTCCCGAATTATCCGAACTCCGTGATCTTAGGCTTTCTTACCAGCCTGATTGCTGGTCTTATCGGTATGATGATTCTCGGACTGGTAAATTATCCGGTAGTGGTATTCCCGGCTCTGATTCCTACCTTCTTTACAGGAGCTGTTACGGCTATTTTCGGCAATGCACACGGCGGTCGGCGAGGAGCCATCATTGGTTCTTTCGTAAACGGACTGATCCTGATTTTCGGTCAGGCATTACTTCTTCCGATGATCGGAACCTACGCACCAATTATGCGTATTTTAAGTGAGACGGATTATTCCTTCTATGGACCTATTTTAGGCTGGATTCTTAAGTTGTTTGGAGGTCTTTGATGAAAAATCTCGTGTTTTATCTTACCATCCATTATCCGGATAGGGAACGTTTTTTTCAGATCCTGGAACTATTGGATAAAGAGAATGCCGGTTATATAGAGATAGGGATCCCTGTTACAAATCCTGCTATGGATGGGGCTGTGATACAAAAGACTCATAAAGAAATTCTGGATCAGGGCATAACGGAAATGGACATTATTGAAACCTTAAAAGAGATCCGCAGGCGTTTCCGGTTTAAAGTTGTACTAATGACTTATCGGGAAGGAGTTGAACATTTTCACCTGGATCAGGTATCCAAGGAGTTATACGATGGTTTTATATGTGTAGATGGGGACTATCCATTGGAAGTTTTCCATAACCAGATCTCTGTATTGGGCCAGTCCCTAGATGATGAGAGCCTGTCAAGTGCCCTGGAGCACAACCATTTGTTTGCCTATGTCGTATCAGGAGAAGGGAAAACGGGATCCTTTCAAACCCTTCCTTCTGAATATATAGAAGTAATAAAACGGATAAAAACCCTGTCTCCAATTCCAGCGTTTGTAGGCTTTGGTATAAAATCCGCCAAGGACGTAACGGAAATTATAGAAAACGGCGCGGACGGAGCCATCATAGGCACTGAATTTATACGGCGTTATCAGTCAGGAGGCATGGAAGATTTAAAGGTTTATCTGGAAGAATTGAAGAACGCGGTTTTATAATTAGTAATCTGTTCTGCGTAAATGACAAGGGGAGTGTTATGATATAGCAGCAGAAATATATGTTTCAAATAAGTACACAGAGTTCCCGGGCAGCTGGATATGTTCAGCGGTTCGGGGACTTTGTGCTTTTTTAGAAGATATAAAATTACGAAGACACTTTTTAAAAGATCTTAAGTTACTGTAATGCTTTAGAAAGATTAAAAACATATTTGACAATATATGAGAAAAGGAGTATATTACGAATATAGAATAATACGATTATCGTAATAACGGAGGCGCTTTATGAAAGCAAAAATTACAGATAAAGAGATCGAAAGCATAGATAAGGTCTGGCATGAGTTAACTGTTTCTTTGCAGAAGACCAGTGAAGAACTTTGGAAAGACAAACTAGCAGGAATATCGACGATAGAAATCAGTATTTTAAGTATAATTGAGCGTAAGCCAGATGTTATATTAAAGGAAATCACGGAAAGACTTGGAATACCGGGAAGTACTCTTACAAGTGCGATTGACAGATTGGAAAAAAGGGGGCTGCTAACGCGCACCATCAGTGAAAGGGACCGACGCTCTTTTGGCCTGGTGCTTACAGAGAAAGGAAAGATTGTACAAGAGGAACACCGGGAAAGTGAGAAGGTTCTATGGAAAAGAGTATTAGGGTCTTATGAAACCGCTGAAGAGCGAAGGGAGTTTATAAGACTTTTGCATATTTTAGCAGATAATATAAACCGTTCGGAATCGGAGGCAGACAAGGATGGACAATAAGATTGCAGTCGTTACAGGTGCAACAAGTGGGATAGGTGCCGCTTATGCCAATAAATTTGCTAAGCAGGGATACGACCTTATTTTAATTGGTAGGAGAAAAGAAAAAATTGAAGAAACCGGGCAATATTTCCGGAGAGAATATGGTGTCAACGTTGAAATCCTTCTGGCAGAGCTTACAGAGCAGGAAGATGTTAAAAAAGTTACGGAATTCATTAAGGAGAAGAACGTAGAAGTACTGGTAAATAACGCAGGATTTGGAGTTACCGGACTTTATCCGGAAGCCGATTTAGCTGTTATGGAGCAGCTTGCTAAAGTCAGCACCCTGGCACCAATGCAGCTTATATATGAGGTACTTCCCGGAATGATAATCAGAAAAAAAGGAACGATTATAAATATTTCTTCGGAAAGCGTCTATATGGTTGTACCGGGAAATGCCATATATTCCGCAGCAAAAGCATTCCTAAAAACATTTACAGAAGGGCTGTACATGGATTTACAGGGGACAGGAGTAAAGGTACTGGCCGTCTGTCCTGGATTGACCCATACTGATTTTCATGAAAAAATGGGCATGGAAAAGTCCCGCCAGACCGACAAGGGAATGATTCAATGGATGTCCCCTGAAAAAGTGGTAGAAGACTCTTTAAAAGATCTGGAAAAAGGACGGGTAATCAGCATACCAGGGAGCCATACAAAAATACTGGCATACATATTGTCTACGATGCCAAGATCGCTTTATTATAAAATGTTATTTCAGTTCAGCAAAAAATATCTGTCGAAACGATGATGGTAACAACATAACTTATAAAAACAACTTGACAATAAGTGAACGATCATTTATTATAGAACCATAGAGGTGATGGCATGAGAAAAAAAGACGACGAAAAAGTGAGAAGCATCAAAGAAGCAGTAATCCAGCTGATCCTGCAGGAGGGCTTTCATGGCACTTCTGTCTCTAAAATCGCCAAGATGGCAGGGGTTTCGCCGGCAACCGTATATATTTATTTTGAGAATAAAGACGATATGCTTCATGATATTTACATGGAATACTCAGAAGAGATCTATACGTATCTGTTAGACAGCATTGACCGGAAGATGGAAGGGCAGAAGCAGATCGAGGTCCTCATTCGAAGCTATTATAACTATATTTTAGAGAATAAAGAGATTTTCAGTTTTGTAGAACAGTTTTCCAATTGTCCTTCCCTTGCAGGTAAGTGTACCGGTAAACAGGGAATCTGTAATATTTATAATCTGATGGCGGAGATGAAACGCGACAATATTATAAAAAACTACAGAGAAGATAATTTAATAGCGATTCTATTCCAGCCGGTAAAGGCGATTGCAGTGGATAACAGGAAGAGTGAAGCACAGAAGGAAGATCTGTTGCAGGAGATGATAGAAATCATACAGTATGCAATCTTACGATAGTGTAAAAGCGGGATTATTTTGCAGAGAAATTCTGTAAAGGATCTCGCAAAAAAATAATATATTATAAATGAACATTCACTTTTGAACTACGCACAGAAAGGATAAAACTATGAAAAATTACAAAGATAATCAAACAGGTATTGTTTTTCCAGTCTCATATAAAGTTTTATTGCCGGATGTCGTAACTTCGATTCATATGGAGCTTTTGGATGAAGCACAAATAGAGTATCTGGAGAGCGATGAAGCCGTAAAAATCGCATTGCCATTAAAGCAGAATTTTGGCAGAACGAAAAAGACAGAAGAAGACTTCTACCGTACCGGTGTCATATTTGAAGTGATCAATCTGGAGAAGACGGAAAAAGGAGTTCAACTTTCCGTAAAGTTAACAGACCGGGTTGAAGTAAAAGACTTCCATGACGAAGAGGACATCTTATTGGCCGATTATGATTATTCTCCGGATTTTGATGATCTGGATGAAAAAAACCGGGAAGAGATGCTTGGTTATATCAAGAAGATCAGTAATGAGATCAGTTCTAAATTTACTGGAGGAGAACAGTACCAGAAGGTAGTAGACGGATTTCATGATTTAAATTCCCTTATCGTATATCTGTCCCAATTCGTACAGTTACCAGTCAATGAACGTTATGAATTACTGGAAATGCAGTCCATAAAAGAGAGAAGCCTGCGTTTCATGGATCACTTGTTAAAACATAAGGAAGTGATTCAGCTCCAGATGCAGATTTCTGAAAAATTCTCGGAAAGAGCCAACCGTTACTACAGAGAATCTGTTCTTAGGGAACAGTTAAAGGCCATTCAGGAAGAATTAAACGAAGGAAAAGAAGAAAGCAGCAAGAAGGAACCGGATTATTTAAGCCGGATCGAAGATGCTGGGATGCCGCCGGAGATCAAAGAGGCAGCGCTTGAAGAATACAACAAAATGGAAGATCAGGGACCTAATAAGCTGGATTACAATATAATCCGCAATTATCTCGACCTTTTGGTTCAGCTTCCATGGAAAAAGGAAGAAGCGAAGTCCATTGATTTGGACGAAGCCAGACGAATTCTCAATGAGCAGCACTATGGCTTACAGAAGGTAAAGGACAGAATCATACAGCATCTGGCCGTTATGCAGCTGAATAAAAATAAGAAAGGTTCCATACTCTTACTTGTAGGCCCGCCTGGAACCGGTAAAACAAGTCTTGGAAAAAGCATTGCAGAGGCTCTTGGCAGGGAATACACCCGTATAAGCTTAGGCGGTGTGAGAGATGAATCAGAAATCAGAGGACATCGGAGAACCTACGTTGGAGCGATGCCGGGCAGGATTATACAAAGCATCCGGAAATCCGGTCATTCCAATCCGGTCATGGTTCTTGATGAAGTGGATAAGCTGATGTCTGGTGGATTCCATGGAGATCCGTCCAGTGCATTGTTAGAAGTACTGGATCCAGAACAGAATGCAAGCTTTACCGATCATTATCTGGATCTGCCTTATGATTTATCCGACGTGTTCTTCATAGCAACAGCTAACTCCTTAGAGAGTATACCGGGTCCGTTGCTGGACCGTATGGAGGTGATCCCCATCTCCAGTTATACCATAGAAGAAAAGTTTCATATCGGTAAGGATCATCTTTTACCAGCTGTTTTAGAAGAGCATGGACTTAAAGCGGATCAGCTTGTACTGAAGGATTCGGTTCTTAAAAAAATTATCAGTGACTATACTCTGGAAGCCGGAGTCAGGGGCTTAAAAAAACAGCTTGCAGCCCTGGCAAGAGTCACAAGTGAAAAAATAGTTTCAAACAAAGGAGAGCAGCCCTTTAAGGTCAGGGAAGAAGATTTGGAAGAAGTACTTGGCAGACAGGTATCACGCCATGAAAAAGCCCAGTCAGACAATCCACCGGGTGTTGTTACAGGACTTGCCTGGACACCGGTAGGCGGTGAGATCCTTTTTATTGAGGCAACTGACATGCCAGGCAATGGGAACGTGATTCTGACGGGAAAACTGGGAGATGTCATGAAAGAATCCGCTAGGATTTCCCTGAGTCTGTTAAAATCCAGACTTCCTTTAAATTCCTTTAATTTTAAGGAAAGAGACTTACACATTCATGTACCGTCAGGGGCAGTACCAAAAGATGGTCCATCTGCAGGAATTGCATTATTTACCGCCCTGGCCTCTCTGGTTACAGGCAATAAAGTAGATTCCAAGCTGGCAATGACCGGTGAAATCACTTTAAGAGGTGCGGTGCTTCCAATCGGCGGCTTAAAAGAAAAACTTTTAGGCGCTCAAAGGGCAGGTATAAAGAAGGTGTTAATACCAAAAGATAATCTGGTTGATTTAAAGGAGGTGCCGGAAGAAGTAAAAGATCAGCTTACCGTGATTGCAGTAGAAACTGTAGAAGACGTGTTAAAAGAGACTCTGGGCATTTCCCTTCCCAGACTGGAGCATATGCTCTTGCAAAACGAGGGAAGCGGAAGGCTTTTAGAAGCCATCGATCCATTAAAAAATAATTTAAGAAGAGAGGTAATTTAATATGACAGTGACAAAGGATACTTTAATCGGAGAAATCTTAAGAGAGGACCAGTCAACAGCACCATACTTTTTTGAGATGGGAATGCATTGCCTTGGATGCCCTTCCTCTACAATGGAAAGCCTGGAAGAGGCATGTATGGTTCACGGAGTTTCCGTAGATGAACTGGTTGGAAAACTGAACGGCCATATGACAAAGTAATCACCGAGATTTAAAAAGAGCTGCTGCAGTATAAGAGGTATCTGTCTTTAATAGACAGGTAGGAATCTCTTGAATCTGCAGCAGCTCTTTTTGCTGTGATTAAAATCTATTCTGCGGCATTGCCAAGAAGTGCCACTGCCATGCTTTCATAGCCGTACAGTGTCGCTACATGTCTCAACCCATCGGTAATTTCACTTTTGGAGTAATCATGTTCTTCAAGGAATTGCGCCTCTTTTTCATTCATATAGTAGTAAACCATCAGTGACAATTTAAAAATCTCCATGTTATCCGGATCCAGAAGATCGGACATCTGGTTTTCAGCTCCATTTAAGTCGCCATTGTCGATGAGCTGTGTCAGCTCCTGGTAGTTCGCCTTAATTTCGTCATCTTTAAAAGCGGTATCGTCATTTTTACCCAGTTCTATATGAAAAATCAACTTCAATAAAGTACCGACCACACTACTTGTCATCCTTGTTGCATAATCATCAGTCAGCATTGGTTTCTCCTTTTACACTTTCATCAAATAATTTGAAATAGTTTTATATATGAAATTCAGATAAGGAATACTTTATCACAAGTGCTTAAAAAAGTAAAGAATCTGCCTCAGTGTAGTAAGAAAAGAAGAGGAGTGCCGCAGTATCATTTCTGATATTGGGGCCCCCCTCTTTGCTTTTGTTTATGGAATAAACGCTTAATTAATATTTGTTGTATGTATCCTCTTCAACAGGTGCTTCATAAGTTTCTGTTGACTGTGGCTGATTATTCCTGCTTGACGTTTCGCCAAAAACATTGGATTGGGTATCCATCAGTTTGAATTTTCCTACCAGTGATTTTAAAGTCACTGCCTGAGCGGATAGTTCTTCAGAAGTAGCAGCACTTTCTTCTGATGTTGCAGAAGTGGTCTGAACCACAGCAGAGATCTGGTCGATACCGGTTGTGATCTGCATGATTGCATCGGACTGAGCGGTAGATGCTTCCGCAATTTCAGCGATACGAACCGCAGAAATATTTGATTTTTCAACCACAAGGCGAAGCGCTTCTGCTGTTTCACCAGCGATTTTCGTTCCGTTTCCGATTGCTGTGATAGCATTTTCAATCAGAGAAGTGGTATTCTTTGCTGCTTCCGCAGATTTACCGGCTAAGTTGCGAACCTCATCAGCGACAACGGCAAATCCTTTACCGGCGGAACCGGCTCTTGCGGCTTCTACGGCTGCATTCAGTGCAAGGATATTGGTCTGGAATGCAATGTCATCGATAGTTTTAATGATCTTACCGATTTCATTGGAAGTACTAGCAATATCATTCATGGCAGTAATCATATCCTTCATCTTCTGGTTGCCGGCAAGTACGCCGTCACTTGCTTCCTGGGATAAGGAATTAGCTTCAGTAGCATTAGAAGCATTTTGTCTGACACGATCAGAGATATCTGTAATAGTTGCAGATAATTCTTCGATAGAAGATGCCTGCTCGGTAGCGCCCTGGCTCAGTGCCTGTGCTGCATCAGATACCTGAGAAGCTCCGGTAGAAACCTGCTCAGAGGCACGGTCGATCTCTAAGAGTGCGTCACTTAATGTAAAACGGATATTGCGCATTGCTTCTAAGAGGTAGCGGTAAGCACCAACATATTTATCTTCGTTATCTGTAGTTACCTTAAAATTACCGCTTCCCATTTCTCCAAGGAGATAATTGATGTCCTGGATAATTAACTTTAAGTTATCAGCCATTCCAACAAAGGTCTTGGAAAGAACACCGATTTCGTCATTGGATTTGATATCCAGATGAATATCAAGATCACCGGCAGCTATGTTCTTAGCAGCCGCTACCACGCCGTTGATTGGACGGAGGGTCTTGTTCATAACAATTGTAACCACAGCTATAATAAATCCGATAGCAAGAACTGCCATGATGATCATAACAGTAACAATTCTGAACACATCTTTATTTAAGTCGGTCTTATCCAGGCTGCTGGAAGCCCACCAGGTCTGTGATTCACAGGTGATCGGATAGTAATGTCTGGATTCATAGGTACCGTCAGCTCTTCTGGTATCAACATGAAATTCCTGCTTATCTTTTTGCATGGTAACGATTTTATTATAGTCGGAAGCGGGGAGCATCTCTTCCAGCTTTTTACCAATGTTGTCAGTGGACTTGCTGTCAAAGGAAATGATATTTCCTTCTGTGTAAATATCAACATACATGGTTGGATATTTTGCATCCGTTGTTTTGATCTTGGAGAAGTTTGACAGGCTGATATCTGCCAGAACGACTCCGATTACATTGTCCCCTTTCATAATAGGGAAGGCAACTGTGCTCATCATAGTGCCTTTGTAATCGAATGGATCAGTAATATATGGAGCCTTGGTTTCCTTAGCAATTTTATAGTAATCGTTCTTGGAATATTCACTGTATGAACCAAGAGACTGTGCAGTCTTGTTCTTCATATTATCTCTGTCCACATATACAGAGTAGTCTTTTACGGAAGGATCGAACTGTCCTGGTTCAAAAAATGCGCCGACTCCGTAAAGATCATCACTATTGTCAAGCGCTGCCCAAGCAGTATTCATCACATAGGTCTCAATGGCATAATTGGATTCTGTCAGCTGCGCATCATAGATATGGCTTTTTTTGCCCTCGCCAGTCCATTCGCCGACAGCAGACTGATTGCCACTGTAAACGTTGTTTAAATAATCCTGTAATTCTTTGGCCGTCCCAGTTGCACCGCTGACGATGGACTGTACCATAAGGCCGTTCTTGGCTGCAATTCCGGTAAATTCCCCGTTGATTGCTTTTGACAATGCGCTACTTGCCTGCACTGCAGAGATTGCGATCAACAAAATCAAACTCACTGAAAGAATTACGCCCGTTATGATGGACATCTTTGTTGCAAGTTTGAAATCATTGAAATTCAATTTTTTCTTGTTTTTCATAATGTGTTATGCTCCCTTAAATAAAGTAATCAGTAAAAAAGCAAACCTTCTGTGCAGTGTAACAGTGTTATTGCAAATAGGAAATTTTTACCAATTAATAGACAAAAAATATACTGCACGGATTGCAGTAAACATTTTGTGTGGATATAAGAGAATAACCTCCTTCCTTGTTTTGGCTTCAGACTTATGTCTGTTCAACAACAGTATAATCGACATAAATCGACATTAATATAATAGAATTTGTAAAAAAAAGTTACTATGATTATGTATAATAAGTAGTAATATGATAATTATAACGGTTTTATTATAGAAAATAAGCCATAAAAAGCAAATATACCCGGATAAATAACCGGGTATATTAGTCTTGGTTTGTAAATTATACGTTTTCGCTGGTTTTATGCGTGGATTTCCACAAAAGAAAGCAGCCGGCAGCGGCAGCAAAAAGTGAGATAAACTGAGAAGTTGATAATGTACCAACAGATCCTCTGATTAAGTCCCCGCGGTAAAATTCAATCAAAAATCTTCCTATGCTGTAGAAAATCAGATAAAAAGCCGTGACTTTTCCTGGAGTAGGCTTTTTTCGAGCGATGACAGCGAGAACGATGAAAAGCAGGAAGTCAAATACGCTTGAAAATATCTGAGAGGGAAACAGGTTTATCTCATTAGGTGCAAACTGCGATTTGTGAAAGACAATGGATAAAGGTCCATTGTATGGTGTACCATAACAGCATCCGGCAAGCAGGCAGCCCATTCTTCCAAATCCCTGAGCCAGGGAAATCGAGGGGACAATCTGGTCCAAATAACGGAAAAAGTCGATTTTTTTGATCCGGCAGTAAACATAGCCAGCGGCAACACCTCCGAATATACCGCCATACACCACAAAACCGCCGGAAAGGCTTAGTAAGAGGCTGGGATCCTTTTTTATATCATCAAAAATAGTAAGAAAATATAGCAGTTTGGCGCTTACAAGGCCAAAGCCGGTTCCCCAGATAAGGAGCGGAAATATATGATCCGAATCCAGTCCCGATTTTTTTACACGGTATTCTGAGGTCAAATAGGCAGCAAGGATCCCGATGCCGATCATAAGTCCATAACCGTGGAATGTAAAGCTTCCGATGGAAAATAAGTCACTATACATAGTTGTCTTCCTTTGCTATCATTCGTATTTTAGAAAATATAGTATAGCACATCTTTTATCGGTTGGCAAAAAGAAAACATAACACGAAAGAACGCTCAGACCACATATAAAATAGTCATTTCTTTTAATTTTTCTTCAATCTGCTGTCTTAGAAACTGTTCACCGTCAGTCCTTAAGTCATTTCGGTAGCAGTATTTTCCCCGTCCTCTTCCTGTCATCAGTTCTTTGGAATAAAGAGGGTCTGCAAAAGGAAATGCTTCTGTATTGATGGCATTCTGGACATAACTATAGGTCATGAAGATAATTTCAATTGGGGCATTTTTCTTGACTTTTTCCGTCAGCTGTTCTGAAAGAACTGTGATCAGTTCCAAGTAAAGCTGTTTCCAGTCTTCGGTTAAAATCACGGGAGCAATTAAAAGACCTACCCGGTAACCGGCATCACACATGCGGTTTAATGCGGTTATTCTGGCGTTTAGGCTGGAAGTACCAGGTTCAAAACGGCTGATGATGGATTGTGGATTTACGCTCATGCGCATGATGACGCGCCCGCCGTGGTTTAAGTCAAGAAGAGGGTCCACTTTATTGAATTTTGTGGGAAACGTTAGAAATCCGTACTGGCTTTTGCTGAAATTTTCGATGGTCCAGGCTAAGTTTCCGGTTATCGTATTTTCCAGTATCAAATCGCTGTTGCTGCCGATTTCATAGGTGTAATCTTTCTGGGAACGGGTCCCATGGTCCATGATTTTTTTTAACATCTGATCCCGGTTTACAAACAGGCGCAAGTAAGAACATTTGTTATAATTGCAGACCAGATAACAGTAATGGCACATGGCAGTGCAACCAGAAGAAGTATAGGGAACAAGAAAATCTGAAACCTTATGGTTGGGTACGTAGTTATGAGTTTTACGTACGCCGATGACCATATGCCGTTTCAGGGAAGGAAAGTCTTTATTGGGTCGGGTTCTTAATTCGTCGATTTTATTGTGGCTTTCAATGGGAATCCAGGGAATGTCACTGTATTTTTCTTTTAAATTCTGGCCCAGCTCGTAATCAAGCGAAGCAGGTTCATAATAAATTTTATCCGGAAACATGAGATACCTCCTATTCTTTTGTAGTATGTGTTTAAAAATGAGATGCATTAATGCAATCTTGCACAAAAAATAAGAGATAAATATGGACAACATTACGAAGGTAAAATTGTTTGTTATACAGAAAATCCCTGATATTAATATGGTAGTTTGTTATTAAGGTTCTTGAAAAAGAAAAAGAGGGGGCGGGGCGTAAGTAAAGATCAGAAAGCAGACCAACAATAAAAAGACCGCAGAAAATAAAAGTCCATTATATTTACTCAACAAACAACGGTTCGCCAGATAATAATAAGTTGCAAATGCGACAATAACAGAAATAAAAAACAGCAGAATATCAAATATCGGATAATTTTGTCCAAGAAGTGCAGTATAGCTATAGAATACGACCGGTATAAAAATGGTACCAGCCAACATACCTGCAAAATAAGAGGAAGTTTGACAGGAATCCGTATCTTCATCCTTTATTAACAGGCCAAATATTAACATTGGAAAGAAAATCAGTTTCATATGTTCCCACACGGATTCATTGACCGGGGAGATAAGCCCGATAACAGGATTATTCCCCGACCATTCGTAAACGTAATGAAAAAGTGTTCCAACAATCCATACAAATAATATTCCGGTCAATATACTATGCTTTTTGATATTTGATACCTCCATCATCATTGAACAGAAATTTGTTTTATAAAGGGGTCAGATATTGGTAAGCCGTTCAAATAAGTTGTTGATATCTATTTGACCATATCCCCATACATTATTTGGGTAAACCTCTGAGGTACTGCGCCTGGCTCCCCGGATAATAAGCCGATTGACGTCATTGCCGGTCATGGAGGTGTAATTTCCTCTGGGAATGGCCCATTCCATAACCATTGCCACGATACCTGCTGCATGAGCACAGGCGGCTCCGGTGCCTGTAGCAGTCCCGTACTGGTTGCCGGGAACAGCGCAGGGAATCTGAAAGCCAGGGGCAGCAATGTCGGGTTTCACAAGACCGTTCCTTGCATACCCTCTGCTGGACTCTGCCAGAATGCTGTCATTGAGCTGATTATAAGCAGTCACGGTCAGCTGATTGGTACCATTTGCCGGAGAGGTGATTGTGGTATCAGGATTGGGATTTAAAAAGAAAGTTTCGTTTGATATCAAGTCTCCATTAGGAAGCCAGCAGTGGAAGGAAAAAGGTTCTTCCCCAACGCTTTGAGCCCGGAAATACCAGATACCCGATGCCGGATTTTGAAAGCGGATTAAGATGAGCTGATCACCGGTTTCTTCCTCCAAAACAATATTGTTGACCCACACAATGCTTTGGGTAAATATAAAGTCAAATTTTCTGCATTCTCCAATGGTTGGATAAACTCTCTGGGTGGATTCCCGATTGGGGGATGAAACGTCTATGGAAATCCTTTCTGGGGCATAGGGCCAGATTTCCATCCACATAAGCTTGTCATTTTCTCCAATTCTCAATTCAAAGTCATTATAAAAGGGGGCCACGGATGTATTATTAAAGTAATGTCTTCGTTTGTTCCCCTCATTTCCGGCAGAAACAACGACTCCGATTCCAGGCAGCTGCACGATATAGGTTAAATAACTGCTTAAAACCCCTCTTCCGTCATGCCCGCCCTGACTGCTGCCCAAAGCCACACATATGACCACGGGCCGGCCAAGCTTTTGTGAGGCCAAAAGCAGATACCTTGCCGCAAGCTGAATGTCAGATTCCTGAAAGCAAACGGCATCCTCTCTTACAAAAAAGATATCTTTTAAGTTCTGCTTTGCTTCTTTTAGCTTAACAGCGATGATTTCGGATTCAGGAACAATACCAGAAAATGACATATCCTCATTCGGTTTTCCGGCTATGATGCTGGCAATAGCAGTCCCGTGACCATTGGTATCCACAGAAGGAACAATGGAAAGAGGATCTTCAGATCTTAATGCCTCATTGATTACGTCTCTGTTGTATTCACTGCCAAAGGTAAATCCTTCCGGCATCGTTCCGGTTTGTATGGTCTGATCCCATATAGACACGATGCGGGTAGTTCCGTCATTGTTAAGGAATGCCGGATGCCGGTAATCGATACCGGTATCAATGACTCCAATGATGATTCCCTGGCCGAACAGGCTTAGAAAAGGATTCCGCTGGACGGTTCCGATACCGGATTTTTCAATGCTTACAGTTGATTCAAGGGTATAAAGAGATGGAAAGGTGTGGTATGGCTGGCTGCCTAAATTACATGGATCAATCTCAGATCTAAGTACATGAAGCAAAGAATTGCGTTCGCTCAGCAAGGTAATATTATCGCCCGTATCATAGGATGGGACGGTTATGTTACTTATGATTAAATCATAGTAATTATTGTCTAGAATTTTGCTCAAAACCCAGCCTCCTGTCTATCCTGATAAGCATATAGTATATATTATGCGCAGTGAATCCCTTTATGAGCAGCGGTAAGCAGCTGACGAACCATCAGATATTTGTCAGCCTTTCAAATAAGCTATTCACATCCAGCTGTCCATATCCCCATATATTATTCGGGTAAGCAATCGGGGTTTCACGCCTGGCTCCCCTTATGATGAGCCGGTTCACATCGTATCCGGTCATAAATGTAAAATTCCCTCTGGGAATGCCCCATTCCATAACCATGGCAATAGCGCCTGCGGCATGAGCAGCAGCGGCGCCGGTTCCCGTAAGGGTTCCATATTGATTACCGGGCAGCGCACAGGGGATTTGATAACCAGGAGCAGCAATGTCGGGTTTTACAAGCCCATTTCTTGTATACCCTCTGCTGGATTCCAGCAGGATGCCGTCACTAAATTGATTGTAAGCCGTTACTGTCAGCTGGTTGGTACCATTGCCTGGAGAGGTTATGGTAGTATCCGGGTTTGGATTAAGAAAATAGGTCTCATTAGAGATCATATTCCCGGAAGGCAGCCAGACATGAAACGACAAAGGTGCATCATCCAGGCTTTGAATACGGATTCGCCATATTCCTGGAAGGGCATCCTGAAACCGAACCAGCATGAGCTGATCGCCGGTTTCTTCTTCAAAGATAAAATTGTTTACCCAAATGATACTGGGGGTAAATATAAAGTTGAACATTCTGCAGTCACTGATAGCCGGATAGACCTGCTGGGTGGATTCCCGGTTAGGAGAGGAGATATCTACAGAAAGGCGGCCCAGGGCATAGGGCCAGATTTCCATGGAAAAAAGTTTATCATTTTCGCCGATTCTCAATTCGATATCATGATAGAAGGGGGCATTTGTTGTGCTGTTGAAATAATGTCTGCGGCTGCTTCCTTCATTCCCTGCGGAAACGGATACTCCGATTCCAGGAAGTCTTGCAAGATAGTTTAAATAGTTGCTTAAGGCACCGCTGCCATCGTGTCCTCCCTGATTACTTCCCATAGCAATGCAGATGACCATAGGGCGGCTTACATTTAAAGCGTAGGTTTCCAAATAGCGGACGGCCAGCATAATATCAGATTCCTGGTAGCAGAGAATGTTTTCCGGGACAAAAAATATCTGCTTGAGGTTAGGTTTTGCCTCTTTGAGTTTCACAACCACCAGTTCCGCTTCCGGTACAATGCCGGAAAAAGAATTATCCGGATTTGGCCTGCCTGCAACCACACTAGCGATCGCAGTGCCGTGACCGTTTGTGTCAGTAGTAGGGACTATGGAATGAGGGTCTTCTGACCGCAGAGCAATGTTGATCATTTCTCTGTTGTATTCGGTGCCAAAGGTAAAGTCTGCAGGAGGGGGGCCGGTTTGAATGGTCTGATCCCAGATAGAAAGGATTCTGGTCGTGTTATCGTTGTGGAGAAAAGCCTCGTGGGGATAGTCGATTCCAGTGTCAATAATACCAATAATAATGCCTCTTCCCAGCAGATTTAAGAAAGGATTCCGCTGTACGCTGCCTATTCCGGATTTTTCTATGCTGATGGTAGAGGTTGGGGTATATAAAGTCGGAAAATTATGATAAGGATATTGTCCCAGGATACATGGATCAAATTCTGTTCTGGGTATATTTAAAAGAGAATGCCTTAGATTGAGCAGGGTAATGTTATCCCCCGTATCAAACATGGGGATGGAAACATTATTGATAATAAGATCATAGTAATTATTATCTAGAATTTTTTCCAAATTTGCCTCCCAGACTGATTCGAAAGAAGCATTTGTTCTATATTATGCAGATAGAAATTTAATATGAGCGGCCGTAGGGATTGTTTATTTCAGCTTTTTCTCATGAGACTTTATAAAGCCTTTTTGAATCCAGTGCTGATTATCTGCTGACAGGATTTTTTCTTTATCGGCTGTTATTTGATGTAACATTCTGCATAAAGCAAAACGGAGCCGTACGTTCATGCCTTGTCTGGCATATGTTTGATTTTTATATTTTTTAGCAAGTCTGCTGATTTTTGAAATAATGGCGTTCCGCCGCTTGAGGGACAAGTCGTTCCATACAATGCCTTCCATTAATCCGATTCCCTGTTTCCTGATATGGGAGATACCGAGCCATTTCAGGCTGGTTGCAATATCTTTTTGGGCACCGCTTTGAAACGGGCCAATGGCATTCGTTAAAATGACCGCTTTCTTATGAAACATTTGCTCCTCTGGTCTGTGTACCATCCAGTGGACACACAGATGATCCAGTAAGGATTTCATCTGTCCGGTTGTTCGAAGGGCGTACACAGGTGAGGCAAAAACAATCAAATCAGATTCGAGCATAGATTTCCATATTGGCATGACATGTAAAGCATGGGGACAACGTTCTTCGCTGATAAAAAAACAGTTCTTGCAGCCGCAGCAGAAATCCGGTAAATCTTTGGGTAAGTAAAATTCCGTAATTTCATGTCCAGGACCAAGCACTTGTAAAAAACATTCTTTGATCTGGTACGTGCATCCTTTCTGCCCGGTACCGGTAATTACAGTGATTTTCATGACACGCCCCCTGTATGAAATGATTTTAGTTACTATTTATTATAGTATGCCCGCTCACTGCATGAAAAGCAAGAGGAAAAAATAAGCAGCCCCGCCCGGTGTGAAAAAATGGAACGGCTGCTGCTTATGATTCTGTTATTCTATGATACAGTCATTTAAGAATACGTTTGCGAATATTCCTCCGCAAACGCCTACCACGGTAATGGTATCTCCTTTTGCTAAGGCTGAAGTTTTTTCGATTTCAGCAGAGTCACTGAAGTAGCACTGAACAGTCGTGATGCCATTAGGATTATACCCCTGGAACATGACATATACTTTACCTGAGTAGTCTTTTCCAACTTCATAAATTTCTCCAGTTAAACGAATATTCTGATCTTTGTAAAGTTCATCTGCATTTGCCTGATTCGCCTCATAGGCGTCTAATAAATCACCAGGATTTACATCCTGAATATATCCTGTAGTCACATCTGCAATTGCAGCAGTGGTTTCTTCCAGAGTCACTTCTGCGGTCTCAGCAGGAATATTTCCGATAGCAGCTTCTGTGGTCTCGGCAAGAATATCTCCAGTGGTTTCATAGCTTGAATCTGCATATGCGTCCTGTGAATACTCTGTAATATCAGCAGCAGATACTTTTTTTGATGATGATCCAACGACATCAACAATTCCGCCAATAAGTGAGATTAGGAACAGCAGTACAAAAAAACTGGTAAGAGTAATTCTTACAGCAATATGAAATTTTTTGTACTTCCACATCAAAAATAATCCGACAGGAAAGCAGCAGCAGAACATCATTAATAATATAAACCATGTGGTTTGATAAAATGGTGTTTTCTCTGGCGCCTGCGTTGGCTGAAATTGATTGGTAGCGTTTGGGTTATCCATACTCGTTTCCTCTTTTCCTTTGATTTTATAAAAAGCCATGGGCTGTTTTATCCATATATTTCCATCCGTGCCCAACAATACTATCATAAAAGTTCAGAAAAGACAATCAATACGTTCAGAAAAAAGTGTATAAAGATTAAATATGAACAAAACAAAAACACCGGAAATCCCCTGCATTACAAGAATTTCCGGTGCTTTGGCTGTTTATCAAAATGGAAGTCTTCCATTTTCTGGAGATAGCGAGATTCGAACTCGTGACCTATGCGTTGCGAACGCATCGCTCTCCCAACTGAGCTATATCCCCTTGCCTAAATTATAGCACTGGAACTGTGAATTACAAGTGTTTTTTGTACAATCGGGCAAAGGAAACGGTTGTTTTTCGTTGGTTTTTTATAAGATAACATTCGCCTGTCTGCCGTCCAGCCATTTTGAAATGTTGTCAAATACGATTTTAGCTCTGTAATCAGATGATGGGAATCTTCGTTAAGCGGACAGTGGAGGCTGACAATATCGGAGCGGGAGAGAAGTTCATCAAGTGAAATAAATTCGATGAATGACGGTTCCGTTCCCTTTGGATTCTGCAGTAAATACGGTCCTGCAAATTAGATTATACCACTGCTGAAAAAATTAAAAAAGACAATGGGAAGATTAGGCGAAAAAACTGCCATTATTTATCTTCTATATTAAGCTTTCTCTTAATCGAAGGATAGATACGCCCATAGAGTTTTCTCTTTATTAGGTAAAAGTACATTGAAATCAGCAGGACAAGGACAAGCAGGATTCCTGCAGCTACATAAATTATGGGATTATTGAGGATAAAAAGTCCTACATTAAAGTCCTTATTTAGTTTTGCATAGATAACAATGATTATAACAGCAATGGTTACAGGCGCGGCTATAAGGCCTGATAGATAATTGGCAGTTTTCATTATTTTATAATAGTTTAAAAAATCAGTTTCACCAATATATTCCTCCAATAAAATGCATTGCTTGTCAAAAGAGTCGCTCTTTTTTACGGGTAACTCATGTTTGCTTATATGCTTGTGAAGTATATCCAACTGTTGGCTGAATTCCAATGTCTGACTCAAAGTGCCACCTATATTCATTCCTATAACTCCTTATGTCTATAATATTGTATCAGGAGTATATCAAAAAAAATTGCCAAAATCAACCAGCTTACAGATACTTTCCAACCTCATTCCCAATATCTCTGCAAATTTAAAGATAAGGTAGTATTATCAAATTTTGTAAGATATAATTAATGTGTATCTGGAAAAAAATAGAATATAATAACCAGATGATTGGGGCTTCATGATGAAAATGGGGGATTTAATATGAACAGGGGAATGGCGTTAATAAAACCATATATAAAATATATTGTGCTGACAGTAATTGCTAGTTTCGCAGCCATAACAATGAATATAGCAATTAATCACCTGGTAAAAAAGCAAATAGATTCGTATTATTCAGTGAATCAATTTTTGGAAATTTTATTACAGGTGGTAATCATAATTGTAGTAGGAATGATATCGAATTATTTAATGGTCTATTTAAATGGATATTACAGCAATAACATTATAACGGATATGCGTAAAAGGATTATCCAGCACATTCGAGGAGTATCCATAGAAGACATATCTAACTGCGATTATGGTGATATGATCTCCAGAATGTCTGTAGATATGGGGAACATAAAAAGCTATGCAGAGTCGTATTTAAAAGATTGCATCTATGTACCTGTCATGGTGATGGGTTTTTCTGTGTACCTGTTTTTGCAAAATTGGAAGCTGTTTATATTTACGATGATACCTTTAATGATATTGGTTCCTTTGAGTATTAAATTGATGGCGCCGATTAAATTCAGGCAAAGAGAATATATGAAACAAATGGGACTTATAAATGGAAACATTCAGGAGATCTGCAATGGAATTATTACCATAAAATCTTATGGACTGCAAAATATGTTTTATGGGAGATATAAAGACAAGTTAAAACGAACACTTATTATGTCGCAGGAAAATGATAAATTGCAGTATATGGTAGAACCCTTAACTCGTTTGATTATGTATCTTCCAGTTGTAATTTGTCTGATTGTCGGTGGTGAAATGGTATATGATGGAACCCTTGGACTTGGAGCGTTAATCATCTACTCAAATATGCTGGGAATGTTGATTGATCCACTGGTTGGCGGATATCAATTGTATGTGAATTCAAAAGCTGCTATGGCATCAATCGAAAGAGTTCTTTATATATTGGATTTGCCAAGTGAAGAGCAGACCGAAAAGAAAATAACGCAAGAAACAGAAACATCTGACAATCAGGAAGTATATCGATTTGAACATGTATCATTTCAATACAGAGATTGTAATGGAAGAGAAAAAAGTGCAATTAATGAAATCAATCTCTTAATCGAAAAAGGAAGCAGATATGCGATTGTTGGGGAAAGCGGAAGTGGAAAAAGCACATTGCTGAAATTATTGTACAGGCAGTGTGAGGATTATAAAGGCAATATTAAAATGTATGGAACAGAATTGAATTTACTTGACAGAACCATATTAAGGGATCGGATTGCATTGATTTCCCAGGATTCGTATCTGTTTCCCATTTCCATTATGGATAATATTAAAATGGCAAGAAACGATGTCACATATGAAGATGTAATCAGTGCGGCAAAACAGGCAGGTGCCCATGAGTTTATTGAAAGTCTGCCAAAGGGGTATGATACAAACGCGGGAGAAGCTGGAACGTTATTATCTGGAGGTCAGAGACAGAGGATTGCCATTGCAAGAGCAGTGCTCAAACATGCGGATATTATATTATTAGACGAGCCGACCTCAGCCCTGGATAAAGAAGCGGAAAAGCATATCATGGAAATGATTGATAGGGTGTTTGATGGAAAAACAGTAATTTCCGTTGCACATAGATTACCATCTATTAAACATTACGAGAAAATTATTGTGATGCATAGTGGGAAGATCTTGGAAGAAGGAACTCATGATGAATTAATTGAAACTTGCGAGGTGTATCGGAAACTGTGGCAGCACTTCGAGGCGGATTAGGGGGCAGAATATGAGCAAATTGAAATGTTTTTTCAAACCGGTCAATAAATACAGGTACAGATACTGGACATTTCTTCTTTTGGCAGTGATTGGAGAAGTATTTATTAATTATGTATCCTCCTTTATGAATAAAAATATATTTAATAGTATTGAATATCATGATCATGAATTGTTTGTAAAGGGGTGTATATTTGGAGTGGTATTGGTTGTTACATCAGCTCTCCATCCTTTTATAAGATATTTTCATATGAGGCAGGTAAGATATATTATATTTGATTTGAAAACCAGTATGGTTAAGAGACTTATTGATTTTCGAATGAAATATTTTGATTCGTCTCATAGTGCAGAGGCCATGCAAAAAATTTCTTTTGATGCGGATTTTTTAAAAGCATCGTATTTTTCTGGCGTATATTCGATGATTAATAACATGGTTTTAGGGTCATTTTCCATTGTTATGATGGTGTATTTAAATGTAACATTAGCGTTGATATCTATAGTCATTGCAATCGTAACAGTCTTTTTAATTATATACTTTAATAAAAAGATAAAAAACAATTATAAAGTGATTAATGGTAAGTTGACAACACTAACGGCATTGTTCAGTGATATTTTGCATGGAATTATTGTGATAAAAATGTGTGGTGGGTCAGGAGTGATCTTTGACCGATATAATCAGGAAAATGAAGAAGTTAACCGTACATATAATGAAATAGGAAGACTTGATGCATCAATGGAAATGTGTAATTTTCTAGTTGGAACAATTAGTACATTTGGCACAATATGGGCAGGTGTGACAATGGCTCATTTTGGACAGATTGATTATGGCACCGTTATGGCGATTGCAACGTTTCAGATTACCCTTAGTAATGTATTTCGGCGAATCGGAGGTTCTTTTTCCTTCTTTATGTCATCTCTCAGCAAATATGAAAGAATCGAAGAATTTATGAAATCTGAAACAGAGGAAACCGGACCAATGGAAGAAATCCCGGATACGAAAAAAGAAACAGAACTGGGCAAAAACCTGGCAGTTGAATTTAACGAGGTAGCCTTTTCTTATAACGATGCTATGGTTATTGACCATTTGTCATTTCAGATACCCTGTGGAAGTAAATACATTCTGGCAGGAAAATCAGGCTGTGGAAAGAGTACCATATTTAAGCTGCTACTTAGAATGTACGATGTCAATAAGGGCTGCATAAAGATTTTTGGGAATAATCTGGAGCAGTATAACCTGCAAAAGCTTAGAGAGCAAATTGCATACGTATCGCAGGACTGTTATCTTTTTGAGGGTACGATCTTTGAAAATATTGTATGTAAAGAAGATGGTGTTACGGAAAAGGATGTGGAATGCGCAGGAAAGATGGCAGGTATTGATGAATTTATTCGTTCGCTGGAACATGGTTATAATACGGAAGTTCGAAATGGAGGAGTAAATCTGTCTGGAGGACAGAGACAAAGGATTGTTTTAGCCAGGGCATTGTTAAGAAAGGCATCTATTATATTGTTAGATGAAGTAACGTCGGCTTTGGATAGTGAAAATGAATATCATCTGTATGAAACACTGAATAAACTTTCACCAGATGTGACGGTGATTATGATAACACATAGAATGGATACTGTAAGAGGGTTTGATCATGTAGTCTATATTTGATCGATGTTTATAGAGAAAATAGAACGTAATATATATAAAAGCAAATGTGCCAGTAAATAATTACCCATCAATTGATGAATATTTAAAGGAATATCTTAAATAGTATAAAGAAATAGAAAAGTAAAACTGAAAAAACGTAAGCACCCTGTTTAATAGCAGGATGCTTACGTTTTTTATTTAGCTGCCTTTTCCGAATAGACAGTAGTAACAAGGTCTTCATAAGGAACCCGTGCCTTTAACTGACCGGATTCTTCTAAGATATTCTGCAGAAGATCAAAGCTTTCTTTCTGGAATACAGTATCCTTTTTCCAGGTATCCTGTGCTTTATAGCGATCTACAATGGTAGCAATGGTAGCATCATCGGTTTCTTTGAACTGAGGCTGGATTACTTTTGCAATTTCCTCTGAAGAGTGGGAGTTTACATATTCCAACCCTTTTTGGATGGCATTGGCGAATTTCTGAATGGTTTCTGGATTTTTTTCTAAATAGCTTTTCTTAGCGCTGTAGGCAGTGTAGGGTACATATCCGGAATCAACACCCAGAGATGCGACAACAAAGCCGCTGCCTTCCTTTTCAAGTCCTGTGGCAAAGGGTTCAAACTCTACGGTATAGTCTGCGTCATTGCTTGTAAACGCGGCAGCAGTCAAACCAAAGTTGATGCTCTGATCAATGGATAAATCCGTAGCAGGGTCCAGACCGTTCTTTTTTAGAATATACTCAAATACCATCTGCGGCATTCCGCCGGCTCTTCCTCCAAGTACCTTCTTTCCTTTTAAATCCGTCCATTTAAAATCCGGCTGGCTGCTTCTTCCTACCAGAAAGTTTCCTGCCCGCTGGGTCAGCTGTGCGAAGTTTACGGCATAATCTTCAGAGCCGTTTGCGTAAGTATAAATGCTGGCTTCAGACCCCATAAATCCGATATCAGCATCGCCAGAGATCAATGCGGTCATAACCTTATCTGCCCCTGCTCCGTTTACAAGGGTCAAATTTATGCCCTCATCCTCGAAATATCCCAACTCAATGGCAGCATATTGGGGTGCATAAAAGATGGAATGGGCGACTTCATTTAAGGTGACCGGAGTTAGTTCTGATGGTTTTGCTTTTGAACCGCAGGCTGACAGGCTGAGTATGGCAGCCCCGGTGAGTATGGCAGTCAGAAAAGAGTGTAAAGCTTTTCTCATACAATCCTCCTTAGGGAAATCTTAATACTACATATTATTAATCGCGCAAGGATTGGTACCTTGTCTCACAAAAAATTACAGACTCATGGTTTCAGAAGTGATGTGGAAGAAAAGAGGCCTGATCTGTTTTCTTGCCGTATGTCTGCAGCTTGTAAAGCACGCGGCCACCATGAAAGCCGCCAGTAACAAAACAATTGTCCGATTCACATGGTTCCTCCTTCTTTCGTTGTTCTGGTAACATTGTATGACATGGGACCGGCATTCGTTACGTCCATTTATACAATTCTTCATTTTACAATGGATTAAGAAGGTAAACTGTGATATACTGCTATGGTAAATTAACAAAAGCGGGAGAAATGCAATGAACTATCGAATGATTGTGTTGGATTTGGATGGGACACTGACGAACCGAAATAAGGAGATCACCCCCAAAACCAAAGAAGCACTTTTTGAATTAAAACGTCAGGGCGGTGTTATCGTTCTGGCTTCCGGACGCCCTACCTATGGAATTATGCCACTTGCCAGAGAACTGGAACTTGATAAGACCGGAGGCTATATTTTATCTTATAACGGCGGCAGGATCATTGACTGCAGCACTGGAGAAACTGTTTTTGCAAAAGAACTGCCAGTAGAGTCTAACGAGAAGATTATCAGACTTTCCAAAGAGCATGGTGTGAACATCCTTACCTATGAGGATGACTTGATCATTACTCCGGATGCTTCGGATGAGTATGTGAAGAGAGAGGCTGCCATCAATAAGCTGGAAGTCAAAGAAATCAAAGATATGGAATCATATGTGAAGTTTCCAGTTGTAAAATTCTTAATGCTGGAAGAAGGGGATATCCTTCAGATGGTGGAGCCGAAAGTAAAGGCTTTTCTGGGCCGTGATTACAGTGTCTACCGTTCGGAACCGTTCTTTTTAGAGGTTCTGCCAAAAGGAATCGACAAAGCCGCCAGCTTAGAACGTTTGCTTGCCCGTCTGGGAATGAGCCGGGAAGAGATGATTGCCTGCGGAGATGGGTATAATGATTTATCCATGATTGAGTATGCTGGACTCGGAGTTGCCATGGAGAATGCGGTTCTTCCAGTGAAAAAGGTAGCCGATTATGTGACCTTTTCCAACAACGACGATGGCATAGCACATGTGGTAGAAAAATTTATGCTTTCCTAATCGTCCAGGGGTGGATTTTACGACTTTAATATGTTAAAATACACCTAAGAGTAAAAGTTAAACAAAGGGGATTGAATAATATTATGAATAAAAAAATTAAGACAGATGCGGTAGACCATCTGTTTGAAGCCATTTTAACCTTAAAGACACCAGAAGAGTGTTATACATTTTTTGAGGATGTCTGCACCGTGAATGAGCTGTTAAGCTTATCCCAAAGGTATGAAGTGGCTAAAATGCTGAGGGAGGGCCGTACTTATCTGGAGATCGCAGAAAAGACAGGTGCTTCCACTGCAACCATCAGCCGTGTCAACCGTTCCTTAAATTATGGAAATGATGGCTATGATATGGTCTTTAAACGTCTGGAAGAGAAGAGAGAAGGTTAAAAAACAGGGGACAAGCCTAAATGGTCTTTGTCCCCTGTTTTTTTATGTTATTTTTTCTTTTTACCAGGATCTGTTTCTGTTAAATCGTCAATGAGCTGTTCAATGACCTGTTTTTTTAAATAAACATCGAATGAAAGACCGCAGATCCAGGAGAACAGCCGTAGGTATTCAAGATCTTCAGGATCTAAATCTTTGTCGGCAAAGGCTGTCTGAGCATGTTCGTATTTATCTGTGATATCCGCTTTGATGCGGCTTAATTCCGATTCTTCCTGGGAAAAGATCTCTTTATAGATGTCTTCCAAAGGCATATCTTCCGGACGATTGAAATGTTTCTCTGTAATGGGGCGGAAAAGCTGTTCAATATCATGGAAGGACAGAAGATTCTTAAAATAATAGATAAATATAAGCAAAAGAATGTGTTCTCTGGTATATTTCTTTTTGTTAGGAGCCGGAAGAAGGTTATTCTTGGCATAATTATTGATCATGGTTTTTGTAAGGACCTTGTCTTCCGGATAGCGCTTGGTTTCTTTAAGATGCTCATCCATGAACGTTGTGACCTGATCCATATATAAATCTATGTTAGGAATGGTTTCCGGTTTAATATGCTGAAATGATTCCAGGTGCTTTAATATATCCTGCATTCTTTCCTCGTTTGTTTTCATGTGTTCCTCCGTTCTGTGTGCCAAATGCCCCACACAAGGGATAAATCCCTTTATCATATTATATAGTAATCAATACCAGATGACAAGAGGTAAAAGGTGATAAAATGCCAAATGTTTCGAAAGCATGTAAGAGATTCTTGACTTTTGAAGAATGTATGTTAATCTAGAACTATTAGTTTGACGAACGAGAGGAGATACACAATGATAAAAAAAGTATTGGCTACAGAAAAAGCACCGGCAGCAATCGGTCCATATTCCCAGGGAGTACGTTGCGGCGATTACGTATTTGTATCAGGACAGCTTCCTATTGATCCGTCTACCGGTGCATTTGCAGGTGATGATATTGCCGTGCAGACGAAACAATCCTTAACAAACATTCAGTCGATTCTGGCAAGTGACGGTTTGACCATGGCTAACATCGTTAAGACGACAGTGTTATTAAAAAATATCAGTGATTTTGGTGCTATGAATGAAGTATATGCAACCTTTTTTGAAGGAGCGTGCCCTGCCAGAGCTGCTTTTGAAGTTGCTGCTTTACCAAAAGATTCATTGATTGAAATTGAAGCAATTGCATATTGTGGAGAATAAATATTTCGGTGTTTGGACATTAAAATAAAGAAGCAAAGACAGGGAGTACAGCTCTTATGATGCGGTACTCTCTTTTTTTATATCCGAAAAGAACGGCAATTCGGGAGTACTTGTAGAAATTAAGGGCTTTTTGCGAAAGAAATGGGTTGCATATTGACGGACTTATATTATAATAAATTGAGGAAGTTCGATTGCTTCTTTTACATATCGAATGGTTGATTTTACCCTTTAGGAATAAAATCAAGGTTTAATCTAACAATGGAAGTTGGTACTTTTACGATGAATGTTAACGAGACGGCAGAAGAATACTTAGGCCGGATTCCCATGTGGGCAAAAAAGAAAAATTCCCTGGCAGATATCCGAAGGTTCTTATGTGAGATGGGAGAGCCGGATGAAGGTATGAAGATTTTTCACGTTGCTGGGACCAATGGGAAAGGATCGGTATGTGCATTTCTCCAGTCTGCCTTAATAAGTTCTGGGTTTCGTGTGGGGACATTTACTTCTCCTCATCTGATTGAGACAAGGGAACGTTTTTCCATAAATGGAGAGATGGTATCTGAAAATACATTTTCAAAAAGTTACGAAAGTGTTCGCGCACTTTCAGAGAATATGATGGATAAAGGGTTCTGCCATCCTTCCTATTTTGAATTCCTGTTTTATATGGCTATGGACATGTTCCGGAAGGAGGACGTGGATTATGTCATTCTGGAAACAGGACTTGGAGGAAGGCTTGATACTACCAATGTCATAAGAAAACCGCTTGTTTCGGTAATTACCTCGATCAGTCTGGATCACACAGAATATTTGGGGGATACGATTGAAAAAATCGCAACGGAAAAAGCTGGCATTATTAAAAAAGGTGTTCCGGTAGTTTTTGACGGGAATGACAGTCAGGCGTCTTTTGTTATTAAAAGCAAGGCAGAAGAACTTGGCGTTTCCTTTTATGAGGTGGACAGGCAGGGCTATAAGATAATCAGTTATGAAGATATGGGCTTTAAAGCCGGATTTTTAAGCACAAAAGGAGATTTCATTGAGGTTTTAATCCCTTCCCACGGGGAATATCAGATAATGAATGGACTTCTTTCCTATCGGGCATTGGAGGCGGCAGGACTGGGAGAACTGACAGGCATAAGGGAAGGATTTGCGCAAATGCGCTGGCCGGCAAGGATGGAAGAAGTCCTGCCGAGAGTTTTCCTCGATGGTGCCCACAATCCGGGAGGAATTGAAGCGTTTATAAAAGCAGCGTCCGGTTTGTGCAGGAAGAGACAAAAAAAGGCAGACCTTTTGTTTTCAGCAGTATCCGACAAGGACCACGGTAGAATGATCAAGAGAATCGCAGAGACACTTCCTCTTGAACATGTGGCAGTGGCTCACATTGATTCAGAACGAGGACTGGATATAGAGATTCTTCTTCAGGAATTTCAGAGTGCTTACGGAAACAGGGCAAAAGGATTTACCACAGTAGAAGAGGCTGTTTTATACATGCTTCATGAAAGGGATGAAGGACACCTGCTTTTTTGTGTTGGTTCCCTTTACTTGATGGGTGAAATTAAAGCAGTTTTAAGGAGGAACGGATATGATTGATTTTGAAGCTGAGATTAACGAATACAGGCCAAGCCTTGAGGTTGATGCCATAGAAGATGCCATTGTGAGAAGTGATTTGACGGATATGAAGGACTTAATGATGGATCTTATAAAAGAAGTCAGCAAGGAATAGGCGGTTAAGATATGGATTATGAAAGAAAAACCCGTTTAATAGCAAACAGCTATTACAACATGGGACTGGAGCGGGCGAGACTCAGGGATTTATCCGGATCAGCAGAATGCCTGAAGAAAAGCCTGCATTTTAATAAGTATATGACAGATGCAAGAAACCTCTTGGGACTTATATATTATGAAGTAGGAGAGGTTGGCGATGCTCTTGTCCAATGGGTAATCAGTATGAATTTACAGCCGGAGGAGAACCGGGCTGATTATTATCTGGGAGAAATACAGCGAAAGAAAGGTACCATGGATAATGAGCGGCGTACAGTGCGCAGATTCAATCAGGCGCTGGTGTATGCACAGAATGGGAGTGAGGATCTTGCGATTTTACAGCTTAACAAGGTTGTGGAAAGTAAGCCCAACTACGTAAAGGCTCAGCTTTTATTCGCGATTCTATGCATTGCCAGACAAGATTATCAAAAGGCAGGAAAGGCAGTCTACAAAGTGTTACAGATTGACTGCAACCATCCCAAAGCGTTATATTATAAATCTTTGGTAAAGGCTTCCGGTGTGAATACAAAGCCTGAGCGGGAGCGGGAGCGGGAGCCGGAAAAGCGAAAGCTAAAAAATGTACTTTCCCACAGGCAGATGGAAGATGATGATGTAATCATACCACCCAGCTACCGGGAAACTACAAAGGATCAGGCAGTTATGAATATCCTGGCAGGACTTGTTTTGGGGGCGGCGGTCATCTTTTTTCTGGTCATGCCCGCCAATACAAAAACCATCAATGAGAGCCATAACAAAGAAATGCTAAAATACAGCGAACAGTTGAGCCAGTCCAATAAAAAGTCTGACAGCCTGAATGACCAGCTGGAAACTTTAAAGACAGAAAAAAAGACAGCAGAGGATTCGCTGGCTTCTTTAACCAATAATGCAGACAGCATTTTGGCCCAGTATCAGGCAGTAATAGGCATTCTTGAAGCATATAAAAAGAATGACTTTAACACAGTCGTAAAAATCTATGCCGGTTTAGACCCGACTCTTATTACCTCAGAAGATGTACAGGCTATTATTGGAGAAATCAGAAAAGATATGGCAGAGAATGGGACACCCATACTGGAAAGTCTTGGAGATAAATCCACGGCAGCAGGTGACAGCCAGACGGCTCTTGTTTATTATTCAAAATGTATTGAGTTAAAACCAGCCAGCTGGCAGGCAAAATTTAAGGCAGCAGTCATTTACAAAGGTATGGATCAGAAGGATCAGGCCAATGGACTGTTCTCAGATATTATCAATAACAGCAAAGATGTAGAATTATCTGCAAAAGCGAAAACAGAACGTGGTTTTTAGAAAACAGTTTTATGGAAAGACACTACAGAAGAGATATCTTTTTTTGTGGTGTCTTTTTTTCTATTACGGGAAGACAATAAGGAATGGAGGAGATTGCATATGAATCAACCACACTTTACATATGAGGCAGAAGGTCATACTCTGATTGTCCATCTGCCGGAGGAGTTGGATCATCATAACTGCTCAGGGCTGAAATACGAAACCGATTTGATTCTTTCGGAAAATTATATCAGACGGATTTTGTTCGATTTTTCAAAGACCAGATTTATGGATTCTTCGGGATTAGGGATTTTGTTAAATCGTTACAAACAGATGGCTTTAAGCGGAGGAACCGTTGCCATCTACGGTGTAGGCGCCCAGGCTCTCCGCATTCTTAAAATGGGAGGCGTTTTAAAATTAATGAAATTATATGACTCTAAGGAAGCAGCAGTCACAGGTTGAGGAGGAACGTATGTCTGAACAAAACAAACCAGAAATTCTGAAAATGGAATTGGAGGCCTTATCAAAGAATGAGGAGTTTGCCAGAGTGGCAGTGGCTGTTTTTATGGCAAGATTAAATCCCACTCTGGAAGAGGTGGATGATGTAAAAACCGCCGTGTCGGAGGCGGTTACTAATGTGGTCATCCATGGATATCAGGGGAAGGGAGGGATTATATACCTGGAAGTGGAAGTGGAAGGTCAGGAGATCGCTATTACCATTCGGGATACAGGAATTGGTATACCGGATATTAAGCAGGCGATGGAACCTATGTATACCACAGATCCTGACGGTGAGCGTTCCGGCATGGGATTTTCCTTTATGGAAGCATTTATGGATCAGGTGGAAGTACAGTCGGCGCCAGGCGAAGGAACTGCGGTGACCATGAAAAAGAAGATTAGCGGGTGAGCCTTATGGATGAGACCATGAGATTGATAGAAATGGCTCACGAAGGAGATAAAGCGGCAAGGGATCAGCTTGTAACCGACAATTTTGGGTTGATCTGGAGCATTGTACGCAGATTCACAGGGCGTGGTTATGAACCGGAGGATTTATTTCAGATTGGTAGTATTGGTTTAATGAAAGCCATTGACAAATTTGATTTATCCTATGATGTAAAATTTTCTACTTATGCGGTGCCCATGATTACAGGAGAAATCAAGCGATTCTTGAGAGATGACGGGATTATAAAAGTCAGCCGTTCCATTAAAGAAATGGCATTAAAAGTGAAAAGAGTGCGGGAAGAACTGATATTTCGCTTTGGCAGAGAGCCTACGGTGGAGGAAATAGCCGGAGAAATCGGGGCCAGCAAAGAAGAAGTGGCAGCCTCCATTGAAGCCGGGGCAGAAGTGGAATCCCTGTATCGTTCTGTCAATAAAAATGATGAAAACAGCATTTTGCTCATTGATAAGATCGAAGAAGAAAGCTCTGCTCAGGAAGAACTTCTAAACCGTATGGTGCTTCGGGACCTACTTACGGAGCTTTGCGACAAAGACAGAGAGATCATCATAAGGCGGTATTATTACAATGAGACCCAAAGCCAGATCGCTGCAAAACTGGGAATTTCCCAGGTCCAGGTTTCCCGGTTGGAAAAAAAGATTTTAAAGCAAATGCGTGAAAAATTATAGAATAAAAAAATCGGTACGGCTCATACTAACTTTGAAAAACCAGAGAAAAGGATGTGAGCACGTATGGAATCCGTAAAACATAAGCTTGTCATGGCGCTCCTTGTGGTGTGCCTGATTGCAGTTGCAGTTGCCATCTGGTATATGATTGCTGTTATGCCGGATGGTCTTGAAAAAGAAGGTACTCTTGTAGAAGCCTTTCCAGGATTGGAGATGATGGTTTCATGAGCAAGACAGTATACTTAAATATCAGTCAGATCACTGAAGTTCATCATAAGGATATTCAGCTAAAGGATGTAGCTGATGTATATTGTGACGATTCTGCCACAATGAATAAGTGCAATGCCTTGCGGATCAAAACAATCCACTTAGACAGGAATAAAAGATATGTGGAAAGCACTCTGGATGTGATCCAGAAGCTGGTGGAAATGGACCCGACTATTTCAGTTAATAATGTAGGGGAAGTTGATTATATCATAGATTATCATAAACCAAAGCCTCCCCACTGGATCTGGCAATGGGTAAAAACCATTTTTGTATGTATCATATGTTTCTGCGGTGCCTCTTTTGCGATTATTACCTTTAATAATGACGTTAGCGTCCGGGATGTATTTAAGGAAATTTATAAAATCGTAATGCGAGAGGAATCAAATGGATTTACAATCCTGGAGGTTAGTTATTCGGTTGGCCTGTTTTTTGGAATCGTTGGATTCTTTAATCATTTTGCAAAGTACAAGATCAATACCGATCCGACGCCTCTTGAGGTGGAAATGCGGCTTTATGAAGACAACGTCAGTAAAACTCTGATCCAGAATGATGGAAGAAAGGAGTCGGATATTGATGTTACTTAGAGAAGTATTTCTTTGTTTTATCGGGTTAAGCGCTGGCGGCATTATCGCAGCCGGCGTTTTTGCTTTTTTAGCTATGATTGGAGTATTTCCCAGAATTATTGGATACACCAAAACCAAAAAACACATTATGCTTTTTGAAACATGTATCATCCTTGGAGGTGTTCTTGGAAATATCTCAGATATTTATGAATTCCCTATAGGCTTTGGTGGTAATATGGCTTTGGGGATTTATGGTCTGTCCGTAGGAATATTTATAGGGTGTCTGGTCATGTCACTGGCGGAAACTCTAAAAGCTCTTCCTGTCATCAGCCGAAGGATTCATCTCGGTGTGGGGCTGCAATATATTATTTTATCTCTGGGACTTGGTAAAATGCTGGGCTCTTTGATATTTTTTGCAGAACGATTCGGACAATAAAAACAGGATATATCGTACAGAATGGAGGAAAACAATGGAGATAAACAAAAAGGCATATGAAGCTTATGTAAAAGAAGTAACACCAGTACACAAACGATGGCCTGGCATTATAAAGGCATTTCTTGTAGGTGGTATCATATGCACTCTGGGTCAGATCAGCACAAACATGTTTATTAATGGAGGACTTGAAAAAGATACGGCCTCAGCCTGGACCACTCTGATCTTAATTGCAGCCAGTGTGATTTTAACTGGATTAAATATTTATCCTAAAATCGTAAAATTTGGAGGAGCAGGAGCATTGGTACCGATCACGGGCTTTGCTAATTCTGTCGTAGCTCCCGCCGTGGAATTTAAATCAGAAGGTCAGGTATTTGGTATCGGTTGCAAGATATTTACGATAGCCGGCCCCGTGATCTTATACGGGATTTTAAGCTCCTGGATTCTTGGAGTCATCGCCTATGTATTGATGGCCTTTGGCATACTGTAGGAATGAACAAGCAGAGAAATGGAGAGAGAAAATGCAGGTAGGAAAAGCAAGCATTAAATTTGAGGAACCGCCGGTCATTGAAAGCATGGCATCAATCGTCGGCAAAAAAGAAGGGCAGGGCCCTTTAGGAAAACTATTTGATATGGTGGAACAAGATGATATGTTTGGAGCAGACAACTGGGAAAAGGCAGAAAGTGCTCTCCAGAAACAGACCGCTGATCTTGCGATTGAAAAAGGCGATATACGGAGAAAAGACATCCGCTATCTATTTGCAGGAGACTTGCTGGGACAGCTTATAGCCACCTCTTTTGGAACGGTAGACTTGGAGATTCCATTATTCGGATTATTTGGAGCCTGCTCTACCATGGGAGAAGCCTTAAACCTTGGGGCAATGACCGTAGCAGGTGGATTTGCTGATAAAGTAATGGCTATGGCCTCCAGCCACTTTGCAACAGCAGAAAAACAATTTCGTTTCCCGCTGGGATATGGAAATCAAAGACCATTTTCTTCATCCTGGACAGTAACCGGATGCGGTGCCGTAATTCTGGGCAAAAATAAGAACGAAGGAATCGCGGCCATTTCTGGAATCACCACAGGACGCATGGTCGATATGGGAATCAAAGATTCCATGAACATGGGGGCAGCCATGGCTCCGTCAGCCTTTCACACAATTCAGCAGAACTTTGACGATTTTTCAGTAGATGAGTCCTATTATGATAAAATCATTACAGGAGATTTAGGCCAGGTAGGCCGGACCATTCTGTTGGACTTTATGAAAAACAAAGGGCACAATTTAGAAAAAATTCATACAGACTGCGGAATCGAAATCTTTGACAGCGAATCCCAGGACACCCATGCTGGAGGAAGTGGCTGCGGCTGCGCTGCCTCTACACTGTGTTCCTATATTCTCCCTAAAGTACAGAGCGGAGAGTGGAAAAGGGTTCTTTTTGTCCCCACAGGTGCCCTGCTTTCCACGGTCAGCTTCAATGAAGGAGAAACCATTCCCGGTATTGCTCACGCAGTTGTCATAGAGCATATCGAAAGACAGTCATAAGAGGAAAGGAGTAAACAATGGACTACGTAAAAGCATTTTTAGTTGGAGGAGCGATCTGTGCACTGATCCAGATCTTAATGGACAACACAAAACTGATGCCAGGCCGTATTATGGTACTCTTAGTGGTGGTCGGAAGCATTTTAGGTGCCGTTGGAATTTACCAGCCTTTTTCCGACTGGGCAGGAGCAGGAGCTACAGTTCCATTGCTTGGATTTGGAAACAGCCTTTGGAAAGGCGTGTGGAAGAGCATGGGTGAAGATGGTTTTCTGGGCATCTTTAAAGGTGGATTTACTGCAAGTGCGGTAGGTATTTCGGGAGCGCTTATATTTGGGTATCTGGGGTCTATTGTGTTTAAGCCGAAGATGAAGAGTTAGGAGTGCGCCCGATAAATATTCGTATTTTTAACTGCTTTTTGTTGACAAGTATAAAAAATAGTGCTATTCTGAAAAAAATTAATAATAACAAAATATATGTTGACATTTGGTCGCATAAAGGGGTACACCACCTAGGGTGTAGCTTTTTGTGCGGCCTTTTTTATTGCTAAGGAGGTGATTTTGTGGTTCGGGTTAATGGAATAGAGGTTCCGGCAGACAACCGGATATTAAGGGATTGTCTAAAAGATAACGGCTATTGTCTGGAAAGAGTTGCAGTTGCGGTAAATGGATTGATTGTACCCAAAATTCAGTACGACAACACCGTTTTGATGCCGGGTGATTCGATTGATGTTGTTTCACTGGTAGGAGGTGGCTGATGTTTATGTGGAAGGAAAATAAAAGGAAATAATGGGGTTAAAAATTAATACATACAGATAGGAGTAAATGATATGGAAAATCAAGATTTGTTTGTTTTAGGCGGTAAAAAGTTTTCTTCAAGATTTATTTTAGGTTCTGGAAAATATTCGCTGAATCTTATAAAGGCAGCAATCGAATGTGCACAGGCACAAATTATTACGCTGGCGGTACGCAGAACAAATACAAAAGAAAATGAGAATATTCTCGATTATATTCCAAAGGAGGTCACTTTACTTCCAAATACATCGGGAGCGAGAAACGCAGAAGAAGCGGTACAGATAGCAAGACTTGCAAGAGAACTTGGCTGTGGAAATTTTGTAAAAGTAGAGATTATGAGGGATACCAAATATTTACTTCCGGATAATGCAGAAACAGTCAGGGCGACCGAGCTGTTAGCAAAGGAAGGATTTATTGTACTGGCTTATATGTATCCTGATTTATATACAGCCAGGGATTTAGTCAATGCAGGAGCGGCTTCTGTCATGCCGCTGGCGGCACCCATCGGCTCTAATAAAGGACTTGCCACAAAAGAGTTTATTCAGATTTTAATTGATGAAATCGATGTTCCAATTATTGTTGATGCTGGAATCGGAAGACCATCAGAGGCTTGTGCTGCAATGGAGATGGGGGCAGCAGCGGTTATGGCCAACACTGCCATTGCAACAGCAGGAGATATCCCCTTGATGGCGTCAGCTTTTAAGAATGCGGTAGACGCTGGCAGACAAGCCTATCTGTCAGGTCTTGGAAGAGTTTTGAAAAGAGGAGCAGCTTCTTCTGATCCGTTAACCGGATTTTTAAGAGATTAAAAAGAAACTATAAATAATAAGATGAGTTGTGAAAAATAAAAATAAATTAGGAGTGTAATAGAATGGGTGACAATACCTTTTTTATAGATTCCGGACGATTAAGTCCGGCAGCAAGCAAAAAGAAACACCTTTTAGAAGAAGTTCCAGCCACCAGAACTAACCATATGGAATATCTGCCGGGTATGGACAAACTTTCTTCCAATATTATGTCAAAGGTCATAGCTATCATGAATGCCTACGATTGCAGCCGTTATACCAAAGAAGATGTCAAGAAAGCCTTGGATCATGAGAGTTGCAGCATAGAAGATTTTAAGGCACTCTTATCCCCCGCAGCATTGCCTTTTCTGGAAGAAATAGCGTTGCGCGCCAAAGAGGAAACCGGAAAATTTTTTGGAAATACTGTCTATGTGTTTACCCCGCTTTATATTGCAAATTACTGTACCAACTATTGTGTTTACTGTGGATTTAACTGCTATAATGACATCGCTCGTAAAAAGTTAGATATGCAGGAAATTGAGCACGAAATGAAAGTGATTGCTGCATCTGGCATTGAAGAAGTCCTTATTCTTACCGGTGAAAGCCCTGAGGAAAGCAGCGTCGAATACATAGCCCAGGCATGCAGACTTGGTAAAAAATATTTTCGGAATATCGGGCTTGAGATCTACCCTGTCAATGTGGACGAGTATCGATATCTACACCAATGCGGAGTAGATTATATAACAGTTTTTCAGGAAACCTATGACTCAGACCGATACGAAAATCTGCATCTTTTGGGCCGTAAAAGAATTTATCCATATCGTTTTGAAGCACAGGAGCGTGCGATTATGGGAGGCATGCGAGGTGTAGGTATGTCTGCATTGCTTGGTCTTGGTGATTTTCGAAGGGATGCACTTGCTACTGCGATGCATTTATACTTCCTCCAAAAAAAGTATCCTCACGTAGAATACTCGTTATCCTGCCCGAGATTAAGACCAATTGTCAACAATTCTGACATCAGTTCGTTAAACGTAGATGAAACACAGTTATGTCAGATTTTGTGCGCTTATCGTATTTTTTTGCCTTATGTGGGTATAACCGTTTCCTCAAGAGAGAGTAAGGATTTTCGCAATGGAATCGTAAAAATAGCCGCAACAAAGGTATCAGCAGGTGTTTCTACAGGAATCGGAGACCACGAAAACAAATATGAAGGAAAGGATAAACAGGACGCAGGAGATGAGCAGTTTCAAATTGCCGATGAGAGAACACTGGATACCATGTACAGTGATATTAAATCCGAAGGTCTGCAACCTGTTTTAAACGATTACATTTATGTCTAAAGTTGTATGTTTTACAAACCGCAGTCTGGCTGATATGGATTTTCTCCGACAAATAGAAAAAGTTGCGAATGCAGGCCCTGAAGCTATTGTTTTAAGAGAAAAAGACTTATCTGAAAAAGAGTATGGGGAATTAGCCGCTAAAGTGTCAGACATCTGCAAAAAAAAGCAGGTTCGTTGTATTTATCATACGTACATAATTACGGCAAAGGAACAGAATGCAAATGGGATTCATTTACCACTGGCACAGCTGAGAGAAGTCCACCGCGATGCACAGGAAAATTTTCTTACCATCGGCTGTTCCACCCATTCCTTAGAGGAAGCCTTGGAAGCACAAGCCTTGGGAGCTACCTATATAACTGCCGGCCATGTTTTTCAAACGGATTGTAAAAAAGGAGTGGCTCCTCGTGGTCTTTCTTATTTGAAACAGGTCTGCAGCCATGTTTCCATCCCTGTGTACGCACTAGGCGGCATTGACATAACCAACGCCCGACAATGTCTGGATGTAGGAGCAGCAGGAGTATGTATGATGTCCCAATTCATGAAAAGCAGCAATCCAGAAGAACTGGTAAACGGTGTTGCTGATTCCCACAGCAGTAAAATCTGTTAGCATAGCGCAACATAAAGAAAAGAGAGATTTTATGCAGATAGAAACAAAAGAAAGATTGTTTCCCAGGAAAGAAAACGGAAAAAGTATTAGTTGGACGCAGCTAAAACAGTTTGAAAATGAAAATTTTTTGATCGTAGACATACGAGACTCTGTAGTATTTCAGACCGGTAATATTCCAGGTTCCATCAATATCCCATTTCCAAAAGAAGCAGCAAAACTTTATGAAATTCCCAGAGGCAAAGCTTTAATTGTCTACTGTCAAAAAGGAGAAATAAGCAGTGAAATTGTACATTTGCTGGTCGATGCAGATTACGAAGCATACGACCTGACAGAAGGATTTTGGGGTTGGCTGAAAGAGCAGATGAAAAGCGATGAACGATAAAATTTGTAAACCGAATCAATACCCAATGTAAAGACCTGTTTGATCATGTACTAAAAGACCATTTAGGAGGTGAAAACTCAATGTTTTCAGCACAGGAAATTGAACGTTATTCCAGACATATTTTACTTAAGAATGTAGGAGTCAAAGGACAAAAAACACTCTTAGAGAGCAAAGTGTTAGTCATTGGTGCCGGTGGACTGGGAGCACCTGCAGCACTGTATTTAGCTGCTGCCGGCATTGGAACCATAGGAATTGCAGACGATGACAAGGTGGAATTATCCAATCTTCAAAGACAAATTATCCACAAATCAGAGACGGTTGGAATGAATAAGACAGAATCTGCAAAACAAACCATACACGAGCTCAATCCCGGTGTAAAAGTAAAAACCTATTCTACCCGAATTCAACCTGATAATATTATGGATATCATTCAAGAATATGATTTCATCATTGACGGAACCGATAATTTTTCAACCAAGTTTTTAATAAACGACGCATGTGTAATTGCCAAAAAACCATTTTCCCATGGAGGAATTCTAAGGTTTGAAGGACAGCTCATGACTTATGTGCCAGACAAGGGCCCCTGTTACCGCTGCATATTTGAAGAAATCCCGCCTGAAGATGCAATACCAAACTGCTCTCAGGCCGGCGTATTAGGCGCAATGGGAGGCATAATCGGAAGCCTGCAAGCACTGGAAGCTCTAAAATATTTATTAAAAACCGGAGACTTACTAGTAGGGCGAATGCTTGTATTTGACGGTTTAAAAATGGACTTCCACACAATAACGTACCGTTCTTCCAACATAACCTGCAAAGTCTGCGGCAATTCCCCTCTTATAACAGACGTAGAAGAAGACAAGAGCTTATATATCCAACCCTCCTGTGAATTGTAATATACTGTTTTTTAATATGGGAAAAGTTTGATGAATCTCTTTTATTAAGAAAAATAAAAAGAAATGAATGCTAAACCGCTAAAAAATGTATTTTAATATATAGTTTAACATTCAGGAATAAACCTGATTCTATATCTTTTTCGTAAAAACCGTATGACACAATGGAACTGATTTCTTCAACTCTAAAACCTCGCCGGGAACTTAAGGTGGAGGGGGAGAGGGTGTGATGGTTTGCAGGCAGATTAGAACTTCTTAGGCTGTAAGATTACAAAAAGCATGGGTGAAAATTGGCTTCAAAGCCAATTTTCAAGGAAACCCGGAGCGCGAATTTCTTTCAGAAATCCGGGCGGAGTTTTCCGATCCCATGCTTTTAGTAATTTTACGGTCTTAGAAGTTCTTCTGCCGAAACTCCATCAGCAGTCTCTCCCCCTCCACCTTAAGTTCCCTCACTCAGGTTCCCTCACTCAGAAATCAACCATCAATAAGACCAAGGCCAAAATCCCCCCGGAGACTGAGGCACAGCCCCTGGTGCAGTTTGCTGTGGACTTTGCTCGGAATTCCCAGAGTTGTCAGGAACATTCCCTGGTGGAATAATAATAGAGTTTGCTGAATGAATGGTACAATACCCAGGCATAGCATATTTTGAATCATCAGTGGTTCCTTCTTCCCCTGCTGGCAGTGCCAAAAATACAGCAGTGGTCCGCTCCGGACAATATGGTGTAGGAAGTTTGTGAGAAATCGCACAAACCGTAGCCCGGACATGAATGTTGCAGACGTCAGTTGGAACCGTTCCTTTTGCAAAGTATTCTGTGTAGACCGGATTACCTCTTGGATCTTCCGTACACACTCCGGTGACTGCCAGTTTGCCGGATTTACGGCAGATCTGGGCAGTTTCGATGCTGTCTGGTACGGTGAACCCTGGGTCTGACATGCCCTGATGTACCCGCGTCATGATTTTCCGCCAAATGGCTTTGTGGAAGGAAGTTCCCCCGTTTTGTTTGGTAAGTTTCTGGTTGTCGTCACATCCGCCCCAGATACCTGCAGTGTAGTAAGGAGTGTATCCTACGAACCAGATATCGTTGTTTGCTGATGTGGTTCCGCTTTTTCCGGCGGCTGACATACCAGGTATGCTTGCGGCTGGGCTGGTGGCAGATGGTCCGTTGCTTGAAAATTTTCTTCCGCTTTTCATGGAGTCAGCCATAGCATCAGTTAAAAGAAAAGCAGTGGAATCTTTTAATACCCGGTGGGTATCCGGTTTGTTTTCAATTAAGACTTTGCCGTCATGATCCAGTATTTTTGTGAAGAATACTGGTTTTGTATATACACCACCGTTGGCGACAGTAGCAAATGCACCGGTCAGCTCTAAGTTTGATACACCCTTTGTAATACCGCCCAGCGCAAGTGCCGGATTATAATCGGTATCGGTTAAGGAAGTGATTCCGAAGTTCTTTGCATATTCCACACCCAGCTGAGGGGTTACAGTTTCCATCAGACAGCGAACTGCTACGATGTTCATAGAATATACGATTCCATCCCGGATACTGGAATATCCCTGATAACCGGAACTGTACCAGTTGGAAAAGGTTTTGTTGCCAACCTTGTAGACGGAATCATAATAAACGCTTCCAAGGGTGGCTCCACTGGTATCTATGGCAGGAGCAAATGCTGTTAAAATCTTAAAGGTGGAACCGGGCTGGCGGTATGTGTTGGTAGCACGGTTTAAGGTCAGGCTGGCTGTCTTTTGTCCCCGGCCGCCGCTGATGGCTTTTACTTCTCCGGTTTTTTGGTCCATGATGACAAAAGAAGCCTGGGGCTCCAGCGTTTTATGAAGGCTTTCTCCCAGTATGGTATCCCCGTCTTTAATCAGTTCTGCCTTATATCCGTCAATATCTGACTTAATCTCATCCTCAGAGTTATATAATCCGTCAAATCCGGAATCTACATTGTCCTTGTGATAGTTCTGGATGTTTTTTTCAGAATAGTGGTTGGTTGTGCCATCCTTGTGAGTTACGGAAAGCCGGTATTCGATGGAATAACGGGCAGCCGAGTAATTTTCGGGGTTGCTGATTTCTTCGTCTACGATTGTCTGGATGCTGGGATCCTGTGTCGTATAAATAGACAATCCGCCGCTATAGAGCATGTTATGGGCCTGAGTTTCTGTATAGCCTAACTGACTCTTCATGGCTGTTATCACTTGTTCCACCAGCTCATCGGTAAAATAGCTGTATGGAGTGGATGCCTCTTTAGCAACCATGTCCACATTCTGAATTCTGGAATAAACATCATCAGAAAGAGCAAGTTCTTCCTCTTCTTTGGAAATATAGCCCTGATCATGCATGTACTGAAGGATTACTTTTTGCTTGGCAGCGTTTGCTTTTTGTCCGGCAATTGGATTAAATTTGGAAGGATTCTGAGTAATACCTGCTAAAACCGCACATTCGGATAAAGTCAGATCCTTAACATCCTTATTAAAATATCTCTTGGCGGCTACCTTAACCCCAAGAGTATTGTTGCCTAGATTGATGGTATTTAAGTAATTGGTAATAATCTGTTCTTTGGACATGGCACCGTCCAGCTTGACAGCCAAAAACCATTCCTGTAACTTTCGTTCCAGTCTTTCGCCGAAGCTTTTTTCCATACCGCCGCCAAACACGCTGTTTTTGATCAGCTGCTGGGTGATGGTACTTCCTCCGCCTGCAGAGGAATCACCGGTCAGAACACCTTTTGCGGCACGTAGAATGGAACGTAGATCGATTCCATTGTGTTCCCAGTAGCGAGAATCTTCATAGGAAACAAAAGCATTTATAAGATTTTTAGGTAGTTCTTCATAAGTAGCTTCTTCTCTGTTGGACCCTGCGGTAACCAGGGTTTCGGTGACGTTGCCGGCACTGTCGTAGACCGTGGATGCATATTCATTTGGGACGATCGTTGAAATATCTACATTAGGAGCATTGTCTATGATTCCTTTCACCATGCCGATTCCAACGCTGGCGATTACAATACCGCCGAACAGGCACAGTACAAATAGACTTTTAATAAAAGCCAGAAAAACCTTGGTGGTGTATTTCCTTGCTTTTGAATTGGCAGATCGGATTTTCTTCTCTGTCGCTTGTTTGCCGTAATTCATAGGAAACCTCCTTTACCGGTTCATTATACCAAAAATTGCATAGCAATTCAACACTTACCATTTTCGGAGAAAAAATGAGGAAATATACATGAAAGCTTGATTGCATTTCCATTTTTGGATATAATGAGAGAAATTTTTATATTAAAGAAGTTATGAAGAATTGAAAAGAAATGAGGATGCTTATGAGAAAGGCTTACCGGATTTTATACGAGGGCGCTGCTGGGGAGATCACAGAAAAAAAATCACGTTTTATCGCTAATTTTAAGCCTGTAAAATCAGAAGCTGAGGCAATTATCTTTATTGAAGAACTGAGAAAAAAATACTGGGATGCCAGCCACAACTGCTATGCATGGATTATCGGGAAAAAAGGCGAGGAAAAACGCTGCAGTGATGACGGGGAACCAAGTCAGACCGCAGGAAAGCCCATGCTTGATGTGTTAGAAGGCGAGCAGATTGTAAATATCTGCGTGGTGGTGACCCGTTATTTCGGTGGTACTTTGCTTGGTACAGGAGGGCTTGTAAGAGCCTATTCAGGTGCGGTGAAAGAAGGGCTTAAAGCATGCACGTTGTTAACCGTTGAACCGGCTAAAAAAGTATCTGTTTCCACTGATTATAATGGTATCGGTAAGATTCAGTATCTTCTGGGTCAGCAGGACATTACTACATTAAACAGTGAATACACGGACCGGGTGGAACTTACAATTCTTGTGCCGGATGAAAAGCTGGGAAAATTAAAAGCGGAGATTACAGAATCTACAAGCGGAAAAGCAGAACTTTTTGAACTGGAAGAGGTTTATTTCGGCATTTTAGACAAAGAAGTACTTTTGTTTTCAGAATAGGACACAATGAGAGCAAAAAAACAAGAAAAAAATCTTGCAATATCAAAAACAGGATGATATACTAACTAATCGTGATAATGTTAATGGAACTAAGGACGGAACTGGTCCTTAGTTTTTTATGGTATGGGTGCGGTTTTACCTGTATTATAAAAATGTTCTCTGGCTTGTCTGCCCCTTGGGCGGCTGGGGTGCATTCTTTGTTGAAAGAAGAGAAAGAAGAGTACATTTTATGAAGATGAAGAGAGAAGACGTAAGAAATGTGGCGATTATTGCCCACGTCGATCATGGTAAAACGACACTGGTAGATGCCCTGTTAAAGCAAAGTGGTATTTTCCGTGAAAATCAGGAAGTTATGGAGCGCGTTATGGACTCCAATGATATTGAAAGAGAGCGTGGAATCACGATCTTATCAAAGAATACAGCCGTTCATTACAAAGACACAAAGATCAACATCATCGATACCCCAGGGCATGCAGATTTCGGCGGAGAGGTAGAACGTGTATTAAAATTGGTAAACGGTGTAATCCTTGTTGTGGATGCTTATGAGGGTGTTATGCCACAGACAAAGTTCGTTCTCCGCAAAGCGCTGGAGCTGGGACTTTCTGTAGTTACCTGTATTAATAAAATCGACCGTCCCGAAGCAAGACCGGAAGAAGTTGAAGAAGAAGTATTAGAACTTTTGATGGATCTTGATGCCAGCGAAGAACAGCTGGACTGTCCGTTCCTTTATGCTTCTGCAAAGGCTGGATTTGCGAAAAAGGCCCTTGATGATGAAGATGTGGATATGGCTCCTTTATTTGAGACTGTTATCGAGCGTATGCCAGCTCCTGAAGGTGACCCGGAGGCGTCTACCCAGCTTTTAATCAGTACCATTGATTTCAATGAATACGTTGGACGTATTGGTGTTGGTAAAGTGGATAACGGCAAGATCAAAGTGAATCAGGAGTGTGTAATTGTAAACCATCATGAACCTGACAAATTCCGCAAAGTAAAAGTAGGAAAGCTCTATGAATACGAAGGACTTAATAAAGTAGAAGTTCAGGAAGCTTCTATTGGAGCGATCGTTGCAATTTCCGGTATTGCAGATATCCATATTGGTGATACAGTCTGTTCCGTGGAAAATCCGGAAGCAATTCCGTTCCAGAAGATTTCAGAGCCGACCATCGCCATGAACTTTATTATTAATGACAGCCCTCTTGCTGGTCAGGAAGGAAAATTTGTTACTTCCCGTCATATTAGAGAGCGTTTATTTAGAGAATTAAATACAGACGTCAGCCTTCGTGTTGAAGAGACTGACTCTCCAGACTGCTTTAAAGTGTCCGGTAGAGGTGAGCTCCATTTATCTGTTTTAATTGAGAATATGAGAAGAGAAGGTTATGAATTTGCAGTTAGTAAGGCAGAGGTTCTCTATCATTTTGACGAGAGAAACCAGAAGTTAGAGCCGATGGAAATTGCATATATCGATGTACCAGAAGAATTTACAGGAGCTGTTATTCAAAAGCTTACCAGCCGTAAAGGTGAGCTTCAGGGTATGAGTCCTGCAAACGGAGGTTACACTAGATTGGAGATTTCCATTCCTTCCAGAGGACTGATTGGTTACCGCGGCGAATTCATGACAGATACTAAGGGAAATGGTATTATGAATACAGCTTTTGACGGTTATGCACCATTTAAGGGAGAGATTTCTTATAGAAAGACTGGTTCTTTAATTGCTTATGAATCAGGAGAATCTATTACCTACGGACTTTTCAATGCCCAGGAAAGAGGTATTCTTTTCATTGGAGCAGGAGTTAAGGTTTACTCTGGTATGGTCATTGGACAAAACCCGAAGGCAGAAGACATGGAAATCAATGTCTGCAAATCCAAGAAGCTTACGAATACCCGTTCTTCAGGTGCAGATGATGCTCTTAAGCTGACCACTCCAAAAGAAATGAGTCTGGAGCAGAGTCTTGATTTCATCGATACAGATGAACTCCTTGAAATCACCCCTGTAAGTCTTCGTATCAGAAAGAAAGTTTTAGACCCGACCTTAAGAAAAAGGTCTGCTTCAAATAAAAAATCTTTGGGATAATCTGTAATAATATGGAGGATGTTGCCTGAGGTCGCCGATAAATCGGCAATCTGGCGGCATTCTCCATTATTTTTTGTGCATTATGCCTGGTTCTGTCGATATTTTTGGATTGTTTTTTATCATTTTAGAGCATTCTATCACATAAATTTAATATTAGCTGTGAAGCGTATTAGCAAATAAGTGAAAGAAGAGGAGAAATACAATGTCAGAAAAAATGATTGAAAACAACAAAGTAAGCGTTATCGGAGAGATTATCTCCGGCTTCACCTTCAGCCATGAGGTATTTGGAGAAGGATTCTATATGGTGGATATGGCGGTAAACCGTCTCAGTGATCAGGCTGATGTCATTCCCTTAATGGTTTCAGAACGCCTGATTGACGTAGCGGGAGATTATAATGGCTGTACGGTAGAAGCTGTTGGCCAGTTCCGTTCCTACAATCGTCACGAAGGAACAAAAAACCGTCTGGTGCTCTCTGTGTTTGTGAGAGAGGTTCATTTTATGGAAGAGTTTACCGATTATACGAAGACCAATCAGATTTTGCTGGATGGATACATATGTAAAGCTCCCATTTATAGAAAGACCCCACTTGGAAGAGAGATAGCAGATTTGCTTCTTGCTGTTAATCGCCCATATGGAAAATCAGATTATATCCCCTGTATTGCATGGGGGAGAAATGCCAGATATGCTTCCGGTTTTTCAGTAGGAACCAGAGTGAAAGTATGGGGAAGAGTTCAAAGCAGAGAATACACCAAAAAATTAAGTGAGACAGAATGCGAGAAGCGTATCGCATATGAAGTATCTGTCAGCAAGCTGGAATGTGCAGAGTAAATGCTGTTGCTATTATATTAAGAAAATGGTAAGAAAACTTGCAAAATAGTTAATTTTATGATACGATAAGCAGGTTCTAACGTAATATGTAAGTTATTGCATTTTAGCTGTTATGAGGTGCTGAAGGATGAATAGAGGTACGATACAAGTTATATGCGGTGAAGGTAAAGGAAAGACCACAGCTGCATTTGGTATGGGAATCGAAGCTCTGATGAAGAACAGGAATGTTATAGTCATACAGTTTTTAAAAGGCTGTACGGGACGTGGATCTCTTGATATTATGAAACGTCTGGAGCCGGAGATGAAGATATTCCGATTTGAAAAGTGCGATGGTTTTTTCGAAAACTTATCAAAAGAAGAGCAGGATGAAGAACGGATGAATATCCGCAATGGTCTGAATTTTGCCAGGAAAGTCGTATCTACCGGTGAATGTGATTTACTGATCCTTGATGAGATTCTTGGAATATTGGATCAGAAGATCATTGAAGCAGAGGAACTGGTTAAGCTGCTTCAGACGAAAGTTGATGAGATGGAGGTCATATTAACCGGTAAGGTGTTCTCTAAGGAAATGGAGCCTTACGTAGACAGTATTCTGGAAATCAACCATGTTAAAGTTGACAACACAAAATAATAATGATAGTATGGTAACATACATAATAGAGTAGAGGTTGCGTTGCTTATAAGTACTCTGTCCGATGTATCAGGTACAGATGAGGGCAGGGGGAAGGAAGAGACGCCGAAGAATGATACGTCCTGAGCGTATTTGTTCTGGGCATATGGTTAATAGCCATATGACTGTCATCCAAGTTGGATGGGGAGCTACTTAAAGAGAGAGATGAGATTACCAAATTCTGGACTTTAAGAGCTGACCCTGTTGTCAGCTCTGTTTTTTCGTGTACAGCCAGCCAACAAATAAGTTCCCTTGACGACTGCCGCGATGACGGAAAAAATGCAAAGCGCATTTTGCGACCGTTATTTTCAGGAAAAACAGAAAGAAGGCTTAAGCCGGATGAAAGTTTACTATGTATGATGAAAATGGATCAGGAGGAAGAAATCATGGCAATTTTTGAAGGCGCTGGTGTTGCGCTTATCACACCATTTAAAGAAAACGGGGAAGTAAATTACGAGAAGCTGGAAGAACTGGTAGAAGAGCAGATTGCAGGGGGAACGGATTCCATCGTTGCCTGCGGAACTACTGGAGAAGCGTCTACGATGACCCATGAAGAGCATTTGGAAGTCATTAAGTACGTATGCGAAGTGACCAAAAAACGGATACCAGTCATTGCAGGTACCGGTTCCAATTGCACAGATACAGCGATCTATTTGTCCGAAGAGGCGGAAAAATGCGGAGCGGACGGACTGCTTTTGGTCTCTCCTTACTATAACAAAGCGACTCAGAATGGATTAAAAGCACATTTTAAAGCGGTTGCCGATGCGGTAAAAATCCCGATTCTTCTATATAATGTACCTTCAAGAACCGGAGTGGATATTTCGGCTGAGACCATAGCTGATTTATGTTTAAATGTTCCTAATATTTTAGGTGTAAAGGAAGCAAGCGGCAATTTCTGTTCCATCGCAGATTTAATGCATCTGACTGACGGAAAGGCTGATGTCTATTCCGGTAATGATAATCAGATCGTTCCTGTTATGTCTCTGGGGGGAAAAGGCGTTATTTCCGTACTTTCAAACATTGCACCTTCCCAGACTCATGAGATCTGTCAGGCATATTTTGATGGTGATGTAAAACGTAGCGCTAAATTACAGCTTGATGCGATTCCTCTGATCAATGCCTTATTCTGTGAAGTTAATCCGATTCCGGTTAAGGCTGCTTTAAATCTTATGGGCAAAAATGCAGGCCCTCTTCGTCTGCCACTGACTGAGATGGAACCAAAGAATCAGGAACGCTTAAAAAATGCCATGAAAGAGTATGGAATTTTATAATCCGTGAAAGATATACCTATGGAGGAAAACATGATTAAGATGATAATGCACGGCTGCAACGGGGCAATGGGACAGGTGATTACCGGAATTGTAGCAGAAGAAAAAAACATTACTATTGTAGCAGGAATCGATCCTCATGACACGAAAACAAATCCGTATCCAGTCTTTCCATCTTTAAAAGAGTGTGATGTTGCAGCAGATGTGATTGTGGATTTCGCTTCTGCAAAAGCAGTGGATGTACTTCTTGATTACAGTATGGAAAAGAAGATTCCTGTGGTGGTATGTACCACAGGCCTTTCCGAAGATCAGATGAAGAAGATAGAAGAAACCTCCAATCATGTTGCAATACTTCGTTCGGCTAACATGTCCCTGGGAGTAAACTTGCTTATGAAGCTTGTGAAAGATGCGGCACAGGTACTGGCTGTTGCCGGGTTTGATATAGAAATTTTAGAAAAACACCACAATAAAAAATTAGATGCTCCCAGCGGAACTGCTTTGGCTTTGGCTGATTCTATTAATGAAGCTATGGATCAGGAATATCATTATGTTTATGACAGAAGCCAGGTAAGAAAAGCAAGGGACAAAAAAGAAATCGGAATTCAGGCGGTTCGCGGAGGAACCATTGTCGGAGAGCATGATGTGATTTTTGCCGGCAAAGATGAAGTGGTTACTTTTAATCATACGGCTTATTCTAAGGCAATATTCGCACAGGGGGCTGTATCTGCTGCGAAATTCCTGGCAGGAAAAGGACCTGGATTATATAACATGAAAGATGTGATAGAATCCTAAATTTTCCAAAATCTTCCACCATAATTCATTTGTCCTTTACACATACTAAGTGTAGAAAATGAAAGGAGAATGTATTATGAAAAGAATAAAACCATATGTTTTGACCCTTCTTGTAATTATGGCAGTTATGTCATTGACGGCCTGCGGAACAACTAACAAAAATGGAGGAACATCCGCAGCCACTACAGGAGCAACTACCCAGACTACTGCGGCAACTACCAAAAAGGACACAACCGCAGCTGATACAACAACAAAAGCCGGTGGTACAAGTACCGAAAGCACTGGTGTTGTTAACGGTGTTGTCAATGATGTAGAAAAGGGTGTCGACAAAATTACAGGCGAAAGCAATGGCCAGCCAACTACTGAGAGTACAACAGCAGCAAAATAAGCTGGAATATAAGGGAAAAAGCTTCAGGCATTGATTTTATGCTTGAAGCTTTTTTTATAATAAGTTATAATAGAGTGTAACATATCTTGCTGTAACTAATGGCAGTTCCTTTTAACCTATCAATAATTCTCAGGTCGATTTAATACCCAGCTAACCACCGGCAAAAAAATATATAATCTTCAGCCGAATCCTTATGTCAGGAGGCGAGTGTTTCGTGACAGAAAAATTTGATATATTTCGAATCCAACGATATAATAAAAAAAGAAAACCATGGAGACAGTTCCGGTGGGCTGTAAAAAAGAAAGGCATCCGCAAACGAAGCATCGGAGCATGGCTTTTTCTGCTTGCCTGTCTGGAAGCGGCTATTTTAGTTCCAGAATATGGCCAAGCCATTCTTCATGGGACACGTTCCCTCTTTTCTGTCAGCAGGGAGATGAAACTTGAGACGGAAAAAGATTATCTATATGATGGAAATGCAGGAGAGACAAAAGAACGTGGATTTTCCTTAGACTGGAAAGATGGCAAAGTAAAGTTATGGCAGAAAGTAGAGCGTGTGGTCTTGAAAAATCCGGATTGAGAAACAGAACCGCATAGTGGTCATTAGTATTTATAATAAGAAAATCAGTTGCAATCCTATTTTCAGTGTATTATAATTTCTACTGAAACACCAGAGTTTTATTTGAAAAACTTATAAATTAATTCAGAAAAGGACAGGTGGATGCCATGGAGAAAAAAGAAATGCTGTATGAAGGAAAAGCAAAAAAGGTTTATACGACGGAAGATCCGGACGTATTAATTGTTTCATATAAAGATGATGCTACAGCGTTCAATGGTCTTAAGAAAGGTACCATTGTTGGAAAAGGTGCTATTAACAACCGAATGACCAATTTTATCTTCAAAAAGTTAGAAGCCAAAGGTGTTCCTACGCATCTGGTTGAAGAATTAAATGACCGTGAGACTGCGGTAAAAAAAGTGGAGATCGTTCCTCTTGAAGTCATCATCAGAAATTTCTCCGCCGGAAGCTTCGCCAAAAAGATGGGAATGGAAGAAGGCGTGAAGTTCTCTTGTCCGACTCTTGAATTTAGCTATAAAAATGATGATTTGGGTGACCCGTTCATCAATGACTATTATGCACTTGCCTTAAATCTTGCCACTAGGGAAGAGATTGACGCAATTACAGAGTACACATTTAAGGTAAATGAAGTGCTGCAGGAATATTTTGACGGTTTAAATATTGACCTCATTGATTTTAAAATCGAATTCGGCCGTTACCATGGTAAAGTGATTCTTGCCGATGAGATTTCTCCGGATACATGCAGGCTGTGGGATAAGGATACCCACGAAAAACTGGATAAGGACCGTTTCCGCAGAGATTTGGGAGATGTAGAAGGCGCATACGAGGAAGTGTTCCGCCGTCTTGGTATTCAGTAAACCGCACAGAGAGGGAAAAACATTAGATGAGTAACGAATTAAACTTCAACATCGAGGAAGAGTTACATGAGGAATGCGGCGTCTTCGGTATGTATGATTTTGATGGCGCTGACGTTGCATCGACCATTTATTACGGATTATTTGCTTTACAGCACAGAGGCCAGGAAAGCTGTGGAATTGCCGTCAGCGATACGGAAGGTCCCAAGGGGAAAGTAAATGCCTATAAGGGGATGGGGTTATGTAACGAAGTTTTTACTCCGGAGATTTTAGAAGGTCTTCACGGCAATATCGGAGTAGGTCATGTTCGTTATTCGACGGCCGGAAGCAGTACACGGGAGAATGCGCAGCCCCTTGTTCTTAACTATGTGAAGGGAACCCTGGCAATGGCTCATAACGGCAATCTGGTCAATGCGCCGGAACTGCGCAAGGAATTGGAGTATAACGGAGCTATCTTTCAGACTACCATTGATTCAGAAGTGATTGCCTATCATATCGCCAGAGAGCGGGTAAAGACTTCATCGGTTGAATCAGCGGTAGCAAACGCCATGAAAAAGATCGTAGGTGCCTATTCTCTTGTTGTCATGAGCCCGCGTAAATTGATTGGGGCAAGAGACCCCTATGGTTTTAAGCCTTTGTGTATCGGCAAAAGGGATAATGCATACATCATTGTGTCAGAGAGTTGTGCTCTTGATACCATTGGAGCGGAATTTGTCCGTGATGTCCTTCCAGGAGAGATCGTAACCATTACAAAGGATGGAATTGTCTCTGATACAAGCCTTTGTAAGGTCGATAAATCAAAGGAAGCCAGATGTGTGTTTGAATATATTTATTTTGCAAGACCGGACAGTGTCTTTGATGGAGTCAGCGTTTATCATGCAAGACTTTGCGCAGGCCGGGCACTTGCTGTAGATTCTCCGGTGGATGCAGATCTTGTGGTGGGAGTTCCGGAATCCGGCAATGCGGCAGCTCTTGGGTATTCCTTGCAGTCTGGTATCCCTTATGGAACGGCTTTTGTCAAGAATTCCTATGTGGGCAGGACCTTTATTAAGCCAAAGCAAAGCAACCGGGAATCTTCTGTGAGAATCAAATTAAATGTTTTAAAAGAAGCAGTTGTAGGCAAACGAGTGATCATGATTGATGATTCTATTGTCCGGGGAACTACCAGTGCTCTGATCGTCAACATGCTTCGGGAAGCAGGGGCAAAAGAGGTTCATGTCCGTATCAGTGCGCCTCCGTTCCTTCATCCCTGTTATTTTGGAACAGACATACCGAATAAGGATCAGCTGATCGCACACAACCGGAGCGTTGAAGAGATCCGGGACTTATTAGGAGCGGATTCCCTGTCTTACTTAAACATCGAACGGTTACCGGAGATGGCAGATGGCCTGCCTATCTGTACGGCCTGTTTCAGCGGCAATTATCCGATCGAACCGCCGAAAGAGGATATCCGCGGAGAATACAGCAGATAAAAAATTGATACTGGGTGAGAGAACCGCCTGGCTGGCTGGAAGGAAAGCCCGTCAGGCGGTTTTTCCTTCCCCTTCCCAAATGATGAAAAATATGATAACATTAAACTAACATGACCCAAGGAGGAATATAGGAAACATGACAGATCGATACCAAAGCCCGCTGTCTGAGCGATATGCCAGCAAAGAGATGCAGTACATTTTTTCACCGGATAAGAAGTTCAAAACATGGAGAAAACTCTGGATTGCACTTGCGGAAGCAGAAAAAGAACTGGGTCTTCCCATTACGGAAGAGCAGATAGAAGAGTTAAAGGCGCACCAGGAAGAGATTAATTATGATGTGGCCAGACAGAGGGAAAAAGAGGTCCGTCATGATGTTATGTCCCACGTATATGCATACGGTGTTCAGTGTCCAAAAGCCAAAGGCATCATTCATTTGGGCGCCACATCCTGTTATGTTGGGGATAATACGGATATTATTGTTATGACAGAGGCTTTAAAGCTTGTCAGGAATAAATTAATTAATGTTATCGGGGAACTGGCCAGATTTGCTGATACCTATAAGGATTTACCGACCCTTGCTTTTACCCATTTTCAGCCTGCCCAGCCAACGACGGTAGGAAAACGTGCGACACTCTGGATTCATGAGCTGACCATGGATTTAGACGATTTGGAGTATTTACTTGAATCCATCCGTCTTCTTGGCTCCAAAGGAACCACCGGAACACAGGCAAGTTTTTTAGAACTCTTTGACGGTGATATGGACAAGGTGAGAAAAGTGGACACCCTGATTGCTGATAAGATGGGATATACGGGCTGTTATCCGGTTTCTGGACAGACATATTCCAGAAAAGTGGACAGCCGTGTGGTGAATGTTCTGGCGGGCATTGCCCAGAGCGCTCATAAATTCTCCAACGATATTCGCCTTTTACAGCACTTGAAGGAGGTTGAGGAGCCATTTGAAAAGAGCCAGATCGGTTCTTCTGCGATGGCATACAAACGTAATCCAATGAGAAGTGAGCGGATTGCCTCTCTTTCCAACTATGTAATGGCGGATGTGATGAATCCGATGCTGGTTTCTTCCACCCAGTGGTTTGAGCGTACTCTTGATGATTCTGCAAATAAGAGATTAAGCGTTCCGGAAGGTTTTCTGGCGATTGACGGGATTTTGGATCTATATTTAAATGTTGTAGATGGACTTGTGGTTTATCCAAAAGTAATCGAAAAGCATATGATGGCAGAGCTTCCGTTTATGGCAACAGAAAATATTATGATGGATGCAGTAAAGGCTGGTGGAGACCGTCAGGAACTTCATGAAAGAATCCGGGAGCTATCCATGGAAGCTGGACGGAATGTAAAGGAACGTGGCCTTGACAATAATCTGCTGGAGCTGATTGCAGCAGATCCTACCTTTAATTTAACCCTTGAAGATTTAAAAAAGAGCATGGAACCAGGAAAGTATGTTGGCTGTGCTCCTGTTCAGGTAACCAATTATCTGGAAGAAGTAATCAACCCTTTGCTTGAGGAAAATAAAGAGATCCTTGGACTGACAGCAGAGATTAACGTATAGATATGGTGCAGGCGGACTAAAAAATTTGGTCTGCCTGCTTTTTGTTTTTATCAGGAGGAATTCATGAGCATCAATTTGGAATACTATAAGGTGTTTTATTATGTGGCTCAGCTTGGCAGCATTACTTTAGCAGCAGAACGGTTATGCATCTCCCAGCCGGCGGTGAGCCAGGCGGTGAGGCAGCTGGAACAATCCGTAGACAGCCAGCTTTTTTTACGGACATCAAAAGGCGTTCGTCTGACACGGGAAGGCGAGTTTCTCTATGAATATGTGAAATCCGGTTTAGACAGTATCTGGCACGGAGAAAATATGCTTAAGCGGATGAAGGATCTGGATACGGGCGAAGTGCGGATCGGAGCCAGTGATATGACGTTACAGTTTTATTTACTCCCGTATTTGGAAAAGTTTCATGAACTCCACCCAGGCATTAAAGTTATGGTTTCCAACGGCCCGACCCCGGAAACTCTGCGTTTTTTATATGAGGGAAAGATTGATTTCGGTGTGGTCAGTACTCCTTTTGAGGCCAGGGCTGAAGTTATCAGCACGCCGGTAAAAGAGATAGAGAATGTATTCATTGCCGGTGATAAATTCCGTTATTTGAAAGGAAAGAAACTGAGCTATGATATTTTAAAGGAACTTCCCTGCATTTTTCTGGAAAAAAATACCAGCACCAGAACCTTTATGGACCAGTATCTGGCAGAGCGGGGAGTGGAAGTGGAGCCGGAGTTTGAACTCTCCACCAGCGATATGATCGTACAGTTTGCCATGCGCAATCTTGGGATCGGATGTGTGATGTCAGGATTTGCAAATGTGGAACTGGAAAAAGGAAATTTACTGGAGTTAGAATTTATGGAGGAAATGCCCAAGCGGCATTTTTCCATCATCACCGACAGCAAAACGCCCGTTTCACCGGCAGGAAAGCGTTTATTGCAGCTAATGACAAACAATATAAGCTGAAATTATGAGAAATATAAATAATATTGATTTTACTTATGGGATACTTTGCGCTATCATAGAGAAGTAAAAGGTATTTTTCACTCGAAGGAGGAACAATCAAATGGTAAGAGCAATCGTAGGCGCCAATTGGGGCGACGAAGGAAAAGGCAAGATCACAGATATGCTGGCAAAGGAATCTGATATCATCATTCGTTATCAGGGAGGCAGTAACGCCGGACATACAATCATCAACAATTATGGTAAATTTGCACTTCACCTTCTGCCATCAGGCGTATTCTACAATCATACGACAAGTATTATCGGCAATGGCGTGGCATTAAACATCCCGTTTCTTGTTAAGGAAGTCGGAGATCTTGTAAGCAAAGGCGTTCCGAAACCTCAGATCCTGGTTTCTGACCGTGCACAGATCCTGATGCCATACCACATTCTGTTTGACCAGTATGAGGAAGAGCGTCTGGGCAAACAGTCCTTTGGTTCCACAAAATCAGGGATTGCTCCATTTTATTCAGATAAATATGCAAAGATCGGTTTTCAGGTAAGCGAGCTTTTTGATGAGGAATCCTTAAAAGAAAAGGTTTCCCGCGTTTGCGAGACAAAGAATGTTTTATTAGAGCATCTTTATCATAAGCCTGCTATTAATCCGGAAGAATTATTCAAGACTCTTCTTGAATATCGGGAAATGGTTGAACCGTTCGTATGCGATGTTTCCAAATATCTTCATGAAGCCATTAAGGAAGGAAAAAATATTCTTCTGGAAGGTCAGTTAGGATCATTAAAGGATACAGATCATGGAATCTATCCGATGGTAACGTCTTCCTCAACTCTGGCTGCTTACGGAGCCATTGGTGCAGGCATTCCACCCTATGAGATTAAGAATATTACAACCGTTGTGAAAGCTTACTCCAGTGCGGTAGGTGCTGGTGCATTTGTCAGCGAGATTTTCGGTGACGAAGCAGATGAATTAAGACGTAGAGGCGGTGACGGCGGAGAATTTGGTGCAACCACCGGACGTCCAAGACGTATGGGCTGGTTTGATGCTGTTGCTTCCAGATATGGTTGCCGCATTCAGGGTTCTACAGAAGTAGCTTTGACAGTACTTGATGTTCTGGGATATCTTGAAGAACTTCCAATTTGTATCGGATATGAGATTGATGGAAAGGTAACAAAGGATTTCCCAACCACAGCTCAGCTTAATAAGGCAAAACCGGTATATACCACACTTCCTGGCTGGAATTGTGAGATCCGTGGAATTAAGAAATACGACGATCTTCCAGAGAACTGCAGAAAGTACATTGAATTCATTGAGCAGGAACTGGAAACACCGATTACAATGGTATCCAATGGACCTGGAAGAGACGAAATCATTTACCGTAAATAATATTCTGGTCAGATAAGAAAACGGAGAACATGGAAAAAGAGCATTGGCTTTTTCCTGTTCTCCGTTTTTTATTTATCCATGTCTTCTTTTGTTTGCTGCGATTGCCCGGTATCAGGTTTTAGTACCCGGTAGACCAATTGAACGGCATATAGAAAAACAGGTACAATGACTGTTGAAAAAATAGCAGCCATCAACCAGTTCTTAGATTCCGGATGATGGGAAAATGCAGATATAATGGCAATGATGTACATGGATAAAATGAAAATAAGTCCGATCATGGCCAGTGGGCGTTTCCATTTCATGGGAGATACCTCGCTTTCTGTAACCAATTATTTTTTCTATTATATCCTATAAAAGTAAAATTGGAAAGGAAACGTTAGAGATTCTTTATAAAAAACTTATAATTTGAAACCTGTACTTTTGAATCAAAGTATAGTAAAATTTTAGTAGAAAAAAGGTACGGCTTGAAAGGAGTGTAAAAATCCTTGAAAAAAAGATGGTTAACGGCGTCTGTATGTATCGCTTTGTGTCTGTGCAGCACGATGGCTTCAGCCGCAGAGGAAACGAGTGCTCTGAAGCAAGACGGTGATTCCCAGGCATTGGAACCCAAGTGGCAGTGGCAGAAGGATTTTGACGGCTGGAAGTACATGAATGCCGGGGGAATTTACAAAAGAAATACTTGGGAGAGTATAGACGGCTGCTGGTACTACTTTGACAATGATGGTTACATGGCTACTGATTGGAAAAAGATAGGCGGTATGGATTATTATTTTTCTGAGACCGGTGAGCAGGAAGTGGGCTGGTTGTATAATGACGATGAAGAAAAGTGGCATTATTACGGCGAAGATGGTTTTGCACAAAAAGGCTGGTATCAGGAAGAAGACGGAAGCTGGTACTGGTTTTCCACGAAAGGTGAGATGGTTTCGTCAGGTTATAAAAACATATCTGGAAAGAAATATTATTTTTTTGATAACGGTCAGATGGCGGCCAACCAGTATGTGGGACTAGCCTATATGGATGAAAACGGTGTGAGAAACAGAGATTTGGATATAACCATTGAAGGGAAGAAGGGTTCCTATACACCTACCGCTGAGGTTAAAGACGCTTTTACAGAGGCATCAAAAAGCATTCCAAGACATTGGGTAAAGAAATTCATAGATCAGGGCTGGCAGGTCCTTTATTATCCCAATAAGCAGTATTTTTCGGCACCGGTTACAGGAAGTGGTGTTTATTATGTGTGCCATAAGCTGGATACCAATTATAAGAAGATTAAAATTTGCAATCCGTCAGACTTAACAGAAGCATTTGGAGAGTATATCGGTTATGAATCCGGATGCTATGACCGTAACAGTACAGCAGCTATAGATTTGCTTATGAACCGGGATTCTGTGGATGAATTCGTGAATATACCGGATTACTTTACAGATGATTTGATATTTTATTTTGGAAAACTGGTAGGGGCTTATGTGGGATCCCCATCGACCAGATCAGAGATGCAAAAAGAAGCTCCTGAAGTGACGGACATTTTGAAAAATATTTTATATGGACAGGCAGAAGAGGAATAAGCGGTTTTGGAGGAATATCCAGACCGCTTTTGTCGTATAAAAAATAAAATAACTGTTGACAAATTAAGGTAAAATGTATAATATAAATATATAAATTGAACGCAATTAAATTTTATAAAATAAAATTCTTTATTCAGGAGGTGTCACATTGAATTTACTAACTGGAATTCTGGTAGCATTGATTGCTGCAGAGCACTTATACATTTTATGGGTGGAAATGTTTGCATGGACGACGACAGGAAAGCGTATATTTACATCCATAGATCCAGCACTTTTCGATAAGACGAAAGTACTTGCTGCAAACCAGGGACTGTATAATGGATTTCTAGCTGCTGGCCTTATCTGGTCTTTGTTAATAGGAAATCCCGTGTGGGCTGGGAACATTGCCCTGTTTTTCCTGGCTTGCGTAATTCTTGCAGGAACGTTCGGGGCACTGACTTCTTCGAAGTCAATCTTTTTCAAACAGGCTTTGCCTGCTTTGCTGGTACTAATCGTAATAGTGGTGGTACGGTAAGCAGTTATAAAAAATAAAGTGATAGGAGAGAAGAATGATGAACGATACAATAAAACTGATACAGAATCACAGATCCATAAGAAACTTTCTAGATAGGGATATTGAGGATGGAATCATTGATGAGATTCTTAAATCTGCCCAGTCCATGCCCAGTTCCATCAATGGACAGCAAAGCTCGGTGATTGTTATAAAAGACAAGGAAACAAAAGCAAAAATTGCACAGTTGGCCGGAAATCAGAGATGGGTAGAAGAAGCGCCTGTTTTTCTGGTGTTTCTTATGGATTTTTACAAAACCAATCTTGCAGCGGAGAAAAATGGTCTTAATCAGGTGATTCATGAAAGTATAGAAGGAACCATGGTGGGAGTATTTGACGCTGGTCTTGCAATGGGGGCAGCTATCATTTCAGCGGAATCCCTGGGACTTGGAATCGTACCCATCGGCGGTGTCCGAAACAATCCCAAGGAACTGATCGAATTGTTAAAACTGCCGCCATATACTTATCCAGCAGTAGGTCTTGCAGTAGGATATCCAAAAGATCATTCCCACAAGAAACCGAGACTGCCCTTTGAAACTTATAAGCATGAAGAGGTTTACCAGACTGAGGGAATGAAGGAAGCAATTGACCAATATGACAATGACATGGAAGATTATTTAAAAGAAGTCGGATTGGAGAAGGAAGGAAACTGGAGTAAATACACTTCTAACATTTATCAGAGTGTTTATTATCCCAAAGTCTATCCTACCTTAAAGGATCAGAAATTTTCAAATGATAAATAATAAAAACGGAAAGCTGCGAAAAGCCGCTTTCCGTTTTTTTCTATTCAGCCAATTCTTCCCACTGTTCATACAGCGCTTCTAATTGCTTGCCAATGGCTTCTTTTTCTTTATTCAGTTCCATCAGTCTTGGAACATCGGTAAAGACTTCTTCCTGTGCAAGAAGTTCATCAATTTCCCCATCTCTGGTTTCCAGTCGGTGAATTTCATCTTCGGTTTTCTTAAGTTCGTTCTGTCGTTTTCTCAGGCGGGCCTGTTCTTCCTTTTGAGCTTTCCAGTCCATCTTATTCTCTGAGGATTCTTCTCTTGGGGCAGAATCTGTGGAAGGTGCTGCCGTATACAGATTGGTCATAAGATCTTTCTTTTCCAGGTAATAATCATAATTACCGATATAGTTCACCAGAGTCTGATTGGTTAAGTCAAGAATCCTGGTGGCTGTCTTATTGATGAAATAACGGTCATGAGATACATATAGAACCGTTCCTGTATAGTTTACCAAAGCATCCTCCAAAATCTCTTTGGATGTAATGTCCAGATGGTTGGTAGGCTCATCCAGAATGAGGAAATTGGCTTCGGAGAGCATGAGTTTAGCCAGTGAGACTCTTCCCCGTTCGCCGCCGCTTAAATCCTTAATGCGCTTATACACATCATCTCCGGTAAACAGAAATGCTGCCAGAATATTGCGGATTTGGGTATTGTTCATGGAAGGGTAGGTGTCCTGCAGTTCATCAAAAAGAGTTTTTTCCATGTGCAGTACCTGGTGCTCCTGGTCATAATAGCCGATATGTACCTTGGAGCCTAGGGTGATTTCCCCTGCATCCGATTCTAAAATCCCATTAAGCATTTTAAGGATTGTAGTCTTACCGGTTCCATTGCCGCCAATGATCGCTACCCGTTCCCCGCGTTTCAGTTCGAAGTTCACTTGATCGAAAAGTAGATTCTGATTAAAGGATTTTTTTAATTTGCGTACGGTGAGAACATCATTGCCGCTGATGATATTTGGTTCCAGACGAATCCGCATCTCATCATTTATTTCAGTTGGCTTGTCTAACACCTCTATTTTGTCCAGCATCTTTTCCCGGCTCTCTGCCCGGCGGATAGATTTTTCCCGGTTAAAGGATTTTAATTTGGCGATGACTTCTTCCTGGTGCTTGATTTCCTGCTGTTGATTTAAAAAGGCTTTCATCTGGGCTTCCCGGATCATGGCCCGTTTGCCGCTGTAATCGGTATAGTTTCCCTGGTAAACATTCATAATGCCGTTGTCCAGTTCAATGACTTTTGTAACCACGCGGTCTAAAAAGTAACGGTCATGAGCTACGATGATGACACTGCCGTCGTAATTGATTAAATAGCCCTCCAACCATGCTATGGATTCCATGTCCAGATGGTTGGTAGGCTCATCCAAAAGGATGATATCCGGTTTTGTGAGGAGAAGGCGTCCTAATGACACACGGGTTTTCTGTCCTCCTGATAAAGCGGAAACAGATTTGTGAAATTCTTCTTCCGTAAATCCCAGTCCCTTTAAGACTCCGGTTACTTCGCTTTGATAAGCATAGCCGTTTTGCTGCTCAAATTCATGATTCAATCGGCTGTATGAGGTAAGCATATCACTTAACTCGCTACCGGTAAGATGCTTCATATCCAGTTCCATCTGCCGGATTTTGGCTTCCATTTCAATGATAGGACGCTTGACTTCAAGAACTTCCTCGTAGATGGTCTTATCGCCAGCAAGATCCTGGTGCTGTGCCAGATAGCCCATGGATTTTCCCTTAGAGATGACAACCTCGCCTTCATCCGATGGCATCTCCCCGATGATGATTTTTAAAAGAGTGGATTTTCCTGCGCCGTTAATGCCTACGATCGCCGCTTTTTCATGGTCCTCTATATGAAAGGAAGCGTGTTTTATGACCTCGTTGCTTCCAAAGGCTTTGCTTATGTTGCTGCATGACAGAATCATGTTTTCATTTCCTCCTGAATAAGTGTAAGACAATAGGACTAGTATAATATAGGTCTTTTGTTTTTTCAAGGATTCAATGATAAAACTCGTTTGACATTATTTTGACGTGAAGTTATAATAATGATAGTTTATTCTAAGTAAAAGAAGGTGAAGATGTGGCAGATAAAGAAATTTCAAAAGCAGTGATTGCCAGGCTTCCTAGATATTACCGATATCTTGGGGAGTTGCTGGAAGAAGGAGTGGAACGAATATCCTCCAATGATTTGAGTATTCGTATGAAAGTGACCGCTTCTCAGATCCGTCAGGATCTGAATAATTTCGGAGGATTTGGGCAGCAGGGATACGGCTATAATGTGAAATATTTATATACAGAGATAGCAAAGATATTGGGAATTGACAGGCAGCACAACCTTGTTATCATTGGCGCCGGGAATCTGGGACAGGCGATTGCCAATTATGCAAATTTTGAAAAGCGTGGTTTCCTGATTAAGGGAATGTTCGATATTAACCCGCGCCTGATCGGACTTGTGGTCCGTGGGATAGAGATCCGCAGCGTAGACGATCTGGAACAGTTCGTGAAAGATAATGATGTCCAGATTGCCGCTCTGACCATTCCAAAGACCAAGGCGCCGGAGATTGCAGACCGCCTTGTAAAGGCAGGAATCAAGGCTATCTGGAATTTCGCCCACACGGATTTGACAGTACCCGATGATGTGGTGGTTGAAAATGTCCATCTGTCAGAGAGCCTGATGCGGTTATCTTACCGGGTCTGCAGTATGCAGGATCAGGAGCAAGCCGGAGAGTAAAAGAACAGACAACCTGATGAATAAAGGAGTATGCCTGCCGGCAGACGAAGAGGAAGGACTCTTTGCTGCCGGCTGTTTTTCTATAGGAAGGGGAAAGCATTATGAGGTATCTGGTTACAGGAAGTCAGATGAAAGAAGTGGACCGCCATACCATAGAGAGTATTGGAATTCCTTCTCTGGTCCTTATGGAACGGGCTGCTTTGGCAGTTTTTGAGGAAGTAAAAAAGCATGTGCAAATGACGGACCCCATATGGGTCCTGTGCGGTGATGGTAATAATGGAGCAGATGGAGTGGCAGTTGCCAGGATGCTTCATTTAAAAGGGTATCAGGTTTCGGCAATCCTCGCAGGGAAGAAGGACGGAGGAAGCCGGGAATATGGCGCACAGATCAATATTGCAGAAAAAGTGGGCGTGGATCTGGTGGAGTATGCTGATTTTAAACCAGGCGGCTGTAAGCTCTTCGTAGATGCACTTTTTGGAGCAGGCCTTAACCGGGAGGTACTTGGGACTTATCGGGAGATAATGGAGAAAGTCATTGAATGCAGGCCTGGCTTTACGGTTGCTGTGGATATTCCTTCCGGCATTCATTCTGATACCGGGCAGGTCATGGGGGCAGCTTTTCATGCGAATGTGACTGTGACATTTGGTTATGAAAAGTTGGGGATTATGCTTTATCCTGGAAAAGAATACTGCGGTAAGGTGATTGTGGCGGATATTGGCTTTCCAATGAAGAGTCTGGCAGAGACGGGCACAGAATATTTTACCCTTGAACCAGGAGATGAGGAATTGATACCGCAACGTCCTGCTTATTCAAACAAGGGAAGCTTTGGGAAAGTACTCATAGCAGCTGGTGGACGAAATATGAGCGGTGCAGCTTATTTAAGTGCCCTTGCCGCCTACCGGACAGGAGCTGGGCTGGTAAAGATATTTACCGTAGAGGAAAACCGGACTATCTTACAGACAGGACTTCCGGAGGCGATTATAACGACCTACGATCCCAAGGAGGCAGCAGCAGGAACAGAAGCATTTCAAAAGTTATTGAGAAAACAGTGTGAATGGGCAAGTGTAATTGTTCTGGGACCTGGACTTGGGCAGGAAGCTTATGTGAAAAATCTGGTAGAAGAAGTACTTACCAATGCCTATGTTCCAATTATTCTTGATGCAGATGGTTTGGGTGCGATTGCAGCGAATCCGGAACTGACCGGTTATTTTACAGAAAATATTATCGTGACCCCCCATTTGGGTGAGATGGCGAGATTGACAGGCAGTTCCATAGAAGCAATCAAAAAGAACCTAATCGCAGCAGCAAGGGAATATGCAGATCGGTTTGGAATCACCTGTGTCTTAAAGGATGCGGTGACCATCGGCGCATTAAAGGATCAGAGAACTTACGTCAATTCAAGCGGCAACAGCGCCATGGCAAAAGCCGGATCAGGTGATGTACTTACGGGTATTATAGCCGGACTTCTGGCTCTGGGGCTAGAAGAGTCGGATGCGGCAGCCCTTGGGGTATGGCTCCATGGCCGTGCCGGTGACACAGTAAGAGAGAAATACGGTAGTTATAGCCTTTTGGCCAGTCAGCTGACAGAAGAAATACATACAATAATGCAGGAGCAAACGAGGTAACAAAGAGATGAAATTATATGGCAGGGTTTTTGAAACAGTGAATTTAAATGCGATTAAGAGCAATATGGAAGCCATGAGGGCAAATCTTGCAGAAGGAACGAAGATGATCGGTGTTGTAAAGTCGGATGGCTACGGACATGGATCGGTTCCTGTTGCTTTGGCGATTGATCCTTATGTGTGGGGATATGCTGTCGCAACGGCAGAAGAAGGCGTGATTTTAAGAAAGCATGGCATTCAAAAACCAATACTGGTGCTTGGAGTCGTTCCAACGGATGGGTATGATCTTTTGGTGGAATATGGTATCAGCTCGGCTGTATTCCAGTATAAAAGGGCTCTCCGTCTTTCAGAAGCGGCAAGTAAGGCAGGAAAGAAAGCTATTATTCATCTTGCACTTGATACCGGTATGAGCCGGATTGGATTTCCTGTTTCCGATGAGGCAGCGGATGAGGCAGCTAAGATATGCGGTCTCCCAGGGCTTGAAGTGGAAGGGCTGTTTACACACTTTACCAAGGCAGATGAAACAGATAAGGCATCATCAGAAAAACAGATGGAAGAATACCGACGGTTCGTGGACCTGCTATCGGACAGAGGAATCACCATTCCAATCCTTCACTGTTCCAACAGTGCTGGGATTTTAGATCTGCCGGCAGCTAATTTCCATGCGGTGCGTGCTGGGATTTCTATTTATGGACTTTATCCTTCCGACCAGGTTGGCAAAGAGACTGTTAAGCTTACCCCTGCCATGGAATTAAAAAGTGTAATATCTTACATAAAGAAAATTGGACCAGGTACCGCAGTAAGTTATGGTGGAACCTTTGTTGCGGAGGAAGAACTTGTCGTGGCAACCATTCCTGTAGGATATGGAGACGGTTATCCGAGAAATCTTTCCGGGAAAGGAGAGGTCCTGATAAGAGGTCAGCGTGCGAAGATCCTGGGAAGAGTCTGCATGGATCAGTTTATGGTAGATGTCACCGGAATTGAAGGTGCAGAGGAAGATGATGAAGCAGTTTTAATTGGCGTGCAGGGAGATGAACAGATCACGGTAGAAGATGTAGCCAATACCTGTGGAGGATTCCATTACGAAGTTTTATGTGACATCGGGAAACGGGTCCCCAGGGTGTATTATGAAAATGGTCAGGTCGTTGGTACGAAAGATTATTTCGACGATTGTTATAAAGGGTTTCAAAAGGTATAATAACAAACTCCATGTCCAAATCATATCATAAGGTATGCGGCGGAAAAACTTAAGTGTATACACGAGTCAAAGAAGGTCAATACTAGACTTAAATAAATTGACGGAGTGTGAGAATGTGATAATCAGACGTGGAGACATTTATTATGCCGATCTTAGACCGGTAGTAGGCTCTGAACAAGGCGGTATCCGCCCGGTTCTTATTATACAGAACGACATAGGGAATAAGCACAGTCCAACAGTGATCTGTGCAGCGATAACTTCCAGAATGAACAAGGCAAAGCTTCCCACCCATGTGGAGCTTGACACAAAAAAATGTGATATGATTAAAGACTCAGTAATTCTTCTGGAACAGCTTCGCACCATTGATAAGCAGAGGCTGAAAGAAAAGATCTGTCATATTGATGAAGAACTTCAGCAGGAAGTGGACTGTGCATTAAGGGTCAGCCTGGAACTGGATACATAGTTCATTATTGACGGAATGCTGATAAAATGGTATATTTTTATTTAGTTGCATGAAAAATACGAATGATAATGAACAAAAGGAGTCGATAGTTAGAATGGACGATGGCAATCCGCTTATACGCGTGATTATTTTTATTGCTTTTATCGTATTAGACGCAATATTCTATGGTTTTGGAGCAGCAATCCAAAACGTGAATACTGGCGAGCTGGAGAATCAGATGGAGGAAGGAAGCGAAAAGGCCAGGAAGCTGTTACATATTGTAAACAGACCTACCAGGTTCGTGAATACCATCCAGATAACAACCAATTTAATCGGTATGGTCACCGGAGCCTTTGTATTAGAGGAACTGGGCGCAAATCTTGAAAAGATACTGGTCAGGGATAATGCTTTCCCAGGACAGTGGATGTCTTTAGTGAGCCTTTTTCTGGTTGCGGTGGCACTGATCGTTCTTTTGATCAGCTTTGGAATTATTATCCCCAAGCGGTGTGCGGCAAAGGATCCTGAAAAATGGGGTTATGGGTTGCTGCCGGTGGTGACAGTTCTGATGATACCCATTATGCCCCTTGCATGGCTGGCAAATATGGTGGCCTTTTTCGTCTTGAAACTGTTTGGAATCGGTATGGCATCAGATAATGAGAACGTTACGGAAGAAGACATCATGTCTATGGTAAACGAAGGCCATGAACAGGGCGTATTAGAGGCCAGAGAAGCGGAGATGATCACCAACATCTTTGAATTAAATGACAAAGAAGCCGGTGATATCATGACCCATAGAAAAAATCTTGTAGCTTTGGAAGGGGATATGACTCTTCGGGAAGCGGTTGATTTTATTCTGAATGAAGGGTTTAATTCCCGCTATCCGGTTTATAAAAAAGATGTGGATGATGTTATTGGTATCCTTCACATGAAAGATGCTCTGATCGCTGTAGAAAATAAAAAGAATGCAGGCCGGAAACTGTGGGAGATCGAAGGTCTTCTGCGCGAGGCAAACTTCATTCCTGAAACAAGAAATATCAATGAGCTGTTTAAAGAGATGCAGTCCGGCAAGATCCACATGGTAATTGTGGTGGATGAATACGGGCAGACAGCAGGTATTGTGACCATGGAGGATATCCTGGAAGAGATTGTAGGTAATATTCTGGATGAATACGATGTGGATGAGGAATATATTATTCCTTCCGAAGACGGTTCCTACATCATGAATGGTATGACCCTTTTAGAAGATGTAGAAAAGACCTTGGACATTGAATTTGAAGAAGAGGATTATGATTCCTATGATACCATAAGCGGACTTCTGATCTCTAAACTGAACCGGATTCCTCAGGAAGGGGAACAGACTGAGGTAACAGTCCTCGGATATCGGTTCAAGATTCTCCAGGTGAAGAATAAAATCATTCAATCCATTCGGGTTCGAAGAGTGGAGTCGGATGAGTCGAAAGAGGAAGATGGTTCTGTTAAGGAAATGGAAACAGATCAGGAATTCCCCGAAGCCTTGATTTAAAAATGGCACAGCCCCAGAGATTCCCTGTGTGAAAGCAGTCGGAAGCGGTGGCTGTGCATTATTTTTTCTTGCCAGATGAAAAAAATAGTGATAAAATAGAAAAGATTTTGATTTTAGAAATAAGAAGGACGAAATAGAGAAAGAAAAGGAGTGCTATAAACAATGTCAGGACATTCAAAGTTCGCAAATATCAAACACAAAAAAGAGAAGAATGATTCCGCAAAAGGCAAGATTTTCACTGTCATCGGAAGAGAAATAGCAGTAGCAGTAAAAGAAGGCGGACCAGACCCTGCAAATAATAGTAGGCTCCGTGATATTATTGCTAAAGCGAAAGCGAATAACATGCCAAACGACACTATTGACCGCGGCATTAAAAAAGCGGCTGGTGATGCGGCTTCTGTTAACTATGAAAACATTACATACGAAGGTTACGGCCCTAATGGAGTTGCAATCATCGTAGATACTTTGACAGATAATAAAAATCGTACAGCGGCAAATGTAAGAAGTGCATTTACAAAGGGCGGTGGCAATGTTGGAACCCCTGGCTGCGTTTCCTTCCTTTTTGATAGAAAGGGACAGATTATTATTGACAAGGAAGAATGCGAGATGGATCCGGATGAACTGATGATGATCGCTCTGGATGCAGGTGCAGAAGATTTTTCAGAGGAAGAGGACAGCTTTGAAGTAATCACTGGACCGGAAGAATTCAGTGCAGTAAGAGAAGCTTTGGAAGCAGCAGGAATCACTATGGTAGAAGCTGATGTTACCATGATTCCTCAGACTTGGGCAGAACTTACGGATGATGAATCCATTAAGAAGATGAACCGGATTATGGATCTTCTGGATTCCGATGATGACGTACAGGCAACCTATCACAACTGGGATGAATAATAAAAAAAGAGTGAGCGAGGATTTTAATAATCCTTTCTCACTCTTTTTTATCAGCCGACTTCAGTTAGATTCCGGACGGATTTGTTGATATTAGCAACCAGTTCATGGATTCGCTGGTAGACAGCACCGGAGCTTTTGGATATTTCTCCAAACTCTCTGGCAACCACAGCAAACCCAACCCCGGCTTCCCCTGCTCTTGCTGCTTCAATCGAAGCATTTATGGAAAGGATATTTTCCATGGAGGCAACTTTTTGGAGGTCATGGGTCTTTTCCGTTACTTCGCTTAAGGACTGTTGTATATTACCGATTTCAGAATCCAGGATATTGCTTCTTTTTTGTGTTACGGTTTTAATGTATTCAAGATTCACCAGCTGGTTTACCACATAGCCCAACATATCAGCAGAAGCGCGAATCATGGATTCCGGTCGAACCGGAACTTTTTTTAAGGCTCCCACGTATTCGTCTTCCCGGATGCCTAGTTCTCTTGCGATAGCGCGGAATTCATCTTCAGCTGGTTCTTCTGGAAGCACCTGGCCGCCGATGATTGCACCTACTTTTTCCCCGTTAATGATGATATCCGTTGAAAAATCCATAAGTCCCGCATGACAGAAATAAGTTCCGTTTCCTTCTGCGTCACACTTTTGGCATCGTCTCAATCCCTCTTCATTCCCCCGGTTATGCTTCATGCAAAAATCAGTAAAATTACTTCCTTTGGTTAAGTAATTGCCCTCTGCATCCACTGCAATAGCAGCTAACCCGGTGGCGTCAGAAAATTGGTCCTGGATTTTCTGCAAAGCATTCAAATCAATAAAATTTTTGATATCTATCATATGTATTTGCCCGCCCTTCTCCTAAAAAGTGCTGTAAATGATTATGTATATTATTATATAATAATTATAGAGCAAATACAAGTGAGATTATCTGAAAATTGCCTGTAAAAACGGATTGAAGTGAACAAAAGAATGTGCTACAATCACCGTGTCAAATATTGTAGAAAAATATAAAGAAGAGGCTCTGAATCATGGATAGTGACCGATTGTACCGGGTAAAAAAAGAAGATGTGGAGAAACTAAAAAGACTGCTTACAGAATGCTTTGCATTAGATCCCCTTTACTGCAAACTCATCCCTGATGAGGAAACCAGAAACCGGCTGCTGCCAGAACTGTTTGCCTGTGATATGGAAGAATTTCTTGAGAACTGTGAAATATTTGCAGATAGCGAAGAGATTCATGGGATCATGGTGGTGGCTGATGAATCTGAGACTCATAATCCCTTTCGTTATTATTTATCAGAGGCCGCTGCCTATTTAAAAACAGACGGTTACCTGATTAAAGAAGACCCTTCCCTTCGAACCTTTTGGAATTTTATTCAGGGAAGGGATTATTTAAATTCAAGATGGACCGATAAACTTCATATAGAGGAAAGACTTCATATCATTTATCTCGCGGTGCGGCCTAATATGCAGCATCATGGTATATCCGCCATCCTGCTAAAGGAAGCTATTGATTATGCAGATAGAAACAGTCTGATGGTTTCTCTGGAAACTCATAATGAAAATAATGTGGCATTCTATGAGCATTTTGGTTTTGAAATGTTTGAAATTATTGAAAAGCATTTTCATTTGAAACAATATTGCATGATCCGTGAGAGAACTCAGGTTTAGTATACATAATAGGACAGGCTTTCAGTAATCTGAAATCCTGCTTTTTTGTACAAGGCAATGGCGGGTTCATTAAGGCCGGAAACCTGCAAAAAGAGTTTTTTAAAACGTTTGGCATTGGGATGGGCAAAATACGTTTCTAAAAACAGCGAAAGACAGGCAGTTCCCAGTCCCTGATTGCGAAGAGATTCCGTGATCTCAAAGCCATAAAAATAAGCTCCATGTTCTAAGGAATCCAAAAAACAGGATCCTACAGGATTGCCGTCTAACAGAAATACGCACTGAATCGGTGTCTCTTCCGGAGCGGAGGCAATGGATAGCGCAAGTTTATCAAAATAGCGGTCATCTTTGGAACGTCCAGTTTTTATTAGCTGGGAGAGGGGAAGCTCCATGATGTGCTCCTGGTACCAGAAAGAGGCCTCTACAGCATTAATAACGGCCAGCGTATCCAAACAGGTTTCATCTACCGCAAAGATCAGGTCGCTTTCCCCTGTCTCCTTTAATAGCTCTTTCAGCAAACGGACAAAGTATCCCCTGTGCCGGGAATCTGGCTGTGTAAAAGCACTGCATTCATAATCCTCATTTTCAGTGAAAAATGCGCATAGAGCGGATAAGAGGACTTCTTCGTCGTATAATAAGTAATAGACACAATCCTCTTCCATAGGTATGGTCAAAGAAATGTTGTCGTGGTTTCTGCAGGTTTCCTGCAGCAAGGATAAATCATGTTTTTGTGTTTGATTGGGGGAATTCGTACGGATTACGTTCATAACAGGACTCCTGATTTGTTTTCCTATAGTATAATACAAAAAAACATGAAAATTCAATAAAATATTTCCATATTTACGGTTGTTTCTTTGAAATATGGGTGATAGAATAAACACAAGTAAAGCGGTTGGAGGGATATCATTGAAAAAGAGAGATGAAATACCAGTTTGCGATACCTGGAATCTGGCAGATATTCTGCCGTCTGAGGCAGCATGGGAGGAGTTGTTCCGTGAAACAGAGCAGGCACTTTCAGGTTATAAAAAATATGAGGGACATCTGGCGGATTCCGGCGAGATGCTTTTTTCCTGTCTGGAGTTTGATGAGGAGGTGTCCTTAAAGATAGAGACGTTATTTGTTTACGGAAAACAAAAATCTGATGAGGATACCGGCAATGCAAGATATCAGGAATTTTCAGCGAAAGCAAGAGCATTGTCTTATCAGGCTGCAGGACTTTCATCATTTCTGGTACCAGAGATCATTGAGATTCCAGAAGAAACACTCCTTGAATTCCGAAAGAATGAAGCAGGTCTTAAACGTTACGACAGAACGTTTGAGATTATTTTGAATAAGAAGGCCCATACGCTGTCTGCATCTATGGAAGCCCTTCTGGCAAAATCCATGGAAGCCACGTCCGGCTCTTCCGATATATTTAATATGTTTAACAATGCAGATGTGAAATTCCCTGAGATCATGGATGAGAATAACGATCCGGTCAGAATTACTCATGGGAATTATATCGCTCTTATGGAAAAGCAGAACAGAGAAGTGCGTAAATCTGCTTTTGAAGCCTTATACAGCGTTTACAAGCAGTTTGGGAACACGCTGGCAGCTACTTTTTCTTCCAATGTAAAACAGGCAGCTTTCTATGCCGCGTCGAGAAATTACCCTTCTTCAAGGGCTCACTCTCTATCTGAGAACGAGATTCCTGAGGATGTCTATGATAATTTAATAAAAGCGGTTCATGAAGACATCTCTTATCTCCATGAATACGTCTCCATTCGAAAAGAAGCACTTAAGGTAGAGGATCTTCATATGTACGATCTCTATGTGCCTATAGTGTCTGCAAAAGAAAAAAAGATCACTTTTGAAGAAGCTAAAGCTATGGTTTTAGAAGGACTTAAGCCTTTGGGAGAAGAATATCTTTCCTTGTTACGGGAAGGTTTTGAGAACCGTTGGATCGATGTTTATGAGAACGAGGGAAAGAGAAGCGGAGCATATTCCTGGGGCGTTTATGGAATCCATCCTTATGTACTGCTTAATTTCAACGGGACACTTGACAGTGTATTCACGCTTGCTCATGAGATGGGGCACGCGCTTCATAGCTGGTTTTCAGATAAAAACCAGTCGTATGTGGATGCGGGTTATAAGATTTTTGTTGCGGAAGTGGCTTCCACCTGCAATGAAGCCCTCCTGATCCGTCACCTGCTTGATACAACGGAAGACAGGAATGAACGTGCGTATCTGGTAAATCATTTCATGGACAGTTTCAGGGGAACGCTTTATCGGCAGGCTATGTTTGCAGAGTTTGAAGCGGAAACTCACCGCATGGTGAAGGAAGGCCAGATACTGACGTCAGAACTTCTCTGCCAGACATACCACCGACTGAATGAGTTTTATTTTGGCCCGGATATGGTGGTTGATCAGGAAATTGACTATGAGTGGTCCAGAATTCCGCATTTTTATACGCCATTTTATGTGTATCAGTATGCGACAGGATTTTCGGCTGCAGTTGCCATAAGCAGCAAGATTCTTGAGGGAGATCAGGAAGCAATCAAGGGGTATTTTGAATTCTTAAGCGGAGGAAATTCTAAGACTCCTATAGATCTTTTGAAGCTTTGCGGTGTTGATATGTCAACGGCAGAACCGGTGAAAGAAGCACTTTTGGTGTTCGCCGGGCTTTTGAAAGAAATGAGAGGACTTATTTAAGTCTGATTGCTGGTTAGAGAAGAGGGGAGCAGGTATGAATCTTTATCAGATGATATTTAAAAGAAGATCCATCAGGAAATTTAAAAGAGAACAGATCCCAGAACAGCTTTTAAAGGATATCCTTTATTTTGGGAACTGTGTGTCAAAGCTTCATGCGGATATTTCTGTCAAAATGGACATATGCGAAAATTTAGATGGTCATCTTCCGGTTAAGGGGTTATGGAAAGTGGAAGCGCCGTATTATCTGGTATTTTATTCGGAGGATAAAGAGGGGTATCAGACTAACGCAGGATATATTTTGGAACCTGTTTTGCTGTATATGACAGGAAAAGGCCTTGGAACCTGTTACCTTGGAAATGCAAAGATTCATGACCAGGGTCCAGAAGGGTTTAAGCAGGTGATTACCATTGCTTTTGGTTATCCCAAAACACTGCTCTACCGTGATCCTGCTACAGCAAAACGTCTGCCTTTAAAAGAATTGTGCGTATTTAAAGAGGATGCTGGAGACCCGGTAAAGAATATCTTAAAAGCTGCACGGCTTGCACCTTCTTCTATGAACACCCAGCCCTGGCGGTTTATCGTTTATCATGACAGGATTTATATATTTGCCTGCAGAGAATTCTTACCGTCCTCGCCAGTTATTTCCATGCGTGAATTAAGCATTGGAATTATGCTGTCCCATTTAACGATAGCTGCGGAAGAGATGTGGATGAACATAAAACTGGAAGCAGAAGACGCGATGTTAAAAAAGTCTTATAAAAGCGGGACTTATGTGACAACAGCATATATAAAAGAATTTAACTGCTGATATTTTCTTTCGGCATAAAAAGGAGAAAGCTCATGTTATTGAGCCTTCTCCTTTCAGACTGTAGACAAAGCGGCACTAGGATGCAAATCCTAGTGCCATTTTTGTCG
>CAUQMY010000002.1:0-490834 GCA_963519465.1 uncultured bacterium
AACTATGCTTTTTGAATAACTATGCTTTTTGAATAACTATGCTTTTTGAATAACTATGCTTTTTGAATAACTTCACTTTTTCAATAATGCTACATTTTCTAATAACTTTGTTTTCCTAATACTTTTGATTCTTCTATAACCATCATTTTAATATGGTTAAATCAAGTCATACCATCCATACTAATTTATTAAATTTATAAATCAAAAATCAGCTTTTATATTTACTGGCATTCAGTTAAAGTTAGTTTTGGCTCTGCCACCATGGAATAGTTGGTGTGGTATATTACGAAGCCAGGTGCAGCACCGGTTACTTTTTTAATGTTTTTTTTCTGAATATAATCCACTTCAACCTTATCACTTTCCCGGCCTTTGGAATAGTATGCTGCCAAAGCTCCGGCTTCTTCATATAATCTGTCCGGAAGTTCCTTGCCCTCACCTTTTACAATGACATGAGAACCTGGAATTCCTTTGGCATGGAACCACCAGTCATTGCCGATTGCAACTTTGAAGGTCAATTCCTCATTTTGATAATTATTCTTTCCTACATAGATATGGAAGCCGTCAGTAGATATATAGTGAAAAGGTTTGCTTGTGACCTTTGGCTTTTTATCTCCGGTACGGCGATGTTTGATATAACCGTACTCCATTAGCTCTTCCTTGATCTGAACCAGGTCTTCTTCTTTTAATGCTATATCCAGGGCTGCACTCACAGATTCCAGGTGATCGATTTCCTGTCTGGTTTCTTTGATCTGGTCGGTCACAGCCTCAAAGGTGCGCTTCAGCTTATTGTATTTATCAAAATATTTCTGTGCATTTTCTTTTGCGGACAACTGGTCATCCAAAGGTATGGTTATTTCCTCATTGGTATAGTAATTTAAGCAGGTGAGTTTCTTTTCTCCGCCAGTCAATTCGTATCCATAGGTGTTTAACAGTTCCCCGTAAATCTTAAACTTGTCCCGTTTTTCCGTATCACTCAGCTGTTTGGCTTGTAAATCATATTTTTTATAATTTCGTTCCAGAGCGGTCTGGACGATTTTTCTTAAGTCTACGGATTTTTGACGGATTCTCGTAATAGTGTTCTTGGAAGCGTAGTAGGTTTCCAAAAGAGAACTGATGGATTCAAAAGATTCAGAGTTATAGCCGTTTCCTTCATAGCAGCTCAGTGGAAGCGCGGAAAACTCCACTGGTTCCTCGTTCCGGTATATGATATTAGGTGTAAAATTACCCTGCTTAATGTCTTCTGTCATTAATGAAAACATCCGGTATAAATGAATCATTTCTGCTTCAGTTAGTTCGTTGGCGGAATGATCACCGTCAATAGATGCAAGATGACAAAGTTCGTGCCCCATAATAGGACTGAAACCAGTCAGTTTTAAATATAATGCTTTTTGTATGGGAGCGGCAGTGTTGCCGATGACTTCTGCAAATTCTTTCTGAGTAATGGTCAGTGGATCTTTTTTTTCTGTGGTCTGCGGGATGAAATAGGTTCTTCCCGGTAAAACTTCCCTCACAGAGCTGACTTGGGCGGAAATATGCTTGATGCTGTCTAAAATGACATCTTCCTCATTGCAGAAAATAATATTGCTGTGTTTTCCCATGATTTCAATGATTAATTTTTTGATCCGTCTATCTCCCAGCTCGTCCATATGTTCAATTTCCATACAAAGGATGCGTTCCAGTTCCGGCTGGCTTACTTTAATAATACGTCCGTTTCCGATATGCTTTCTTAAAAGCATGCAAAAGTTAGGTGCAGTTAAGGGACTTTGCTTGTTTGATTCCGTAAAATAAACCAGCGGAAGACTAGCGCTGGCCGAAATTAAAAGTCTCCAGGTATTTTTTTGATTTTTAATAGTAAACAGCAGTTCATCTTTTTCGGGCTGGGCAATTTTAGCGATTTTTCCGCCTTCCAGCCGGTTCTTCATTTCTGCTGCGAGATTAGCCATAACAATTCCGTCTAATGCCATCGTCTGATTCCTCCGGTAAATGGTCTATATGATAGGAATAGTATAGCACAAAAACGCTGTTGTGTAAAATTTAAAACCAATTGACTTGTTTTTTAATATGACTTATAATGGATTATATCTATGGCGAAAGAGAGGCATTTGCAATGATTAAGAGCATGACAGGTTTCGGCAGGTACGAAACCGTCACGGATGAGTATAAGATTTCCGTCGAGATGAAAGCTGTAAATCACAGATATTTGGATTTAAGCATAAAGATGCCGAAAAAGTTTAATTTCTTTGAAGCAGGGATCAGAAATCTGTTAAAGAATTATATTCAGCGAGGGAAAGTTGATGTTTTCATCAGCTATGAAGATTATACAGAGAATAAATTATGTTTAAAGTATAACAGCGCTCTGGCTGCTGAATATATGGATTATTTCGCAAAGATGGAGGCACAGTTCGGAATACAGAACGATATCAAGGTATCTACCCTGGCAAAATGTCCAGAGGTTCTTACCATGGATGAGGTGCCGGAGGATGAAGAACAGATGTGGAAGTTCCTTTCAGAGACTGTGGAAGAAGCTGCAAAGCGATTTGTGGAGACCAGAGTAACAGAAGGTGAGACACTTCGGAACGACCTGCTGAAAAAGCTTGGTTATATGACAGAACTTCTGGATTTCATTGAAGAACGGTCTCCAAGGATTCTTATGGAATACCGTACAAAGCTTGAGGATAAGGTAAAGGAATTGTTAGCAAGCGCTTCTATTGATGAAGGAAGAATTGCCACGGAAGTTACGATATTTGCTGATAAAATTTGTGTGGACGAAGAAACCGTACGGTTAAGAAGCCACATTGAGAATACCCGGACAGAGCTGGAAGCTGGCGGAAGTGTGGGAAGGAAACTGGATTTCATCGCTCAGGAGATGAACCGGGAAGCTAATACCATTTTATCCAAAGCCAATGATTTAGAGATTTCAGATAAGGCAATTACCTTAAAGACTGAGATTGAAAAGGTCAGAGAACAGATCCAGAATATTGAATAGGGAGAGTAACAAACCCATGAATGAGCAAGGCATGTTGGCAGTTGTATCCGGTTTTTCAGGAGCAGGTAAAGGAACTTTAATGAAGGAGCTTCTGAAACGATATGATAATTATGCGCTGTCCATTTCCGCTACCACCAGAAACCCCAGAGATGGGGAAGTTGATGGGAGAGAATATTTTTTTGTCACGGAAGAATCTTTTCGGGACATGATAGAAAAAGACGCATTGATAGAATACGCCCAGTATGTAAAACATTTCTATGGCACACCCAAAGAATATGTTTTAAACCAGATGAAAAATGGCAAGGATGTAATTCTGGAAATCGAGATTCAGGGAGCGCTTAAGATCAAAGAACGTTTCCCGGAGACCATTTTGATTTTCGTCATGCCCCCCAATGCAGAGGAATTAAAACGCCGCTTAATCGGGCGTGGCACGGAGAGCATGGAAGTAATTAATGCAAGACTGCGCAGAGCCTTAGAAGAGGCAGATGGCATGGAAGCTTATGATTATATCCTCATTAATGACGAAATAGATACATGTGTGGAAGAGATGCACCGGATGATTTCAGTGCAGCACAACCGCGCTTCCAATAATACGGCATTTTTATCCCAGATTCGGGAAGAATTAAAGAATATATAGTTGATTGAGAAAGGGGAATAAAAGATGTTACATCCATCTTATTCAGATTTGATTAATGTAGTAAACAGTGAGGTAGAGCCTGGAGATGCTCCTGTAGTTCAGAGCCGTTATTCCATCGTAATCGCTGCTGCTAAGAGAGCAAGACAGATCATCGGCGGCTCTGAACCTGAAGTACCGGGATACGGTAAAAAACCGCTTTCTGTTGCCGTAGAGGAACTGTACGAGGGCCAAGTGAAGATTTTGAGCGAAGCGGACGCAACAGAAGAAGACGATAATTAAGAAGAAGGCCGTCTCCCTTTTGGTAGATGGCTTTTCTCATATACGAAATATAAACGACAGGAGTTTAATGATGAAATTATTATGTATTTCACTGGGTTGTGACAAGAATCTTGTTGACACGGAGATGATGTTGGGCCTTCTGAATAAAGACGGATATACCTTTACCGATGATGAATATGAGGCAGACGTGATTGTCATCAATACCTGCTGTTTTATCGGAGATGCAAAAGAAGAGAGCATTAATACCATCTTAGATATGGCACAGAGGAAAATTGACGGTAATTGCAAGGCCCTTATCGTAACAGGATGTCTTGCTCAGCGGTATAAACAGGAGATTATTGACGAGATTCCGGAAGTGGATGGAATTCTTGGAACTTCCACATATGATGAGATCTCCAATGTTTTAAGTGAAGCATTGGGCGGCAAAGAGCATGTACAGCGTTTCCATGAACTGGAAGGAATTCCGGAAGTAGATGCAGGACGTGTTCTTACGACAGGCGGTCATTATGCGTTCCTTAAAATTGCAGAAGGCTGTGATAAGCATTGTACTTACTGCATCATTCCCACACTTCGCGGAAACTACCGCAGCGTTCCCATGGAACGGCTTATAAAAGAAGCAGAAGAGCTTGCAGAAAAGGGTGTAAAAGAGCTGATTTTGGTAGCTCAGGAGACCACTCTTTATGGTATGGACTTATATGGCAAAAAATCACTTCCGGAACTGTTGAAAAAACTTTGCCGTATTTCCGGTATTCAGTGGATCAGAATTCAGTACTGCTATCCTGAGGAAATTACAGATGAGCTGATTCAGACCATAAAGGAAGAGGAAAAGATCTGCCGTTATCTGGATTTACCGATTCAGCATGCAAGTGACAAGATTTTAAAACGGATGGGACGCAGAACCACCCAAAGTCAGCTTCGTGAAATCGTTGAAAAACTTCGGAAAGAAATTCCTGATATTGCTCTGCGTACCACATTGATTTCCGGTTTCCCTGGGGAAACCGAGGAGGATCATGAAGAGCTTATGGGATTTGTGGATGAAATGGAATTTGAACGTTTGGGCGTATTCGCCTATTCCGCAGAGGAGGATACTCCTGCCGCGGAGTTCCCTGATCAGGTTTTGCAGGAAGTGAAAGAGGAACGGCGTGATGCGATCATGGAACTCCAGCAGGAGATCTCATTTGACCACTCCAATTCCATGGTTGGAAAAACAGTAGAGGTTATGATTGAAGGTAAGGTTGCGGATGAAAACGCATATGTAGGCCGTACTTATATGGATGGTCCGGGCGTGGATGGAATGATATTCGTTCAGACCGGAGAAGAAATGATGTCAGGTGATTTTGCCAGGGTCCGTGTGACGGGAGCCATGGAATATGATTTGATGGGAGAGTTGGAAGATGAATTTACCGAATAAACTAACGATTTTAAGGGTTATCATGATTCCGTTTTTTGTTTTATTTCTTCTGCTGGACGGCGGAGCAAATGTAACATACCGTTGGATCGCAGCTGCCATATTTATTATCGCAAGTTTTACGGACATGTTAGATGGTATGATTGCCAGAAAATATGGCCTGGTTACGAATTTTGGAAAGTTTATGGATCCGCTTGCAGATAAGCTTTTGGTCTGTTCCGGGCTCATTTGTTTCACAGCCCTTGGGCAGCTTGCTGCATGGATCGTAATTATTATCATCAGCAGAGAGTTTATCATCAGTGGATTCCGTCTCGTGGCATCGGATAACGGTGTTGTGATTGCCGCCAGCAAATGGGGGAAGTTTAAGACCGTATCCCAGATGATTATGTCTGTTCTGCTTATTGTAAATATCCCGCTGTTATCACCGGTTACAATTATATTTATCTGGATTGCTACCATATTGACAGTGGTATCACTGGTGGACTATATAGCAAAGAATTATAAGGTTCTTACAGAAGGGAGTATGTAATCGTTATGGTTGTTGAACTGGTTTCGGTCGGAACAGAGCTTTTACTTGGTAACATTGTGAATACCAACACCCAGTATCTTGCAGAAAAATGTGCTCTTTTGGGGTTGTCCATGTATCATCAGGTTACAGTTGGTGATAACAGAGAACGTTTGTCCCAGGTGCTTTTAGTTGCCTTTGACCGTTCTGATGTAGTTATTTTAACCGGAGGGTTAGGGCCTACGGAAGATGATTTGACAAAAGAAGTTTGTGCAGAGGTCATGGGATTTCCATTGGTAGAAGATGCCCATACCAAGGAGCGGATTACCCAGTATTTTAAGAACAGTATTTATAAAGAAATACCGGATAATAACTGGAAACAGGCTCTTGTTCCTAATGGAGCGATTGTTCTTGACAACAACAACGGAACTGCCCCTGGATTAATTATGGAGAAAGACGGGAAGACTGCGATTTTACTGCCCGGACCTCCAAATGAATTAAAGCCTCTTTTTGTTGAAGAGGTATTTCCTTATCTACAGAAGCGTCAACCGGAAGTAATCCGGTCTCAGATGATAAAGATCTGTGGTCAGGGAGAAAGTCAGGTAGAGAATAGGATTCTTGACTTAATCAACGGACAGTCAAACCCAACGATAGCTACTTACGCAAAGACAGCAGAGGTGCATTTGAGAGTTACTGCAAAGGCATCCAGTGAAGAAGAAGCCAGGGAACTTTTAAAACCTGTGGTGAAAGAAATCAAAAGCCGTTTTGGAAATGACGTGTATACTACAAAAGAAGAAGAGACTCTTGAAACGGCAGTGGTCCGCCTTCTTAAAAAACACGAATTGACGGTAACTACAGCAGAATCCTGTACCGGAGGTCTTATTTCAGGACGCCTGGTTAATGTATCGGGAGCTTCTGAAGTATTCCGGGAAGGTTTTGTTACCTATTCCAACAAGGCAAAAAGAAAACTGCTTGATGTAAATAAAAGTACATTGAAAAAATACGGTGCTGTCAGCAAGCAGACAGCCAAAGAAATGGCAACCGGCGGAGTTTTTGCCACTGATGCAGATGTCTGCATAGCTGTCACAGGAATTGCAGGGCCCAATTCAGAGGGAGAAAAGCCTGTGGGTCTGGTGTATATTGCCTGCTATCTGAAGGATAAGGTAAAAGTGGAGGAATATCACTTTAAAGGAAATCGTGAAAAAATCAGAGAGCAGTCTGTGGTAAAGGCTTTGGATCTGCTTAGACGGTCTATTCTTGCCAATTACAATACTTAAGAGAATCCGAAAGGAGATAAATTGTGGAAACCCGTTTACTGAAAAAACAGATGACCGCTGCTTACCAGTATTCTTATGTAAGGCTGGTGCTGAACTATTATACTTTTTTTGAGTCGATTGCAGAGGAATCCCATATTCCTGAGCATATTTCTGATTCTGTCAATCAACTGAATGAACTACTCTACAGTCATTTTTCCGGAAAAGATGAGCTGGAAGGATTGCTGAAACTTAGAGAAGACATCACCCGTGAAGTAGAGGTTATGACTTCCTACGCGGACTGCTTTCAGATATATGAATATGTCTTGAATCGCATGGAACGAAAGTTTAAAACTCTGCCGGTCATTGAACATGATGATGAAGCATTTGTAAAACGTCTTTTGGAATTTGTCACAGGTACCAGTGAAAATGCAGTGATGAATGGGAGAATCAAACAGATCATTGGTCAGCTTCCTATTCGTTTAACCAAACAGAAGTTTTTCAGCCTTGTTATGGAAGGATTGTCTGTTTATATTGGATCCTCCCGGGAGAATCTTAAGGATATGATGTATACCCTTCGGACAGAATCCATGACAAAACTTCCTAAAGATATGGAAAAGGGGCATAAGGACCTGTATGAACTTTTGGAACAGTTTAGACATGCTGACTACCGGAATATAACTGCGGAAGGTTTTGATGAAGCAATGGCAAAACTAATGTCCGCCAGCGAAGACCTTACGAATGAATCCGGGCTTTATGTTATGATCCAGGAAATCATCAATGATTTCTGCGTCCTGCTGTTTGCTGGAACGGAAGCGGTTATTGATGTAAAGGAAGAAGAACTTTACAGATCAATTGTTACAGATATTCTTGAAAAGTTTCGTAAGGAAGACTATTCCTTTGGAGAAGACGCATTCTTTGAGAAGCTCACTCAACTGGAAGGCCGGCAGGAAACATATTATGAGCGCTATATAAAGATTGAACTTCCTCAGGAGAATGAGGAGTGGAACAAGGATTCTGATTATATAAAAGCAGTAAATGTGGACAGACTGTTATCTGGAAGCAGTTTTGCAGAGCTAAAGCATCTGAATTCCGATGCCGAAGTGGAAAAGGCAGAAGAAACATCTATGGTAGACCGCACTTATTTGGAAAAAGAAGCGGGTGCTTATCTTAAGGAACTGGAAGAAGTTTTTTCTGGTACATCAAAACAGGTGGTACGGGCCATTATGGCTAAGGTTTTATCAGACCTGCCTGTATACTTTAACTCCATTGATGAAATACAGGCATATATCAGAGGAAGTCTGGAAAGCTGCCTGGACGAAGCGGAAAAAGAAACATGCAAGGAATTATTGGAAGAGCTGATGGATTATGAAAATAAGCTGGTTTGACCGTCTGTATGTAGGTGAAAAAGCAAAGAAAAAACGCTACCGGATCATTCAGGGAATCCGGAAATCAAAGCCAAGACCGGATATTTATGTGATTATGCCCGCTTCAAATGGGAATAATATACTTGATATCTACCCGACTGCGGAATTATTTGCTCCCTTTTTCCGAAAAGAGGAGATTCTCATTTTGGGCATTGCAGCCGATTACTGGGAAGCGCTGGAGGTGGCCGGGCGTTTGATTCATGATATGTACCGGATAACAGGAGGCTTCGATTTAACTGCCTTTATGGAGGAAGGAAGCCGGTAAGGTGTGAGGTGTCCATGCTTCATATAATTTTATTGATATTGAAAATAATAGGACTTCTTTTGCTGGCCATTCTGGGGCTTATTCTTGTAGTGCTGCTATTAGTGCTTCTGGTACCTGTGCGGTATCGCGGAACCGGGTCTTATCACGGGAAGGGAAAAGGGAGTGTTGTTTTCTCCTGGCTGCTACATATCCTTACCGTAAGAGTGGAGTATGAGGAGAACGTTACGGCTGCAATCCGTTTTTTTGGCTTCCGCATTCTGAAACCAAAGATAATTGATGAAGAGCTGAAGGAAGCGGAAGAGATCATGGTTCACGCCATGGAGAGAGTGGAGCCGGATGCTTTTAAAGAGGCAGGGGAACTCAAGGATGATGTTCAGGAAGAAATCCAGAAGCATCCGGATAATGTCAGGAAAAAACCAGAGAATCTGCCACCTTTAAAAGAAGAGAAAGAAAAAAGAAATGACTCTTTTTTTAATACCTTATGGGAAAATATAAAAAAGAGAGTACTCAGGTTTTTATCAAAACTTAAGTTTTTTTTTCATAGAGTTTATGATACACTGAGGACAGTAAAAGAGAAAAAAGATGAAATTTATGCATGGTGTTCCAATAAGGACAACCAGCAAACAGTAAAACTGTTACTGAAACAAGGCAAGAAACTGATACGCCACGTTCTTCCTCTCAAAGGAAAAGGAACGATTACCTTTGGTTTTGATGACCCTTACTTAACCGGTCAGGTGCTTATGTACGCAAGTGTGGTATACCCCTTTTGCCATAAGCAATTGGATTTATATCCGGTGTTTGACGAGGAGGTATTTAATGCGGAAGGTACTTTCCGTGGCAGGATCCGGTTGGGAACGGTACTTTTCATCGGATTACGCATGTTAATGGATAAAAATTTCAGGATTCTGTTGAAGAAATGGCTTCGATAAAGGAGGAATTGCTTTCGATGGCAGACAATAATTTTACATCTACGGTTGAGGCACTGTTTAAAGGGATGGATGCCTTTGTAGCAACAAAAACAGTAGTAGGAGATGCAGTGAAGGTTGATGATGCGATCATTCTTCCTTTGGTGGATGTGACCTGCGGAATGGCGGCTGGTTCTTTTGCAGAGAATGCAAAGCAAAGAGGTGCCGGTGGTATGCATGCCAAGATGAGCCCCAGTGCGGTGCTTATTATTCAGAATGGAGTAACAAAACTGGTGAATATCAAACAGCAGGATGCTGTTACAAAGATTTTGGACATGGTTCCTGATTTTGTGAATAAATTTGCTGGAGGATCAAAAGAGGTTTCTTCTGATGCTATAAAAGTGGCAGAGGAAATGGCCGCTGCACAAGAGAAAGAAAAAGAAGAGGAATAAGAAGGGGATAAGCCGCATAGGATGTCATATAGCCTGAATGAATTGAGGGATGATATGAGAAGAGTATGTGGACTTATGCTGTTCTGTTTCGGAGCAGGAATGGCAATCCTGCTTTTTATCCCGGCAACAATCGTTACAATTTTGTTTATTATTGGATGTCTGGTATTGGGATATAACCTGTTCTGTTGTTAACAGAGCATTGCCATAGAAGCGGAAAAAGAAATGGGGACTGGTTCCTGTAAAAGAAGCCGGGCCCCATTAAAATTAAAAAAAATACCCCTGACTGATATCAGCCAGGAGTTTCCTTCGATTAAGCTCTTTCTACTAATCCGGATCTTAAGCAGGAAGTACATACGTACATCTTCTTAGCGCCGCCTGTAACTTTTACTTTAACGGACTTTACATTTGCTTTCCACATCTTATTAGATCTTCTATGGGAATGGCTCACTGCGTTACCAAAGTGAGCAGCTTTTTCACAAATTGCACATTTAGCCATGATTGCACCTCCTTAAAAGCTACTTGGATTTTTTTATGGTTGAAAAATCCACAACAAGTGTATGATAACAGAAAACACAATGATTTGCAAGTGAAAATTAAAAATTTGTTTCTTTTTTTGGAAAAATCATGTATAATCAAATCAGACAGAAAGAACGGAGGTAGAGACTATGAAGGGTTATATCAATAATAAACTGGGCGAAATCCAGGTAAGCCCTGATGTTATCGCTATGTATGCCGGAACTACTGCAGTAGAATGCTTCGGTATTGTCGGTATGGCGGCTGTCAGCATGAAAGACGGACTCGTTAAGTTATTAAAACGGGAAGGCTTGACTCACGGAATCAATGTGATTATCCAGGACAACCATATTACCATTGATTTTCATGTGATTGTTGCTTATGGAATCAGCATTTCTGCAGTAGCGGATAATCTGATTGAGAATGTAAAATACAAAGTCGAAGAATTCACCGGAATGACGGTAGATAAAATTAACATCTACGTCGAAGGCGTAAGAGTGATTGATTAAGGAGGAAACTACCTGTGGGTATGAAGTATATAGACGCCAAAATGCTGCAGAAAGCATTTCTGGCAGGTGCAAAAGGACTGGAAGCAAAAAAAGAATGGATTAATGAATTAAATGTGTTTCCAGTACCGGATGGAGATACCGGAACAAATATGACCATGACAATTATGTCAGCGGCCAAAGAGGTGGCAGCCATTGAAAATCCAACCATGGAGACATTGGCAAAAGCAATTTCTTCCGGTTCTTTAAGAGGCGCCAGAGGAAACTCAGGCGTAATCCTATCCCAGCTGTTCCGTGGTTTTACCAAAGAAATCACAGGTGCAGAGCAGGTGACCACAACTGTATTAGCGAATTCCTTTGTGAGAGCTACTGAGACTGCTTATAAAGCGGTTATGAAGCCAAAGGAAGGAACAATTCTTACGGTAGCCAAAGGAATGGCTGATAAAGCGGCAGAGCTTGTTACAGAGACAGAAGATGTGATTGAATTCTGTCAGAAGGTGATTGAACACGGAGATTATGTATTAAGCCAGACACCGGAGATGCTGCCTGTTTTAAAGCAGGCTGGTGTAGTGGATTCCGGCGGACAGGGACTGATGCAGGTCATGAAGGGAGCATTTGACTGCCTGCTGGGAAAAGAAGTTGATTTATCCGTAGAAGGCAGCGCCCGTCCTGACGCCTCCCTGGTATCAGATAGCGTAAGATTAGAAGATATTGATATCAAATTCGGATATTGTACAGAATTTATCATCAATTTAGAAAAACCATATGATGAAAAGACCGAACTTGATTTTAAGGATTATTTAGAATCAATCGGAGATTCTCTGGTTGTTGTTTCCGATGATGATATGGTGAAAGTTCATGTTCATACCAATGATCCCGGACTTGCCATCCAGAGAGCTCTCACATATGGCTCTTTATCCCGTATGAAGATTGATAACATGAGGGAAGAACATCAGGAGAAATTGATTAAGGAATCAGAAAAACTGGCAGAGCAGCAAAAAGCGGAAAGAGAACATAAAATACAGCCTAGAAAATCTTATGGCTTTATTTCCGTTTCAGCAGGAGAAGGACTTGATGAGATATTCCGTGGAATTGGTGCGGATTATTTAATTGAGGGCGGTCAGACGATGAACCCCAGCACGGAAGATATGCTCAATGCTATTGAACGGGTGAATGCTGACACAGTTTATATCCTTCCTAATAATAAGAATATTATCCTGGCAGCCGAGCAGGCAAAAAGCCTGGTGGAAGACAAAAAAGTAATTGTTATTCCATCAAAGACCATTCCTCAGGGTATTACTGCCATCATTAACTTTGCAGCGGATTTGTCGCCGGAAGATAATGAGAAGAATATGACAGAAGAGATGTCCAGAGTAAAGACAGGACAGATTACTTATGCAGTGCGCAATACTATGATTGATGATATTGAAATCCGCGAAGGCGATATCATGGCTTTAGGAGACAGCGGAATACTTGCTGTTGGAAAAGATATTGAATCCACTGTACTTCATTCGCTGCAGTCAATGGTAGAAGAAGAATCTGAATTAGTGACCATTTATTATGGAAAAGATATAACTGAGGCGGATGCAGAGACGTTGAAAGAAAAAGCAGAAGAGACATTCTCTGCCTGTGAAGTTGAACTTCATGCAGGCGGGCAGCCGATTTATTATTATCTGCTTTCTGTAGAATAAAACGTATGTATTTCCCGGGCAGACGGGATATCGTCTGTCCGGGTTTTTGCTATAAGAAAAAGGAACCTGGAGGTGAATGTATCCGTGAACCGTGAATCCATTGATACATTAAAAGGAATTGGAGAAAAAACGGGAAAACTGTTTCAAAAAGTAGGGGTCGTGACCGTAGAAGATCTTCTTGAATATTATCCAAGAGCTTATGATGCCTATGAGGAGCCGTCAGCCATTGGAGAATTGATACCGGAACGTGTTATGGCAGTGGCTGGAATGCTTTATAAAACTCCGGATGTAAAACGGTATAGCCACATCCAGGTAATAACCACAACTTTAAAAGATCCTACAGGAACGGTTACGTTAACCTGGTTTAACATGCCTTATCTTCATTCTACGCTAAAAGCTGGTATGAGGGCAGTCTTTCGTGGAAGAATCGTTAAAAAAAGTGGCCGGCTCACCATGGAACAGCCGGAAGTATTTACGGCAGAGGCCTATGAGCAGATCGTTCATTCCATGCAGCCTGTATATGGACAAACCAAGGGTCTTAGCAATAAAACCATAGTAAGGGCAGAAAAGCAGGCACTTGAGATACGTAAAATGGTCCGAGATTATATGCCTGCCGACTTAAGAAAAAAACATGAGCTGGCAGAATATAATTTCGCCATTGAGCATATCCATTTTCCGGCAGACCGGAAAGAACTGCTGTTTGCCAGAAAAAGATTGGTTTTTGATGAATTTTTTCTGTTTTTAATGGCTGTCAGAAGGCTCAAGGAAAAGAGAGAGGATAAACGAAGTCCCTATTCTCTGACCTTATCTCCGGAAGTAGAGGCCTTAAAGGAACATCTTCCCTATTCCCTTACAAATGCACAGGAAAAGGTCTTACAAGAAGTATATGGTGATTTGTCAGAAGGACGTGTTATGAACCGTCTGGTTCAGGGAGATGTTGGATCAGGTAAGACCATCATTGCAATACTTGCACTTCTTCAGGCATCTTATAATGGATATCAGGGTGCGCTTATGGTCCCTACGGAAGTTCTGGCAAAACAGCATTATGAGTCAATGACCGAGCTGTTTTCAAAGTATGGCATTGATAAAACTCCGTTACTTGTTACCGGCTCCATGACAGCCAAGGAAAAAAGGATCGCCTATGAAAAAATCGCATCTCATGAAGCCGATATCATTGTAGGCACCCATGCTCTTATTCAGGAAAAAGTGGTGTATGACAACCTGGCGCTGGTCATAACCGATGAACAGCACCGATTTGGAGTGGGGCAGAGGGAAACGCTTGGACAAAAGGGTGAAGAGCCTCATGTCCTTGTTATGAGCGCAACGCCTATTCCAAGAACTCTTGCCATTATTATTTATGGTGATCTGGATATTTCTGTCATTGATGAGCTGCCAGCCAACCGTCTTCCTATCAAAAACTGCGTTGTGGATACAGGATACCGGAAAAAGGCTTACGAATTTATTCGGAACGAAGTAGCACAGGGACGTCAGGCCTATGTAATTTGTCCCATGGTTGAAGCCAGTGAGATGATTGAGGCAGAAAATGTGGTAGATTATACAAAGGTTTTAAAAGAAGCGCTTCCAGGGATTGCAGTAGAATATCTTCATGGAAAGATGAAGCCCAAGGAAAAAAATAAGATCATGGAAATGTTCGCCAGCAGAGAAATTCAAGTACTGGTGTCGACCACTGTTATTGAAGTAGGAGTGAATGTACCAAATGCAACCGTCATGCTGATTGAAAATGCAGAACGGTTTGGTCTGGCTCAGCTTCACCAGTTGAGGGGAAGAGTTGGCCGTGGTAAACACCAGTCCTACTGCATTATGGTAAACGGTTCCGACCAGGATGGAACAAAAGAACGGTTGGATATCTTAAATCAATCCAATGACGGTTTTTTCATTGCATCAGAAGATTTAAAACTTCGGGGACCAGGAGATATCTTTGGAATCCGCCAAAGTGGTGATCTGGAATTCAAGCTGGGAGATATTTTTACAGATGCGAACCTGTTGAAAACAGTATCAGAGGAAGTGAAACTGCTTTTTAAAGAAGATCCAGAGTTAGAAAAAGAGGAACATAAGGAACTAAAGTATAAATTGCAGGAATATTTGGAAAAAAGCTACGATAAGCTAAATCTGTAATGGAGAATGAACACTGGCAAAGCCAGGAATCAGGAGGAAAGTAATGGACAGAAAAGTTTTAAAAATGGATGCAAAAGCCGCTATGAGGGAAGCGGCCATCAGCCCTTACGGGCTTACCGTGATTTACGGAGTGATTGTAATAGTTTTGTCTGCAATACAAAGCTTCTTCGACTTTTGGGAAAGATTATTGGATGAGGCTAACGGATACGGAGATCCCACCCAGCTAATGACCTTTGCAATTTCCAGTATTGTATTTTATATCATTTATTTCATCATTACTACGATCATTCAATTTGGATATCAATCTTATAGCCTGAAGGTCTCAAACAGGGATGCAACCATGTCTTACGGAGATCTTTTCTCCAGCGCCAGATATTTGCTGAAAGCGCTTGGCTTGTCAATTATGATAGGTATTTTGGTGCTTCTTTGGTCCCTTCTTTTCATTATTCCAGGAATTATTGCTGCATACCGTTATTCACAGGCAATCTTTGTGTTGGTGGAGGACCCCAACAAAGGGGTGATGCAGTGTATTCGCGAAAGCAAAGAAATGATGATTGGACATAAATGGGAATATTTTGTACTGGAACTTTCCTTTATTTTATGGGAACTTCTGGCGATCTTTACCTGTGGTCTTGGCTACATCTATGTTTATCCATATATGAATGTCACGCTTGCGAACTATTATAATGCTGTAAAACCGAAAACGGTCTCTTACGAGGAATATACGGTATTTGAATAAAAGGGATTCAGGTTCAGCTCTCGTTACAGGAGCTGAGCCTTTCTTTGATTCTATGATAAAGTAAGTGAAAAGAATTGAATAAAATCCATGATTCTGCTAGAATATGAATGGTAAATATTTGAATGTAAGTATTAAGGGAGCTCGAGATGAAAATAACTGAACTTAAGTGTACGGCCTGTAATGGTACTTTAAAGATCGACGAGAATAACCCGCACATTGCGGTTTGCGAATATTGTCAAAGTACATATGCAATTGAATCAGATAATCACGAAAATGTATATTTTACCCACTCTGGGCAGAATAGCTCTGGCAAATCAGTTATTACAGCCACGAAAGTAGAATCAGGAGTCAGCGCAAAAACCAGAATCTTTCTTTCCATTGTTCTTTTATCTCTATTTTATTTAGGGGCAAGGGGAGTTGTTTCCTACTATGAGAAAAAAGCTGGAGAAGAAGCAGCCGTTTCCCAGGCTGACAGCCGCTTGGAATCTCAAACTACTGAAAAAGAAGAAAAAGTATTATCTGGCCCTCTTGGTGCTATGGCTGAATCTGTGGTAGGCCGTCCGGCAAAAGATTTAACCCCGGATGAACTATCGCGTTTTAAATGGCTTGATATTACGTATGGTACGGATGACGTCCGCATTGGATACAGCCTTGAAAATCCATATGAGGCTCCTGATGCAGAACTGACATGGTTGACCTATCCTAGGGAAAACGGTGGAATTGAATATGAACTTCTGTCCCGTTTTACTGGTCTTAAAAAACTTGAAATGGCAGGATATTTAAATTCAGATGCGTTAAAAGGCCTGTCTTTAGAAGGAATCAGTTGTAACGCTGAATCTCCCTTAGAACTTGCAAAAATATATCCGGGAGTGTCTGGGTTAAAAGAAGTCCGTTTTCTTTCGGGAATAAATAATCTTGATGGTCTGGATCAGTATCAGAATCTTGAAAGCTTAACTTTCGATGGACTGAATATATCCGATATAAAAACCCTTGCCAGCAGAAAGAACTTAAAGAGTTTAACGCTTATTAATTGCGACAATATCAGTGATTTTTCAGTACTGTCAGTTATGCAGGGATTGGAATCCTTATCGGTAGAGTCTGAAGGAATCCGTGATACTGGGTTTACCGCCGGTCTTACGAATTTGAAGTCATTTTCCATTACTGATGCAAAAATTCTAAGTGTCAATGATCTAAAGGCCTTAACAGGCCTGACTTCACTGACCATTGATAATTGTGATGAATTAAAAGATTTAAGCGGAATACAGGGACTTACAGGACTGAAAGAACTCACCCTGGAAATTCCGAGCAATTGTCCTCAGCCGGATTTGAGCGGACTTACTGGACTGATAAAGCTTTCTGTGTCTCGTGCCGATGATGTGGGATTTTTGCATAATATGAACGCACTGGAAGAGCTTAAGTTAGAAGGATGCAGAGTTAACAGCAAAGATGCTTTTTCCGGGCTTACTGGATTAAAAAAATTAACCTGCAACCGGCTGTTTGGTGATTTTTCTAATTTAAGTTTTGTTGGCGATATCCCTTCTCTGGAATATTTGAATGTGGATGGTATGTCCACGTATGAAGATATATCCGGGATTTTCCGTGCGCCTGCTTTGCAGGAAATCTATTTAAACGGCGTGGAATGCGAACTTAATTTTGAAAAAGTCCAGCCTACTGAAATGTTGAAGGTTTTAGAAATGGATGGCGTAAAGCTATATAAAAATGTAAAAATAAGCGGCGGCGGTGGAATTTATTCCGTGGATTACGACAAAGTAGTGTTAGATGAACACTTGGATTTTTTTGCAAAATTTCCAGGACTTAAGAAGTTGAGTTTGGCAGATAATACTTTAACAGGAATCGGTTTTGCATCTTCACTTCCGATGTTGGAAGAATTGAATATCAGTGGAAATTATGTGACTGATTTAAAACCACTTCAGAATCTAAGAGAACTTAAAACTGTAATCTGTACCGATAATCCGATAGAGAACGACAGAGTGTTGAATGAAAACGTAATGATAATTAAATAAATGTACGATTAGAATTGAAAAGGGATTAAAGGAGTGCGGAAGATGAAGTGTATAATAATTGGTATTGCCGGAGGAACTGGTTCAGGAAAATCAACCTTTACCAATCGATTAAAAGAAGCGTTTTGTGATGATATTGCGGTCCTGTATCACGATAATTATTACAAAAAACAGGATGGAATCCCTTTTGATGAAAGAAAAAAGATGAATTACGATCATCCGGAGGCATTTGAAACGGAGCTTTTGCTGGATCAGCTGTCCATGCTCCGTTCCGGAGTATCAGTGGAGTGTCCCATCTATGATTATTCCTTGCATAACCGTTCCAATGAGGTAGTAAAGGTAGAACCGAAAAAAGTGATTTTAGTTGAAGGAATCCTGGTCTTTGCAGATGAACGGTTAAGAAACATGTTTGATATCAAGATATTTGTAGAAGCAGATGCAGACGAGAGAATCCTGCGACGTGTGATCCGGGATGTAAAAGACAGAGGCAGAGATATCGAAGGTGTGGTAGAACAGTATCTTACTACGGTTAAGCCTATGCATTATTTATATGTGGAGCCGACCAAGCCCCTTGCTGATGTGATCATGAACAGCGGTATGAATGAAGTTGCGTTCCAGCTGATGAAGACCAATATTGAAAAAATACTTGGCTCCGATTGACCGTTTTATAAGTGGTATAAGAATCATTATAAGGGTTCGAAATTTTTTTCCTAAAAATGACATTTTACGAAAAACCTTCTAGTGTATTTCATTCTGTTTCAGCCATAATAGGAGTGTAGCACAAAACACACCATGTAAAAAACAAAACAAACACATGGTGAAATAGATGAAAAGGAGGCATTTAATTATGTCAGGAAAATCTAACACTACAAATGTACCAGAAGCAAAGGAAGCAATGGATCGTTTCAAAATGGAAGTAGCTAATGAATTAGGTGTTCCGTTAACCAATGGTTACAACGGTAACTTAACTTCCGCACAGAATGGTTCCGTAGGCGGCTATATGGTTAAGAAAATGATCGAATCCTATGAAAGACAGCTTGCAGGTAAATAATCTGTAAAAAAAAGAAAAGAGGAGCTGTAGCCTGGTAATTGATTTATCATTTACGGGGGCTGCGGCTCCTTTTTTCTTTGCTCTCGATGGTATAAGTGTCAGTTTTTTTTATAATCAGAGAGCAAAATCTGGTTGTATATCTTTCGTTTTCATACTATAATGATTTGGAAAAATAAAGTGAGGGTTATAATGAGAGTAATTGCAGGAAAAGCCAAAAGGCTTTTATTAAAGACAATAGAAGGTCAGGATACGCGGCCTACCACCGATAGAATTAAAGAAACTCTTTTTAATATGATAAATGTGGACATGCCAGACTGTTGTTTTCTGGATTTATTTTCGGGAAGCGGAGCCATTGGAATCGAGGCATTAAGCCGAGGAGCCAGAAAGACAGTGATGGTAGAACAAAATCCCAAAGCAGCTGAATGCATCCGTGAAAATTTAAAAGCTACCCGACTGGAAGAGGATGCCATAGTCATGAACTGCGAAGTTATGACAGGACTTTCAAGGCTGGAAGGAAAGGGAGATGTGTTTGATTTTGTTTTTATGGACCCGCCCTATAACTTTGAATGGGAAAAGAAAGTGTTACAGTATCTCTCGTCTTCTTCGCTCATTGATGAGAATACAGTAATCATTGTGGAAGCTTCTCTGGAAACTTCTTTTGACTATCTGGAAACCATAGGATATCAGATGATAAAGGATAAAAGTTATAAGACGAATAAACATATTTTTATAGAAAAAAAGTAACAGGGGAAAAGGGAAAAAACTATGAGAAAAGCAGTGTATCCAGGAAGCTTTGATCCGGTAACGTTTGGACACTTGGACATTATAGAACGTTCTGCCAAAATGTCCGATCATCTGATTATTGGAGTTTTAAATAATAATTCAAAAACGCCGTTGTTTTCTGTAGAAGAACGTGTTAATATGTTAAAGAGCCTAACCAAAGATTTGCCAAACGTGGAAGTCACATCGTTTGGGGGACTTTTGGTTGATTTTGTACGAGCCAAACAGGCGGATGCGGTTATCCGCGGGCTTCGCGCTGTAACAGATTTTGAATATGAATTGCAGATTGCACAGACCAACCGGGTCATTGCTCCGGAAGTGGATACTGTGTTTTTAACGACGAATCTAAAATATTCTTACTTGAGTTCCAGCATTGTGAAGGAGATTGCCGCTTTTGGCGGAGAGATAAACGCGTTTGTGCCCGAAGATGTTGCGGAACGTGTGATGAAGAAAATGGAAGATAGAATGAAATAAAAGTAAGGAGTGTTCGAATTTATGATGAGCAGAATTGAGCAGTTAATCGGTGAAATTGAAGAATATATTGACAGCTGTAAGTATCAGCCCCTTTCTAACAGCAAGATCGTGGTTAACCGGGATGAATTAGAGGAACTTCTGGTGGAATTGCGTCTGCGGATTCCCGATGAAATTAAACAATACCAGAAGATTATCAGCAATCGTGATGCAATCATGAATGAAGCTCGTCAGCAGGCAGATTCCATACTGGCCCAGGCCAATGCTCAGACCAATGAACTGGTCAATGAACATGAGATCATGCAGAAAGCCTATGCCCAGGCCAATGATATCATCGAGCAGGCCAGTCAGCAGGCCCAGCAGATTGTAGAAAAAGCAGTTGGGGATGCCAATGGGATCAGACAAAGCTCCGTGCAGTATACGGATGATATGCTTAAAAGTCTTCAGACCATTATCAGCCATTCCATGGAAGGCGCTCAGGGCCGTTTTGATGCATTTATGACCTCTATGCAGTCAAGCTATGATATTGTCTCATCCAATCGTCAGGAACTGACAGGAGCCGTTATGGAGACGGCACAAGCACAGGAACCTGAGTCAGCAGAATAAACAGGATAATGGTTAGAAGGCCGTGAAAGGCTTTCCATGCTACATAGTGCCGGATGGATAATCCGGCATTTTTTATGACACTCTTTGTCTGAAAAATTCCGGACAAACCTCCGAATGCAGTGGCGGCAGCGATCCAAAGACCACCGGATAATCCGGAGAAAGTTTCGGATATGGCTTTGATTCCGGTCGTGATTTCTACAAGACCTAAAAGAATAGCCTTGTATTCCGGAATATTTAAGGGAAGTTTTGTTATGTATAGGGCGAGGATGGAAAAAAGCATGATATAACCACCGATTTTTACCATAACTTCGCAGGAATCCATAAGACTGTCATCAAAGGATTTGGCGGCTTTTTTGCTAACTGGGAGGGAACGGGCCGGTTCTGTGATCCGGTAATAGGATCTTGCTGCAATAGAAACAGGCAGGATCGGAAGATAGATGCAGGTAATAAGAATCCAAACAGGAACCAGAGCCGGAAGGCCGGAAGCAGCATACCCCAATAGAAACATTGGACTTGGATGGTTACAGATCGCCAGTAAGTATTTTCCTTCCTGTTGGGAGATGCGCCCGTTATCCATAAAATCACTGCAGGTACGGGCACCCATTGGATAGCCGCATAACAGACCGGAGACCAGGGCATAGCTTGCAGCATCAGACAGGCAGAAAAACCGGTGCAAAAGTCTTTTCACCGGAAAAATCAGAATATGGATCGCATTTAAGGCCACAATGGCATTAGAACAGATCATAAAAGGCAATAAGGTAGGTACCACCACAGAACCCCACAGGAGAAGTCCGTTTCTGGCCCCTTCATAAGCAATGGAGGGACGAAGGAGCAGAAAAAGGAGTGCAGCGACGGAAAGCAGACGGAAAAAGGATTTTTTCATATGCACCTGAATAGATTGTTTTATACATTTATATGAAAAGGCGTGACCGATATGATGGTGATTCTTTTTTTCATTGTGATCCTGTCGGTATTCCATGTGACCATGATAGATTATTTATATAATAATCCTACCTTTTACCAGCTGAATGCATATACCTGGGAAAGCGATGATTTCAGAAGTTTAAAACTTGGAAAGATGGTTGCAGAGTGGGACACTATTGATTACGATACACTTACCTCTCTGATGGTGGAACATCAGTACGATCTTACAAAAGTAAAGGATAAGGATAACCGGGGAGACCGGCTTAGGAAGGTAAAGCCACAGGAATACCGTAAGTTAAAAAATGCCTATGTGGCCCTGCTGGGGGATTTGAAATTTTTCCCGGTTCCTTTCAATATGAAAGCAGACGCACCTGATATAACATATGAAAACGGCTGGCTGGATCCCCGCACCTATGGAGGGGACCGGGGACACGAAGGCTGTGATCTTATGGGAACCAAACGGCCCAGAGGATATTATCCGGTTGTCAGCATGAGTGATGGTGTTGTAGAGAAAGTCGGCTGGCTGAACAAAGGCGGCTGGCGCATCGGAATCCGGGCTCCCGGAGGTGCATACCTTTATTATGCTCATCTTTACGGTTATAGTAAGGAGTGGAAAGCGGGAGATACGGTAAAAGCAGGAGAACTTTTAGGCTTTATGGGAGACACGGGCTACAGTGAAATCGAAGGGACAACCGGAAATTTTGATGTCCACCTCCATGTAGGAATTTACTTAAAGACGGACCATAATGAAGAGATGAGTGTGAATCCCTACTGGGTCCTAAAATATCTGGAGAAATACCGGTTGAAATATTCCTATTAGTATATTAAGATTGCTTACATAGACAGGAAACGGGAGCGAAAACGTGAAGGAAATTAAGATTTCGGAAGAATTTTTAAATAGAATGAAAGACTTGCTGGGAGAAGAGGAATATGATGCGTATGTAAGGAGTTTTGATGAAGAACGGCTTTACGGTCTGCGTATTAATACCTTAAAAATAACCCCGGAAGAATTTACAGAAATAACAGCTCTTTCCCTGAAACCTGTTCCATGGATTGAGAACGGATTTTATTATGAGGGAGATGAGCGTCCGGCCAAAGATCCATATTATTATGCAGGACTTTACTATTTGCAGGAACCCAGCGCTATGACACCTGCCAACCTTCTTCCGGTTCTGCCGGGAGATAAGGTTCTTGATCTGTGTGCAGCTCCTGGCGGGAAGAGTACAGAACTGGGCGCAAAGCTTAAAGGAGAAGGACTGCTTGTATCGAATGACATCAGCAACTCCAGGGCGAAGGCACTCCTTAAAAATCTGGAACTTTGGGGAATCGAAAACATCTGTGTTACCAGCGAAGAACCAAAGAAATTAAAAGAAACATTTGGTGAATTCTTTAATAAGATTTTAATTGATGCCCCCTGTTCTGGAGAAGGAATGTTCCGTAAAGATGCGGATATGGTAAAAAGCTACGAGGAGCACGGACCGGAATATTATGCAGAAATTCAGAAAGAGATTGTGAATCAGGCGGTGGACATGCTGGTACCTGGCGGTCTGCTATTGTATTCTACATGTACGTTTTCGGTTTGTGAAGATGAGGATATCATCAGATTTATTCTTGAACAGCATAAGGACATGGAGCTGCTTTCTCTGCCACTTTTTGAGGGAGCATCAGATGGAATCGGACTTTCCGGCTGTCTACGCCTGTTCCCCCACCGGATAAAGGGGGAGGGGCATTTTATGGCATTGTTAAAGAAAAAACAATCAGATACAGACACATTCTTTGACGGAAATAATACAGAAAAAAAAGGTACTTTACCAGAAGAATTGACGGAATTTCTTTCTATGGTAACGAAGCCCCTTGACCGTAACCGTATCCATATCAAGAACGAGGCGGTATATTATTTACCAGAAGGCTTTCCAGAGCATGCCAGAAAACTCCGGTTTTTAAGAACTGGTTTAATGCTTGGAGAAATGAAAAAAGGACGGTTTGAACCAGCTCAATCATTTTCAATGGCTTTAAAAGCAGAGGAATTCAAACAAACGGTTTCCTGGGAAAAGTCAGATGAGAGAGTGATTCGTTATTTGAAGGGCGAAACCATATCATTAAAGGAAGAAGAGGGACAGATAAAAGGCTGGTGCCTGGTCTGTGTAGATGGTTTCCCACTGGGATTTGCAAAAGGAACTGGCAGTACTCTTAAAAATAAATATTACCCTGGATGGCGGTGGCAGTAATGAAAGAAATCAGATTAGATAAATATTTGGGCGAAATGGGAGAAGGAACCCGAAGCCAGATCAAGGAAATGGCCAAAAAGGGCAGAATATGGGTAGACGGTATTCCGGAGAAAAAGACAGACCGAAAGATTGATCCAGAGCAGAATCAGGTAACAGTAGATGGACGACAGGTGTCTTACGTGGCCTTTGAGTACTATATGTTAAATAAGCCACAGGGAGTCGTTTCTGCTACTGAGGACAAGCGATATGAGACAGTGATCGGCCTGATTGACGAGAGAAAACGGGATGATCTATTCCCCGTGGGGAGACTGGATATTGATACGGAGGGACTTCTTATTATTACCAATGACGGAGATCTTGCTCACCAGCTTCTGTCTCCCAAGAAACATGTGGATAAGATTTATTTTGCTCGGATTGAAGGCACGCTGCCTCCTGATGCAAAGGAGCGTATTCAGGAAGGTCTTATCCTTTCCGACGGGACTCCAACGCTTCCAGCCCGGCTGGAGGTTCTTGAAACCAGAGAGCTTACGGAAGTACGCTTAACCATCCGGGAAGGTAAATTTCATCAGGTAAAACGTATGTTTGAAACTCTCGGGTGCTGTGTGGTATACTTAAGGAGGATGTCAATGGGCGGTCTTTCACTAGATGAGACATTAAAGCCCGGAGAATACCGTCCTCTTCGTAAAGAGGAAATTGAGGAATTAAAATGTCATGGAAAGGAAAACAAAAGTGAACCATGTTAAATGAGAAAAAAGCTGTGATTTTTGATCTGGATGGAACTCTGGTTGATTCCATGTGGATGTGGAAGACCATTGATATAGAATTTTTAGAAAGCAGAGGCATTCGTTGTCCCGAAGACTTGCAAAAGGAAATTGAGGGAATGAGTTTTTCTGAAACCGCATTCTATTTTAAAGAGCGTTTTAAACTCAAGGAATCTCTTGAGGAAATTAAGGAAATATGGGTTGGTATGTCCATTGAAAAATACCGGAATGAGGTCTCTCTCAAGCCAGGGGCTGGGGAGTTTTTAGAATACATAGCAAAGAATGGTCTAAAAGCCGGAATTGCCACCAGCAATGGCAGACAAATGGTAGAGGCAGTGATTGAGTCACTTCACATTGGGCAATATTTTCAGGTAGTGGCTACTTCCTGTGAGGTACCAGCTGGAAAACCTGCCCCGGATATTTATTTGAAAGTGGCAAGAGAACTTTCCGTTTCCCCTTCCCATTGCCTGGTGTTTGAAGATGTACCTGCAGGAATTCTTGCGGGAAAGAGGGCCGGTATGACGGTCTGTGCCATTGACGATGAATCTTCCAGAGACATGGAAGAAGAAAAAAGACAGTTGGCCGATTATTTTATCAGTGACTATAACCAGATTTTGAATAGAAATGGAGTAAACGAATGATACACGATTATCTTCCTATCAGCCGGACTGATATGAATATCAGAGGGTGGAAACAATGCGACTTTGTCTATGTGATCGGCGATGCTTATGTGGATCATCCTTCCTTTGGACATGCGATTATAAGCCGTCTGTTAGAGGCTCATGGATACAAAGTGGGGATCATATCCCAGCCTGACTGGAAGGATAAAAAAAGCATTCAGATTCTTGGAGAACCCAGGCTTGGATTCCTGGTTTCCGCTGGCAACATGGACTCCATGGTAAACCATTATTCCGTTTCAAAAAAACGGAGACAGCAGGATTCCTATACTCCCGACGGAGTTATGGGCAAGCGACCTGATTATGCCACTACGGTTTACTGCAACTTAATCCGCTCTGTATATAAAAATGCACCGATTATCATCGGAGGCATAGAAGCCAGTTTAAGGCGTCTGGCTCATTATGATTACTGGTCTGACAGACTGAAACATTCCATTCTCATAGATTCCCAGGCAGATTTAATTTCCTACGGGATGGGCGAGAAATCCATCATCGAGATAGCTGATGCTTTAAACAGCGGTATAGATATCAAGGACGTTACTTTTATAGAAGGTACGGTTTACAAGACAAACAGCCTGGAATCCGTGTATAACGCACACGTACTCCCTTCCTTTGACAGCATGAAGGCGGATAAGCTGGAGTATGCAAAAAGCTATTACGTTCAGTACAGCAATACAGACCCGTTTCTCGGTAAACGTCTGGTGGAGCCATACAAAGACAATTTATTTGTAGTCCAGAATCCTCCGGCTAAGCCACTTTCTGCGGAAGACATGGATTATACTTATGGACTTCCTTATATGCGCAATTATCATCCTTCCTATGAGGAACAGGGCGGAATTCCGGCTGTAAGGGAGATTAAATTCAGCCTGATCAATAACCGGGGGTGTTTTGGTGCCTGCAGCTTTTGCGCTCTTACATTTCATCAGGGAAGAATCATCCAGGCAAGAAGCCATGAGTCTCTTATCGAAGAAGCAAAGATGCTGACAGAAGAACCCGATTTTAAAGGATATATCCATGATGTAGGCGGACCTACAGCAGACTTCCGTTTTCCGGCCTGTGAAAAGCAGACAACAAAAGGAGCTTGTCCCAACCGGCAGTGCCTTTTCCCTGAACCATGCAAGAATCTAAGAGCGGACCATACGGATTATATTGAACTGCTCAGAAAGCTTAGAAATCTGCCTAAAGTAAAAAAAGTTTTTATCCGTTCCGGAATCCGTTTTGATTATGTTCTGGCAGATCCTGGAAAGAAGTTTTTAAAGGAACTTTGCGAATATCATGTCAGCGGACAGTTAAAGGTTGCACCGGAGCATGTGGCTGATAAAGTACTTTCAAAGATGGGAAAGCCAGAGAATAAGGTCTATCGCCAGTTTGTGAAAGAATATAATGAGATGAACGGCAGGCTTGGACGCAAGCAGTACTTAGTGCCGTATTTGATGTCCTCCCATCCGGGTTCCGGCCTGTCTGAGGCGATTGAACTTGCAGAATATCTGAGAGATCTGGGATACATGCCGGAACAGGTACAGGATTTTTATCCCACTCCGTCCACCATCTCTACCTGTATGTATTATACGGGATATGATCCCCGAACCATGGAAAAGGTATATGTTCCTACCAACCCCCATGAAAAAGCCATGCAGAGAGCTTTGATACAGTACCGGAATCCAAAGAACTATGATCTTGTTACAGAAGCCTTAAAACTGGCTGGGCGAATGGATTTGATCGGATTTGATAAAAAATGTTTAATACGACCAAGAAACGGTGCTCCCAGAGGTTTTACAGATGCAAAAAACGGGAAAAATTATGGAAGTATGGGGAGAACAGATGCTGCTTCCGGTGAAAACCAGAAGAACCGTAAGAAAAAGACCATACGAAATGTTCATAAAAAGTCTGTAAAAAAATAGATTCTAAAAGTTTAAGAAAAGAAGGGATCAAAATGAAGATTGCGATTGTAACCGGTGCTTCTTCCGGTATGGGAAGAGAATTTGTCATGCAGATTGCAGACCGTTTTAACGGAATCGGAGAGATCTGGGCCATTGCCAGACGCCAGGAACCCATGGAAGAACTGTCTCCCATGGTTCCGGTAAAGCTTCGGACCTTTTCTCTTGATTTAACTGATGAGCGTAAGTTAAAACAGCTTGAAGATATTTTGAGAGAAGAAAAGCCAGAAGTAAAATGGCTGATTAACGCGGCCGGGTTTGGAAAAATCGGTACCATAGGAAATGTAAATCTGGCTGATGAGATGGGAATGGTGGATTTAAATTGCAAAGCACTGATCGCAGTCACTCATTTAGTCCTTCCACACATGTCTTCCAACAGTCGCATTGTACAATTTTCTTCTGCCGCAGCCTTTATGCCTCAGCCCGGCTTTGCCATTTATTCAGCTACAAAAGCCTTTGTTTTAAGTTACAGCAGAGCACTAAACGAAGAACTGAATGAAAAGGGCATATTTGTAACTGCAGTCTGCCCTGGACCGGTTCGTACTGAATTTTTTAGTATTGCAGAAACCACAGGCAAAATGCCTCTCTATAAAAAGATGGTCATGGCAGATCCAAAAAAAGTTGTGCGTTTGGCTTTGCGGGACAGTATGATGGGACGTCCTATTTCCGTGTACGGAGGTTCCATGAAGGCATTCCGCGCAATATGCAAAACATTGCCTCACACTGTAATTTTCCGGCTTATGAAAGGTTTTTTAAAGGTACACTAAAAAAGTGGCATAAGCGGCTGACAGAAAGGATAAATCATGCAGTCTTTGATTGTATCGAAAAATGAAGCAGGCCAGCGCCTGGATAAACTGCTAGCAAAATATTTAAACCTTGCTGGAAAAAGTTTTCTATATAAAATGATGAGAAAAAAGAATATTACTTTAAACGGCAAGAAATGTGACGGTTCGGAAAAGCTTTCATCGGGAGATGAAATAAAGCTGTTTTTATCGGATGATACCATTTTGAAATTTTCAGAAGTAAAGATCCCGGTTGTTAAAAAGGTTAGTTTAAGCATTATCTATGAAGATGAACATATTCTGCTGATCAATAAGCCTTCCGGTATGCTTTCCCAGAAAGCAAAAGAATCGGATGAGTCATTGGTGGAATATATGATCGATTATATGATTTCCAGCGGAGAGTTATCCACAGAACAGCTAAGAAGCTTCCGCCCTTCGATATGCAACCGGCTGGACCGTAATACCAGCGGCCTGGTGGTAGGAGGTAAATCTTTGGCAGGACTTCAGATCATGTCGGAAGTTTTTAAAGAACGAACGATTCACAAATATTATCAGTGTGTGGTCAATGGGCAAATTTCTGACAAGCAGACAATTACCGGGTTTTTAATAAAGGATGAGGCAACCAATCAGGTGACTGTCCATAAGTCTCCGGTACCGGGAAGTGTTCCCATTACCACGGAGTACGAACCTGTTCAGTACTACGGGGGATACACTCTTTTGAAAGTCACATTGATCACCGGCCGTACTCATCAGATCAGAGCCCATCTATCCTCCATCGGCCATCCGATTGTAGGAGATTACAAGTATGGCAACAGCCAGGTCAACGAGGAGGCAAAGCGGTTATACCACATCAATTCCCAGATGCTCCATTCTTATCAGGTAGTTTTCCCGCAGCTTAAAGAGCCCCTGGCGTATTTGTCAGGGAATTCCTATCTTGCACCTCTTCCAAAGACTTTTTCAAAAATATGCAAAGACTGGAGATAGGAGGCACACATGGGAACCTGGAAAACAAGGGGCTTAAGAGGATCCACCCTGGAGGAACTGATTAACCGCAGCAACGAAAGCTATCGGGAAAAAGGCTTGGCTTTGATTCAGAAAATACCGACTCCGATCACGCCCATTTCCATTGATAAAGAAAGCCGTCATATTACCCTTGCTTATTTTGACCAGAAGAGTACGGTCGACTATATCGGAGCAGTACAGGGAATCCCCATATGCTTTGACGCAAAAGAATGTGCGGTCAATACCTTTCCTTTGCAAAATATTCATCCACATCAGATTGCTTTTATGGAGGAATTTGAGCATCAGGGCGGAATTGCGTTTATCATATTATCCTACACTCATAAGAATGAAATCTATTATCTGTCGCTTAACCAGTTGAAAGAATTCTGGAAGAGAATGGAAGACGGAGGCAGAAAAAGCTTTACCTATGAGGAAGTGGATAAGTCATGGAAGATTGAAAGCCATCGGGATATATTTGTCCATTATTTGGAACTGATTCAGAAAGATTTGATCGGAAGAGATTGACAAGACTGGAATTCTAACCTATAATAAACAGCACATCATTGAATTATCACTTTACTACAAGAAAGTAACACAAAGTGAAAAATCATGAAATAGATTTTCTTCACTGATTTTTAGCGGTCAGGAGGTTGTTATGGCAAATAAACTGTTACATACACCGGATGGTGTCCGGGATATTTATGGAGCGGAGTGTGCGAGAAAAGCAGTCGTACAGGAAAAGATGTTAAAAGTCTTCCATCTATGCGGTTACCAGGACATAGAAACTCCTACCTTTGAATTTTTCGATATTTTCAATGAAGCCCGGGGAAGTGTTAAGGCAAAGGAAATGTTTAAGTTTTTTGACCGGGATAACCATACTCTGGTGCTTCGGCCGGATGAGACACCTGCGATCGCAAGATGTGCGGCAAAGTATTTTCTACACGAAGATATGCCTATCCGCCTTTGTTACATGGAACGAACCTTTATCAATCATTCCAGTTACCAGGGCAGGCTTAAGGAAGCCAGCCAGACGGGAGTTGAGCTAATTGGTGACGATTCCGCGGATTCTGACGGGGAAATTCTTGCTATGGTGATCTGGGCACTGATGAGTGTCGGTCTCACAGAGATTCAGGTGGAACTGGGAGAAGTTGATTTCTTCAAAGGTCTTTTAGAAGAAGCCGGAATGGATGAAGAACAGGAAGAATCTTTAAGAGAGCTGATTGAAAATAAGAACTATATAGGTGTAGAAGAACTGGTTATGGCCCAGCCTATTTCCGATGAATTGAAACAGGTGTTTTTAAAACTTCCGGAACTTTTCGGTTCTCTCGATCAGATAAAGGAAGCAAAGAAACTGACTAAGAATAAAAGGGCACTGAGAGCCATAGAGCGTTTGGAAGAAGTAAACAGTATCCTTTCTTTTTACGGATTGTCTGATTATGTTTCTTATGACCTTGGAATGCTGAGCCAGTATCAGTATTATACGGGTATCATTTTTAAAGCTTATACGTATGGTTCCGGTGACTACATTGTCAATGGAGGAAGGTACGATAAACTTCTGGAACAGTTCGGAAAAGATTCACCGGCCGTTGGATTTGGAATCTCAGTGGATGATTTACTCCTTGCATTGTCCAGGCAGAAGATAAAGACCGAAATTCCTGTGACAAATACCATGATTCTCTATGAGCAGAAATCCAGGGAAAAAGCAATTCTTCTGGCGGATCATTTCCGAAGCTCTGGAGTGGCGGTTCAACTTCAGTCCAAAGACGGTTCCCGTTCTATGGAAGACTATGAGGAATATGCCCGCCGCAGGGAATTGATGAATTTGCTGTATCTGGATGAACAAGGTATAGTAGTTACCATTAGAAACCTTTCTTTGGGGCGTATCGATGAGATACCTCTTTCAGAATATTTGAAATAATCGGAGGGGACTTATGAGATATTTGACATTTGCCCTGGCAAAAGGGCGTTTGGCGAGCCAGTCGCTTTCCATGTTTGAAAAAATCGGAATCACCTGTGAAGAGATGAAGGATAAGGATTCCAGAAAGCTGATCTTCGTCAATGAAGAACTGGGAATCCGTTTCTTCCTTGCAAAAGCCAGTGATGTGCCTACTTATGTAGAATACGGTGCGGCTGACATCGGCGTAGTGGGAAAGGATACGATTTTAGAAGAAGGACGGAAACTTTATGAAGTAATGGATCTGGGAATGGGAAATTGCCGCATGTGTGTCTGTGGTCCCCAGTCCGCGGAGGACCTTTTAAAGCATCACGAAAGAATCCGGGTTGCCACCAAATATCCGGCCATTGCAAAAGACTATTTTTACAACAAAAAGCACCAGACAGTGGAAATCATCAAGTTAAACGGCTCCATCGAGCTTGCACCCATTGTGGGACTTTCTGAGGTAATCGTAGATATTGTGGAAACAGGAACTACATTAAAGGAAAACGGGCTTACCGTATTAGAGGAAATCTGTCCTCTTTCCGCCCGTATGGTAGTGAACCAGGTGAGTATGAAACGGGAGAATGACAGGATCACAAAACTGATTCATGATCTTCGTACTTTACTGCAGGAGGAAAACCAATGAGAATCGTAAAATTAGACGAAGCTTCCAAACAGAATATTCTTGCTGATCTGCTGAAACGGGATCCCAATCAATACGGTACTTATGCAGATGCGGTTCAGGAAATTGTAGATACGGTAAAAAAAGACCGGGATATGGCGGTTTTTGCTTATACAAAACAATTTGACAAGGCAGATATCAATGCAACAAATATCAGAGTGACGGAACAGGAAATTGAAGAAGCGCTTAAGGAGATAAAACCCGAACTTCTGGCAGTCATGAAAAAATCCATGAAAAATATTAGGGAATTTCATGAAAAGCAGAGACAGTACAGCTGGTTTGACAGTAAGCCCAATGGAACAATTCTTGGACAGAAAGTAACTGCTTTAGAAAGTGCAGGTGTCTATGTTCCAGGCGGTAAAGCTGCTTATCCTTCTTCTGTTCTTATGAACATTATTCCCGCAGAAGTGGCTGGTGTAAACCGCATTGTAATGGTAACACCTCCAGGAAGTGATGGGAAGGTCAATCCTGTTACATTGACGGCAGCACATCTCGCCGGTGTCACGGAAGTATACAAAGTTGGCGGAGCCCAGGCCATCGCCGCACTGGCTTTTGGAACGGAATCAATTCCCAGAGTGGATAAGATCGTAGGGCCGGGAAATATCTTTGTTGCCCTGGCAAAAAAAGCAGTTTACGGACATGTGAGCATTGACAGCATTGCGGGACCCAGTGAGATTCTGGTCCTAGCAGATGAGAGTGCCAATCCCCGTTTCGTTGCTGCAGATCTGCTGTCTCAGGCAGAACATGATGAACTCGCCTCTTCTATATTAGTAACCACCAGCATGGAACTGGCAGAGAAAGTTTCATTGGAAGCAGAAAAGTTTGCTAACGAATTGTCCCGTTCCGAAATCATAAAAAAATCTTTGGATCAATATGGTTATATTCTGGTGACAGATACAATGAAGGAAGCAATTGCTGCAGTCAATGAGATCGCACCAGAGCATTTAGAGATTGTTACAAAGAATCCATTTGAAGATATGACAAAGATTCAGCATGCAGGTGCTATCTTTATCGGAGAGTACAGCTCAGAGCCCTTAGGAGATTATTTTGCCGGACCGAACCATGTACTTCCGACAAACGGGACTGCCCGGTTTTTCTCAGCCTTAAGCGTGGATGATTTTATCAAGAAGTCAAGTATCGTATATTATTCCAAGGAAGCGCTGAAAGAAGTTCACAAGGACATTGAAGCATTTGCAAATGCAGAATATTTAACGGCTCATGCGAATTCCGTAAAGGTCCGGTTTGAAGAAGAGAAATCTTAAGAGAAAGGGAGAAGAATGGAATATGGGACGTAGTTGTGATATTTCAAGAGTAACCCGGGAAACAGATATTAACATGAGTATTGACCTTGACGGCAGCGGAAAGGCAGAAATCAAAACCGGGATCGGATTTTTTGATCATATGCTAAATAGTTTTGCACGCCATGGTTTTTTTGATCTGGATCTTTTGGTAAAGGGAGATTTAGAAGTAGATACCCATCATACCATAGAGGATACGGGAATTGTTCTGGGAACTGCCATCAAGACAGCTCTTGGTGATAAAAAATCCATCAAGCGGTACGGGAGCATGATACTTCCCATGGATGAAACATTGATTCTTTGTGCCATTGATCTATCTGGCAGACCTTATTTCAGTTTTGATATGCCTTTTACTGCAGAACGGGTGGGAGATTTTGAAACGGAGATGGTAAAGGAATTTTTCTATGCGGTTTCCTACGCATGTGAGATGAATCTGCATATAAGAAAGCTGGCAGGAGAGAATAACCATCATATCATTGAGGGGATTTTTAAGGCATTTGCAAAAGCACTTGATGAAGCCACGATGCAGGATGGAAGAATTCAAGGAGTATTATCTACAAAGGGTACATTGTAAAGGAGAATCCATATGCAGCTATATCCAGCGATTGATTTAAAAAATGGGCAGTGTGTCCGTCTGAAACAGGGCGAATTTAAAGAAATCACGGTTTATTCGGATAAACCGGAAGAGATTGCGGCACTGTGGCAGTCCAAAGGAGCTACGTATCTCCATCTGGTAGATTTAGACGGCGCTTTGGCCGGACATTCCGTCAATGAAGAGGTAATTAAAAAAATCGCAGACACCGTATCCATTCCCATTGAGATCGGCGGCGGTATCCGCAGTGAAGAAGCCATTGAAGCCATGCTTGCACTTGGAGTTTCCCGAGTCATTATTGGAACAAAAGCTGTTGAAAATCCGGAATTTATCCGTGATATGGTGAATAAATTTGGACAGGAGCGTATTGTAGCTGGAATTGATGCTAAAAATGGCATGGTTGCAATAGAAGGCTGGGAAAAATTAAGTGATATCTCTGCCTCAGAGCTCTTAAACCGCATGAAAGAGTACGGGGTCAGACATGTTGTATATACAGATATCACCAGAGACGGTATGCTCTCCGGACCGAATGTGGAATATACGAAAAAACTGACAGAAGAGACGGGAATGGATATCATCGCCTCTGGCGGGATGTCTTCCATGGAAGATTTAAAAGAACTTTACAATGCAGGCGTTCATGGTGCAATCATCGGAAAAGCATTGTATGAAAACCGTATCGATTTAAAAGAAGCCATAGATGCCTTTGAAAGACAGGACCATCAGGGGAGGATAAGTTGATGGAATGCAAAAAACTGATTGCAGGTTTCGGCCTCCGAAAGGGCCGGGCAGTCAAACTGAATAATTTACAGACTTATTATGAGGACGATTTATTGTCATTAGCCCGCTATTTCGGAGACAGCGGAGCAGATGAACTTTTCCTTTATGATTTATCGGAAACAGAAGAAGATCATGAACGAACCATCGGTCTCATGAAAGAGGTAGCGAGGCTTTCCGATATTCCGATAATCGCTGGAGGCAGAGTGAAACGGCTGGAGGATGTTAAAAAATATCTGTATGCCGGGTCAAAGGCAGCTTTTCTGGATGCAGGAAATGATGAAAATGTAGATCTTATGAAGGAAGCTGCCGACCGGTTCGGAGACGATAAGGTTTACGCTTATTTGCCGGATGCCTCTTATCTTGACCGGGCCAGAGAGTATGCCCAGCTCGGAGCTTCCGTTATGATATTAGGTGATCCAAAGATTACAGAGGAGACTCTTAAATCTGTCTCAAACTGCGAAGAACACTTTCTCCTCACCGGCTCCAGCGAAGAGGGATCACTTTTGTCAGCATCCCTTAAAATAAATAATGTAGAAGGCTTTGTGACTGCATTTGACAGTAAGTGTGTCTGTATGGACCTAAAACAGGATTTAAAATCTCAGGGAATCGTAGTGGATACCTTTGAGAGTTCCGTGGCTTTTGATCAGTTCAAATTGAATTCAGATGGTCTGATTCCGGTAATTACACAAGATTACCGGACCAGAGAAGTGCTGATGCTGGCCTATATGAACGAAGAGGCATTCCAGGAAACTCTAAGGACTGGCTGTATGACCTATTACAGCCGCAGCCGTCAAAGTCTTTGGAAAAAAGGAGAAACTTCTGGTCATTACCAGTATGTAAAATCATTATCCCTTGACTGCGATAATGACACATTGCTAGCAAATGTCAATCAGATCGGAGCGGCATGCCATACGGGAGAAAGAAGCTGCTTCTATCAGAGTCTTATAAAAAAAGAATACCAGGATTCTAATCCTCTTAAGGTTTTTGAAGAGGTATTCCAGGTAATTCTTGACCGTAAAGTGAACCCCAAAGAGGGATCCTATACCAACTACCTGTTTGATAAAGGAATTGATAAGATTCTGAAAAAACTGGGAGAGGAAGCAACCGAAATCATCATTGCCGCGAAAAATCCCAATCCAGAAGAAGTAAAATACGAAATTTCAGATTTTCTTTATCATATGATGGTTCTGATGGCACAAAAAGGTGTTACCTGGGAGGATATTACCAGGGAACTGGCAAACCGCTGATATAAATAACAAGATAAAAGCTGGAAGGAATAAGTCCTTTCCAGCTTTTTTTGATGGTATGTAATGGAAAAGTCAGAGGCAGGAGCGTAGACAGTATAATGCCTCTATGTTATAATAAAGCAATTGGGATAAGGGAAAGCTATGACAGAAAACAAAATCATTTAAGAAAAAGAGGCGATTATTATGTCAGAAGTATTGAATCATTTTTTTAAGTATATATCCTTTGACACCCAGTCAAAAGATGAAATGGAAGCAGTTCCAAGCACTGAAAAGCAGAGATTATTAGCCCAGGAACTGGCGGCGGAGCTTCGTGCCATGAAAGCAGAAGATGTGGTAGTTGACGAACACAGCTATGTTTACGCTACCATTCCCGCTACTGTAGATAAATCCCTACCGGTTTTAGGATTTATTTCTCATATGGATACATCTCCTGCATATTCCGGAGCAGGGGTGAAACCGCAGATTGTAAAGAATTATGATGGAACTGATATCCTGATGAATCAGGAAACAGGTCTGACTATGAAAGTAAGTGATTTTCCAGATTTATTGAAGTACAAGGGTCAGGACATTGTTACCACTGACGGAACCACTCTTCTTGGTGCTGATGACAAAGCAGGTGTTGCTGAGATCATGACCATGGCAGAGTATCTCTTATCTCATCCAGAGATCCCTCATGGAACCATCCGTATTGGCTTTACTCCGGATGAAGAAGTGGGAAGAGGCGCTGATTTCTTTGATGTAAAAGGATTTGGTGCTGATGTAGCCTTTACCGTAGATGGCGGCGGTTTGGGAGAGCTGGAATATGAGAACTTCAATGCAGCTTCCGCGAAGGTACAGATCCACGGTACAAGCATTCATCCAGGTTCTTCTAAAGGTAAGATGAAGAATGCCCTGTTAATTGCCATGGAATTCCACAATATGCTTCCTGTATTTGAAAATCCTATGTATACAGAAGGTTATGAAGGCTTTTTCCATCTGGATTCCATGGGAGGAACCGTGGAAGATGCTCGTATGGATTACATCATTCGTGACCACAGCAAAGTGAAGTTTGAAGAGAAGAAAGCATTGATCAAACGGGTTGAGGAATATTTAAACAGCCGTTATGGAGCTGGTACCGTAGAACTTTTATTAAAAGACAGCTACTTTAACATGAAAGAAAAAATTGAGCCTCATATGTACTTAATTGATATTGCAAAATCTGCTATGGAAGAACTGGGAATTGAGCCTCAGGTGACACCAATTCGCGGAGGTACAGACGGAGCACGTTTATCTTATGAAGGACTTCCATGTCCAAACCTTTGTACCGGAGGTTATAACTTTCATGGTAAATTTGAGTTTATTCCAGTCCAGTCAATGGAACGGGTAGTGGAGCTTCTTCTTAAAATTATTGAGAAATTTGCAGAGAAATAAGAAAACCCTTTGCAGGTTGAATATTGAGGTTGAATATTAGAATTACAAAAGCGGAGTTGCTGCAGAACATTTGGAAGAGATTTTCCCATTTGTTCATGCAGGCAATTCCGCTTTTTATTTACTCTAAAATCTGCGAAGACAATGTACTGCCTTTTCGAAGTTCCTGTCTTGCATCCTGTATCAGAGAATCCATTTTTTCAAGTTTTTCCAGCAGTTTCTTTTCTTCATCGCTTGTTTGGATGACTTTGCTGATACCGCCGTTTTTAATGACAATCCGTTTATCCGCCATCAGCGCCAGAAGCGGGTCATGAGTTGCCATGAGTACAATTTTATCGGAAGAAACCAAAAGATCCAGTGCTTTTTTCCGGTCGATGCCTGCATTTTCAATCTCATCAATCAATACAATAGGAGATGAACTTAAGATAGCAGTATCCGCAATCATGAGGGCTCTTGACTGTCCGCCGCTTAAACTGGTAACCGGAGTGGTTAAATCAAACTTTTCTCCGGCCAGATTATTGGCAGCTTTTATAATCTCCTCAATTACAGACTGGGGATCCTCCACCATACGGCTGACTGCATGCATATTTAAAAATTCCTGTACAGTAAGATCCATTACAAAGTTCATGTTCTGGGAAAGCTGTGCCACCAGACGATTATTGGAGGAGAAACGCCATTTATTATCCGGTGTCTCTCCGTTAATTAAGATACTTCGGCCTGTTGGTGTATCATTCTGGGCCGCCCATTCAATATCGGCAAGAAGACGGCTTTTTCCTGATCCCGTTGGACCAACGATGGAGATAATCTGTGATGTCAGCGCGGTAAGCTCTGTAAATCCCTCCGGATCCCCAGATTTATCATGACCCGCCAGAATTGTCATGGAGAGAACCTGATTTTTCTTTTCCATTCCAAGAAATGCCTGCATCTGTTCGATATATACCGGGAAATCAGACAAGATTTTTTCTTTATCAATCGCCTGATCTTCCAGTTCTATTACTGTAAAATGATCCAGATATTCCGCAAATGTATTCCCTTCATAACCTGTAATATCAAGCTTGTTCAATTCAAAGTATGATAAAGCAAAGGGATATTCTTTTAATATTTGTTCCAGTGTCCAGTTTGTCATGTCTTATCAGCCCCCAAATCCATCTTTTTAATATTTCCCATCTGATAGGCCTCTCCAATCCTGGTCTCGCCAAGACAATAGGAGCAAAGTGCGGAAGGCATTGGAAAGCGCAGCTTCATACCCTGAACCGATTTGATATCCTGGCTTTCATCGTACAGAAGACTGCCAAGTTCGTACGCTCCCTGTCCGGTCAACCCATTGACATGCATGGTAATTGCACGAGGATTGACAGAACTTACACAGGAAGCAAAAACCTCACGCTCTGCCTGGGATACGATGTCTCCCTTGGTGATGACAACAAAATCTGCCGATTTTAACATGGGACCTATTTTTTTCGGAGTATTGATGCCGGATAAATTATCGATCACGCATACTCCTTTAATATCCTTTAAATAAGGAGAGCAGCGGTTGCATAAGCCGGCGGATTCTGTGATGAGTAAATCCAGCTTCTCCTGATTTCCCCAGTTGACCACTTCTTCAATATTGGAAGCAAAGAAATGATCTGGGCATAAAGCACCTGACAGTCCTTTCTTGACTGGTATTCCTGCCTTTTCATAGGCTAAGTCGTCATCGGTATATAAACAGTCAAATTTGACAACTCCGACATTTATGTTTCTTCTATTATAAGAAGCAATGACTTTTAAAATTATCGAGGTTTTCCCGGAGGAAGGGGGCCCCGAAAAAATGATCAGATTCATAAGATCTCCTTTTCTGCCGCCTGATAAAATTTACGCTCAATTGTTTTTATCAGTTCGCCGATATCATGATTATGGATAAAGTCCCAGCCAAGCCACATAAAATTCTGGTCCTCTGTTAAATGATTGTCTACCAGAGGATTGGTAGAAGGGAACTTTCCGTTAGAGGAGAGAACCTCGCCCACTTCTTTGGAATAGAGGAAGTCTACGAAGGGCTTTACTTTGTCCCTGTTCTTTGTTCTAGCAAGAAGGAAGATAGGGCTGATAATCGCTCCGTCTTTTGGCCAAACCGGGCGCATAGGACTTTTTTCGTCTACCATGCTGGCAAAAAAGTATGGCGTAACTGTTATTGTTGGGACTTTTGCATCTCCCTTTGAGATATGGGATTTTACCATTTGGGCAGGGTGCATGCTGTGAAGGAGCGCTTTCCCCATTTTTTCAACCCCTTCTTCTCCGTAATAGCGATAGATATGAAGTAAAAATGCATTAAACATATCCAGATCCTTCATCGGAAGGCTGATGCTGTTTTCGAATTCAGGTTTCATTAAGTCAGCCCAGCTTTCAGGCATCGGACGGTCACCCAGCGCATTGGTATTGACCATGAAAATAGCAGCTACCACACCAATAATGGCATACTGGCCTTTGGGATCCTTTAAGGAAATACGTTCGTTATCAAAATCAGGATTTATTTTATCCAAACCTGAAATATCCTCAAATTCACCAGCTTCGCGATAACGTCCCATAAGTCCTTTATCAAAGAATAAATCAAACCCTGCGGACAGATATAAGTCTGAAAGTAAATCAGCATTGCCGTCTGCAGCAATCACACGTTCTTTGACATCGTCAAGGCCTAAGTTGGCAGATTTTAAGTTATAATCGACGGTATAATCAAGAGTTTCCTTTTGTCCATCCAGCCATGATTCGAATTTTTCCATCAGCGGAAGACGGATAGGGCAGGGGAGTACTCCTTCAATACGGATATCTCCGCCATTTTCTTTTTTCATGGGAGCAAGACCAGTAGAAGTATCAGGAATCGTTTGTTCGATAACCTCATTCAGCTTCTGGATAAAGGCTTCCTGATTGATTTTTTTCATGGAAAGCGCCATCTCCAGGGTAACTGTTTTCCCCAGTGTGCGACGCATTACAGGATTGCTGAGATTTTCGAAACCGTTTGCAACAAAGAAATTGATTAATTCTGGGTATTTTTCTGTAATATCATATATAGTATCGGTAGCTTTTAAATAGTTTGTCATAGTTTTTCCTTTCTATAATTGAAAAGTTCTTAATATACTGCTTATCGTGAGTCCTATCATATCATAATATTTCTGTTTTGTTTGTTGTAAATACAACAGAGTGACACATGATTATTGATACATTTTATTACATTGCCGAAAAATGACATTCAAAAGCATCATACCATAGAAAATAAAAAAATGTTGATAAATCTTCCATTAACTTTTATAAAGAAAATTCGCACAAATCAAAGATTTTTCGCCATAATCACTTTTAAAAACAAAAAATGTCTGGCTTAGTATGGGGGAAAAAGGATTGTGTTGTTTTATTCTTTATGCTATACTTACTAAGGTTTGTCATTTTTTGCGTATAAATATTCCTTATTTAGCTCCAAATTAGTTGGTTTTGCAATTATTATAGATAAAACCTCTTATTTGGATGAAAAATATTTGCAAATTGTACAATCCATGAAAGAAATACGGTGACTGCAGGTAAAGGAGTTGATCTGCAGCACGAATTTTGGAGGTGATTGTTTGGGTGTTACCTTAAGTGAGTTTTTGCTGGAACTGACAAAAAATCTGCCGCTTGCGATTGTTTCTGTTCTGACATTGGGAGTTATTCTTGTTAATGGCTGGACGGATGCGCCGAATGCGATTGCAACTTGTGTCTCCACCCGTTCTTTGAAACCCAGAACAGCGATTTTGATGGCGGCTGTGATGAACTTTTTCGGAATTTTAATTATGACGTCGGTGAACGCTACGGTTGCTATGACCATTTATAATATGGTCGATTTTGGGCAGGGAGCTAACCAGGCCGGTGATGCACTGACTGCACTTTGTGCAGCTTTGTCAGCAATCGTACTTTGGGCTGTTCTTGCCTGGAAGTTTGGAATTCCTACGAGTGAGAGTCATGCACTGATTGCAGGTCTCAGCGGTTCTGCAATTGCACTTCACGGAAGCCTTTCAGGTATCAATGGAAGTGAATGGGTAAAGGTATTATACGGACTTATTGCTTCCGCAGTATTGGGATTTGGTTTAGGCTGGATCATGACAAAAGTGACTGAGCGGTTATGCCAGAATGTAGACCGTGGAGCAGCGCAGCCATTTTTCCGGGGAGGCCAGATTGCAGGTGCTGCAGCTATGGCGTTCATGCACGGTGCCCAGGATGGACAGAAATTTATGAGTGTATTTTTACTCGGTGCATTTCTTGCAAGAGGAAATGGCAGTGAGAGTACCTTTGCAGTACCCCTATGGCTCATGATTTTATGTGCTATTGTAATGGGACTGGGAACTTCCATCGGCGGTATGCGAATCATTAAAACGGTAGGCATGAGTATGGTAAAACTGGAAAAATATCAGGGATTTTCAGCTGACATTGCGGCAGCTGCCTGCCTGTTACTTTCCACTTTAACTGGTATGCCAGTCAGTACGACCCATACAAAGACAACTGCGATGATGGGCGTAGGAGCATCAAAACGTATCAGTGCAGTGAACTGGGGCGTTGCCAGAGAGATGGCGCTTGCATGGATATTGACATTCCCAGGCTGCGGTTTGGTTGGTTTTTTGATGACACATCTGTTTTTGCGTATTTTTTAGTGTGAGTCATTCTGAAAGGAGAAAGAAACATGGCAAGAAGAAATGACAATGAGTATTTCACACTGTTTGTCAAGATGGCAGAGGTTGCTCTGCAGACTCAGAAGTTACTGACAGAGATTCTGGCAGATTTTGATCCGGACAAGCTGCCGGAACAGCTTGATAAGTTGCATGGGCTGGAGTCCGAAGGTGATCGGCATACTCATGAACTTATGAAGAGAGTAGCGAAGGATTTTGTAACTCCTATTGAAAGAGATGATATTATTGCTCTGGGAAGAGAGCTTGATGACATCACAGATAATATTGAGGATATCTTAATCAAAATTTACATGTACAACATCAAATCCATCACACCGGAAGCCATGGAAATGCTTAAGGTTGTTGGACAGTGTTGTGAAAAAGTCAGCAGCGTTGTAATCGAGTTTGCTAATTTCCGCAAATCTGGTACTATTTTAAAAGATATTGTTGAAATTAATCGTTTAGAAGAGCTTGGTGACAACTTATATATTCAGGCATTCCGCAACTTATATACAAAAGGCGGTGACCCGCTGGAGACGATTGCCTGGTCAGAGGTTTACAAACAGCTGGAGAAATGCTGTGACACCTGTGAACATGCTGCAGACGTTATTGAGTGCGTAATTGTCAAAAACACATAAATTGTAAAACCCTTGGTTTCTTTTCCTAATGAAAGAAATTCAGGGTTTTTTTATTGTACTGATGATAAGGGGGAATAGGAACAGATCCTCACAATCTCGGTTTCAATATCCAAGTCAGTGAATTATGCATAAAACCCATTCCCCATAATCTTGAAGGCTGCGTATCGCCAGCTAGATGTCTTCCGGTTTATTTTCTGTTGTAATATCTAGATTTTTAAAAAAATCCAGCAGTACATTGGCTTTCTCATATAGCTGGGGATTTTCGTCATTTGGAGAAAGCTTTACAATACCAATTTGAGTTTTTATCGCGTTCCTTATACGATAATAAGTCAATTGAGGAAAAAGCTGAAGATTTGCCAGTTGTCTGGGAAGAATGGCGCAGCCGCCTTTTTGAACCAGAAGAGGGTAAATCATCATGTGCCTTGGGAACGTTCCCGCAAGCTCACCTTTAAAGCCAATTTCATTTAATTGCATTCTTGTTAATCTGAAAATATCAGAATCCTTAGCGATTGTATATATATTATCCAATTTAAATCCGGCCAGATCGATTTCGCTGCCCTGTTCAAAAGGGAATGTATCTTTATTACATATAAGTACCATCTCATCAGTCACCAACGGAACTGTTTCATATTCCTTATCAGAAAGAGAATCAAGACGGCAGATGGCCACATCGATTTCTTTTTGAGATAGTTGTTTTAATAAATGACTTTGATCAGATTCCAAAATTTCTATGGAGTAGTTGCTGTTTTTCTCCTGAAATTGGAGCAGCGGTTGCATGATCCCGCTTTCAGCCAGACATGGGATCGTACCGACAGATAGCCGGTAGATACAGGGAGAGATTCCGAATTTGTTTAATTTAAATCGCAATTCGTGAGAGAATTTGCGAATATTGAGAGCATACTCCAGATATATATTTCCTGCTTCCGTAAGTTCTGCTTTTGTGTTGCTTCTTATAAATAATACCACACCAAGTTCATTCTCAATCGCCTTTATGTGCTTTGATAAAGCTGATTGTGAAATGTAAATGCTGTCGGCTGCGGTTGAGAAATTCTTATGCTCCGCTAATGCCAGAAAATCATCGATCCATTTAATCATGGTGTTGCCCCCCTTCCTGCTTCATGTGCCATATGAAACAGTCCATCTAGTTATAAAATAATAAAAAAACATCTTTTTTAAGATATTTTGTCATCAAAGATATTATAATACAGAATGGGCGGAAGGAAAATATGATTTTACTATTTTCCTTTGACATTTTCGAATACACTTAAAAGACATATTTCGACAAATAATGACATACTATTATCTTTCTCTCTGTGTAATTCATCTATTATTTCTCCAACATTTCCTGTTTTTTTGTTTGTTTACCCAAATATAATAATATTACTAGTTATATGCGTTTCTATTTTGGAATATGCCTGTATTTTTTTTCGAATTGCCACAGAATTTCTGCGTGTTTATAATCAAGGCAGTTGGTTATAAATCAACCGGAAACCGTAAGCAGTTTACAAAAGATTAGGAGGAAGAATTATGGCAAAGGTATATCAGGATTTGCGCAGTTTCCTTTCCACCTTGGAAGAAAACGGTCAGTTAGTACGAATTAAGGATGAAGTCAATCCCGAACCCGATATTGCTGCAGCTGGTAGAGCAGCGGCAAATATCGAGAATGCTCCCGCTGTACTTTTTGAAAAAGTAAAGGGATATCCGTACCGAGTTGTAACGAATGTACACGGATCCTGGGCCAATCATGCGCTAATGCTTGGCATGCAAAAAACAGCAACTACCAAGGAACAGTTTCATGAAATCAACCGCCGTTGGGACAGGTTTCCGGTGAAACCGGAGATCCTTTCAAGAGAGAATGCTCCCTGTAAGGAAAATACCATTGATAATCCGGAGGATGTTAATCTTTTTGAAGTTCTTCCCCTTTACCGGATCAATGAGCAGGACAGCGGATTCTTTCTCTCCAAAGCTTCTATTATTACCGCGGATCCCAATGAACCTGATAATTTTGACAAACTGAACGTAGGAACGTACCGCATTCAGGTCAAAGGGAAAAACCGTGTCGGCATTCAGGCGCTTGCATTTCATGATATTGCCGTACAGCTGGAAGCAGCGGAACGAAAAAATGAAAGGGTTCCGATCTGTATTACTGTGGGCAACAGTCCTTTGGTAACCTACATGGCATCCACCCCGGTTATGTATACCCAGAATGAATATGAATTTGTGGGAGCATTGCAGGATGGAGTACCAACACAGATCGTAAAGTCGGATCTTTATGATAACCTTTATGTTCCTGCCGGATCTGAGGTGGTGTTAGAAGGGTACATCGAACCTCGCGTCCGTGAAGTGGAAGGACCTTTTGGTGAATTTCCTGGCTCATACTCCGGTTCCCGCCGCCAGTGCGTCATAACCATCACTCATGTGACACACCGCACCAATCCTATTTTTGAAAATCTTTATCTTGGAATTCCATGGACAGAGATCGATTATCTGATGGCACTTAATACATCCGTACCTCTTTATCAGCAGATCAAACGGGATTTTCCAGAGGTTCAGGCAGTCAATGCCATGTATACCCATGGGATTGGATGTATCATCTCAACTAAAGTACGCTTTGGAGGCTTTGGAAAAGAAGTTGCTTTCCGGCTGCTTTCCACACCTCATGGTGGCTCTTACAGCAAGATAATTATCATTGTTGATGAATTTGTTGATCCATTTAACCTCCCTCAGGTAATGTGGGCACTTACGACCCGGGTACGACCAGATAAGGACGTGGTAGTAATCCCCAACTGTCCTGGAATGCCGTTAGATCCATCTTCCTATCCGGCTGGAATTCATTCAAAACTCATTATAGATGCAACTACACCAAAAGATCCTGAGCCAAATCCTCGTGAAGTGGAACTGCTTGAGCCGCCTGTGGGCTATGAGAAGTATGAGGCGCTGATACGTGATCTGATGTCTAACCTGTAATATCAAATGAGAAAGGGGTAATGAAATATGAAATGTCCTCGTTGTGACGGTAACAAAATCGAAGTAATTGCAACTTCACCGGTAGGTAATGTTTGGGAAGTCTACGAATGCATGGATTGCTTTTATTCCTGGCGCTCCACAGAAATCCCCAACGTGCATGAAAAGTTCAAGCTGACCAAAGAGCAGATTGATCATCTGCCCATGATTCCGCCCATACCTCCGCTTGACAAATAATCAATCGCAGATAAGCGCTGAAATACATGATTGACCTCAAAAAGAAAGGGGCGTTTGCGATGAAATACAATAAGCAGATCTTAGGTTTTTTTAGTGGCATCATTGTTTTGATCGTTGCCTTGCTCCTGCCGCTGAATGGGCTGGCATGGGAAGGACAGGTGTTTCTTGGATTAACTTTAATGACGGTAGTCTGGTGGGCCACACAAGTGGCCCAATCCGGATACGTCGGTGGTTTTTATATTGTTTCTTTGTGCCTTCTTAAGCTTGCTGATACAAAGGTTATATTTGCAAGCTGGACTGGTTCCACACTATGGCTGGTAATCGGCGCTTACATGATTGCGACTGCTGTAAAGCGGTCAGGCCTGGGAGAGCGAATCTCCTATATGTACATATTGAAATTTGTAAGATCGTGGAAAAGTATTATTATAGGGATTTTTGTTTTGACACTTATATTATCTTTGTTGATTCCCAATCCCTGGTCCAGAGCGTTTCTCATAATGTCCGTTATGTCCGTTGTCATTAAGGCGGCCAGGATGCCAAAGGAGGATGCCGTCAAAGTAGGATTCACCGTATTTGCTGCATCTGTTCCGGTATCTCTTATATTTATGACAGGTGATTCCATTATAAACCCGTTGGTAGTAAGCTATTCCACAGAAAGTATTAACTTTGTGCGCTGGTTTGTGATCATGGGGCCTCCGGCAATCTTTTTAAGCGTCATGAATATTCTTTTGATCCTCACTTTGTTCAAACCTACAAAAGAGGTGAGTATGAATTTTGATGAGGTACAAAAAGCACAGTCTGATCTTGGAAAGATGAATGAAAAAGAAATACGGACATTAATCTGGATTCTTATCGCCATTGTTTTATGGGTCACCAATGGAATTACCGGATTGGATATCGGCTGGGTGACTCTGGCTGTGGCCATGTGTCTGTCCCTGCCAGTGATCGGAAATGTCCTGACAGCAAAAGAATGGGGAGAGGTCCCCGTCCATGTGCTGGTATTTCTGACTGCAGCCATTGCAATCGGAAAAGTAGGAGCAGAAACCGGTTTGAATGATTGGCTGGCCGTTACACTTTTACCAGGAAAAATGCCGGAGAATATCTTTGTGCTGGCGCTTTTTATCGGTGTCATTGCGGTTGTGATTCACATGTTTATAGGCTCAGTCATCGCAGCAATGGGAGTTGCAGTTCCTGCTGTTCTTGTATGCACCAATGCCCTGGGGATCAATCCGTTTGTCATCGCCGCCATTATTTACCTGGTAGTCTATACCCATTATATCATGCCATTCCATCATCTGAACATTTTGGTCGGACAAGGTGAAGAGAATGGAATGTATACCCAGAAAGAGACCATGAAGATGGGAGTACCTCTGCTGGTACCTGTTTTTCTGACGGTTATTTTTGGAGTTGCATGGTTTTCTGTACTTGGGCTCGTATAGAAGCAAACATACAAATGAGGATGTGACAATGCGAATAATTATTGGAGTTTCTGGTGCTACTGGCGTAATCATGAGCTATTATTTACTTAGAGCGTTAAAAGAAGTGGAAGGCTGTGAGACCCATCTGGTGGTATCAGACTATGCAAAACTAAACTGGGAACTGGAAACAGACTTACCGTTTCAGCTGCTGCTTGACAATGCAGATAAATATTATGATGTACATAATCTTGCGGCGGCAATTTCCAGCGGATCCTATAAGACTGACGGCATGATCATCATGCCGTGCAGCATGAAAACTCTGGCAGGAATCGTAAGCGGATATACCGACAATTTGCTGGTACGTGCGGCAGATGTCTGCATCAAAGAAAACAGAAAGGTTGTCCTCTGTACAAGAGAAATGCCACTGAGCAAAATACATCTTCGTAATATGCAGGCAGCCGCTGATTTTGGCTGTACGATTATACCGCCGATGTTAACGTTTTACAATAGCCCTCAATCACTCGATGACCAAATTAATCACGTTGTGGGGAAAACACTGATGCAGTTTGGGATTGATCATAAAAGCTTTGTTCCATGGAACGGTGTAAATTGACTGGACCCAAAGCAGGAGAGAGAAGAGACAGAAAAGACAGTTTTTGAAGAAAGGCTGCATTAATATGATAAGTGAAACCTATGGAAGAGGAAAACACATTGTGAATGTAAGCGTTCACGATACAAACGGATCAGGGCTTGCTGTTTTTGTAAGAGGAGGCGACAAACCCCATCTTGGAGGCGTTGCACTGGCATCTCCCGGAGTGGAGCTTCATGGCAGAAAGCTGTCGAGCTGCGATCTATGGACAATCACAGTGCCTGGTCATAAAGATGCAGAACTGGCACAGAAGATTGCAAAAAAGATCTGTAAAGCTTCAGGGGAGCCGGTATCTGTCAGTCTTGGAATTCATGTGGAACAAGCAAAGGCAGAGGACATAGAACTTGTATGCGCCAATGTTGATACCGCAATAGCCATGTTTTTAGAAAAATACGTGAATTAAGGATAACTGGTGTCAAAATGGACGATTTGATTTGTGTCGATATTCTGGATAGGCCAATTGGTAAAGCCACAAAGGAAGTATGTCATGAAAAAGGCCTTCTTCACAGAGCATTTTCCATATTTATTTATAATAATGGAAAACTGTTGCTCCAACAGCGAGCAATGGAAAAATACCATTCCGGAGGACTATGGACGAATGCGTGCTGTTCTCATCCCCGGTACGGGGAATCACTTTATGATGCGGTTCCCAGACGCCTTTGCGAGGAACTGGACATAAAGTGCCTTTGTGAGGAAATAGGAACTTTTACATACTTTCATCAGTTTGGTTCCCACCTTTATGAATACGAATATGACCATGTTTTTTTAGGGAAGTATAAAGGCGGAATTAAGCAAAACCCATCAGAGGTTATGGCAGTAAAATGGATTGACATAGAGGAACTTTCTAGAAGCATTATGACGAATCCAGAGCTATATACAATTTGGTTTCTAACAGCTGCACCGATGGTAATCCAGGAGCTTGACAAAAGAACATATTAAGGAATAGCAATTAAAAACTCAAAGTCTGGCCAGCCTGGCTTTCATGGTTCTTAATGAGAAAAATCCGAGGCCAATCCTCAGGATTTTTCTCTGTTGTTTAAGTAGATGCATTCAGAGAAAAGCGGCTCTGGTGAAACGTTTCCTCAAAATGATAATGTGCAACATTTTCGGATATTATATCTTTATTTATTGATAATAAGAAGTTGTTTTATATCGATATTGATTGTTTTTGTTTTGTTGTGCAAATAATCTGATTAAATAATAGTTATAAAAAGATGCAGTTTCAATCCATCATATTACTTTTGTAATAACAAAAGTATATCGTTTACTTTTTACCAAAGACAATAAATAGGAAGCGCCTGAAAAGTCTGGCAGAATCCCAGTTGTTATTACGGACAAAAGAGACGGTTTTATCATAAAAACACAAATGGGAGGTATATTTATGAGTGAAAAAAAAGCATCAAAGGTTTTGCTGAAAGGGTTGTCGGTTAAATGGAAACTGACGGTAGGATTTGGAATTGTATTTATCATATTGATTTTATCCCTGGGTACCTCAGCAATGAGTATATCCAGCATTGGACAACAGGTAGAAATGTATTCAAAATTCACTTATCCGCTTACCAGTTATAATTTATCCGCACAGCTTGACATGGTTTCGGTACAGCGTTATCTGCTTATGGCGATTTTTGATAAGGATGCCGGAAAAGATTATCAAGCTTCTCTGGACTTATCAGACAAGAGCGTGGAAGGCTTTAAAAAGAATATGGAAGCATTCTCCACGCATCAGCGAAGTGCTGCCAATGACGAAAATATCGCACAGGTTATGCAGCATGTGTCTGAGGCAGAGGCCGCACGTAAGCAGATCGTTGATATGATTAAGGATCCATCAAAAAAAGACACAAAAGCAGCCTATGATTTGTTTCAAAATGAGTTTGTCCCGGCATTTAACCAGATCGCCCAGATCATGGATGATATGAATGTGGTAGGAACTCAGAAAGAGGCGATTCAGAAGCAAACAGCCAGAAATATTGTTTCACAGGCATGGGTTATTCTGGTTGTGGTTCTGCTTGGTGCCATTTTAGCTACCGCTGGTGTTATTTTTGTACTTGTACGTGCCATTCTTACTCCGGTCAGAGAAATCGAAGAAGTATATAAAGAGATGGCAAAAGGAAATCTTCATACTCGGGTTGAATACGAGAGCAACGATGAACTTGGCCGTATGGCTGCAAGCATCCGGGATACCAATGAAAGGCTTACTACATATATCGAAGATATTATTACTAAATTGACACTGCTTTCACAAGGAGATATGTGCATTTCCGTGGATTTGGATTATGTGGGAGATTTTGCAGTAATAAAGCAGTCCTTGATTGAAACCACAGCTGCTCTTAATTCTACCATGTTGGTGATCCAAACATCTGCGGATCAGGTCAATTCCGGAGCAGGACAGGTTGCAGACGCATCCCAGGCACTTGCTTCAGGTGCCACAGAACAGGCAGCTACTGTAGAAGAATTAACATCTGCCATTCAAAGTGTCACGGAGAAAGCAGAGAAAAATACAGTTTCTGTACGCAAGGCCACAGAGTATGTTGCGCAGGCTGGAGACGGTGTATATGAAAGCAATGACCGTATGAAAAACTTAAATGCTGCGATGAAAGAAATCAGCCAGTCTTCTGAAGAAATATCAAAAGTAACAAAGCTTGTAGAGGATATTGCTTTCCAGACAAACATACTGGCTTTAAATGCTGCTGTGGAAGCAGCCAGAGCCGGAGAAGCAGGAAAAGGCTTTGCAGTAGTTGCAGATGAAGTAAGAAACCTGGCTGCAAAATCCGCAGAAGCAGCAAAACAGACTGCAGATTTAATCCAAAAGTCCAATATTAAGGTTTCAGAAGGCGAAAAGATCGCCAGTGAAACCCTGGTACTTTTGAATGTTGTTGCAGAAAAAGCTGCAATGGCTGATAAAGCCATAAAGGAAATAGAGTCGGATTCCTTAGATCAAACCGATGCAATCGTACAGATCAACCAGGGATTGTCACAGGTATCTGCAGTGGTACAGACCAATGCTGCCACAGCAGAAGAAAGTTCCGCATCCAGTGAGGAACTGACCGCTCAGGCTCAGATTCTGCGTGAAGAGATCTCAAAGTTTAAGCTCTCAGCAAATAAATCCTTTACAACCAGGGAAGCTTCCCCAGTAAATTATTTCACACAGGAACCGGTCAATAACGTTGCAAACAATCTTGGTGAGACATACGGGAAGTACTAGATTCACTTGACATTATATTTTATTTAAGTTATCATACCATTGAATTTTGAATTTCATAGAAAGAATTACGGTTCGGCCAAGTGCCGATTAATAGAGAAGTCAGGTGAGATTCCTGCATAGTCCCGCTGCTGTGATAGCGTTGGTTTTTTGTGGATAATTCCAGCCACTGAGAGTGATCTTGGGAAGGTAAAAAAACTGCTGATGAAAAAATCAGAACGCTTAAGTCAGAAGAACTGCCGTATTTTGTTATGATTTCCTCGCGGATGACGATGGGAACAGCGTTTATGGATCATGTCAGGAACTGACAAGGTATTATTTTTGTGTGCCTGATGATTGATTCGTTGTTCGAATAGGATAATACCCTTAGTATTTGCGGTTCAGGCAGATACTAGGGGTTTTTATTTTATGATATTTTATTTTCCTTGAGGGAATCGTGGCTATGAATCATGCGAAACATAAGATTTATCAATCATTATGAAAGAACAAGGAGACAGAAGATGAAAAAGAAATTTATTGCACTGGCAGCTGTATTGACGCTTTCCCTCACAGGATGCTCTACTCCAGGTACATCCGCTGACAAAAATGTGGAAACCACACCTGCCGTAACAGCTACAACAGATGGTACGGAGACAACAGTATCACCGGATACAAAGAAAACAGACGAATATGGCGAAGTGGTAATAAAAAACGGGGAAAGAACCATTACCTTTACTTCTATGCCCCAAAAGGTACTGTGCTGTAATCTTTATAGCGCAGAAAATATGGTTATGCTGGGACTGGAAGATTACATAGCAGGGAAGAATGTTCCTGCAAGTAAGGCAGAAGCTCCCCTTGCGGAACTGGAAGATAAATTTCAATCCATTCAAGAGGTAGATGTTTCTCATGAAAATGCGGTGGCCTTGGATACCGATTTGATCATCGGACAGGTCAGTGCTTTCCAGGAAAGTAAGTGGGGCACCTATGAGATGTTTAACAGCAAAGGAATCAACTGCTATACCATAACCGGTACGATTGTGGATGACGAAACCATTGAAAATGTTTATACAGATATTGAAAATCTTGGCAAAATATTTAAGGTAGAAGACCGGGCACAGGCTTTGATCGAAAAGATGAAACAGGAAATTACCGGTATTCAGGCTGCAGTTTCTGGAATTGAAGAAAAAGATAAAGTAAAAGTATTTGTTATGGACAGTTTTAAAGGAAATGAGATCTATACCACATCAGCGGGATTGCAGAGTAATTTAATTGAACTGGCAGGTGGAATCAACTCTACCAGAAATATGGCAGATTCCCGCTGGTTTAATACAAGTGTGGAAACAATTGTACAGACAAACCCGGATATTATCATCTTCAATGATTACGGACAGCAGACCATAGAAGAAAAAATAGCATTTGTCAATGATAATCCGGCCCTGGCCGATGTGACGGCTGTAAAAAATCAGGCGTATATGACAATTCCGCTGGTATCCGTTATGCAGGACATTCGTGCGGCCAACGCCTGCAGAAGCTTTGCAGAATATTTCTATCCGGATCAATTCAAAAAATGAGACGAATAAACAGGAAAAATACGAGAGGAATCATTTTATTCCCTCTATTGATTACATTGCTTCTGGTTTCGGTTCTTCTAGTCATAGCCAGAGGATCTACAAACATAGCACTGTCAACTGTTTATGGAATTCTTACAGATCAGGTTTTTCATGGAGGAAAGGGACTGGAAGCAGGAATGTGGACCAGACCGGATTATCAGATTATCTGGAATATACGGCTTCCCAGGGTTTTATTTGGCGTCTTGTGTGGAGCTGGCCTTGCTTTGTGCGGTGCAGTCATGCAGGCTCTGGTTCTTAATCCCATTGCAGATCCTTATATTCTTGGTATATCATCAGGAGCATCGTCAGGGGCAGCATGCGCCCTTCTTCTCCCGATTCCATTTTTTAACGGCCAGTACCAGACCACGACTATGGCCATGAGCGGAGCCTTAATTTCCTCTGTACTGGTTTATACTATGGCAAAATTTGCAGGAGGAGGGAAACTTCGCCCTGTAACATTGCTGCTGTCAGGTACAGCTATAAATGCTGTCATGAGTGCAGTAACTGGTTTTCTTATTTTTATTGCAAAAAGTTCGGAGAGCATAGCCGCTGTATATAACTGGCAGATGGGAAGTCTGGCTGCATCCCAGTGGACAACACTTACTGTACCGGCTTTTGGGGTATTGGCAGGACTTACCATATGCATCTGGCAGGCAGGAAATTTAAACATTATGATGATGGGAGATGAAGATGCAGCCGCGCTTGGCCTATCTGTAAAGCATTTCCGTATAGGCATGTTTGTTATATGTTCGATCATTGTGGCTTCACTTGTTTCCGTTACAGGAATCATAGGGTTTGTGGGGTTAGTAGTTCCCCATATCGTACGAATGCTGATCCGATCCAGCAACAACAGATTCGTAATTCCGCTCAGTGCGTTAGTTGGATCCATTTATCTGATCTGGGCAGATAGTGTGGCACGAAGTGCATTTAGGGCTGCAGAACTTCCCATCGGGATCATCACTGCTTTTGTCGGCGCACCATTTTTCCTCTACTTAATGATCCGGAAAAATTATGGAGGGCAAGATTAAAAGCAATGGAAAATAGGAGAGATATGAAAATAGAATATCGTGATATTAGCGTTACTCTGGGTGGGAAAACAATACTCCATAAAGTGAATCTATCCGCGGAAAGCGGGAAAATAACAGGAATTATCGGACCCAATGGCTGTGGGAAATCCACTCTGTTAAAGACGACACTTGGTATTTATCCAAAGGATTCCGGAGATATTTTATTAGAAGGTTCTTCTCTGAACGGTTTCAGTAACAGACAGCTTGCAACGCTTTATGGATACGTGGGGCAGGATAGCAGCTGTATCTTTGATTTTTCCGCCTATGAAATCGTTTCTATGGCAGCTCACATAAGGGGAAAGCTACAAAATAGAGCAGAAAAAGATATCGTAATGGAGGCACTTGAACAACTGGGAATTACGCATATTAAGGACCGGAACATTCAAAATCTCTCAGGAGGCGAAAGAAAGATGGTTTTTATCGCCAGAGCATTTGCCCAGGGCGTGGATACCATTATTCTTGACGAGCCAACCAATCATCTGGATATCAAACATCAGCTGTTTATTTTGGACATTTTAAAACGCAGTAAAAAAACAATTATAATTGTACTTCATGATTTACGACTTGCAGCTCATTATTGTGACACCCTTTATTTATTGGATCAAGGAAAAAATGTGTGCCATGGGACGCCGGAAGAAGTCCTAAAAAAAGATACGGTCCGCCGGATATTCGGAGTGGAAGGGGTTGCCTATGAAAAAGAGGATGGAACCCTGGATTTTGATCTTAAGATGAATTAGCGTATACCGTCAATTACGAGTAATCGTGGTTGGCGGGTTTTTTATTTACTGCCAGGTGGCCTCAAATAAATACGGGAATCGGGAATATATACTTGACTTAGAGTTAACTCAAGGTGATACAGTAATAAAATTACGAGCAATATTTCATCAATTCTGATTATTGAAAGGAGATTTTATGAAGAACGTTTTATTAAACAATGGAGTCGAAATGCCCATTCTTGGTTTTGGGGTCTATCAGATTGCGGATCAGGCGGAATGTGAACGCTGTGTTTTGGATGCTATCGAGGCAGGATACCGCTCTATTGATACGGCACAAGCCTATGGAAATGAAGAAGCCGTTGGGCGTGCCGTTATGAATTGCGGTATACCGAGAAAAGAGTTTTTTATCACAACTAAAGTCTGGATCTCCAATGAAGGTTATGAGAAAGCCAGTGCTTCCATCGATGAATCATTAAAAAAGCTGCAGATGGATTACATTGATCTGCTCCTGATTCATCAGCCCTTCGGTGACTATTACGGAACTTACCGTGCCATGGAGGATGCTTATAAAGCAGGGAAATTAAGAGCGATTGGAGTCAGCAACTTTTATCCCGACAGACTAATCGATCTTATAAAATTCAATGAAATCGTACCCGCTGTCAACCAGGTGGAAACACATCCTTTTCAGCAGCAGAAAAAGGCCCATGAGATTATGGAAAAATATGGCGTACAGCATGAATCCTGGGGCCCCTTTGCGGAAGGGAGAAAAGATATGTTCACCACTCCTGCCATAAAGGCGATTGGAAGCAAGTATGGCAAGTCTGTTGCACAGATCATTCTTCGCTTTCTCATTCAAAGTGATGTTGTTGTAATTCCAAAGACAACCCATAAGGAACGCATGATCCAGAATATCGATGTATTTGATTTTAGTCTTGATGAAGAAGAAATGAAGGTCATGGCTTCCCTTGATTTGCAGGAGAGTGCATTCTTTTCCCACTATGATCCTGAAATGGTGGAATTCTTGACCGGCCTTATAAGATAATGGAGGACTTTCATATGAATATCAGTAAAAATGCCAAAGAATATCACGAAAGAATGTTCCCAGACCATGAGTCAGGATTTCTTAAAACCGATCCTGAATTTATAGAACGTTTTGATAACTTTGCTTTTGATGAGGTAGTAAATAACGACGATCTCGATGGCAGAACACGCATGATGGCAATTTTAGCTTCTCTCCTTGGATGTCAGGGCATTGACGAATACAAGGTAATGCTGTCTGCTGCGCTGAATTTTGGGGTCACACCTGTGGAAGTGAAAGAAATTGTGTATCAGGCGGTAGCATACTTGGGAATGGGAAGAGTGTATCCTTTTTTACAGGCTACAAATGATGCTCTTATAACCTCTGGTGTACAATTGCCGCTGTCTCCCCAGACTACAACCACTATGGAGAACCGGCTGGAGGCCGGTATCCAGGCTCAGGTAGATATCTTTGGTGAGAATATGAGAGATTTCTGGAGGTCAGGTTCTGAGGATAGCCGGCATATCAACCATTGGCTTGCAGATAATTGCTTTGGAGACTATTACACTCGAACAGGCCTTGATTATAAGCAGAGGGAAATGATCACGTTCTGCTTTTTGGCCTCACAGGGTGGCTGTGAGCCTCAGTTGACCTCCCATGCAGCTGCAAATATGAAGATCGGCAATGAGAAAGCATTTCTGATAAAAATCATCTCACAGGGCCTTCCCTATATCGGTTATCCCAGAAGTCTGAATGCACTGCGGTGTGTCAATGATGCCTGCGGGGTCAGCAGCAAATAATCAGTCCCGTTTATACTACAGGAGAATTACTAAAATGAGAAAAGTATTACAACCGCAATACATGTCACAATTTTCATGCATATCATCAGAGTGCGACGATACCTGTTGCAGCGGCTGGAGGATTGCTATAGACCAGGAAAGCTATGAAGCGTATCAGGAACTATTTAAAACGGAACCAAGCGGCATTTTTGAAGGGAAGCTGACAAGAGACAATCTTATGCCAGTTCAGGGGAATTACGCAGAGACAGTTTTAAAGGACAATCGCTGTTCTTTTTTAACAGACAATAAGCTGTGCTGTATTCAAAAAGAATATGGAGAACCCTTATTGTCTGTGACCTGTAGTGTGTTTCCAAGAAGCTATAATATAGTAAACGGAGAATTGGAGTCAGTCCTGGATTTTGCATGTCCGCATGCAGCACGTCTGGCTCTTTTAGATCCTCAGCCTATGATGTTTACGCCGGTTAATATAACCGATGATTCACGTCTCCATAAGATTCCAACGATAGATTTGTCAGATACGCAGTATCCCAATGATCAATGCCCTTATTTTGATGAAGTTCGTAAGTTTCTGATATCACTTTTGCAAAACCGGCAAAACTGTTTTGAGGACCGCCTGATAATTCTCGGCAGATTCTGTAATGATTTGGCTCAGATACAGGAAGAAGAGAAAGAAGGGGTTTTGCAGCTCGTCAATGAATATACCGACTTGATTGCGTGTAACGGCTTTGATCCATTTATCGATACCATACCGATTCAACCCGGATCAATGATAAAGACTCTTATTCTTTTAATGGAATACCGAATGAAAACAGGTGTGACTGGCAACCGGTTTTTGGATCTGTATGATTTATGCAAGCTTGGTTTATGCTATTCCGAAGAAGAATCAGAAGAGGATCTTATTGACCGATACCAAAAGGTGAAGCAGAAACATTACGATTATTTTATGGATCAGCATCAATATATTTTTGAACATTACTTTGTAAACTATATCTTTAAAAATCTTTTTCCCTTTGGAAAACAAAAAAGTATATACAGCAATGATCATACCTTTACGGTAAAAAAAACGGTATTTACCGAATATATGACATTGGTATTGCATTATTCATTTATTAAAAATCTACTGGTGGGAATTTCAGGGTATGATAAGAAAGAGTTTTCCAGGAAAGAGATTGTAGACCTAATTCAGTCCTATGATAAAAACATCACTCACGATGTTCCATATTTCCAAAGACTCCTGCAGTTTTTCAGTGATAATGGTATGATCAATATGGCATCTGCAGCCATGTTGGTAAAAAACTAAAGGGCGGGAAAGTCAGTGGTTTCCAATTTCATTATTGAGTGCATTTTACCAAATAGAGTTGATTAATCCCCGAAAGTACTTTATAATTATGCAGTATATCATTAAATAATAGGCGATATTCCTATTGTTTTCTATAACCCTACCGCAATGCATCAATTATAAAATGTGAACCATTCACATGTAAAAAAGGAATCAGCATGAAAAAATTAGCTTTAAGTGATGAAATTTTAATGAAAATCGAGAAACCTGCCCGTTATATCGGCAACGAGGTTAACATGGCCAAAAAAGATCCTGCAGCTGTGGATATTCGTTTTGGCATGTGCTTCCCTGATGTATATGAAATCGGAATGTCCCATTTGGGAATGCAGATTTTATATGATATGTTCAACCGCAGAGATGATATTTACTGTGAACGTATCTTTTCCCCATGGACAGATTTAGACAAGATTATGAGGGAACAGAATATTCCTCTTTTTGCTCTGGAATCACAGGATCCCATTAAAGATTTTGATTTTATCGGAATTACGCTTCAGTATGAGATGAGTTATACCAATATCCTGCAGATCCTTGACTTAGGCCAGATTCCGTTTCATACAAAAGACCGGAAAGAAGAAGATCCTATCATTATCGGCGGTGGCCCTTGTGCCTATAATCCAGAGCCTTTGGCTGAATTTTTTGATCTGTTTTACATTGGTGAAGGAGAAACCGTTTATTTTGAGCTGATGGACCGCTACAAGGAGAATAAGAAAAACGGTGGAAGCCGCAAAGAATTCCTTGAGATGGCTGCTGAAATAGAGGGCATCTATGTTCCGGCATTTTACGATGTATCATACAAAGAAGACGGAACCATTGAAAGCATGAAGCCTAACAATTCTCATGCAAAAGAAAAAGTCAGAAAACAGCTGGTAACGAATATGGATGATGCTTACTATATTGAAAAACCGGTTGTTCCATTTATAAAAGCAACCCAGGACCGTGTGGTATTAGAGATACAGAGAGGCTGCATCCGCGGCTGCCGTTTCTGTCAGGCTGGTAATGTTTACCGTCCATTAAGAGAGCACAGCCTGGAGTATTTAAAGGATTACGCATATAAACTCTTAAAGAGCACCGGACACGAGGAAATTTCTTTAAGTTCCTTAAGTTCCAGTGATTATACTCATTTAGAAGGAATTGTGAATTTCCTCATTGATGAATTCAAGGACAAAGGGGTGAACATTTCCCTGCCTTCCCTTCGAATTGATGCATTTTCCCTTGATGTCATGAGCAAGGTTCAGGATATCCGCAAAAGCAGTCTGACATTTGCGCCTGAAGCTGGTTCCCAGAGACTTCGTGATGTTATTAACAAAGGGTTGACCGAAGAAATTATTTTAAAAGGTGCCGGTGAAGCTTTTCAGGGCGGTTGGAACCGGGTAAAGCTCTATTTTATGTTAGGTCTGCCAACTGAAACCGTAGAAGATATGGAAGGCATTGCGGAGTTATCTGAAAAAGTTGCAGAAACCTATTATGAGATTCCAAAGGATCAAAGAAATGGAAAAGTCCAGGTAGTTGCAAGTTCCTCCTTCTTTGTACCAAAGCCATTTACTCCTTTCCAGTGGGCAAAAATGTGTACAAAAGAGGAATTTTTAGAGAGAGCCTACATTGTTAAGGACAAGTTCCGGACAATGTTGAATAAAAAGAGTTTAAAATACAATTATCATGAAGCGGATTTAACCGTTTTGGAAGGTGTACTTGCACGAGGAGACAGAAAGACCTCCGCTTTGATTGAAGAATCTTATAAAAACGGAGCGCTTTACGATTCCTGGGGTGAGCATTTTAAAAATGATATCTGGATGAAAGCCTTTGAAAGCTGCGGACTTAACCCGGATTTCTATACCATAAGAGAAAGAGACTTAGAGGAAGTATTCCCCTGGGATTTCATTGATTCCGGAGTGACCAAAGAGTTTTTAAAGAGAGAATGGCAGAATGCCATCGGCGAAAAAGTAACTCCCAACTGCCGTCAGCATTGTACCGGCTGTGGAGCCATGAGTTTCAAAGGAGGTATCTGCTATGAAGCTAAGAATTAAATTTTCCAAACACGGGCCTGTAAAGTTCATTGGGCATCTGGATATAATGCGCTATTTCCAAAAAGCCATAAGAAGAGCAGAAATTGACATCAAATACAGCGAAGGATTCAGCCCTCATCAGGTCATGTCCTTTGCAGCACCTTTGGGTGTAGGCCTTACAAGCAATGGCGAATACATGGACATTGAAGTGAATTCCATGACAGATACCAAAACCGTGATGGAGCAGTTAAATGCAGTCATGGTTGACGGAATCCATATTTCAGAATGCCGCATCTTAGATGAACGTGCAAAAAATGCAATGTCCTTAGTAGCTGCGGCAGATTATACCCTTAAGTTCCGGGAAGGAAATCAGCCGGCTGACTTGGAAGGATTTTTAAAGGGTTTAGAATCATTTATAGATCAGCCTCAGATTGATGTAACCAAGAAAACAAAAAAAGGGGAAAAGGATGTTGACATTAAGCCCTGGATTTACCAGCTTTCTGTTAACGGCGAAACTATCTTTATGAAAATATCTGCCGGAAGCGCGGACAATTTAAAACCGGAACTGGTAATGGAAGCCTATCATAAGTTCCTGGGATTGACTTTACCTGAGTTTGCTTTTCATATTCAGAGAGAAGAAGTTTACGGCAATACCGGAGATGAAGTAAATCGCGTCCTGGTTCCTCTTGGTCATATAGGAGAATCCTGTGAGTAAGCTGATCATAACAAGATGGAATGGTTCTGTTCTCACACTCCTTCATTCCGGAAAGGAAGCGGTTCAGATTCATATTGAACCGGAGGAAAGCCAGTCTGTTCTTGGAAATATCTACATCGGAAAAGTAAATAAAATTGTAAAAAATATTAATGCTGCCTTTGTAGATATGGGTCAGGGGCAGATGGGGTATTTAAACCTAAACGATGGTATGGTCCACTATGCAGATGGTCGTCTTAGTGATGGTAAGCTGCGGCAGGGGGATGAGATCATCGTTCAGGTTGAACGGGATGCCGTAAAATCAAAGGCTCCGGTTCTTACCGGAAATCTAAATATCACAGGCCGCTACTTTGTTCTTACTTCAGGGAAAAAGCAGATTGGTTTCTCATCTAAGATTACGGATCAGGCATGGAAGCTTAAGATGAAGTCTCAACTGGAATCCATTAAAGGAGATGACTTCGGAATCATTGTAAGAACCAATGCTCCTGGCGCTTCTGAAGAGGAACTTCAGAATGAACTCAAAAGCCTTGATGACACCCTTAAGAAATTGTTTGAGGATGCAAAATACAGAACGTGCTACAGCCTGTTATACAGTGCAGCACCTACGTATTTAACCGGCTTAAGAGACAGTCTTAAGTCATCTCTGGAAGCTGTAATCACTGATGAACCGGATATTTATGAAGCTGTTAAAGCTTATTTAGTTCAGAATCAACCTGAGGATCTGGGTCTTCTGATTCAATATGAAGATCCGCTGCTTCCACTTTCAAAGCTGTATCGGATTGAAAAGACCATGGAAGAGGCATTAGGAAAACGGGTCTGGTTAAAATCAGGCGGGTATCTGGTTATTGAACCTACAGAAGCTCTAACGGTTATCGATGTTAACACGGGGAAATATTCCGGAAAGAAAGAACTTCGGGATACGATCATGAAGATAAACCTGGAGTCTGCAGAAGAAATCGGACATCAGCTCCGTCTAAGAAATTTATCCGGAATCATAATTATAGATTTTATTGATATGGAGACAGAAGAAGACAGGAACAGGCTTGTAACACGGCTTACTGAGATTCTTTTAAAAGATCCGGTTAAAACGACCGTTGTAGAAATAACAAAATTAAATCTGGTGGAAGTTACCAGAAAAAAAATACGCAAGCCTCTTTATGAGCAGGTAGCGCAAATGTCATAAAAAATAAGGATAAGCGATTGGTATAATCCGCTTATCCTTATTTTTATGATTCCGCTTGAAGCTGTTTCTTATGGCTGCCTTTAAAATTAATGAAGGCAAGAATAATTACGAAAATAACATTGATACTAAGAATACTGATTGCTGCAACGATTCCCATTTGATCAGCTGCACCTCCAACAATCTGCGGTGTTATGATTCCACCCATTGCGGATATCGCAGTTAAAAGTGCCATTCCAGCGGTAGAACCCTTAATATAGGGACCTGCATTCGCAATACAGGTCGGATAAATTCCTGAAAGAAAGAATCCAAGTCCTAATAGCGCAACGGTTATCAGCGGAAGACTTTTGATTGTAATTAATAAGAAAAAGCAAACAGCACTTCCTAATGCCAGTATAAGTATTATGGTACTTTTGTCCAGCTTTTTTGAAAGGGCAGCACAAATCAAACGCCCTGCCATAATAACTAACCAGGTAAAGGATACTAAAGTAGTCGCATAACCTGCACTCATCACACCCGTGTTCTGTAAATAAGTTACAAACCAGCCGTTGATGCAATTTTCAAGTCCCAGGTAAAAGAATAAAATAAATGCAACACAGTAGAAAGAAAAGGATTTCATAAAAGTTCTGTTTCCTGGATCTTTCCCGGAATTTGTTTTTTCGCTTCCACTGGATTTTGTGTTAAGCATGGCATCATCCATGGTCCCATAGGAGAGGGCTGTAGTAGATGCCAGAAAAAGGATGACATAGAGAATAGCTCTCCAGTCAAACCCAAGTCTCATCAGCACAGCTGTCATAAAAGGAGCTAAAAATGCACCGATTGCAAAGCTGCAGTGAAGCAGATTTAATTTTCCGGTAGCTTTTTGCCCATAAATATCATTAACAGCAGAATTGTTTAAAATTGTAATACTGCCACGAACCAGACCATAGATCAGCATGACCCCGTACATGATAGGAAAAGGGGGCAGCAAGGTCAGCAAAAACAGGCAAACAGGAGCAAAAAGAGTTATTAAAAAAATTGCGGGCTTTCTTCCCATCTTGGAAACAAGAATCGGGAATAAAAAACTGGCACTAAGATTGCCTATGGCCATTCCGGACAAAAGACTTCCGGCAGCTAAAAAACTGATTCCGGCTTCCTTTATAATAGATGGCAGAATCGCTCCTATAACAAGAACAGCCATGCCGCTGACTGCATACCCATAACAACAGCGTAAAAAAATGTGATTGTACTTATCTGTTTTCATAATGATACTCCCTTGTAATTTCAAATAAATCTATTATACTAAGAGACAGTAAGAAAAACAAGGAAAAGCACACATTTAATAAAAACTCTGATTTAATTTTATGGAAAAAATATTGACATAACTGCCAGGGAATGCTATATTAGTACAGTATGCCGCACAATGAGGTCTAAAAGTTTTCATGTTTTATGAAACACCGAAGTTGGCGAGTAATGATAATAGGAGGTGCCATATGTACGCGATTATTGCAACAGGTGGTAAGCAGTACAAAGTAGCGGAAGGCGATATCATTAAAGTTGAGAAGCTTGGTGTTGACGCTGGCGAAGCTGTCACATTTGACCAGGTTCTTGTTGTAAACAATGGTGAATTAGCAGTAGGCAGCCCAACCGTAGCAGGTGCTACCGTAACAGGTACAGTTGTGAAGGAAGGCAAAGCTAAAAAAGTTATTGTTTACAAGTATAAGAGAAAATCCGGATACCATAAGAAAAATGGTCACAGACAGTCTTATACACAGGTCAAGATCGAAAAGATCAATGCTTAATTATGATAAGAGTAACCGTATTTGTTGATTCAGAACAGCATTATACAGGAATTCAAATGGTAGGACATGCAGGTTTAGCAGACGATCATCAGGATGGACAGGAACTTGTCTGTGCTGCTGTATCAGCTCTAACATTTAATATGTCTAACAGTGTAGAGCAATTTACAGAAGATTCCTTTGAAGTAGATCAGGAAGAAAAGACAGGTACTTTTCATTTTCGTTTCACTTCAGTTATGAGTTCAGAGTCACGACTCCTTATGAATTCTCTCATATTTGGTTTACAGGATATTGAGGAAGAATATGGAGAACCATATATTAAAATCCGATTTAAGGAGGTGTAAGTTATGTTAAAAATGAACCTTCAATTTTTCGCTCATAAAAAGGGTGTTGGTTCTACCAAGAACGGTAGAGATTCCGAGTCCAAAAGATTAGGTGCCAAAAGAGCTGATGGTCAGTTCGTATTAGCAGGCAATATTCTTTACAGACAGCGTGGAACTCATATCCATCCAGGCATCAACGTAGGCCGTGGCGGTGATGACACATTATTCGCTTTAGTGTCTGGCGTTGTTAGATTTGAGAGAAAAGGCAGAGACAAAAAGCAGGTTTCTGTTTATCCAAAAGCAATTAACGAATAATTGGACCGGCTTCATACCTTGACGTATGGAGCCGTTTTTTACGATACAGATAATATATTTATCTGTATTTTCCATCTTTCTGGTAAATAGATGGTTTTCAGGAAGATTTTTGAATCTTCCGGTGTTCGATGCTTATGTTCAGTTTGGGTTTTACCATCTTGAGAATAAGGTGGAACCTGGATTTTAAATAAAGTAGAAAGGTAACAGGTGAATGAATGTTTGCCGATAGAGCAAAAATATATATCAGATCCGGAAAAGGTGGCGATGGCCATGTCAGCTTCCGGAGAGAACTTTATGTTCCGTGCGGAGGACCTGACGGCGGTGATGGCGGCCGGGGCGGTGACATCATATTTGAAGTGGATGAAGGACTTAATACTTTAACTGATTTTCGTCACATCCATAAATATTTAGCCAAAGACGGAGAAGCCGGCGGAAAACGCCGATGCCATGGAAAAGACGGGGAAACTCTCATAATAAAAGTTCCAGAAGGTACAGTTATCAAGGAGTTTGAATCCGGTAAGGTTATTGCCGATATGTCCGGGGAAAACCGCAGAGAAGTAATATTAAAGGGCGGCAGAGGCGGACAGGGAAATATGAACTTTGCAACTCCTACCATGCAGGCGCCTAAATACGCCCAGCCAGGACAAGCGGCCCAGGAGCTTTGGGTACAGCTGGAATTAAAGGTAATTGCGGATGTGGGTCTGGTTGGTTTTCCAAACGTAGGAAAGTCTACACTTATTTCCAGAGTCAGCAATGCGAAGCCTAAAATTGCCAATTATCATTTTACAACTTTAAACCCTCATCTGGGTGTGGTTGATGTGGCTGATGGCAAAGGCTTTGTAATGGCTGACATTCCTGGGCTTATTGAAGGCGCTTCTGAAGGCGTGGGACTTGGACATGATTTCCTCCGCCATATTGAGCGTACCAGAGTGTTAGTTCATGTAGTGGATGCTGCTTCCACAGAAGGCAGAGATCCTATTGCTGATATTCATGCAATCAATAAGGAATTAGGAGCTTATAACCCAGAACTTTTAGAACGTCCTCAGATAATTGCCGCTAATAAGACAGATGCAATTTTTGATGAAGATGAAAATCCTATCGAAAAGTTAAAAGCAGAATTTGAACCCAGCGGCGTAAAAGTATATCCTATTTCCGCAGTAAGTGGACATGGAGTAAAAGAACTTTTATTCGCTATTTATGAACTGCTTCAAACGGTAAACTTAAGTCCGGTTATTTTTGAAAAGGAATTTGATTTAAAGGGACTGAGAGATGTACTGCTTCCTTATACCGTAGAAGTGACAGAAGATGGCGTTTACGTAGTAGAAGGGCCAAGAATCGATAAAATGTTGGGATATACCAACTTAGAGTCGGAAAAAGGCTTCCGTTTCTTCCAGAACTTCTTAAAAGAGAACGGAATATTGGATGATCTGGAACAGGCAGGAATCCAAGAGGGCGATACTGTCCGTATGTATGGTCTTGAATTTGACTATTACAAGTAAACAAGGAGAATATTATGACAAGTAAGCAGAGATCCTATTTAAAAGGATTGGCGATGAATATAGATCCGATTTTCCAGATTGGAAAATCCAGCCTGACTCCAGAGATAACCAATGCAATTGCAGAAGCGCTGGAAGCAAGGGAATTAATAAAGATAACCGTATTGAAAAATTGTCTGGATGATGGCGGCAGCATTGCAGAAGTTCTGTCAGAGCGTACCCGTTCAGAAATCGTTCAGGTAATTGGAAGGCGCATTGTCCTTTATAAGCAGGCAAAAGAGGAAGCAAAGAGAAAGATAGTACTTCCTAAATAACCCTGCTTCATTATCCGGTCAAGGAGTCGAAGATTATGGGGAATATAGGGATTATGGGCGGAACATTTGACCCGATTCATAATGGGCATCTCATGCTTGGAGAGCAGGCATATAGAGAATATGGCCTTGACGAAGTCTGGTTTATGCCATCCGGGCATCCGCCTCATAAGAAAGATCATCATGTGACTGCACCGGATCAGCGTCTGGCTATGACAGCCGCCGCAGTAGAAGGGCGTCCGGGACTTATCAGTTCGGATTTCGAAATAAAACGGAATGGAAATACCTATACGGCACAGACCTTAAGGCTGCTTCGCAAGGCTTATCCGGAACATACCTATTATTTCATAGTCGGAGCTGATTCTCTTTATGAGATTGAGAAATGGTATGAACCTGAACAGGTACTGACCCAGGCAGTTCTATTGGCTGCAAGACGGGAATATGAGGCAAAGGACCGTTCTATGGGCCTTCAGATTGATTATCTGAACCATAAGTATCATGCTGATATCCGAATGCTTCATTGCAAGGAAATGAATGTTTCTTCTGCTGAACTTCGTGAGAAGGTTTCTAAGGGAGAGTCGATTGCCGAATATGTACCGGAGAAAGTCATGGCTTATATCCGTGCCCACAGTTTGTATCAGGAGATGAAAGCGTGAAAGAAGTTATCTTAAGTCTGAGAAATGAATTGAGGGGTAAATTAAGCCCGCAAAGATATGAGCATACGATAAGTGTTTCATTTATCTGTACGGCCCTGGCAATGAGATACGGCAGTGATTTGGATTATGCTGAATTAGCTGGATTGCTCCATGACTGCGCCAAGCACTATGGAGATGGAGAAATTATTAAAAGATGCCAAAAACAGGGCATACAATTAACTTCCGATGAATTGAAAGCACCGGCAGTGCTTCATGCTAAATATGGAGCATGGTTGGCACAGCATAAGTACGGCATTGAAGATGCTGAAGTAATTAATGCTATAAGGTGGCATACTACTGGTAGACCGGAGATGTCGCTGCTGGAAAAGATTGTTTTTATTGCCGATTATATTGAACCAAGACGTGACAAAGCCGAAGATCTGCCTTTGGTACGCTCTATGGCTTTTATAGATTTAGATGAGTGTGTTTATCTAATTCTCAAGAATACCCTGGAATATCTAAAGGGAAAAGAAAGTTTTGTGGATTCTATGTCTATGGAGGCATATGCTTATTATGAGCAGATTCACAAGGAAATGAAGGGAGAGCAATGATGAATCAGTCAGTTGAAATGGTAAAAACCGCATATAATGCGTTATCTGATAAAAAGGGCGAAGATATCAGTATAATTGATATCCGCAATGTATCTGTAGTAGCAGATTATTTTATTATCGCCAGCGGTACAAATTCAAACCAGGTACAGGCTATGGTTGACAATGTTGAAGAAGAACTTGGTAAAAAGGGCTATGTCTGCAAACAGGTAGAGGGATATCGGTCTGCTAACTGGATATTAATGGATTATGGCGATATTATTGTTCATGTATTCGACCGTGACAATCGTTTGTTCTACGATCTGGAAAGAATCTGGAGAGATGGAAAAACAATTGATGCCAATGAACTGGATTCTTTATAATAAATAGAACCCAATGATGGGAAAGCGGCTTAACAGAATTTGTGAGCCGTTTTTTTTCTGCATTTTTAGTCATCTCAAAAGCACCAGAGTTATAGGTTGACATAAAATAATTATGTTAACCTATAACTCTGGTGCTTTTTTAATTCACTTTAAATTCGTCTTTAACGAGCGTCAATGACATCAATGAATTCCTAAACGAAACAAACCGATTACCTTTCCCAGTATCTCTACATGATCTACAATAATAGGTTCCATGGAATCATTTTCCGGTTGCAGACGGTAATGGCCGTTTTCTTTAAAAAAGCGTTTTACTGTGGCGGAATCATCAACCAGTGCGACAACGATCTCTCCATTGGCTGCAGTAGGGCAATGCTCAACAATTATCTGATCACCTTCCAATATGCCTGCATTGATCATACTGTTTCCTCTTACCTTCAGCATAAATGTTTCTTCATTAGGTAGTAAATCAGAGGGAATAGGATAATAGTTTTCGATATTTTCTTCTGCATAAAGAGGTTGACCAGCCGCAACGGTTCCTAAAACCGGAACGTTCACTACTTCTCTGCGGGTCAGATTAAAACAGTCATCAATGATTTCAATGGTTCTTGGTTTGGTAGGATCTCTTCTTATGTATCCTTTTTCCTCCAGTGTCTCTAAATGAGAGTGAACGGAAGATGTTGACTTCAAATGAACCGCTTCACAGATTTCCCTGACTGCGGGTGGATAACCCTTCTTTAAAATCGTCTCTTTTATATATTCTAAAATTTCCTGCTGCTTGGGTGTTATCTTTTCTTGTGCCATAGCACAGCCTCCTCAATCCTTTATCATTAAACCTATAGTAACATATGTTCGAAAAAAATGCAAACCTTTGTTCGAAAAAAAGCAAAACGAATTGACAAACATATGTTTGGATGCTATTATTTTCTTATAAATAAGAACATATGTTCTTGAGACGTTTTCAGGAGGTATCTATATGATAAGACAATTGATTGTACTGTTATTGATCACATTGCTGGGATCCCGAGCATTTGGTAATTCACTGGCGCAAAATTCTGTCGGCGCATTAGATGCCGCAGCAATCGAAAAGTATTACACAAGTATACAAATTCAGCAAGGGGACAGCTTATGGAGCATTGCAGGCAAATATAAAGAAAACAGCGGATTAACTGTTGAACAATATGTAAAGGAATTAAAGAACATCAATGGATTAAAGGAAGACACCATTCACAGCGGACATTATTTAACCGTAATGTATTTTACCTCAGCGCAGACTCCTTGATATACATTCGATAATGAATTTAAGGAACATGTCGAAATTCGTTGATTTTATAAGAATAATAACTTAGAATAAGAGCAGTGATAATAATTGGATTTCAGGATGATTCTTACTGTCAAAAGATTCGATCTGATATGAGAATGATGTTTGATATTCTAGTTCATGTGGATCCTGAACATAGCTACACTTTGTGAATTGATTTGGTATAGTGAACAGAATACCAAGATACTGGAATGGATAGGTTAAAAATATAAATCAGATCCTTTTTCATTATCTTGAGAATACAATCTAATGACAATATGAATTTAAGAATTGATTGTCAAAGGATATACTTTATATTTATCAGATTTTATCTTGAAAATAGAATGGGAGATAAGTTCACTGATTTTTCGATTAATATTATCCCTGAAGGTAATAGGAATATACCAGAAGGTTAGTTGTAAGCTTACCTGTTTTTATGAAGCCTTGGGGCCGCCATTACTCACTTGGCTCTCTTAAAATAAAGTGTGCTTATTTTGGTATTTGAGATACTAGCCTTTATTCAGGACTGGTATTGATAAGTTTTTTCACGCATTATATGAACTTACTGAAACTGATTATGAGGTTTATGAAATACTTCAGGACACGCATTTAAGGTTCATTATTATAACCATTAAAACATATGATTTAATTAAAGATTTTAGGTGTAGCACTCAAGGTTCGAGTGATCTTAACATGGGTTGATAAAGTTCTTTAGATCAAGATAAGATTTCAGTTTTAATTGATAGAACAGTGGTGGGTAGATTCTTTCTTTTTTTAATAGGGGAAAGTGATTCATTAGATCTGGAAGGAAATCAACGTGTTAAGTTATATTTTTGAATCCTTTATAATGCTGGAAAATTAAATTACTGTTACTGGGAAGTTATTGGTAATTATTTCAGTAAAAACGGGCATAACTAAAATATAGATCATATGAAGATATTCTGTATTCAAATAATACAATTAGTATTGAACCAAGCAGTAAAGAGAGGTATTGCTTGACATAGGCAGGATAGGCGTTATAATACAACCAAGGTTTTTTGTAATAAAAGACATTGTTTTTTGTAACTGATCATCTTATTTCCGGCATTTTAGTTGGAGTAGTGTCTATAATGGATTTTAAAATATGTAAATATGTAAAAATCATTATCAGGTATTAGGCTTACGAATGTTAAAAACAGAAAGGTATAGTGATACATGAGTTTAGAAAAGCAGAAAGCATTTATTATCCATTGTATATTTGCATTTATTTTATTGATTATAGTATATGCAGGAGTTAAATATGTTTTCCCTCTTTTAATGCCATTTGTTATTGGTCTGATTATTGCCATGGCATTCCGTAAACCCATTGATTTGTTAACTGAAAAGTTCAAAATTAAAAGAACATTTGTTGCGATTTTTATTTTGCTGATATTTTATAGTATTTTAGTATTGATTATCAGCTTAATTGGCGCCAGATTTTTTCAGTTTATTAGTACTTTATTTAATAACCTTCCATCTTTATATAAAGGAACCCTTCAGCCAGTTCTGTTATCATTTACGGATAATTTATCTGCCCGGTTTCCAAGTATTAAAGATTATCTGGATAATTTTATTAATAATATTGGGCAGTCCATATTTACTTATATCTCCAATATCTCTACAAAAGTAGTTACGATGGTAACAGGATTAGCAGGCCAGGTACCAACCTTGTTGATTAAAGTCATTTTCACCATTGTTTCCTCCTTCTTTTTTACCATTGATTATTATAAACTCAGTAACTTTATTTTACGTCAGTTCGGGAATGAACGCCGAGATATTATAATTAATTTGAAGGATAATGTTATTGGTTCACTTAGTAAATTCGTTCGAGCATATGCATTGATTATATCTATTACGTTTATTGAATTATCATTAGGTTTTGCAATTATAGGAATACCTACACCATTTCTCATTGGTTTAATCGTTGCTATTATTGACATACTGCCTATCCTCGGGACCGGAGCAGTATTATTGCCGTGGTCAATTATTTCTTTCTCCATGGGAGATACACGCGTCGGGGTAGGGATGCTGATTCTGTATATCGTTATTACAGTAGTAAGGCAGATCCTGGAACCCAAAATTATAGGACAGCAGATTGGGTTGCACCCAATTGTGACTTTGATTCTAATGTTTGTAGGCGCTCAATTAATGGGAATTCTAGGGTTATTTATGCTTCCTATTATTGCTACGATACTAGTTAAGCTGGATAAAGAGGGTAGTATCCATCTGTTTAAATAATTACGATTTTCATTAATAAAACAGGCAGAGACTAAAAAGTCTCTGCCTGTTTTATTAAAAGATTTATTTACGTTTTTTAACAAACCAGATAATTACACCAATACCGACGACAGCCAATACTCCAACCGTTACATGGGAGTAAACGTCCATGTACTCTACAATGCGTTCCCAACGGGAGCCTGCAAATGCTCCAAGGAATACAAGAACGATATTCCATATAAATGTTCCAAGCGTTGTATAAAGGAGAAATTTCCCCATGTGCATTTTGGCCATACCTGCTGGTATAGATATTAAACTACGTATGAGCGGAATAAAACGGCAAAAGAAGATGGTTGAGGTCCCTCGCTTTTCGAACCAGCCTTCCGCACGTTTAATATCCGCCCTTTTTAATCCAAGAATATGTCCCCATTTTTCAACCAGTAGCTCAATTTTCTCTACCGGTAACAGTAGGCCAACGCTGTAAAGTACGCAAGCACCAGCTACAGACCCAATCGTTGCAAAAAGGACGACTAACCATTTATTCATATCGGTATATGTGGTCATAAAGCCGCCAAAAGTCAGAATCAACTCTGATGGGATCGGTGGAAATATGTTTTCGATTGCTATGAGTAACGCAATCCCCAAGTATCCAAATTGATCCATAGTATTAATTATCCATTCCTGCATTTTTAAATCCTTTCTTAATGTACCTTTTTTACTGTTTTATATAAATCTGTAAGATAAAAACTACAGATATTTAAAAAGCATCAGCGTGAAACTTTCAAAGTTAGAACGCTAATGCTTATTAAAATTATTGTTATTATATTGGATGAATAAGTATTTTTCAATACCTGTTCATTAAGGATTGCTATATTATATCTTAACTATAACTTAATAATTAGTGACAATGTCCTTAAATGCTTGAAAACCCTTGTATAATAAGAGATTCGTGGTTTTTTATTAAGTTCTAAGACGATAAAAAAGAAAACGACAACTATTCTAATAGGCTATTTGTCGTTTTTTCTAATGCTAATTAAGCAACGTATACTTTGATTATATCATTAGTAAATTGGTTTTACAAGATATCAGGTGTTTATTAATAGCTTACGATTTAATTAACGATTAATAAAAAAATGGTTGATTTAGAACAACTGAACAAGTGAAAAGCATCTTTTCTTAACATTTCTATCTTGTAAATACATAGCTTTAATCGCTGATGAATAAATAATACATCTTTATGACTAATGTGCGAGTACGTCAGGGGTCTACCTTAACGAGGAATCTTTTGAATAGAAACTTAATAACAACTCACGTGTCCGCCTTTCCCTTGGTGGGATTTTTTATTTCAAGAGGAAAAATAATTTCAAAAATTAAATAGCAGATTTCTAATATTTGCTAAATTCTCACAATTCCTATTCCTTATATGTTAAAATAATATTGTGGTATAAAATGAAAAAAGCATTGTCGTGTGGATGACGGCTTTTCTTGTATCTGGAGGTATGGGGTGATAGATTTTAGTATACAATTAAACCCTTAGATGTCTTTAATTAAAAAAATCATAGTCTTTTTGTTTTTTTGCCTACATAGGTCAAATTAATCAAATGTCATATGCATAAATATAAGTTTATTCTTTAAATATATAGAAAAAAGGAGGTATTTGCTGTGGAGCCAAATGATTTAAGGATTTTATGTGCAAAAGAAGCAATAAAATATATACAAGATAATTCTATAATTGGATTGGGTGCAGGGAGAAATATTGAAGTCCTTATAAATATCATTAGTAAAGAAATGAAAAATGGATTAAAAATAAGAGCTGTAACTCCATCACTTAATACCAAAATACTTTGCTTTGAGAAGGAAATTGAAGTAGTCGATACCTATTTAGTGGATGAAGTTGGTGTGGCTTTTGATGGATGTGGGGCGGTTGACAAAAACTTATATGCTTCAAAAAGCGGAGGAGGAATTCATACAAAAGAAAAATTAATAGCTTCAATGGCCAGAGAATATATTTTGCTTCTTGATGAAGGAAAGTTTACAGATACTTTAATCCCCCAATTTTCATTGGAAGTCGTTAAAGATTCCCTGAGTTATGTCAAAAAATGCATTAAAAATGCTGGGGGAGTACCTACAGTGAGAAGCAGTAGTATTAAAGATAGTTATACAATTACTGACGATGGAAACTTTTTGATTGACGTACGCTTTAACTCAGATAAAGATTTAAAAGAATTGAACGATTATTTAAACAGTATTTCTGGAGTGATAGCAACATCTTTATTTACGAAAGAGGTTACCAAGTTGATCATTGCAGGAGATAGTGGTGTTAGAGTTGTTACTAAAGCATAAATATAATTAGCCCAAAAGGAGAACAACGGGGAAGTTGTAAGTAAGCTGTCGATGAAATTCACTTCCCATTACATTTAAAAGGCAACAAATAATAAAGATTGGTAAATTAGATATATATATCTTTTGTTTACGAATATAAAGCGAAAAATTTATTTTATTGGTGGTGACTAAAATTTATTTATATCATTATTTTGATAAAACGACCGGACCATTTGTCAATTTGTCAGACCTGCCGATCCATGAAGCAAAATTGATTCTTGAAACGATAAAAATTACAAAGCCTAATTCTCAAGGGGCACAAAGACACGATAACTATCTGGAGCATAGACGTAATTGTGAGAGTATAATTCGGTCAGAGTTTGAAAATAAAGGGGGCATTATAAACAGGAAATCACCGCATTACATGGTGATTGAACATAGCCCATGGTTGAGTACTTGGTTTGAAAATAGTACTTTTATAAGAATTCCAATAGAAGAATTTGATATAAAGACTATTTCATTCACTTACGGTGATTCAATGCCGACATTTAGTGAGAGAATTAATGATAGCAAGGAATATCGGAAAAAGCTTTTTACTTATGATGAAATACTAAAAATTATTGAGAAGTATGGTTTACCCCAGGATTGGAATGATGATGGAAAATACGGTCCGGAACGATATATTGAAGCTCATATATGGAGCGATGAAATAATTAACAAGTATCGATAATAAGCGTAGTTCGCAACTTAATAGAACATTTCTACAAATGCGAAGTTGTAAAGATGCATCGCATTATATTTACACTAAGTATTAAAGAGTAAAGGGTTTAAAAAAGCACGGAGTGACCGTGCTTTTTTATATATTCACTACTATATATTAAATTATTGGAGTACAAGTATTACAAAATATTTGGTTACATTATTATATCATTGGCAGATTGGTTTTATTGGTTTTGTTGGTTTTACTGGTTTTACAAGATTTAGTTTTCATAGACGCCCCAGTACTTCTGGAATCATATTTATCAAAAACCGTTCCCCCGCTGTCAGATATCCATGTTTCCTATAACAACAATATAAACTGCGCTTCATTGGATAATCTTTAACTTGGCAGTAGAAACTAGTGTTATCACTTCTGGAGAAGTGTTGCATAGCGATGCTGGGAACAAAGGTAAATCCTTTATTTAAGCTTACCAGACTGCTGGCAAGGTGAATATTCTCAGTCTCAATTACTTTGCCAGGAGTAATTTGAAATTGCATCAGGAAACGATCTGCCACTTCACGCATACTCCGTCCCATTTTTAGCAGAATCAAGGGCTGGCCCGAGAGTGATTCTGGCAATATCGACGGATTGTGGCTACCTGGTCTCCAGTTAGCTTGTCCCTTCAGAAAGAATGGGGGAACCTGAAGATAAACAGGATTTTCCAGAAATAGACGATATTCCAGTTCGGGATCATCTGTTTGATAGACAAAAGCCATATCTGCTTTTCCACTTTTTACAGTCTCAGTAAGAGAGCTCATACGTTCTTCAATCAGCACCAGTTCCACACGGGGAAATTCCTGCTCAAAGGTATCTAGAATGGCTGGAAGCAGAAATTCCCCAGTCAGGGAAGTAAGGCCTAACGTGATTCGTCCACTTCGGTTATTACTTAAATCAGAGATTTCTTTTGAAACCGACTTAGATATTGCCAGTACATCCTTGCAGCCGCGCAGATACACCTCCCCAGCTTGAGTTGGCTGAAGGTTGCCACGGTTTCGGATGAAGAGTGAAGTACCGAGGGAGTGCTCCAGGTCAAGAATCAGACGGCTCAGTGCAGGTTGGGAAATGTAAAGTTTTTGAGCCGCTGCTGTAATATTGCGTTCCTCGGCTACTGTCAGTAAATAATAAATCTGTTTTTCATTAATCATGGTCGAATCTCCACATTTTTTAAAGGCGATAGTATAACATTGATGTTATGTATGAATGTCAAAATTGGTATTTTACATTATCTTAAATCGTATTTATAATGAAGTCAAGATAAACAGTGATTACTGAAGTAACTTAATATTTTAATCTAAAGAATTTAATAGTATTCAAAGGTACAGGAGGGTATAGCAATGGCAAATGTAAAGGTATTTATTCCATATGGTGCAGTTGGTTTAAATTGTACAGAAGAGGCATTTGAAGCAGGTCTGGCCATGAAGCCGGACATTATTTCCAGTGATGCGGGTTCCACAGATTCAGGCCCTTACTATCTTGGGTCTGGTCATGGAAAGTATTCTATTCGTGATGTGAAACGGGACTTAAAGCGCATGGTTCTGGGAGCACACAAGCTTGGAATTCCGATGACCATCGGTTCTGCAGGAACATGTGGCTCGGATGAGGGTGTGGATACAGCGTGTACATTGATTCGGGAAATATGTGAGGAAGCTGGTATCCACAAGAAGATTGCTAAGATTTATTCACAGCAGGATACTGAGATTATCAAACAGAAATATTGTGACGGAAAGATCAATACATTACACGGAGCCCCTGAAATTTCTGAAAAAACATTCGATGAGTGCAGTACGATTGTGGCACTACTTGGTGCAGAGGCATTTGAGGAGGCGTTTAAAAATGGCGCAGATATCATCATTGGTGGTCGTTCTACTGATACGGCAGTCATTGCAGCATATCCGCTAATGAAGGGCTGTGACCCTGCTTCTTGCTGGCACGCAGCAAAAACCGTAGAGTGCGGCGGAGTATGCACCAGTGCTGGTTTACAGGGTGGCGTATTTATGGAAGTGGATGAGAATGGCTTTACAATCAAGTCCGTTCAGCCGGGCAGTATAGTTTCTGCCTATTCTGTATCCGCACACCTAATTTATGAGAATTCCAATCCGATTCAATTAACAGAGCCGGGAATTCAAATCGACACGACTAATTCAACTTATAAAGAATTGTCCGATACAGCGGTACGCGTGGAAGGTACAACCATTGAATATCTTCCTTATACGTTGAAATTAGAAGGTTCTGGCCCTGTGGGATATCAGACTGTCAGCATGGCAGGCATCCGTGACCGTAAAGTGATGCAGAATCCAATGAAGTGGGTAGAAGCTGTGTCCGAAGCTGGTATAGAAAAATTGGAAAAGGCGGGCATTTCACGTGACAGCTATCATTTCTGGCTGCGTCCTTATGGCTACAACGGTGTTTCTGGAATGGAGGTTCCGGAAGGCTATGTACCGAATGAGATACTGATGATGCTGACAGTTACAGCTGACACGCAAGAGATGGCAACTCAGATTACCAAAGCATTCAATCCATTACTTCTCCATTATAATATTTTTGAAGGAAAACAAATGCCTTCTTATGCATTTATTTTCTCACCTGCTGAGATGGAACGAGGTGCAATCTATGAGTTCAAACTTTATCACACAGTATCTGTGGAGAATCCGTTGGAACTGGTTCGCTTTGCATATGAGAATATCTGATAAAAATTTTGGCGGCTGACCGCATGAGGAACTAAGTTTTCGCTTATAAAAATATTTCTATTGAATATAGAAATATTTATAATTCGGAGGTACAAGATGAATACGATTGAAGAGACTGTAAAATACATTCGCAGCAAAAATGCAGGTCCATTCTGGCTGACCATTGATGCTTTTTGCAATAATGTGGAAGATACAAAGAGAGTTACAGCAGCGTTTGAGAAAGAGCGGACATTTATTGCCAAATCATATCAGGTTAAGCCAGAGGAACTGGAGATCTACTGTCTGGAACATATCCAGGTAGCTAAAATCAGTCTCCCTAGGGTACCGATTGAGGGAAACCGAGACGAACGGGATATGCACGGCGGACAGCAGTATGTAACATTGCTGGATATTTCTTGTTGATTGAACTAAAAAAATGGGGTATCAGATATATGTACTATAAACCATATAGTAAGCTTTAAATGATTCAGAATTATAACTCATTAGTTTTATACAATTTAATTTACAACGAAAAAGCAGAGAAGAAATAGTACCTTTCTCTGCTTTTGATTTTTCTATGCTTTTTCATAAATACTTAGTGAAGATTTGATTCTTTTGATAACTTCAAGACGAATATTTTCAGGTTCTAAGCATTCACACTTATCACCAAATTGAAGAAGTGTTCTATACATATAATCATCTTCGACAAAAGGGTAATAAGCAATGAACCTATTGTTTTCAGAAGCAGTAACATTCTCTTTTCCGCAGTAATCTACCATATGATCTCTAAGGGATTCGTCAACAAGTAACTGAAGAGTGATGCGCTCTCGATCAGTCTTGAAATATATGTCCAATAAATCGAAATTAATTTCTCTTGGCTTAAATGTTTCATCCAGTAATTTTAAAGAAGAGATGTTAACAAGTGAAAAAATGCGAAAATCATTACGAGTGGGACAGTAGCCCTGAACATACCAGTTTGAGTTTTTAAAGACTAATCTATAAGGCTCAATTTTTCTTTGAGTCTTATTCCCCAGCCTATCAACGTAATCAAAGAAAATAAATTTATTCTTATTTATTGCATTCTTAATTAAATCTACATAAGATTTAACGAGTTCATTTCCGTGCCATGGAGTATGATCAACAATCATTTGGTTTGACTTTAACTCAATATCCTGTACTTGTTCCAGCGGAATCAATCCTTTAACTTTTGCCATGGTATTCAGAAGTTCTTCATTAGACATAGTAGAATGTATACTGCCAAGTCCTATTAACAATGCCGTGATGTCAGAAATAGTAAACAACTTCTTGTCAATTTTATACTGTTCCATAATACCGAAGCCACCATTAGCACCTCGGTAAGTAACAATGGGAATACCGGCTTGATTTATGGTCTCTATGTCTCTATATATTGTTCGTAGCTTGACTTCGAACATTTCGGCAAGCTCCGGAGCACTTATTTTTTTACGCTCCAGTAATAACATAACAATTGATAACAATCTATCCGTTTTCAATTTATCACCTCCATTGTGAATAGCAACAGTACAATGATGAAGTAAGAATATCAATATCCCTATACTGATTTCAAGTTAGTAAGCAAAAGAAGCTTTCAAAACTTACTTTGCCTACTAACTAACCTTTGATTTGTGATAGTCTAAAATACTTAGTCAAATGTACGGACTCAGGAGTAAGTCTAAAATTTGCCTGCCAGACCTCTACACCTGCAGTCGTACTTTTTTCCATCGCAGATCTTACCTGTTCATAATTAGTACTTCTTTCAACTACCTGAAATCCGGGATTATCATAAACAAAGCAGGTTAAGAATATAGCACGTTCATGCTCCTTTAAGCTTCCCGTTAATTCAGCTACATGCTTGATCATACGATCGGTAGAACTAAAAGGGGTGGCTTTTTTTGTTTTGATATAAGGCGGAACCTCTACTTGTAACTGCTGTAAAGGTGTCTTCACTTCCAGATAGGTGTTCCCTACTAGAAAATCCAATTTAGAAATACCGAGAAATTTTTCACGCTGCACCTCATTATTAGTACCAACCATTTCAGCAAATCCACCATTTGATAAATAATACTCAACATATCGGTTGGCTGCATTCTGATTAATACCTATCCAAGTTTTATTTGAGTGTTCAGGCAAATCAAGTGAAAAAGCCTCCACAGTATATTGTGTCTTCCTTGCAGGGTCTTTACTCTTTGATAGCAAACAAGGAATATTTTCGAAAACAATAGTTCCGATCCGTCCAGTAGTCGGACAATGGCAGTCAAAGATGATTCCATCTATTTCAACCTCCATTATAAATCGATTTCTTCGCTTCATGATAATTCCTTCTAATAAAGGAATTTCAAATATAAATTCATTTTTCATTGTTTCTCCTTTTTCGATGTAAAAATTACAGACTGTATTATATCTCATACAAAAATATTGTTTTAATATCGTGGATTACTGATTCTAATCAAGTATTCTTTCATAAAACTGTATAAGTCATGTACTTTTAGAGACAAAGTAATAGTATATTACATGATATTATACCATAGCATGTTGACTACATTATGTCATGATTAAAAAATATCGAATGGAAATAGGAGGTAATAAGTTTTTATATATAATACATTATAAGCAACATCCAGCCAGAAAAAATTACTTCGTTTGAAGTTAATATAACAAACTGGAGACAATAATTGTTAATCTACAACAATATGAAAATATTTATTTTGGGTATCAAAAAAATCATGACATAATGCTGTCAGTATTATAGTGATATGATTGGGTAGTAACTAAACAATTATAGTAAAAAGGAGATTATAAAATGACAAAGATTTATCCTGACCTTTACCAATTCACCGATGTATTGGAACCAATGAAGCTATCTATGCACCAATACCTGCTTTTAACAGATGAACCTATCCTTATTCAAACCGGAGCAGTGCCACAGGCTCAAGCTACGCTGCCTAAGCTTAAGGAATTGCTAGGAAAGCGTTCCCTTAAATACATCCTTATTTCTCACTTTGAATCAGATGAGTGTGGTGGACTGTCACTTGTCTTGAAAGAATATCCCGATGCGATTGCGGTATGTTCGGAAGTCACAGCACGGCAGCTTTGGGGATTTGGAATTGCACGAAATGTTGAAATCAAAAAACCTGGTGATTCTTTCAGTGGCAAGGATTTTGACTTTGAATTCATCAGCTATCCATCTGAAATGCATATGTGGGAAGGACTTCTGTTTTCTGAGAAGAAAAGAGAAATATTCTTCAGTAGTGATTTAATGTTTGCATTAGGAGAAAACCATGGACAAGTTGTGGAAAATAGTTGGGAAAATGCAGTAAATGCCAGTGGTGCAGAACAACTCCCAAGTCTTGATATGCAGAAAAAACTGATTGAGGATTTAAAAACAATAAAGCCTAAATTTATTGCTTCTGGACACGGACCCTGTATCAAGATCGTATAAAAAGACTATAAAGGTGGCATTTGATAGAAGATAGGGCTTACCTTTGCGTATATGAATCTGAAGTGGATGGCAAAAATGACAGAACAAGAAAAGGTGAAAAAGCCAACCCTATCAGATAATTTGGAAAAATAGCATTATTATCATGAGTCCAACAAAAACGGCACTAGGATTTGTATCCTGGTGCCGAATTCAATTAGTAATGAGTTGAAGCGTCTATAACTACTCGAAAATCTCTGCCTTTTCATCAGTTGCTTCTAATAAAAATGATACAGGGCGCAAACCGTCGTTACAAGCTACAAGTGCTGATTTAGGGTTTCTCATCCAGTCTTCGTAAAATGAAGAACCACCATGTGCCAAGGTCATAGCATACTCCATCATAGATTTCCATGCATTATCACACATACCTTGGGGCTTTTGCCAGCCATTTGTGTAATAGACTTCTCCACATTTATGTGCTTCACACAAACCCACTTCTGCTGTAGCATATTTATCTGATGCATACATATCAGCAAGATCCTGATTAAATGTTGTTTTTACGACCGTTATTTTTACTTTCTTCATATGATTCTCCTTTACTTGCAACTATGTCTATTGCATTTACTTTTTATTAAATCTATCATATAATAATACAATCACCCAAACAAGTATGCACTTTTATGACGCATACTTTCTGAAAGGATAGTACTTATATGTCTATGGATCAATACAGAGGTCATGTCAAAAAACTTGATGATACTCCTTTTGGCTACACTTTGACAATGATCAGCGGTAAATGGAAAATGGTCATTTTATATCTATTATCAGAGACAAAATCTATTCGTTATAATGAACTTCGCCGGCAAATTGGATCTATCACTTATAAGACTTTAAGTTCCCAGCTTAAAGAACTTGAGAATGATGATTTAATTATACGGACGGAATACCCGCAGATACCTCCAAAAGTAGAATATAGTCTATCGGATCGAGGATTATCATTGATGCCAATTTTAGATGCAATGTGCAACTGGGGAATGGAACAACAAATACCAAGTGAAAATAGTGTACGTTAGTAAAAGGAATTACAAAGTCAGCTGCTAGTATTGTTAACTTATAAGTTATAAGGAGCAAAGTTTATGTTATATCAAAAAGTAATTGATGAGTTTACTTCTATCAGCAAAGAAATAGTGGGAGAGAATTTAATCGGGATTTATTTACACGGCTCAATGGCTATGAATTGTTTCAATCCTGAGAAAAGCGATATTGACTTACTTATTGTAATTGAAAACGATATTACTGACGTGCAGAAGATGGCGTTTATGAGACAAGTTGTGATGCTGAACGAGCAGGCGCCTGCAAAAGGTTTGGAAATTAGTATTGTAAAGCGAAAATATTGCAAGCCATTTGTGTATCCAACACCGTTTGAATTACATTTTTCTCCAATGCATCTTCCGTGGTTTAAAGATAATCCAGAGGATTATGTGGAAAATATGAGAGGTGTAGATAAAGATCTTGCTGCTCATTTTACAATCATAAACAAGTACGGGATTGTCTTATATGGGGAATCGATAGAAAATGTATTTGAAGAGGTTATGAAAAAGTTCTATGTTGAAAGCATCTGGTTTGATATAGAGAATGCAAGAGAAGATATAACAAATCAACCTATGTATATAACACTAAATTTGTGTAGAGCAGTGGCCTTTTTAAAGGAAAGTCTATGTCTTTCAAAGCAGCTAGGGGGTGAGTGGGGAATTGCACATTTGCCTGAAAGATATCAGCCTCTTATATTACAGGCATTAAATTGTTATAAGACAAAACAGATAATGCAGACAGACCTAGTACTTGCAGATCAGTTCGCATATGAAATGCTGGCAACTATCAGGTTTGAAAAGGAGCAGATGGAATCATAAAAGAAATGCAGTAAGTTGATTGGTAACCAAATAATTATGATAAAGAATGGAAGAGTACCATTCTGAAGAGGATTCCTAACTTCCCTTTATATTTATTTGGGGGAGTTCATACGGTAAAATAAATCTTTAAAAGCACGGTTGATCCGTGCTTTTTATATATATCCATTGGGTATTTATATTATAAATATATACCTGTTATTGAAGAAGATAAAGATGCTTTAATGGAATGAAGTATACTGATGAACGACAAGCCTTAGTATTCATAGGATAACTTCCTATACAAGTTTAGAAAGTTTATAATTTCTTGATGTATAAATAAAAGTGATATGTTTAATAAATAGTCGGTACCATTCCTCCATCCATACGAATTGGGCTACCTTTAAATGCGGAGGCATAAGGGCTACATACAAATGTAGTCAGTCTACCTACTTCAATCGGCCTGATAAAACGCTGTATTTCAGATTGAGGTAAATTTGTAGTCATAAATTTCTTTTCCTTTTCTAAAAAGGTCAGATCTTCATTAAAGTACATCCCCTCAATTATTTGATGTACATTTTCAGATAGTGTTGGCCCAGGCATAACCGTATTGACTGTAACTTCTGTTCCTATTGTTAATTTAGATAAACTTTTTGATAATGATAATAACATCGATTTTGTCATACAATACTGAGGCATTTGTCCTGAGGGCATAATTGCCTCTTCACTAGCAATAAATATAATTCGTCCATAATTATTTTTTAACATTTTAGGTAAATAGAATTTAGATAATCCATTTGCAGCAAGGACATTAGTACGAAAGTATTTTTCCCATATTTCATCATCAACATCATTATAGTGCATGATTTCATAAATGCCCATATTATTAACTAAAATATCAATATTGGGATATTTCTCAAACAAAGCTTCTCTTTGTTGAACGTCTACAATATCGGCTGCTGCATTTTGAGGAGAAGTGGCCGGAAAATCTAATTTAATTTCATTTACAGTTCTTTCTACTTCTTCATAATTTCGTCCATTAATAAGTACATTAACACCCTCTTTAGCAAGTTCAATGGCAATTGCTTTACCGATACCTTTTGTTGATCCTGTAACTAAGGCTGTTTTATTATTTAATCCCATATCCATGATATATTTCTCCTCTTAATTTACTTAATTGAGTTTTTCCCCAATGCTTGGCACGCCAATTTGAAGGAGTATCACCTTCCCAAAGTCGAAAAGCGCGGAAGAACGAATTTTTGTCTTCATATCCAATCATGAAGGCTATTTCTTTCATATCGAGAGCAGAATCGCTCAGGTACTCTATTGCCTGCTCATGCCTGATTTGTGTCAATATATTATTAAAGCTCGTACCTTCTTCAATAAGACGACGCTGCAATGTACGATTACTCATCCCTAACTCACTCGCGACAGTCTTAATATCTGGACACACTCCTGTTAAGTTACGTTTTACGATCCACTTGGCCATCTTAGTAATTGAAACGCCACATTGCCGCTCATCCAATGATTTATCTAACGTTGGGGTCAGAATCTCCAACAACTCTTCGTTGTACGAAACAAAGGGTCGGTCCAAATCTCTTCTATGTAACGTTAAGCGATTACATTTCGCACCGATCTTGATACTGCAGCCAAAGTAAGCTCCAAGCACCTGTACATCACCCATGGAATCAGAGAATTCAACCAGTTTAGCTGTCAAAGGAAGACCTGTCCCCCTGCGTCCTAGCTCCAGAAGAAACGCCAGAGTGATACCAACCAAAATCGGCGGACCAGGCTGTTCAGCATACAACCATTCCAATTCTATAGTACATTCCTCACCTTCCTCTGTAATGCGTAAGCCCTCGGGAGGGCACAGTTGCTTGTATCGAGCCATTCTCTTTAGTGCATCACGATAATCACGAGCATGATAAGTGGCTAAGACGGTAGGAGGATAATGGGCTGTTTCAAATACGGTCGCAAGCTTTATAATTCCTTTTGCGGTATCTTCAATAAGATCAGAATAAGCGTTCCAGATCGCAAAATATTGAGCAGTGGTAACAAAAGGAGCCGTAATTATTGTAATGGGCAGCCGTGCTTTTCTAACCAACTGTTTAGCATCAATGCCTAATTGATGTAAACTTTCCCAAAATCCTGCCGTAATTTTAATGCGAGCATGAGATGTCATACAGATGAACCGCCTTTCCATATTTACTAATTTGGATTGTAATCAAATTCTACAGTAGATACTTATAACATTATACATTGTCTAATGTGACCTTGTAACTAGCATATTGCGACAAGTTACTTGCCAATCACGCCAGACACTTTAATAATAGTACTGACCTTACCCCAATTTTGTACCAAAGCTAATGTGTTATTAGTATATAAGTGTGGACACGAAAAGTTTAACACGGTAAAATATCGATAAGAAAGGTGTTTTCATGATTCTGTTTAATTTCAGTTTACATAGAACTGCTACAATATTTAGTTATGTAGTTGACTGCAGAAAGGAGCCTCATTATGAATAAAATTTTAGTTGTTGACGATGATCCACATTTCCGTGAATTGGTGAAAGTCGTTTTGCGGAAAGAGGGTTTTGCTGTATATGAAGCTGAAGATGGTCTGGACGCTCTTTCAAAACTTGAAACGGTAAAAGCGGATTTGGCTATCCTCGACGTAATGATGCCAAATATGGACGGCTTTGAACTGTGCCGGGAGCTTCGGGAATTTTACGATATTCCCTTGCTCATGCTGACGGCAAAAGGAGAAACCTCGCAAAAGGTAAAAGGCTTTCAGTTGGGAACGGACGATTATCTTGTGAAGCCCTTTGAGCCGATGGAATTGGTGATGAGGGTGAAAGCCTTATTAAAGCGCTATCAAATCATCGCTTCTCAAAATGTTCAAATCGGAAAACTGGTAATGAACCAAAAGAATTATGAAGTAACCGCAGGCGATGAGAAAATCACACTTCCGCTTAAAGAATTTGATCTTTTGTTTAAATTGGCTGGGCAGCCAGGACGCACATTCTCGCGTGACGCGTTGATAGAAGATATTTGGGGTTATGATTTTGATGGTAACGAGCGGACGCTGGACGTGCATGTCAATCGCTTGCGCCAGCGTTTCCCGGTGGAGAAATGCGCCTTTAAAATTACAACTATCCGTGGCTTGGGCTATCGTTTGGAGGTGGATGAATGAAAAAAAGTAAGGCCGTTCGCTTTGCGGAGGGCGCTATTTCAAAGTTGTCTGCGTTAATCATCTGCTTTGCAGCCGCTTTTGCCGCGGTGATAACAGCAGGCTATCTCATCGCTATCTTTTCGAGACGTGAAATGACAGATGCTGTTGTTTCCATTTTTTATGCGGTTGCCCTTGCGGCGTGGATACTGCTGTTTTTGATCGCAAAGAAAAGCCAAAGGGTCAGGTCATTATTGGATATTGAGTTTACTCAAAAAAAAATAAATATACGAACCATTGCCTTAATCTTTATGATAATCGCAGTTCTACTCGTTTGTTTTGCCATCTCTCACGGGCTTACAAGTGCCGGTTACGCGATTATCGGACTTATGCCGGAGGCCCAAACCTCGCGGGATTTTTGGATCTTTAACATTCTTCTCGGAGTGTTCTTTTTGTTTCTTGTCAAAAAATTCCTGTGGGCGAAGCTGCCCTTTGGCAATCGGTTTATCAGCAGGGGTGAAATTGTTCAGGGTGTTGCCCTCACGGTTGGAATCGCGGCGGTCATATTGGGCGGATTAGTCGTTGCTTACTTTATGGCTTTCGTTCTATACGCCCTCTTTACGGGGCAAAGAGTACCGGAGGACGGTCCTCTGTTTTTTAATCTTCTCTGGCATTACTCCGGTGCATTGATTTTCCTTTTGCTTCGCCGGTATCTGAAGCAGTCCAATTTCACAAACAGTATTCGTTTGCTGTCTGAGGTGATGGATGCTTTGGAAAGCATCTCGAAAGGTGATTTTAGCGTTCGGCTGAATCACAGCTTGAAAGAAGATGAGCCTTTTGCCAGATTAGTCAGGAGCGTCAACGAAATGGCCTTGAACTTGGAGCAGACGGAAAACATGCGGCAGGAGTTCATTTCGAATGTGTCGCACGAAATACAGTCCCCCCTAGCTTCGATTAAGGGGTTTACCTATATCCTGCAAAGCGATGAATTAACACCTGAAGAACGAAAACATTTCCTGAGCATTATTGAAACGGAAACAGTGCGGTTATCCAGATTAAGTGAAAATCTGCTGAAACTTGCCGCATTGGAAGCCGACAGCATAAAATTTGAGCCGAAGCCATACCGGCTGGATAAACAGCTTCGGGCTTTAATCCTAATCTGTGAACCGCAATGGAGCCAAAAAAACATTAACATGGATGCTTCTCTTGACAACATGACCGTTACGGCAGATGAGGATTTGATGAGCCAAGTGTGGGTAAACCTCATTCATAACAGCATTAAGTTTACACCTGAGGGCGGCAACATACAGGTAGATTTACACCGGTGCGGAAATGCGGTGGAATGCAAAATAACCGACACCGGCATAGGGATTGACGAGGAAGCGCAGAAGCATATTTTCGAGCGGTTTTACAAAGCAGACAAATCAAGAGATCGTGCGAAAAAAGGAAGCGGACTGGGGCTTGCCATCGTAAAGAAGATTGTGGAAACGCACCGCGGCAAAATCACGGTGCAAAGTGAGCCGGGAACGGGAACTGTGTTTACAGTATCTCTGCCTAAGTAATGCACATCTCAATTTCTAAAACTGATAAAAAGAACAATTTTACTTATCGTGGTAAAATTGTTCTTTTTCTTTTTTTGTTTAAATTCAGTTTACACAGCGCCGGTATGATTGGTTCACAACAATGAAAACAGTAATTTCACTTTGTAAATAATAGCATGGAGATGGTTGGAATGAAAAGATGGTATAAACTTGATAATACAGGAAAGCTCTACTCTGCGGTGACAAAGAAGGCTAACACTTGTGTTTTCCGCCTTGCGGCAATACTGACCGAAAATATTGACCCAAATGCGCTTTGGCAAGCTTCTGAAATAACAATTAAACGCTTTCCTACAATGGCGGTAAAATTGAGGAAAGGATTGTTTTGGGCCTATCTTTATGAAAACAACAATCCGCTGGTTGTACAGGAAGAATCAACCTATCCCTGTGCACCGATAATGGGAACCAAAGAAAACAATGAATATTTGTTTAGAATCCTGTATTTTGGGCGCCGGATTACGCTGGAATGCTTCCACGCACTTGCAGACGGAAAGGGTGCGCTGGAATTTTTAAAGTCATTAGTGTATCAATACCTGCTCGTAATTGGAAAAGAAATGCAGGATGAGGAAATGATTCTGCTGCCAGGAAGCGCTCCGGATCGAGAGGAAGAGGAGGACGGGTGCTTACGGTACTACCAAAAAGATGTCAATAAGTCAAAATTAGAAATACAAAAAGCCCGCGCTATCCGGGGAATTGTTCTTGAGGAGCACAGGACGAATGTCATTCACGGCGTTATTCCTGCTTTGCCACTTAATGATTACGCTCGTCAGCATGGAACGACGATAACGGGATATTTGGTGGCAGTATTCACACAAGCGATTTCTTTCTCCGATTCCCAGAAGGGTCAATGCGATCACCCGATTCGGATTTCTATACCCGTTAATCTTCGAGGGCTGTTCCCGTCAAAAACACTGAGAAACTTTATTTCTCAAATCAGTGTAAATATTCCGGTGGCATCCGAGCAAACCTTTGATGAACTGGTGGAATCTGTAACAAAGCAAATGAAAACTTCTATAACAAAAGAGAACTTTTCTTCCATTATGGCAACATACGTCGGATATGAAAAAATGCTCGCCAGCCGGGTTATTCCGTGGTTCATCAAAAAAGCGGTGATTAACTTCGTATCAAAGCAGTCGGAAAGTATGACAACCGCGGTCTTTACCAACCTCGGAAATATCAAACTGCCTAAATCAATGGAGCAGTATGTTGACATGATAGAGGTGATGCCATCTCACAAAAGGGCGGCTTCTATCAACTGCGGTGTCTGTTCCGTCGGCGAGAAGCTGAATATCTCTTTTTCAAGTAACATCGCTGAATCCGATGTGATAGAACACTTCTTCAACTTGGTTTCCGAACAGAGCGGATTAAAAGTTGAGGTTTACTCAAACTGCCAGAATGAAACCGATACACTGTCGGCGAATGCGCAACACCTCTATCCGGATTATGCGGCAGTAACACCTCTATGGACAAAAAAGGCTCACCCGAGTTTAACTAATTACTTGCACCCACAGATAAAAAGATTCCGAACGAGTTTTATCAATTTCGTGCGTCAATGGAGAGCAATCATTCATGTTTAAGCATGAAAAGCTACATTAAATGAAAAGTGAGGAATGTGCAATGAAAATAGGAATTTTTACCGACACCTACTATCCGCAGATCAATGGAGTGGCAACCTCCATTTTGATGCTAAAAGAAAACTTGGAGAAGCTGGGACACAGCATCTATATATTTACCACTACCGATCCGAAAACACCAGCAAATGAACGCAATGTATACCGGCTTCCCAGCATTCCCTTTGCCAGTTCAAGACGGATTGGAGTAATCTATCATCCGAATATGGCAAGGAAAATCAGAGCGTTGCAACTTGATTTGATACACACCCACACAGAGTTTTCCCTTGGAATATTTGGACGGATAATAGCAAATGAACTTGGCATTCCAACCGTCCACACCATGCACACCATGTACGAGCAATACACCCACTATATCGCAAAGGTCGGCGCTCTTGATGCTGCCGCCAAAACTCTTGCCCGGAATTTGAGCCGCCATTTTTGCAATACGGCGGATGCGGTAATTGCTCCTACACAAAAGGTGGAAGAAATGCTTTGGAGATACGGTGTGAGGAACAAAGTAGCTGTAATTCCAACCGGTATTGAGTTGGGTAAATTTGCTCCTATTAGATACGGCATAGATGAAATAACGTCTTTAAGAACAGAATACGGGCTCACTGATACGGACAGAGTTCTTCTCTATATCGGAAGAATCTCAAAAGAAAAGAACATCACGGAAATCCTTTACGGTCTTAAAAGGTATTTGCCCCAGCATCCCGACACCAAATTCCTCATAGTCGGAGACGGCCCGGACAGGGAAAACTTACAATCATTGACCCAATCCCTTGGAATTGGAAAACAGGTTATCTTCGCAGGAGAAAAGTCTTGGGATCAGATCGGTCTCTATTATCAGTTAGGTGATGTATTTGTCAGCGCCTCACAGAGCGAAACACAGGGATTGACATATATTGAAGCTCTTGCCGCAGGGCTGCCCCTGATAGCGAAAACAGACCCTTGCCTCAATCATGTCCTGTTTGACGGTGTGAACGGTTATGAATTTTCGGATAAAATTGGTTTCCTTAACGTTTTGGAGACGGCTCTGTCCAGTGATACCAACTTACAAGGTATGTCGACGGCCGCCCTGTGTTCCACAGCGCCATTTTCCGCAATGACCTTTGCGAGAACGGTAGCAGCTCTATACGAAGAAATATTGTTGCATAAAAACAGCGATACGCTATATCAGGAGGAAACCCAATGCTTAAAATCAATATGCGATCATTAGCGAACTGTGTGAAAGGTCAAGGCGTGGGTTCCTGCTATGACGAGCAGGTGGGGTTGGTGCAGGAAGGTTTGACCGACTTCATCATATCCGAGAACAAAAAAGGGAGGTTTGATTTGGTGCATTACCACACCGTAAACCTCCAGTATTATTTTGAGCGCTTACTGAACCGTCATTCGACGGTTGGGATCAGTTATGTGCATTTTTTACCTGAAACGCTAGATGAAAGCCTGAAACTACCCGCAATAGCAAGGAAAGTCTTTTATAAGTATCTGTTGGCTTTTTACAATAGCATGGACTATCTGGTTACGGTAAACCCGTATTTTGTGGAGCGTATCCGCTCATATGGCATTGATCACCCAAAAGTGCTCTGCATTCCTAACTTTGTATCTTCAAAGAACTTCTATCCAATGAGCGATGAAGTTGCCCGAGTCTCACGGCTCCAGTACGACATCCCCATAAACAAGTTTGTTGTTTTGGGCGTCGGCCAGCTTCAGACACGAAAAGGGATATTTGATTTTGTGGAAACAGCTAAAAAAATGCCTGATGTCCATTTTGTTTGGGCAGGCGGTTTCTCCTTTGGTCGGATCAGCGATGGGTATGAGGAAATCAAAAAGCTCCTTGCCAATCCACCGGAAAACGTGTCCTTTCTCGGAATTTTAAAACGGGAGAATATGTCTGCTGTTTATAATATGGCAGATATGATGTTCCTCCCATCCTACGATGAATTATTCCCTATGTCCATTCTTGAGGCTCTCTGCTGTAAAAAACCCGTATTGGTAAGGGACATTTCGCTTTATAACGACATCCTGTTTGATTACTGCATGAAAGGGCAAAGTACAGACGAATTTGCCGCTTTAATTAAGCTTATCGCAAAAGATGCCTCTGCATATAACCAATGGAGTGAGAAGTCATGGGAGTGCCACCAGCTATATTCCGAAGAAAACATCTTACGTCAATGGGAGAACTTTTATCATAATGCTTATACCAGCTTAAAGGAAGAAAAAGAAAACGGCAGAAAAAGGGGACAATTGAAAGTATGGCTGGAAAGAAGATAACACTTAAAACAGTGTTTAATATGATATCCCTACTGGGACTGCTTCTGATCGTAATTCTGGCTATTTATGGTTGGAATAACGGGTTATTTACATCACTGGAGTTATTAAAGCGCTTTGTTCAAAAAACTGGAATTTGGGGGCCTGTGGCGTTTGTGATCCTGCAAATCGTGCAAGTGATCATACCGATCATTCCGGGTGGCATTAGCTTACTGGCAGGAGTGTTTATATTCGGCCCCGTGGAGGGTTTTGTATACAACTACATTGGAATTGCCGTTGGATCAGTTATAGCCTTTCTATTGGCCCGCGGGCTGGGGTTAATCTTTTTACAAAGCGTTTCTCCACAAAAGATTTATGATAAATTTATCGGCTGGCTGGACAAAAAAAACCACTTTGATATTTGTTTTGCAATCGCCATTTTACTGCCGGTAGCTCCCGATGATTTTCTATGTATGCTGGCCGGACTTACAAAAATGAAACTCGAAAAATTTATTGCAATAATCTTTCTATGCAAGCCGCTTTCCATTGCTGCATACAGCTTTGGGCTTTCTTGGATTGTGAGTATCGTTTAAGTAATATAATTATAAGCGTTATATTGAATCTTGCACATACCGTAAAGGATATCGTCGTAAAAAACATCATTTTATGTAATAGAAGAGGAGCGGTCTGTGTTAGATCACTCCTCTTGTTAACTAAAATAAAGTACATTTTTCCCTAGATAGGTAGAATATGAGGTATTGTGGTTTGGGTTTGCATGGCATGTAAGAGGTTAGGGGTTCGAATTCCAGTATCTCCACCAAAAAGATATAGCTTTCCGCTAAGGGAGAGTCATATCTTTTTTTATGATTAAAAGTATTGTATAATAAATATTAGTATAGTATGAGCAGATGTATTGTGGTTATGAATGGAGTCTTAACAAATTCCGGATCTGCATTTAATAATAATTTTTAATGGGAGAAGCAATATGTGTGTTAAAATTAGAAGTTATACTAAAGAAGTAGGGTACTCGGATGATTTTAAAAGAATATGTGAGTTTCTAATTCGTATAAATCAGGATAAGGTCATTACACCTAATTACTTGTGGGCTCGGTGGGTATGGCAGTTTGGACCATATATGAGCATGGAACATTTATCGAATATTGGTGTTGTTGAAGATGACGGGATTATTGTAGGACTGGTAACTTATGATATACCCTCCCAAGTAGCTATAGCATTATGAGTTTTGACGATGCAGATTTTGATATTGAACGATATTATAATGCAATATGGAGAGGATTCAATAACCAACGCCAACGTAATGAAATAGAAATAGAATCCATGCGAAAACGAGAAGGCTTTGATGCTCCGCATTTAAACTTGAACTTACGAATATTAGTCGTGGCGCCAAACGGTGATTATGCTGCGCATAGTGGAATGTGGTGTATCCCAAATAGTGGATATGCTTATGTCGAACCAGTGTTCACTTTGCCAGAATATCGAAAAATGGGATTAGGAAAAGCCGCTGTTCTTGAAGGTGTAAATAGATGTGGCAAGCTTGGAGCAAAACAGGCATATGTACTTTCATCACAGCAGTTCTATTATAGTATTGGATTCTATCCCGTTCAAAACGAAACATGGTGGTTATATAAAAGTAAATAGAAAATCTTTTTTACATCATTTTCCCAAAAATATTTTCAAAGATCCCTTTCAGGCCTGCCTGCCACGTGTTATAATAGTCATACGAAAGTATGTTCGATTTTAGGAGGTGACAAAAAATGCCGCAGGAACCATATTATGTTGCGATTGACTTAAAATCCTTCTATGCCTCAGTTGAATGCATCGAGAGGGGACTGAATCCGTTAGTGACCAATCTGGTTGTGGCTGACGCAAGCCGGTCGGAAAAGACCATATGCCTTGCGGTCTCACCTGCCCTTAAAGCTTATGGAATTCCCGGGCGACCAAGGCTGTTTGAAATAGTCCAGAAAGTCCGGGAAGCAAATGCCATGCGCAGAATGCATGCCCCAGGCCGTATTTTTAACGGAGCGTCTTTTAATGTAACAGAACTGAATACTTTCCCTGATATGGAGATTTCTTATATTACCGCGCCACCAAGGATGGCTCTATACATGGATTACAGCACCCGGATATACAATATATACTTAAAATACATTGCGCCTGAGGATATCCATGTATATTCGATTGATGAAGTCATAATGGAGGTCACGCAGTATCTGGGAACCTACCGGATTACGGCCAGGGAACTGGCACAGAAAATGATACAGGACGTCTTCAAGGCCACCGGGATTACCGCTACTGCCGGCATCGGAAGCAATATGTACCTGTGTAAGATTGCCATGGATATCATGGCGAAACGGGCTATACCGGATGAGAACGGCGTACGTATTGCGAGGCTTGATGAAATGTCCTACCGCCATCTGCTCTGGGAGCATCGACCCATCACGGATTTCTGGCGTGTGGGCAGAGGGTATGCAAAAAAACTGGAGGCCGTCGGGCTGTATACAATGGGGGACGTCGCTAGATGCTCCATAGGGAAACCAAATGAATATTATAATGAGGACCTGCTCTATAAGCTGTTTGGTATTAATGCGGAACTTTTGATTGACCATGCATGGGGCTGGGAACCCTGCACCATGACCGATGTGAAATCCTATAGACCATCCACAAACAGCATTGGTTCCGGCCAAGTACTACAGTGTCCGTACAGTTATGAAAAGGCAAAGCTAATAGTGCAGGAAATGACCGACTTACTTGTACTTGATCTGGTAGATAAAGGGCTTGTTACGGATCAGATTGTCCTTACAATAGGTTATGATATAGAGAACCTAACAAACCCGGAAATCCGCAAGTCCTACAAAGGGGAGGTTGCCACGGACCACTATGGGCGTAAAATCCCAAAACATGCCCATGGTACTGCAAATATTGGCAAACGGACGTCCTCGACTATGCTGATTATGGATGCAGTGATGAAATTATACTCTAAAATTGTGGATCCAGGCCTCTTAGTCAGGAGGGTTACCATTGCGGCAAACCATATAGTTGAAGATAATGCATCATCATGTGATACACTGGACTTTGAACAGCTGGATTTATTTACAGATTACGAGGCTTTGAGGATACAACGACAGAAAGAAGACTCGAAACTTCAAAGAGAAAAACAAATACAACTGGCTATGCTCTCAATCAAGAAGAAATATGGGAAAAATGCAATTTTGAAAGGGATTAACCTGGAGGATGGCGCCATGGCCCAGGAGCGAAATAATCAGATTGGAGGGCATAAAGCCTGATTTTACGAAAGGAAGGGAAAAATGAAGCAGAATCAATGCAGGCCATATGATGATATCATTCATCTTTTGCATCCGGTATCTACAAAACACCCACAGATGCCTGTTGCGGACCGCGCCGCCCAATTCTCTCCTTTTGCGGCCTTGACTGGACATGACGCCGCAATCAAGGAAACAGCAAGATTAACGGATGAGCGTATAGAACTGGATGAAGAGGAGAAGTTACGTTTAGATGACAAACTTAGAATGGTACAGGAAATGCTTACAGAACAGCCAGAACTGCTTGTGACTTACTTCCAGGCGGATAACAGTAAGTCCGGTGGCAGCTATCTCACTGTAAGAGGATGCGTAAAAAAAATCAATGTCTATGAACAGGTTCTGGTTCTGACAGAGGGGGTACTTATTCCAATTGGAGATATTTACGAACTAGAAGGGAAAGTATTTAGTATGTCGGATTGAACTCGAAAATATAGGATATCTGCAAAACGCTTCATAATTTCAATGACACCAATAAGTGCTCCGTTGAAGCGGAATAAGCAATTCTGTGAAACCCTAAACATAAATATATTATGTCTCCAAGGAAACGCTTGTATTACCAAAAGCGTTGTATTGAATCTTGCACATACTGTAAAGGATATCGTCGTAAGAAACATCATTTTATGTAATAGAAGAGGAGCGGTCTGTGTTAGATCACTCCTCTTGTTAACTAAAATAAAGTATATTTTCATCTCTAGATAGGTAAATTATTTTTTTCACTTAAAATGGAAATAAAGTACATTTCGTCGATATTATCGTTTGAAATTTTTTTACTTATATTTTCTTATAAGTAGTATATTTAGCTTTCTCGTAATTTCACCTTATTTCTTGCACTTCTACGGCGTTCATCCTCTAATGCAGCATAATGTTTCTTTGTTGTATTAACATCTGAGTGGCCAAGAACATCTGCAACCAGATAAATATCACCAGTTTCCTTATATAGACTGGTTCCGTATGTGCTCCGTAGCTTATGTGGAGTGATTTTTTTTAATGGAGTCACCAGTCTGGAATATTTTTTCACAAGATTTTCTACACTCCGGACAGCAATACGTTTTTTCTGAAGAGAGAGAAAGAGTGCCTTTTCATGGTCTTCCTGGGCAATCATCATATTTCGTTCTTCCAGATAATCAAGGAGAGCATCTTCGACCTCTGAGCCGAAATAAACCATAACTTCTTTGCCGCCTTTTCTGACGATACGGATTCCACCGTTTTTAAAATCAATATCGTCCAAATCCAGTCCAACACATTCCGATACACGGATTCCGGTACCAAGAAGCAGCGTCAGGAGCGCCAGGTCACGCACCTTTGTCTTCGCATGATAGGCTTTTTGCTTATCAGTTAGCGCTTCGCCACTTTCTACCTCATCAAGTAAGAGGGCAACTTCATCTACATCCAATCGAATAATATCCTTTTCATGAAGTTTCGGTAGCTGCACAAGAGATGCGGGATTGTTTTGAAGCCGTTCATTCCGGTAATAATAATTATAAAAGCTCTTCAGCGAGGAGATTTTCCTCATAATTCCCCGTTCTTTATTGGTTACCTGCTGGTTTTTATCATTAAAACGGTATTTTAGATATTCCATATATTCTTCAATGTCCACAACCCTGAGATTATCCAGGTTATCAAGGGAAATGCTCTGTATATCAGTCTTGCAAAGTGAAGGGTTTTCTTTTCGCAGAAAATCAAAAAAGACTTTCAGATCATATGCATATGCAATTCTTGTACGTGAGGAAGTACGTGGCTCAATACCTCGAAAAAAATCTCCGCAAAAACGGGGGAGTTCTTTTATTAATTCTCTAAGATGTTTTACATTATCAATATCTTTTTGCTGATGATAGGATAGAGGAGCACTCACATTTTCACCTCATTTCTTTTATAGTAGTAGAATAACAAATTATAGATAATGTATTGTAAATAGTTATAACAATTATATGGATAATTGGATCCATAAAGATCAAGAAAACCTCAAATTAAAATACAGACGTTTTTATCTTATAAAATATGATAGCGTATACGTATGGTTAAACTGAGACGTAGAAGCAGAGATGACCTGGGAATATGTACGCGCAAAGCGGAAACAGGAAACAAACACCTGGATCAGATATTTTTGATTAATATAATGAAAACCCCTGGTACTTGATCTTTATTGGTCAAACTATTCGTTAAACTAGACTTTCGCGAATAGTTTAATATATCTTTATATCAATACTTACAATAGATAAACAACTAACTTAAAATACTACTCACACATAAACCCCAAAATAATCACACTACTGTTTTGTTGTTTTCCTAGCTTCTACTTATAAACCAATAAATGTATTATCACAGAGTTTTGCTGTTTCATATCCAATTAGTTTAAGATAATTATACCATGAATGTATTAATATGGCTATGGAATCTATCTATTCCATAAAATATAACAATTTAAAAAATTATACTTTCCCTTCTTCTTACGATATTTAAGTACTAAATTATTTAATATATCTATCAGCGTCTGAAATTCCTCTAACGATAACTTTTCTTATATCCAACTGGCGACACATCACAGCGACCTATTTTTTACTGTTAACTGCTATTATTAATAATCTAATATTGACCTACATACCATTCACCCAAAATCTGAGCTGTTATTTCCTTTGCTTTCGAAATAGAAATCTCTATATCTAAGGTATACGCAAAATAATCATTTCCTTCTTACAATTCAGCAAATCCGCTAAACCAGGTATCTGCCACTGCCCCATCAACTATCCCCATTCCTATTCTTCCATAAACGTATCATCTAGGCCACTATGCTTATTCTTTGAATATAGAGACCTAGACTGAATTACATACAACAATTGAACCGAATTAATTTAGTTAAAATTATGAGAACAGTTTTCTTAATTTATCTCCTTTAATATCATAAGGACTCCAACCTATTATAGCAAATTTACCGTTTGTATGCTCATCCACTCTATTAATCCATTCAACCTCATTGCTTGCTTTGGCAGCTAACAATTGATTCGTTGTCCTCGTTTGATAAGTGGAAGAATTGATTATCCACCACTTAGTTGCAATATTAGCACGTTTCAAATCTTCTTCCAATCTTAAAGCTTCATAAACTGGAGTTGCCTCAGCTAGTGTAACAATAATTACTTCGGTTTCATCATCGTTACGCAATTTAGGAAGAAGTTTTTTTACTGATTCTGGGATATCCCCTTGAGATCGCTGTATTTCCCGATGATAGTTTTGTGTAGAATCCAGAAGTAATAAGGTATGCCCAGTTGGAGCAGTGTCAATGACAACAATCTCCTTTTCCGCCTTCTCAACTATTTGAGCAAAAGCGCGGAAAACTGCAATTTCTTGAGTGCAAGGTGAACGTAGATCCTCTTCAACATAGGCAATGTCCTCATCAGACAATGTTTCTCTTGCTTTGTCAAGAACTTCCTCCTGGTACTTTTTTAGTTCCGCATGCTCATCAATATGACTCATTGTTATTCCCTGGTTTTCATCTATGACCAGTTTAAGATGAGCTGCTGGGTCAGTTGTAGCAAGGTGTACTTTTTCTCCTTTTTCGGCTAATCCCATAGCGATTGCCGCAGCAATTGTAGTTTTTCCTACACCTCCTTTACCCATTGTGAAAATAACTTTTTTATGGTTTTGATATAGGTCATTCACAATATCTGCTAGCCGTGCTATACTCTCAGCTCTCACGATTTCATTAGATGGTATATAATTATCCGACGTCAGAAATGCCCTAACATTATCTATTCCAGTTATATTATAAGCTCTAAGCGGAATTTGATAAAAATTCAACTGTTTAAATGCCTCCGATATCTCTTCTAACGCATTTTTTTGTTTATAATACAAACTCTCAGAAATGTTATCATCAAAAGTATTAATCATACCATTGATTATTAAAAGCTGATTATTTACGCCAATATCCGCAAGTTCTTTCGATGCACGTTCTGCTTCCTTTAGCGGAGATGATTCTGGTCGTGTAACAAGTAATAATGTAGTTAATTTATTATCGGAAAGAGTCTCTACTGCTTTTTTATAGATCTCCTTTTTACTTTCCAATCCGGAAAGCTGACCAAGACAGGAGGCTCCATGAGTGCTTTCACTAATAAAGTTACTCCATGCCGAAGGCAATTGTAACATCCTTAGTGTATGTCCTGTGGGAGCTGTATCAAATATTATATGATCATAATTTTCCTGTATTGTTTCATTTGTAATAAAATTAGAAAATTCATTAAATGCCGCAATTTCAACCGTACAAGAACCTGAAAGCTGCTCCTCCATATTATTTATTACAGCCTTTGGTAACTTTCCGCGATATGGAGCAATGACACTCTCTCGGTATTCAGCCGCAGCCTGGATTGGATCTAGATTCGCCACAAAAAGATTCGGTACATCATTGATGGCCACACCTTTGTTAGTAAGTTCGGAATTAAATACATCCTGCAAATTCGAAGCAGGATCAGTACTTATTAAAAGCACTTTTTTTCCGCTATCTGCAAGATTGACAGCAGTAGCGCAGGCAGTAGATGTTTTTCCTACGCCACCTTTTCCTGTAAAAAATAGATATTTGGTTAGCGCTATTAATTGCGGGGTGAAATTCTCCATTTAAAAACCTCCAGTTATAACCAAGAATGAGAGACATATCTATTAGTAATTCTTCTTGATCAGCTAAATAAAATATGCCCCTCAAAATAGTTGATTTCTTTACAGAAACTTAATTAACAACAATTTCCCCCGGAACATCTGCAGCTACCTGAAGCTTTTGAATTTCCTCCCAATATGTTTGCGGGAATACCAAGCATACTTGAAAACTCATCATTAGTCGGATATCTGCCAGCTATCACAATTTCTCCGTTCACTATAATAACTGGTAATTCATCCACACCATTCACATTAATAAATTCGTTTACCGCTTTATTTTTAATAAACTCTTGGGGCGAATTTGAAAGATTAAACCGATCAACTACAAATCCCCTTTTTTTAAGCGTATTCAGGATAGTCGAAATCCTAAGAAGCTCTGGATCCACCCCCACTCCACATAATCCGGTTGAGCAGCACATTGCTGGTTCAAAAATTTGCATTTTAATCATGATATTACCTCCAACTCAATTCAATAGTTATACTTATATAAATTGAGTTTGCATCAATTTATATAAAAAAGTGTTTTCCCGCACTGCAATATTACTTTGTAACACCTATAAGCCATTTGCCAGGCGCTCTTTTAAATCCAATATGTTGTATTCAATTCGATTTATTATCTCAAAGAATTCTTCATCGCTTTTTCCAGACGGATCTTCTAAGCCCCAATCTTCTCTTAATTTGCAAGGCAGAACTGGGCACTTTACGTTGCATCCCATTGTAATGACTACATCTGTATTTGGAATGTCTTCTAACAACTTGTTTTTCTGTGTTTCCTCCATATCAATGTTGTACTTTTGCTTTATTAAACGCACTGCATCCTGATTGATACGGTCCTTTAACTCGGTTCCTGCGGAATAGCTTTCAAATACATCACTTGCAAAATGCTTTCCTAATGCTTCTGCTATCTGACTCCGGCAGGAATTATGTACGCATATAAAGGCTACCTTTGGTTTATTAACTGTTTGATTTAAACTCATGCGTTTTCTCCTTAACACATCAAATTTGACTAAAGTACTTTTTCCTAAAAACAAAGGCTAGATTCACCAGACCAATCATAACCGGCACCTCAATCAATGGTCCAATAACAGCCGCGAATGCCTGATCGGATGCAATTCCAAACACTGCTACGGTAACTGCAATGGCAAGTTCAAAGTTATTGCTTGCTGCTGTAAAAGCCAAAGTAACTGTCTGTTCGTAATTTACTCCCTGCTTATATGACATATAGAAACTAACCAGGAACATAATTGTAAAATAAACTAAGAGAGGAATCGCGATTCTAACAACATGAAACGGCAATTCGACAATGTATTGTCCCTTAAGAACAAACATCACCATAATGGTATATAACAGTGCAATCAAGGCAAGTGGCGATATTTTAGGAAGAAACTTCGTTTCATACCATTCTTTGCTCTTAACTTTTAACAACCCAAATCTGGTGAGGAAACCCAATGCGAAAGGAATTCCTAAGTAAATTAAAACACTTTTCGCCACACCCAAGATGGAGACATCAACTACCTGACCACCCCAGGGCAAACCGAGCCATTTTGGCAATACCGTGACAAACAGGTAAATATATACGGAATATAAAAATATTTGGAAAATAGAATTTAATGCGACTAAGGCTGCACAGTATTCATTATCACCTTTTGCAAGTGTGTTCCAGACAATTACCATAGCAATGCAACGAGCCAAACCAATGACGATTAAACCAATTGCGTAATTTGGCATATCCGGTAGAAGTAATACGGCAAGAGCAAACATGAGCACCGGACCAACAATCCAGTTTTGAACTAAAGAAAGAACCAGAACCTTTTTATTTTTTGCCACCTTTCCTAATTCTTCGTATTTTATTTTAGCTAGTGGAGGATACATCATGATGATTAAGCCGATTGCAATTGGCCATGAAATAGTGCCACTACTCATCCCCTCCAATAATTCTCCTAACTGGGGGAACATAAATCCTACTAAGACCCCTACTCCCATTATAATAAAAATCCATAGTGTTAGGAATCGATCCAGAAAGGATAATCTCCCCTTTTTTTCTTTACTCATAGTATTCCTCCTGCTTTAAGCGATACTAATAAATATTATAATCTTCCATATCAAAACAGCTTTAGTGTGAATTGCTTTGGCAAGAACAAAGATTCTTCTTTCTTACAGCTAAGCTATTCTTATAATCTTCTTGATAACTTGGAATCTCTTTTAACTTTACCTGTAAATAGATCCAAAGCTCCTTGTTCTTTTCTATAAAACGATTACTTAGTTGATAGTAGGTCCACTGTGCTTTTTTATAACTGACTAAAATACCGCTACTCTTTAGTGCCGATAAATGTCTGGACGCGTTTGACTGTGTCATATTAAGAATAGCTTCTATTTCACAGACGCACATTTCCCGTTCCATGAGCAAGGCAAGTATTCTTAGTCTGCTTTCTTCTGACAACGCTTTAAATAGTTCTACCATTTTTTATCCCCTCCTTGTATATATCTATATGCGCATATAGGAATATACTATGCAGAATTAAACATTATGCTACAATTCTTTTGACACACTATAATGTTTATATCCGCCAGACAGGAGGTAGACTTCTTTATAACTATTCGCACGTATTAATCTCTTTAATATTTTTGCATATACAAACCTCTGAAGGTGTAGTAATACCTTCCCAAAACTCTTTTACTGCTTCTGTAAGTTTTGAATTATTGCGGTAACGCATCCAGGAACCTTCTTTTCTCGATATGACAAGACCAGACTCGGTCAATATTTTCATATGATAAGATAGAGTAGGCTGTGTAATTTGAAAAGATTCTAAAATGTCACAGGCACATAGTTCACCACATGACAACATTTCTATAATCTTTAACCGCGTTTCATCTCCCAATGCTTTGAAAACAGCAACATATTCTTTATGATTTTCCATGTTTTTTCTCCTGTCTATGTGAATTCTTATTTAGTATCTTTCATTTATTTAGTTATAATCTGTATAGCATATAGATATATATCAATATAGCGAACATATAGATATTTGTCAATATGTTCGCTACTGTTTTATCCATTACTACTTTGGCACATAAAAAACAGGACTATTCGTTACCGTAGATATATCTACTTTAACAATAGCCCCGTCTTAATATATTTTATTCTTTTTTCATGATTCTTTACTGATCTTAGAAACTGAAACAATCAACAATAACTTATTTTTTGTCTTCAAATACTATCCAAATTGGGAATTTATAAATTTCTTTCCAATCTTTATCCCGATATGAGAATCCAAAATACATAGGCTCTTTAGATAAACTTTCAAAATCTTCTGATAAAACTGGAACGTAGCTGACACGACCATTTTCAAGATCTGTCATTAAATCGCCTGCATATTCTTCTTTTGAATTATAAACAGTTGAAGTAATGGATGTTGCATTTGTATCAGTTGTGACGATATCAAAAATACGATACTTATTATCACTATTTTTCTCTGGCTTTTGAACAACAATTGCATGTGTGGTTTGGCCGTTAATTGTAATATCTCTTCCCTCAATAAAACCTGGCACCATTATCTGATAATTTGTATCTCCCCAGTTAACAGCCTGATCTTCAGCGGCGCTTGAAGGAATGATCAACAAACCAGAAAGTAAAATTGTTGTAAATATAACCCTAAAAAACCCCTTCATACATTAAACCTCCTTTTTAAACATAATATCATAATAAATCCATATTTTCAATTAATATACAATACTACTTTATTGAAATTTCTTGGCCAGAGTTCCGATTTCAAGATGAAGGCGGCGCTGGCATTCTAGCTGTTGATCTTAATTTCTGGGGCGCACATAACATAAAGTAGTTTTGTCATTTTCAGAGTTTTTTCGGAAATAATATCCTCCAGTCTATTGCCATAAAATCTAATTTCTAATTCTTTCATACCTGTTTTTAAAAGCACTCTTGCATATCGTTTTTCAAGTGTTTAATAATCTTTGCAGGAACGCCAGCAACCACACAGTTATCAGGTACATCTTTGCTCACGACCGCGCCGGCCGCCACAACTACATTATTTCCAATAGTGACGCCAGGCAGGATGGTACAGTTGCCGCCAATCCATACATCATTGCCAATCCTAACAATTTGTCCCTGCGCCATTTTTGCACGACGCCCCTTGGGTAATAGCGGATGACCCACAGTGGTAATCAGCGTATTTGGTCCAATCATACAAAAGTCCCCGATATATACAGGTGCAATATCTAATATCGTCACATTGTAATTGGTTAAAAAATCTTCACCAACGTAAATGTTCTTACCATAGTCGCAATTGAAATTCGGCTGAATGTATACGTTTTTTCCCGTCGAGCCAAATAACTCTTTGATAGCAGCAAGCTGTGCCTCATAATCGGACGGGTCAATACTGTTGAACTTCATACAGCCTTCCAACGCTTGCTTCTTTCGTGCCGTCACTCCCTCATCAAAAAAACAGTATTCAAGACCTGCATCTAGTTTTTCTAATTCTGTCATTTACTCACCTCAAAATTTTTAATATTTATTCTCTTAATAAATCTCTTATCGAAAATATTCCATGAGTTTATCACTCTATTTAAAGTATAAACAGCTACGACTGAGAAAACAGTGCTAAATCTTAATAACTTGTGTGGTATTTTCTAATTTTTCTTAATGATCCATATAGTATAATCTTATATTGTGTGGTATCATATTGATTTATAAAAACGACTTATGTCGAACATTTAATACCGTGAAAGGAGTGTAATCATGGGACTACACATGCTTCCCTATGCAATTGAAGTGTTGCAGGAGCAATATGCCAATCTGGACTGGACATATTATGATGTATCGTTCAATAACCAGTCTGTTAAAAGATGCAATTGGCCTGGCGTACCTGACGACGAGATCATGTTAACCATTCACAAAAGTAATGATGTGCAAGAGACGTTTCATCATCATGATTACTTTTTCTTCAACTACACTTATAAAGGTCAATACGAATCACTAAGTTACAAATTTGATAACCGCATCACTATCTATGAAAAGGAGTTGTACGCCGGTCAGCCCTTTGCCGGCCATGCCCTGTGCGTCCACGACAACCAAGAAACGATTATAATGGGGGTATTGATTCAAAAAGATGTTTTTTTCAGAGAGTTCCTACCATTGATATCAGCAAATTCCAAACTATTTCACTTTTTTCTTGATCCAGCAACAAACAGCCTCTCTGACGAAATTATGCACTTCAGGGTTGAGGACGACTGTATCATCCGCATTATGCTGGAGCTAATGGTCATTGAATATGCCTACAAAAAGGAGGACACTCAGGACATTTTAAAACCTATGGCACTAGCTTTTCTAATGCAAATTGCTCGCCAATATGCCCTCGTTAATCAGGAACCAGTATCTGAAAAGTTGTCAGATAGAATCATACAGTACATGGGAGAACATTTTGACACAGTAACGCTTAAAGATATTGCCAGGCACTTCTCGTACCATCCAAATTATATTTCAACTCTGCTGAGAAGAGATATAGGAAAATCTTTTTCTGAAATTCTTCTTGAACAGCGTATGGAACGAGCCGTAATTCTTTTAAAGGGGACAGATATGCCTATTTCTGAAATTGCATTGATGCTGGGATACACTAACAGCAGTAACTTCTACAAAGCCTTTAGGGAATTCTACAAGGTATCACCCCGGGAGTATATATAATCATGATCGGTTTTTAAAGGATCAGTGATCTCTCAAAACCGATTGTACTGTAGATAAATACTCAATTAGGGTTACACTGTAAATGGCGGTATATATTTTTATAATAAGTGTAAAAATTTATACCACCACTTTCAATCTTGGAACTGCCCTCCTCTGCCATCAACTTTCTCTCTATCGAAAATTTCAAAACTTCAGGTACTTTAGGTGGCATAACAGGCAGTGTTTTTTCTTTTCTTCTGCCGGGAAGATTAAGATATTCAGATTATTTTCACTATTTCTCTATGTCAATGACCCTTTCTGCCCAATCCTGATAAAATGCTTCTTCATGTGAAACCAGTAAAATAGTTCCTGAAAATTCCGACAAGGCTGTTTTTAAGGAGTTTTTAGCATTAACATCTAAATGATTTGTTGGTTCGTCCATGATCAAAAAATTGCATGGCGTTAATGTTAATAGACACATTTTCACTTTTGCCTGTTCACCGCCACTTAATGTTTCGATTATTTGCATAGCATGCTTACTTGAAATACCACATTTGGCTAATTTTTCTCTAACGTCTTTTGTAACCAAATTCGGATAAGCATCTGAAACAATCTGAATGGGTGTTCTTGTTTTATCAGGCCATGATAAATCTTGTTCAAAATATCCAAGAATTACTTGATCAGAGTATTTATACAAACCTTGCACGGACGGAATTTGCCCAACCAAAGTTTTTAGCAACGTTGACTTTCCAATTCCGTTAAACCCAGTAATCACTACCTTTTCTCCCCCTTTTATACTAAAATCAATATCAGACAACACAGGGTAATGGTAGCCAATTGCTAAGTGTTTAACAGTTAAATGCTCTGTATTCGTCAAGGGTAATTCTGGGAAATAGAAATATGGCTTTATTTCTTTCTGTGATAATGCTTCCATTTTTTCCATGCGATCAAGCTGCTTCTGACGACCTCTTGCCATTTTTGATTTTCGTCCAGCTATATTTTTTCTTATAAACTCTTCTGTCTTTTTGATTTCCTTTTGCTGTGTTGAATATTGTCTAATATAATCTTCTCGAAGCAGAGTTTTCTTTTTTAAAAACTCTGAGTATGAGCCATAATATTTTTTAATGGTATCATTATCTATATCACAAATACGATTTGTGACTCTATCTAAAAAGGCAAAGTTATGTGACACTATCATAAAAGCATTTTCCAATTTTGATAGATAATCGGCAAGCCATGAAACGTGCTCTTTATCCAAAAAGTTTGTTGGTTCATCAAGCAAAAGAACATCTGGTTTTTCCAGAAGTAATTTTGCCAAAATCACCTTTGCACGCTGGCCTCCACTCATTTGCTCTATCGGACGGGCAAGACCAATAGCAAGTAATCCCAATCCGTTTGCCACCTGTTCAATATGTGTATCAATCGAATAAAAATCATGTCTTTCAAGTTTTTCTTGAAGTTTAGCTGCACGTTCCAAGCATCTCAAATCGCCATTTGTAGCCATCTCATATAATGCACTCATTTCATTTTCAATCTTATATAATCTTGAAAAGGCTGACTTCAAAAATTCTTTCATCGTTAAACTATTGTCTATTTCTGCATACTGGCCGAGATAACCCACAGAAATAGTGGATTGCCAGATAATTCGTCCGGCGTCCGGCATCAGTTGCTCAGTGCAAATTTTAATCAAAGTGCTTTTCCCGGTTCCATTCTGTCCGACGATACCAATATGTTCGTTTTTGTTGAGGGTCAATTCAGCATTTTTGTAAAGTATATTATCTCCAAAAGAATGTGATAATCCGTTAATTTCTAGTAAGCTCATGTTAATCAAAGTCCTTTCATTTCTGTTATTAAAACCAGCAACCATGTGTAAATACGCAAAAAGGCAGAAGAAAATACACACAAGTGTATTTGCCTTCTGCCTCTCAGTTCTATACAAACCGATATTTTTAAAGCAAAAGGCTACGGACAAAACATTGCCCATAGCCTTTTATACGCTAAATTTACACACGGAAAGAAGCAATAGCATACCAACATAACAGTATGAATATTGCCCTGCTTTCCGATGAAATCTTAATGCGTCATTTATACGCTATACTCTGTACAATGTTTCATCGGTATGAATTGTACAGAGTTGAGTTTCTTTACAAGTTGATTGGTCAAATAGAAGTTCATATTATTCTCTCCTTTACTGAAACGCAATCATTATAGCACAGCATTTTGGTGGTGTCAAATTTCGATCTATTAAAATCTTTTCTGTATCACAGGTAGTTTTGAAAAAAGGTGGCTATTTGGTGAGGTGTTCATAGTTCCACCTCAACGAAAAGATTTCTGATAAATTTCCAGATAATCCGCATCGGACAGCGGCAGCGGATCAGCTGTAATATCACCGCCCAGCACTTCATGAACTCTCTGCGGGAACAGCTTGATTTCTTCCTCGGTAATGCCTGTCTCGCTCATTTTCAGGTCGGCACAGCCAACGGAAGCAATCAGGGCATCCAGAGCCTTGATGAAATCTTTGCCAGAAGCGGGGTTCTCAACGCCCATTGCCTTTGCCATCTTCATCATCGGTTCCTCTGCGGCTTTGCGCTCAGCAAAGAAGTCATAGTAGGCATGAGCCGTCATAATCAGACCGGCACCATGCACCAGATCATCGTGATAGCTGCCCATAACATGTTCAATAGTGTGCGCAGAGGTGCAAAGCATATAGTATCCAGCCAGTGTATTGGCAAGAGCCATATTCTCACGAGCTTCCTTGTTGCTGCCGTCTTTGTATGCAATCGGCAAATACTTTGCAACCAACTCAATGGCCTTGAGTGCAAACATTTCACCCATCGGATGTTCATTCTTATTGATGACGCTTTCAGAAGCGTGGAAGAACGCATCCATACCCTGATAAGCCGTGAATTTCGGTGGTACGCTTATCATCAGTTCAGCGTCAACGATAGAAAGTGTTGGGAACATGGACGGGAAGAAAATGCCGGTTTTTTCCTTGGTTTCGTCATTTGAAATAACAGCGGCAATATCAACTTCGCTGACTGTACCAGCAGAGGTCGTAATCGCAACGATAGGGACGGCATTAAACTCTGCGGCCTTTTTACCACCCTGACTGCTTAAACTGTAATCCCAGATGTCACCGGGATTTGTCACCATCAGAGCAATGCACTTGCTACAATCCATAACAGAACCACCGCCCAGAGCAACCACAAAGTCACAACCGTTTTCTTTGACTGCCTTTGCTCCGTCCATAACATTTTCTTTAGTCGGGTTCGGGCGAACCTCGTCGAACAGTGCGTGTTCTACGCCAGCCAGTTCCAACTCCTTTTCCACACGGGCCAGATAGCCGTATTTCTTTGTGGAACTGCCATTTGATGTGACAATCAGGGCCTTTATGCCCGGAAGTTCCTGTTCGTGTAAGTTGTTTAGCTGACCAGCACCGAACAAAACATGAGTTGGCATGTTGAAAATAAATTGATTCATTATAGTACCTCCTGCTTTTTTAGTAAGATTATTCTTGCCATTGACACAAGTATAGAGAATGGCAAAAAAAATTACAGCGCTAAATCATAATTTTATAAGTGGTAAATCTTCATGTGATATAGCATGATGTTTCAAAAGGAGGGTGCTTTATGGAGAAAGTCATTTCTGATTATGGTCATGTGGATCGGCGTCATTACTCCATTCTATCTGTCAAAGAAGTTTCTGCCCTAATTTGATTAGGTACAAATATTATATCTTAACTTCTTATTTTGTCCATTATTTTCATTATTTCTATAGAATCATTCCAACTCATAATTTCACTTTGAAGTTTACCTTCATTTATACACTTAACCACTTCCCTGATCTGATATTCCATGCCGTTTATATCAAAAGGTAGGTGTATTTTTTCTTCAATACCATTAATTAAAATATAAGCAGTATCTGCATTTGAATATTTCGGTATGCTTATTCTGCCTTTTGTTCCAAGTATATTGGCAGTTCTTATTGTTTCAACATTAATTGCACTATAAAGCAAAGCCTGTTTTCCATCTTCATAGGATAAAGTGATTGAAGCACTTTCATCAACTCCGGTTTTTCCGATAAACTTATCACTGTTGATACTTATTGGTGAAGTACCAAAAATATATGAACTATAGGAGATGTTATAAATGCCTACATCCAACAAAGAACCTCCGCCTAATTCTTTACAAAATAATCGATTCTCGGGGTCAAATTGTGCTTTAAAGCCAAAATCTGCTTGTAATAAGCGGACGTCACCTATTCTTCCTTCACTTATCCATTGCTTCACTTTGCGATTAACTGGTAAAAAGCGAGTTTTCATTGCTTCCATAAAGAATGTTTTATGTTCAATCGCAGTATCTATGACTTCCTTAATCTCATTTTCATTCATTGTAACAGGCTTTTCACACAATACTGATTTATTGTTTTTCAAACACAAAATAGAAATATCTTTATGAAAGATATTGGGAACTGCAATATAAATGGCTTCTATTTCTTCATCATTTACTAATTCTTCATAACTTCCATAACATTTGTCTGGACTAAGTCCATATATACTACCGAATTTTTCAGATTTATCTTTATTTCTAGAAGCTACACCCTTAAGTTCAACTTCATCTAATGCATTCAATGATTGAGCAAATTTATTTGCAATATTACCAAGTCCTATAATTCCCCATGCTATTTTCTTCATCTGAATTAGTCCCCTATCTTTATATCTATATTTGCTGTTACAAAAAGCTAATTGTCTTTCTATCATAAATTACAGAAAATAACCCATTTCACTTCAGCCTAACAGTATTTAATTTTTTCCCTTAATTCAGTCATTCCCGTAAACACAAGCTTTGTTTATCATCTCCCACTTTAGTACGAAGCTCCAAAACTACGTATTAAATTCTATCGTTTTTCTGCTCTCAGCTTTCACTCATTACTACATTTAATAAATATAAAAACGGCAAAACTATATTAATTTGTTTTGCCGTTTTCGAAGTATAGTTGTTTTTGAAATCTATGGGACATAATTATACCGGCAAATATGCAATCAGCAAACCGCCTAAAATAAGGCTGGCCGTATTGGCGACAATTGCATACATAACCGCTCGTCTTTTTCTGAATTCCTTTATTAAGCTTGAAAAAGCCAACAGTTCCGCAATAAATACCACTACTTCACCAAGGATAAAACCAATTATCCAGTATGAACCTAAGCTGGGACCAGTGAGCATTGCATTCAAGCCACCCTGTGTAATAAGGTTGACTGCAGCAAAGACAAGCCAGCTTCTTTTTTGCCGATATCCAAAAAGCAGAAAAACAATTCCTTCAATAAGCAAGGTCAATGAAACCCGCAATACAACCAGAACTGGTACTCTTAACGGAGTTTGTCCTATAGAAAGGCTTTCTGTATCCATATCAAGCGTTAATAAATTGTTATATGTGTCAAATGTGGAAGCTGGCAACACGCATTGAAAGCTTTTTTCGCTGCTTTGAACAATAAGTACAGCACCACCCAAATTACTTTTTGGGGCTGGAGACATATGATAGTAAAACCTATAATACGTCTCCCATGCCTTTTTCTCTGAATCCAGCACGATTGCTTCCGTCAAATTATCATCCGGCAATTGCAATGATAACGAAAGATCCTCAGGAGAATTTGTCACAACCACCGTGAAGCCGGGAGGTTCAGCCGAGTTCGCATATGCTGCCGTGTAAAAATTAATGCTTAAAAGAAGGACTATCATTATGATTATACTGATACGGTTACTACGTTTTATAGATACCATCTTTACCAGTTGATAAGTACCTTTGACAAACATAAATTATCTCCTCAACAAATTCAGAGTTAACTGTACCATTATTGAACTCCTGGACCAGCTTCTTCGTTGCCTTGTGATTCAACCTGCTCTTCAGGGCTTTCCTTCGTTTTAGCCTCTTCCTTTTCCTCTTTTGATTCCTTCTTTGATTCTTTTTTATTTTCTTTCTTCTTTTCCTTGGATTCCAGCATGTCGGCACCTGGGCCAACCAAGCTGCCGTCTCCGTTCGTTGGAGTTTCGGTACTCTCCTGCTTTGTCTCTGGCACCGTTTCCTTGGTGCTCTCGGCGGTAGTTTCAGGTATTGTCTCTGCCGTTGTTTCTACAGGTACTTCGGTTTGCTGTGCGGCTGTTTCGCTTGGAGCAGAGGAATTTTTCTTTTTGCTGCCGCCAGAACTTCCTCCGGAAGGAGCATTTTTCCCTGGCTCGGAAATTCCGCTTTCTTTGGCGATCTTGCTGCTGATATTTTTAACGGTCAAAGAGGGATTATAATCCGTTATACCATAAAGAAATTGCTGGAGTTGTATTACGTTGCTTTCTAAAGTTGTAGCAATGACACAATCCATACGACCTATTTTCATAGAAGTACGTGAAAATGGAAATCCTGCGGTTTCTCCAATATGATATTTGCTGATCCCTTTTGCTATTGATAAAACATCATTGATTCCGATGCTGGTTGATATCTGAGGAAATACGGCAGATACCAGAGTGCTTCGTGTTGCGAAATCTGCATTCTTCGCTTTCTCCATAGCCAGGTTTACCACTTTGCGCTGACGCTCTGTCCGGTTAAAATCCGTATCCATTAAACGGAGTCTTGCATATGCCACAGCTTGTACCCCATCCAGATGGTTCATGCCAGCATGCTTTAACTGATAGGAACCGATTCCTGTGGAATTCACTGTCTCTGTAATAAATCCATTTATGTATTTGAATTCTGAATCTGTAATCTCTAAGTCAATTCCGCCTAAAATATTGATGGCATCCGCGACGGACTTCCAGTTAAATGTGGCATAATCATCAATATTAAGATCCAGATTCTCATTTAACGCTTCAATTCCCTGTTTGTGGCCGCCCTTAAAGTAGGCCTCATTAATTTTATGATAAGTTCCTTTGCTGTTGATTTTTAAATAGGTATCTCGGAAAACAGACGCCAGCTTTATCTCTCCGGTAGCTTTATTGATGTTACAAATCATTATTACATCGGATAAAGCGCCCTTTTCCAGGTTTCCGTCTCTGGAATCCACTCCGAATACAGCAATGGTCCAAAATCCCTTCTGGTGGGTACGCTGCTTTAGCATAAAGAATCCGGCAAAAACTACCAAAGCAAGAACTGCTAGTTCCATTAATATGACTCGCCGCTTATTCTTTCGCTTTCGCTTCTTTTGTGCATTCCGCTTCTGACCGCCCCCAGGACCTGTGTAGCGAGCTCTGGGGTTTCTTCCATCCCCTTCGCTGTAATAGGTCCTGTCCCCTTTCGCCGCCTGCTGCGGGTGCTTTCTTTGTGTTGACCGTTCCGTTTCACTGCTTCGCCCACTTTTTCCGCTTCCGCGTTTTTTTCGGGCCCGCATTCGGTCTAATTCATCCTCATAATCCATGATTGAATCATCTATCCTTTCCTAAATTGTCTTAGGCAGACTCTATTTCATTTTACCAGAAATCCAGATGTGATTTCTTGCTTTTCTCTTAAATTTATCAGTCGATCAGCTTTCTATAATAGGGCCAGTTGGCGCTCATGGTTGTCACGGTAACATTATTTACCAATGCGCTGGATTCATGAACCACTGTCATATTCCCATCGCTTTCCCAGCAAAGGAACATAACTACATGACCTTCCTCTCCTGTTTTCAAAATAATGTCTCCTGGTTGTAAATCATTTCTCTGGGTGGCTGATCCGACCGACGCCAGACCAGACGTACTTTCAGAAGAAAGCCGCTTCTGTATGGAAGACCAGTATACCCAGCTGATCCACCCGGAGCAATCCAGACCTTTCATGGACCTTCCCTTTTCATCAGGAGTTACAAGGGCACCGAAATTATTTTTTTCATAACCGGCAGAGGACGGTTTTCCTCCCCAGTAGTAAGGAACTCTTCCTACTGACGACAACGCATAATAAATAAGCTTCCGTCTGTCCTCAGAGAGATTTTCAGGCAAACGATTCATATAACTGTCTATATCTTCATAGGAAAGCGGATTTGTAATGAAAGATGGTGTAAGGGTCAAGCCGTAAGCTTCCGTCCAATCCTGCTTTGCCAGATTCACTGCACTGTTTTTGGTTTCTTCTGTCCACCCGGGCCAATTTACGGCATCGTTTTGAGTGCTTCCGATGGAATCTAAGGAAAACAATCCTTTGTTTGAGTCCGACAATCCTGTAATAACAGCTTTCACATGCAGATCCACATGCCCTGGACAGGAAGTTTGTGCTGTGGTCGCCGCTGTATCTGTTGGTTCCGTTTCTTCCATTACAGTCTCAGTCTCTTTTAAAGCAACACCCGGACCGATTTCCTTTGTTGTATCTGTACCTTTCATGCGGATTATAAAGGAAGAATCTGCTGCGGTAGATTCTTCAGCTCCAGACGTTTCTAAAAGATCTGATCTTTCTGCCTGTGATGGAGAAGCCTCCTGAACAGCTGTTGAGGGCTCTATCGAATTTCCTTCAAGGGAACCATCGCAATAATAGATATCACTGATGGAATATTGGAAGCTGTGGGAGCTTTCCCATAGCTGGTTGGCGTAATTTAAAAAAGCATCGTAATCTTCCGGTGCAGTATAATAAAAATATGTATTCGCCATGGACATGATTTCCTGAATATTGGACTGGGGAGAAATCTGTTTTCCCTTTTCATCGTAAAAGGAAATATCTACCTTTTGAAAGGAGAGACCCTTTAGGGAAGCAGATGGCATTCCAAGGCTTGCAGCCACTTTTTCCGGGCTGTCATCTGCCAGCTGGTAAATGGAAGCCAGCCATGCAGAATCCTTCAGAGACAGCGCTTCTGCTGCCTCTGCACCCAGGCTTTTTTCCTGACTGTCTCCTTCCCCATAAAGAAAAGCCAGATTCAGTGCTGTTAGGGAAGGAACATAAGGAGCAGGTGTCTCCTGCACCTCTTCTACCTGGGCAGTAAGTTTTTTTGTTTCATTAGTTGCTTTCGGTAAAGAATTACCTGCAAACGCAACCAAAGGTCTATCATAAAAGGAAATATAAGATTGGGAGAATTTGCAAAGGCTGCCTCCCAAAAGAGCCATAATTATGGCGGCTGATATCTGTACTTTCGCTGTTTTTTTTCGTTTCATCTGCTATCGTTCCTGTAATTTTCTTCTAAGATAGAACTATAGCATAATACAGCGGTAAAATACAGAGAAAAAGATTTAATAGTTTATTAAGATTGGAGGCAATCAGCAGACAGCTGCTGCCTCTGAAAGAATAAGAGCTTCAATGGCAAGTGCCACACCATCTTCATCATTGGTTCTTGTTGTAAGTCTTGCACTCCGTTTAATAAGATCTGATGCATTTCCCATGGCAACGGTATATCCGATTGAAAGACTTAACATGGATAAATCATTTTCACTGTCACCGATGGCCAGGATCTCTCTGGGATGAATTTTTGCTTTTATAGCGTATTCCATAAGAGCAGAACCTTTCTGTGCCTTCTCATGGGTCAGTTCTAAGTTATTGGGTGCGGAAGATGCGATGGAAATTCCATTCTCTTTTCCAAGCAAAATGCGGATCTGTTCCAGTACTTCCGGATTCTCGTGTACGACTGACATTTTGTAAATATCAGTACTTGAACTTAACAGTGACTCTTCTGTTGTAAACTTAAAACGGCTTTCGATGGTTTCATAAGTATGTTCATCAGATACCATAGAAAGAAATATTTTACTTTCAAAACTATTCTTAAGTTCTTCCCGGCTGGCGGTGGTATAGCTTCCACCCTCTGTCATGAAATCAAAAATAACAGGATAAGGACGGCATATATCAAGAATGCTGGATACCTGACTTCTTAATAAGGGCTGGTTTCTAAGTTTTTTTCCGTTCCTGTCAAATACAGCAGCGCCATTCATGCAGATAATATCGCAATAAATACCGGCCTCTGCCAAGGGAGCATAAGCATCTTCATAATTTCTGCCTGTGCAAACAACAAGTTCAATATTTTTCTGTGCAAGTGCCTTAATGGCTGTAACGTTCCATGGGGATACTTTCCCATAGCGGTTTAAAAGAGTTCCATCCATATCGGATGCGACTAATCGAATCATATTAGGTTCCTTTCTTATCTACTATTTTTCTGGCAATATCGGGGTGGTTGGTGATGATCGCAGAAACCTCCTGCTCTGCCAGGTACTCCATCATACTTTCATCATTTACGGTCCATACATGAAGCGGAAGCTTTCTTTTTCTGGAGTCCTTAATCAGTTTATTGGTTCGGAATTGATATATCGGCGGATGCAGTGCGTCAGCACCTATGAGCCTTGCATAACCTGCTACATTAATCCAGCCGTCTGAGTAAAGAAGGCCAGTGACGGCATCAGGGTTTAGTTTTTTTATCTTTACAATACTTGGGTGGTGGAAGGAAGAATAGATTACTCTATCTTCCATTCCAGCCATTTTCACCTCATTTAAGGCCTTCTCTTCAATGCCTTTATAGCGAAAAATCCCAGTCTTCAGTTCGATATTGACAGTAAGAGCAGTCGGCTTTAACAGCATCAGCACCTCCCAAAGTTCTGGGATCACCGCATCCTTGTATTCCGGATACAGTTTGTTGCAGTGGAATTGCTTCAGTTCTTCCAGGGTATATTCTTTTACATATCCACTCCCATCGCAGGTGCGGTCTATGGTTTCATCGTGAATTACCACCAGTTTTTTATCTTTTGTCAACTGTACATCCAGTTCAATTCCATCTGCATTTTGTTTGATTGCAAGTTCAAATGCCTCCAGTGTATTCTCCGGCACATAAGCGGAGGCGCCTCTGTGTGCCCAAACCTTTGTCTTCATTTGCCAATATCCTTTCTAAGGATTGTTTAATTGTTTAACAAGTTGTAATCTTTTATGGATTTATTAATGCTTTCAGCCATTTTTGAAACAGCATCTTCCGGTGTACCGTTATTGTTGATCATATTTTCAATTTCTGTTTCTACGATCTGTCTGGCTTCTGGGAATACACTTAAAAGTGCACCTGCAGACTGAGGAGTGGAATCATGAAGCTGATCAATGGCTGTCTGGAACTGAGGGAATTTTGCAATGTTATCTTTGAAGACAGACTCATCATGAGCGGCAACCGTAACAGGGAAATATCCAGTCTGGGAGTTCCAGTATGCCTGGCTTTCCGGAGATACCAGGAATTTTACAAATTCCCATACAGCCTGCTGCTTTGCAGGGTCTTCGTTGTTCAATGCCCATAAAGAACCGCCACCAATGGAAACGCCGCCTTTGTCATCATCGCTGATCTTAGGAAAATATGCAGTTCCTACTTCGAATTTTCCATTTACATCATTTAAAATCTGCTTTAAAGATGCAGTGGATCCCAGAGTCATAGCTGATTTACCAGCACTGAAATCTGCAAGACCAGCATCGCCACCTCTTCCTACATTAGGAGCATAACCTTTATCTGATAAATCTTTCCATGCAGTCAGAGTTTTTACTCCTGCTCCGTTTTTGTCAAAGTCTACAGCGGTTGCAGCTGCTTCTCTTCCATTGCCGTTGTCTGCATAATGAGCCTGCTGCTTACAGGTAAACTGCTCAAAAAACCAACCATAAATACCAAGGGAAATAACTTCTCCTGCTCCGCCTTTGCTCATCAGGTCATCGCCTATTTTAGCGATACCAGGAAGACTGTCAGGGATCTCTGTAATCCCAGCTTTATCAAAAATAGCCTTGTTATAGTACAGGATAGGTGTAGATGAATTAAAAGGCATGGAGTACAGTTTGCTGTCTACTGTATAGTAAGCCGCAATGTTTGGTTCTACCTGAGTTAAATCCCATTTATCCTTATCAATCAAATCCTGCATTGGGATAACCCAACCGGAATCGATCATGAAACGGGTTCCAATGTCATAAATCTGCACCAGGTCAGCGCCCATGTTGCCGATCTGAGCACTCTTAAGCTTATTGATGGCATCGTCATAGCTTCCCTGATACTGAGCTTCCACTTTAATGCCGGAGGTGTTTTCCTTGTTGAATTTATCCACAAGTGTATTGATGGCCTCTCCGTTAACGCCTCCCATGGAATGCCAGAAGGTTATCGTGGTTGCTTCCGGACTTTTGGTAGTTTCGGCTTCGGCGCTTTCGGCGGTTGTAGCAGCTGCTTCACTGGAACCCGATTCTTTTGTTCCTGTCTGGCTTGCGCATCCAGACAGCAGTCCTGCTGCTGCCATCATGATAGCCATGCTTAAGGCAAGTGCTCTTTTTCTCATTTTCTTTCCTCCAAATTTTAATGGTTTTATATTCTGAACCAGGTCAGCCTTTTACAGCCCCTGAGAACATTCCTCGAATCAGCTGTCGCTGTCCTGCGATAAAAACTGAAATTGATGGTACAATAATCATTACTACGCCTGCAACCATCATTGAAATTGATTGTGAATCCACGCTGTCTAACATTCCGATACCGATTTGAACCGTTCGCATTCGGTCCGTACCCGTAACCAGAAGCGGCCACATATACATGTTCCAGGCATTAATGAACGTATAAACAGCCATGGCCCCGATGGCGGATTTCGTAAGAGGCAACAGGATGCTGTAAATGAATCTTAAGTTGGAACACCCATCTATTTTTGCAGATTCATATAACGAGATGGGAAACGATTTATAAAACTGCCTGAAAAGGAAAATTCCCATGGCTGAAGTTAAGTAAGGAATAATAAGTACCTGGTAGCTGTCAAGCCACTTTAAGCTGCTTACAGTTAAGTAATTTGATATAATGGTCGCCTCTCCAGGGATCATCATGGTTGCCATAACTACCATGAAAAGCAGATTTTTTCCCTTAAAGTCCAGAAAAGAAAAGGAAAATGCTGCGAGGGAGCAGGAAATCATCTGGCCAAACGTAATACATCCTGCAACAAAAAAGGAATTCACAATAAAACGGTTCAAAGGAATTTTAATCATAGCCTGACGATAATTCTCAAGGGTCGGACTTGACGGGATTAAGTTCATGCTTGTTGTGAACAGCTCGCTGGAAGGCATGAAGGCAATACTGACTGCATACAAAAGAGGAAGCAGTATAAAGATGGACATAGCCAGATTCGCAATAACAAGCATCAGCTTTCCCGCTCTTCTTCGTAAAATGGCTTTCGAAACGGCTGCCTGTTTGAACTTCTCAAGTTCTTCCTTATTCATATCTTTGGTGGCATTTGCAATCACGGAATCCATCAGTAGTTTACCCCTTTCTTTTCTATACGAAACATACATAAGGTGAGAATCATTATGATTATGAATAGAAGAACTGACTGGGCGGCAGCACTTCCGAAACGGTAATTAAAGAATGCATCCCGGTATATAGAATACACAATTAAATTGGTGGACTCACCCGGTCCTCCCTGAGTCAGCACTTTTACCTGACCAAAGGACTGAAATGCCTGGATGATGTTAACCACCAGAGTATAAAACATAATAGGACTTAACCCGGGAAGTGTCAGATGAAAGAATTTCTGAAAGGAATTTGCTCCATCTACAGAAGCCCTTTCATAAATGGTCTCATCAATATTGCTTAGCCCTGCACTAAAATAAAGGAAATTGATTCCGCTGTTTAACCATGCAGTCAACAGAGCAACACAGACTAGAGCATACTTTGGATCGCTGATCCAGTTAATATTCAATCCCAGGACCTTATTGACAATTCCAATGGAAGGATGAAGCATGATTTTAAATATCATAGCTGCTGAGCTGGAGGCGATGGCCATTGGAAGTGCATAGGCCGTACTGAATATCCGGATACCTGGAAATGTTTTATTACAAAGAACCGCTCCCATTAATCCCAACAACATACTTACGAATACCACAATAAGCACAAACACTGCCGTTACAAAAAGGCTGTTGAAAAAAGAAGGGGATTTTAATAGCTCTGTATAGTTGCCAAGCCCAACAAAAAGCTTCGCCTGTCCCATTTTGTTGGTTTTATATAGACTTAAGTAAATCGTTTTAAAGAAGGGATAAAACAGGAATAATGCAAATACCGCCAATGCCGGAACAATATAGGCATAGGGACCTGCTTTCTTCACAATGGTTTTTACATTCATAAAAAAACTCCTTAGATATATAATATATTCTGATCTGTATCCATATCAAATAATTTGATACGATCCATATCCACATACACTGGAAGGCTATCGCCAGCTTCTGCATTGATGCCTGGCTTTAATCTGGCGCACACTTCTGATCTTCCAATCTGACCATGGAGAAGAATTTCTGAACCCAGTACTTCCTTAATATCAACATTTAAGACAAGTTTCTCCTCTTTTGGCCCATCCTCATGGAAATCCTCAGGCCTGATTCCGAGACATACCCTTTTCCCTAAATATCCTCCTTCCAAAAGCCGGTTGGCACAAATACGGTTCACAAACAGCCTTTGATTGTTAAATTCCAGACATATTTTTTCTTCTTTCCGTTCTACCCATACCGGTATAAAATTCATGGAAGGGGAACCGATAAAGCCTGCGACAAATTTGTTAACCGGATTCTGGTAGATATCGTTTGGAGATGCAGCCTGCTGGATCTCTCCCTGGTTCATAACTACGATTCTGGTACCAAGAGTCATCGCTTCCACCTGATCGTGTGTCACATAAATAATTGTCGCTCCAAGTTCTTTATGCAGCTTTGAAAGCTCTACCCGCATCTGTGTCCGAAGCTTGGCATCAAGATTGGACAATGGCTCATCCATCAGATAGGCTTTTGGCTGACGAACAATCACACTGCCAATAGCAACTCTCTGTTTCTGACCTCCGGATAAAGCGTATGGTTTCCGATCCAACAAATGGCTGATGTGAAGGATGTCAGCCGCTTCTTTTACTCTTCTGTCTATTTCTTCCTTGGGAACTTTATGTACTTTTAACCCGAAAGCCATATTCTGATAAACCGTAAAATGAGGATAAAGAGCATAGGACTGAAAAACCATGGACAAATCTCTGCTCTGAGGACTGGTCATATTCATAAGATGACCGTCGATCCACAATTCACCGGTCGAAATGTCCTCAAGCCCTGCAATCATACGCAGCGTAGTGGATTTTCCGCATCCGGACGGTCCCACCAGGATAAGGAACTCCCGGTCTTTAATTTCAAGGTTAAAATCTTTTACGGCGTTTTGTCCGTTTTTGTAGGTTTTGCATACATTTACCAGAGACAAACTTGACATGTTTTTTTCTTTCCTTTCCGCATATCCTAAATTCATTGTATGGGACAGATGTAAAATGAAAAAGGAACTTTGCGTAAAATGGATGTAAATCATGGTATTGACTCACAAACGAACAAAGGATATAATAAACTGTATTTATGAAGGAGGCATAAATTCTTAATAGCAAAGCTAAGCGCCATGCACCTGATGGTACGAACGTGAACGTTTTTCCCAGAAAAACGGTATCAAAGGTTAACGAGGTGAAAGGTTATCGAAAATTCGGCGGATGCCTTTCCATGCCCTCCGGGCGTGTATCCAACGTGAAATATGCAGGTAACTGCAAAACAAACACGCTGGAACCGGAGATATACCATAGATTAAAATGTAAGGAAAAGCTGCCTTCAGAGAATGAAACAGACAGCCTGTTTTTTGTTTGTCATTTTTAATGCATGCAGCTGAAAATTGAAATTATAAGGAGATTGAAAATTATGTGTGGAATTATTGGATATACTGGACCTTTGGACTCAAAGAAGATATTGCTTGAGGGACTCTCTCAGTTGGAATACCGTGGCTATGACAGTGCAGGAATTGCTCTTTGTATGGAAAACTCCCATATCCGCCTGATCCGGCGCACCGGTAAGGTATCTAATTTAAAAGAAGGATGTAAAGACGTTACAGAAGTGTCCCATTGCGGGCTCGGACATACCAGATGGGCCACTCACGGCGGTGTAACTACAGAAAATACTCATCCTCATCAGGCCGGACGGGTCACACTGGTTCATAATGGTATCATAGAAAATTATCATCAGCTTACCACGGATTTCCATTTGGAAGGAAAACTTCGTTCCGAGACAGACAGCGAAGTTGCTGCCTGGGTATTGGATAGCATTTATCAGGGCGATCCAGTGGAAGCCATTGCAAAGCTTGTAGGTCATTTAGAAGGCTCCTACAGCTTCTGTATGATGTTTGAGGATCATCCAGGGGAAATCTATGCTATCCGCAATGTAAGCCCTCTGGTGGCCGCTTATACCCGCTCAGGCTCATTTTTAGCATCGGATCTGACGGCTCTCATTCCTTATACCAGACAGTATTTTGTAGTACCGGAAGATCATATCGTAAAGCTGACGTCTTACCAGGTACACTTATTTGATTTAAAACAGCAGGAACAGTTACCGGAACTTTTGGAAGTAAACTGGAATATGGAATCAGCCATGAAGAACGGATTCCCTCATTTCATGCTCAAAGAAATCCATGAACAGCCGGATGCACTGAAGAATACCATTCTTCCCCGTCTGGTTAAAGGTCTTCCTGACTTTACCGATGATCAGATACCTGATCGTGTATTAAAACAATGCAACCAGATCCATATCGTAGCATGCGGTACGGCTATGCATGCAGGAATGGCCGCCAGAGCGCTTATGGAACCCCTTTTAAGGATCCCGGTTACTGTATCCATCGCCTCGGAATTCCGCTATGAAGAACCTTTGATTGACGATAAGACATTGGTGATTATCATCTCCCAGTCCGGAGAGACCATCGATACTCTTGCTGCTATGCGTCTGGCGAAAAACTATGGTGCAGCTGCCTTATCTATCGTGAACGTAAAAGGCTCTACTATAGCAAGAGAAAGCGACTATGTTCTCTATACCCATGCTGGTCCTGAAATCGCAGTAGCCAGCACAAAAGCCTATTCCGTACAGTTAGCTGCGCTCTATATGATTTGCTGCCGGATGGCATTTGTACGTGATTGTTACAGCAAAGAGGACGCCGAAGACTTTATGAAAAAGCTGTTAGATGCCATTCCTGCTATGGAAGCTATGATTGAGAAAAAGGATTTGGTTAAAGATCTGGTATCCCATCTGATTCAAAAGCCGGATGCATTCTTTATTGGCCGGGGTCTGGATTATGCATTTTCCCTGGAAGGTGCACTGAAATTAAAGGAAATATCTTATATACACGCAGAAGCTTATGCTGCCGGGGAATTAAAGCACGGTACCATTGCTCTTATTACAGATCAGGTGCCTGTTATAGCGATTGCCACCCAGGAAAAAGTGTTCTTAAAAACCATATCCAATATCAGGGAAGTAAAAGCGCGTGGTGCCTTTGTGATCTTACTGACGAAAGAGAATGCCAAGGTCGAAAACGGTGTTGCTGACATTCAGATCAACATTCCAGACATCGGAGACCGCTTCACGGTTTTCCCAATTGCAGTAATTCTTCAGTTGATCGCTTATTATGCTTCAGTTGGTAAGAACCTGGATGTGGATCAGCCAAGAAACCTGGCAAAATCCGTAACCGTAGAGTAATTTGCTTTATACAGAATATAGTAATATATCATAAAAGCTAAAAAACGGACATTTTCAGTGTTTGCTGGAAATGTCCGTTTTTTAGCTTATTCTATTATAGTAATATCCATCTCAAAGGGAGATAGCTCTGCTTTTTTCTCAATAAAATCAATTTGGTATCCCACTCCGTCTTTATAAAAGAAGCCATTGACCGGATCTATTTTTATATAACACATGTTGTCAGATGCTTCGTCATTATGTTTATAATACCATGACTCAAATGCTTTTACTAATTTTTCTCTGATTTCTTTATTTTTCGGGTCTAAAGGATGCCCTATATTGGTTGCTATGCCCTGAAATCGATGCAGATCCTTGCATAATGCGACCTGTGGGTTGTCTTTAATTTCCTGTACCTTTCTCGTTCCCCTATAAGTCACAACATAAAAACTCCCATTATCAAATAAAGTATCCACAAAGCGGAGCGAAGGAATATTATTTTCTGATGTAGCCCACGCAAACTGACTATCCTGTCCGAACAGTTCCTGCAAGACCTCTATGCTTTTTTCATAATCATTCATGGTTTTTCTCCTTTATGTACACCATTTTTGCACCAACAAAATCCCGTATGATTTTAACAGCACCTTCCACGCCTACAGCACTGCGGTTGATGCATAGATCATAACTTCTTACATCACCCCATTTCTTGTTGGTATAATAATTGTAATAGCTGGAGCGCTTTTTGTCCGTCTTAACCATTAGGTCTTTTGCTTTTCCATTATCAATATGGTGCCGATCTTTCAATGCTTCTATTCTGTCATCTTCATCAGCTGTGATAAATACAGATACCTGATTTTTATATTCTGACAAGGCATAATCCGCACATCTTCCTAAAATTACACAGGACTCCTCTTCAGCCAGCTGTTTGATCGTTTCGAACTGAGTCAAAAACAACTTATGGTCCATGGGCATATCCATATAACCAGAGGTAGTAAATCCCAGAGAATGGGTATCCATTACCAGAGAATATAATAAACTGCTGGTAGGTTTCTCATCATGGGACTGAAATAGTTCTTCACTAAATCCACTGTTCTTTGCTGCAAGGGAAAGCAGCTCTTTATCATAGCACTTAATCCCTAATTCTTCAGCCAATTTTTCACCAATGATCTTACCGTAACTTCCGCATTGCCTTCCAATTGTAATTACCGGATGTTTACTCATATCGATCACTCCTTCCAGTTATCTGATGATATTATTATACATCGAAATATCTGAAAAATCTATGAATTCACTAATATTTAACAGTTTCTTAAATGCAAAAAACCACTTAGACAATCATCTAAGTGGTTCTCAGTTTCCTTAACAAATCTTCAAAATAATCTGGCAGTGGCGCGGTAAATTCCATGTATTCCCCACTTCTGGGGTGAATGATGCCCAATACTCCGGCATGGAGGGTCTGCCCGGTTAATCGAAACGGCGACTTTGCAGGTCCGTAAACAGAATCTCCCAGCAGAGGATGACCGATGCTTGCCATGTGGACCCGAATCTGATGGGTACGTCCAGTCTCAAGCTGACACTCCACATAGGTGAACTGCCGGAACCGTTCTAAAACCCGGTAATGAGTGATCGCATCTCTTCCATTTTTATCATTAATACTCATCTTTTTGCGGTCTACCGGATGCCGGCCAATGGGAGCGTTAATAGTTCCTTCATCATCCTTCAACACACCATGGACAACTGCATAATATTTTCTGGCAATGGAATGTTCCTTTAGCTGTTCTGCAATGGAATTATGAGCCATATCATTTTTGCAGACGATAAGAACACCGGTAGTATCCATATCGATCCGGTGTACGATACCAGGGCGCATAACCCCATTGATACCGGATAAATCTTCACGGCAGTGAGCCATTAAGCCGTTGACCAGGGTTCCGCTGTAATGGCCTGCGGCGGGATGAACCACCATGCCTTTTGGTTTATTGATGAGTATGATATCCCTGTCTTCGTAAACAACATCAAGGTTCATCTCTTCTGCCGCAATTTCCGGTTCTACAGCTTCTGGAATGGACAGTTCAATCTGATCCCCAAGACTTACTTTATAATTGCTCTTTGCCGATTTTTGATTGACCAGCACAGATTCTTCTTTTAGCAATTTTTGCAGATAGGAGCGGGAAACTTCACTGCATTTTTCAGATAAGTACCGGTCAATGCGGATTCCAGCTTCTTCCGCTGTTACGGTAAATTCCTGTTTCAATTCTGTTCCCCCTTCTTACCAATCGACAGACAGGATAAGTCCTCTTCTTTATAATAAAAGAAGAACAGGACCATAAAAAAGAACATGGAAATAGTAACGTAACAGTCAGCTACATTAAAAATCGGAAAATCGATCAGTCTAAAGTATAGAAAGTCAACAACATATCCTCTCGTAAAACGGTCGATCATGTTCCCAACTGCACCTGCGGACAGAAACATGGCAATAAGATGAAGAGGCAGATATTTTTTACTCGCCGGCATGCGTATAATTGCAAACAAGGCTGCTGACAGTACAATCAATGCCACCAGCAGGAAAAACACTTTTTTCCCCTGAAGCATTCCAAATGCAGCTCCCCGATTCTCTGAATATAAAAGTTCAAATACTCCATTCCAGATGTTATAGGCACTCTGATCCATAAGATGTTTTACCGCAAGGAGCTTGGTCCATTGATCTAAGCCAATTGCTACAAAAAATCCGATGATTAGTCCAAAGATTAGTTTTGTCTTCTGATTCATGTAAATCTCCTTATGCTAAGATCGGCAAAAGACCTTCTGACATTTCCGTCTCAGTAACGGTTTTATCAACATATGCTTTTCCGATCTGTTCTAACAGGATAAACCGGATAGTCCCGGAGTCCATTTTTTTATCACTTTTGGTAAGATCAACGATTTCATTGGCGAATAACCCGCTTACCGTAACAGGCATGTCAAACTGTTTCATGACATCATAGAGTCTTTGTAGCTCATGTTCAGATATCATCCCCCGTTTTATGGATATAGCCATAGCAGAGATACAGCCAAGGCCTACACAGTGACCATGCAACAGTTTAAAATCTGAAAGTTTCTCAATGGCATGTCCAAGCGTATGACCCAAATTCAAGAGGGCTCTGTCCCCCTGCTCTGTAGGATCTTTTTCCACTACCTCTCGTTTGATCTGGTTGCTGATGCGTACCATCTCCTCAAGAAATGTAAGTTCCCTTTGCTGGATCACCGAAGCATGCTCCATGAGCCATTCATAATAAGAGGCGTCACGAATCAAACCATGCTTAATGACTTCCCCCATTCCTGAAGAAAACTGTTCTTCTGTAAGGGTTTTTAATGCTGATATGTTGGTATACACAAGCTTAGGCATGTGAAAAGCGCCTACCATATTTTTATAAGCGTCAAAATCCACCCCGGTCTTGCCACCGATACTGGAGTCCACCTGAGACAGCAATGTGGTAGGAACCTGAATAAAGGAAATCCCCCTTAAATAGGTCGCAGCGGCAAAACCGCATAAATCTCCAACCACACCTCCGCCTAAAGCTAACAGATAATCATGGCGGTCAAACTTCTTCAGAATCAGAGTTTCATATAAGCTGCGGACAGTATCTAAATTTTTGTTCTCTTCTCCTGCCGGAAAGATGAAATGAGCAGTTTCCACACAACAGGAAGATACGATTGTTTCCACTTCCTTCAGGTAAAGAGGAGCAACATTAGAATCTGTTACAATGCAAACTCTGCGCCCTTCCATTTTCAATTGCTTCAGTTCTCTTTCAAGTCCTTCAAACGTCATTTCCATGACGATATCATACAAAAAGGCTCCGTCCATGTGTACCGGAATTCTATTTCCCATGACGCCATTCCTCCATCGTATATTTTGTCTTCCTATATTACGGAAGAAAGCAAACAATTCTCCTCACCACTTTCGCTCTGCAGGCTGGCAAGGCGAATAACAAGTGTGTAAAACGGAAAATTGTCTGCTTGTACCATTTAAACAAATACGTTATGTCTTTCTCGAAAAACTTGCTAAAGACGCAGATTCATACCGCCCATATCCAAGCTTCCGCTATTTAATAAATCCTGAAAATCACCGGACAGTTCAACAGATTCCGGAGTTGCTATGAATATGTAGTTTGAAATCTTCTGCAAATTGCCATTCATGGAATAAGTGGCACCTGAAGTAAAGTCAATGATTCTTTGAGCAACTTCCGTGTGAATTCCTTCCATGTTAAGCACTACCGCTTTTCCGGACAGCATATGATCACATATCTCTTTTGCATCTTCAATAGAGGTTGGTTTCACCATGGATACTTCCATTGTCCGGGACTGCTTCATGGGCACTACCTTGGGAGAACGTGACAGGAAGCGAGGCTTCTGCTCATATTCCTCTTCTTCATCGTAGTAATCATCCTCTGTCTTCTTTGAAAAGAGTGTTTTCTTTGCAGGTTTTTCTTTTTCATCCTCGTAATCGTCATCTAAGTAATAATCATCGTCATCTTCTGTATCATTTAAGCGCATGCTATCCATCAGTTTGCCTAAAATGCTCATACTTCATTCTCTCCAATCTTATATCTTGTACCGAAAATTCCGGTACCGACTCTAACAAGAGTAGCACCTTCTTCTATTGCAACTTCATAGTCTCCGGTCATACCCATTGAGAGCATATTCATATTAACATTATCAATGTTTTTGCTTTGCATGTCAACATAAAATTGTCTTAATTTTTTAAAAACAAAGCGATTTTCCTCAGAATTTTCTACAAAAGGTGCAATAGTCATAAGGCCTTTTATCCTTACATGGGGAAACGAGGCGATTTTACGAATTGCGCTTTCTGTTTCTTCCAAATTGAATCCGAATTTGCTTTCTTCTTCCGCCACATTTACTTCCAGAAGAATGTCAACATTCAGCTCTTTTCTGGCCGCATCTTCTTCAATCTGTTCCGCCAGACGGACAGAATCCACACTGTGGATGAGTACCGCCTTATCGATCACCTGTTTTACTTTATTACGCTGCAGATGACCAATCATATGCCATCTTATGTCTTTGGGAAGATCCTGATGTTTTTCACAAAGCTCCTGCACTTTATTTTCTCCGAAATCACGGATTCCCGCAGCATACGCTTCTTCTATCATGGAAGCTGGCTTGGTCTTGCTGACTGCTACCAAAGTTACTTCTTCAGGATCTCTTCCTGCCTTTTTGCAGGCGGATATTATCCGCTTGTTTACTTCTTCAAGATTTTCCAAAACCAAATTAATCACCTCTTATTGATATATTAATTCTCCTTCATTGACAATCTCTGCATTGAGAACAATATGGTCATACACAGCCAGTCCATAGGTCATGTTCTTTTTAATTGTGTAATATTCATCATTGGATACCAGAACGTCAATCTGTTTAAATACAGCGTACCCTTTATTGATGTTATATACTCCCTGCAAAGAAGCACTTGGACCCAATTGATAACGATCCGTGGAATTGGGTTTAACAATATAATCTCCGGCTTTAAACCCGGCTTTCTCGCCCGTTTCAATATAATAATTATTTCCTTCGGAATAATAAATTTCAGTAGGTACAAAAACAACAGAAGTACCAGACTGGGAATAAACTTCTTTATTAAATCCTGTTTCTGTACTGTCTCCACCCTGTGTCATGTAATCTACCGGAACCAGATAAAAATCCTTTTTTGTCACAGAGGTCACTGGAATTTTAAGACCATCCGCCCGATCTGAAACAATTTCGAAATCCACATACCGTTCAGATGCCAACTGAACCATATATTTATCAAAATCCAGTTTACCAAACGTCTTTCCATCTGTACCCGTAAACACAGAAAAATTTCCCGAGACCTTTAAATTTTGTCCAGCAAATTGAGCCGTTAAGCTTGTCTTGTCTCCATAAACCTTTGCATCCTCTTCCGTCAGAGGAAATACTACCGACCACAAGTCGGAAGTAATGAGCTTATATACCGGAGCTCCTTTTTCAATCAGACTTCCGGATTTGGTTATGGATTTTGTATACTTGCTACGATCAAAAACAGTTTCCGAAATGGACGATGGATCAAGTGCTTCAAAAGAATCCACGCCATAGGAAACAATACCAGCCTTGTCGGATTTGATCTGCTGAAAATTAACACCAGCCTTGTCCATCTTATCTCCAAGATCATCAAGGGCATTAAAATTCATGTATTCCATAACTTCTGCCTCTAGCGATAATTTGGTATCGTAGACAGAGCGGAAGCGATCGCTGTTGTATGCGAGACTGAATCCAGTCAGCTGTTTTTTCAGTTCTGAAAGATTTTCCGGTTTCAGAGTTACCTTTTCCTGAGAATTCTCTGCAAGAAAAGAGGCAATACTTCCGGTTTCATCAATGGAATATACCCGAGTTCCATTGGAAGCCCGTTTGCCTTCTCTGACGTAATAATTAACGTAACCAGAACGGTCCGTATTCCTCACTTCTTCCTGCCGAAGAATAATGCCTGTGTAATTTTTATTATTAACGATGCTGCCTTCCTGTACTTCATAAAACTGTATTTTATCTCTTCGGAAGTAAGCGGTTACACTGAACACCATATAAACAAAAATCAGCGCAAAGATGATCATGCCAACATTGATATTCAGAGGCCGTCGGTACCGGATGATTTTTTTGTTCTTCTTTGGGTGAGCAGCCTGTTTTGATGGCCGCGGTGCCTTATGTCTTGCCAACCTGACGCCTCCTTTCCCTTTACACATTATAAAAGGAAATTCATAAAAATTCAAGAAAAATAAAGGGGACCGTCATGCAGCCCCCAGTTTACTATCTATGATTATAATGAAACAATCACATCGGCCTTGGCATTCTCTGGCAGATGCTCTACATCCAACGAAATGCTTAGAACGAAAGTTACGTGATACTTTTCACCGATTTTTTCCAAAGTTGCAATGGTCTCAGATATATCTTCCCCTTCCAAACAGGCCAGTTTCAAAAAACTGTCAAAAAACATCATTTCCAAATCGTGATCCTGAGAGATAATACCGCAGATAAAACCAATAAAACCTTCACTTGACGTTATTGGGTACTCATTCACATTAATGAGACGAACTTTGTTGCTTAATTCATACATATGTTTAGAACTTTTATCCAAGTATACAATGGAGCCATTTGAGTCTTTTACAGCGAAATTCGCTCTGTCTAGCAGATGCTTTGTCTTTCCCTTACCCTTTTTTCCAGCTATTATCTGAACCATAGCAATCTCCTCCTTGCGTTATATAATTTGTATAAAAAGTCTATTCGGATTACTGTAATTATAGTACAAATCCATAAGAAAGGCAATGACTATTCTACAATTTTATTCAATATATTTGTCATGTTATCGTAAAGGCCTACGTGATTAGGGGCTTTTAAGACTACAGTAATATATTCACGCTTAGAGGAATCAGAACTTCCCATAATCAAACAGCTGCCTGCCGCCTGAGTGGTGCCTGTCTTTCCGCCAAGAGCTGTAAGGCCTTCTGGCATTTTCCGCTCTCCTGACAGATACCAGTTCGTATCCTTCCAGGTCACGTTTATCGGTTTTCCTGCATCGTTCTGGTAGGTGGTGCTATATTTGTCTGTACCAACAATCTTACGGAATTCAGGATATTTCATGGCTTCATTAAAAATCAGGTACAGATCATAAGCTGTGGTATAATGATTTTCATTGTTCAGTCCATGAGGATTCATGAAATGGGTGCCCGTAGCCCCGATTTTTAAAGCTTCATCGTTCATCATCTGGGCAAACGGTTCCACTCCCCCGGCAATATGAGTTGCAATCGCTGCACCTGCATCATTTCCGGAAGGAAGCATAAGACCATATAAAAGCTGCTCCAGAGTCAGTTTGTCACCTGGCTTGATCCCGCATAAGCTGGCACCGGACTCTGTAATAACAGCATCTTTCGTAACTGTAATCTCATCGGACAAGTTGCCATATTTTAATGCAACAAGTGCTGTCATGGTTTTAGTAATACTTGCAGGATAGAGTCGTTCAAAAGGATTCTTTGCAAACAACACTGTCTTATCCGTAAGATCAAAAACCGCAGCTGCTTCCGCAGTTACTTTGTTATCCTGGCTGGGGGCATCCTCCGGAACCACGCAGAGATCCTGAGCAAAAGTTTCCGATTTATCTGCCGTGCTGCCAGCTTCATACAAAGCGGATCTTTCAGAATATACATAGGGATTGTCAAGCTTACGCAGACCAGCACAGCCTGTTAACAGTACAGCGGCTAAAAGGATGCAGCCTGATGTTACTAAAGCTTTTCTCTTCACAGAATATTACCTCGTTATTTATACATTTCGCGCCATTCCAAATCGCCACGTTCCAGAGATTTAATTAAAAGCTCTGCAGTAGCCAGATTGGTAGCCAGAGGAATGTTATGCATATCACAGGTTCTCATAATATTAACAATATCCGGTTCATGGGACTTCTGGGTAAGCGGATCCCGTAAAAAAACCACCAGGTCAATCTCATTGTGCTCAATCTGAGACCCCAGCTGCTGTTCTCCACCTAAGTGTCCGGCTAAATATTTATGAACATTTAAATTTGTAACCTCTTCAATCAATCGTCCGGTGGTTCCGGTTGCATATAACATGTGTTTACTTAAAATGCCCCTGTAGGCAATGCAGAAATTCTGCATGAGTTTTTTCTTTGAATCGTGTGCAACTAATCCTATATTCATAACGATATACCTCCTTTTAATTACCGATTTTGCGTTGCAATCCAACATTCAGCACCAGTCCCATGCCCATAAAAATACTGATAAGCGAACTGACTCCCGAACTGATAAACGGAAGCGGGAGGCCTGTATTCGGGAAAATCTGTGTAGCCACAGCAATATTGGCAAATGCCTGGAAACCAATTAAAGCAGCCATGCCAGTACAAAGCAGTTTTCCTGATAAATCCCTGGCGCGGGATGCCATATAGAGGCATTCAAAAACAACGAGACCAATAAGAAGAATGACAATAGCGCTGCCTCGAAACCCCATTTCTTCGCCAATGATAGCAAAAATGAAGTCGGTTTCCCCGGCTGATAAGAAGTTCCCATCTTTGACTGATGCGATGGTCGTATTAAAAAGTCCCTTCCCTTGAAGCTGGCCGGAACTGATTGCCATAATTGAATTTTTTTGTTGGTACAGATTTTCTGCATATTGCTCCGCATGAGGATAAATCCATGCAAGGATACGCCGTGCCTGATAGTCATGAATAAAAGGAATTAGTCCTTTCGTCAGCAGGAAAATAAAAAGTGCACCTGCCGGAACTGCCACCGCAAGCACTCCGCCGATCCAGCGGTAACTGATACCTGCGGAATATACCATACAAAGGATGATGATGGTAGTTACAAGGCTTGTAGACAGGTTTGGTTCTGCAAAAATAAGGCCTATAGGAATGGCGGCGAGTCCGGCGGCCATTCCTATCATGACCGGCATGTTCATCTTCTCTTGATATTTATTCCAATACCAGGAGAAGAATACAATTAATCCAATTTTTACAAATTCAGAGGGCTGAATACGCCCAATACCAGGAAGGTTGATCCATCTGGTGGCCCCTCCTGCGGTATGTCCCATAACAAGAACTGCACCCAATAAAAGAATGCAGCCTGCGTAAACCAAAACATACAACTTTGTAATATTATGATAGTCTATGATGGAAAGTCCGATAGCCAGAGCAAATCCCACCATTACGCCGATAATCTGTTTTGTTACTGTACCGGAATCCTGATTGGAAGCACTGGCTACAACCAGAATTCCTATAACAGATAACGACAACATGTACAAAACTAAACGGTAATTATAGTACTTAAAATTAAAATCTGAAAACATAATTATTATATCCCCTTGTCAGGTACATCGCGAATAGGGATGTTAGCATAAAGCACTGGCGTAAAACGTTCACAATCCGGCTGCTTTAACTTTTTCATCTGTATCTCTATTCTGTCGGAATCAATATCCATGTATCTTGAAACTACACGGATCATATCGTCTTTTATCATCTGCATGATTTCAGGAGAACAGTCCGCCTTGTCCGCAACCAGCAAAAGTTTCAGACGATTTCTTGCAATTTCTCCTGAATTCTTCTTGCGGAATACAGGAAACAGGCTCATGTCAAACCCTCCTATGCTCTCTTCAGGAGATTTGAGAGTTTGAAAAACAGGCCTTCGCGCACAGCAGGGTTTTGAATCGGAATAGTTTCTCCGATAATTCGCCTGCAGACATCCATATAAGCCTGTCCAGCCGGGGTTCCCATACCTACAAGCGGTTCCCCCTGGTTTGTGGAAATGACGATGTCCTCATCATCCGGAACAGCTCCAATGATATCAACAGCAAGGATGTCCATGACATCATCCAAAGACATCATGTCTCCACGTTTGACCATGTCTGCCCGTATCCGGTTGACAATAAGTTCAATGCTTCCCATGTCAGCGGCTTCTAAAAGCCCGATGATCCGGTCTGCATCCCGGATTGCAGAAACCTCCGGTGTTGTAACAACAATTGCTCTGTCCGCGCCTGCTATGGCGTTTTGAAAGCCCTGTTCAATCCCGGCAGGACAATCAAGAAGAATAAAATCAAAATCATCTCTTAAATCGTCAACCAGCTTTACCATCTGGCCGGGAGTGACTGCAGTCTTGTCCCTCGTCTGTGCAGAGGGAAGTAAAAATAAATTCGGGTATCTTTTGTCTTTTATCAGGGCCTGCTTCATACGGCAGTTTCCCTCTACCACGTCTACTAAGTTGTAGACGATGCGGTTTTCCAGACCCATTACTACATCAAGGTTACGCAGCCCGATATCTGTATCAATCAGAACTACCTTTTTACCAAGAATTGCAAGTCCGGTACCGACGTTGGCAGAAGTTGTCGTCTTGCCTACCCCGCCTTTTCCAGAAGTGATTACGATGATTTCACACATACCATATCCTCCTGCTTTTTATACCTTATTCTATTTTACCTTAATTTTCGGAATATTTCCATACTTTTTTTCATTGGTTTTATAATGACTTTGTTATTTTCCAGGTAAGCCTTCATGGGACCCCTCCCCAAACGCTTGCCTCGTCCGTCAAGACCCGAGGTGCAGTCCGCGATCCGCAGCTGTACCGGAGCCATTTCAAGAGCGGTGATTAACGCACTCTTATTGCCGGCTACGCCTGCGCATACTGTTCCGGTAATTTTGCCAAGAACAACGACATTTCCCTTGGCAAGTACTTTTGCTCCTTTGCATACATCTCCAATAATGACGATACTGGCTTCTGATTCCAAAGTCTCTCCACTTTGTAAATTGCCCTTAAAGAACTGTCCTGTCTGGCAAGACAATTCCATTAGTTTCTCGTTCAGCGCTTTTTCACATCGTTCCAATCGATTTGCATCCGTATCTACCAGACAGATGATTTCCACATTGGAATTCTCCGTAATCTGGTTGATGATTGCGAACTCTTCTTCCGAAGTTAATTGCCTGCCCTCTAAGGTCAGGGTCATTTGTACAGATCCCCAGAATTTTGAATTATCCCCGAATTTTTTCCCGATATCAGAAAGAAGCTGAGGGAAAGGGATGTCCGGGTCCAGGATGACAATCATACCTGCTCTGTTGCTCTTAATCACTACGGTATTATGCATCATATCACCTCTTATCCTAGTTAATCGCGAATGTTGACTTTCGCTGCATCCAGGGCACCCGCATTGACAATGGATTCCAAGTCTGTATAGCCATAATAATACTTGTAGACATTCTTCGCTATATTGGCCGCGTTGGATGATGAATAGCCATAAGGAATATTCACGGTAACGCAGATTTCCGGATTGTCATATGGCGCATAAGAAATGAAGAAAGCATGGTTTGGTTTGTTGCGGGCCTCCTGGGCTGTACCAGTCTTACCTGCAATCTCCACTTCAAGGTCAGCAAACAACTTTTTTGATGTACCATTTGCAATCACTTCTCTCATTCCCTGTTGTACAGTATCCCACGTTGTAGTCGCTGCGTCAATATGAGAAGAAATCTTAGGGGTATAATCTTGTATCAGATTACCTTCAGAATCCGTTGTTTTATCCAGCAAACTGAGTTCAAAAACAGTTCCTCGGTTCGCAATGGCTGCCACATATCTGGAAAGCTGAACATTGGTGTATGCATGGCTTCCCTGTCCCATGGCAGAACGTTCCGGAGCTTCTTTGGATATCTGAGGATCAAGCTCTGCGATTTCCACGCCAGACTTATGATCAAGTCCAAACATGGTTGCGTATTTACGTAAAGCATCAAGGCCAACGTCCGGCGTATACACGCCGTTGGCATCCATTGACAAACGATGCCCCAAATCCGCAAAGAAAATGTTACAGGAGTTTTCAATACCTCCTACAATATTTAATGGTCCATGATGACCAGGATAAATCCAACACTTGATCGGCGGTTCCACATCGGTATAAATACCCGTACAGTTAATGGTTTCATCTATGGTAATCGCATGTTCTTCCAGTGCAGCCACTGCTGTAATAGGCTTAAAGGTGGAGCCTGGCGCTTTTCTGGTCTGGGTCGCATTGTTATAGAGTGGCAGTGACATATCTGACTGAAGCTGACTAAAATAAGTACCGTCACCAATCCGGTTGTTATCATAACCCGGATATGAAACAAGAGCTAATACCTCTCCTGTTTTATCGCTTGTCACTACTACACCTGCATTACAGGGAGACAACGCCAGTTGGGCCGGCGTAATTTCCAGAGTAGATAGTTTTCTCAACAGGAATGTATACGCATCTCCAGTTGCACGCAGTTCCGCTGCATCTTGTCCATTATCTTTTAATACTCCCTGATCATATAAAGCCAAACATAATTCCTGGCCTGTAATAATATCATCATTGATCAGATAACGATAGATTTTCTTTGTAAAATTACGGTCGCCTTCCAGATTGCTCAGCACATAATTTACAAGCTGTTCAAAGGTATCATCTGCATTGGAATATTTGGAGCCGGTTTCTAATTTAGTGGTATCAACCCAGCCGTTCGCAATTCCGTAATACAAATAGTCTCTTAAACTGATTTCATCGGTCTTCCAAGCCTGATATTCTTCACTGGATGTATCAATGGAATCTTCTTTTATAATTCCTACCGTAGGGCCTGACAAATAGGAGTAAATGTAAAACATATATGCCTTCATATCTTCTGGCAGGTCTTTCATCGCTGTGGAATGATCACTCATCAACTCATTCCTTAAACTGTTGAAAATCTGTTCTTGGGAAGAGACATACTTTTGGTATATGTTCTTCTCTGTTTCAGAAGCATCCGCTTGTTCCAGTTCTTTTAAGGAAATCACATTGTTATTGACAAGCTGGTAATATGCATCCTTAACCGGAATCTTCATATTGGATCCATCTGTGGTGCTGCCTGCCTGATAATCCCCATTTACAATGGTTTTAATTAAGACACCTGCAAGAGACTGTTCAATTAAGTGATAAATACCTCTTTGAAGTTCAGCATCCAGGGTTAAATATACATCGTTTCCTGCGGAAGAATCGGTCTCATCTTTAGTTTCCCGAACACGGCCTACACTATCCTTGTAAATCGTCTTTTTCCCTTTCGTCCCCTGAAGGTCATGTTCCATGGTATATTCAATGCCTGTCCGTCCAACGATATCATTGATATCATAGTCAACTTTTTTCTGTTGAAGTCCTTCCAGCTGATCTTCCGGAACCTTACCTGTATAACCAATCACCGGGGCAAATGGAATACTGTCATTGTATGCACGAATGGTGGTTTCTTCCACGTTAACGCCCTGCATATCACTGATATGTTCCAGAATATCAGCTACAGTCTCATCCGATACCTGGGAAGCCACTGTAGTCGATTCGTACTTTCGGTATGACATAAGACGGAGCGCATATTTGATGTTAATGATATCAAGAGCTTCCTGGTCTGTCAGCGTTACTGCGTTTCCTCCATCGTCTTTTATCTCTGAAAAGCCATTTTCCTTGCAGGCACGGTCAAAGAGTTCTCTGGCACTTAAATTAGAAGGATAGGTTCCTTTTTCATCGTCTAAGTCTTCCACCCTTTTTATACCATAATAATCGCGCAAAAAACGTTTTCTGGACGATTCAGAGGATGAGGTATAGACCATATCTCCGTTTGGATCAATGGCTACTTCGAATTTCCCCTGTATAGTCTCTCCATGTCTTTGTAGAATCTGGACAAGACTTAAGTACATACTATTTCTGGCTGCAGAATTTTTATATACTCCTGTATCCTGCACGGTCACGGAATAAGCAAGTTTGTTGTAAGCGAGAACTTTCCCGTTCCGGTCATAGATATTACCTCTCGTACCGGCTGTGGTTATGGTCTGCTCTGTCAGCTGCATATACTCATTAAGGGCTTTTTCCCCATTGATGATCTGCATGTTGAATAACTTGTTTATCAATCCGGCATACATGGCAAAACAGATAATCCCCAGTACAAAAAGCCGTGACGCTGCTGCCTTTTTAAAAAACTCTGTTATGATTTCCAATATATCCCTAAACAATGTTTGAATCCCCTTTTTTTCCTATCTCTTCCAAATGACGGTTCAAAATCAGAAATACCCGATAAAGAAGCAGAGTTGTCACAACGGTAAAAATGATTTCCGGAAGCACTATGTTGATAAAATAATACCCGATCCTGATCTTTTGACGAATCAGGAACCGGAAAACATAGATATATAAGTTGTAAGTCAGTTCATTTAATACGCTGAGTATTAAAGGAAGGGTGATATAATCTTCATAATAGTATTTGGTACAGATGCCATTGATATATCCCACATACAGGAAAATCAGAGTATAGAAACCAAAGGGCCCGGTATAAAACAGATCCATCAGAAGCCCCGACAGCAGCCCGTAATACATCCCAGCTTCTTTTCCATGCATAAAGCCAAAGGAAAAAGTAAGAATCAGAAGCAGATTCGGGGAAGCTGATAAAAACGGCAGCAATGGGAATATACAGTTTTGTATGGTAAATGCCAGAATAATCAGCAGTACGTTGAAAAAAATACGTCTCATGTTACTCCTTTTCGCTATTGGGAAGCGCTTTCTGCTGCTTGTGTTTCAGCAGAAGATGTCTCCGTGGAAGCAGACTCCGGCTGTGGAGCAGATGAACTCTCTTCCTTCATCATATCCGACTTCAATTTAGTAATAACCAAAACTTCCTGCAGGCTGTCAAATTCTGCTGCTGGTATCAAGTAGCCGGACTTGGTGACGTTGTTGGTATCATTGGTTATATCGGCTGCATAGCCAACCAAAAGACCTGGAAGGAACACAGAACTGATGTTAGACGTTACAATCTTATCTCCGTCTTTCAAGTCGCTTTCCTTTAAAATATTGGTAATCCGAAGTCTTCCTTCTTTAAACAAAGTCAAATCACCGGCAACAATGCAGCTGTCACCGGATTGCATGGCCATACTGCTCACGCGGCTGGAATCGTCGATAATCGAACGGACTGTGGCATAATTTGCCCCTACATCCGTAACAATTCCAACCAGACCACCTCCGGCCACCACATTCATGTCCACAGCAATGCCATTTTTTGAACCTTTGTCAATACGGAATACCTGAAACCAGTTGCTGGAGTCGTTGGCTATGACTCTTGCTCCTACTTTTTCATACTGTCCATATTGCTGGTCTAAGTCATAAAGTTTACGAAGACGGCTTAATTCAAGCTCATCCGATTGGAGCCTGGTATTTTCTTCCGTTAATTGTGTGATGATGTCTTTCATCTCTTTATTTTCTTTTTGTGCACTGTGTAATTTTGTAAGATCTGTAAGTTCGTCATAGACTGATGATCCAACAGAATTAACACCTGACTGCACTGGAATCAGAATATATCCAACACCCGTCCGAAGCGGTGTCAGCCATTCATCATGAATGGAGGTTAAACCGATCAGCAGTACACAAAATACGGTTAAAGATATAAGAACATACTTACTGCGCTTTGATTCCATCTATAAGATTCCCCGTTCCTTCAAACTGATATAGGAATTATCTCCTATAATTATGTGGTCCAACAGCCGGATTCCCAATAATTCCCCGGATTCCTTTACCCTTTTTGTGAGGTTAATATCCTCTCTGCTTGGAGATGGATCCCCACTTGGATGGTTGTGGACCAGTACCAGGCTTACAGCATGGTACTTAACAGCTTCAATGAAAATCTCTCTGGGAGAAACTACGGAAGCATTCACCGTTCCCTGAGAGATCATTACGTCCTTTATCAGGACTCCTTTTGTATTTAAGAGCATAATATAGACCAGCTCCTGTTCCCTGTGACGCATATCTTCTACAAAGTAGTTGACAATGTCGAGGGGATTATGGAAAGCCGCGGTCTCTAAACGGGCTGTTTTTTTCCATATCCGTCTGGAAAGTTCTCCAATGCACAGCAGCTGTGCGCCTTTGACCCTTCCGATCCCTTTGATCTGCATAAGTTCCTGCATGGAAAGGTGTAAAAGCCCTAAAATACCCTTCTTCGGATAATTTAAGGCCAGTATCTTTTGTGCCAGTATCAGAGAATTTTCCTCTCTGGTACCTGTGCGGATAATGATGGATAAAAGCTCCGCGTCGCTTAAGCCCTGAGCCCCTTCTTTCAAACACTTTTCATAGGGTCTCTCATCCGTTGGGATGTCTTTCATGGTTATACGTTTCATATGCCTCCTGACTGTTACTCTCCAGGCACGTAAAAAGACATATGTAAGAATCAAATGAATCGATACGTAATGAGGGCTGCCGCTACTCCTATAATGCCGGCCATGGTGATTTTAATGTTAATTCCAAAGGTAATGACTAAAATTCCGAAATTTACTACCAAGGGAGTATCAAATCCAAAGGATTGTCCTGCATTAAGCCACGACAACCCGGATATTCCCTGGGTAAGATTTCCTACAAAACCTCCTAAAACAACACCGGCAAGCATAAGAAGAAGCAGTACCCAGCAGTTTTTGTACTTCATCTGCTCTGCTACCCCTTTTGATTTATGGCAGGAATGTCCATACCTATCAAAATATTCTAGCATAGAATTCCAGTTGTGTATACCGTTTTTTTATAATTGAATTAATCCTGCATCCAAAAGTTTCTGCATGGACATTAAAATTCCCAGCTTTGCATGATACCAGGTAAGGCCTCCCTGAAAATAAACTGCATAGGGGGGCTTTATAGGGCCATCAGCGCTTAATTCAATGGATGAGCCCTGAACAAAAGCTCCGGCTGCCATTATGACCGGCGCATCATATCCCGGCATATTCCAGGGTTCCGGGGCTACAAAGCTGTCTACCGGAGCTGCCGCCTGAATTCCCTGACAAAATGCAATAACACCCTCTGGATTTCCAAAGGTAACTGCCTGAATAATATCGTGACGTGATTCGCTGCCATTTGGAACCACAGGATATCCCAGCTTTTCATAAACATTGGCGGCAAAAATGGCTCCTTTTAAGGCTCCAGCCACCACGGTCGGCGACAAAAACAGTCCCTGATAAAAAGATTGGTTAAGTCCAAGACTGGCTCCGACCTCTTTCCCAAGTCCCGGTGCGGTCAGACGATAGGAAGCTCTGTCAATGCACTCTGTTTTTCCGGCAATGTAACCTCCAATAGGTGCCAGACCACCGCCCGGGTTCTTGATAAGAGAACCAACGATCATATCCGCACCTACATCAGAAGGCTCAATCCTTTCAACGAATTCTCCATAACAGTTATCCACCATGCAGATCACATCTGGTTTTAATTTTTTTACAAAAGCAATGAGTTCACCGATCTGGGAAACAGAGAACGTGGGACGTGTGTCATAACCTTTTGATCTCTGAATGGTGACCAGTTTTGTTTTCTCATTTACTGCTTTTTTTATGGACTCATAATCAAAAGTCCCATCTGGCAGAAGGTCTACCTGACGGTAGCAGACTCCATATTCTTTCAAGGAGCCAGTACTTTCCCGGATTCCTATAACTTCTTCCAGAGTATCATAAGGCTTCCCTGCTGGTGAGAGAAGTTCATCTCCAGGGCGGAGATTTCCTGAAAGAGCAATGGACAGAGCATGTGTTCCGCTGATTAAGTTAGGTCTTACCAGTGCACTTTCCGTATGAAATACGCTGGCATAAACCGCTTCCAAGGTATCCCGGCCAAGATCATTGTATCCATAGCCAGTGGTTGCTGCAAAGTGAATATCACTGACACGGTTATCCTGCATGGCTTTGATAACTTTCATCTGGTTGTATTCCGCATTTTCATCAACTTCCTCAAACCGCTCTTTTAACCCTTTTTCTATCTTTTTCCCGAAATCCAGTACCTTCTGACTGATTCCAAGAGTATCATACATTGCATCTATTTCCATGTTGCCTTATTCTCCAATCCGTACCTTTCACTGATATCTTCTATCATCTTTTCAAGTACCTTATCTAAGTCATAATCATAATCAGGCAAATTGAGCCATCGAACGTCTTTTTCCCGTTTAAACCAGGTGATTTGTCGTTTTGCAAAATGTCTGGTATCTCTTTTTAAAAAATACAGAGCATCTTCAAGTGAGTATTCGCCCTGAAGATAATCCAGAATTTCCTTGTACCCCAGTCCCTGCATGGATACCATATCTCTCGTGCAGCCGGAATCCTTAAGCTGTTTTACCTCTTCCACCAGACCCTGCTCCACCATTTGATCCACCCTCTTATCTATCCTCTGATACAGGGTGTCACGGTCAGTATTTACTACAAAGTAAAGGAAGTTATATGGTGATTCCTTTTTCCGTTCCCGTTTGTTGTGTTCCGAAATACGCTCACCTGTCTGGCGGTAATATTCAATTGCCCGGATTACCCGCTTTATATTATTGGCATGAATCTGCTCTGCTGATTCCGGATCAATGTTAAGAAGCATCCCATGCAGATAATCAGCACCTTTTTCATCTGCAAGCTTCTCCAGTTCCTTCCGTATGGAAGAATCTTCTCCATTTTCCGTAAAATCAATATCATTTAAAAGAGCCTGGATATAGAAACCGGTTCCTCCCACCACAATTGGAATGTGCCCCCGGGAGTAAATCTCCTCTACCGCGGTCTTTGCCATTGTCTGGAATACCGTTACATTAAATTCCTCATTCGGTTCAAGAACATCAATCAGATGATGGGGGACTCCCATCATTTCTTCTTTTGTAATCTTGGCAGAACCGATGTCCATGTGGCGATAGACCTGCATGGAATCCGCACTAATGATTTCCCCTCCTATTGCCTCTGCAAGGCGGATGGACAATGAAGTTTTTCCTACTGCGGTAGGTCCGGTTAAAATAATCAGTGGTTTCATTACACAATCCTCTTAAATTTCTTCTCTAACTCATATTTGCTCATGGAAATGATGGTAGGCCTTCCATGAGGACAGGCATAAGGGTTTTCAAGGCCAAGAAGCTGATCAATCAATTCATTGGCTTCTGCAAATGAAAGACGGTTACCACCCTTAACCGCGGCCTTACAGGACATGGACGCTACGCGCTCATAAATAATATCCGGGTTGCTGACCGAACCCTCCTCTGATAATCCATCAATCATTTCAATCAGCAGTTCTTTTTTTGCAATGGAAAATAAGTTGGCAGGAACCCCTCGAACTGCATATTCTCTGCCGCCAAAGGGTTCTATTTCAAATCCCATCTCTGTAAAATACTTTAAATGCTGGTTGAGCAGAATTTCCTCATTTCGGTTCAGCGTGAGAATAATCGGCGGATTCACCAGCTGGGAAGTATATTCCCTGGTTTTAAGTGTTGCCATGGTTTTCTCATATAAAACCTTTTCATGAGCAGCATGCTGATCAATAATATAGAGCTGCTCATTAAATTCCACCAGCCAGTAGGTATCAAATAACTGTCCGATCAGCTTATGCATAGACCGGGCTTTCGGTTCCAGAAGTTTCCCGTCAAACAGATCCATTTGCTTTGGTTTTTCTTCTTGTAAGGGAGAACCTTCCAGGATTTGCGCAGGTTGAGTGGACACTAGCGGCTGACTGAATGCTGCTTGATGATCGGATACGGTTGGCTGACTGGACACAGATGGCTGACTAGACACGGTTTGCTGTATCTGTGTCTGTACCGGAGGTTTCAGCCAGTTTTCCAACAGATCATTCGATTCTTTCACCGTTTCTGTATTTATAACAGAAGGTTCAGAAGGAGTTAAACGTTTTTGAAACCCTTGGGTATATGTAGATGGTGTATTTTTTATTTCTTCGGCGGCAGCCTGTTGCTGAATTGCCATAAGACGCCTTTTTTCAAATGGCTCTGGAGCTGGTTCATGCTTTTTCCCTATCAGGTTCTGGAGGTCTTCTTCCTTTTTTTTCTCCAACTCCACTTCTGGAATTAATTCCTTATGGGCAAGGGCATTGGCAACCGCCTGATATACCATATGGTAAACCATATCTCCATCCCGAAAACGCAGTTCCATTTTTGTAGGATGGACGTTTATGTCAAGCATCTCCGGTTCAATGGTAAAATGAAGCATGGTAAAAGGATACTTGTGCTGCATCATAAACGGCTTATATGCTTCTTCGATGGCACGGCAGATAATGCTGCTTTTGATATATCTTCCATTGATAAAATAGTTTTCATAATTCCGGTTACCCCGGGCAATCACCGGTTTTCCAATATAGCCTTCAATGGAAACCTCCGGCTTTTTTACCGAAACCTCCAAAAGATTGGAGGCAATCTCCCTTCCAAACACCGTGTATACAATATCCTTTAAATTATGATTCCCAGAAGTATGCAGTTTGTTCTGATTATTTTGAATAAACCGAATGGAGACTTCCGGATGGGATAAGGCCAGTTTTTCTACCAGTTCGGATACATGCGCACCCTCTGTCATAGGTGTTTTTAAAAACTTCTTTCTGGCTGGTGTGTTGTAGAATAGATTTCTGGCAATAAAAGTAGTTCCTTCCGGAGCGCCAATCTCCTCCAGAGTCCGCTCTTCTCCTCCATCAATCTGATAACGGGTTCCGGTTAAGCCTATGCTGGTCTTCGTAATAAGTTCTACCTGGGATACTGAAGCGATACTGGCAAGCGCCTCACCACGGAATCCTAATGAAGAAACGGTAAATAAGTCTTCTACCGATTTGATCTTGCTTGTAGAATGGCGCAGAAATGCCAGCGGAACTTCCTCTTTGGTAATCCCGCAGCCATTATCCGTTACGCGTATAAAAGAAGTACCGCCTTCTTTGATTTCTACAGTCACGGCAGTTGCTCTGGCATCAATTGCGTTTTCCAGTAACTCCTTCACAACTGAAGCCGGTCGCTCAATAACTTCCCCAGCCGCAATCTTATTAATGGTATTTTGATCCAGTACAGTTATATTCGGCATGACATCAGCTCCTTTTTCTTACTGCCAACGGTTCTTAAGCTTTGTCTGCAAACGGTATAAGGTATTGAGGGCATCAATGGGTGTCAGATTACCAAGTTCCAAATCCCCCAGTTCTTTAATAATGTCGTTGTCCTTTACAGTGTCAAACAGTGACATCTGCTGCAGATCCACTTCATCCGGTTTCGGTACAGCTTTTCTCTGGGTAATATTTGAATTAATCTCAGCAATTTCCCTGGCTTTCACAGTAATATCCGCATCGCTTAATTCTGCCAGCAGATCTTTCGCTCTGAAAATGACAGAATCCGGAACACCGGCAAGTTTGGCAACCTGAATACCATAACTCTTATCTGCTCCGCCTTTTATGATCTTTCTTAAAAATACAATATCATCACCCTGCTCTTTTACCGCTATACAGTAGTTATTGACTCCGTTCATGGTTCCTTCTAACTCAGTCAGTTCATGGTAATGAGTCGCAAACAAGGTCTTTGCCCCAAGAATCTTCGGATTACTGATATGTTCTACCACGGCCCATGCAATACTTAAGCCATCAAAGGTACTTGTACCACGTCCGATTTCATCTAAAACAATGAGACTGTTTTTCGTTGCGTTGCGAAGGATGTTGGCCACCTCCGTCATCTCTACCATGAAGGTACTCTGACCAGAAGCCAGATCATCCGATGCTCCCACTCTGGTAAATATACGATCACAGATTCCTACATTTGCCTCTTCTGCCGGAACAAAACTTCCAATCTGAGCCATCAGCACGATTAAGGCAGTCTGTCTCATATAGGTGGATTTTCCCGCCATATTGGGGCCTGTAATAATGGAGAGACGGTTTTTACCATTATCCAGATATGTATCATTGGCAACAAACAAATCATCCCGCATCATTTTCTCAACGACCGGATGACGCCCGTTTTTAATATCAAGCAGGCCTTTTTCATTGATATGAGGCTTCACATAGTTATTCCTTGTTGCAACGGAAGATAAAGAGGCAAGAACATCGATTCCTGCAACTGCACGGGCCGTCTTCTGAATACGGAGCACCTGGTCTGCAACAGAATCCCTAACCTCACCAAACAAGCGGTATTCCAGTGAAAAAAGCTTGTCTTCCGCACCAAGGATCACATCTTCCAGTTCTTTTAACTCATCAGTGGTATAACGTTCCGCATTGGCAAGAGTTTGCTTGCGGATAAAATAATCCGGAACAAGATCTTTAAAGGAATTGGTTACTTCAAAATAATAACCAAATACCTTATTAAACTTTACTTTTAAATTTTTAATTCCTGTCTTTTCTTTTTCTCTTGCTTCCAGTTCAGCCAGCCAGTTCTTCCCTTCGGTTTTAGCATGGCGCAGCTTATCTGCCTCTTCATTAAAACCTTCTTTTATGATTCCGCCTTCTCTTACGGTAATAGGCGGATCATCAATAATGGCCTTATCAATCAAATCCTTCACATCATCTAATGGGTCAAGTTCTTCATGAAGTTCCTTTAACATCTCGCTATTGAATTCTTCCAGGATATTTTTTATAAACGGAAGCATATCCAGAGAATTTTTAAATGCAATCATATCCCTGGGACTGGCAGTTTTATAGCTGATACGACCGATCAAACGTTCCAGATCATAAATTGGATTTAAATATTCACAGATTTCCTCTCTGGAAATATAGTTCATGTTAAGTTCTTCAATGGCATTCTGACGCTTAATGATATCTGCTTTATGTATCAGCGGCTGTTCTATGTAGGTACGAAGCATTCTGGCACCCATGGCTGTCTTTGTCCGGTCTAAAACCCATAAAAGGCTGCCCCGCTTCTGTTTTTCCCTCAGCGTTTCCAACAGTTCAAGATTTCTTCTGGTAGAAGTATCAATGATCATAAACTGACCAGTGGAATATGGCGTAATGGTTGTGATGTGGGATAAACTGTTCTTTTGTGTTTCATACATGTACTGCATCACTGAACCAGCTGCAATAACTCCGGTGTCATAATCATCCAAACCCAATCCGGAGAGTGCGCCTACCTTATAATGCTCTTTTAGAATTTTCCGGCAGACTTCATCCGAAAAGAAATGATTATCCAGAGATGAAACAACCGTCTGATAACGGTTTCTGATTTCTTCAATATCTACTCCCGAGACATAAAAAGCCTCATTGCAGATGATTTCAGATGGTGTGAATTTATTAATTTCATCCGTCAGCTCCCGTTCGGATTCTACCTCTGTGACAAGAAAATCGCCAGTGCTGATATCAGCGACAGCAATTCCGAACGTCTCTCCTATGTAGACGATTCCCATCAAGTAGTTATTCCTTGTTTCATCAAGGGCCTGTGCACTTGTAATTGTGCCGGGTGTTACCACACGGATAACTTCCCTTTTTACCAGTCCCTTCGTAAGCTTTGGATCTTCCATCTGCTCAGCAATAGCAACTTTAAAGCCTTTTTGAACAAGACGGTTTAAATAAGTCTCAACGGCATGATGAGGAACGCCGCACATCGGTGCCCGTTCCTCTAATCCGCATTCTTTTCCTGTTAGTGTTATTTCCAATTCCCTGGAAACGGTTACTGCATCTTCAAAGAACATCTCATAAAAATCTCCCAGTCTGTAAAACAGGACGCAGTCCGGATATTCTTTCTTTGTTTCCAGGTAATGGGTCATCATTGGTGATAAACCAGCCATGCTACTTTGTTTCCTCTTTTCTTATGTTTATGGTCTTAAAGTTCCCATGTAATAAAATCCTTTGGATTCATCCAGATACACATTCACGATTTTTCCGATAAGAGAAGAATCTCCTTTAAAATGCACAGTCGTGTTATTGCCCATGCGTCCGGTCAAAAGGCCTTCTGCATGATCATTCACTTCCTCAACCAGCACCTTCTGAACCGTATGCTCGTCCCCTCCGCACACTTCTGAGGAAATCTGCTGTACTTCCGTTAATAAACGATCAAAGCGATCCTTTACCGCCTCCTCCGGAATCTGGCTTTCCATCTTAGCAGCCGGAGTTCCGGTACGTTTGGAATAGATAAAAGTAAATGCACTGTCAAAACGGACTTTTTTCACAACTTCCAGTGTCTCTAAGAAATCTTCTTCCGTCTCGCCAGGAAATCCTACAATAATATCTGTAGTCAGTGAAATATCTGGCATGGCTGTCCTGATTTTTTCCACAAGTTCCAGATACTGCTCTTTTGTATAACTCCGGTTCATTGCCTTTAAGATACGGCTGCTACCGGACTGAAGAGGTAAATGAAGATGGCGGCATACCTTTTTTGAATTCTTCATAGCTTCAATCAGTTCATCGGATAGATCTTTGGGATGAGATGTCATAAAACGAACACGCTCCAGACCTTCAATCTGATCCACCTGGGTGAGAAGTTCTGCAAAGGATACCGGTTCATCCAGATTTTTTCCATAAGAGTTCACATTTTGCCCAAGAAGCATGATTTCTACTACGCCGTCTTCAGAAAGCTTTCTGATTTCTTCCACAATATCTTTGGGGCTCCGGCTCCGCTCTCTTCCTCGAACATAAGGAACGATGCAGTAACTGCAAAAGTTATTACAGCCAAACATAATATTAACGCCTGATTTGAATGGATACTTCCGGTCGGTTGGAAGGTCTTCCACAATGCGGTCCGTTCCCTCCCAGATGTCTACAACCATTTTTTTCTTTTCCAGGCGTTCTGCCATCAGCTCTGCCAGTTTAAATATGTTATGAGTGCCAAAAATGATATCTACAAACCGGTAACTCTTTTTAATCTTTGCAACCACTTCTTCTTCCTGCATCATGCAGCCGCACAGAGAAATCATCATATGAGGGTTTTTCTTCTTTAAACTGTTTAAATGGCCCAAACGTCCATAAACTCTTTGATTTGCATTCTCTCTGACCGTGCAGGTATTATAAAGTACAAAGTCGGCCTCTTCCGAATCTGTTTCCTCAAAACCGATTGCTTCTAAAATACCCTGCAGTTTTTCAGAATCTCTGGAATTCATCTGGCAGCCAAATGTTGCAATATGGAAGGTAAAAGGTTCTTTCCCCGATACCTCCTTCAGCTTGCCAAGCAACGCCCGGCAGTACTCCATAAAAAAGTACTGCCTTGCTGGCTCTTCCATCGGTGCATAATGACAGGCTTCATCATAAGTCATATTTATATAATCCATCTACTTAACCTCTTACTTTTATTCGATTTTCCCATTATATCATAAATAATATTTATTGCAAAGTCAAAAATCGACTTGTTCCAGCTGCACAATATTGGTAGAGACATGGTCGGTAAACGCTTCGTCATGCTCAACAATAAGCATGGTGGGCTGAAATTCAAGGATCAGATCTTCGATCTGGATTCTGGAATACACATCAATAAAATTCAACGGTTCATCCCATATATAAAGATGAGCCTTTTCACATAAACTGCGGGCAATAAGAACCTTTTTCTTCTGACCTTCACTATATGTTTCCATGGCTTTTTCAAACTGCTCCCTGGAAAAATCCAGCTTTCTAAGAACCGTTTTAAAAAGAGCGTCTTCAACACCGGATTCTCTGGCATATTCTGTCAGACTGCCTTTTAAAAAGCAGGTGTCCTGAGACACATAGGAAATTTTAATTCCACTGGCTGCTTCTACGTTGCCCTCATAGGATATTGGCCTGCCAGAATTCTCTTTTCCCAGGATAAGTTTTATTATACTTGACTTTCCACTTCCATTTTTCCCCTGCAATGAAATGCGCTGTCCCTGTTCCAGCTGAAAACTAACCGGTTTGCATACAGGTCCATCAAAACAGGGCACCACCTCCTTTAAGGACAAAATTCGTTCCACATGATGAGTTTGAGGATACAGTTTCAATCGTTCTGTTTCTTCTATATTTTTTAATAGTCTTTTTTTCTCATCAATAGCCCAATCCTGTCTCTGTTCCAGATTCTTTCTCCTCATCTGCATTCTTCTGGACTTTTCTCCTATATAGGCCCGTGAGTCAATAGATTTTTCATGCCCCATAGATTTTTTACCTATTTTTGTTGATTCTACCTGTTCAGCCCATTCTTTTGATTGCCTTGCCGCTGTTTCTAGACGGTGAATCCCCTTTTTCAGTCTTTTATTTTCAGATTGTTCATACTGATCCTGTTTCTGCTTGTTTTCATACCAGGAAGTGAAGTTGCCTCTTTGCACTTCTATATTGGTTTTATTGATGGAAAGGATATGATCTACCGAATCATCCAAAAATTTTCTATCATGGGATACCAGTATAAATCCCTTTTTGCTGTTTAAATAGCGGCTGACCAGTTCTCTTGCTTCCCTGTCTAAGTGGTTGGTAGGCTCATCAATTAAGAGGAATCGGTCTTCCTTTAAAAACAACGTTGCCAAAAGAATCTTTGTGCGTTCTCCATTAGAAAGCGTGGAAAAAGGACGGTACAGAACATCTTCTGTAACCTGCAATCTGGAAAGTTCTTTCTTAAGCTGCCAATACTCATAATCTCCAATCACTGAATCTACGATTTCCAAAGTATCTCTTTCCTGATCTGGTACCGGAAATGGAAAATAGTCAAATGCCACACTGGATACAATACTTCCCGTATATTCATAGCGCTTCATTAAAAGATTTAAAAAGGTGGTCTTCCCTCTTCCATTCCTTCCAGTAAATCCCAGCTTCCAATCTGTATCAATCTGAAATGATACTTGTTCAAATACCGGATCATAACCTCCATCATAGGTAAAAGACAAATCCGTAACTTGTATTAATGACATAGGCATACCTCCACACTGGCAGAAAGATATTTTCTGCATAAAAAACGACTGCAAGATATCAATTCTCGCAGCCGCCTGTCAGTATTCTTCTGGCACGGACTATAATGACTCTTAAAAAATACGCAACAAAAAAAGAGCCTGAGAATGGAGTGATATTCTTGCAAAACAGGCATGAAAAAAAGAGATACTCAATCTTATCTTTTCATCATGCAGTTACTTCAGCAAGAATTATAACTCCATCCTTTCACCTCTTTCCGTCTAATATATCAACAGCTTAACACATAGACTTATGAATGTCAAATCTTTAAGCCTTAGTTTGCGCTGCCTGTAATCGTAATCTCTACTCTACGGTTCTTCGCTCTGCCCTCTTCAGTATCATTGGTTGAAATCGGATTATAATGAGAATTTCCTTCAATAGACATCTTTTCTGGTTCCAATCCGATAGATGTCATATGATTTAAGACAGTAACCGCACGATTCACCGAAAGCTGCCAGGAATCCGCCTCATTATAAGCATCACGGTTTCCTAAATCTGCAGTATTACCGGTAATCGTTATATGGTTGATATCCGGATAGATCGCTTCCAGAGTCCTGGCAATCTCTTCAATAATCGGTTTACTTCCTGGCAGCAATACAGCTGTGTCCGGTTTGAACAACATTGCGTCTTTCATACGAATGGTAATCGACGTCCCGGTGGAAGTTACATCAATAGTCTGTTCCAGATCTCGTTCCTTTATGTAAGCCTGCAAGCTTTTATATACATTCTCCAGATTCTCTGAAGAAACAGAACCGCCTCCGCCTGCTTGTGTTTTTGAAACACCATGATTAAGTGCCTGTTCCAGTCCCTGTGACATTTCTTTTACTTTCTGTGAATCCACAGAACTCATGCCGTACATGATGATAAACAAGGCCAGGAGCAGAGTGATCATATCTGAATAAGTAAGTAGCCAACGATCTGAATTTTCTTTTCCTTCTTCTGGCTGTATGCTTCTTCTGCCCATCTTGTTTCCCTCCTTTGTTTAGTTATCGATTCCCTGCTTGTATCTCTTTCCACCATCTGAAAATGCCTGGAAATAGAGTGCAAGTTCGTTTTCGATATTTCGGGAGGTACTTCCTCTGGCGATCATACAAACACCATCAACAACCATTTCTTTCTGAATGTGTTTTCTCTTTAACTGAGTCTTTAATTTGGTTGCAATCGGCAAATAAACGATATTAGCCAAAAATACACCGTAAAGTGTTGCTATAAATGCAGTACCAATGGAACCGGCAAGTTTGGAAGGATCGTCAAATCCGGAAGCAAGTACCATGATAAGACCCATAACGGTACCGATAACACCCATGGTCGGGGAAAAACCTCCGGCAGCTTCAAAAACACTGACTTCAATGCTTCTTTGCTGCACATAAGCTCTGATATCGGATTCCAGTGTATACTGGATGTCTTCCGGTGATTTTAATTCCTGTATCAATACCAGACCTTCTTTCAAGAGTAGATATTCCTCCTGGTTAAGTTCAGGGTCACGGCTGATTTCTTCGAGACAGGTCACGCCATCGGTTCTGTAACGGGTTGCTATCATGGAGATCTTGGATATCATCCTTTCCATACTGCCTGAATGAGGATGCCTAAAACTCTTAAACATCGCTCTCATGGCCATAGCAATATCATTGAAAGAAAAGGATGCAATCACGCAGCCTACTGTTCCTCCAAAAACTATAACGAAAGGGCTAATCAAAAACAAAGATGATATTACACCGTGTTCCAGCACATAGCCCGTCAAAAGCGCTGCTACACCAATAATAATTCCTACAATCAGTGAAAAATCCATAATAATCTCCTTTGTAACTAGTAATGTATTTTACAGCTTCAATTTTATCATATTATGTCGAATAAGAGACGCTAAAAAAGTGCTAATTTTAGTTTCAATCTCGGATCAAACGCTAAAATGGGTCATTATTCTGTAACAATGTACGGAAATACGGCGTTTTAAGGGCGAATTTGTCCGTTGCCATAAATAATATATTTGGTTGTTGTCAGTTCTTTTAACCCCATTGGGCCCCTTGCATGCAGTTTTTGGGTACTGATGCCGATTTCTGCTCCAAATCCGAATTCATATCCATCGGTAAATCTAGTAGAAGCATTGACGTAAACAGCCGCAGCATCAATTTCATTTAAAAACTTCTGAGAATTGGCATAGTCAGACGTAATAATGGCTTCCGAATGTCTGGTACTGTAACGATTGATATGGCTGATGGCCTCTTCGACTGATCCCACCAGTTTTAACGATAAAATGTAATCCAGATATTCCTTACCCCAATCCTCTTCCGTTGCTGGAACAAAGCCGGAAACCATAGAGCAGGCCTCTTCATCTGCCCGTATTTCTACGGATTTAAGGGACAGTCTTTCTTTTAAAAGAGGAAGGAATTTAGGTGCTATACTTCTATGAATCACTAAAGATTCACATGCATTGCATACGCTGATTCTCTGGGTTTTAGCATTAAAGATAATATCTAATGCCATATTAAAATCTGCAGACTCATCTACAAAAATGTGGCAGTTGCCTGTTCCTGTTTCAATGACAGGAATTGTACTGTTGTCTACCACCGCTTTGATTAGTCCTGCGCCTCCTCTTGGAATCAACACATCCACATACTCCCGCAGGCACATAAACTGTCTTGTCACTTCCCGGTCTGTATCCGTAATGAGCTGAATGGAATCTTCCGGAAGACCGACCTTTAAAAGGCCAGATCTCAGGCATTTTACAATCGCGATATTGGATTCTAAGGCATCGCTTCCGCCTTTTAAGATCACTGCATTGCCAGATTTAAAGCAGAGTCCAAACGCATCAGCAGTCACATTAGGTCTGGCTTCATAAATAATTCCTACAACACCCAAAGGAACACGCTTTTGGCCTATTGTTAGGCCATTAGGCCGTATCTTCATGGACAGGAATTCTCCTACTGGATCTTCAAGAGCTGCTACAGATAAAAGACCATCTGCCATGGCCCCAATTCTTTCTGAAGTCAGTTTCAGACGGTCAATTAATCCTGCATTCATGCCTGATTTAGTTGCTTTCTCTACATCTCGTTCATTAGCGGCAAGAATTTCAGCCGCTCCGTCTATTAGTGCTTTTGCAGCTGACTTGAGTCCTTCGTTCTTTTTTTCAGAACCAAGGACTCCCAGAATACTAGTCATTTCTTTTGCTTTTTTTCCAATTTCTGTAATGGTCATATTAGAGTCCCCCAATCTAATCCTTTCGGAGTGATAATCCGGTCAACCCTCTTGTCGTGGGGTTCTGCCGGGATTCGGTCAAATAGCTGAAAATCATAGGCAATAGCCAAACGGGGATGAGATGGTTCCCGTTCAAAAAAGCGGTCATAATATCCACCGCCATATCCCAGACGGTTCCCTTCTTTATCAAAGGCAACTCCAGGAACAATCATAGGAGCTTCCGGATCACAGATCTTTAAGCAGGTGGATTTTGGTTCCATGATACCCATTACACCCTCTTCCAGATCTTTCTTTCCGCTTATTGCATAAAACTCCAATTGTTTTCCTGTGACTTTTGGAACTGCTATGTATTTCCCCTGCTTAAGTAACGCCTCCATAAACGTCCATGTACCTGCTTCTCCATGAAACGAAGCATAGCAATAGACGCAGAAAGCCTGGCGTATTTCAAGTAGGCCAAGCAGCTTCTGGCAGATGGTATCATTCCATAAATGTTCGGTAGCTGAATCCAGCGCCTGCCGTTGTTCTTTAATTGATTTTCTTATTTCATTCTTCTCCGACTTTTCCATATTTTTTACCCAGATCGGTAATTGTACCGTCTTCTTCCTGAACGGAAATGTTATTTAAATTTCCTCTTAAGCTGTTGCGGATAGATTCAATGTATTCTTTTCTAAGAGCTGCCTGTTCCGCCTTTTCTTCTTCGTTAAGTCCCACAGACTTTGATTTATGGTAAAGAACATTAATGCGGTCTATTTTTTCCTGGTTCATATATTTCTCCTTAATACTCGTAATTGATGTAGTCCATTAAATCAAAATCATGATTGGGATGGGCTATAAATAAAGTTCCTTTTTCTTCGCCTGCCATGATCTGCTGTATCACTTCCACATGGTCTCCGTTTGCAATAACCATATCTGATCCGCCATCCGTAGCAATCCGGGCAGCGGCAAGCTTGGCTGCCATGCCTCCGGTACCTACATCACTGCTGGAAGTGGATTTGCCCATTAGAAGAAGCTCCGGTGTGATTTCCTTTACCAGACCAATGAATTTTGCATCCGCATTTTGTCTTGGATCATCGGAATACAATCCATCAATATCGGATAAGAGAATCAATAAATCTGCACCGATAAGCGCTGCTACTATGGCTGAGAGCCGGTCGTTATCTCCGAAATTATCCACAAGAGGGATTTCAGAAGTAGAAACCGTATCATTTTCATTCACAACCGGAATGGTTCCCAGCTTTAACAACTCATCAAATGTATTCTGGGCGTTGTAACGATTCGTGTCATGAGTCATGGTATTCTTCGTCAAGAGGACTTGTGCAGCAATTTGATTGTACTCTGCAAAAAGTTTTTGATACACCATCATAAGCCTGGCCTGGCCGACTGCAGCAAACGCCTGCTTTTCAGCGATAGTATCAGGACGGGAATGATGTCCCAAAGCCTGCCGGCCTGCAGCAATGGCACCGGAAGAAACCAGTACAACTTCCTTGCCTTCTCCCTTTAAATCACTGATTACACGGACCAGCTTTTCAATTTTCGTCAGATTCAAATCCCCAGTATAAGTATGAGTTAAGGATGAGGATCCGATTTTAATAACAATTCTTTTCTTATCTTTTAGTTTGTCTCGCTCCCTGATGTTCATTATTCCATCCACTTTCTCCAGTTCTTTTGCTAAATATCTTACATCATTTTTTAGCATTCGTCAATTATATGGACAACCTTTCAAATCTGGAAGCAATGGCTTCAGCAACTTTTAATCCATCCATGGCTGCAGACGTGATTCCGCCTGCGTATCCAGCTCCTTCTCCACAAGGGTATATTCCCTTGATGCTGCATTCAAATATTTCATCTCTTGGGATTCGCACTGGGGATGAGGTACGGCTTTCTACACCTGCCAAGATAGCATCTTGTCTTGCAAAGCCACGAATCCTGCGGTCAAAAGCCTCTACTCCTTCTATTAAAGATTCGGATAAATAGGGTGGAAGGAAATCTCTGATGGAAGAAAATCCATACTGCCCTTTAAATGCCGGCTCTACGTCTCCGAAAGATTTAGACAACTGGTTATTTTTAAAATCTCCATACAACTGTACCGGAATCTTTCCTGCACAGCTTAAATAAGCCGCCATTTCCAGCTTTCGTTGATAAGAAACACCGGAAAGAGGACCTGTTCCCCCAAAATCTTCTGGAGTGACTGTAACGATTAAAGCACTGTTGGCATTTGCTCCGGCCCGGTCGTGATAGCTCATTCCGTTAACAGCAAGCATCTCTTCTTCTGAAGAGGCATTGACTACATATCCACCGGGACACATGCAGAAGGTGTAAACACCTCTGCCACTGGTGCTTTGATGGGTCAGCTTATAGTCTGCAGCGCCTAATACCGGATGGCTCTTGATGCCGTACTGGGAACGGTTTATGCTTTCCTGAGGATGCTGGATTCTAAGTCCTACTGCAAATGCCTTCGCTTCCATTGGAACGCCTCTTTTTTCCAGGATCTCAAAAGTATCCCTGGAACTGTGCCCTATGGCCAGTACAAGAATTTCAGCCGGAATTTCTTCTTTTTCTCCCACTACCACATGAGAAAGTCTGCCATCTTTTATAATAAAGTCTGTAACACGGCTGTTAAAACGAACTTCTCCCCCGAGCCGGTTGATTTCTTCCCTCATCCGTTTTACGATATCACTTAAAACATCGGTTCCTATGTGAGGTTTATTCATATAAAGAATGGAAGGATCTGCTCCGAATTCCACAAAAAGTTCAAGCACCTTCTTGTTTCTCATAAAAGGATCTTTTACCAGTGTGTTCAACTTACCATCTGAAAAAGTTCCTGCTCCCCCTTCGCCAAACTGAACATTGCAGTCCGGTTTTAAGATTCCGCTTTTCCAGAATTCATCTACTGCTTCCCTGCGTTTTTCTACCGCTTCTCCACGTTCCAGAAGAATGGGTCTGTATCCATTCCTCGCTAGCATAACACCGCAAAAAAGCCCTGCTGGCCCGGCACCGATAATCACCGGACGGTTGGACAATTTTTTTGAACCAAAAGTTGGAAAACAGTATTCTTTTTTTTCAGACAGTACGACATTCACATTTTTCGCTTTATGTATTACTGATTCTTCATTAGGAAGCTTCACATCAATGGAGTAGGTGAGATGAATTTCATCTTTCTTTCTGGCATCGATTGATTGTTTTATAATTTGAAGGGTTTCAATTTCCTGAACAGGAACCTTTAATGTCTTTGCTGCTTTTGCCCAAAGTGTCTCTTCCGTGTGATCCACCGGCAACTTTAATTGATTGATTCTAATCATTGTTTTCCTCTTCCTGCATGCTTTCCTGCCAGCACACCGCTGGTCCATGCCCACTGTAAGTTATATCCACCGCAAATTGCATCCACATCAAGAATTTCACCGGCCAGATACAGACCGTTTATGATCTTTGATTCCAAAGTTTCGGCATCTACTTCTCTGGTATCAATACCGCCGCTGCACACCTGGGCTTGTTCATAGGGATTGGAGGCAGTAATCACTGTTTTTAATCCCTTCAATGCCGACGTGAGTTTTTTTATCTGAGCAGGCGTGATTTCGTTTACATTTCCCGCTTTGATTTCGGCCTCCTGCAAGAGTATGGGAATCAGTTTTTGATTGATTACTCCATTTAAATACTCTACTGCCGGCCTGTAGCCAAAGCGTTTTTTTCTCTCCGTAAGCAACTGCTGTGTTTCCATAAAATCCAGAGCTGGAAACAAATCCAGTTCTGCCGTTACCTGTTTTTTATCATGAATTCCTCTGGCAGCAAAACGGCTTATCTGGAAAACAGGAATTCCTGAAATCCCATAATCCGTAAACTGCAATTCTCCCCGGTCACAGGCGACTGTTTTTCCATCTATTTTCAAGGTGACCAGAGCCTCCGTACGGACACCTGCTGCCTGTTTATACCATTTTTCCCTGCACTTAAGCTGCACCAGCGCCGGTAAGGGTAAAATAATATGATGCCCCAGCGCCTTTGCCAGTTCATAACCACTTCCATCGGAACCGGTTTTAGGAGCTGCCATAGAACCGGCTGCTAACACTACCGCATCTGCTTTTCTCTTTCCTTGAGAAGTTATCACAGTTAAGTCCGATTTTATCTGCTCTACTTCGCAATCGGTAACAATGGAAACTCCCAGATGTTTCAGTTCAAAAAGCAGTGCTTCTAAAACAGTGGCCGCCTGTCCGGAATTTGGATATACATATCCATTCCTGTCTGTTAACACGATTCCAAGATCCCGAAAGAATTCCAGGGTTTGATCTACCGAAAAACGTTTTAAAACTTTTTCTGCAAATTCCGGCTGGCTGCTGCGGTAAGCTCCCTCAGGCAGCGATAAATTGGTCAAATTGCACTTTCCGTTTCCGGTGGAAAGAAGCTTTTTTCCCGGTTTTTGCGAATGTTCCATAATTGTAACAGAAGCTCCCGATCTGGCAGCCATAATTGCCGCTGTAAGACCGGAAGCGCCTCCTCCTACAACTATTACCTGTTGTTTCATATAATCCTCCTGTATCTTCAGACAAGCATATTGTAACCAGCCTGCTCTTTATTTCAAGTAATTCTTTAACTTGTATAGGATTCCAGATAATTAAATACCTCTATCATGGAAGAAAACCATATGCCCTCCATTAATTTCCCCCGTTCTTCCTCTGGAAAATCCGTAACTGGCATATGGGTATAAAGGCAGATGGTGGTCTTATCCTGATAGAGGACGAGTAAATATCCGTCCTCTGAGACAAGATAATATTTTTCTTTTCCCTTTGCGTTAGCGGGCTGGACTTCTTCCTGATTTATAACAATCTGCGCTTCTGTCACGGTTTCGGTTTCCAGGGTCGCACCCGGTACAGCTTCCTCCGGTCTTACGCTGTCTTTTGTAATAATAAAACCGACACCCAGACAGATAGCAGATGCCGCAACGAACAAAAGAAAGCAGAACATATACTTCTTCATGAGATGATACCTCCTTCAAGTAAGTATAGTATCTGCCTTTTTTTGCATTTTTAATCACAATAAATGGAATTTTCTTGCAATATTTACTATTTTCGCCCCTCCAGGCAAACCAACCAGCTCTTTTTCATCTACACAGCGAAGTTTGAGCAGAAGAACCCCGTATACCCCCACAGCTACTACGATGGCAACCAATACTCCCAAAATATTGCTTTTCAAGATTAAATGGATTAAAAAATACGCACCATAAGCAGCAGCCCCCATAACCCCTGAGGCCAGTGTCGGAAGAATAAAGGTTTTTTTCACTTCCTGCCTGTAATTTAAAAACTTTCCGATAGCCAGACCGTTAAAAATGCACATGGTCAGAGCAAACAGAATGTTTGAATAAAGCACTCCATAGATTCCCATTTTAAATACAAATAACATGACGCACAGGATTCCTACATGAAGAATCAAGGAAATGATTGCATTCTTTAATGGAGTCTGCATATGGTTGATTCCCTGCAGTACTGCATTGGTAACCGTAGAAAGCGAAAAGAACACAACAGCCACGGATCCATATATCATCATGTTTATCAGTGATGTATTGTCGCTTCTGCTAAATAAAAGATTGCAAATAGGACCCGCAAGTACAGTCAGCCCAACGGTGGAAGGAATGGATATAACCATGGAGAAGCGGATTACCATGGAAATCTTTCTCGTGATCTGCCCTCTGTTTCTTTCTGCTACTGCCTGAGACAAAGAAGGAATAAGGGCTGATGCCAGCGAGTTTGCAATTGCTACAGGAATATTAAAAAGCAGTCGGTATTTTCCTGAATAAATTCCCCAGTTGGATGCAATCTCAGAAGCACCCATTCCAAGAGAAGCCATTCCATTCCCATAAATACTGTTATCAATTACAATACTGATATTATAAGCAACACTGCTCAGTACAATAGGAAAAACCGTCATGACCAGAACTCCCGATAGCTCCTGATAGGTTTCCCAATGCCTGGTCCTGTCTCTTCTGGCCTGTTTTTTTATCACCGGCCGGTAGCTGAACAAAATAAATCCGAGGAATAAAAGAGCAGCCAAAGCACCTACTCCGGTTCCTATGGTTCCACCAGCTGCACCAAAAGCATAGGAATATTCTGTGGATCCATAAATCGCATTGGACTTAAGACCCGCTTCAAACAGTTTTGCTGCAGCATAGATACTGATAACAGCATTGACAATCTGCTCAAATACCTGTGATATAGCTGTGGGAAGCATAGTTCCTAACCCCTGGAAGTATCCACGGAATACACCAAGATAGGCGATGATCCAGATGGTTGGAGCCAGAGTTTTTAAAGCATAGCTGGTATACGGCATTTTTAAAAACTGGTTTGCAAAAATATCTGCACCAAACCAAAGGATCGCTGCCCCAATTCCGCCAACTACTGTTCCATAAAATAAAGATACCTTTAAGACCCGAAACGAATTTACATACTCTTTTCTTGCGATCCTCATGGCAACCATTTTGGAAACAGCGGTAGGCAGACTGTATGAGGAAACGATCAAAAGAATGGAATAGATTGAAAAGGCCGAACTGTAATAACCGTTTCCTTCATCTCCTAAAATACTGGCAAGCGGGATACGGTAAAACATTCCGATAATACGGACGATAATGCCGGCAACCGCAAGAATCGTACCCTGAATCAGAAAATTCGAGGCGCCTTTTTTTGTTGATGTTCTCTTTGTCCTATTGTTTTCCATATAATTCTACATTGGGAGAATCCTGTGCGGATATAATGCAAACCCAGGTTTTCCCCTGGTTCAGGATAATCTCATTATTCTCCATGTCGTAATAATGTGTTGGGCCGAATTCGTTATCCTTCGACCACTTAATGGGGATTGCACGTCCTTCGGTTATGAAAGTACCGAAAGAATCGCTCTGCACATTTATGTCTAAATAATCCGTAGTTGCATAGTGTGCGGCAGGACAGTACTGCAGAATAATATTCTTCACTTTAATCTGTCCTTCGTCCCCCTTATGAGGTGCTCCGTATTGGAATCGGTAATAAAGCCCGTCTTCTTCATGATACTCAAACCAGGGCTTATTAAGCTTGTATCCAGGATAAACTTTATAGGCATCTTTGACACCGGAAGCTCCCTCAAGAGTAACTTCCTTACCTGTGGTTGCAAAGCGGTAATGCCCCTGGTATGAGGCATCATATTCCTGAGAATACCCCAGCTGAAGAATGGATTTATTCAAGCGTTTGCCGCTGGTGTAGGCATTGTGGGGTGGTTTCCGGTCTTTGGAGCGGAAATACGCAACAGTCCCAATGGCTTCTACGCCATTGATATTATCCACATTCGCTAAGTATGGTTTTGCAAAGGTACTCTGGCCGTAATGGGCATAGATTGCATCAAATTCACGGGCAAAGTATGTATAATATGTACGGCAGCTTCTGACTGAGCCGATACGTTCGAGGTTATTATAATCTTCCAGAATTGCCATGTATCGGTTGATGCCTCCTTCGGCAGGTGCCTCGTAAATGACTCCGGCACGGTTAATGCCGTATTGGGGAAGGGCTGCTTTATCATTGCTCATCATTACGGCAACCGGTCTCCGGTTTCCAATGGCTGCATCCACCATCTCTCCGGTCAGATAACTGCGTATCATCCCGTCTTTTTCCTGGCGTTCTGAAAAGGTATAGTAATCACCGGGGCTCTCTTCTGATGTCTGTTCGGCATCTGTACTGCTGTTTATTTTGATTTCACCTGTATTTACATCATCAGTCTGTTGTTCCGTCACCGATACTGCCTCATATCGTTTTCCGCATCCTAACAAAAAAGCGGCAGACAGCATTACACCAGCAAGCCCAAACCATACCTTTTTCATCATCTCACGTATCCCCTCCGACTTAAAATTTCCTCCTGCTTCTTTTCCATGATCAAGCGTTCATCTTCTTCCATGTGATCATAGCCAAACAGATGGAGCATACTGTGAGCCACCAGAAAAGCCATTTCTCTGGTTTCTGAGTGGCCATATTTTTCTGCCTGTTCTTCCACCTTATCTACGGAGATTACAATGTCTCCAAGCAGAAGCTCACCTGTTTCCGGATTAAAATAATCATTTGCCATTTCCTCCAGACGATCAAAGTCTGAAGGGGTCTCATAGTCGACCATTGGAAAAGAAAGAACATCCGTGGGATTGTCTATATTCCGGTACTCCTTATTGATCTGACGGATGTCCTCGTTATCAGTAATAAGAACATTGACCTCTGCTTCATAAGGGCAGTCTTCATAGTCCATTGACTCTTCTACCACATTGTTGATAATATCCTTATATGGAATATCCAGCTTTTTTTCAGCCTCGTATTCAATATTAATCGTCATAATGCGCCTTTCTGCCTCTAACGGGTTTTGTCTTCCGCTCTTCGGTCTTTTTCTTTGACTCAAAATCATCATAAGCTTGTACAATTTTTTGCACAAGCGGATGGCGAACCACATCACTGCTTGTTAATTGGCAGAAACTGATGTCGTCGATTCTTTTTAAAATCCGCATTGCCATATCAAGTCCTGATAGTGTTCCGGAAGGAAGGTCCTTTTGGGTCTGGTCACCGGTAACAATCACTTTTGAACCAAAGCCGATTCTGGTAAGGAACATCTTCATCTGGGCAGGAGTTGTATTCTGGGCCTCATCAAGAATAATATAGGCGTTATCAAGAGTTCGTCCTCTCATATACGCCAACGGAGCAACTTCAATCAGTCCTTTTTCTGAATTGTGCAGAAAACTTTCTGCGCCCATGATCTGGTAAAGGGCATCGTATAAAGGTCTTAAATAGGGATCTATCTTGCTTTGGAGATCACCAGGAAGAAATCCCAGCTTTTCACCTGCCTCAATGGCTGGTCTTGTTAGGATAATCCGATTTACTTCTCCATTTTTAAAAGCCTGTATGGCCATTGCCATGGCTAGATAGGTTTTACCCGTTCCAGCAGGTCCGATTCCAAATACAATCATCTTTTTCCGTATCTGATCCACGTACTGTTTCTGCCCAAGCGTCTTTGGTTTTACCGGTTTTCCTGTAATGGTTCGGCAAATAATATCTTTATCAATCTCCAGGATCTGGCTGTCGTTTTCAGAAAATGACAGAGAAAGGGCATAATCCACATTTTGTTCGCTAATGGTATTCCCCCGTTTGGACAGTTCGATCAGATTGCTAAATACGCTTCTTGCTTTCTGGACCATCTGCTCCGGTCCAATGATTTTAAGAGCACCATCTCTTCCGATCATGGTAACATGAAGGGTCCGTTCAATTTTCTTCAAGTAGCTGTCAAACTGTCCACATACATTTTTCTCGTGTTCTGCTGGAATATCTATGATTGTCTCAATTACGCTCATTTGAATGATTTGTCTCCTCCGGTTCCTCTGTTCTTTGCATCTCCAGTGCTTCCTGCCTGCCTACCGTTTCATCGGTCACGAAATCTATGGCAATTTGGCATAAAGATTCATTATCTAGTATTTTAACATGATTTTCTAGAATTTGTACCCCTTTTTCCAATAATTTTTTTTCATAATCTTTGTTGACCTTATCGGCAAGCTCTTTTTTCTCTTCATCCTTATAGGGACGCTCGTAGGAAATATATTCCTTTCCCGTTATTTTTCCTATATAAATTGGCAGGTAAAAATTCTCGAATAAATGAAGCTGTTCCTCTTCCATTGTCCTTTTCCATGAGGTTCCATCGGGTCTCGGGCGCATAAGTAAAAAAGAATAATCAAATACCTTAACATAACGCCCTTTGCGGACTTTTCCTGTTTCCACGTCAATTTTACGGTACAGCGGTATCTGTCTTGTGTAATCGTATTCTGTCCGGGCGCGGATATCTGCATCGGAATGAACATAATGAGTACTTACGATCTCTTCACTATCACCGATAATAGGAAGAGTTCCGCTGACTAAAACCTGACCTTTTGTCACTGTATCACCGACCGCTGCCATCGGAACACCGCTACGCACAATCATGGAAGTGATCACTCCGTCTTTTTCCGCTACAATGTCACATGGAGTCTCATCTTTTACAGGAATTTCTGACAACACTTCATTTTCTTTTATCTTAACCAAAAGCCTGGTTCCTGATACCCTTGCCGATACCCAGGTTATTTCAGGAAAGGCAGTACGGAGCGATTCTTCCAGCCCATCACAATCAATTTTCGACTTATTCATGCCATAGTGGATCTGTTCCGACTCGCAATACTTCAGCAGAGTGTCGTATGTATACATCCGGTTTCCGTCAAACTCAATGTCCCATATGAAAAGAGACAGAGAATAGAGAATCAGGAAAAAACTTAAGAACCCGGCCGCATAAAATTTTCGCCTTTTGTTCCGGTATAAAAAAAAAGGAAGTCCAAACTTTTTTAAAATCCTAAGTCTGACCTTCGATTTACGGACAAGGGGTTTTATTTTGCGAAACCCGGAAACAGTCATGAAAAATTGATAGGTCTGACCCGAATTTACTACTTCCCATAATTCAATTTCATGAACCGTACACATATTTAAAAACCGTTCCGGAGAAAATCCGGACATTTCTATAAAAAGATAACCAAAGAAACGGCGATTCAGCCATTCAAGCACTTTCTTACACCTCCAGTTTCCCTATTTATTCAAATTCCAGGGATTTGATAAATCCGTTGATTTTCATCTCTTCATTGGTGTAATACTCGATCATCAGCCGACTTCCACAGATAATTACCCGGCAATTTTTAGCCTGGAGCTTGATGGAGTGATCCGTATATAAAATGATACTCCGGTAATTCTCAATCACAACGCTGTGGCGTCCGAGAAAAGACACAAGCACCTCTCCTAAAACAACATCTTTGGGGAGTTTTAAGGCGGAAGCCGCTTTTTCCTTTGATTCCTCCAACATATCTTCTCTGCCTTTCTCTCTTTTATTACTTTATACTATATGCAAAGAGGATATGGAAAATTCTACAGCACTCCAAAACTAGAAAAAACCCCTGGTTATGCCTAAGCCAAACCAGAGGTTTATCTTTTAACAATTAGTTATATTTACGTTTTCTTGCAGCTTCAGACTTTTTCTTACGTCTTACGCTTGGCTTTTCGTAATGCTCTCTCTTACGAATTTCCTGCTGGATACCTGCTTTAGCACAGTTTCTTTTGAATCTGCGTAAAGCGCTATCTAAGGTCTCGTTGTCTTTAACGATTACATTTGACATAGCTCACACCTAACCTCCCTCCAGTTGTGTACTTGTGCATAATACAACTGTTTGGGTATTTTATAGCACTGATATGATTATAGCATAATTCTGCCATACGTCAAGAAAAACTTTCATAATTTTTCGTATTTCAACAGCAATTATTTCACTTGTTCTGCAACTACTTCTGCAACTTTTAAGAGGCAGGAATCAACACCAGCCGGATTTTTTCCGCCTGCCTGTGCCATGTTCGGACGTCCGCCGCCGCCGCCGCCAACAAGGGCTGCAATAGCTTTGAGCAAGTTGCCTGCATGGGCACCTTTTTTCTGTGCTTCATCCGTTACAGTTGCCATCAGATTGACTTTATCATCCTGAATGGAGGCAATTACAATAACACCTTCCCCCAATTTATCCTTCAACTGATCACCCAGATTACGAAGTCCGTTCATATCAACATCCATTACTTTTGTTGCAAGAACTTTTACTCCGTTAATTTCCTGTACCTGATCCATAACATTGCCAAGAGAATCTTTTGCCAGTCTGCTCTTTAACTTCTCATTTTCAGAATGAAGAGCTTTGATTTCCTCTAAAAGAGATTCAATCTTTGATGTTAAAGTAGAAGGGGTAGCCTTTGCTGCTTTGGCTGCTTCATGAAATTCTTTTTCTGTCTCTTCATAATAATGCATGAGTCCGTCGCCGGTTAATGCTTCAATTCTACGAACTCCGGCAGCGATACCTGTCTCTGAAAGAATTTTAAAGGAACCAATTACGCCGGTATTTGAAATATGGGTTCCACCGCAAAGTTCAGTAGAAAATTCTCCCATCTTTACAACGCGTACTGTATCTCCGTACTTTTCGCCAAATAATGCCATAGCGCCAGATTTCTTTGCCTCATCCAAAGACATAACTTCTGTGTTAACCGGAAGGGCTTCTTTAATCTTATCATTGACAAGAGCTTCTACCTGGCTGATTTCTTCCGGTGTCAGAGCGGAAAAATGAGTAAAGTCAAAACGCAGTCTGTCTCCGTCAACGAAAGATCCTGCCTGTTCTACATGACCGCCCAGAACAGTCCTTAAGGCTTTCTGAAGAAGATGAGTGGCACTGTGGTTCTTTCCGGTATTCTGACGGTTGTCTTCACAAACTTTTAAAGTAACAGCATCACCAGCCCGGAGCATTCCTTTTACCATTTTTCCTACATGGCCGATCTTTCCGCCCTGCAGATGAATGGTGTCTTCTACCTTGAACTCACCATTACCGCTAACAATCGAACCTACGTCGCCCTGCTGACCACCCATGGTTCCGTAGAATACAGTCTGATCGGTTATAATGGTTCCGATCTCGCCATCCGTAAGTGCTTCCACAATCTCAGTATCTGTAGTAAGAACCGTGATCACAGAATCACATGCCAACTTATCGTAACCAATGAATTCCGTTGAAAGAGCCGGATCTATGGACTGGTAAACAGTAACATCTGCACCCATATAGTTGGTTGTCTTTCTTGCATTTCTTGCAGTTTCACGCTGAACCTGCATAGCGGTCTTAAAGCCTTCTTCATCTACTTCAAAGTTCTTTTCTGCAAGAATTTCCAGAGTCAAATCAAGTGGGAATCCATAGGTATCATATAACTTGAACGCTTCATCTCCGGAAAGAACGGTCTCGTTTTTCTTTCTCAAGTCCTCTTCTAACTCAGTTAAGATAGCAAGTCCCTGATCAATGGTCTTATTGAACTTATCTTCTTCCTGAGTGAGTACCTTTAAGATCATAACTTTCTTTTCTTCCAGTTCCGGATATCCATCTTTTGACAGTTCAATCACAGTCTGGGACAGATCAGCAAGGAATTTTCCTTCTATGCCTAAAAGTCTTCCATGGCGGGCAGCTCTACGGAGCAGACGGCGAAGAACATAGCCTCTTCCTTCATTGGATGGCATAATGCCATCGGAAATCATGAAGGTACAGGAACGAACATGGTCTGTAATCAGACGAAGGGATACATCCACATCGGTATCCTTTTTGTATTCAGTATGTGCCAGTTCTGCCACACGATTTAAAAGCGCTTTTATGGTATCAACATCGAAGATGGAATCCACATCCTGAACGACTACAGCCAGACGTTCCAGACCCATACCGGTATCGATGTTTTTCTGCTTTAATTCTTCATAATTGCCATGACCGTCATTCTCAAACTGAGTAAATACGTTATTCCATACTTCCATATAACGGTCGCATTCGCAACCTACGGTACAGTCAGGCTTGCCGCAGCCATACTTTTCTCCGCGGTCATAATAGATTTCAGAACAAGGTCCACATGGACCTGCGCCATGCTCCCAGAAGTTATCCTCCTTACCCATACGGAAAATACGCTCCGGTGCAATCCCGATATTCTTATTCCAGATCTCAAAAGCTTCATCATCTTCTAAATATACAGATGGATACAGCCTGTCCGCTTCCAGTCCAACCACTTCCGTTAAAAATTCCCAGGACCAGTGGATTGATTCTTCTTTAAAATAATCGCCAAAGGAAAAATTACCGAGCATCTCGAAGAATGTGCCGTGGCGTGCTGTCTTGCCGACGTTCTCAATATCTCCTGTCCGAATGCATTTCTGGCAAGTGGTCACCCTTTTTCTGGGGGGAATCTCCTGACCGGTAAAATACGGTTTAAGTGGAGCCATACCTGAGTTGATCAACAACAAGCTATTATCATTATGCGGAACAAGGGAGAAGCTTTTCATAGCCAGATGTCCCTTACTCTCAAAAAATTCAAGGAACATTCTCCTCAGTTCATTCACACCATAGTTCTTCACGTTACTGTCCTCCGTTTGTTATATTGTCTCTTCTGACAAAGTGCCGTCACTGGCGGCATTCTTGTAATTTTTGTATTCTGCCGCTTAATCGCTTCAATTAAGAAACAAGTAATCCGGAATCAGCAGGCTTCAGGAAGATAATATAAAATAAAAGCAACCTTTTTCCTTCCAAATACGCAATGTCATTTATCTTACTATCCTATCATAAGGGATTTTATTTATCAAGATGTTCCAATGGAAATTTTTTCATTCAAATAAAAAAGTACGGCTTTTGCCGTACTTTATTGACTATCTGCAGTAGAAAGTACATCCATATACTCCTTCACCAGGTCATACGCTCTTGCTCTTGTTGATTCTGCAAGAGAAGCGATGTACTCCAGACCTTCCAGACTTCCTCCGCTGTACTTTTTAGCGGCTTCTTCCGCTTTGGCATCTCTGCTCTTAATCCATGCCTGCTGGGATGCTTCTAATGACTTTTTGTCTTCCTCAGAAAGCTGCTGGGCAATGGTTTCATAAATCGTGTTTTGTTCCAAATTCCATAGCTTCAATTCTTTATCTGCAAGAGCTTTCATGGAGTATGTATTGGAATCTCCTGACTCTTCCCGGATTTTTTTAATCTGTTCATCCAGACTTTCTAAATGTTTTTGATAATATGCAGCCCCTTCCGAAGGAGCCGGTGCATTGGAATACTTAAATTTCGTGTCAGGAGCCTTGGGAGACATTACCGTCTCCTGGACAGATTCCTCTGCCGGAACCTCTGAAGCCGCCTGGGGCACTGTATCCGTCTGCTCCTGGCTGTCGGCTATCTTCATCTGCAATTGCGGATCTGATGCAGGCGCAGACTGTTCCGTTACAGAGTTTCCTGCTTCTGGCATACTTCGTGCTGCTTTTTTAGGCATCACCTTTTCTTCCGGAAGCTGGGTCTGTTCGCCTGATGTTTTATTGTCTGCTGAAAACAATTCCTGTTCTTTGCTGTAATACTGGCCGTCTTCTATGTCAGAAGATAATTCGGAACTGGAAAGTATCTGATTTCCAAGAGCATCCGGAGTGCTTTCTTTACTTTTTATAAAACTGGTGGTCGCTAGCGTCACAAGTACTCCAATCACCAGTATGCTTCCTATGACAATCCATATTCCTCTGTTTCTATTCATGAACGATCATCCTAATCTGATTTGATGAAGTTACCTTATCACAAATAAAAAGGAAAGAAAATAGGAATTCGCATTTAGTAAGACATCGTAAGAGATATGTAAGTATTTGACATCCCATACGAATAGTTTTACAGGCCCTCATCGACCATAAGGTTATCTCCATCTGCCGCACTCGTTGCCAGCAGATCACACCGCTCATTCTGAGGATGGCCAGCATGTCCTTTTACCCAGTGAAACGATACCTGATGGGGATTCTTGGCCTTTAAAAGCCGTTCCCATAAATCGATGTTCTTCACAGGACCGCTTTTCCCTCTTTTCCAGTTGTTTTTGATCCAGTTGTCGATCCAGTGCTGGTTAAATGCATCAATCACATATTTAGAATCAGAATAAAGGTCCACCTGGCATGGCCTTGTTAACGCTTCCAGGCCGGCAATGGCTGCCATCAGTTCCATTCGGTTGTTGGTTGTCTTTACATACCCTGCTGACATCGTTTTTTCATGGAGCTGCCCTTTGGAATCCGTAAATTGTAAAACCGCACCGTAGCCACCCGGTCCATCAGGGTTTCCTCTTGCAGCTCCGTCAGTAAATAATAGTACCTTTGTCACGTTCTGTTGTTCTCCTTATCTATCCCATTTATCACATAATGAATTAATCTGATCCGCAAATTTGGCTAGATCTTTGTTGGCACCGCCTTCATTATGGCGAATAACCTGCAAAAGCCTTTCTCCGGCAGAAAAAAGTCTTCCATATACACCTGCCGGTTTCCTCTGAGGTTCCAATGCTCTGGTAACTTCAATTCCTTCCGCTTTTTCTAACCACCTGCCCCTGGTAAGATCGTAGATCGATCCTGAATAAGGAGCTGTTACTTTAAATCCATATTCATTTTCAAGAAGCTGTTCGAAAGAATCGCAGACCAGATCATCACCATGAACCAGAAATACTTCTTGTGGCTTTTCTTCAAATGCATTCAACCAGCCAATCAGTCCTTCCATATCTGCGTGGGAACTCATCCCGTCCATTCGTTCAATGTGGGCCTCAACCTGAATGGTTTCCCCAAATAGTCTGACTTCACCTGCTCCGTCTATCAAACTTCTTCCGAAAGTTCCAACGGACTGATAGCCTGTAAAGACAATGGTGCACTCAGGCCTCCATAAATTATGTTTCAAATGATGCCGGATGCGGCCGGCATCGCACATCCCTGCTGCTGATATAATTACTTTCGGCTTGGGATTAAAATTGATGTTCCTGGAATCTTCGCTGGTAACAGAAAGCTTAAGCCCCTGAAAAGAGATGGGGTTAATGCCGTTTAAGACCAGCTTTTTTGTTTCTTCATCGTAGCAATCTACCAGATTATCTTTAAACACCTGGGTAGCCTCTACCGCAAGTGGGCTGTCAACATATACTTCAAATCCGTCATGTCCGGTGATCCGCTTCTCCGCTTTTATACGGCGGAATATATAGAGCAGCTCCTGGGTTCTTCCTACTGCAAAAGCAGGTATTACCACATTACCGCCTCTGTCCAGAGTTTTCTGGACAATGTCGGAAAGCACCGAAACATGATCCGGTATTGCCCCGTGTAAACGGTCACCATAAGTACATTCCATAACCACATAATCGGCTTCTTTTATATACTGAGGGTCACGAATTAGGGGTTTATTTCGATTGCCAATATCGCCGGAAAAGACGATTTTTTTAGAACGTCCATCTTCCGTGATCCAGATTTCAATAGAAGCGGAACCAAGGAGGTGACCTACATCAATAAAACGAATGGTCAAACCATCGTCCAGCTCTGCCTTTTCGTCGTAAGCATAGGAACGAAACAGTTTAAGCACTCCAGTCACATCATTGATTCCATACAAGGGCTCTTCTTCCGGAAGCCCTGCCCGTCTTGCCTTACGGTTTTTCCAATCAGTTTCAGCCTCCTGAATATGAGCGCTGTCTTTTAACATAATGCCGCACAGATCTGCGGTCGCAACTGTGGAAATCACCTTTCCCCGGAAGCCTCTGGCATAGATAAAGGGGAGCATACCTGCATGATCGATATGTGCATGAGTTAAAAGAACATAATCGATTTGGGCATAGCTCACTGGCAGATTCGCATTTTGAAATCTATCAATCCCCTGCTCCATACCGCAGTCCACAAGGATTTTTAAACCTGCTGCTTCCAGATAATGACAGCTTCCGGTAACCTCATGGGCTGCGCCAATGAACATCAATTTCATATGAGCCCTCCTTTTGTATCTGTTTTTTCGTATTATACCATTAATTTAGATAATAATGCAAATCATACCGCCATTACTATCATTAATAATTTTTTGGAGGGTATCCTGGAGTTTTAACTGACAGTCTTCCGTAAGCTGAGACACTTTTGCCTGTATGCCGTCTTCCACGATCTGTTCAATGGATTTCCCGAAGATATTGGTATTCCAGATACCTTCTTCACTGTCTCTTGCATTTTCTTTGATATAAGCGATCAAATCCTCTGCCTGCTGTTCGCTGCCTACAATAGGAGCAATTTCCGTCTGGATATGCGCTTTGATCAAATTAATGGATGGCGCTTCCGCACGCATTTTTACTCCGTATTTGTTTCCATGCTTAATAACTTCCGGTTCGTCTAACATAATCTCAGACCGCTCCGGTGTCACTACGCCATATCCTTTTAATCTTACCTGGCTCATGGCCTGGTTAACCTTTTCATACTCCGCTTTCATCTTGGCCAGTTCACTCAATGTCTGCATGAGCTGATATTCGCCCTCGATAGGAAGACCAACATAGTCGCTTAAAATCTGATAATAATAGCTGTCATCCACATCCATTCCTACGGCTACGCTGCCATCTGCCATATTCATATTCTGAACTTTGATGGAACGAACACTTTCGGCGGCTCCGTCATAGAGGTCAGAGGCTACATCCTTCATATGGGTCACTTTCTTCACCATATTCTTAGCAGCCTCGATTACCTGGGCTTTCAACCAGTGAGTTGCAGGAAGGATTTCAAGCCATTTCGGAATGAAGAAATCCATTTCTGTAACAGGAAATTCTTTTAACACCCGTTCCAGAATGTTATTGACATCTTCTTTCTTTAATTGCTCACAGTTAACAGGCAGAACAGTTACTCCGTACTTCTGGCTCATTTCCTTGGAAAGTGCTGATGTTTCATCGGAGTAAGGTTTTGCAGAATTAAGAAGGATGATAAATGGCTTTCCCAGATTTTTCAGTTCCTGGATGGTGCGTTCCTCGGCTGCTATGTAGTTGGCACGTTTCAGTTCACCGATGGAACCATCTGTGGAAATGACAACTCCAATGGTAGAATGGTCATTAATGACTTTTCTGGTGCCGATTTCTGCGGCTTTGGTAAATGGAATCTCATAATCAAACCAGGGGGTTTTTACAAGGCGTTCTTCGTCATTTTCAATATGACCAGCAGCTCCGTCTACCATAAAGCCGACACAATCAATCAAACGCACCTTGGTTTCAATTTCATCTCCCAGACGAATCGTCGCAGCTTCCTTGGGGATGAATTTTGGCTCCGTGGTCATAATAGTTTTTCCTGCCGCACTTTGGGGCAGTTCGTCCCTTGTCTGAGTTTTCTGGTGTTCATCTTCCATGCCCGGCAAAACCATTAATTCCATAAAGCGCTTAATGAAAGTTGATTTACCAGTTCTTACCGGTCCCACCACTCCGATGTAGATCTCTCCGTTGGTTCGGGCTTTGATATCATTGTATACGTTATAATTGTCCATAAAGATTCCCCCTTCTGTGCTGTTACACTATATGCGGGGGAGAAAAGATTATTCCCTTTTCTTTTCAATCATGGCTCTGATGGTTTTCCCTTTCATTTGAATGAAACGGTATTCCTTTTTTGAGATATAACCTTCATAAAGAGCTTCCTTTAATTCTCCCTCATTCAGTATAAGAATTCTCCCATCAGAAGTCTTCACCACTTCCAAATGTAAAAGTGTAAAAGATACATCATTATCGCCGCAGGCAATTAAGTTTTTTATAATATAGTAATGCTCTCTTATAACGGTTCCGGCAGCATCGCAGACAGTTTTGCTGTACCAGTTATCTCCTTTTGGGAAAAACAGCTCATAACCAGCACCGGAAGTTTTCCACAAGATGGTCGGAGTTTCATCATCAAGGGAGAACATAAACTCCGTCTGATCTTCTGGAACCCGTGCGGTCAGCCCCTGATGGTCCTTACAACAGCTTTGAAAGACATTTGCTGCAAATCCCTGGTAGAGACCGGATTCTTCATCATATTGGATTCGAAAATGGTCGCTTCCGTCCGGACCTGTAAAGCTTCTTGAAAGCCTTGTATGAGCTTTTGCAATGATTTCATTCAGTTTGTCAAACAGCAGATCTGGAGTTAATTCGTTGGATTGTAAAAATTGAATACCTGCAAACATGGACAAAGGAATCTGATTTTCTTTATAAAGGAAGCTTTCTCCGTTTAAGGAGAGAACCGAAAGAACTGCCTTATGCACCGATTCATATCCTGCCGTTTTAAAAGTTACTACAAATTTATCTCCTGCCATGCGATATAGCTCAGAGCTTTTTCCTATATGTTCCTCTATTCTCTGCAGCGCTTTTAAGGCAGACACCTCCCCTGACTCTCTCCCAAAGCAAGTCTTTATAAAACGTATATTTATAATATCAAAGCAAGCCACAATACACCCTTCCTGCCGTTTCAGATCGTCCATAAGAGCCGATAAATCAAATCGTCTGCGAAACACTCTACACACGTCATAGTAAAATTCCTGTCTTGGAAACAGATTATAAAAATGTCGTTTTTTACGGTACACACCTGGAGTTTCTTCCCATATTTTATAGAATGCTCTGGTAAATACCTCTTGAGAGCCAAACCCGTAATCATATGCCACGGAACAGACTGTTTCTCCGGTTTTGACCAGTTTTCCGGCGGCTTCTGTAATTTTTCTTCTATTTACATAATCCATCATTCCATATTGAAATACCTTTCGAAACAGATATTTTAAATTGGATACAGAATAATTGCATGCACCAGCAATTTCTTCTGCTGTGATATCTACTTTTAAATGCTCTTCCACATAATCGATTGCATCATTTAATATGTAAAAACTCTCCACGCTGTTCTCCTGATCTGGTTGTTGTATATAACCTTCGTACAATTTCATCAATCTCTGGCTTTTTTATAGTAATATCCGTTACTTCATAGGAATCGGAAATTCTATTTAAAAGCATATTAATGGGAACCTTACAAGCTTGTACCTGAAAGATATGGCAAAAAGGCTGTTCCTTTTCCAGGCTTACACCTGGAATTAATAATTTCTCCCGGTATTCTGAAAAAGCAACTTCCACATAATAGTGACCGGTTCCCTGTTTTTTAAATTCGTCTACCGTCTTATCAAGCATTAATTTTCCATGATCGATCAAAATGATCCGATCACAGATTTCTTCAATATCAGCCATATCATGAGTCGTCAGTATGACGGTTGTCTTTTTTTCTCCATTCAACTGCCGGATGAATTTACGGATTTTATCTTTTACCACCACATCAAGTCCAATGGTCGGTTCGTCTAAATAAAGAATGGCCGGGTCATGAAGCAGTGCTACCGCTAATTCTGCCCGCATCTTTTGACCGAGACTGAGCTGGCGCACTGGCTTTTTCAAAAAAGGCTGCATTTCCAGCATTTCCACAAACATATCCACGTTTTTACGGAATGTTTCCTCCTCCACCCGGTACATTCTTTGATATAACTCAAAGGTGTCTTCCATAGGTAAATCCCAGTTTAACTGTGAACGCTGCCCAAACACAACACCGATATTTCCTGCATTCTGCTTTCGCTTTTCCCAGGGCACAATTCCTCCCGTGAGAATGCTCCCAGAAGAAGGTACCAGGATTCCGGATAGCATTTTTATGGTAGTGGATTTGCCTGCCCCATTCGAACCGATATAGCCAACCAGTTCTCCCTTTTCAATGGAAAAGGAAAGATCATCCACTGCCTTTTTTATATCATAATCTCTTTTTAACAAAGTATAAAGAGCATCTTTAAATCTCTCCGGTCTTTTAAAGCTTTTAAATTCCCTTGTTACATGATTTACTTCAATATATGCCATAGCATAACCTCCCCAATCGATCAATTATCAGGAACCTGTACTCTGATAAGCATTAAGTCCCTTAAGCCAGAAAACATATGCTCCGGTGAAAGCTCCAAGCCCAACAAGGGGTGTTAAAAATTGAAAACAGGAAGCAAACATCCCTTCCTGCTTATTAAGGAAATACTGTACCGGATAAAAATTAATAAAACCATAAGGAAGAACAAAGGTCAGAACAGCCTGGATTCCCCTGTTATAGATGGACAGAGGGTATTTTAAAAACTCCGTCAGATTTTTATAAAACAGACGGTAAAGTCCATCGCTCTTATAAAACCAGAATGCCGGAACTGTAGTCACGATAAAACCAGCAGCTTGAATGAGGGATGCACCGAAAATATCGAGAACCAGCCAGACGGTTCCAGAGAAAGTTAAAGAAATGCCTAACTTTTTTATACAGCAGACAATTATCCCAAGCGCAATCACATAATTACTGGTATACCCTGCGCTGATTTTCGTGCATACAAGGTATATAAGAGGATTCACCGGCTTTGTTAAAATGCTGTCAAGCTCCCCCTGACGGATAATTCCTGGCAGCTTACCAAATCCGCCCATACAAAAAGTGCCAGCAATAGAATAAGAAAGCACGTCAAATCCATACAAAAGAAGAACTTCATAAATTCCCCAGCCTCCAATGGTGTGAAACCTTTCAAGAAGTACCAAAAGCATGATAAAACCAGTGGACCAGCCAAGTATCTTTGCAATCATACGCATAAAGTACTGTCCCCGATACTCCAGCTGTGTAAAAAACGCGATTTTAGCAAATGCGGAATACAAACCAATCATAATCATTCATCCTCCCTGAATCTCAATGCTGTTTTTTATATGCTGCCACAGGCGTCTTTCCAGCCATGACAGAATCAGCAGCCACAATATCTGCATGAAGACAATCCATACAATTTCTTTGTACTCCACCTGCCCCAACCACACCTTAATGGGTTCAAATACCACAAAACGGAACGGGAGGCAATGACTGACCGCCCTCAGCCACTCTGGATAAAACCATAGAGGGATTTCTATGCCTGAAAATAAAACAAACAGTGCATCCGTTATCATCCGAGTATAAGTCCCATCTTTCATCCAGAAAACCAAAAGCCCAATGGTATATTGAATATAAAACATAATTAACACGCCAAAAATCAGGCAGATAAGAGAAGGGATAACGGTATGTACTCCAGGAAGCGGCAGTTTCCAGATCAGCCAGGACAGTACCGCAATAAAAATGCCTTCAAAGAAAAGATGGAACAGATTTTCACCAATTTGTTGAAAAAAGAAATACCACTTTAGCGAAACAGGCCGGATAAGATCTACCGCAATCATTCCTGATCTGACTCTATCAGAAAGATCTGATGCTACATGGGAATTTGTCAAAATTATGACCAGAGAAGCTGCCACAGAATAAGCTGCCAATGATTTAAAATCTGCCTTTGCTTCGGTTCCTGCCAGCAATAGAGCCTGCCAGATGCATACCTTTATGTATAACCTCATCCAGTCACCTATGATCTGGAACAGCAGATTCCATTTGAATTGTATCTGCTGTTTAAAACAGCATTTTACCAGTGCCCAATACATTACTTCCTCCCTTTTTCTGCAAAGTTGTTTTGTCTGCTATTTTACCATAGATAGGGGAAGTATTCTTGATCATATGGACAAAGAATTGAAATTCAGAAAAGAAAAAGTCCCTGTACTTTGCAGTAAGGTTTTAACCAAACTGCAAGGCACAGGGAACTTATTATTTCATTCCATATTCAAATACTTTTTATTCACTTAAATAAGCCTTCTTTACAGAGTCGTTATTCATAAGTTCCTTCGCATCACCACTTAATACGATATCTCCTGTCTCCAGAACATAAGCGCGGTTTGCTATGGACAAAGCTTTTTTCGCATTCTGTTCAACCAGCAACACTGTTGTTCCAGACTTGTTGATTTCCTGAATGATATCGAAAATCTCACTTACATAAATCGGAGAAAGTCCCATTGACGGTTCATCAAGCACGATTACCTTTGGGTGACTCATAAGTGCCCGGCCCATGGCTAACATCTGCTGTTCCCCGCCGCTTAAGGTTCCGGCTGGCTGGTTCTTTCTTTCCAGAAGTCTTGGAAAACGCTTATAGATCATCTGCAAAGTTTCTTCGATTTCATTTTTATCTCGTCTTGTATAAGCACCAAGCTTTAAATTTTCGTACACACTAAGCGCTGCAAATACACGGCGCCCTTCCGGAACATGGGCCATTCCCATTCCTACAATCTTATCTCCACGTATCTTTGTGATATCGTGTCCGTCAAATTGTATGCTACCGGAAGCTGCTTTTAAAAGACCGGTTATGGTATGAAGAGTCGTTGTCTTGCCTGCGCCGTTGGCACCGATTAAGGCTACGATCTCACCTTCGTTCACTTCAAAGGAAATATCTTTAAGCGCTTTAATAACGCCATAATATACTTCCAGATTTTTCACTTCAAGTATTGCCATGTCTTAAGCCTCCTTATTCTCCCAAATATGCCTTGATGACTTCCGGGTCATTTAACACATCTGCCGTTTTTCCCTGGGTAAGAACCTGACCGAAATTTAGAACAGTCAGCCGTTCGCAGATGCCGGAGACAAGCTTCATATCATGTTCAATTAACAAAATTGTCATATCAAAATTATCCCGTACAAAGCGGATGGTATCCATGAGCTCTGTGGTTTCATTCGGGTTCATACCAGCCGCAGGCTCATCAAGAAGCAAAAGTTTGGGACTGGTAGCAAGTGCACGGGCAATCTCCAGCTTTCTCTGTTTTCCATAAGGAAGATTGGATGCAAGGGTGTCTTTTTCTTTATCCAGATCGAACACCTTCAGGAGTTCAATCGCTTTTTCATCCATTTCTTTTTCCACCTTATAATATTTCGGCAGACGAAGAATCCCTGTTATTGTGGAATAAGAATTCTGGTTATGAAGTCCGGTTTTAACATTATCAAGTACTGTTAATTCCTTAAACAATCGGATATTCTGAAACGTTCTGGCAATTCCAGATCTGTTGATATCCACTGTTTTTTTACCAGTTATATTTTCACCATCCAAAAGAATTGTTCCTGCATTGGGTTTGTATACACCAGTCAAAAGGTTAAAGATCGTAGTCTTACCGGCTCCATTAGGACCGATGAGGCCATATAACTGTCCTTTTTCGATGGTAATACTGAAATTATCCACGGCGCGCAAACCACCGAAGGAAATTCCAAGATTTTTAATTTCCAGCAATGCCATGGTTACACCCTCTCTCTTTCTGCCTTGTTCTTATGAAAATAACGTTTTCTGAAGTCAATAAGCTTTGGACTCCAGTTGAATATCATCATGACAATCAGGATAATGGCGTAAATCAGCATACGGTAGGTATTTAAACCTCTTAAAAGTTCCGGAAGCAGGGTCAGAATCACCGCAGCGATCATAGATCCACGAATATTTCCGATTCCACCAAGAACCACAAACACCAGGATCATAATGGACTGATTATAACCGAAATTCTTCTGGGTTGCAGTAAGTGCAGATAAGTTATGGGAATACAGTACTCCTGCAACTCCTGCCAATGAAGCAGATATGGTGAAAGCCATCAGTTTATATTTTGTGATGTTAATACCAATGGATTCTGCCGCAATACGGTTATCGCGAACGGACATGATCGCACGCCCAGACCTGGAATGAATCAAATTCAGCACAATAAACAGGGTGACCAGAATAAGAATCACACCAATGAAAAAGGTAGAATTCTTCGGAGTTCCGGTGATTCCCTGTGCGCCATTTAAGATTACAGTGCCATCTTTCTCCATATTAAGTGCCATAGCATTTTTCATGGAAAAATGAAGACCACTGGAGTCTTTTCCAATGTAAATAACATTCACCACATTTTTAATAATCTCACCAAATGCCAGAGTAACGATGGCTAAATAATCGCCTCGCAGCCTTAATACCGGGATTCCAACAATAATACCGGCAACCGCTGCCGCTGCTGCTCCGATAAGGATTGCAAGAAAAAACCGGAAACCAGAATTTGGTATTACCTCAAGCATGGAAATAGAAAACAGGGAACTGGCAAATGCGCCCACGCACATAAAGCCGGCATGTCCCAGGCTCAGCTCTCCAAGAATTCCTACGGTTAAATTTAATGAAATCGCCATGATTGTATAGATACATAACGGCACCAGAAGTCCTTTCATCAGACTGCTTACCTGTCCTGCATTTACAAGAGACTGTACAACGATAAACGCTGCAATCACAATTCCATAGGTGATGATATTACTTTTTAAAGTTTTACTTAGACGAAAACTTGTTTTATTACTTTTTTCCATATGGTCCACCTATACTTTCTCGCTAATCTTCTTGCCTAAAATACCAGTCGGTTTTACAAGAAGAACAACAATAAGAACTCCAAATACGATGGCATCAGACAGCTGGGAGGAAATATAAGCTTTGCTTAGGTTTTCAATGATACCCAGTAAAAGTCCGCCAATAAGAGCTCCCGGTATAGAACCGATTCCACCGAATACAGCTGCTACGAATGCCTTGATCCCCGGCATAGAACCGGTATAAGGTGTTAACGTAGGATATGCAGAACATAAAAGTGCACCAGCAATGGCCGCCAGAGCAGAACCAATGGCAAAAGTAAGTGCAACGGTTCCGTCAACATTGATTCCCATTAACTGGGCAGCTCCCTTATCCTCTGATACTGCTAACATTGCCTGTCCCGCTCTTGTCTTTTTAATAAAAGCAGTCAGACCAATCATGATAACAATACAGCTTACGATTGTAACAATTGTCTCACCGGAAATAGTCAGTTTTCCATCAGCCAGTTTCAGTGCTGGAATTGTTACAACAGATGTAAAGGATTTAGGATTGGAACCAAAAACAAGCAGTGCGATGTTTTGAAGTAAGTAGCTCACACCGATTGCTGTAATCAATACTGCAAGAGGACTTGCCATACGTAAAGGACGATAAGCGACGCCCTCAATGACCACGCCTAATACAGTACATAAGATAACCGCAAGGAGAACGCCTGCAACCGGACCTAAGCCCATCGTGCTGACGACTGTGAACACCACGTATCCTCCAATCATAATTACATCGCCATGAGCAAAGTTCAGCATCTTGGCAATGCCATATACCATGGTATATCCTAAAGCAATGATTGCATAAACACTGCCCAGGCTTAAACCATTAATAAAATAGGATATGAAACTCATCATACCAACGCACCTCATTCGTCGTTTATTTTAAAATAAGAGGGTCGTCCCTTGGACGACCCTCCATTGGGTCATTTACCAAATGATATTCATTTCGTAATTACATTGCTGTATAAACACCGTTAACAATCTTAACTGCCTTAGGAGCCTTATCTGGTTCTCCGTCAGCGGTCCATTTCATGTTCTCACCGGTTAAACCGTTGATGGTGATTTCTGTCATGGATTTCTTTAATGCATCACAGATTGCAGATGCATCCATATCTGGTGTCAAAGCAGATTTCTCAGAAGCTGCCTTGATTGCATAAATTGCATCGTAAGCATCAGCAGCAAACTGATTTGGTGTTTCTTTGTATTTTTCTTTGTAGGAAGTTACAAACTTCTGAGTCAGATCATCAGTTGCATCAGCAGCGAATGGTGTCAGAAGCATAACATTTTCGGCTAAAGTTTTGTCAAAATTCTCAACGGTTAAAAGTCCGTCAAGTCCATCGCATCCAAAGAACGCTGTTTCAAATCCCATCTGTTTCGCCTGTGCAAGAATTAAAGCTGCCTGGGAATAATAAATTGGGAGGAATACCAGCTCAGCACCAGAATCCTGTGCCTTCTGCAGCTGTACAGAGAAATTGGTGTTGTTATCAGCAGTAAATGCTTCATCAGCTACCACTTCGATTCCCTGGCTTCCTGCCTCAGAAACAAACTTATCATGGATACCAGTGGAATAAACGTCAGAGCTATCATAAATAACAGCAACTTTGGTTGCCAGTTTATTTTCTCCGATATACTGTGCGGAAGCAGCTCCCTGATTTGGATCAGAGAAGCATACACGGAACTGATTTTCAAACTTTGTACAGTCTACAGCAGAACCGGATGGAGTCAGCTGGAACATGTTGTCATTGCTGGACTCTGCGCCTACTGCGATACATGGTGCGGATGTAACCGTACCAACTAACATCTGCATACCCCAGTCTTTTAAGGTATTATAAGCATTGACAGCTTTCTCTGTATCACCTTCATCATCCTGGAAATTATACTCGATCTGAGCACCGTTAATTCCGCCGTTTGCATTGATCTCGTTAATTGCCAGTTCAGCACCGTTCATAACTGCCTGTCCGTAAATTGCCGTGCTTCCGGTAATCGGGCCGATGCCGCCAATTTTAAAGGATCCTTCTCCGGATGTTTTTGGTGCTTCTGTCTTGTCTCCTGATGCATTTGACTCAGCAGCGGATGAAGATGACTCTGGAGCCTTTCCACCGCAAGCAGTCAAAGATGCTGCCATAGCAACCGCCATGGTAACACTCAATAACTTCTTCATAGATTTTTTCATAATCCATTCCTCCTCATGAAATGTTTTGATATATACAGTTCCTCTGACTATATATACATAGTCTTTATAATAGAATGGCTTTAAAAAAATGTCAACTGCTTTTGTTTTAAATATAAAAAAAATCAGTTTCCCTTTATTTATCCCAAGGAAGATCAGAACTTTCAATTGTTTTATCCCGAAGCATCAAATCTTTTACCGCATCGGAAGCAGATTTGCCATTGAATAAAACTTCATTTACCTGTTCTACAATCGGCATGGAAACCTCGTATTTCCGCGATAATGACAGTGCTGCTTTTGCAGAATATACACCTTCAACAACCATCTTCACTTCTTCAGTCGCCTCTTCCATGGTTTTCCCCTGGCCAATCAGAATGCCTGCTCTCCGGTTTCTGCTGTGCATACTGGCACAGGTGACAATCAAATCGCCAATTCCTGAAAGTCCGCAGAATGTCTGGAACTTACCGCCCATCGCAGTACCAAGCCTGGATATCTCCGTAATTCCCCTTGTGATCAAAGCTGCTTTCGTGTTATCTCCATAACCCAGTCCGTCTGCAATTCCGGCCGCAAGTGCAATGACATTTTTAAGGGAACCGCCAATTTCAATGCCTTGAATATCCGGGCTTGTGTAAACTCGGAAAACTTCATGCATAAATATCCCCTGAATGTATTCCGCTGTCTTTCTGGTACGGGCACCTGCGACACAGGTGGTCGGCAGACCCTTGCTTACCTCTTCCGCATGGCTGGGACCAGATAAAACAGCCACATCTGCCATAGGAAGTTCTTCCTCTAAAATCTCAGAAAGTGTCATAAGCGTGGATTCTTCAATTCCCTTTGCAACATTGACCACTACCTGACCATACCGGCAAAACGGCTTCATCTTCTGTGCGGTAGAACGAACATAAATAGACGGGACCGCTGTCACAAGAATATCTTGTCCAGTCATAGCTTCTTCAAGACTATCAGTAAAGACCATGTCATCTGGAAGAACCAGCTCCGGCAATGTATGATGCCTTCGGGTGGTTTTCATCTCTGTTATCTCATCCGGAAGTGCCGACCATACCGTCACCTCATGCTTATTATTATATAGAAGAGATGCCAAAGCAATACCCCAACTACCCGATCCGATTATTCCAATTTTTGCCATTTTCTTCACCTCACTTTATTTTTTTCCAAAGCTTAAAGAGATTTTATTCTCTGTACCACGGACAAGACGTCCGATATTGGCCCGATGACGCCAAAAAGCCAATCCGCTTATCATTGCTGCCATTATGTAAAATTCCGGTAGCAACCTTTTGTCCAGTCCGTAAGCTCCCATTCCTGCAAAAAGGAGCAGCCAGGTAAATAGTATGATTGCAACTACCAAAGATCCAAGTGAAACGTATCTGGTAATAGCAACGATCAGTACAAATGCAACGATACACAAAAGCGTCATCCTTAAGTCTAAGGCCACAATCAGGCCTGCGGTAGCCGCAATTCCCTTTCCGCCTTTGAAGTTTAAGTAAAAGGGGTAATTATGGCCTAAAATAACGCCAAAGCCTGTATACAAAATCATAAGGTACACCATCTCCGGTCTATCCCGGAATATGACCCGGACCAGGAGGCAAGGCAGCAATGATTTTAAGAAATCTCCAAAGAACACGACTGCTCCCGCCTTTGCACCCATAACACGCAGGGCATTGGTGGTACCGGAATTTCCGCTTCCATATTTGCGGATATCGATTTTATGGGCTTTTCCGTAAAAATAGCCGGACTGTATTAAACCAAGCAGATAACCAGCCAAAAGACAGATGATTCTTTCCATACTATTGTTCCTTTCCGCTTCTTTCTCTGTAAATAAATTTCAGGGATGTTCCCTTAAAACCAAATGCATCACGAATCCTGTTTTCAAGATATCTTGTGTAGGAAAAATGCGTCAGTTCTTTATCATTAACAAAGATTACAAAAGTCGGAGGCTTTACGGCAACCTGGGTAATATAATAGAGCCTCAGCCGCTTGCCTTTATCAGACGGCGGCTGTTGAAGAGCCACAGCCTCTGTCATGATCTCATTTAATACTCCGGTAGCAACTCTAAGAGTCTGGCTTTCCCGGACCATATCGATCATTTCAAAAAGCTTATTCATTCTCTGTCCGGTTTTCGCAGAGATAAATGCAAATTCCGCATAAGGCATAAAGGACAAAGTATTTTTAATTTTGTTGGTATATTCATAAATGGTCTTGTCATTTTTTTCAATGGCGTCCCATTTATTAACTGCTACAATAATTCCTTTTCCACGTTCATGGGCAATGCCTGCGATCTTGGCATCCTGTTCGGTCACGCCTTCTTCGGCATCTATTACCACAACCACCACATCTGCGCGTTCTACGGCTGTAACGGTTCTGATGATGCTGTAACGCTCCAGTTCTTCCTTGATCTTGCTCTTCCGTCTTAAACCGGCAGTATCAATAAATACATATTCTGTACCGTCATGAACAATCTCCGTATCCACTGCATCCCTGGTGGTCCCTGCAATGTTTGATACAATTACACGGTTTTCACCTAAAAGCTGGTTTATAATAGAAGATTTTCCTACATTCGGCTTTCCAACAATGGCAATTCTAGGACGATCGTCATCTTCTTCTCCTGCCTCTGTCGCTCCAAAATGCTTGATCACTTCGTCAAGCAGCTCTCCAAGTCCAAGTCTGGAAGCAGCAGATACCGGAACCGGATCACCGATTCCCAGATTATAGAACTCGTATACATCGTTTCCGAACTTCTGGAAGCTGTCTACCTTATTTACTGCAAGAACAACAGGTTTTTTGGACTTTCTTAACATGTCTGCAACTTTGGAATCCGAATCCACCAGTCCCTGACGCACATCTACGATAAAAACGATGACATCTGCAGTGGCAATAGCGATTTCTGCCTGTTCTCTCATTTGAGAAAGAATAATATCACTGCTGTCTGGTTCAATACCGCCGGTATCAATCAGGGTGAAATTCCTGTCAAGCCAATTACAGTCAGCATAAATACGGTCTCTGGTAACACCTGGCGTATCTTTAACAATTGAAATGGTATCGCCAGCTAAAACATTAAACAACGTAGACTTTCCTACATTTGGACGGCCTACGATGGCAACTATTGGTTTACTCATATATTATCTCCTTTAATTCATATCCCTCATAAGAAGCATCATTCTCTTTTACCGGCCCTAAAACAGCCTGTACAAAATCCTGACCGCTTGATTTTACAATATCTACCTGTACTTGTAAAGCATTTTGTACATCTGTTCTTGTCAGATCATCAAGAAAAACTTCTTCCCCGCTTCGGAACATGCATTCAGGAAGCAATAGTCTGCTGCCCAGTTTCTGTTCCTTAAGCTGTTTGATCAAATCCTGACCAGTGATTAAACCGGCGACGGTAATCTGTTCCCCGAAAAACTCATTGGTAATCGTATAAACACGAACAGTTCGTCCGGGAAACTTCTCCATAACCTTCTTTGCATGTTTTTCAATATAAGGAGCTGCTAACTTTCCTGTTGCAATGGATATTTCTTCAGACTGGTTGTCCCCTTCCAGTTTGGCAAGAGCAGCAAGCACTTCTTCTTCCAGGAGGCGGATCATTCCCACTCCATTTTCCAACTGGATATACCCGTCATACTGATTTTCTTCCGGCAACTGCAAGCCCGCCAGTATATAAAATTCATCACTTGCATGTATAAAATGACTGCCATGAGCCTCATACAACTTTTTCTGCCACCGTTCCACGATTTTCAAAACATTTCTGGCATCTTCTCCATTTAATGCTTCCAGGGGATATAATCCTTCACGGTATTTGGACACTCCCACCGGTACGATGGAAACGCTTTCCATATATGGAAGATACTCCGATAAATCCCTGATCGTACGCTCCAATTCTTCTCCGTCATTGACTCCCTTACAAAGTACGATCTGACCGTTCATAGGGATCTCTGCTTCGTAGAGCTGACGGATCTTTTGCAGGGCCTCTCCTGCAAACCGGTTATGAAGCATCTTACATCTTAAAACCGGGTTGGTCGTATGCACCGATATATTAATGGGTGCCAGCTTGAATTCAATGATACGTTTGATATCATGATCGCTCATATTAGTAAGTGTCACATAATTTCCCTGCAAAAAAGAAAGCCTGGAATCATCATCTTTAAAATAGAGGGTTTCCCTCATTCCGGGAGGCATCTGATCGATAAAACAGAAAATGCAGTTATTCCGGCAGGAGCGGTATTCACTCATAAGTCCGTTTTCAAAGGTTATTCCCAAATCTTCGTATTCATTCTCTATCTCTAATTCCCATTCTTCACCATTTTTCTTTCTGACAACCATGAGAATGGATTCACTGTTTATATAATATTCATAATCAAAAATGTCTTCCAGTACCTTGCCGTCTATGGAGAGCACTGCATCTCCCGGCTCTAATTCCAGCTGTTCAGCGATGGAATCCGGATCGACACTTTTAATGATATGTCCTCTTTCGCTCATTTTATTTTACCTTTCTGTAACTATCTAATATATCATAACAAGATTGTTTCTCTTTGTAAAGGAAGCGTTCTTTGTTTTTTTCACGAAAATATAACAAAGTCTATTGACGCATTCTGTCTATCAATGGTATAAAAGGGGTAAGATTAGAGAACAGGCAGAATTTCAGCTGGCTGTTCATTCATTATGGAGGAATCTTTGTCATGGCAAATGATTATGTATTTAAAGACCAGCTTCCTGTTGCTCCCTTAAAGATCGCAGCACTGGAAAGTTGCCGGGAACTGGCTGAAAAGGTAAATGACCATATCGTTGGTTTCCGCAGAAATGATATTGAGGAATTAAAACGCCGGGAAGCGGATTTACACTACCGTGGATACGATGTCAATTCCTATCTTCTTGATTGTGCGTGCCCTCGCTTTGGAAGCGGAGAAGCAAAAGGCATTATCAAAGAATCTGTTCGAGGTACAGACGTTTTTGCAATGGTGGATGTCACCAATTACAGCATTCCCTATACCGTCAACGGTTATATCAACCATATGTCACCAGATGATCATTTCCAGGATTTAAAACGAATTCTCGGTGCATGCTGTGCGACTGCCCACAGGGTAAGCGTAATCATGCCATTCTTATATGAAAGCCGCCAGCACAAGAGAACCAAAAGAGAATCTTTAGATTGTGCCATGGCTTTAGAGGAACTGATCCATATGGGCGTCAGCAATATCATTACCTTTGATGCTCATGATCCCAGAGTTCAGAATGCCATTCCTTTAAGCGGATTTGATAATTTCATGCCAACTTATCAGTTTATTAAGGCCGTACTCAGACAGTATCCAGACCTAAAAATTGACAAAGAGAATATGATGGTTATCAGTCCTGATGAAGGTGCCATGGACCGTGCCGTGTATCTTGCCAATAATTTAAGCGTTGACATGGGTATGTTCTACAAAAGAAGAGATTACTCCAAAGTCGTAGATGGACGCAACCCAATCGTTGATCACGAATTCCTGGGTGCCTCTGTAGAAGGCAAAACGGTATTGATCGTGGATGATATGATCTCCTCCGGCGAAAGTATGCTGGATACTGCCAAGGAATTAAAAGAACGCAAAGCTGATAAAGTTATTGTATGCTGCACCTTTGGTCTCTTCACCAATGGTCTGGACAAGTTTGACGATTATTACAACAAGGGATACATCGATCGTGTGGTTACAACAAACTTAAATTACCGTTCAAAGGAATTATTTGATAGAGAATGGTATGTAGAAGCTGATATCAGCAAATATATGGCTGCAATTGTAAATTCCTTAAATCACGACGTCCCAATCAGCACGGCTCTTAGTTCTACAGAAAAAATACAGAATCTGTTAAAAAAATACAAAGCTTAACAGCTTTAGATAAAATGGCTGCAACACATGAGAATGTAAAAAACTCATTTGTTGCAGTCATTTTTATCTTTAAAAGCCGTTTTCTTATGAAAGTGAAAGAAATGCAGCAAGATTTCCTCTCTCATTGCCTGTTGTCCGGTGAGAGAACAGATAATCCGAGTTACAGTGTGTACATATGTCAGTAATCTGTATGTTATCTTTTCTTATACCTGTTTCCAAAAGCACGATCTCATTTGCTTTCCATAGATCCAGTAAGTATTTGCCGTTTTCCTTAACCGTTAATATTTCCTTCCAGTAGTTCTCATCAAATCCTTTTCGAAATTCTTCCGCCACTTCATTTCCCACTTCGTAGCATGTTCTGCAGATACTCGGACCGATGCAGGCAATTATATCTTCCGCCCTGGTTCCAAAGGACTCTTCCATCTTTTTCACCGTTGCTTTTCCCATACGATTTACGGTACCCCGCCATCCGGAGTGGCTGAGACCAATGGCTTTATGGACCGGATCCAGAAAATAAAGCGGAACACAGTCAGCGTAAAATGTCACCAGGGTAATCCCCGGAACATTAGTGACTAATCCATCCACATCTTTATATTCCCGTTCCTTCACGATTCCTTTCCCTGCATCACACTCAGTCACCAGCCTGACATTGGTGGTATGGGTCTGGTAAGATAATACCATTTTCTCCACATCTACACCTAGTGCTTTTGCCATGCGCCGGTAATTTTCATGTACATGGTCCGGATTGTCTCCCCGGGTAAAAGTAAAATTCATTGTAGCAAACTTTCCCTGACTGACTCCTCCCATTTTTGTGGAGAAACCCTGTTTTACCAGACCGGTTTTCTCCAGAATGGGAAAAGAGAAATAAGGTACATGTTCTGCTGTTTTATAGTTAAGGGTTTTACTATTCCCTGTTCGCTTCCATATATCGCTCATCGGTTCACCTCCATTAAAATGCATCTTTAATTAAACGGATTTCCTGGCCCAATATTGCCACAACATCAAACCGGCAGGGGATACCTTCATCAAGATGATGCCGATATAAGTATCCTCTGGCTCCATTTCTGATTCTCATCTGCTTTCTTCCATCCACCGCTTCCGCCGGATCACCTTTTGAAAGATTGAGCCGATACTTTACTTCGACAAACACCAGTTCTCTTCCATCTTTTGCAACAATATCAATTTCCCCAAGTCTATCCCGGTAATTGCGTTCCAATATTTCATAGCCGGAATTCTTCAAATATGCAGCTGCCATATTCTCATATTCATTTCCTATCTCTCTGGTGCTCTTCAAATGTCTACGCTCTCCTTAGTTCACAAAATTCTTTATGAAACTGCGCCTGTGAATTGGACAAGGACCAAACTCTTTTAATGCGCTGATATGAGCCGCTGTACCATAACCTTTATGTTTTGCAAAACCGTATTGGGGAAATAATGTATCATACTCTTCCATCATATGATCTCTGGTAACTTTTGCCATAACGCTTGCTGCTGCAATAGACACGCTCTTCCCATCTCCTTTGATAATCGGAACCTGTTCCATGGTTAATCCTGGGATAGTGACCGCATCATTTAAAAGAACGTCTGGTTGAAACCCTAATTTTCCAATCGCCAGCCTCATCGCCTCATAAGTCGCCTGCAGAATATTGATCTCGTCAATCCGATCTGCTCCAATCACGCCTACGGCACAAGCCGATGCCTTCTCCTGAATCTCCAAAAATAATGCTTCCCGCTTTTTTTCTGACAGTTTTTTAGAATCGTTTAAGTATAAAATTTCACAGTCTCGTGGCAGTATTACTGCACCTGCGACCACCGGGCCTGCTAGCGGCCCCCGTCCGGCTTCATCGATACCGCAGACTAATACATGATTCTCATACTGGTATTCAAATTCCTTCATCTTCTCCAAGCGTTCCTGTTCCGCTTTGAGTTTTTCTTCTGTTAATTTTCTCATTTCTTTCTGCTCCCACACTTTGATTGAAAAAACAGGGCCGCCCTTTAAAGAGCCGCCCGTGTATTTATATTATTACTCTTTTGAAGGGAATTCCATAGTCATACGGCCAAGTTTTCCGCTTCTGAAATCATCAATCAATAAATTGGAAGCTTTAATAAGATCCAGTTCTCCGCCTTTTGCAAGACAGGCTCTGGCTCTTGCCACCTCTTCCAATACACGAAACTCTTCTTCATTCTCTATTCCATACCGTTCTAAAAGTACTTTGGGATAATCTTTAGACAGAAAACGGATGAGTTCCATTGCCAGTTCATCTTTATTTAAAATCTGATCATTAATAGAGCCGATAAGAGCCAGCTTAACCCCTACCTGCTGATCTTCAAACCTGGGCCAGAGAATACCGGGAGTATCAAGTAGCTCCAGGCTCTTATTCAAGCGAATCCACTGATTACCTTTCGTAACCCCAGGCTTATTCCCTGTCTTGGTACATGCTTTTCCAGCAAAGGAGTTAATAAATGTAGATTTTCCTACGTTTGGAATTCCTACAACCATAGCCCGTACCGGACGGTTTAATATGCCTCGTCTTCGATCTCTCTCAATTTTTTCCTTACAAGCTACCTGGACGACATTGTTGATCTGTTTTAGTCCTGAACCATTTTTAGAATTTACTTTTACCACGTGGCAACCCTGGGCTTCAAAATATTCTGCCCATGCTCCGTTAAAACGCTCATCGGCAAGATCGGACTTATTAAGCAAAACCATCCGAGCCTTCCCGGCTCCCAAGTCATCTATATCAGGATTCCGGCTGCTTAGCGGAACTCTTGCATCTACCAGTTCTATTATCAAATCAATTAATTTGATATCTTCCTTCATTGCCCTTTTGGCTTTGGTCATATGACCTGGATACCATTGTATATTCATAACATTCCTCTATTTCGAACGAATTAATTCCATCTTTACAAAAGGCATAATCCGAAACCAGACTCTTCCCCGGATCTGACTGCCGCTTACATTGCCGATATTGGAAAACCTACTGTCTTCACTGCTGTCTCTGTTGTCTCCCAACAGAAAATATTCATCTTCTCCCAGCTTTACAGGCTTTTCTGCCAGTCCAGCCAGAGATACCCGGCCGAGACCTGCCGGTTCTTTCAGCTTCTCACCATCAATATAGATTTCATCGTATTTTATCTGCACAGTTTCCCCCGGCAGACCTATGACACGCTTTACATTCATCTTCCGGTCTTCTCTCTGAAACACAACCACATCAAACCGGCCCGGATGGCCGAAATCATATGCCAGCCGATCCATCAAAACTACATCATCTGATGTGAGGAGTGGGTGCATGGAATGACCCGCAATTACAATCTGAGTGCCAAAAGCATAGACCAGAAACCAAGCAAACGCAATCACTACTACAATGTCAACAATCCAGTTGACAACATGGCGGAGCTTATTATTGTCTTCACTATGATAAAAATCCATATCAAACACCCCACCTACTAAAGAAAGGGACAATTTGCATTGTCCCCCTCACCTGTTCCGGAATTATCTAACTAATTCTTTAACCTTAGCAGCCTTACCGATTCTGTCTCTTAAGTAATTCAGTTTTGCTCTTCTTACTTTACCCTTTCTAACAACTTCGATGTTGTCTACAGAAGGGGAATGTAATGGCCAGGTCTTCTCAACGCCGATACCGTTAGAGTTCTTTCTTACGGTAAATGTTTCTCTAGCGCCGCCGTTCTGTCTTTTGATGACAGTTCCTTCGAAAATCTGGATTCTTTCGCGGGTTCCCTCTTTGATCTTGTTGTATACCTTAACGGTATCTCCAACATGGAACTCCGGTACGGACTGCTTTAACTGAGCTGCTTCGATATTCTTAATAATTTCGTTCATTGTGTGAACCTCCTTGATTTTATTTGATGTTCTTAATACTTCATACTGGAATCCGTAACAGAGGAGCATCTCCTTTTCATCACAACATTTTGTATTTTATCATAAAGGACCATGGAATGCAAGTCCTTTCTCTCTTAAATTATTCCCGATTTTCCTGCTCTTTTTCAAGCTTTTTCAAATATTCTGATTCTTTTTTTGACAGGGCTGCTCCCGACAGAAGATCGGGTCTTCTCTCTAAGGTTCGTTTGATGGACTGCTCCCGTCTCCAGGCATCAATATTTTTGTGATGTCCGGACAAAAGGACCTCTGGTACTTGCAGTCCTCTGTATTCTTCCGGTCTGGTGTACTGGGGATATTCCAATAGGTTATCATGAAAAGATTCAAACTCTGCAGAGGTATCGTTATTTAAGACACCCGGAATCAGTCTGGATATACAGTCAATCATGACCATAGCCGGAAGTTCTCCGCCAGTCAGAACATAATCGCCAATGGATAAGTAATCTGTGGCAATCAGTTCCAAAGCCCTTTCATCGATTCCTTCATAATGGCCGCATAAGAAAACCAGATCCTCTTCCTGTGCCAGTTCCTCCGCAATTTTCTGATTGAAAACCCGTCCCTGGGGAGTCATGTAGATCACACGGGGCTTCTTGCCAATTTTTTCACAAAGGTCATCATAAGCATCGCAGATGGGCATTGGCTGCATGACCATTCCCGCTCCGCCGCCATATGGATAATCATCCACATGGCGATGCTTGTCCGTTGAATATTCCCGGATATCAATGGCCTCAATGGAAAGTAAGCCTTTTTCCGCCGCTCTCCCGATAATACTGGTATGGAGTCCGTTTAAAACCATTTCAGGAAACAGCGTTAAAATGTGATAATTCATTCGTTTCACTCCTCCATCTTAATCCAGAAGACCATCCATAATGTGGACAGTAACCGTTCCTTCCTCCAGATCCACCTTAAGCACACATTCCTGAATTGCAGGAAGCAAAACTTCTTTGCCTTCTGTTGTCTTCACTTCGTAGACGTCATTGGCACCTGTCTTGATCACGTCTGTCAGCGTGCCAAATTCATTTCCGTCTTCCGTAATAACCCGAAGTCCAATCAGATCAAAGATAAAATTCTCATCCGGACCAAGCTCGACCGCCTGATCTCTTGTTATCAGCAAGTCTTTGCCTTTATATTTTTCTATCTCATTGATGGAATCATATCCTTTAAACTTAAGGATTACCATGTTTTTAAAAAATTTCACTCCCTGGATTTCTAAATCCATCTGTTCCCGTCCGGTATCAAGTATCACTTTTTTTAAACTATTAAAACGGCCCGGGTCATCTGTAGTAGGATAAACCTTAACTTCTCCTTTTACCCCGTGGGTAGAGGAAATCACACCGACTCTCAACAAATTTTCCATCTGTCTCTCCATATCATACAAAAGAAACCGGATATTGCTACCCGGCTTAGTTCTGGATATTTACATATACTTCATTTAAAAGAACAAAAGAAGACCGTCTTCCCGACAGGTCGGCGGTCTTTTCAAGTTACTGTATTTCTACAGTAACTTTTTTGTCTTCTTTGGAAGCTGCTGCTTTTATAACGGAACGGATTGCTTTTGCAATTCTGCCCTGTTTGCCAATAACCTTACCCATATCGGAAGGTGCAACCGTAAGCTCAAGAATGATTTCGTCATCCTTTACAGTCTCAGTAACAGCAACCTGATCCGGATAATCAACCAGTGCTTTTGCAATTACTTCTACTAATTCCTTCATATGCTTCACCTCTCACTACTGGATACCGGCGATCTTTAAAAGCTTGCTTACAACTTCTGTTGGCTGAGCACCTGTTGCTAACCACTTCTTAGCGTTCTCTTCGTCAAACTTGATTACGCTTGGTTCTGTGGTAGGATCATAGTAACCAATCTCTTCGATGAATCTGCCATCTCTTGGGGATCTGGAGTCTGCAACTACAATTCTATAGAAAGGAGCCTTTTTCTGACCCATTCTTTTTAATCTCATTTTTACTGCCATCGTGAAATTCACCTCCTTAAATCTTATATTTTAAAACTTATATATAGCGAATGCAGGAATCCTGCCTTGCTAACATCAAAGTAATATTAAAACGGTAATTTCAGTTTGCCAAGCAATCCGCCGCCATGGCGCTTGCCTCCTCCCATCATACCGGGAAGCTGTTTCATCATCTTCTTCATCTGGTCAAACTGTTTGACAATGCGATTAACTTCGCTGATATCTACACCGGCACCTTTTGCAACCCGCTGTTTTCTGGACGCATTCTTCATGAGTTCCGGGGTAGTCCGTTCTTTGTTTGTCATGGAAAGGATAATGGCTTCTACACGGTCCATGGCTTTTTCGTCAATGTCCATATCTTTCAACTGACCCATGCCCGGCATCATGCTCATGATGCTCGCCATTCCACCCATATTCTTGACCTGGCTCATCTGCTCTAAGAAGTCATTATAGTCAAATTCCGCTTTTCGTATCTTTTGGGATAACTCTTTTGCCTTTTCTTCATCTACCTGAGTTTCTGCCTTTTCAATCAGAGAAAGAATATCTCCCATGCCAAGGATTCTGGAAGCCATACGATCCGGATAAAACTGCTCCAAATCAGAAAGCTTCTCTCCCATACCTACATAAAGAACTGGTTTTCCGGTAACCGCACGGATCGAAAGAGCCGCACCGCCTCGGGTATCACCATCAAGCTTTGTAACAATAACACCGTCAATACCAATCTTTTCATTGAACATTCCGGCAACATTCACCGCATCCTGTCCAGTCATGGCATCAACAACGAGAATTGTCTGATCAACCTCTACTACTTCTTTAATCTCGATCAGCTCGTTCATCATGTCTTCATCAATATGAAGACGACCGGCAGTATCGAGAATTACCACATTCTGATCGTTCTTAGCTGCAGACGCAATGGCTGCTTTTGCAATGTCGGCCGGCTTATGGTTTTCACCCATGGCAAAAACCGGCACTCCCTGTTTTTCTCCGTTAATCTGTAGCTGCTTAATAGCGGCAGGACGATAAACGTCGCAGGCAACGAGAAGGGGCTTTCTGCCTTTTGCCTTTAACTTTCCGGCAATCTTGGCAGTGGTAGTGGTCTTACCAGCACCCTGGAGACCAGCCATCAAAATTATGGTCATATCACTGGCAGGCTTTAACTGGATTTCAGTTGTCTCAGAACCCATTAAGTTTACCAGCTCTTCATTTACAATCTTTATTACCATCTGTCCCGGAGTCAGACTGTTCTGGACATCTTGTCCAATTGCCCGTTCCTGCACAGCGTTGATAAACTGTTTTACAACCTTAAAGCTTACATCAGCTTCCAATAAAGCCATCTTGACTTCTTTAAGCGCTGTTTTTACATCGGCTTCAGACAAACGTCCTTTGCCTCTTAAATTTTTAAATACATTTTGTAATTTGTCGGATAAGCTCTCAAAAGCCATCTAACGCCCTCCTAATGAGCTTCCAGCTCGATGATTTCGCCCGATATCTCTTCGATGCGATGGATCAGATCCATATTCCTGTTATCAGAAAATTCTTTCGTCAGGCTTTGGATTTCTCTGGCCAGTTTCTTCGTCTGTTCAAACTTCTCCATGAGATTAAGTTTTTCTTCATAACCTTCCAGAATCTTATTACACCGCTTGATCAGGTCATGTACCCCCTGGCGGCTGATTCCCTGTTCCTCTGCAATCTCGCTCAAAGACAGGTCATAAAAAACCACATCTTCATAGATATGTCTCTGATGCTCGGTTAAAAGTGCACCGTAGAAATCATACAGCAATCCTTGTCTTGCAATCTTTTCCATATCATCACCTGTGATATCATACAATACTTTTTCTATGGTGTCAAGTATTTTTTCTTTACACCTTTTATGCCTGCTTATTTACCATATCCTGCTTCAGAGGAGTTGAAAGAAATTTCTTCATAATGTAGTAAAGTTTTTTGCTGTGAACAATATAGCTGCCATGACCTTCTCCGGGCAGAATCCGAAGAAAGCTGTGCTTGATCTTAGAAGCAAGATAACGGGTATGGGCCTCTCGGACCATGTCCTTTTCCCCAGCCAGAATCAGTGTAGGCACAGAAATCTGCTTTAGTTCTTTTCCGGTGATTCTAGGTTCTTTCAAAATCATCCGCCTCCGGTGATCACCAGTCACTGTTTCTGTCAGAGCAAATATCTTAAGCCACCAGTTTTTCAAACCATGAGGATAGGAATTGGCTCCGCAAAGCACCAGCTTTTTAAAAAGGCCCGGATATCGGATACCCAAAAGAAGTCCAATGATTCCCCCGTCACTGAAACCACAAAAATATGGATTCTTAAGCTTCAGCGCTCTGGCAAACTCTGCAACATCAGCTGCCATCTCCTCGTACCCAAGGGTTTTTGTCCGCATGCTTTTCCCGTGACTTCTGGAATCCAGCAAATACACCGTATAATCCTTTTTTAGCTTTTTGGCTGTTTCATGGAAAATACGGTGATCCTGTGCATTTCCATGAACAAGAATTATGGCTGGACCGCTTCCTAACCTTTCATAAAACAATGTGACTCCGTTTACTTCTATATACACGGAACAACTCCTTATCTGGCAGGTACGATTTCAATCCAGTAACCATCTGGATCACTGATGAAATAAATGCCCATTCCTGGGTTTTCGAAACAGATCACACCCATCTCTTTGTGTTTTTTATAAACCTCATCGAATTCATCTACATGGAAAGCCAGATGAAATTCACATTCTCCTAAGTTATATGGTTCTTTCCTGTCCGTCAGATAGGTAAGTTCCAATGTGAAATCGCTTTTCCCGTCTCCCAGAAACACCAGCTTAAAAGAACCGTCTCCTGCAACCTTTTCCCGTACAGGAGTGAGTCCCAGAGCATCATTATAGAATTTCAAGCTCTTTTCCAGATCTAAAACATTAAAATTAAAGTGGTTGAATTTAATCATAATTTCATTCTCCTTTTCTTCTTTTAAATAAGGGCTGTTGCAAAATGGAGATTGGATATACTTCTATCTGCATTCTGCAACAGCCCTGTAACACGACTATTTCTTTGGCACAAGCGCCTTCATGCCACCCATATATGGCTGTAACGCATCCGGAATCTTAACAGTTCCATCTGCCTGTAAGTTGTTCTCTAAGAAAGCGATCAGCATTCTTGGCGGCGCAACTACAGTGTTATTTAAGGTATGAGCAAAATACTTTGTTCCATCCTCTGCTGAAACACGGATTTTCAGTCTTCTTGCCTGAGCTTCTCCTAAATTCGAGCAGCTGCCTACCTCAAAGTATTTTTTCTGTCTTGGAGACCAGGCTTCCACATCCACAGATTTCACCTTCAAATCTGCAAGATCGCCGGAGCAACACTCCAGGGTTCTTACCGGAACATCAAGAGAACGGAATAAATCAACCGTATTCTGCCATAATTTCTCATACCAGTCCATGCTTTCTTCCGGTTTGCAGACTACGATCATCTCCTGCTTTTCAAACTGGTGAATGCGGTAAACACCTCTTTCTTCCAGTCCATGTGCGCCCTTTTCCTTACGGAAGCAGGGAGAATAGCTGGTAAGAGTCTGTGGAAGTTTTGTTTCCGGAAGAATAGTATCAATGAATTTTCCAATCATGGAATGTTCGCTGGTACCAATTAAATATAAGTCTTCTCCCTCTATCTTATACATCATGGCATCCATCTCAGCAAAACTCATAACACCTGTCACAACTTCGCTGCGGATCATAAATGGTGGAATACAGTAAGTGAATCCACGGTTAATCATGAAATCTCTTGCATAAGAAATAACAGAAGAATGAAGTCTTGCAATGTCACCCATTAAATAATAAAAGCCGTTTCCAGCTACTTTTCTTGCACTGTCAAGGTCAATCCCTTCAAAGCTTTCCATGATGTCCGTGTGATATGGAATTTCAAATTCAGGCACTACCGGCTCGCCGTAACGCTGCACTTCCACATTCTCACTGTCATCTTTTCCGATAGGCACACTTGGATCAATGATATTAGGAATGGTCATCATGATCTTTTTGATTCTTTCCTCTAAATCACGTTCCTTCTCTTCCAGAGCAGCAAGATGTTCAGAAGCATCTGTAACTTTTTTCTTCATCTCCTCTGCTTCTTCTTTCTTTCCCTGTCCCATTAAGGCCCCGATCTGTTTGGAAAGTTTGTTGCGCTCTGCTCTTAAGGCGTCCCCTTCCTGCTTCGCCGCACGGTTCTGCTCATCAAGTTCGATGACTTCATCCACTAATGGCAGCTTGCTATCCTGAAACTTATTTTTAATGTTCTCCTTTACAATTTCAGGATTTTCTCTTACAAACTTCAAATCTAACATGGTATTCCTCCTGGTTTCTCATAAATATTCTTTTGCGGAAACAGATCCACATAATAATCTGCCGTTGATTATACTACAAAAAAAGGGCAAAGAAAAGCCCTTTTCCTAAATTCCCCTTATACAACCTCATTCTTAACGCCGAATGAGTAAAGAAAGCAGTTCTTCAAAACATACCCCATTTTCCTTTGGCACATTCAGTTCATCTGATTTTAAAATACAATGTTTCACAAAATCAGCCGCTTTTTTTACACCATCTGTTAAAGAAATACCCTTTACTGCCTGGGCAGCAACAATGCTGGAAAAAACATCTCCGGTTCCAGGCCGCTCACTTCCCACGCGGAGCGTCCGAAGAAAATGCCCGGTCCCATCTTTTTCCAAGACTACATTTGTTATATAACTGCCTTCTTTTATTCCGGTAATCACCACTTCTTTCGGACCCATATTCCGAATTTCAGATGCCATCTGGATCAGTTCTGAACGCTTCCAGCCCTCTTTCCGGTATTCCCGCCCAGTCAGAATACATGCTTCTGTCAGATTTGGAGTCACAATATCTCCAAAACCCACCAGTTCCTTCATCCGGCTGCACATCAATGGAGTGTAGGTCTGATACGCTTTTCCGTGATCTCCCATGATTGGATCTATGATCACCTTTGTTTCCGGTGTAGAGAATTCCTTTATCATATCAATCACAATCTGAATCTGCGCTTCCGATCCCAAAAAGCCACTGTAAATACCATCAAAGGATAGTTCCAATTTCTTCCACTGGGCAATATATTCTGGCATTTTATCCGTATAATCATCAAAAAAATAAGTTGGAAAACCAGTATGATTGGATAAAATGGAGGTCGGTACCGGACAGCACTGAATTTTTAAGGCCGATAGGATCGGTAAGACTACGGTTAAAGAGCAGCGGCCATACCCGGAAAGATCATTAATGACAGCAATTTTTTTCTGTTGTTTTTCTGATGTCATAAAAGCTCCTAATAAATTTTAGAAAATAATCCGGACTTAACCAAAGCATTCCGAAGCGGCATATAGATAATAACGGAAACAATGGCTGAAGTCACTGCATTGATCGAAGTAGCTGCTACATTCCATGCCAGGGAAACCTCTGCGGCAGGTTTTCCAAGAATAAGAAGCTTATAATAATAACCGATCAAAGGATCAAAAATCACATTGAATAAAAGTCCACCAACTGCGGCTATGATCGTCCAGACAAGTATATGTTTGCGATCTGAGGATTCCCCAATTCTTCCCACTCTATGAGCCAAAAAACCTGTAATCAAGCCGATGCATAATTTCAAAATAAAGGTTTTTGGTGCATAAACAATATAGACTGGATCAAAAAGATCTCCTATGGTCATTCCAATGGCTCCGCCTAAACCGCCATAGAGCCCTCCGAGAAGCAAAGCGCCTAATACACATACCGCATTGCCAAGATGAATGGATGTGGCATCACCTCCCGGAAGAGTGATTTTAAACTGCAGAAATGTAAATACCACATAGGACATTGCTGCAAAAAGTCCGGTAAGTGCAACCTTATAAATTCTTTTACTGGCTTTATTCATGGATCGTTCCTCCCTTGCTGCATTTGTTGATCCCTATCTTATCATGCAGGTGGAGTGATATAAATATCCAGTTTTGATATATTAAACCATACCAGTCTAATCGTGGGATTCCACACAGATCAGGGTTCCGGAATCGAATTCCAATTTACCAATTGCACCTGTCAGTTCATTACTGATACAGAGACTGGTTCCAATGGTAATATCCTTTTTTAAAAGAGGATATTTAAATCCGGTGAGCGTAATGCCTTTTACCTCTTCGCTTAAAGGCAGAAAGGAAATGTACTTTCCAAAAGTCTTATCCGATTCAAATATACGGTCCGTTTCTGTGACTGTAATCTGATTTCTTTCATCTACAATCGCAGCTTCCACCCCTTTTTTTAAGCAAGCATAAAGGAGATGTAGATTTCCGAGAAAATGGTCCTGTCTTCCACCGGTCGCTCCCAATAAAACCAGTTTTGTGCAGCCAAGCCTGATTGCAGTATTTAAGGCCAGCTCCGTATCTGTCTCATCTTTTTCCGGTTTATGAATCTCCCATGTGATCTTCTCTTTTTTGCTTTTGTAATCATTCAGAACGGATTCTTCCACCGAATCAAAATCTCCAACAATAGCATCTGGAGTCAGGTCTAGTTTATAAACAGCATTCAGACCTCGATCGACTGCGATTACCATGTCGAATTGTCTGTCCTCCAAATACCGTTTGGCGAACTCATGATCCAAGGGACCTCCCGTTACAATCAATCCTGTGATGTCCTTATTCACCGCTCATATTCCTCGAATATTTTCAAGAACTCTTTGGTGTTAGCAGCTGCATCTCCCTTAAATACTGCTGAACCGGCTACAAATACGTTTGCACCTGCTTCGATCAGTTCCCGCAGATTTGCACATGTCACACCGCCGTCAACCTGGATATCTGTCTCAAGTCCCCGTTCCTTACACATGGTTCTTAAAGCCTGAATCTTTGAAAGCGTATATGGGATAAATTTTTGTCCGCCAAATCCGGGATTCACAGACATGATAAGTACCATGTCCACTTCCGGAAGAATACAGTCAAGTACAGACAGTGGAGTTGCCGGATTTAAAGCTACTCCAACTTTTAATCCTGCTTCCTTAATCTGATTTACGGTACGATCCAGATGCTTACAAGCTTCCGCATGGACGCAGATCAAATCTGCTCCGGCTGCTTTGATGTCACTGACATACCGCCCCGGTTCCTCTACCATCATATGAACATCAAATACCCGATCGGTACAGCTTCTTATACTGCTTATGACCGGCATTCCAAATGAAATGCTGGGCACAAATGCGCCATCCATCACATCCAGATGAATATACTGGGCTCCTGCTTCTGCTACATCTGACACCTGCTGTCCAAGATTCTTAAAATCTGCAGCCAATATAGAAGGGGCTAGTTTTAACATATTAATATCTCCTTTTCTCTTTCAGTTCCTGATAAAAAAGCCGATAATTCTCATAACGGTTTCGGCTGATTTTTCCTTCTTCCACCGCATCTTTCACACCGCAGTCTCTTTCTCCCACGTGGACACATCCGAGAAAACGACAGTTCTCCTCATAGGACTCAAATTCCGGAAAGTAATCTTTTAGATGACCGCACTCCATATCTTCAATATACATGGAGCTGAACCCCGGCGTATCCATCATATACGTGTTACGCCCGATATCAAAAAGTTCAGAATGTCTGGTGGTATGCTTTCCCCGCTGTATCTTTTCACTGATCGTTCCAGTCTCCATCTCCGCCTGTGGATACAAAAGATTGGTAAGAGATGATTTCCCTACACCGGAAGGTCCAGCAAGGACTGTGGTTTTCCCCCGAACCAGAGCCTGTATTTCTTCTATGCCCTGGTTATCACAGGTACTGGTAAAATACACCGGATAGCCGGCTGTTTCATAGATCCCTCGAAGTTCCAGCATCTTTTCATCGCCGGTTAAATCAATCTTATTAAAACAGATATTTACAGGAACCTCCTGAACCTCCATCATAACAAGGAAGCGGTCCAGAAGGTTTAAATTCGGTTCCGGATGGGTTATAGAAAACAACACCAGAGCCTGGTCCACATTAGCAACAGACGGGCGGATGAGTGCATTCCTGCGGGGAAGGATTTCATCAATGTTTCCTTTCCGTTCAGATTCATCTAAAATGGAAATTTCCACATCGTCCCCGACCAGCGGTTTTAAATTCTTATTGCGGAAAACTCCTTTTGCCTTACACTCATAGAGATTTCCGTCCGTCGCGTGTACATAATAAAATCCTGCAATTCCTTTCAAAATTTTTCCTGTCATATATAATTCCTTACGATTGAGGGACCGGAACAAATGTGATGGAATAAGAATTAATCACATCTCCTGTCTCCACATTTACGATTTCTACGGTTCCGTTTGTGACACCGTAAGCTCCTTCAATATTTTTAAATGATACCGGAAGCATCTGGTCACCGTTCATAGTAACCGGTCCCATAAGTTCCCTTATCTCATCTTTCCCGTTAACCGGCTGCCTAAGCTGGATCTTCAACGTCAGTTGGGTGCTTCCTGAACCTGGACCGATTATATTCTGCAGGGAATAAGACTTGTCAATGGAAGCCAGATACTTATATTTTGCCTGCTGTGCGGTTCCACTGCTGACAACAAAATTCACCGCAGTACCGGCTTCTACCTGAGTACCTGCCGCTGTGGACTGGCTAATGACACTTCCTCTGGCTACGGTTTCGGAAGTTGCCTCTGTAACCGTACCTTCCGTCAGGCCCGCATCCGCCAACAGTTCCTCAGCCAATTCCTTTGTCTGACCCATAATGTTTGGTACAGCCACTGGATTTGTAAGCGCTGGACCGCTGCTGGATATAATGGTTACCGTATCGCCTTCCTTTGCCTCGCTGGGACTATAACTGATTACATAGCCGTTTGATATACTATCACTGCTCTTTTGTTCAACTTTTACTTCCAGCCCTTTTGCTTCCAGTGTTGACTTCGCAGTCGCCGCATCCATTTTTTCAAGGCCAAGCTTTGTTAAATCTACAGTAGCGTGCTCCGGACCTTTACTGATTATAACATATACAGCGGAATACTTGTCAACCACAGTACCTGAAGACGGATCCTGAGAAACTACATCTCCTTCTGCAACTGTTTCGGAAAACACGTAATCACTGGTCTTCATATACAGACCACCGCTATCCTTTAACTTCTGTGCTGCTAATTCTGAAGTCAGGCCAAGAACATTTGGCATCTTCACACTTTTATCACTTAAAGTCTCTTCTACTGATGCTTCTGCCGTTGACTCCGGAGTTTTGGAAGAACCGGAACGGAATAAACCACCAATCTTAGCAAAAACAACAATCAGTACAATGACAATTATAACCGCTACTACAACCCCTGCGGCAGTCAGAAGTTTTTCGATCTTCGGATTAATATCTTCTCCGGAATCATCTCTTTTTGTTCTGTTACTTAAAGGCGGGGAATCTTGTTTCCTCTCTGGACGGCGTTCATTTCTCTGTTCCTTATTGCGGATTCCATGCACGCTGGAAGGCTGTTCTGACTGGACTTTTCTGCCAGAACGAATCTGTTCCAGTTCTGGTTTACCGATGATAACCGTCTGGGAATCATCGACCTGGGGATTGTGTTGTACAAAATCTCCATCTGGGTCCACAAGCGCATGCCGTAAATCCGCTATTACCTCAACCATACTTGTATAGCGATATTCAGGCTTTTTCTCTGTGCTTTTTAAAATAATGTTCTCAAGCCCTACAGGAATGTCTTCATTGTAATAGCTGGGCGGAGTGATTGGTGTTTCTAAATGTGCCAGGGCTACGGTAACCGTATTATCTCCCTGAAAGGGAACCCTGCCAGCAACCATCTCATACATGGTGATGCCCAGTGAATAAATATCACTCCTTACATCGCTGTAACCCCCTCTTGCCTGTTCTGGAGATATGTAATGGACAGAGCCAACCGCAGTTGCACTAAGAGTCTGAGAAGATGCGGCCCTCGCGATACCAAAATCTGCGACCTTCACCTTACCATCTCTGGCAATGATTATATTCTGGGGCTTGATATCCCGGTGTATGATGCCCTGTTCATGAGCTGCTGAAATTCCCTGAGCAACCTGCATGGCAACACCAATGGCTTCCTTAATATCAAGACAGCCTTTTTTGGATATATAATTTTTTAATGTAATTCCTTCAATCAGCTCCATTACAATATAATGGAGATTCCCCTCATCTACAACGTCATAGATATTTACAATATTGGGGTGAGATAGACGTGCGGCTGACTGAGCCTCCATCTTAAATTTACTGACGAATCCATTGTCTGAACTAAATTCTTCTTTTAATAATTTTATGGCAACAAGGCGGTTTAATTTATGGCACAGGGCCTTAAACACATATGACATGCCGCCGGAACCAATCTGTTCCAGTATCTCATATCTATCCTGTAAAAATGTGCCAGGTCTCAGAATCATAAGCTTCCCTCCCCGCCAACTTCCGGATCGATCAAAACAACTGCAATGTTGTCTTTCCCGCCATTGTCATTGGCTACTGTTATCAATTTCTCTGCCTTTTCCTTCAGTTCCAGTTCTGAGCAGATAATTTCTTCCATCTCAGCGTCCTCCAGCATATTGCTGAGTCCATCGGAACACATAAGTATATAATCTCCCGGTTCCAGGCTGACTTCAAAAAAATCGATCTCCAGCTTATCTTCCGTACCAACTGCTCTTGTAATGATATTCTTTTTTTCACGGTAATCCCTGCTTCCCCGTTCCATCTGGCCTAAGGAAACAAGTTCTTCCACATAGGAATGATCCTTTGTAATCTGTTTCAATTGATTCCGGATCAGATATAACCGGCTGTCTCCTACATTCGCCACATACATGGAGGAATCCTCGATCACTGCCGCCACCAGGGTTGTTCCCATGCCGTTTAATTCTGCTTTTTCTCTGGATTCCAGATAAAGCATTCCGTTGACCTTTTCTATGCCTCCCCGCAGAAGGGGTACAATTTCGGTTTCTCCGGCCTGTTTTAAATGTTCCACCAGATGTTCAGAAATATATCTGGAAGCATAATCTCCGGCCTGATGACCACCCATGCCGTCTGCAACCAAAAAAAGATTTGGCAGCATACCGACTGATTCGGCAGAGGCATAGACATAATCCTGATTGGCAGTACGGACTCTTCCGATATCGGTCATAGCGCAAGCCTTCATCGTTTCTTTCTCCCTTCCTCTTTACTCCTGATTGATAAAACTCTTTCTAAGCTGTCCACAGGCACCGTTGATATCTCGTCCCATTTCTCTTCTTATAGTAACATTAATTCCGTTTTTTTCAAGATAATTTTTAAAGTCCAGGATAGCCTTCTTGTCTGACTGAACATAATCCCGCTCTTTGATCGGGTTTACTGGTATGAGATTTACATGGCCATGCATTCCTTTTAAAAGGGCAGAAAGAGCGGCTGCTTCTTTTAAATTATCATTGACTCCGCTTACCAGACTGTATTCAAAAGTAAGCCTTCTTCCAGTTTTTTCAAAATATTCCTGACATGCAGCTAATACCTCAGTAAGGGAATAACGGTTGGCAATCGGCATCAGGCTCCTTCGTACTTCATCATTGGGTGCATGAAGAGAAAGAGCGAGAGTAATCTGAAGATTTTCTTCTGCCAGTTTACGAATTCCTGGGACAATGCCGCAGGTCGATACCGTAATATTGCGCTGACTGATGTTTAAGCCGTTTTCATCGGTGAGAATGCGGATAAAATCAATCAGATTATCATAGTTGTCCATAGGCTCTCCAGAACCCATAACCACAACATTGGAAACTCTCTCTCCTGTAGCTTTCTGAATCCGATAAATCTGGTCAAGCATCTCTGAAGCGGTTAAATTTCTCTCCAATCCGTCAAGGGTCGAAGCACAGAAACGACATCCCATGCGGCAGCCCACCTGGGATGAAATACAGACTGAATTTCCGTGATTGTATTTCATCAGAACACTTTCAATAATATTTCCATCGGAAAGGCCGAATAAATACTTTCTCGTTCCGTCAATTTGTGATATTTTTTCCTCTACGACCGCAAGGGATGTAAATGCTGCTGACTGCAGCAATTTTTCTTTGAGAGATTTTGATAGATTGGTCATTTCATCGTAATCAGAAGCCAGTTTCTTGTGCATCCACTCATAAAGCTGTTTTGCACGGAAAGGCTTTTCTCCAATTGACACCATATAAGAAGTCAGTTTCTCTAAATCCAGAGATTTTATATCTGTTTTTACCATTATGTTTTACCTTTTTATAAATGCCGAAAGAAAGAACCCGTCACAGGGGTGAATTCCCGGCAATAACTGAATATATCCATGTTTCATCGTTTCAGCAGTCAGCTGATCCCCCAGTTTTCCGGTAAGATCTATGCTGTCAAAAGGAAACTGTTCAAGAAACCATTGGACATTTTCTTCATTTTCATTTTTATTAATTGTACATGTACTGAAAACCAGCTTTCCGCCTGGTTTTACATAAGACTGGACAACCGTAAGAATTTCCCTTTGCAGGGAAGCTAAAGATGCAAGATCTTCTGGTTTCATCCGGTATTTAATGTCCGGTTTTCTGCCAATAATTCCCAGTCCTGAGCAAGGCAGATCTGCAATCACAATGTCAGCTTTTCCGATGGATTCCTGATCCTGTTCCAACGCATCCTGAACCTTCGTACGAATATTTGTAAATCCGCATCGATCTATATTTTCCTGGATAAGATTCACCTTAAAGAATGTCAGATCGCGGACCTCCACCATTCCGGTACCATGAAGCTTATCTGCGATATGGATGCTCTTACCACCAGGAGCACCGCAGACATCTATGACATAATCGCCTTCTTTCGGATCTGCCACTTCTCCAACGAAGGTAGAACTTAGATCCTGAACCTGAATAGAACCATTGTTAAAAGCTGTAAGCCCTTCCAGGTAATCATAATTTTCCAGATACAGTACACCTTCTGATATACCGGACTCTGTTACCTTTACTCCCTGCTCCTGCAGGCTATTTAAAATCTGTTCTTTGGAAGCCTTTGCTAAATTACAGCGAACCGTGGTCTTACTGCTCATTAAAAAAGATTCCATCATGGTTTTTGCTGTCTCTTTTCCATATGTTTCTTCCCACATGGATACGATCCAATCCGGCATGGAATAACGGACAGAATCATTGGGCCAGCTTAAGCTTTCTTTATTTCTTGAGATATTACGTAGAACTCCATTGACAAATCCTTTTAAACCAGTAAACTTCCTCTTTACAGCAAGTTTCACAGCTTCATTGCAAACCGCAGAATCTGGAACACGGTCCATGTATAAAAGCTGATAGACCGACATCCGCAAAATCGTGCGGATGACGGGCTTCATTTTCTTAACCTTTGTATTAGAAAAAGAATCAATGACGTAATCGATCTGGAGTAAATATTCCACGGTTCCCTCTACGATTCTGGAAATAAATGCCCGCTCCGGTTTATCCAGATACTGATATTTATTTAATGCCTGACGCAGGATGATATGGCTGTATCCCGACCGTTCCAGTATTTCTATCAGGATATCAAGTGCAATTTCCCTGCTGTCTGTCTCTTTAGTCATCGTTCCTTCTTCCTCCAACTCCTCCGAACAGGAATACAAGTCTTGCAAGCTGCAACACAGTTGCTGCCAGTGCCGCCACATAAGTGAGCGCTGCTGCACCAAGAACTTTTCTGGTATGTCCCAGTTCCTCTGTTCCTAAAATTCCTACCTGCCCCAGCAAGTCTACCGCTCTCCTTGAGGCATTAAATTCCACTGGAAGTGTTACCAGCTGGAAAATAACTGCTAAAGAGAACAAAATAAGTCCGATATTTACCAGAGGTGATCCAACTCCACCAATGAAAACACCCAGGAGAATAATTGGGAAAGCCGCCTGCGAACCGATATTGGCTACAGGTACAATCGCTCCACGAAGTTTCAGCGGAATGTATCCAGTGTTATCCTGCATGGCATGACCGCACTCATGGGCCGCTACACCAATAGCCGCAACCGATGTGGAACCGTATACAGAATCTGATAAATTCACCGTTTTGCTTCTGGGATCGTAATGATCTGTCAGCTGGCCGCTTACCTGGCGAACCTGGACATCATATATTCCCTGGGAATTCAACAGGCGCTTTGCCGCATCCGCACCAGTCATACCGGACATACTTCTTACTTTTGAATATTTATTATAAGTGCTGCTTACTCTGGCAGATGCCGCCATAGATAAAACGGCTCCGATGATTACTAAAATCAAGGTAGGATCAAAATAATATCCCATCATTCCTCCATAAAACATAATCAGACGCTCCTTTCAAAAACAGTACCTTCCGCAACCTGATATCCTCGCAGAAATGCGCCGATATCCATGCGTTTTTTTCCCTGTAACTGCAGTTCACGAATGGATAAACCGCCCTTTCCGGTCTTTACAACCAAATGATCCCGGTCGGCTTCCACCACCTGTCCGCAAGCCCCTTCATACTCTTTTTCTATAACGAACGCTTCCCAAATCTTAATTACCTTGCCATTCCAACTGGTAAAAGCGCTGGGCCATGGATTCAGACCGCGGATCAGACGTTCAATGACTTCTGCATCCATAGACCAGTCAATGTCACCCATGGATTTTTTAATCATTCCCACATAACAGGATTGGGTCTCATCCTGGGGAATACGCACTGCGGTTCCTTCTTCCAGCTTCTTTAACGTCTTTAAGAGCAGCGCGCCTCCAACTACACTTAATCTATCATGGAGACTTCCACCGGTTTCTTTCGGATCCAGAGTGAGAATCTCCTGATCCAACATATCCCCGGTATCCAAAAGTTCTGCCATCATCATGGTGGTAATACCGCTTTCCTTTTCTCCATTGATAACTGCATACTGGATGGGAGAAGCTCCACGGTATTTTGGCAAAAGGGAGGCATGAATGTTCACACAGCCATATTTCGGAATATCCAGAATACTCTTAGGCAGTAATTGCCCAAAAGCAGCTACCACCATTACATCCGGTGCCAGATCTGATAAGATTTTAACAAATTCCGGATCTCTTGCTTTTACAGGCTGGTAAACCGGAATATGAAACTCCAGTGCCTGTTCCTTAACCGGAGTCATCTGAATTTCTTTTCCTCTTCCCTTTGGTTTATCCGGCTGGGTGACAACTGCAACCACATCATGTCCGACTTCAACTAACGCCTTTAATGCAGGTACAGAAAATTCAGGCGTTCCCATATAAACAATACGCATATTTACTCTTCAACCTCCACGTCTTCCTCAATCTCGGAGACATCTTCCAACTCGCCTTCTACTTTATCCACATACAGATCACCATTCAAGTGATCGCACTCGTGGCAGACAGCACGTGCAAGAAGCTCTTCTCCTTCCAACTCGAAAGGCTTCATCTCAATATCATAAGCTCTAACTTTTACATAATTAGGTCTGGTTACAGTGCCTGATTTTCCAGGTACGCTAAGGCAGCCTTCTGGTCCTGTCTGGCTTCCGGAAGTCTCTAAAATCTCCGGATTAATAAGTACATACTGATTGCCATCATCCACATCAATGACCACGATCTGCTTTAAAACTCCAACCTGAGGGGCAGCAAGGCCGACTCCATTGGCTTCATACATGGTTTCGAACATATCTTCAATCAGCTCTATAATCCTCGGTGTGATTTCTTTTACCGGTTTGCAATGTTTTCTTAAAATTTCATCTCCAATGGTTCTAATCTTTCTAATAGCCATCTTCTCTTATCCTCTCATTTACGAAAAATCATATTGTATCATTAACTGATCAAACAATTCCGGATGATTCTCTGAAAAACCATCGATTTGATCCCTGATTTTTATTAGTATATCATAGTTTTCATGTTTCAAGTATAAAATTTTTCTATATATATCATTAATTTTGTATACAGAAGCCTCTACCGGCCCAATTGTCTGTACCTTTTCCAGCTCTGCCTGGGGAGTGATAAATGCAGCGACAGCATCAGATCCATCCGTTAAAAACTTCTCCTGCCTGGAAGAAAACTGGACGGTTAACAGCACATTCGCCGGAGGATATTTCATCATACGGCGAAAGGCCATTTCCTGGTTGTAAAAGGATTCATAATCCTGGTTGGCTGCAGTCACAATCCCATAGTGTTCCGGGCTGTAGGTCTGAATGATCACGTCTCCGTGCTTAAAATCTCTTCCTGCCCTTCCTGCCGCCTGAGTCAGCAGCTGAAAGGTCCGTTCTGCGGAGCGGTAGTCCGGAGTATTTAAAGACAAATCAGCGGCCAGAACTCCTACCAGAGTTACATTTGGGAAATCATGACCTTTTACGATCATCTGGGTACCGATAAGAATGTCTGCTTCTCCCTCAGAAAAGGCTGTGAGAATTTCTTCATGTCCGCCTTTTTTCTTCGTTGTGTCCAAGTCCATACGAAGAACTCTGGCAGACGGAAACATCTTTTTCGTCATTAACTCAATTTTCTGAGTTCCCACTCCAAAATTGGCAATATAAGGAGAACTGCAGGACGGGCACCGATCAGGCATTGGCACAGAATGGCCGCAGTAATGGCATACAAGGCGGCTATTATTATGCAGAGTCAGCGTCACATCGCAGTGAGGACAGCGTATGGCTTCCCCGCAGGAACGGCAGGAAACAAAATTGGCATAACCTCTCCGGTTGATGAACAGCATGATCTGCTCTTTTTTTGCCAGACGATCTTCCATCAGTGCCTTCAACGGTTTACTGAAAATAGATTTGTTTCCTTCTTTTAATTCCTGACGTAAGTCCACGACTGCCACATTTGCAAGCTGGCTGTCCTTTTTTGCCCGTTCCGTAAGGCGATAAAGCTGGTATTCTCCTCTCAGAGCCTTTGTATATGCCTCCAGGGAGGGAGTGGCTGAACCCAAAACCAGGGATGCTTCCTGCATGGAAGCTCTTTTTTCTGCCACTTCCCTTGCATGATATCTGGGAACGACTTCACTTTTGTATGCACCTTCGTGCTCCTCGTCAATGAGAATAAGTCCCAGACGGGAAAAAGGCGTAAAAAGAGCGGAGCGGGGGCCTATCATAATATCAATATCCCCATTTCTTGCCCGCTCAAACTGATCGTAGCGTTCTCCTGCTGATAATCTGGAATTGATAATGGAAACGCGGTTTCCAAATCTTCCGTAAAAACGCATCACAGTCTGGTAGGTCAGGGCTATTTCAGGTATGAGAACAATCACCTGCTGCTTATCTTGAATGACCCTGTCAATCAATTCCATGTAAACCTCTGTTTTACCGCTTCCTGTGACTCCGTGAATCAGATAGGTCTTTCTGATACGTGCCGAGTAATCCCTGCAGAAATCATCAACAATCGCCTGCTGTCCCTGATTTAACAAAACTCTGGGCTTCCCATCCACTTCCAACTTTATGGGATTGCGGTATATTTCCTCAGATTCAAGGCTCACATATCCTTTTTCTACCACCGGTTTTAATGTGGCAGAAGACAGATTCATCTGATTGACTGCAAACTCATATGGAATCAGTGGATTTTCCATAAACGCCTGAAAAAGACGGACTCTGGCCTTATAATTCTTTTTTTCGGCTTCATTCAGAGCGGTTAAAAGTCCAGGTTTATCAAGCAGACAGCGAAGTACCTTTTTTTCCTTTGGTTTTATTTTCTGTTTTACCGGGAGCACGGTTTTAAGAGCCTGATTCATGGTGGAACCGTACTGTTCCTTTAACCACCATGCAAGCGAAATAAGCAGGGATTCTGCGGTTACGCTATCTGTCACAATCCCTGCTATTTCTTTAATTTTATCCCTGTCATAATCCGCATGTGGGGTAATGCCGACCACATACCCTTTGCGCATGGCATTTCCCTTCCCAAAAGGAATCAGGACCAGAGAACCGACAACTACTTCTTCATATAGCCTTTCCGGTATCCGGTAATCAAAGGTCCTGTCAACTTTTTCATGGGAAATATCAATGATAATCCGGGCATATCGTTCTGCCATTCCTTCACCTGTTTCTATATTATATCTTTGGATTGTCAAATCAGGTGAAACTGATCTGCCACCTGACTAAGTTTCATGCTGTTGGAACCTTTGAAAAGGACGCTGTCCCCTTCTTTTAATTCTTCTTTTAAGTATGCAACAAGAGCTTCCTGTTCCATAAACTCTTTTACCAGAATTCCCTTTGCTTTTTCCTTTACCGCTCTGGCAATTTCACCTGCCAGTTCTCCAAGGGTCACCACTTCATAAATAGGGTGTTCTACAATATATTCTCCAATTTCATAGTGATACTTGGGAGCATCATCACCCAGCTCTTTCATATCTGCCAATACAGCGATCCGTCTTTTGGCTTTTGTCACTGCCCCAAGTACTTCCAGTCCTGCTTTCATGGAAACCGGACTTGCATTGTAGGTATCATCAATGATTGTCATCCCACCGGTTGTATAAATCTGCTGACGGTTTTTAAAGCCGGTGAACTCCTGAAGGCATTTTGCTGCCGCTTCCATTGGAATGCCGCATTCCACTGCAACAGCCAGGGAAACCATGGCATTCAATACGTTATGACTTCCCATAACTGCCAGTTTAACGGAAACTCTCTTTTCCCCACAAACAGCCGTAAATGCTGGAAAACCTTCTTCTAAGTGGACATCTTCTGCACGGTAATCAGCGTTATCACCGGTTCCGTAATATATAGTACGGCAGCCCTCTTTGGCTTTTGTAATCCGTAACAGATCATCGTCCCCATTGAGGAATAAGATTCCGCCTTGGGTCAGTCCATCCTGGATTGTCAGCTTCTCATGATAAATATTTTCTCTGGATCCAAGCTGTTCAATATGAGTTACTCCAATATTTGTAATAACAGCCATCTGAATCTTGGCGATTTTCGCAATTACTGTCAATTCCCCCGGTTCGCTCATTCCCAGTTCAATGACCCCGATCTCATCTTCCGGTGTAATCTCGGAGATCGTAATAGGGACACCTACCTGGCTGTTATGATTTCCCGGAGTTTTATAGACCGTAAATCCGGCAGTCAGTGCACAGGCTACCATCTCTCTTGTAGTTGTCTTTCCTACGCTGCCCGTAATGCCCACTAATGGAAGGGTAAGACGGTTTCTATAATAAATTCCAATTGCCTGAAGTGCTTTTTTCGTATCTTCCACACGGATCCAGGGCTTTTCAGAATCCATAGATTCGTGTTCGCTGGTTAAAGTGGCTGCTGCACCATTGTTAAATGCCTGATCGATAAAACGGTGAGCATCCACCTTTTCCCCGATCAAAGGGACAAAGAGAGAATTCTCTTTCTCGCTTCTGGAATCAATGCTTATGTGTTCCAGAATTGTATCTTCACTTCCACAAAGAAGTTTTCCTCCTGTCGCTGAAAGAATATCATTAACCGTCATGTTTACCATTGTTTCCTCCGTTTCTTATACGCCTTTGGCGTACATTCCTTCCATCTACCGTGGAAATGCCGAAAGCACTATTTTTCAGCTTCCGGCATTTTCTCTTTTCATCCAAGTATTTATTTACTCAGGCTTTCTGCCACCTTTAAAACCTCTTCACGGTCTGAAAAATGATGACGGACTCCATTCATCTCCTGGTAATCCTCATGACCTTTTCCAATGATAGCGATCATGTCACCTGGCTCTGCATGGGTCATGCTGTACTCAATGGCCTCTCTGCGGTCCGGAATTTCAATAAATTTTCCTCCGGTTTTCTCAATGCTGCCCCGGATGTCTGCAATAATATCCTCCGTCTTTTCAAATCTGGAGTTATCAGCAGTAATGATCGTAAAATCTGCAAGGCGGCCTGCACTGTCACCCATGGAGTAACGGCGGTCCTTGGAACGGTTCCCACCGCAGCCAAACACGCATACCAGACGCTTGGGTTTATAATCCCTGAGTGTGGTAAGCAGGCTTTCCATGCTGATAGCATTATGGGCGTAATCTACGATCACGGTACACTTTTCAGAGGTATATACGATTTCCATACGTCCGTTTACACTTAAATGTTCCAGTCCATGGCAGATTCTCTCCTTAGGAAGTTCAAGGAAACTCAAAACGCTGACTGCAGCCAATGCATTGGCAACATTGAACCGTCCAGGAATGTTAACACGTACAGAAAGTTCATAACGTCCTTTTACATCAAACTCCAATCCCACAAAATCAGGCTGGGATACATAGTGAACATTCTCTGCCTTAAAATCCGTTCCTTCTTTATCCATGGAAAAAGAGTAAAGATCACAGGAAGCATCTTTTACCACCTCATCCCAATGGGAATCATCCCGATTCATGATTCCTGTCTTTGAGCAATGGAAAATACGGGATTTATAATAAAGGTATTCCTCAAAATCATCGTGTTCATCCGGACCGATATGGTCAGGAGAAATATTTGTAAATAAACCGTAATCAAAGGTAATCCCATCTACCCGGTGCATTTTAAACGCCTGGGAAGATACCTCCATTACCATATATTCGCATCCGGCATCTGCCATATTGCGGAAGGCTTCGTGAAGTTCGTAGGACTCCGGAGTCGTATTCATAGTGGGGGTAACGTTCTTACCGATCACGATACCAGTCGTTCCGATCATTCCTACCTTTTTCCCACAGGATTCTAAAATCGTCTTAATCATATGAGTGGTAGTGGTTTTGCCTTTAGTTCCGGTTACTCCAATGGTCACCATCTTTTCTGCCGGATGATCAAATCTGGCGGCGGATAAGAGAGCCAGTGCTTCTCTTGCATTATGTACGAGGACAGCGGTTACGCCGTCCGGAACCGACACCTTTTGCTCTAAAACCAGGACTTTGACCCCAGCTTCAACCACAGAAGGGATAAATTCGTGGGAATCTATTCTGGTTCCCTTCATGCATACGAATACCGCACCTTCTTTGGCTTTTCTGGAGTCATAAATGACTTCCTCCACTTGAACATCAAGGCTCCCCTGTATTACTTCATATTTTAAGTCCTTAAGCCATTCTTTAAACTTCATAGAAACCTCCAAATCAGAATAATCCGGTGATTACTCCGTCTTTATTTATATCGATACTGTCTGCCGCCGGTTTTTTAGGAAGACCAGGCATTGTCATGATAGCTCCGGTTAACACCACGACGAAACCTGCACCTGCTGATACAAAGGCATCCCGCACGTTAATCTCAAATCCTTCCGGACGTCCAAGCTTTGTCTGGTCATCGGAAAGGGAGTATTGTGTCTTTGCCATACATACGGGTAAATGACCAAATCCCATCTCTTCAAACTTTTTAAGAGCTTTCGACGCCGCCGGCGCATAAGTGACACCACCTGCACCGTAAATTTCTTTTGCAATTGTGTCCACTTTATCTTTTAATCCCATTTCAGCCGGATAAATGGGCGCAAATCTGCTTTCTTTGTGTTCCAGAGTATAGAGTACCTTTTCAGCCAGTTCTATACCGCCTTTACCGCCCTTTTCCCACACCTCTGACAAAGCGAATTCGCAGTTTCTTTCTTCGCAGAACGTTTTTACAAACTGATATTCTGCCTCTGTATCCGTAAGGAAGGAATTCAAGGTAACGATTACCGGAACTCCGTATTTCTGCATGTTTTCGATATGTTTTTCCAGATTAGCAATTCCTTTTTCCAGAGCAGGAAGATTCTCTACGTTTAACTGGTCCTTTGTAACTCCGCCGTTGTATTTCAGCGCTCTTATGGTCGCTACCAGTACAATGGCATCTGGTTTTAATCCTGCCATCCGGCATTTGATATCCATGAATTTTTCCGCGCCTAAATCAGCTCCGAATCCAGCTTCAGTCACCACAATATCAGCCAGCTTTAAAGCTGTCTTTGTGGCACGGACACTATTACATCCGTGAGCAATATTGGCAAATGGACCACCATGAACAATAGCTCCGGTATGTTCCAGGGTCTGAATCAGGTTAGGCTTCAGTGCATCCTTTAATAATGCTGCCATAGCTCCTACTGCATTTAACTGAGCGGCAGTCACAGGCTCTCCAGCATAATTATATGCCACAATGATCTTTCCTAGGCGTTCTTTTAAATCATCCATATCATCAGCCAGACAAAGAATCGCCATGATTTCAGATGCCACGGTAATTACAAAGTGGTCTTCCCTCACAAATCCTTCTGCTTTTGAACCAAGACCTACAACAATATTCCGGAGTGCACGGTCATTCATATCCAGGCAGCGTTTCCAAATGATCTGTCGTGTGTCGATTTCCAGAGCATTGCCCTGATGAATATGATTATCCATTAAAGCTGCCAAAAGATTGTTGGCAGATGTAATGGCATGAAAATCACCGGTAAAATGAAGGTTTAAATCCTCCATCGGAACTACCTGGGCATAGCCGCCTCCAGCAGCCCCTCCCTTAATACCAAAACATGGCCCAAGAGATGGTTCTCTAAGTGCGATCATCGCCGTTTTCCCCATGACTCCGAATGCTTCTCCCAGACCTACTGTCGTGGTAGTTTTCCCTTCTCCCGCAGGCGTGGGATTTATCGCTGTTACCAGAACAAGTTTCCCGTCTTTTTTGTCCTTTACCTGATCCCAAAGCTCATCAGACAGCTTCGCCTTGTACTTTCCATAAAGCTCCAGTTCATCTTCCGTAATTCCGTAAGAAGCCGCTACTTCTTTAATCGGTATCATGCTGGCTTCCTGTGCAATTTCGATATCTGTTTTCATGTGTATGATCCTCCCTTATATGTAATGATATCGTTCCATATCAATAACCCTGTTCCAACATCTCCTCAAACTCTTCTGTACTCATGAGTACTTTTCGAGGCTTTGTTCCTTCCTCTTCTCCTACCACACCAGCTTCTGCCAGCTGGTCCATGATTCGGGCCGCCCGGTTAAAGCCGATTTTAAACATTCTCTGAAGCATACCAATGGAGGCCTTGTCTTTATCAATAATAAATTTGCCTGCCTGGACAAAATACTCATCCCGGTCATTGCCTCCACCTTTCACCTCACCGCCTGCCGGAGCTGAAGCAATCATGCTTTCCACTTCCATATCGTAGTCTGGTGTCATCCCCTGTTCCGTCAGGAAATCCACTACCTGGGAAACTTCCGTATCCGATACAAAAGCACCCTGAACACGCATCGGTTTCGGATATCCTGCTGGATAAAACAGCATATCACCTTTACCAAGCAGCTTTTCTGCACCATTCATATCGATAATGGTTCTGGAATCCACGCCGGAAGAAACTGCAAATGCCACCCTAGACGGTACATTAGCTTTAATGAGTCCGGTGATGACATTCACAGACGGACGCTGGGTCGCAATAACCAGATGAATTCCCGCCGCTCTTGCCAGCTGCGCAAGACGGCAGATAGAATCCTCTACCTCTCCAGGCGCCACCATCATTAAATCCGCAAGCTCATCGATAATAATGACAATCTGAGGCATCTTTTTCGGTTTATTTTCATCGTCAATGTCCTTGATACTCTCTACCTTGGCATTATACCCCTTAATCTCACGGACATTATACTGGGCAAACTTATTATATCGGTCTGTCATCTCTGCCACCGCCCAGTTAAGTGCACCTGATGCTTTTTTAGGGTCAGTGACCACAGGAAGGAGCAGATGAGGAATTCCGTTATATACACTCAGTTCCACCACCTTGGGATCCACCATAATCAGCTTCACATCTTCCGGATCCGCTTTAAAGATGATACTCATGATCAAGGTATTGATACAGACAGATTTACCCGAACCGGTAGCTCCCGCGATCAAAAGATGAGGCATCTTGGCAATATCCGTAACAACAACCTGTCCGCCAATATCCTTTCCTACTGCAAACGCAATTTTTGAGGAATGCGTCCTGAAATTCTCTGCTTCCAGTATATCCCGCAGATATACGACGTTATTTTCTTTATTGGGTACTTCAATTCCCACAGCTGATTTTCCTGGTATGGGAGCTTCGATTCGAATATCCGCAGCTGCCAGGCTTAATTTAATATCATCTGCTAGACTTACGATCTTGCTGACCTTCACCCCTTGTTCCGGATGAAGTTCGTATCTGGTTACGGAAGGGCCGCAGCTAATATTGGTCACAGTAACGCCCACTCCAAAATTCTGCAATGTCTTTTGCAGCTTAATAGCGGTTTCTTTATATTCACGATCAGAAAAAACTGCTGCTTTCCCTTTTTTCAGCAACGTAAGAGGAGGAAACTGGTATTCTTTTTTCACAATCTCCTGTTTTTGTTTGATCTCCTGGGTAACGCTTAAATCTCCTTCTTGGGCTGCTTCTTCCCGCTTCTTCACCAGCTTTTTCTGCAGGGCCTCTGTATCTGTCTCAATGATTTTACCCGAAGCTGTTACGACCTGCTTTGGTTCTTCTGGAATTGAGAAGGTATCCATATCCTCCTCTGGGTAGAAATCGTCTTCTACCACTTCCATTTCCTTTAAGGTTCTGTTCTCTTTCTTCATATATATAGAAGATTCTTCCAGTTCATCCATCAAAGGCTCGTCCTTCAAATCAGGTTCAAACGGAACAGAATCTTCTTCTGCCTCCCGCACCGGCGAAATACTGCCGCGGAATTCATCTGCTGGATTCGGTCTGCTTATCTCTGCTGCGGTAACTGCAGATAACCGGTTCGCCTGGATTTCAATATCATCAGATAAGTCATCATCCATAACCGGAATGGTCTCTTCTGCAATATCTTCTTCAAAATCCACAGGCTCCGGCTTAGAATAATCCTCTTGTGGAAGATCGGATAAGTTCGTGGCATCTAAATTAACGCCGCGAAGCTTCTGTTCCTCACGAAGCCTTTTTCGTTCTTCCTGCCGCTCCGCATGGATTTCTCTTCGGATATCCATGTTTTCTCTTGCATGCTGATAGGCTTTTCCGCTTCCTTTTTTCACCACATTCACAAAAGACTTTTCTGTGATGCATACTGCGGAAATGATCAGAAGGACTATAATCACCAGATAAGCACCTACAACACCAATCACGGCTGCAAGTCCTTCTGCGAGAAGACCGCCAATTAAACCGCCGCCTCTGCCGCTGACTGACGCCTCTAAATAAATGTCGATAAGAGTTGTTCCTTCACCAGTATTTACACCAAAAACAAGCTGTAAAAAACCACACAAAGAAACCAGCGCCAGTAAAAAGGACGCCAGCTTAAATGCTGCTCTCGGATTTCCCTGATTGGACAGGTAGAACGCTGTCCCTGCAAACAGGATTACCGGTGCAATATATCCAATTCCTCCAAAAATGCCAAGCTGCACACTGCGCAGAAAATCACCAACCACACCGCACAAACCGAAATTACTTAAAAACAGTATGGCTGCAGCTGCAAATGACATCATAATAACTACTTCTGAGTGGATAAATTCCGGTTCTGGCAGGACCACTTTTTTTCTGGAGCTGCTATTTGCTGGTCTCCCACTTTTCCCTTTTGTCCCTCTTGTCCCCTTTTTTTCTGTTGTCTTCTTCTTTATAGTCTCAGGCACAATACTTCCCCCTTCTATCCATTGGTAACAGTATACAAAAAAATCGGGAGAATTGCAATATTTAACAGGAAGCAGTTTCCATCAGATCATATAATTTTTGAAGGGCGTCCTTAATTCCGCCCACTTCATCGATCAGGCCTTCTTTTACGGTTTCTTCCCCTACCAGTACCGTTCCCAAGTCTCTGGTCAGCATTTCCGTATTCAGCATGAGCCGTTTTAACTGGTCATAAGCAATCTTTGCATGGTTGGACACAAAACTTAAAATCCGGTCCTGAATCATTTCAAAGTATTCGTAAGTCTGAGAAGCTCCGATTACCATTCCTGTCATTCTCACCGGATGAACCATCATGGTTCCGGTTGGTACGATAAAGGAATAATCGGTGCAGACTGCCAGAGGAACTCCAATAGAATGGCTTCCTCCAAGAACCAGTGAAACGGTAGGAATACTTAAAGAAGCAATCATCTCTGCAATGGCAAGACCTGCATCCACATCACCGCCCGAGGTATTTAATAGAATCAAAAGCCCTTCTACAGAATCATCATCCTCAATTTCAGCAAGCTTTGGTAAAATATGGTCATACTTGGTAGCTTTGCTGTTACTGGAAAGATTTTCATGCCCTTCAATCTCCCCAATGATTGACAGTAGGTGGATTTTCCGCTTGCGGGCATTATCGTCAAGTGTCATCTGCCCGTATTCTTCCAGCTTTTCATCCTCTTTCTGTTCTATATCTTTTTCTGTCTTTTTTTCGTCAAGATTTTCCTTGCGTGTACTGTTGGACGCCTCGTTTTCTTTCTGTCTTTCTTCCTGAACCTCTCCATGTTCGTTGTTTGTGTCCTGATACTCTCTCACCTTAAGAATCCTCCTGTTTGCTCTAAATTTGGTAGTTTCCTTATGATGTGGAGAAAACACTAAAAATATGCCTGAAAATATAAAACCTGAATTGTATAAATTTTTTAAGCCAGTCCCTATTTTTAGTGATTAACAATATTTTAATTGTGATTATAACAAGTTATTGACTTTGATACTTTTCCATGTTAAACTATCAAACAATAAAAAGCCAGCTACATTCGATTGCCAATGAAGGCAGCGCCGGAAGGATCCGTATGCGCTGCTTTTGCATAAAAGAATCCCTGCCTTAGGGCTGTGGCTTAATCTGAAAAAAGGAGAGAGCATCGCATGAACAACTTTTTCATTGCACAAACTTTTGGCAAATCATCCAATTATACGGATATTCCAAATAATTTGTTTAAAGAACATGATGTAAAAAAAGGACTTCGCAACGAAGACGGAACCGGTGTTATCGTAGGACTGACCCGTGTATCAGACGTTGTCGGTTATGAATTCGAAGACGGGAAAAAGATCAATATTCCTGGAAAACTATACTACCGCGGAATTGAGATCAGCGATCTGGTAAACGGAAAAGGAAATGACCGCTATGGTTATGAAGAGACTTCCTTTCTTCTTCTCTTTGGTTATCTCCCATCAGATAAGGAATTAAAAGAATTTACAGCCATTCTGCAGAAGTATTACCCTCTCCCAAATGAATTTTTCGAGAGAAATATGCTTCGGACTCCTTCCTGTAATTTAATGAACAGCCTTCAGAAAAGCATCCTGGCTCTTTACGATTATGATAATGATCCGGATAATACCGATCCGTATCAGACTCTTTTAAAAGGAATCAATCTTCTGGCAAAACTTCCCACTCTTGCAGTGTATGCATACCAAAGTAAAATTCATTACTATGACCGGGAAAGTCTGGTCATTCATTATCCGAAACCAGAATACTCCATGGCAGAGAACATCTTACATCTGCTCCGGCATGACGGTACTTTTACCGAACAGGAAGCCAATCTTCTTGATGTAATGCTGATGATCCATGCAGACCATGGCGGCGGTAATAACTCTACCTTTACCAATGTGGTGATCTCATCTACCGGAACTGATATCTATTCCGCTATTTCAGGATCGATCGGTTCCTTAAAAGGCCCCAAACATGGGGGGGCTAACATTCGATGCAGCGAAATGATTTCAGCCATAGAAAGAGAAATCGGGTTAAAAGCAACCGAATGCCAGATGAAGGAAGTCATCGAAAAAATTCTCGCCAAAGATTTCTATGATAATTCCGGCCTTGTTTACGGTCTTGGCCATGCAGTTTATACCATGTCTGACCCCCGTGCAGATCTGCTGAAGATCTGCTGTGAAAAACTGGCAAAACAGAAAAACAGGGTAGAAGAATATGAATTCCTCGCCAAGTTTGAAACCGTTGCCAAAGCCTGTCTTGCTGGGAACGGCAAAACACTGTCCAATAACGTGGACTTTTACAGCGGCTTTGCCTATAACATGCTGCAGATCCCGGAGGATATGTATACTCCACTGTTTGTCTGTGCGCGTATGGCAGGCTGGCTTGCTCATAATATAGAAAATAAAATGTATGATGGACGAATCATGCGTCCTGCAACAAAATACGTGGGTGAAACTAATCCCTACATAAAAAGAGAGGAACGATAGCTATGGTAAAATTATATGAAGGCGGAGCTTACCTTGTAAATAGAACCGAACTCATTCCGGAAGAAGAAAGTTTAAAAGTTACTGTCCTGACAGGAAAAACAGTAAATAAGGAAGATGCTAAAAAAGGTACCATCTCCTATTCTATTTTAGATGCACATAATACTTCAGGTAACATGGATCACTTAAAACTGCGTTTTGATTCCATGGCATCCCATGATATTACATTCGTAGGAATTATCCAGACTGCCCGTGCTTCAGGACTGAAGGAATTTCCAATTCCTTACGTAATGACCAACTGTCATAATTCCTTGTGTGCGGTCGGTGGCACGATCAATGAGGATGACCATGTATTCGGTCTTTCTGCTGCCAAAAAATACGGCGGTATTTTCGTCCCTCCCCACATTGCAGTTATCCACCAGTATATGCGTGAAATGATGGCCGGATGCGGACGCATGATTCTTGGTTCTGACAGCCATACCCGTTATGGTGCTCTGGGAACTATGGCAATCGGCGAAGGCGGCGGCGAGTTAGTAAAGCAGCTTCTCTGTGATACCTATGATGTTGCTTACCCTGGAGTTGTTGCAATTTATTTAACCGGTAAACCATCTCCTGCTGTAGGACCTCATGATGTTGCTCTTGCTATTATCGGTAAAGTATTTAAAAGCGGCTTTGTTAAGAATAAAATCATGGAATTCGTAGGACCTGGTGTAGCCTCCATGGATACTGATTACAGAAACGGCGTGGACGTTATGACCACAGAAACCACCTGTCTTTCTTCCATATGGAGAACCGATGAGGATACAAAAGAGTACTTAACCCTTCATGGCAGAGGGGATGACTATAAAGAATTAAATCCAGCAGATATTGCTTACTATGATGGAGTTGTTACGGTTGATTTAAGTACCATTAAGCCTATGATCGCACTGCCTTTCCATCCAAGCAATACATATGAAATTGATGAACTGAACAGCAACTTAGCAGATATTCTTCGGACTGTGGAAAAGGAAGCAGAGCAGCTTGTAGGAAAATCCAATGCAAGCCTCTCTCTCACCGACAAAATTGTTGATGGAAAACTGATGGTTCAACAGGGTGTCATTGCAGGCTGTGCCGGAGGCAACTATACCAACGTCATGATGGCTGCCCACATGTTAAATGGCAAAAACTGCGGCAACGATGTGTTTAATTTATCCGTATATCCTTCTTCCCAGCCAGTATACATGGATCTGGTAAAGAAAGGTGCAATTACAGAACTGATGGTGGCTGGTGCAACCATCCGTACTGCTTTCTGTGGTCCTTGTTTTGGTGCAGGGGACACTCCTTCCAACAATGCTTTAAGCATCCGTCATACCACAAGAAACTTCCCCAACCGGGAAGGCTCCAAGCCTGGAAACGGTCAGATTTCCTGTGTTGCCCTCATGGATGCCAGATCCATTGCTGCCACTGCAGCAAACGGCGGTTATCTTACTTCTGCCGAAGAATGTATGGACGGTTACGAAGTTCCTGCTTATGAATTTGACTCATCTTCTTACGACAGAAGAGTTTATCAGGGATATGGAAGTCCACAGGAAGAATCCGATTTGGTAAACGGACCAAATATCAAAGACTGGCCGGCTATGAGTTCTCTGACAGAAAACATTATCTTACAGGTATGTTCAAAGATCATGGATCCGGTTACTACTACTGATGAATTGATTCCATCCGGTGAAACTTCATCCTACCGTTCCAATCCTCTTGGTCTTGCGGAATTCACATTATCCCGCCGTGATCCAGAATATGTGGGACGTTCTAAAAAAGTGAATGAACTGGAGCAGGTTCGTAAAAGCGGAACCTGTCCGTTAAAAGCCAATGAAGATCTGGACCGTGCATTTAATGCCCTCCGTCTTCACCTAAACCAGCCAGAGCTTAATGCTGCAGAAACAGAAATCGGAAGTGTCCTCTATGCGGTGAAACCTGGAGATGGTTCTGCCAGAGAACAGGCGGCAAGCTGTCAGAGAGTACTTGGTGGTCTGGCAAATATAGCCAATGAGTATGCAACCAAACGTTACCGCTCCAATGTGATGAACTGGGGAATGCTCCCATTCCTCCTTGATGAGGAACCGGATTTTGAAATTGGTGATTTTATTTATGTAGCCGGAGTACGCACTGCCCTTGACGGGGATATGAATCACATTCCAGCCTATATAATCAAAAATACGGAAGGAAATCCCATTCGCGAAATCAATCTGCACATAGCAGATATGACACCGGAAGAACGGGCAATCGTAAAGTCCGGATGTTTGATTAACTACAATCGTGATAAAAACGGACTACAATAATATCCTTAAAAAGCCCCTACAGAAAAACTGGAATTATATTCAGTTCCTGTAGGGGCTTTTTTATCGTAAAAATTCCCGGAAAAAGCTTTACTGGAATTCCAGCAAAAGCTCTTTCCGGGAGTAAAATTAATTGCCGATTATATTGCGAATCTTTACCGGTGTACGATAATTCCAGGTAGATATCTTTATTCCGCTTCGTCTGCTGGCAGCATTTACGATCTGACCGTTTCCGATATAAATACCTACATGATTAATAGTTCCTCTGCTATTGGCATAAAACACTAAATCACCAGGTTGCATATCTCCTGACTTTACAGGTGCTCCCATACCCGCCTGAGAACCGGAATAATGAGGAAGTCCGATGCCAAAGTGTGAAAAGATTGACATGGTAAATCCGGAACAATCTGCTCCTTTTGTAAGACTGGTGCCGCCCCAGACATAAGGATTTCCAAGGAATTGCAATGCATAATTTACAATCTGGGTCCTCAATGAGGTCTGCGCATTGGCTTTCTCTTCTAAAGGTGAGAATTTAATTGCCTGCGGAAGGGCATAACGCACATCCACAAAATCAGTCGATACGTAGGCACTGCTGTCTTCTTCTAACTCAATTTCAACCCATCCGTCAATCTGTTTTAAAACAGGATAACGCTCATTATTGGATATCTGAGTCCATATCTTAGAGTCTGTGCTGGGTTCGGATCTTGCATTCAGCATATCGGTGCTTACGATGGCCATCAGTTCCGCCACCTGCATGGCTTCATCTTTGGCTGCCTGTCCCGTTAAAATGTAATCCGATTTAACATAACCTGTTATACTACCAGACTGGATCTTATACCAGCCATCGGCAGTCGTCTCTAAAATATCTCCTGCCGCTTTACTCGGCATCTTGGCAATAATCTTGCCTTTCTCATTGGGTTCTTCTCTTACGTTTAAATAATTATCCACATCAGAAATTCCGATGTTTTTATAGTAATTAAAGACCATGGCCTTTAAATCCAGTTTCCTTGCTTCATTTAAGGAATATTCCAGCTTTACGAAATCAGATGACAAATAACCAGATGCAATTTGTACCCAGCCATCAGTCTGTCCCACTACCTCATACCGCTCATCAGCAAGAGCCTGTCCAACACAATCAGAACCTTTAGAAGGTTCCTTTCTGATATTCATACTGTCAGCACTGACCACTGCTCTTAGCTTGACCAGACCTTCTGCTTTTTTCTTTGCCTCATCTCCTGTAATCACGTACTCGGAATTGATGTATCCCTCAATTCCACCGGAAGATATCTTATACCAACCGTCATCAGTCTTTTCTAAAATATCACAGGCACCGTCTCCCTGCAGCTTTCCAATTACATCCGCTTCTGTGCTAGGTTCTTTTCTGACATTTAAATAGCCCGAAGCTTTTACAATTCCAAGATCTTTATAGGCGCTTATGACTTTCTTTATTTCTTCTGCTTCCTTTGCTGCTTCTTCAGAAGTTTTTGTATTATTCTCTGCATCTCCATCTGGAGAATTGGATAACTTCACGGCACTGGCCTCCGATGCGGTTGCTAATGCTGCCGGGGTTGCGGCTCTGTTCTTTTTCACAGCCACTCCAGCCGTAACAATGACTGCGACCAGAAGAACTCCGGCACCTCCAATAATCAGAAACTTTTTATAATCATTCTTATTACGATTTTTTCTTGCTTTATCCAAACGAATTACATAATCTTTTTTATCGTTGTTATTTTCCATTCTGTCTTTCTCTCCATCCTCATATATTCTATCGGATCACCGATTCAGACTATGAGCCTATTCGACTAAGTATAGCATATTTTGTCACGTTTTGCGATATTTGACATGTAAAAAATTTATTAAGATTCTGTTACATCATGAAACAAAATTAATAAATTTTCTTAAAATAACCGACAAATAAAAAACATGGGTTGAAGTTCTCCCTGTGAGAGCATCAATCCCATGTTATAAGTATCTTATTTTGCCAGTATCATTCGGTCGTTGGTGAATTCTTCACCGCTTGCTTCTTCAAACTTCTTCAGAAGATCTTCGACTTCCAGATTCATCTTTTCTTCTCCGGACACATCATAGATGATACGGCCTTCATGCATCATAATCAGACGGTTTCCGATCTGAATGGCATCCTTCATGTTATGAGTGATCATAAGTGTGGTTAAGTTCTGTTCTTCCACAATTTCCTCAGTGATCTCAAGAACCTTTTTCGCCGTCTTGGGATCAAGGGCCGCAGTGTGCTCATCAAGGAGAAGTATCTTTGGCTTCTGTAGTGTTGCCATTAAAAGAGTAAGAGCCTGTCTTTGCCCTCCAGAAAGAAGTCCCACCTTGTTGGTCACGCGATTCTCAAGACCAAGGCCCAATTTCTTAAGCGCTTCCTGGTAAAACGCTTTTTCACTGGTTTTAATTCCCCAGGCAAGGCTTCTGTTTTTTCCTCTCCGGTAAGCAAGAGCCATATTTTCCTGGATCTCCATACCTGCAGCCGTTCCCATCATCGGATCCTGGAAGACCCTGCCGATGTACTTTGCACGCTTATATTCCGGAAAACGGGATATATTGACCTCGTCAATTACAATTTTTCCGGAATCAATTGGATACACACCAGCAATCATATTGAGCGTCGTGGATTTTCCAGCTCCATTTCCACCAATGACTGTAACAAAATCCCCTTCGTTCAAATGGAGGTTAATGCCATTCAATGCTTTTTTCTCGTTGATGGTATTTTTATTAAACGTCTTTTTTACATTCTTAATATCCAGCATACTTATTCCCCTCCTTCTGTATAGGATGCTTTTAAGCGCCATTTTCGAATGACTACCGGAACGCAGAGCGCCACGGCTACAATCACAGCGGATAAAAGTTTCATATCATTGGCATTCATACCCATTCGTAAAACAACCGCACGAATTACAAAATAAATCACGGAGCCAACGACTGCAGAAGCCAGTTTGCTTCCAAAGGAGCGAAGTTTTCCCATAAGGACTTCACCGATAACAATAGCCGCAAGGCCGATAACAATGGCACCGGTTCCCATACCGATATCCGCATATTTCTGGCTTTGGCAAACCAGACCTCCGGAAATGCCCACAAGTCCGTTGCTGATGGTAAGAGCTAAAAGCTTGGTCCAGTTGGTATTCACCCCCTGGGCGCGGATCATGGCTTCGTTGTTACCAGTAGCACGCATGGCACTGCCGATTTCCGTTCCAAAAAACCAGTATAGCAGCACGATCATAATGATCGCAATTCCTACACCGATCACCAGAGCTGCCGCCTGTTTTCCAAGTCCTGTCATATCAATAAATTTTGAAACTATCGTATCAGTCTTTAACAGAGGAATATTACTTTTTCCGCCCATGATCCGCAGATTGATGGACCAGAGCCCGATCTGCGTTAAGATTCCTGCAAGTATTGCCGGTATATCAAAGATCGTATGTAGCAATCCTGTCACAGCACCAGCCACCATTCCTGAAACTCCTGCCACCAGCAAAGCAACCCATGGATCCATTTTAAAGACCAATACCATAACCGCGCATACACAGCCGCCCATGGCAAAGCTTCCGTCAACGGTCAAATCTGCAATGTCCAAAAGCTTATAGGTAATGTAAACACCCAACACCATAATGCCCCATAATACGCCCTGTACCACCGCATCCTGTAAGGATACCAGTAAACCACTCATCTATCATTCCTCCACATAATTTCTCTTTTCATAGGCATAAATGCCTTACATAAAAAATGTCATCCCCATTTTTTATGTAAAGCATCTATGGGTGAGCAGGCGGACCAGTTAAATAGGACCGCCTGTCATTCACCTGTCTTTAATTGCTGTTATTTAAGGTTGGAAACATCAATTCCCAAGGTTTTTGCTGTTTCTTCATTTACAGAAAGTTTGCACTTTTCTGCTGGAAGGTATTCAATTGCCATCTTAGAAATATCTTCTCCGTCTTTTAAGATTTTCACTGCCTGCTGTCCAGTTAAGTAACCCAGCTCAAAGTAATCAATTCCGTAAGTGGCAAGTCCACCTGCCTTAACCATACCTTCTTCTCCGCAGATGGTCGGAAGGCCGTTCTCATTGGCGATCATGGCAACGGTAGTCATTCCTGCTGCAATGGTATTGTCTGTAGGTGCATAGATGGCATCTACTTTTCCTACCATGGAAGTAACAACAGTCTGAATCTCATTGGAACTAGACACGGTGTAGTCTACAGCAGTCATTCCTTCTGCTTCAATAGCTTCTTTTGCCATCTTTGCCTGGATCTCAGAGTTAGACTCTGCTGAAGCATAAAGAATACCTACCGTCTTTGCTTCAGGGAGAACCTTCTTTAACAGGGCGATCTGCTCTTTAACTGGAGTTAAGTCAGAAGTACCGCTTACATTTCCTCCCGGAGCATCGTTGCTCTCAACCAGATCCGATGCTGCTGGATCAGTAACAGCAGTTACCAGGACCGGAATGTCGCTGGTAGCGCCTGCCACTGCCTGAGCAGCCGGTGTTGCGATGGAAAGAATTAAATCGTTTCCGTCATTGACCAGCTTGCTGGCAATGGTCTGGCAGGTAGACTGATCCCCTGCTGCGTTCTGCTGATCAACAGTATAATTAAGGCCTGCATCATCAAGCGCTTTAATAAATCCTTTATTTGCTGCATCCAAAGCGGTATGCTGTACTAACTGAAGGACACCGATCTTAAACTGCTTGCCATCTGCTGTTTTTTCTCCGGTTGTCTCGGCTCCGCTTGCAGACTCCTTAGCGGTTGTAGCTTCTGCTGATGTTCCATTATTCTCAGGGGTTTTTCCACCGCACGCAGTGAGGGACATCATCATGGCACCGGCAAGAATCAGTGACAATACTTTCTTTGTTTTTTTCATAATCTTCTCTCCTCTACCTTTCAAAATCTTGTCCTTTTTTGAACTTATTTGGTATCATACTACAAAAAATACCCCTCGTCAATTTTATTACTTTAAATTTATGTGTTTTTAAAGCGTTAAAGTGCATTTTTGTTAAAAGTGCACTATTTAATCACTTTCAAAATCAATTTATTGCAACAAAAAAACCGGAGTGAAAAAACACTCCGGTTTTCAAAAGCTAACTGGTCAAAAATCCTTTTCCAATGATCTCACTGGAATTGGAAATCAAGATAAAGGCAGTCGGCTCAACTGTACGTATATAGTTTTTAAGCTTCAGCGCCTGAGACCGTTTCATAGTGGTTAATATAACGGTCTTTTTATGATGGCTGAATGCTCCCTGTGCTTCATAAACCGTAGCACTCCGGTTCAGTCCATGAATAATGTAATCACAAATAGGTGCCGGATCATCACAGATGATGCTGAAACACTTGCACAAATTGATGTTTTCTATGATATCGTCAATCACCAGGGATTTTGCCATAAGTCCTAAAGAAGAAAACAATCCTGTCTGAGGCCCAAATACGAAATAGGCCATGATCACGCCTGTTACATCCACAAGCAAAAGCACTGTTCCAATGTTATAGCTGGTATAACGCTTAAGGATCATAGCGATCACATCTGTGCCGCCGCTGGAAGCTCCCACATAAAATAACACCGCTGATCCCACACCTGGTAAAAGGATGGCAAAAATCAGTTCCAAAAGCGGTTCTGTAGTAAGAGGCCCTTTCATCGGATATACCCGTTCCAGAAAATATAAGGATACGGACATCAGGATGGTAGCATATACCGTCTTGACACCAAAGCCCCGTCCCAAAAACAGAAAACCAAACACCAGTAAAATCGTGTTCACAATATTTGTGAACTGGCTGGCCGACCAGTGAGTTAATGCACTGATCACTGTGGCAAAGCCTGTAACACCTCCAAAAGCGAAATTATTTGGAAATTTAAAAAAATAAATCCCCACTACCATAACCCAAATGCTGAGCGTAATCAGTCCATATTCCGCAAGCGTTCTCAGTGTTTTATTTTCTATCTGCTTCATGACAGTTTCTAAGTCTCCCTCCGGCTCATCCGTCCGGTTTCGTATGTTTTTTTTAAGTGAATCAGGCCACTTCTCCTGACTCCCAATAGAATATAACTCATAGGGAAAATAATTACAAACATCAATCTATCTGATAGTCTCACAACGTTTCTATTGTGAGACAGCAGCAAAACCAAAACTGGTTAAAAATCGTTCAAATCTCTTGCGGCCTTCTTCGTTGCATTTATATACACCAGCATCTTCCAGTACCCGCTCAAATACCCGTCCTACTTCTTTTTTCAGGATTTCTTCCACATTATCACTGGTCACGGATTCATAGCCTGGAAGGAAGGCATCTACCCAGTCCGCATGCTTTTCAATCTCTGCATTTGATCTGATATCTTTTCCTTCTACCATGTATTCAGACAGAAGATTCAGTTCTTCCTTCAGTCTGGAAGGCAGGACAGCAAGACCCATGACCTCAATCAGACCGATGTTCTCTTTCTTTATATGATGAAGTTCCTGATGAGGGTGGTATACTCCCAGTGGAAATTCTTCCGTTGTTATGTTATTTCTCAGAACAAGATCCAGTTCGTAAACTCCATCTTTCATTCTGGCAATCGGAGTAATGGTATTATGAGGCTGACCTTCCGTTTCCGCAAATATAAATGCTTCCTCGTCGGTATAACTCCTCCACGCTTCAAGGACTTTTGTTCCAAGTGCAATCAGCTCTTTGGGATCTTTGCTTCTGGTACGCAAGACTGCCATAGGCCACTTCACAATACCAGCTTCCGTTCCTTCAAAACCTTTCATGCGGTAAACGGTCTCCATTTGCGCTTTTGCCATGGCAAAATCATAATTTCCTCCCTGAAAATGGTCATGGGAAAGAATCGATCCTCCTACGATCGGCAGATCTGCATTGGAGCCAAGGAAATAATGAGGGAACTGCTTTACAAAATCAAACAGTTTTACAAATGTTTCCTGCTCTATCTTCATTGGTATATGCTGCCCGTTAAAAACGATACAGTGTTCGTTATAATAAACATAAGGGGAATACTGGAATCCCCACTGGCTGTTGTTCATCTTTAACCGGATAATCCGGTGGTTATTTCTGGCCGGGTGATTGGTTCTTCCGGCATACCCCTCATTCTCCATACATAACAGACACTTGGGGTAACCGCTTTGCTTGGCAAGTTTTGCAGCTGCAATGGCCTTGGGATCTTTTTCAGGCTTTGATAAATTTACTGTAATGTCTAGATCTCCGTATCTGGTAGAAGTGATCCACCGCATATCCTTTTTGATCCGGTACCGTCTGATGTAATCAGAATCCTGGGAAAGTTTATAATAATATTCAGTGGCAGCTAGAGGTGACTGGTGATTATACAGTCCCCAGAACATCCGCTCCACTTCACTTGGTCTTGGCATCAGGCAGTTCATAAGCCTGGTATCAAATAAATCACGGTAGGTAATGCTGTTTTCTTCCAGCAGCCCCTGATCACAGGCATAATCCAGCAGTTCTTTTAAAACGGCCTCCAGATCAATTTCCAAAATTTCTTCATCCGGTTCCTCATACTCGTCCAGTTTCAATACATCTAAAATCTGATTCACCACATAATTGCGGTCTGTTTCTTCGATTAAGCCTGTATTGAGTCCATACTGTACCAGCTTTTTCATTGCCATGTAAATCATCCTGCTATTCCTCCTGGTTTCTTTTGCCTTGTTTTCCTTATTATATCGTTCTAAGACTGGTAAAACAATAGAATATCTTTTGATTTTACTGCATTTTTTTTAGGTAACTGCTGATTCGGTTTATAATCATGTTTCCCAGAAGACCAATGATGAGCCCCGCAACCGTGCCTGCTATTAAAAGCATCGGCAGATAAAAGAACACCCCTGCCTGTTTAACAACATACGCCGCCACACAAATCTGTCCGATGTTATGTGCCACACCGCCTGCAATGCTGATTCCAATGGTCCCAAACCATTTGTGCTTTTTGCATAGTATCATAACAAGAATGCTAAGTACAAAGCCTCCCAGGCTGTAAAGCACTGCAAATAAATTGCTAAAGGTAAATCCCACCAGTATGATCCTCAAAAGAGAAACAATCACTGTCCCTTTGGTTCCAATGGTGTAAAGACCTACCATGGTCACCAGATTCGCAAGCCCCAATTTCACTCCGGGGATTCCCAGAGAAATGGGTATCAGCGTCTCAACAAAACTAAGAACAAAGGCAAGTGCAATTAGCATTCCATAGAGTGCTGACATTTGTGCTGATTTTTTCCCCTTCATGGAAAACTCTCCTTTTACTTCCTCTGAACCTATGTAAAAATCCCGGAGACCGGTCTTCGTCTTTCAAAGCCTTTCTCCGGGATATATAAGTTTACCTGTTATTTGGATGCCTGGGTCAAACAGTCTTTTACACCATTTACAAATCCATGGAGGTTTATACTGACCGATGCTACAGAGTCAGTGTAGCCATCTGCTTTCATAAGTCCGTCAACTCCCTGGTGCTCCAGCACATAATTTACCACTGATTCTGCCTGTTCATGCCACTTAGGGCCGCTCTCTGTCATGACATACTTGCCGTCTAAAGACAGCTTGCTCTTCTTGGTTCCATCTTCCTTTACGCAATCCCAGGTAAGACTTGTGATAGCATTCTCTTTAATGGTCATCTCAACCTGATCTTTAAACCCGTTTTCATCGAACTCTGAAGCTTCATAAGAATAGGTTCCGTCTTTTAAGGCAGACTTAGTCTCTCCAGATTCTCCGGAAGCCTGACTTAAGCAGTCTTTCACCCCATTTACGAAACCATGGAGGTTTATGCTGACCGATGCCACAGAGTCTGTGTAGCCATCTGCTTTCATGAGGCCATCAACGCCCTGATGCTCCAGCACATAGTCTACCACTGATTCTGCCTGTTCATGCCACTTAGGGCCATTTTCCGTCATAACATACTTGCCATCCATAGACAGTTTGCTCTTCTTGGTTCCATCTTCCTTTACGCAATCCCAGGTAAGGCTTGTGATGGCATTCTCTTTGATGGTCATTTCAACCTGATCTTTAAAACCGTTTTCATCAAACTCCGGAGATTCATAAGAATAGGTTCCATCTTTTAAGGAAGATTTAGCTTCCCCAGATTCGCCAGAAGCCTGGCTTAGGCAGCCTTTTACGCCGTTAACGAAACCATGGAGGTTTATGCTGACCGATGCGACTGAATCGGTGTATCCATCTGCTTTCATGAGTCCGTCAACGCCCTGATGGTCCAGCACATAATTTACCACTGATTCTGCCTGTTCATGCCACTTAGGGCCATTTTCTGTCATGATATACTTGCCATCCATAGACAGTTTACTCTTCTTGGTTCCATCTTCCTTGATGCAATCCCAGGTAAGGCTTGTGATGGTATTCCCTTTGATGGTCATCGCTACCTGATCTTTAAACCCGTTTTCATCAAACTCCGGGGATTCGTAGGAATAAGTTCCATCTTTCCATTGGGAAACAGATTGTTTGCCTGTCTCTTCCGGTACCTCTTCCGTTGTTTCTTCCGTTACTACTGCTTCCCCTTTTGCCTGTGAAAGTGCCTGATCCACAGCTTTTTTTATCGCTGCACTGCTTAAAGTCGCTCCAGAAACAGCATCTACTTCCGTAGATTGCTTAGAAATAATGGAATCTGTAAGCCCTGGCAGTACCATGTTTAAAAGTGTTTCTTTTTCTCCGTTTACATGAATGGATTCAATTGATTTTCCAGATACCGTCACTTCTACGGTAACTGTTCCTCCATATCCTTTGGCAGATCCTGTATAAGTGCCGGGAATATAGATATTGGCCCCCGCCCGGCTGTCAATGGCTTTATATAGCGGATCTGATCCAAAAACAGTGGCGCCAGCCAGCAGGATCATCACCCCCAGTCCAATATACCCATTCCTTTTTGCATTTGAGTTTCCCTTTTTCATAACTTCCTCCCAACTGATAAAGTTTGATTTTATTTTAACATAGTGTACGAGCTTCTTTCAATCAGTTTATTGATTATTTATCTTTGGAAAGAGTAGAAATTATGTGTTATAATGAAATAAAACCAGATTCTTTTGAAACACGCCCGATTTTATCCATAATAGAAAATATTAAAAGAAGGACTTAATGATATGATATTAAAAAAGTATAAAAAAGAAATTCTATTAATTGTTGTAATTTTATCAATATCCTGTGTTCTGCTTCTCATAAACCGAATCCTGTTTGCAAAACCTGCCGGAAAGGTCGAGATATCCGTTGACGGCAAAGTTATACAGACTCTGGATCTTACCCAGGATACGGACATTGTGGTGGAAGGCTATAACGGCGGCACCAACCGCATCGTTATAAAAAGCGGAAAACTCCACGTATCAGAAGCCACCTGCCCGGATAAAATCTGTGTACATCAGGGCTGGGTAGAACATACCGGAGAAAACATCGTATGTCTGCCCAACCATATGATTGCCAGGATCATCAGCGAATAAGAGATTATTCGCCTCTCTTATCTCCAAAGAAGAAAACGGCAACCGTACCCGGCCCGGTATGGGAACCGATAACGGTACCCACACTGTTAATCACCACTGGTCCAGAAAGCTTTATAAAGCGTTGCTCAATAAGCGCTGCCACCTCTCTGGCATCGCTTTCGCAGGCAGAATTGGAAATGAAACATTTCCCGTTGTAATCCAGGCCTCCTGTTGCATGAAGTTCCATCATCTTAACGATTTCCTGGATTGCTTTTTTCTTTGTGCGTATCTTTTGGACTGGAACCAGACGTCCGCTCTCATTAATGTTCATAAGAGGACAGATATTAAGTACGGTTCCAAGCATAGCGGAAGTGGCAGAAATTCTGCCTCCACGTTTAAAGCTTGTTAAATCCGTGGAAAAGAACCAGTGATGCACAAATAACCGGTTGTCTTCCGCCCATTTCTTTGCTTCAGCTAAAGAAACATCATTATCCCGTAAATCTGCTACAGCATCCACGAATAGCCCATAGCCTGAAGACGCACCAAGGGAATCAACGACTGCTATGGTTCTGTCAGGATACTTTAACTGCATCTCTTCTCTTGCCACACAGGCAGAATTATAAGTTCCGGATATGCCGGAGGAAAGTGTAAGATGTAATATGTCCTTACCTTCCTTTAAAAACTGCTCAAAGAATTGGCAGTACTCATCTACATTGACCTGAGATGTCACCGGCATGGCACCTTTTGATATGCGGTCATAAAATTCTTCAAAAGGAATACTTTCCCCTAAATCATCGGGATAAGTAATCCCATCCATCGTATAATGAAAACAAACATAAGGAATCTGGCGCTGTTTAAAATAATCTTTGCTCACATCTGCTGTTGAGCAGCATGTCAAAACAAATTTCCCCATGAATAACACCTCCTGGTACCGTTTGTCTTCAGTTTAACATATTTTTCCCTGAATTGGAATCTTTACCGTAAATTCCGTTCCTACATCAAGTTCTGACTGTACCGTAATGGTACCATGATAGAAGTTTACAATATGTTTTACAATAGAAAGGCCCAGACCTGTGCCTCCCTGCTTCTTGCTGCGCCCTTTATCCACCCGGTAAAAACGTTCAAATATCCGGCCCAGTGAATCTTTTGGGATTCCCATCCCGTTATCTTTGACCTGTATAATCACATTCCGATTTTCTTCCGTTACTTTTACCCACACTTCTCCGCCCGGCTTATTGTACTTTACTGCATTTGTAATCAGATTTCCAAAAAGCTCCTTCATCTGCTGTCCGTTGGCGTAAATACAAAGGGGCTTGCAGTCCATATGGATCAAGACCTCATGGGAAGCTGCCAGCGGCTTTAGGGAATCAATAATATCATCCAGCACAATGGACAGACGGACATCACTTTTTAAGACTTCCGCTTCTTTTGTCTCCAGTTTGGATATCATTAAAATATCATTGATTAAATTGTTCATATTAACCGCTTCTTTCTTAATGCGGTTAACAAAATCCTTCTTCTGACTTTCATCCTCAATGATTCCACTTTCCAAAAGTTCCGCATATCCCTGAACGGAAGTGATGGGAGTTTTTAACTCATGGGAAGCATTGCTGAAAAATTCCTGCCGGATCTGTTTTTCCATTTCAATCTGATTCAAATATTCTTTTACATTCCTTGACATCTTTGTGGTCGTCTCCGCAATGATGTTTATTTCAGGATACTGGTAAGTTTCAAAGGACAGATCGGTATAATCTCCATTTACCTTTAACATCTCCTGGGATATTTCTTTTAGAGGTTTCGTAATGGACTCCGCAAAACTGTCTGCTGAAAAAGCGGAATACATGATGGCAACCAAAAAGCTGAGCCACACTGCAGGCAGCAAAAGCATTAAGTATTCCTTCATGCCCGTATAGGGAATTGCCATGCGCAGAATGTAATCTGACTCGGTGGAATGGATTGCCACATACAGCATATTTTCTTTTAAGGTATCAGAATAACGCCTGGAGTAACCTTCTCCCTCTTTTATCGCCTCTTTTACCTCTTCCCGCTGCAAATGGTTATCAAGAGAAGCCACTGACACATCACCAGTATCCGCGACAACGACTCCATCCATACGGATTATGGTAAAGCGGCTTTGTTTATCGTTTAAGACCGACTTCAGTTTCTCCACTTCACCGGTAAGGTCCCCGCTGTAATCAATGACTTTGTCAATCGCGCCCAGAGTGTAGAGCATATCTTTTCTGGAATTCTTAAGCAGTGCGCTGCTGGAAGCAATGTAGAATATAAATGTGCTGAGCAACAGTACTACCAGAATCACCTGAAGAAACTTTGCAAAAATTGCTCTTCTCATGAAAACCTCCGTTCCTTAATTTATTCTTCTGTCCGAATGAACCGATACCCTACGCCGCGGACCGTTTTGATGCAGGCACTTCCTTTTTCGCCCAGTTTTTGCCTTAAGGTCCGGATATGCATATCTAGTGTCCTGGTTTCCCCGTCATAATCATATCCCCAGATCTGATTGAGAAGCTCATCTCTGGTAACCACCTTATTATGATTTTCCATCAGATACTGCAGAAGTTCAAATTCCTTAAGAGTCAGTTCAATCTTAACACCTTCACAGTAAACTTCTCTGGTTTTTTTATTCAGGGTCAAACAGTACTGTTCCAGCTCATCTTCCGGGGCATTTGCTCTTATACTGCGGCGCAGAAGACTTCTGATTCTGGCAGCAAGCTCCATGACTCCGAAGGGCTTTGTCATATAATCATCTGCTCCGCCGTCCAGACCTGCCACTTTGTCAAACTCCCTGTCCTTTGCGGTGAGTACCAGAATTGGAAGATCTTTTAAAGATTCAATTTTCCGAATCTTGCGAATCGCTGTCAGTCCGTCCATACCCGGCAGCATCAAATCAAACACTGCAAGAGAAGGTTTGTCTGATTCGATCTGCTTTAAGCAGTCCTCTGCCATCTCAAAGGCGGCTACTTCATAGCCAAACCCTTCCAGGGCAATCTTTATCAAGTCTCTGATGTTATCATCATCTTCAATTACATAGATTCGTTCCATTATAGTCTCCCTTTCCTTACAGAAAAATCATGTCAGCATTCTTTACATTTCATCTCTTACATAACCGGCGATATTATGAGAATGGTCTGATATACGTTCCAGATTGTTTAAAGCATCTAAAAAGATAACTCCGTTTTCCGGCTGGCAGGTTTGTGCCGACAATCGTCCGATATGACGTTCCCTGAACTCCTCTTCCAAGTTGTCCACAAATTCTTCACTTCGGACAACGGCCCGGACTTCTGACATATCCGCTGCTTCTCTGGCCTTTATGGCATGTTCAAGAGAAGAACGTACGGCATGAAACATTTCTTTAAGCTCTCTGTCGGCTTCTTCAGAAAATACAATGTTTCGCCCTGCTTTTTCCACCGCAAGCTCGGATAAATTTTCGCAGTGATCACTGATACGTTCAAAATCGCTGATCGTATAGAAAAGATTTTTCACAATAAGATGCTGTTCTTCATTTAAAGACTGGTTGCTGATCTTTATGAGATAGTCTGTGAGGATTTTTTCATAATCATCAATCTTTTGTTCCATTTTTTTAACCTGTATTGCCTCACCAGTATCATCACTTATAAGAACATGAGCTGCAAGATCAAAGTTCTTAAGTGTGGCATACCCCATATTGACCACTTCATGGCTTACGCTTTCGATGGCAAAGGACGGGGTGTCCAAAATTCTGCTATCTAAGTGACGCTTCATTTCATCTTTGGAATCCGGAGGATTTTCCTTCGCTCCCCCGTCACTCCTGACAAACATTCCCGAAGCCTTCACCAAAAGTCCGGCAAAGGGAAATAAAAGAATGGTATTGCTGACGTTAAATACCGTATGAAATATGGAAATCTCCACGCTGGTGATTGGGGCGGCTGCAAAAACCGGATTAAACCCAAACACTGCAGCCATAAGTACTCCAAAAATCACAGCACCTGCCACATTAAAGAGAAGGTGGATAACCGCCGCCCGTTTGGCTGTACAGTTTGCCCCCACACTGGAATGAAGAGCCGCCGCGCAGGAACCGATATTTTGTCCCAAATTAATAAAAACAGCAGTCTGCCAGTTAACCATTCCATTCAGTGCCAGAACCTGCAAAATCCCTACGGATACGGATGAGCTTTGAATAAGGCAGGTAACCAAAAGTCCTGCTGCCACTCCAAAGAGCGGATTCTCTCCTAAAAAGGTAAAAATACGAAGGAAAGCCGGATCGGTGCGGTAGGCAGCTGCGGAAATGGACATAAAGCCAAGTCCGATGAATAAAAGTCCAAATCCCACCAGGATCTCCCCTATCTGCTTTCTTTTCCCGTTTTTGGAAAGAAAGCCCAAAAGCGCTCCCACAATAATCAGCACAGGCGAAAAAAGCTCTGGCTTTAACATCTCTCCCCATTCGTTCATGGAAACGATCCAGCTGGTAACGGTGGTTCCTATATTGGCACCCATAATGATACCAACCGCCTGGGAAAGGTTTATGATCCCGGCATTGACAAATCCCACTACCATGACCGTAGTGGCAGAACTGCTGAAGATAATCGCAGTAATACCGGTTCCCAAAAGGATTCCCATAATCCGGTTCCCGGTCAGGGCTCCCAAAAGCTGCTGCATTTTGTGACCAGCTGACTTTTGAAGCCCATCCGCCATTCTATCCATTCCATAGAGGAACATTCCAAGTCCACCTAAAAACTGGATCAACATTTGTAAATCTTCCATCGACATAGTATTCCCCCCGATCTTACGGCATGTCTTGTAAGTACTATATCAAATCTATGTAAAGTATCATGCGCCGAAAGGTAAAATCTTTGTAAATTTTTTTATTAATGTAAAATTTCTTTGTACACCCGTAAAACATTCTTATAAAAAACAGCCTCAATCTCACTTTCAGAGAAGCCAGCCTTATTCATTGCGGCTTCCAGAACCGGTAATTCTTCCGGAGATTTCATCTCCAGATCTCCGCCGATGCCATCAAAATCGGAGCCAAGCCCAATGCACTGAATGCCGCCTACCTGCTTCATATGTTTGATATGAGAAACCATATCCTCCACACGGCTGATGATTCCTTCTCCCTTTTTCCAGTCATGCAGAAAGGCCGCACAGTAATTGATTCCCGTAACTCCGCCCCGTTCGGAAAGACGCCGAATCATATCATCTGTTAAATTTCTAGGATTGGAAGCCACCGTCCTGGCATTGGAATGGCTCGCTACAAAAGGTTTACTGGTATAGCGGAACACATCTTCAATTCCTGCATCAGATAAATGGGATACATCAACGATAATACCAAGGTCTTCCATCTCTTTTAAAAACTCAATGCCTTTATCGGTAAGTCCATTTTCGGTATCTGGTTCAAAAAATGCTTCCCCATTTTCCTGCCAGATACGGTTTGGATGGGCAAGCTCATTCTTGTGATTCCATGTAAGTGTCATCATGCGGACTCCAAGCCGGTAAAAATTCCTTAAAAATGCAAGTTCTCCCTGACAGACACCGCCTTCTTCAATAGTGAGCAGTGCTGACATCTTCCCTGCCAACCGGTTTTTTTCGATATCTTTATAGGAAGTAACTACACCGATTAAATCCTCATATTTTGCAATTTCCGTATAGAAAAGATCCACAAGCTTCATACAGTATTCAAAAGGCCGCTCGTGACTGGTTAATTCCGTAAACAGTGCAAAGTTCTGAAGATAATAATCCCCTTTTTTCATTCGTTCCAAATCAATGTGGCAATCATTTTTTAAAAGAGAGTATGCCTTGCCCCCTTCTCTTCTGTAAAACAATTCTGAAATAGTATCACAATGCATATCAATTACTTTCATGATTTCTATCCTTTCTCCTGTCCCAGTGAATTTTGCATACACATAAGGAGTAACCCATAATGAGCTACTCCTTTTGTAACTATGCAAATAGTATCACTGTTATGTTACATTTGCAAGAAAATATTCACTTCTTATTCACTGCGCAGGGCATCAATCGGATTTAATTTGGCAGCTCGGCTGGCTGGCATATATCCGAATACAAGACCGATTCCCACAGACACGCTGAAGGAAACCAAAATGGCCCCTGGTGTAGGTGATGCATTCATTCCCATGGCGGTACCGATCACGGTGGTGGCAATAGATCCTACCACGATTCCGATCAAACCGCCTAAGGAACTGGTAACGGCTGCCTCGATTACAAACTGCTGCATGATATTCCGTTTCTGGGCACCTAAAGCTTTGCGGATTCCGATTTCCCTGGTACGTTCTGTTACCGATACCAGCATGATATTCATAACTCCCACACCGGCTACCAGAAGGGATATCCCTGCAATTCCTCCAAGCATCATGGACATCATGGACATCATGGAATTTAAAGAGTCTAAAAGTTCACTCATAGCAGATACGCGGAACAAATCGTCGTCTTTAAAAATCTCCATCAGGAAACTGTTGATGGCATTCTTCGCTTCTGTTGTCTGGTCCGTGTCCGCAGTAGCAAAAACGTAGCTGCTGATATCAGCACTTTTCGTCTGTCTGACAGCACTGCTGTACGGAAGATATAAAACGTCATCTGAGCCTCCAGCTTCCAGTTCATCATCATCCTGTCTGGATATTACTCCTACAATACGGTAGCTGTTACCATCGATCTTAAGAGTCTGCCCAATTGCCTTATCCACACCTCCGAATAAGTCCCATGCCACATAGTAGCCTGCAACACACACTTTCTGCCTTGATAAAATATCAGAAAACTGTAGGAAACGCCCGGACTCCAATGTCTGGTCCTTCATTTCCAGATACTGCTCACTGACACCGGTCACCGTGGTATCTGTAAGCGTCTCCGTTCCGTTTTTTATGGTCGCGGATATGGAAACTTTCGGCGTCATCTGAGAGAACAAATCTTTATTCTTTTCATAAAACGCATACATCTCATCAACATCAACCGATCTGGTAGAAAGATTTGACACGTTCACATTGATCTGGTTCGTCCCCATACTGGAAAATTGTTCGGTCATATAAGACATCTGCCCATTGACCAGGCTGACAAGAATGATGACCGAAGCCACACCTATGATGATTCCCAGCATGGTTAAAAAGGAACGCAGCTTATTGCCCCATATGCTTTTTATTGCCATTTTAAAGGATTGCAGAATATTCATTTACGTCTCCATCAAAATTAATCTTTCCATCGTGTACTCTTACCACCCTTCTTGCTTCCATTGCTATAGCGCTGTCATGGGTGATCATAACGATTGTATTGCCTTCGTCATTCAGTTCTTGTAAAAAGTTCAAAACATCCCGACTGGTTTTTGAATCCAGAGCACCTGTCGGTTCATCCGCCAGAATCAGGGAAGGATCTCCGGCCAGCGCCCGGGCAATGGAAACCCTTTGCTGCTGACCGCCGGAAAGCTGGTTTGGAAGGTTTTTCCACTTTTCTTCCAAACCTACTTTTCTAAGCGATTCCATCGCCCTTTCTTTCCTCTCATTGGTTCCGATTCCCGCATAGAGTAAAGGCAGTTCCACATTTTCCAGAAGATTTAATTTGGGAAGCAGATTGTATTGCTGAAAGATAAATCCGATCATTTTATTACGGACTTTTGCCAGCTGATGATCTGCCATATTTCCCACATCCTCACCTCCCAGCAAATAGGTTCCGGAGCTGGGCACATCAAGGGCACCAATGATATTCATGAGGGTGGATTTTCCGCTTCCCGATTTTCCTACGATAGCCACAAATTCTCCTCTGCAGATGGTTAAAGACACGCCGTCACTCGCACGGACTTCCTCTCCTCCCAGCCGGTAAATCTTGTAGATATCTTTTAATTCAATCAAAGATTCTGCCACGTTTAAGCCTCCTGCCTTATTTAGTTCCCTGGGCCGCTTCTATTGCCGCCTCCGCTGCCTGAACCTTCTCTGCCACTAGGAGCGCCTCCCATTCCGCCCATTCCGCCCATTCCTCCTGGCGTCATAGCATTCTGGGTGGTGCTTACTGATGTTTTGGCAACATAAACTTCCTGCCCCTCGGTAAGTCCGCTCTTAATTTCCACGTAATCCTCGCTGACAAGACCAGCAGTTACTTCTACGCTCTTAAAACCTGCCGGAACATTTCCATTTGCTTCTTTTACCGTATCATCTTTTACATAGACCGTATTTCCACGCATAAGTGCATCTGCAGGAACCGATATAACATCCTTTGCTTCATCGAGAATAATCACGCCATCCACGTTCATGCCCGGAAGCAGTTCGTCTAGACCGTCATTTAAGGTTATCGTTACGGGATAATTGGTGACACCGTTTGAGGAAGAGCTTTCCAGACTCACATTGGTAACTGTACCGGAAAAAGTCTTGTCTGATACTGCATCCGCTGTCACTGTTACGTCCTGGCCAACTTTTACGGACTTGACATCAAGCTCATCCACCGACATTTCAAACGTATAGTTTGACATATCATAGATGACAGCAAGCACCGTATTACCACTGGAACTTTTGGCAATCTTATCACCTATCTTTACGGATTTTTTAATGACTTTTCCTGAAATCGGAGCGGTAATGGTATAGTTATCGTAATTATCCTGAGTACTTTCAAGCTTGCTTTTTGCTGATTCCAAGCTCTCCTGGGCTTTATCCAGGGAATCCTTATAAGTCCGCAACAGCTTCTCCGCTGATTTGCTTTCTATCGTAAAAATTGGAGTTCCCTTGGTCACATAGTCGCCTTCATGTACAAGAAGATTCTGGATTTCCACCGTTGAAGATATATCCGCTTTCATAGTGGTCTCTAACTTTGCTTCAAAGGTTGCCTCCATACTGCTCACAAAATCAGAAACAGTAGCTGTGGCGGCGGTTTCCGTAGTAAGACCTCCTGGATTTGCCACTTCAATGGTGACATACCGGACAAGACGGCCTCCGGTCAGAGTCACATCCATGTTGCTGACAGATGTAACCACACCGTTTACCTGTTCTCCTGTATCCGTAAGAGTCAAAATTGCACCATTCCCCGCTGATATCTGAGTTGCCTCTCCGGAAAGAAATGGGACCTTGATCTTCATGGTCTTATCATCGTAAACAGATGCAATTTCCGTACCATTTCCAATCTTATCCCCCTGTTTAATTGAAAGGGATTTTATGTACCCGCTCTCTGTCGCCTTATAGGTATTTCCGCTGTAATCAGACAAAGCCGTATTATAATCATCAAGAGCGTTCTGATAGCTCTCCTGTGACCTTGTCAGAGAATTATTGACAGATGTGATCTCTGATTCCATGGATGAGGTATCGATCCGGTAAAGGACCTGCCCCTTTTCCACAATATCTCCCTCTTCAAAATCCGCTGCAGTAACCTCACCTTCCACTAAAGAAGTGATGTCATAGGTATCCTTGGGGGAAATGGTTCCTGACGATGAAAGTTCAGAAGTAATATCCCGTTTGGTAACGGTTGCGGTCTGAACGCTATTAGCCTCTGATGAGGCCTTCTTGGATTTATTCAGAGTCATAGCTGCTGCCGACCCGGCTAGGGCCAAAAGAATCAGAACAAGAATGATCAGGACCTTTTTCTTATTTTTCAGAAATAATATCTGACTGATTTTTTTCATTCCTTTTTCTCCTGTCAATCTTCAATATAATCAACGACCGTCCGTGTTTCATTACCCTCGGAATCTGTGGACAGAGTATAAACCAGATTCACAGTATCACCAACCCGTAATTCTCCATAAGAAGAAAATGCAAACTGCATCTCTGTGCTTGTAAGGGAATAAGTATTGCCGTCATCCAGTATGATCGCACTTGGCGTCATTAGATCAGTGGAATTGTAAACCACGTTCGTAATCTCACCAAATGCCGCTGAACGGCCGTTTTCATTCTCATTTCCTACTGTATAAAGCCATACGGTTTTCGAAAGGGTATGGTAATATACCAATACTCCATCGGTACTTTCAAATGCCGCTGTAACGGCTTCGCTGGAATTCTTAACAGCTTCTCCATCCAGATATACATTGGCATCACTGAGTTTAAAGGGCAGGTACGTTCCAAGACGACTTTTGCTTTTTACAACTTTTGGTCCTTTCAGACTGTTATCCACCATTGAGAATGGATTGATTTCTCCATCAGCGGTCAGTTCACAGTCCAGGCTCTTTCCAAACATAGTCCCTGATTTCGTATCTGCTTTTAATAAATTGTAAAACAGGTTGATGCAATCTTCTTTCTTTAAAATTTCTGCCGAATCTTTATTCAGATTCTCATCCAGTTCCAGAAAATGATATTTGGATAATCTGGATCCTGTCTGGTCTCCAGTGAAATCCGTGTTTTGATAACCCAAAAGCCCCAGAACACCTTTTACTGCATCCTGAAGTGTTATGTATTCTTCCGGCTTAAAATTGCCTCCCAGATATCCATTCATGAATCCCTGTTCCGCAGCAATTCTTATAGAAGCCGCATATTCATGATTCCTTGGTACATCCGCAAACACGGAAGTATTGCTGGTCCCGCTTACCGTGCTCCGATAAGAAGAAGCATTGACAAGCATACTTGCAAATTCACCCCGCGTTACTGCCATATTGGTATTTCCAGTGTTCATGATCCCGGAAATACCAACGACCTTTTTTCTTAAATCAAAATTTGATGATGCCTGGGAAATCATGGGATTGACTGCCGTCACTGCCATTACAACAGCCAGGGCGGCTGCCATTTTTTGTCCGTGCATGTAAGTTTCTCCTTTCCTCGTTGAACTGTAAGTTATATTAGCAGACGCCTATGTCCGAAATGTGACAGTTAGCTGAAATTAACCTGAAATACTTACCGTTTCCTTGCATTACTGGATTATACTTCCATTCATCCCATTTCAAGTTTCAGCATATTTTAAGCTTGATCCTTTATGATAATGAAATGAAAAATTGCTTAAAATGCATTCTCAGTTTATAATAGTTGTTAACAGGCATTCATATTGAAAGTAAAGGAGTAATCATCATGAAGGTACTGATTGTAGAAGATGAAGTAAGACTTGCCGACGCATTGGGACAAATTATGAAGGAACAAAATTATAAAGCAGATATTGTTTACGATGGTACCGATGGTTTATACTATGGTCTGTCCAATGAATATGATGTAATCATACTGGATGTTATGCTACCAGGTAAAAACGGTTTTCAGGTAGTCGAAAAATTAAGGGAATCCCGGATCCGTACCCCCGTTCTTCTTCTGACCGCACGGGATGACATCAGTGACAAGGTAAACGGCCTTGACAAGGGAGCTGATGATTACTTAACCAAACCTTTTATTCCAGAAGAGCTTCTTGCGCGTATCCGGGCCCTTTCCCGCCGTCAGGGCGAAGTTTTTGTAGACGAGATGATCTTTGGTGATCTCACTTTAAATTTATCTTCCAATGATTTAAGCAGTGGGGCGAAATCCATTCATCTAGCTTATAAGGAATTTGAAGTATTAAAACTGCTTATGAGCAATTCTGGTAAGATCATTTCCAAAGACACCCTTATTTCCAGGGTATGGGGCAATGATTCTGATGCGGAGGACAACAACGTAGAAGCATATATCTCTTTTTTACGGAAAAAGCTGAATTTCATCGGCTCAACCGTGGAAATCGGGACCATCCGTAAAGTCGGATACCGCCTGGAGGAACCCATATGATAAAGAAATTAAGATGGAAATTTATCTTAATCAACATGGCGTTTGTGGTCAGCATCCTGGTGACTGTGTTGGGACTTTTTTATTATGCCAACCTAAAACGTCTGCAACGACAGACAGAAGTTGCTCTTTTACAATCCATCGAACGCGACCGTTTCAGGATGCCGCCAGATAAAATCGAATTTGGACGGAGGCCGAAAGACAATCCTCCGCCTCTTATTCCCTCTTTCGTTGTAACCATAAAAATGGATCATACCGTTGGTAACATCGAAAAAAGCAACATTACAGTAACAGAGGAACTGGCATCTACTCTTGCCCTTTTGGTGGATTCCAAGGACAGCACACAGGGAGTTCTTAAGGATTATTCTCTTCGATATTTAAAAATAAGTACGCCGGAAGGCACAAAGATCGGATTTGCAGATCAAAGCTTTGAATTAAACAATATAAAATCCATGCTACTTAACTGCCTTCTGATCTTTTTTATAGCGGTTATTCTTTTCCTCCTTTTAAGTCTGTACCTTTCCCGTCTGGCTTTAAAGCCGGTAGAGGCTGCATGGCAGCAACAAAACCAGTTTATCGCAGATGCCTCTCACGAGTTAAAAACCCCTCTTACGGTGATCCTGGCGAATCTAGATATTCTTTCTTCTCATGGGGAATGTACCATATATGACCAGAAAAAATGGCTGGACAACACAAAGGAAGAAGCATCCCGCATGAAGCAGTTGGTGGAAAATCTTCTGTTTCTCGCCCGTTCCGATGCAGGTACCATGAATGTGGTTAAAAACGTGATGATACCTATGGATTTCAGCGACCTTGTACTGAATGGTGTTCTGTTATTTGAATCCATTGCATTTGAAAATAAGGTTACCCTGGAAAATCATATTGAAAGTGGGATTATCCTTACAGGATGTGACTCCCAGCTCAAGCAAGTAGTCACGATCCTTTTAGACAATGCCTGCAAATATGCAGGAAAGAACGGCACTGTATCTGTAGAATTAAAAAGAACGGCCCATAGCAGCGTTCTTACCGTCTGCAATTCCGGAGAGCTTATTCCACCAGAAGAACAAAAACTGATCTTTGAACGTTTTTACCGTACCGATAAATCCAGAATGCGGAAAGAAGGCGGATATGGTCTGGGGCTTTCCATTGCGAAGACTATTCTTGAGCAGCATAACGGGAAAATCACCGTATCCAGCAGCCAGCCCACTGGAACCACATTTACTGTAAGTCTTCCTTTATAGCCTGCCGCTGATTTCCATCTGAAATAAAATAAGGGAAACGGTATTTTGTAAGCTGCTACAAACACTTCTTGTGTCAGCTTGCAAATATACCGTTTCCCTTTCTCTTATCTTTTCAGTAAAGATTCTCTTTATAGTAAGACTCCTATTTCTATTAAAGAACCCTATTTTGTTATTGCAATCCCCTGAGCTTCAATCTTTTTTCTAATATTAAGCATCCGCTCATCGGTGTTTGCAATCACATCTGCACAATCCCGCAGTTCTGCGCTGATTTCTTCCGAGTAATCTTCCACTTCTTTTTTATACTTCAACTGATGATCAAGACTTGCCCAGAAGTCCATGGCTATGGTACGGATCTGCACTTCCACCCTCATCCACTTTTTCTGGTCTGAAAAAAATACAGGAATCTCCACAATCATATGATAACTGCGGTAGCCGTTGCCCTTCGGATGGCGGATATAATCTTTAATTGCAATGATATGAACGTCATCCTGACGGGTCAGCATCTCGGCCACTGCATAGATATCATCTAAAAACGAGCAGATGACCCGGATACCCGCTACATCATCAAGATTTTCCATCATGGATTCCAATGAAACTGGAAGTCCTCTGCGCTGCAGCTTTTCTACAATGCTGATAGGTTTTTTTACTCTTGATTTTACCATTTCAATAGGATTTCTGGAGTTTCTTACTGATAATTCATCGTTTAAAACCTCTAATTTCGTTTTGAGTTCCCGAATCGCACAGGTATACATCATCATCGCTTCCTGAAACTGATATGCCTGTTTCAACAAAGGATCTGGAACCTGAACGAGGTTTGGAACGTTCACAATCGATTGGATCAGTTCGCTATTAGGGTTCATGCTTATATTCATCTTTACACCTCAAATGTTAAGAAACACTCTTAAGCCTTCTCAGCCGCTAAAACAGCAGCATCAAGCCAGGGGGCTTCCAAATATTCAACCATACCGCCATCCACTGCTGCTGCGATCTTAGGATCAATGGGAATCTTAGCCAGAACATCAAGTCCATGACTTCCTGCCACTTCGTCAATATGGCTTTCCCCAAAGACAGCAATTTTCTTCCCGCAGTCCGGACAGTTTAAATAGCTCATATTTTCAACAAGACCAAGGATCGGGACGTTCATTTTCTTTGCCATATTAACAGCCTTTGCAACGATCATGGAAACCAGCTCCTGAGGAGAGGTTACAATGATAATACCGTCAAGAGGCAGGGACTGAAATACAGTCAACGGGACATCTCCGGTTCCAGGAGGCATGTCCACAAACATATAGTCAATATCTTCCCAGAGCACTTCCTGCCAGAACTGTTTTACAGTTCCTGCAATCACAGGACCTCTCCAGATAACTGGATCTGTTTCGTTGTCTAATAAAAGATTGGCAGACATAACCTCAATTCCCGTTGTCGTTGTAGCTGGGATCATAAGACCGTTCGGTGTCATTCCTACACCTGCATCAGAAAGACCAAATGCTTTTGGAATGGAAGGTCCGGTAATATCCGCATCTAAAATTGCCGCCTTATATCCCTTTGCTTTCATGCGGACTGCCATCATAGTGGTTACCAGTGATTTTCCCACTCCGCCCTTTCCGCTCACAATACCAATCACCTTTTTTACTGAACTGGCAGGATTTAATGGTTCCAGAAAACTCTGGGGGCCTTCCTGTCTGCTTGGACAGCTTTCCCCGCAGCTATTGCAATTATGAGTACAATTAGCATCACTCATGATTCATTCCTCCTAATAAAATCTAATAAATAGAGATCAGCCCAATGGACCAGTCTCTGTTTTTGTCAGATACATACCCGTTATCCGCGATGGAAATAAAATACGGATACTTAAGATTATAGTATGAAAGAAGATATCTGTCCATGGATTTTATACAGACTTATACAAAATATTGGCTTATTTTTAATACAATATCACCAAACAGCGGTTTCTCCACCCTGCCAAAAGGCCTGTGGTTTCCTAATGGAAACCACAGGCCTTGCTGCTTATTTCGTCCCGACAGTCCGAGTCTTTTGAATGATGCGAAAAACTCCCATGGTGTCCAGGGCTTTGATCATGGAATAAAAAATCATGGAATCAATGGGCCACATCACAAGGTTTTTTAACGCTCTTGCCGGAAGGAGTACCATAAACCCCTTTCCATAAAGAATGGATAAGCAAAGAGTGTTTAAGACCACATTGCAGATCAGCATAACGATCAGCTTGGAAATCAGGACCCGTTTTAAGGTTATGGCTTTTTTATAATAGAAACAGCCATACATAACACCTGATAATATGGTTACCAGTGTGAGCCCCGGGAAAAACGCTCCATTGGGCTTTAACAAGTATTTAAGTACATCCATGCTTCCGGAAAACAAACCGCCTACAACAGGGCCAAACAGGTAGGAAATCATTCCATTGGGAATAGAGGCAAAACTGAGCCTGATGTAATTGCCAAAATCAATGGAAAACATACCAAGAATAATTGCTATGGCACCAAACATGGCGGCGGTGGTGATGGTTCTTACATACCTTAGCTCTCTGTAAGAATCGGTGAACAAAGTGACGAATTTTTTCATAAAAAAATACCTCCTTTGCAGACCTCAGACTACAACCGGAGATAAATATACTTATCTTCTGATGCAGCGGGATGCGACTCGTGTACCGCAAGAAAATCTTTTCGTCCGAATGACAACTCCCTGTTCACTCAGCACTTAACGCACACTAGTCTACTCTGCGACTTATTCTATTGTATTTTGTAACGTCATCAGTATATCATAGATTCTTAAGAAAGCAAGTATTTTTTTTGTTCTGAATTAAAACCATTTGACAAGCTGCAAAATAAAGTTTAGGATAAACCATAGCTGTAAATTCGACAAAAAACGCAGGAGGCGTAGTTATGAAATACTTAAGACAGTTTAGCATTATTCTTTTCATATCCTTAATAGGAGAAATCATTCATTTATTCATTTCTCTTCCTATCCCTGCCAGCATTTACGGCTTGCTGCTTATGTTAATCGGATTAAAAACAAAACTCATACCTTTAAGCGCGGTGGAAGACGCCAGCATATTTCTTATTGAAATCATGCCGGTAATGTTCATTCCGGCGGCCGTGGGACTTTTGGATTCCTGGGGGATCCTCGGACCCATTTTAGTACCGTTTCTTGTCATTACCCTGATTTCTACCATTGTGGTTATGGCAATTACCGGAAAAGTGACCCAATTTTTTATCCAGATTGACAATAAGAGAAAGGACAAAGACGATGAGTAACACAATAAACAGTTTTTTATTTTTCGGCGCAGCAGTAAGCCTATTAAGTTATGAGCTGGGACTCTTATTGAAAAGAAAGTTCAAATCCCCTATTTTTAACCCACTGTTGATATCTATTGTGGTTGTTATGGCGCTATTATCCATATTTAAGATCAAATATGAAGTCTACAACCAGAGTGCAAAATACATCAGCTACCTTCTCACCCCTGCCACTATATGCCTGGCCATTCCTTTATACCGACAGATGGAGCTGTTAAAGAAGCATTCCAAGGCGATTATGGCGGGGACACTGACAGGCGTTATTACCACTATGGTGACGGTACTGCTTCTGGCAATCGTATTCGGTCTGAATCATCAGGAATACGTTACTTTTCTGCCAAAATCCATTACCACTGCCATTGCCATGGGAATTTCGGAAGAAATGAAGGGCTTTGTAACCATTACGGTTGCAAGCATCATTATAACGGGTATTTTAGGGAATATCATAGCAGAAACTGTCTGCCGGGTGTTCCATATCACTGAGCCAGTGGCCATCGGCATTGCCATTGGATCTGCCTCCCATGCCATTGGAACTACAAAAGCCCTGGAAATGGGAGAAATCGAAGGCGCCATGAGCAGTCTTGCCATTGCTACTTCAGGACTCTGTACGGTAGTATTCGCATCAATCTTTGCCAATTTCCTATAATGAAAGCTTATAAGAGCATAAAAAAGAGAGGTCATCAGACCTCTCTTTTTTAATAGTAACTTCCAGCTGCTGCAACAATACTTGCAAAAACAGTCAGATATAAGATAAATACAAGAACAGCGCTGACTGCTGTAATAATCAGATTGGCTCTGCAAAAATTCTTGCGGTTCTCATTGCCGTTTCCAAAAGCCCAGATGAACATCATGATAATGTTAACACATGGTACCATCATAACGATCAGAGTGATTACCCACTCGCCCATGGTCATTACGCTTTTGTTTGGATCCGCCTGAGAAGAATACTGGCCTCCCTGGTAGCTTACATTGTTATCGTTTTCCATACTTTTCCTCCTTGGTAAACTTCTGGTATTTTATAACGTCTAACATTATATCATAGATTTTTTCAAATTGGTATAATTTTCTTATTTATCCGTCTATTCTGCCATGAATCAATCTTAGAATACGAAACAGAAGGCTATTGTCATAGAAAACATAAGGTTCTCTATAAGGAAAGTACAGTTTCATCCGGACTACGTACAGGATCAGAGATATGGCTACACTGATAAACAGCAATATGCCGGCAAGTTTTTTGTTACCTCTGTTAAAATAGCATACACGGATCTCATTAAGCAGGCACAAAAAAATAAGGGGTGCCGATGGGTTTAATTCAATGCACCCGGATATGTCTCCCTTCGCCAGATGAAGAATTGCCCTTGTACCTCCGCAGCCAGGGCACGGAATCCCCATTAATCCTCGAAATGCACACAGACCGCCTGTCATGGCATACATAACGCCACAATAGGCTGCAAACAAAATCAAGAGCAGAATGGAAAAACCGGTATTGGCTTTCTTCCACTTTTTTTCTGCATTTATGTCTTTCGTAAATTTCACCAGGTACCTCCTATATCAGAGAAAGGAGGGATTTCAGCCCAAACCTTGGATCAATACAGAATATCCGGTCCAACGTATTCAAGTTCTGATCAGAATGTTCCACTTCTCTGGAAAAACGATGGGAAAGATGAACAAATTCAGAAAAATCCAGTCTTCCTTCCCGCATTTTAAAGACCGCCTGAGCCATTTCCTGAATAAGGAGTGTGCTTACCACAGCAAGCTTCATTTTCGCATAAGGCTGTCCATCATAAACGGCTCCGCAAAAATAAGTGAATACAAAATACACTAAAAGCTGTTCAGACCACAGCTCCCACTGGGTTTTACGTTCCTCATCTTCCATTAAATACTGGTAAAAAGAAAGGCGGTTCTCTTCATAGGCTGAGGCTCCTTCATCAAACAGCAGCTTCTTCAAAGTGCCTATGTACCGTGGCCAATCGGCATTTAAGACCTCCAGTTCCTGAAAAATATCAAACCATTCTTTCATTTTTTCAAACCGGGCCGGACCGTCTATCTTGCGTTCAGCAAGTTTTGCCGCAATTGCCTTCTCTGCAAGCGCCCCTTTGTACCGTTCCAAAAGCCCATCGATTTTATAAAGGCTGTCCTCCCTGATTCTTTTCTGGATGTCATGAGTCAGACCCAGGGCCATGGCCATACGCAGACTACATGGCCTGCTCCGATTTTGTAAGAAGGAAAATATCACTTCTCTGGAATCCATAAGCTTGGTATACAATAAGAAGTCAAAATCCGGATATGATTCTTCTCTTCCATCTTCTTTTGTCAGAAATCGGACCGGCTCCTGTGTCCCAAGAATCAGTCTGGCTGCTTCTTCGCAGGATAAGGACAGAGATATCTCTCTGGCACCTTCGTATTCTTCTGTATGTCTTGGATAATCCCGGCAGGTCTTACAAAGCATCCCCTGTCCGGCTTCAATGTACATATCACAGAGATTGTCCTGATTTAAAAATGAACACCGATGGCCGCACTGCTTAAAAGAACTGTTCCTCCAGTCAATGGACCGGCGTAGCCGCTCTCCAAATTCCCCTTTTCGCATCCGGTAGCGTCTCCTGGACCGGTCATCAATCATGATCGCCCAGCCGGCACAGCAGGTATCGGAACAGGCTCCCGCCACACAGTGAAACTTATTATAATAATGAGGTATGGTAAACTGCATCAATTGTTACTCCTGTTTTTGATAAGGATTATACCGCATTTAAAAATGAGGTTCAACCCCAAAAGAGTTAAACCTCATTTTTTATTCCATAATTTTACAATTTTCCAAAAGCGAGGAACAAAAATAGAATTCCGCTAACCCAGGATAAATCCCAGTTCTTCCGCGCTGCCAGCTCATGTCCCAGAAAGAGGCCGATATACATAACCAAGATTCCGACCACAAGGGATACAAAAGCTGTCAGGCCAGGCGGCATAAGTAAAAACCCGGATAAACTTCCTGCCACCAGACTGTCAATGGACATGGCCAGAGAAAGCATCACCGTTTCCTTCCATGACAGTGATTTCGACTCATCCCAATCCGCTGCCATTGGGTTACCATAAATATTTATGATGATGCTCAGACCAGAAATAGAGAATGTAAGATCTTTGCGAACATTCACATGATTATTAATGTATTTCTTTATGGAATAATCCAGAAGCTTAACGACTCCCAGAAAGAACAGACATGCAAAGCCCAATCCCTTGGCAAAAGCTTCCGGCACCAGTCCATTGAGTACGCTGCCAAACAGCAGGGCGGCTCCCAGACAGCCACTGCATATGAGGTTGACTGCAATCACTTTTGCAAGTGATATGCGGAGCCTGTTTGCCCCATAGGCAACGCTGGCAACAAAGCTGTCCGTAGAAAGTGCAAGTACTAGAATGAATATATCACGCATACGCCACTGAACTTACCTTTTTTCTTTTAATATATTCATCCCTTTTTCATTTGGAACCCCTAAAGCTAATGAATTGCTTTAATTCCAGGATAGTACCGGACCAGAACCTTTGCCAGTATCTTTTTCTCCGGCACATAAGGATCCGGCCAATATCTGGCATCCGCGGAATTATTCCGGTTGTCCCCAAGCATTAAGTAACAGCCTTCCGGCACTTCAAAATGGTAGTCCTCCGTCTCCATCTCTTCCGCCAGATAGGGCTCATTGAATGGGGTTTCGGAATTATCGATATACACCTGGTTATTGCGAATATCCACAGTCTCTCCCGGAAGCCCGATGATACGCTTTACCAGGCGGGTTTCTTTTGACCCAGGTCCTGTCTTATGATCAAAGATAACAACATCACCCCTTTGGGGATCTTCTCCAAACTTATAAGCCATCCGAAAACCGAATACCCGGTCTCCTGGCATAATGGTAGTCTCCATGGAGCCGGTAGGAACCCTGCTGTTGGCAATAATAAATGTATTAATGCAAAATGCTATGGCAGATGCCATAACAATGATCTTGACCCATTCAAAAATCTCTCTTTTCCAGTTTATCTGCTTGTTTCCCGGTTCATTCTTATTTTCCTTCATATTGAACTTGTCCTTTACGTGATCGTTTTTTACATTGTACCAAATTTAAATTTATGGTTCAAGCCTATTTTAGGGCTGGCAGAAAAGCAGGGACTTATATCTGCCCCTGCTTCGGCACGCTAAACTCCATATTTTTTTAATTCCGCTCTCAGACGTTCCAGCGCTTTTTTTTCAAGTCTTGAGACGTAAGACCTGGAAATCCCCATTAAATCAGCAATCTCCCGTTGCGTATACTCTTTCCCCCCGTGAAGACCATACCGCATGCCAATAATGGTTTTTTCATTGTCCTTAAGACAACTGTCAAAAGCCTGATAGAGTTCCTTAATATCCTGTTTTAATATAATGGTTTCCAGGGTCTCTTTATTTTCCATTTCTATAACGTCAACAAGGCTTACGGTCTCTCCATCCTTGTCTACGCCGATGGGTTCAAACAAAGAAACCTCTTTTGAATATTTTTTATTCGCACGAAGAAGCATTAGGATTTCATTTGCTATGTTCTCCCTGCGGCTCCTCTGCCCCGAAGTAATACAGATGAATGCTTTTCCCATCCCAGACCGCCTTTTTCACAAGGGCACGGATTGCCATACGCTTCTGTTCCACATCCATGGTATCTACGGTATTTTTAAAGGATGAAAGAGTCTGTTTTAAAAGTTCAAATTCAAGACTGGAAAGTTCCTTGCTTACAGCCGCTGTTTCGAGTTCTGTGATCCTCTGCCGGGTTTCTTCTTTCTTTTGATGGAGTTCTTCAATCTGCGTTACAATATATTCTTCGGCAGCGGTACCTCCGGCTTTTTTTAGAGAAGAAACAAGTCCTGATATTTCTCCATCCATATTTTCTGATTCCTCTTTAAGACGGAGGATATCAGATTCAAACTCCTCTTTGTCATCTTCCAGAATCTTTTTGCTCTGATTTAACTGAAATTGAAATTCTGCCTGATCCACAGGAATTTTTTTAATTTCCTCGATGACCAGTTTATCCAGTGCATTTCCATTGGGATTATTCATACTGCAGCATTTCATACGGCTTTTTTCCTTCATGGAACATAAATAGGAATAGATCTGCTCTCCGCCAGAATTTAATCGCCGGGACAGTTTAGGCCGCATATAATCTCCGCAGGCCCCACAAAACAAAAGTCCTGACATCAGCGCTACATTGCTGCGGGGCTTTCTGTAATTTTTTGATTTATTTCGATCAAGTACTTTCTGCACATTGACCCACATGGCACCTGGAATCATACCCTCGTGTTTTCCAACCGCTACGATCCATTCTTCCATACCCTTCATTTCATGAGCCTTTCCCGGTTTTTGGAGGGTACGGTTATAAGCAATCACGCCAAACCTTCCGTCAAACTCCTCTTTTTCTGCAAACAGATCCACCTTTTTTTCTTTCAGATAGGTATAGGCCTCATAGTCGGCCATCATATAAACCGGATTTGTTAAGATACCTTTTATGGCAAAACGGCTGAATTGGCGGTTGTATTTGGTTTTATACCCGTTTTGAAGCAAATAAGTTTCTGTCCTGGTCAAAGATCCGGTTTCTAAGAATTTCTCAAAAATTATCCGTACCAGCCTTGCTTCTTCCGGAATCAGCTTCAATTGATATGCCTTTTTTACCTTCCCATCAATTGTTACCGATGAGATGCTCTCAGACTCATAGCCAGTAGGAGTATTCCCCCCCAGCCACCTTCCGCTTTTGGAAAGCTCGTGCATGTTATCACGGATCCGCTCTGCAATGGTTTCCCTCTCCAACTGGGAAAAGACAGAGGCAATATACATCATAGCCCTTCCCATGGGGGATGACGTATCAAACTGCTCTTTGATGGAAATAAAGGATACATGAAGCTCGTTGAGTTCTTCGATCAGGTTGGCAAAATCACCAATGTTACGGCTTATTCTGTCAAGCCGGTAGCAGACGATGGCAGTGAATTTCTTTTTTTTCGCCTCCTGCATCATCATTTTAAACTGTGGCCGGTCTAAGTTGCCTCCTGAAAATCCCTCATCCTCATAGATGTAGGCGCTTTCTGCATAACTATCTCCATAATGTGAAGAAATATATTGCCTGCATAACTCGATTTGATTTCCGATACTTTCGCCTTTTCCCGTAAATTTCGATTTTCTCGAGTATATTGCAAATTGATCCTTCTTTTCCATAGCTTTGCCTCCCTGTTACCTAAAATCCTCTCTTTCCAAAACTCTGTTCCGCAAACATACCGGACACGCAGAACATCATACATTATATTAACTATATTTTCGAAAGCATATATCATGAATATGATCGTACACCACCCGAAAACGGAAGCGGATCAAAAAGAATTGGAAAGAAAAGCGGCGCTCCTTCATAACCAGGCTGTTCTGCGGCATTTAAAACAGCTTTCTTGTCCCAATTATCAGAAACAAGCTCTTATAAAAGGGATTAATCCCGATAAACTATAAAAGAAAAGCAAAAGCCTATCATACCCCTCTTATTTTCCAAAGGGTATGATAGGATATCTCTTTCCGATCCAAATGAAATCCTTTATTCTGTAGCCAGAGTACCAACTACCGGAAGAACACTTAAAACCATGGCTCCAGGATGGCACATCGCAAACTCATTGGTTAAATCCCTGCCCGCAGTAAGTCCAAAAAAATGATTTCCTCCCGCCCAAAGTGGATTGTTGGTTACATCATATACAACTCCTTTTACCGCCACGTAAGCCGGCGCGCCTTCTTTTCCATTGTATTGTGCCAACTCATCCACGGTAAAAACTCTGGGCTCTTCTTCCGGAGCTGGAGTCTCTCCCTCTCCTTCAGGAGCCGGAGTTCCTTCCTCTTCTTCCAGTGCAGCCTGGTTGATCTGACTGAAATACTGAATATGGTTTTCAAGCATAACTACTTCACTGCTTATATGGTCCAGGATATCATCATTGTTGTACAGGTTTGAATGCAGCTTTTCCACATCAGAATTGATTTTCTTCAAGCTGTTGCCTACATAATTCAAAAACAGTTCTAATTCCATATCAATACCTCCATAAAAAGAATACAGGATTATTGCTTGACCAAAAGGGTGTCCGCAGCATTGGTTTGTTAAAATATATGTGGCAGTCAGGTATTTAACTCTTAAATGTAGAATTTTTTATCAAAAACCTTTAGACTTTTTGGCCTGCGGACTGTTGATGCCGCTATATTTGTCCTTTTTCCCTGCTGATATTGCTATATATATGAAAAATGACCCGTAATATTCTCCACAAAAAAATCACCCTTTTGCAGCTATGCAAAAAGATGATTTTTTGTTACGTATGTTAAGACTGGTACCGGTAAAGGCACGCGCCGTGTTTTGGTAAAGTTACAAAAAGCTCTGTTGTTTCACAAACTTTTGCTTCTCCAGACCATAACTCTGTAAATGTAAGACCCGAAAAATCTTCCACTCCAGTAAGTTCCGGCAGTACTTTTATTGACTGTTCCTCTTCAGAGAGATTAAAGACTGCAAGATATTCTGAATCATCTTTTAAATTGCGGCTGTGCCAGATACAACGGACCGAATCCCGGGCTAATTGCCTTGCCCCTTTCGACGACAAAAGCAGCTCCATTACGTCCTTATTTGTAAGCAAATTTTTCGTCCAGTCATCAAGTAATGTCAGCTCTCCGCCAATCATAAGAGGGGAACGGAATATGCACCACAATGTCATCATGGTAATCTGCTCATCCTTCGTGAAGTTGGTCAGATGTTCATTACCAAATCCTTTTCCGATCATTCCGACCGGAAGCATATCGCAATCCGGATAATTACCTGCACTCACGTGATTTTGCCAGAGTTCACAGCGTTCAAACATATGTAAAAGATATTTCCAGTCATCCCAGAAATCGTCGGTAATCCGCCACATATTTGCATAAGTTTCGTAATGCCATGCCTCTTCAATGAGAGCCGGTCCCGGAGACAGGCTGAGAACCATCGGACGGCCGCACTGATCCATGGCTTCTTTCAGCATCTGGATTTCCCGTTTCGCAGACGGAGCGTCCATGCGGCAGATATCATCGCATTTTATAAAGTCTACGCCCCATTCCCCATACAAATCCATTATAGAATTGTAATACTCCTGTGCTCCCTCTGCCCCTGGCACTACACCATACATATCAGGATTCCACTGACAGATGGAGCTGGGATCTGCAATTTCATTAGCCGTTTTATCTGTACCCATAATCTTAGTATGGGTATGGGCAGCAATTCTTGGAACTCCACGCATGATATGGATTCCAAATTTAAGTCCCAGTCCATGGATATAGTCAGCAAGAGGTTTAAACCCCTTTCCATCAGCGGATGACGGAAAACGGTCCGGACAAGGAAGCAGTCTGGAATATTCATCCATTTCTACTTTCCAGAATGGAATGTACTGATACCTGTCTCGTTTGCTGCCTGCATCATAAGAATACCATTCAATATCTACAATGATGTATTCCCAGCCGGACTCTTTTAAATGTACTGACATATAATCTGCATTGGTCCTGATCTGAGCCTCATTCACGGTGGTATCATAATAATCATAGCTGTTCCACCCCATAGGAGGGGTGTTAAGGATTAAATTACTCTTCATAAAAGCATCCTTTCATGGTAAAATATTGATTATATTAAATCCATTATATCAAGATAAACATTCATTACAAGAGTAACAAAACGATAAAAGGAGGGTAATATTTTGATTATAAATCCCAATAAAACCTTTGGATTTTTAGATATTGACAAGCAGGCTAAGGCTCCCCTTTTCTTAAGTGATTTCGGAATGGAACTGCGCCAGGATGAGCCATATGATTTTAACAATGAGAAGAGGGGGTCCTATTCTGGTTTTTTAATACAATATACTCTGGAAGGGTGCGGAATTATTGAATCCAATGGAACGGAATATTCTCTTACACCCGGCAGTGCATTTTTTATAACATTCCCGGATTCCAGCAGATACTATTTGCCAGAAGGCGGAAAATGGAAATTCTTTTATCTCCATTTCGATGGGGAGTTGGGAGATTATTTTTATAAGCGCATTCAAAACACCTCCGGAAATATCTTCTCCCTTGACAGCAGCTCACAAGCCATTAACTGCTTTTTGGAAGAATATCAGACCTTTCAAAATGGTAGGAAATACGATAGATATGAAAGCGGAATCTTTCTTTACCGATTTTTGAGCACCTTACTTCGTGAACTTGAGATTCCTTCCATCATAATAAAGAATGCTGTTGTAGAGGAAGCAGCTGAATGGATCCGGCAAAACTACAGAAGTCAAAACAACCTGTCCCAAATGTGCAGTCAGTTAGGCGTCAGCCTGCCTCATTTAACGAGACAGTTTCATTCTCAGAAAGGAATCACACCTATGAAGTATTTAACCCAGCTTCGCCTGGAACAGGGAATCTCTTTCCTCTTAAACACCACGTTAAATATTGATGTCATCGCCCAGGAATGCGGATTTGCAAACGGCAACTATTTTGCAAAAGTTTTCCGTAAATCCATGGGAGTAAGTCCCAGCGAATACCGGATCAGCCACCTGGGTCATTTCCCCGACGCCTGATGGGAGCCGTTGTGATAGGATATCATTTGCTATGTTCTCCCTGCGGCTCCTCTGCCCCGAAGTAATACAGATGAATGCTTTTCCCATCCCAGACCGCCTTTTTCACAAGGGCACGGATTGCCATACGCTTCTGTTCCACATCCATGGTATCTACGGTATTTTTAAAGGATGAAAGAGTCTGTTTTAAAAGTTCAAATTCAAGACTGGAAAGTTCCTTGCTTACAGCCGCTGTTTCGAGTTCTGTGATCCTCTGCCGGGTTTCTTCTTTCTTTTGATGGAGTTCTTCAATCTGCGTTACAATATATTCTTCGGCAGCGGTACCTCCGGCTTTTTTTAGAGAAGAAACAAGTCCTGATATTTCTCCATCCATATTTTCTGATTCCTCTTTAAGACGGAGGATATCAGATTCAAACTCCTCTTTGTCATCTTCCAGAATCTTTTTGCTCTGATTTAACTGAAATTGAAATTCTGCCTGATCCACAGGAATTTTTTTAATTTCCTCGATGACCAGTTTATCCAGTGCATTTCCATTGGGATTATTCATACTGCAGCATTTCATACGGCTTTTTTCCTTCATGGAACATAAATAGGAATAGATCTGCTCTCCGCCAGAATTTAATCGCCGGGACAGTTTAGGCCGCATATAATCTCCGCAGGCCCCACAAAACAAAAGTCCTGACATCAGCGCTACATTGCTGCGGGGCTTTCTGTAATTTTTTGATTTATTTCGATCAAGTACTTTCTGCACATTGACCCACATGGCACCTGGAATCATACCCTCGTGTTTTCCAACCGCTACGATCCATTCTTCCATACCCTTCATTTCATGAGCCTTTCCCGGTTTTTGGAGGGTACGGTTATAAGCAATCACGCCAAACCTTCCGTCAAACTCCTCTTTTTCTGCAAACAGATCCACCTTTTTTTCTTTCAGATAGGTATAGGCCTCATAGTCGGCCATCATATAAACCGGATTTGTTAAGATACCTTTTATGGCAAAACGGCTGAATTGGCGGTTGTATTTGGTTTTATACCCGTTTTGAAGCAAATAAGTTTCTGTCCTGGTCAAAGATCCGGTTTCTAAGAATTTCTCAAAAATTATCCGTACCAGCCTTGCTTCTTCCGGAATCAGCTTCAATTGATATGCCTTTTTTACCTTCCCATCAATTGTTACCGATGAGATGCTCTCAGACTCATAGCCAGTAGGAGTATTCCCCCCCAGCCACCTTCCGCTTTTGGAAAGCTCGTGCATGTTATCACGGATCCGCTCTGCAATGGTTTCCCTCTCCAACTGGGAAAAGACAGAGGCAATATACATCATAGCCCTTCCCATGGGGGATGACGTATCAAACTGCTCTTTGATGGAAATAAAGGATACATGAAGCTCGTTGAGTTCTTCGATCAGGTTGGCAAAATCACCAATGTTACGGCTTATTCTGTCAAGCCGGTAGCAGACGATGGCAGTGAATTTCTTTTTTTTCGCCTCCTGCATCATCATTTTAAACTGTGGCCGGTCTAAGTTGCCTCCTGAAAATCCCTCATCCTCATAGATGTAGGCGCTTTCTGCATAACTATCTCCATAATGTGAAGAAATATATTGCCTGCATAACTCGATTTGATTTCCGATACTTTCGCCTTTTCCCGTAAATTTCGATTTTCTCGAGTATATTGCAAATTGATCCTTCTTTTCCATAGCTTTGCCTCCCTGTTACCTAAAATCCTCTCTTTCCAAAACTCTGTTCCGCAAACATACCGGACACGCAGAACATCATACATTATATTAACTATATTTTCGAAAGCATATATCATGAATATGATCGTACACCACCCGAAAACGGAAGCGGATCAAAAAGAATTGGAAAGAAAAGCGGCGCTCCTTCATAACCAGGCTGTTCTGCGGCATTTAAAACAGCTTTCTTGTCCCAATTATCAGAAACAAGCTCTTATAAAAGGGATTAATCCCGATAAACTATAAAAGAAAAGCAAAAGCCTATCATACCCCTCTTATTTTCCAAAGGGTATGATAGGATATCTCTTTCCGATCCAAATGAAATCCTTTATTCTGTAGCCAGAGTACCAACTACCGGAAGAACACTTAAAACCATGGCTCCAGGATGGCACATCGCAAACTCATTGGTTAAATCCCTGCCCGCAGTAAGTCCAAAAAAATGATTTCCTCCCGCCCAAAGTGGATTGTTGGTTACATCATATACAACTCCTTTTACCGCCACGTAAGCCGGCGCGCCTTCTTTTCCATTGTATTGTGCCAACTCATCCACGGTAAAAACTCTGGGCTCTTCTTCCGGAGCTGGAGTCTCTCCCTCTCCTTCAGGAGCCGGAGTTCCTTCCTCTTCTTCCAGTGCAGCCTGGTTGATCTGACTGAAATACTGAATATGGTTTTCAAGCATAACTACTTCACTGCTTATATGGTCCAGGATATCATCATTGTTGTACAGGTTTGAATGCAGCTTTTCCACATCAGAATTGATTTTCTTCAAGCTGTTGCCTACATAATTCAAAAACAGTTCTAATTCCATATCAATACCTCCATAAAAAGAATACAGGATTATTGCTTGACCAAAAGGGTGTCCGCAGCATTGGTTTGTTAAAATATATGTGGCAGTCAGGTATTTAACTCTTAAATGTAGAATTTTTTATCAAAAACCTTTAGACTTTTTGGCCTGCGGACTGTTGATGCCGCTATATTTGTCCTTTTTCCCTGCTGATATTGCTATATATATGAAAAATGACCCGTAATATTCTCCACAAAAAAATCACCCTTTTGCAGCTATGCAAAAAGATGATTTTTTGTTACGTATGTTAAGACTGGTACCGGTAAAGGCACGCGCCGTGTTTTGGTAAAGTTACAAAAAGCTCTGTTGTTTCACAAACTTTTGCTTCTCCAGACCATAACTCTGTAAATGTAAGACCCGAAAAATCTTCCACTCCAGTAAGTTCCGGCAGTACTTTTATTGACTGTTCCTCTTCAGAGAGATTAAAGACTGCAAGATATTCTGAATCATCTTTTAAATTGCGGCTGTGCCAGATACAACGGACCGAATCCCGGGCTAATTGCCTTGCCCCTTTCGACGACAAAAGCAGCTCCATTACGTCCTTATTTGTAAGCAAATTTTTCGTCCAGTCATCAAGTAATGTCAGCTCTCCGCCAATCATAAGAGGGGAACGGAATATGCACCACAATGTCATCATGGTAATCTGCTCATCCTTCGTGAAGTTGGTCAGATGTTCATTACCAAATCCTTTTCCGATCATTCCGACCGGAAGCATATCGCAATCCGGATAATTACCTGCACTCACGTGATTTTGCCAGAGTTCACAGCGTTCAAACATATGTAAAAGATATTTCCAGTCATCCCAGAAATCGTCGGTAATCCGCCACATATTTGCATAAGTTTCGTAATGCCATGCCTCTTCAATGAGAGCCGGTCCCGGAGACAGGCTGAGAACCATCGGACGGCCGCACTGATCCATGGCTTCTTTCAGCATCTGGATTTCCCGTTTCGCAGACGGAGCGTCCATGCGGCAGATATCATCGCATTTTATAAAGTCTACGCCCCATTCCCCATACAAATCCATTATAGAATTGTAATACTCCTGTGCTCCCTCTGCCCCTGGCACTACACCATACATATCAGGATTCCACTGACAGATGGAGCTGGGATCTGCAATTTCATTAGCCGTTTTATCTGTACCCATAATCTTAGTATGGGTATGGGCAGCAATTCTTGGAACTCCACGCATGATATGGATTCCAAATTTAAGTCCCAGTCCATGGATATAGTCAGCAAGAGGTTTAAACCCCTTTCCATCAGCGGATGACGGAAAACGGTCCGGACAAGGAAGCAGTCTGGAATATTCATCCATTTCTACTTTCCAGAATGGAATGTACTGATACCTGTCTCGTTTGCTGCCTGCATCATAAGAATACCATTCAATATCTACAATGATGTATTCCCAGCCGGACTCTTTTAAATGTACTGACATATAATCTGCATTGGTCCTGATCTGAGCCTCATTCACGGTGGTATCATAATAATCATAGCTGTTCCACCCCATAGGAGGGGTGTTAAGGATTAAATTACTCTTCATAAAAGCATCCTTTCATGGTAAAATATTGATTATATTAAATCCATTATATCAAGATAAACATTCATTACAAGAGTAACAAAACGATAAAAGGAGGGTAATATTTTGATTATAAATCCCAATAAAACCTTTGGATTTTTAGATATTGACAAGCAGGCTAAGGCTCCCCTTTTCTTAAGTGATTTCGGAATGGAACTGCGCCAGGATGAGCCATATGATTTTAACAATGAGAAGAGGGGGTCCTATTCTGGTTTTTTAATACAATATACTCTGGAAGGGTGCGGAATTATTGAATCCAATGGAACGGAATATTCTCTTACACCCGGCAGTGCATTTTTTATAACATTCCCGGATTCCAGCAGATACTATTTGCCAGAAGGCGGAAAATGGAAATTCTTTTATCTCCATTTCGATGGGGAGTTGGGAGATTATTTTTATAAGCGCATTCAAAACACCTCCGGAAATATCTTCTCCCTTGACAGCAGCTCACAAGCCATTAACTGCTTTTTGGAAGAATATCAGACCTTTCAAAATGGTAGGAAATACGATAGATATGAAAGCGGAATCTTTCTTTACCGATTTTTGAGCACCTTACTTCGTGAACTTGAGATTCCTTCCATCATAATAAAGAATGCTGTTGTAGAGGAAGCAGCTGAATGGATCCGGCAAAACTACAGAAGTCAAAACAACCTGTCCCAAATGTGCAGTCAGTTAGGCGTCAGCCTGCCTCATTTAACGAGACAGTTTCATTCTCAGAAAGGAATCACACCTATGAAGTATTTAACCCAGCTTCGCCTGGAACAGGGAATCTCTTTCCTCTTAAACACCACGTTAAATATTGATGTCATCGCCCAGGAATGCGGATTTGCAAACGGCAACTATTTTGCAAAAGTTTTCCGTAAATCCATGGGAGTAAGTCCCAGCGAATACCGGATCAGCCACCTGGGTCATTTCCCCGACGCCTGATGGGAGCCGTTGTGATAGGATATCATTTTCCACACATTTGGCCGCATATGTGGCCAGTCTTGAGCCTCTGTCCGGGTGGAAGGTGTTAACAGCTTTGATTAGTCCGATCGTTCCAACAGAAAGGAGATCTTCCATATCATAATCCGTATTCTGATATTTTTTAGCAACATGGGCTACCAGACGCATATTCCGCTCGATGAGTGTGGCTCTCGCCTCCTGATCCCCTTCCTGGTATCGTTCCAGACACTCTCGTTCCTCTCGCGCAGTTAAAGGTTTGGGAAAAGTTTTCAAAGAAAGCCACCTTAAACTTACTTACTCTCATTTTATGCCGCCCGTTCCATGAAAGTGCTTTTACAAAAAATATAGGCTGGTACTTCTTTTATCACTTCTCCCAAATGCAGCAATAAAATAACCGGACAGGGGATCCAGGCATAACCTGGCTTCCCGTCCGGTTTAAAAAAAATCGTATTAATGATGGAACAGACGGATCTCCGTAAATGCCATAGCCATTCCATATTTATCACAGGTTTCAATGACCTGATCGTCTCGAACAGAACCTCCCGGCTGACCCACATAGGTTACTCCGCTCTTAAAAGCCCGGTCAATGTTGTCGCCAAATGGGAAAAATGCGTCAGAACCCAAAGAAACACCGGTAAGCTGATCTAACCAGGCCCGTTTCTCTTCTCTTGTAAATACAGGTGGTTTTACCTTAAAGATAGCCTCCCATCTGCCATCTGCCAATACATCCATATACTCCTCTCCGATGTAGACATCGATGGCATTGTCCCTGTCTGCCCGGCGGATCTCATCCACAAACGGAAGATTGAGAACCTGAGGTGCCTGACGTAAATACCAGTTATCCGCTTTATTTCCTGCAAGTCTGGTGCAATGGACTCTTGACTGCTGTCCTGCCCCGATACCAATAGCCTGTCCATCCTTCACATAACAAACAGAATTGGACTGGGTGTATTTCAAGGTAATCAGGGAAATGATCAGATCCATCTTCGCAGAATCAGGAATATCTTTATTCTGTGTAACCACATTTGTTAAGAGTTTCTCATCGATCTTAAGCTCATTTCTTCCCTGTTCAAACACGATTCCATATACCTGTTTTTTCTCAAGCGGTTCCGGTTTGTAATCCGGATCGATCTGAATTACATTATAATTGCCATTCTTTTTTGCCTTTAATAGTTCCAGTGCTTCCGGTTCAAATCCAGGAGCTATGACCCCATCCGACACTTCACGTTTAATAATTTTCGCCGTATCCACATCGCAGACATCAGATAAAGCAATAAAATCTCCAAAAGATGACATGCGGTCGGCTCCTCTGGCGCGCGCATAGGCACTGGCCAGCGGAGAAAGTTCCTCCATATCATCCACCCAGTAAATTTTTGCAAGAGTGGGATCAAGAGGCAGGCCTACGGCTGCTCCTGCAGGAGATACGTGTTTAAAAGAAGTAGCAGCCGGAAGTCCGGTTGCTTCCTTTAATTCTTTCACTAACTGCCAGCCGTTAAAGGCATCTAAAAAATTAATATATCCGGGACGTCCGCTTAATACCTGAATCGGAAGGTCCTTTCCTTCGGACATATATATTCGTGATGGTTTCTGATTGGGGTTACAGCCATATTTTAATTCCAGTTCGTTCATCCTCAGCACTCCTGTTATTTATTCTTATTTACAATCCGGGTTTCATAAGTCTGGGTTTTTATATCGATATATCTCACAAACAGAGATACCTTGTTCTCATCGTTTAGGTTCTCCCAGATCATTTCCGTAAATTCATCAATATCATTTTGTGTTTCCACAAGTTTCGGCTCTCCCTCAAAGCTGGGAAGAGGATTTCCGTCATGCATATAGGTATGAATGAAATGCGCTTCCCCTGCGGCTGGATTCTCATAAGCAAAGGTATAGCGGTTACAGGAATCAGGACTTCCATTGTTGCTTTTAAGAATGGACATTGCATAATTGAACAATCCGCCTTCGGTATGCATAATGCCTGATATACGAGGCGTATAGTTGGGACTATCCGGTTCAAATTCTCTGCTGCGAAGTGACTGTTCAAAGGTAAGTTGTGTATCCATTCCCTCATAAATTGTATCGGTCTGATCCCCATTGGTCACAATGGTTTTATTCCCTAAAACCCGTACCGGTGCATAAATGATCAGGCTGGGATCTGTCAGCTTGGAAGGATCAAAAGCCTGTGTACGGATTCCTTCCTCCTCTTCAACAAATACACGGTTACGACTGTTTTCACTTCTCCCCATAATAAAATATGCGGCAACTGCCTTTGTTCCATCCGGGGTTTTACCGATCACAATTCCTCTGCCCGGGTAAGAATTATTCTTTAAATCGTCCTTTAAAGAAATCAAATTCATAAAATTTGGTCCTCCTTCATCGCTTATACGCAAAAAACCGCCTGGGCATCCCATAGCGGTGCCCAGGCGGTCGGCTTAAATTCGTATCGTGCTCCCCGTGGTTATCTCCACTTATCCGCCAGTCGCACGTACCATGTTAAACATCATATACGATACTTATATAAAATGCAAGTACTTTTTCAAGTCCAATTAATCATTGCGTATTGCCGCCAGCGGACTGAGCTTCATGGCTCTTAACGCCGGGAAAAATCCTGCTGCCATGCCTACAAAAACAGCAAAACCAATGGCTGTCATCGATAACCATAAGGGGATTCTTGATAAATCTCCAGGCATATCTGTCATAATGTGGCCTGCCACAAGCTTGTTAATCAGCAATGAGACTCCATAACTGAATATAATTCCAGTCACCCCTCCCAAAAAGCCAATGAATCCTGACTCCAGCAGAAACATGTTCCTGATATTATTCATATCACAGCCAAGTACCTTAAGAATACCAATTTCTTTTGTTCTTTCGTAAATAGACATCATCATGGTATTGGCAATACCGATTGCCGCAACAAACAGAGAGACCGCTCCGATCCCCCCCAAGAGCGCCTGAACCATTTTCGCCTGCTTCTGAGACTGCTCCAGCCATTCCATATTGCTGTTTGCCTGATATCCCATATCCGTAATGGACTTTTGCACGGCTGATACATTGCTCATATCATCTACCTGCACAATTGCCTGGTTATAAATAAAGTAATTATAAGGTTTCCCCTTTTTGGTGGTAGGTTGGTTTGGAATTGGCTTTTTCTTGAAGATCTGCTTTAACTGAGCCTTTAATGCATCTATATCCACATAAACATTATAGCTATAGTTGTTATATTCCTCCACACTGCCTTCCACCAGACCACTGGCAGATAATAAATACTTTTTGGGTGGTTTGACCGGAGTCTTTCCGTCGGAAGACCCTCCGTTCTCAGCCTGATAATAAGCATCCATATCAAAGATAACAAATAAAGGCCGATTTAAAAAATCAATATCTGGAATGCTGGAAGGATCTTCATAATAATCGGTATTACTTTTGGGATTGGAAAAATTTCTGGCAACCATATTTCCGATCACCATCTCGATTTCCTTTTTTCCTGCTTCCGGAAGCCGTCCCTCCTTTAATGGGATGTTCTTTAAATATGACTGGCTAACTCCCATAAGGTTTATATTGCCCTGATACACTCCCTGTTTCATCAGCACATTCGCTTCCAGAATCGGCGAAACCGCGGTAACATGATCGAAACGTTCCATCTGTTTGATCACATCATCAGTCATATAATTGGGATCTTTGCTGCTGTCTCCCGACCCCTGACCCGCATTGGAATAAACCGAAATCTCTGTAAGACTGCCATAAGAAGCAATCTGTTCCATGGTAAGCTGATTAAAACCAATTCCCAAAGACACCATGACTACAATGGAAGCTGTACCAATCAAAACTCCCAGAACCGTTAAAAATGTCCTTAGCTTCCTGCGTCTTAAATTATTCACACTCATGGAAAGCAAATCGCTAAATCTCATTCTCTATTTCCTCTTCCGCTGTTTCCTTTTTCTTTTTGAGTCTTTTAAGAACAATGACTGTGCCTATACCTCCAATAACCAGAACCGCGATAACGGAAGCAATAATAACGTTCCGGTATTTTGCAAATCCCTGAGGTTCCATATCGGTCGGTAAAGCCCCTGGATCTTCACCTCCAAAATCTGTTTCTGCAGATTCAGATACCATAAGGGTTATCTCTTTTTCAACCGGTTCACTGACCACTCCGTTTTCATCTTCAAAAGTAATAAGAACCTTTATTTTTCCATCATCCGTCGTTGGTGCCGTACCGCTGATCATGGCATCCACATTACCGGTTTCTCCTGGTTTGATATTACCTACATAGCTGCTGGACTGCTGAATGGAATCCCCAACAAAATTAACCATAACATTGTAAAGGAGAACCTTTCCCGTGTTGTTAATAGGGAACATGACATTGGTTTCCGAACCTACGGAAATTGCGTTCGGCATAACATCTATAGTACCTGTATTCAAACGGGCAACCTGTCTGACCGGAATATTCACTGTAACTTTTTCTTCCGCATTCTTAAATTCAGGGCTGTCATATTTCTCGTTGATGGTAAGGGCATAGGTTCTTTGATCCACCCAGGCTCCTGCCCGCATCTTTACTTTGACATCCGTTGTCTGTCCTGCGGCAAGTGCGTTCACAACAATAGCAGAAGAACTGGAATCTGTAGTAAATACCGCACTGTCTGTAACCTTTTCCGATTCCAGGCTGAAGAGAATATTGCTTGCTGCAACATTTTCAGAAGCGTTCTTCATATGAAGAATCAGTTCAAATTCGTCTCCGGCATAAACTGTCTCAGGATTCGTCTGGAATCCATCTACAATAAGCCTTGCCTTTGTTCTGTCATTTGCATTAAATTCTTTTGTATCTTCTTCCTTTTCCTTATTCTGAACTTTGACGTAAAAGGTTCCCGTCGCTTTCTGGATATCTCCTTCCGTACTGTCACGGTACTCCATCGTAAAGGCAATGGGATAATATCCGCTGTATACATCCTTTCGGATGCTCATACTGTAAGGAACAGATATCGTCTCTCCCCCACCGATTCTATCATAATGTTTTGTATAGTTTCCATCATTAATATCAAAAGGGAATTTGGTGCTGTCCGGATCTACAGTCATTCTGATATTTACGTCAAAAGCTGTCACATCAGAAGAATTGCGGACATTCATATTGTAATTCATTACCTCTGGATAGGTTCCATAAGGAGTATTCTGGTCTTCTCCAAGTTCAAACTGAATGGTGCCTTCTGTGCTGCCTGATGCGGTGGTACCGGAGGACTTTGTGATCCATATATTTATTCTTTCATTTGCCAAGTCGGAACCACTTGCGCGAATTTTAATAGGAATTGTATAGTACCCTTCTGAAATATCTCTTCTTACTCTTGCTGAAAGCGAGAAACTCCTGGATTCTCCTTGTTTTACTGAACCCAAAAGTTTCCCATCAAACGTACTTGAAGTTATTTCAAATGGAAAAATGGAGCCGTTACTTACTGTAGTTTCATCCGCGTCATCCGAAGTGGCTTCATACTCGCTTTTTGCCACCTCCTGATTAAACATGATAGTTACGCCTTTAAGATCCTGCTGACTGTTGTTTGTAAAAATCATACTCAAAGTAGTCTTTTCACCAGTTTTTCCTGATGGAGTTTTCTTTGCATCTATATATGTATTATTGCTGATATCATACTGCGCAAACGCCGAACCAGGCACAACTGAAACCATCATGAGAACCGCCAGCAGCCATAAAATCCCCTTTCTAAACTTCTTCATTCCCATTGTCCTCCTTTGTATCCTCATGATGCTGCTCCTCAATCTTAAATATTTTTCCATCCACGATGTGAAATTGTCTGTCTGCAAATTTTGCTATGTAATTGTCATGGGTAACCATAACAAGTGTTTGATTCTGCTCCCTTACAATCTTCTGCATCAGATTCAGAATCTCCTTTGTTGTCTTGGAATCCAGGTTTCCGGTAGGTTCATCGGCAAAGATGATCTTGGGACTCACTGCAAGCGCTCTGGCAATTCCTACTCGCTGCTGCTGACCACCTGACATCTCATTTGCCATATGTTTCATCTGTTTTTCAAGACCCACCAATTTTATGTATTCCCTTGCCTTTTCATTTCTGACTTTTTTTGAAACTCCTCGAAAGGACAGAGGCATTGCCACATTCTCCTCTGCATTCATGGTCTTGATTAAGTTGTAAGACTGAAAGATAAATCCTACATGCTTTCTTCGGAAAGCGACCAGCTGGTTCTCCGACAGCTTTTCAATGTGATGTCCTCCGATGACTATCTCTCCCTTGGAAGGTTTTTCAAGACCTGCCATCATATTAAGAAGCGTCGATTTTCCTGAGCCGGAAGGACCTACAATCGCACAAAACTCTCCTTTATATATGGTAAAATCCACGCCGTTTAACGCAAAGACGTCGGTATTACCAACTTTATACACCTTGTATAGATTCTTTACTTCAATCATAGGTGTCTTACTTTCTGCCAACACAGTTACCTCCTGACATTCATTTGCATTCACATTATACAACATGTAACCCTTATTGGTCATACTTTATTTTCTTAATCTTCCTTACATATTCCTTACAGGGAAAATGGTAAAATTCTCATAAAATCTATGCAAAAAGATTATAGCATAAATTGAAAAAAAGTGTGGAAATATTCCAATGAATACTATATAATGGGATAGAATTTGAAACCATAACTCAGTGGATAAAGGAGATTCTTATGAGACATTTACTTAACCCGTTAGACTTTAGTGTGGAAGAAACCGGACAGCTTTTAGATCTAGCAAAAGATATTGAAGATAATCTTCCAAAATATTCCCACGTATGCGATGGAAAAAAATTAGCGACATTATTTTATGAGCCAAGTACAAGAACCCGTTTAAGTTTCGAAGCTGCAATGCTGAATCTGGGGGGTAGTGTACTGGGCTTTTCTTCTGCTGATTCAAGTTCTGCCGCGAAAGGCGAAAGTGTTTCCGATACCATTCGAGTCATCTCCTGCTATGCGGACATTTGTGCCATGAGACATCCAAAGGAAGGCGCACCCTTAGTAGCTGCCAGCCATTCCGGAATACCGGTAATCAATGCTGGAGATGGAGGACATCAGCATCCCACGCAAACCCTTACCGATCTGCTTTCCATTCGTTCTTTGAAAGGCCGTTTAAACGATTTGACCATCGGATTATGCGGTGACTTAAAATTCGGACGTACTGTCCACTCTCTGATCAACGCTCTGGTTCGCTACGAAAACATCAAATTTATCTTAATCTCTCCCCCAGAACTGCGGGTACCTGAATACATCCGGGAAGATGTGTTAAAGGCCAATCATATTGAATTTGTGGAAATGGACAACCTTGATAATGCCATGCCCGAACTTGATATCCTCTACATGACCCGTGTTCAGAAGGAGCGCTTCTTTAATGAGGAAGATTATATCCGCTTAAAAGACTGCTACATCTTGGACAAGAAGAAGATGAAGCTGGCAAAAGAGGATATGTACGTTCTTCACCCACTTCCCAGAGTCAACGAAATTTCTGTGGAAATCGACGAAGATCCCAGAGCCGCCTACTTCAAGCAGGCACAATACGGTGTTTACGTGCGCATGGCTCTGATTATGACATTATTGGAGGTAGAAAAATCATGTTAAATATCAGCGGATTAAAAGAAGGAATCGTATTAGACCATATTGAAGCGGGAAAAAGTCTGGAAATCTATTATAATTTAAGCCTTGACAAACTGGACTGCCAGGTTGCAATTATAAAAAATGTAAGAAGCAATAAGATGGGAAAGAAGGATATTATAAAAATCGAAGGTGGATTAAACCACATAGATTTAGATATTCTGGGTTACATTGACCACAATATCACAGTTAACATTATTCGAAATAACGAAATTGTGGAAAAGAAAGCACTGAGCCTCCCTCAGAAGATCACCAACGTGATACAGTGCAAAAATCCACGCTGCATCACCTCCATCGAACAGGGGTTACCTCATATCTTCTATCTTGCAGATGAAATGAAGGAGACCTACCGCTGCATGTATTGTGAAGAAAAATATACAAAATAAAGAAAAGACCCCGGTGATACTGTCTGATCGTTCAGGCACTCACCGGGTTTTATTTAAGTGATTTTCTTCAATAAAATATCTCTGATAAAACCACCATATTTTTCTTTTGTCATGACAACTTCATAGCCCTGCCTGATCGCATTGTTTTTACTGTAGACATTGTCCGGGTGGATGGTACACATTAAATACCGGTATCCTCTCTGCCTTAACTCTTCCTCTGCAGTCTGCATCAGAGAATACTGCAGGCCGTGCCCACGGTATTCTGACAATATGGCAATGGACTCCATATGAGCCACTTGTTCCAATTCTTCTTCTGGCAGACCGATATCCCAGCCAAGGTTTTCTTCCTGTTTTCCGGGAAATGTGGCAAGAAATATTCCTGCAAGGATTCCGGAATCTTTAACAATGGCTTTATAACCGATTCCGTTTTCTTCCCGAAGCAAATAATGGATATTCTTTGAATCATCCGCCACAAACCAGTCCTTGATTTCTATTTGCTCCCACACCGCTACAATCACATCTGCCAAAGCCTGAAAATCATTTGTTACTGCTCTCTCGATCGAAAATCCCATAAACCAGACCTCTTATTTATTATGATACACTTATACATTTCTTGTGAATCTACAGCTGGGATAATTGGTACAGCCAAAAAAGTCACCAAATTTTCCGCTGCGCCGTCTTAATTCTGCTCCGCACTGCGGACAGATCTCCACAGTCTTATCTCCCACTCCCAGCTTACCCATCTGCTCGTAGCACTGTTGGTTCATGGCACAGTCATTTAATGCCCTGTGGGCTCCCTCTGTATTAATATTGAAGTAAGCGGAAATATCCGTTAACCGGTGACGCCGGAGCTGAGGCAGACGCTCCTTTGCCATATAAAGTGTGTCCACATAATCATTGGGCACTTCCTTTTCAAGCAGTTCCTCTGCCGCCTTATAAATAAAAAGCAAATCAAAGGACTGGATGTTGTGACCAACCAGGATCTCTCCTTCAATAAAGGAAAGAAAATCCGGCAGCACCTGGATTAACCGCGGTGCATCCTTTACCATCTCATCCGTTATGCCATTCACATTAGTGGCTCCTGCCGGTATATGAGTACCAGGATTTACAAGAGCCGTGAATTCTTCCACAGGCTTATGTCCTTTCACCTTGATTGCTGAAATCTCAATTATAGAATCTTCATGAACGCTGATCCCTGTTGTCTCTAGATCAAATACCACATAGTTTTCCGCGTACTCATTCAGACGTCTGCCTGTAATCTGTCTGACAGCCATAATTTCCTCCGTTCTGTATATAGATATGTATGATTCCTTAACTTTTGTATGCGGGAAGAATCTCGTTCCCCCCGCATACAAAAGTCTTTGTAATACTTCTATTATACCGTCCGATGCTCCATTCATCAAGCTTTCAGGCAAATTTCTTTCCTTCTGATAAAGTTGATCATTAATTCAGAATACTATTTTCTGATATTATTTTCCACATCAAATACCGGTCCCCACTCCTTCCAGTCTATGGTCATGAGATACGCATGGCGGTTGGGATCATAAAGCGGGTCACCGATTATCTCATCATACTGTCTGGCATGATACACCATAATATCCGTTTCCCCGTCTTCGCTTTTCACAAAGCTGTTATGTCCTGGGCCGAAAATCCCTTTTTCAGACTCGGTTTTTAAAACCGGGTTCCGTTCCTTTTTCCATGCATTTCTATCCAGTATATCGGCATCTGCATCAATGCTCAGCAGTCCCATGCAGTAGCACGCTCCTGTCGCACTGGCAGAGTAGGCGATATAGATCTTATCTCCATGCTTTAACACGGCGGCTCCTTCATTGACCCAGAAGCCTACCCGTTCCCAGTCATAATCTGGAGCTGAAAGGGTTACCTGATCTGTGGAAAGCTTCCACGGCGTTTCCATTCGGGCAATATACAGATTGGAAATCTTTTTCCCAACACTGACTTTCTCTGCCCAGATGCAGTACCAGTCACCTTTATGCTCAAATACTGTCATATCCAGGGAAAAATCCTGAAATGAAAATTCATCGAAAGCCTGCATCACCCCAAGCTCTTTCCAGTTACCAGTCATTGGGTCAGCATCTTTGCATTCCAATACATAAGGACGGATTTCCCAGATGTCATCCACATCTCCTGCTGCAAAATAGATATACCAGCAGCCATTTATGTAGTGCAGCTCCGGTGCCCAGATATGGGTGCTCATGATTCCTTCCCGGTGCCTTTCCCATACGGTAATTTCCCTCTCATCTTTTAATCCCAGAATCGTATCAGAACTGCGCAGTATGATACGGTCATATTCCGGTACCGATGCAGTAAAATAATAAGTTCCATTGGTATGCCGGTATATATACGGATCTGCTCTCTGGGTGATGAAAGGCTCATTGTATGAGGTTTCTTTAAAGTTATTCTTATCCATCCTTTGTCACCTTCTATCCTTTCACGGCTCCTGCCATCATTCCTTCTATAAAATACTTCTGGAATGCTACAAACAGAATAAATATCGGTATGACCGAAAAAACAGAACCTACGATCAAAAGGCTATAGTTATCCCCATAAGGATTGATCAGGGTATTAAGTCCCAGCGTCAGCGGATATTTTTCCGAAGACCGGATAACCAATAACGGCCAAAGATAATTGTTCCATGCATTCATTCCATTAAGAATTGCCATTGCGGAAAATGCTGGTTTCATAAGAGGTATGATCAGCCTGTAAAAAATCCCATATTCTGTGGCTCCGTCAATTCTTCCGGCTTCTAACAGAGTCTGCGGAATGCTGACTAAGTACTGGCGGAAGAAAAAGATCGTAGATGCATGGGCAACAAATGGAAGGATAATTGCTGCATAGCTGTCCATCATCTTCCAGCTTGACATTTGCTTATACAGGGGAAGCATAACAACTTCCAGTGGAATGGACAGAATCAAAAGGACGATGATAAATAAAATCTTTTTTCCTTTAAATTCATAAGCCGCAAATCCATATCCTACAAAGGAACTGACAAGCAACGTGCTGACCACAGTTATTACCGTAAGGCAAATACTGTTAAAGAACCACTTCCAGTATTCATGCTGTCCGGTAAAAAGCAGAACATAGTTATCAAAATTCATTCTGTCAACTTTGATATCCAGATTGAGACCATATTGCAAAAGATCACTTCCTGGCTTAAAGCTTGCTACGAATAGTACCCAGATGGGAAGAATGATTAATATGGCAAGAAGGGTAAACAGAATCACCAGTGCGATGGAAGTTCCCTTTTTCCTGCCTTGTATGCCAATTATTTTTTCTCTGCCTGTTTCGCTCATATTAATCTCTCCCTTCTTCGAAGGTTCCTGTAATCTTCAACTGTATGATATTTACCAGCATAACAACGATTAAAAGAATCAGGCCCACGGCACATGCATAGCCCAATGCTCTCTTTTCCACTCCCTGCCGGTATAAATATCCGACAATGGTAAGCCCGATGTTATTGGGAGAATTATTTCCTTTGAATAACATGTTGCTTTCAAGAAACATGGACAGTCCCGCATAAATACTGATTGTAAGGACATAAACCGTTGTAGGCTTCACTAACGGTATGGATATTTTTGAAAACTGCTGCCATTTGGAAGCACCATCAATGGAGGCAGCTTCATAAAGTTCAGAAGGAATGCTCTGGAGTCCTGAAAGGAAGTAAAGAACATTAACTCCCGTCCATCTCCAGCAGGCCAGTAAAAGAAGTGCGAAAAAGCTGGTTCCTGCTCCTTTCAGCCATTTGATGGAATCGATTCCGAAAAAACCAAGCACCTGGTTAAAAAGAGAGGTGGAAGCTTCTCCGAACATCAAACGGAAAATAGTACCCGCAACTACTACAGAAGTCAGTGCAGGGATAAAATAAATGGATTTGAAAAAATCAGCTTTCTTCATTAATTTACTGTTCAGTAACGTTGCAAATAGCATCGGAAAAGGAATCAGAAGAATGAGCGTCCCCACCATATATTTAAAACTATTACATAATGCCTTTAAAAATATTTTATCAGACAGCAGCCGTGAATAATTGTCGAATCCAACCCATTGTTCTTTTAATACATCCTGAAAGCTCAAAAGAACACCATTGCAGACAGGAACCAGCCAGAATAACAACACCGTAATTACGAACGGACATATAAATACGTAAGGAGCTATCTTTTTTGAGTAAAAGAATTTCTTCATTTTGTATACCCCTTTTCTGATAGAAACTTGACAGGCGGCTGCAGGAGAAATGCAATCGCCTGCAGCCTGCCTTTTTTTGTTATTTCTCTTTAAATTCGTTGTTAAGAGTATCCTGTGACTGTGTAAGCGCTTCTGTCACATCCATACCGTCTTCAAAAATGCTGTTTAAAGTAACATTGCAGAATTCGTTGTTGATGGAAGGATACTTCTCATCCGTATAGGCCTGTAAGATTCCAATGCTATCCTTGGTTTTAAGAAGAGTATCAAAAGGATAGTTGGTGAAGTACTGGATAAACTTATTATCCGGGTTCTGTGTAAGAGCTGTATCGGTCCAAACTGCTGTATTTACAGGATCAAATCCAAGTACGTTCCAAACCTCTTTGTTGGATTCTTCGGAAAGCTTAATGAAAGCCATTACTTCTGCTGCCAGTTCTGCATGTTTCCCGCTTTTTATAATTGCTGTACCAGTACCGCCGCCACCGATGGTTGCGATCTCACCGTCATTTTCATTCCATACAGGAACATTTGCAATGGCTACCTGTTTCTTTAAGTCACCCATATAATTTACAAATCTGGAGGTCTGCCAGAATGGCATGATCTGTACGGCATAATCTCCGGTATTATAGGAAGGATATGCTTCTTCATTATCTGGCTGTCCGCCTGGAATCGTTGCAAATGCACCGGTTTCCTGCATTCCCTTAATATACTCCAGTACCTCGATCATCTCTTTGCTTGTCAGATTCAGTTTACCGTCTTTGTCAATATAGTCTCCGCCCTTCTGAGCCAGCATTAAGTTTACCATCCACTGAGCAGATGTTTCCACGCAGGAGAAATATTTTCCAGTAGCTTCATGATACTTCACACCAGCTTCTTTAAACTGATCCCAGGTCTTTATGTCCTCATAATTGATTCCGGCATCCTTTAACAGCTTGTCATTGTAAAAAGCCACGGTAGTTCCTACATGGGTAGGAAATCCATATTCTTTTCCGTCTTTGGTATAAATATCAAGTCTGGACTGTACAATGTTTTTCTTATATGGTTCAATCGCATCATTTAACTCCATTAAACCGATCTTACCTACCATAAATGCCGGAAACTTTCCAAGTTCGATATCTACAATATCCGGTGCACCTTCCCCGGATTCCAGTGCAAGGGATAATTTATTGTGCATGTCATCATACGGCATGTTGTTCAGTACCAGTTTTACTTTTTTATCCGGATGAGCCTCGTTCCACTTTTCTGCCATTGCTACATAAAAATCCTGATGAAGCTCGATAAATGTCCATACATTTAATTCAGTGACATTATCTCCCCCTACCTCCATCGCTTTTTTTCCTGCAGATGACGCACCCTTGGTGGTTTCTGCTGCATCTCCTCCTTTCGTACTGCCGCATCCTGCAATCATGGATACCGCCATTGCTACGCACAGCAATGCTGCTAATCCCCGTTTTTTCATTATAAGTCCTCCTTCTATTGTTCCAACTATATCAAATCAGATGATACCATCTGTTGATTCCTACCGGATCAATTCTTTCAGCCAAACCGCCATTTCTCCTGTTTTCCGGTTCCCCCAGCTGCTATATGGTACTGCCTTTAGTTTTATATCCTTGAATTTAATCTTTTCCGCTCCGTAAAGTTTCTTATCACTCCAGTTCTCTGAGCTTAGTTTTCTTCCTTCCAGTACAAGAGTCAGCGTTCCGCCCATTACATCCGGTTCAAAGATTTCCTTTAATTCCTGATCTGCATCTACATAAACAGATGCCAGGTTTTCTCCATTGTCCACCTCTTCCAGGCAATATACCACCGGCCCCTTTACCATGGCGACTTTTCCAGAATCTGCTCTGACTTTTGGATTTGCGCGGATAAACATCGCCTTCTGTTTAAAAGTTACAAGCAAAGTAGTGTCAGCAAATATTCCGCTTATGTACCCATAGCCATCTGCAACCTCTATCTGTATTGGATTTCCTTCCACATCCTGGACCTTAAAGTCTTCTGCATAAGCAGGAATACGGAACGCAAGTGTTTTTTCCTGTTTCCCTTCACTGCAGATCTTAATTACATTCCTCCCCTCCCTTGGAAGCTCGGTTGTCATTTTCATACTTACCTTCTCATTAGAAAGTTCGGTTTCAACCTGACTGCTGACATATAAATTTACATAAAGCGTATGATCATCCTTGAAATAGAGATATTGTCCAAATGAAGCAAGTGTCCTTGCGATGTTCGGAGGACAGCAGGCACAGCCAAACCATTTCTGCCGCACTGGTTTTACATGTTCTTTCGATGTGCGTGGAATGCAGTTATCCGGCCACACTTCCATGGGATTCACGTAAAAGAAATGCTTTCCATCAAGGGAAATCCCTGACAATATGGTGTTGTATAAGGTAAGCTCCACCGTATCCATAAAGGAAGCGTCTTTCGTGATTTCTGCCATTCGTCTGCCAAACAACGCCAGCCCGATGGACGCACAGGTCTCTGAATAGTTACAGTCATTGGGCAGATCATAATCAGTTGTAAACCGTTCCAGCATTCCGGAAGATCCGATTCCGCCGGTCAGATACATTCTCTTGGTCACAATGTTCTGCCACAATTCTCTGCACACAGTCAACAGTTCTTCATCCTGATATTCGTAGGCCAGATCTGCCATGGCGCAATACATATATACTGCTCTTACCGCATGGCCTTCTGCCGTTTTCTGCTGTCTGACTGGAATATGGGACTGGGAATACATTGGATCATAACCTCTGAATTCCGGGAATAGAAACCGATGTCCTTTTTCCTCTATCTCAGAAAAGAAGTAATTCTTTCCCACTCCACGCTGGTCTATAAAGTACTTTGCCATATCAAGATATTTTTTCTTGCCGGTGATTCGGTATAGCTTTACCAGAGCCAGTTCGATCTCCTGATGTCCCGGATAGCCATGACACTGTCCTTCTTCCGGTCCGAAAACTTCACAGATCAGATCTGCAAGTCTTGAGACAATATTTAAAAACTTGTCCTTACCCGTTGCCTCAAAATAAGCCACTGCCGCCTCAATCATATGACCTGCTGTATAGAGCTCATGCCCTTCCATGAGGTTCTTCCATCTTAAGTCAGGCTCCTTGATGATAAAATATGTATCCAGATAACCATCTTCCTGCTGTGCCCTTCCGATTAAGTCAATGGTCTCATCGGCAATCCTTTCCAGTTCATGATCTGGATGACAGGCAAGGGTATAAGCCACTGCCTCCAGCCACTTAGCCACGTCGGTGTCCTGGAATACAGCTCCTTGAAATTCTCCCTCTTCCTCGCCAGCCGCCACTTTAAAATTATGAATGCAATGACTGGGCTCTGCATCTTCTACTAAATCGTTTAATATACTCCATTGATAAGGGATAATGACTTCTTTTACGAGTCCAATGTATTTGTTCCACGACTCATCGTTGATCTCTACCATATTCAACGGAATACTGCTTAATTTCTCTTTCATCAGATTCACCTCGTTCTTAGCTTCATATTAAACGTTTAATAAGCAAATTAACTTTTTTCTAAATTTTTTGATTTTCCTCTCTTTTTTATAGCCTTCATAACCGTTCTTAGTTGTTATAATTGCATACTAACACATACTAATTAATCTGTAAAGTATTTTTGCACAATTATATAAAATATTTAATCGTTTAAGTATGTAATATTTACATTATTCTTGTCGTATCTTGTAATATTATGGTTTTTAGTTTGCTTTTTCTGTAGAAAAGCCTGATAAACAACCCGTTTTTATGTTAAATAAATAGAACGTTTTACCCGGTAATATTCCGTGTAAAACGTTCTATTTAGCTAATATATATGCGATTATTATGTGATTTCCTTCACGGATTTACGAACCAATAATTTACAGTCCACATAACAGACATTCTCAGAATCTGCTTCTAATTCTTTTCCGTTTAAAAGATCAATCATCAGTTCACTTGCTTTATGTCCAATATCATGCAGAGGCAGGTTTATGGTAGTCAGAGGCGGCCGGTAATATCCCGATAATTCCCTGTCATCGTATCCGACTATGGAGATATCGCAGCCCACCGTCATCCCCAGTTCATCAACCCGGTCATAGACTCCGCCAGCCATTAAGTCATTCATACAAAAGATTGCTGTTACCCCTTTTTCCAGAAGCAGATTGGCACACCGGTAGCCAGATTCTCTGGTCCAGTCTCCTTCTACCACTAAGCCAGGGTCATACAAAATGCCATTCTGAAAGAGAACCTGCTGATACCCAACCAGTCTCGCCTGGGCATGAAGACTGTCAGGCTTTCCGGTTATCACTCCGATCCTTCTATGTCCGTGATCCACCAGGTATTGCAGAATTTCGGAAGCGCCATGGACGTCATCCACTACAATGGATGGCACTTTTGTGCTTTTGGAATACCCATATGCCATAACTGCAGGAATCGACAGTGTATCAGGAATACAGCGTATAATTCGTTCATGGGCCGCCACATAGATGATTCCTTCCACCTGTTTTTCCATCAGCTTCTTAATCTCTAAGCCCACCAGTCCATAATAATCATCCCGGTTGTAATAGGTGTCGTTGTATTTTTTAAACAATCTTAAATTTGTTAACAGAATCTGGTAATCCCGCTCCTGGCAATAGTCTGTAATTCCATCTATGATATCAGGAATGCTGAAAATTGTCATATCCTCTGCTATGACCCCGATGCTTCTGGTTTTCTGCATCTTTAAGTTCTTCGCCACAACGTTGGGAGTGTAATCCAGCTTTTCAGCCATATCCAAAACCAGTTTTCTCGTTTTATCGCTGGCCCCAGGTTTATTATTTAATATATTTGATACTGTAGCGACTGATACGCCGCAGTATTTTGCCAATTCCTTAATTGTTGCCATCGTCTGCCTCCAGATCCTTTTGTACTAATTAACTCAAATTTTTATGCAATTGTCAATAGGCGGAGAACAAATATTAAACGTTTTACCATTTTCCAGCACCATAATACTGCCCTTAACCTACTGTAAAACACAAAAAAAGCCCTGAAATCACAGATTCCAGAACTTTTTTACCTTATACTTAAACTCATATATCTTTTTAATCATTGTTTAAAGTTTTGAGTAAGACGATAAGCCGGGTTATGTCGTTGAATGGCCATCTATCTAGGCCTGCCGTCGCCAGCAGGCTCAAGCGACCTACCCGGAAGCAGACGGGCCGTCTTATGCTTCCTGTTCGGTCTTGCTTCGAATGGGGTTTACATGGCCCCTCCTGTTACCAGAAGGGCGGTGGTCTCTTACACCACCTTTCCACCCTTACCGCATGATGCGGCGGTATATTTCTGTTGCACTTTCCCTGGAGTCGCCTCCGCCAGACGTTATCTGGCATCCCGCCCTGTGAAGCCCGGACTTTCCTCACCTGCAGCCTTTCGGCTTTGCAGCTGCGACCATTTGTCTTACTCAAAACTATAATAGCTTATCATATATTCCTTGATTTGTAAAGACATACCTTAAACCCGGAAACAGCTCCCTCCGATAAACTCACGAATAATGGAATTACGGGGAATGTCATCACTGTTCACACCAAGGAAATAATCCAGGAATTTTAAAAGCCGTTTTGCCTCCATATATTCCGGTGATTCCCTTGGAATGCCGAACAACAGCGGCTCTGCAAACTGCTTTAATACTGCCAGTTCATAAACTGTAGCAGAATTAAACATCATATCCGCGGATTCCTGATACGGAAAGATATAAGATTCTTCTCCATGTCTGACCGTGGGCCACATTCGTATGGTATCATGTGCAGATGCGCCTCTGGTTCTGGCATCCCGCACCATCCGGCGGATCAAACGGCAGTCTGTGGTTGGAATCCGGTTATGCTCATCAATATTAAGCTGTGTCAGGGCACTTACATAGACACGGAATTTGCTTTCCTTTGGAAGGGTATAGGACAGCTTATCATTCAAGCAGTGAATTCCTTCAATGACCAGAATATCATCTTTTCCCAGCTTTAAATAATCTCCCCGGTACTCTCTGACTCCTGTCTTAAACTGATATCTTGGCATTTCTACTGTTTCCCCTGCCAAAAGAGCCGTCATATCTTTGTTAAACTGCTCCACATCAAGACTTTCCAGCACCTCAAAATTATAGCTTCCATCCGGATTCTTTGGACTGTTTACACGGTCCACAAAGTAATTATCTGCAGCGATGGGATGGGGAATCATCCCCTGGGCCTTCAACTGCACGGACAGACGATGGGAAAAACTTGTTTTTCCCGAGGAAGACGGACCGGCAATCATAACAAACTTCTTGCTCGGGTCAGCGACTATTTTCTCCGCGATCTCAGCGATTTTCTTTTCCTGCAGCGCCTCCTGGATCAAAATGAGTTCATTGATATTGCCCTCTGCAATTCTTTCATTCAAAGCGCCGACATGAGAGACATTCAATCGTTCTCCCCATTTTACGCTTTCTTTTAACACATGGTAGAGCTTCTGCTTCTTTTCTGCTTCGAAAACGGGAACCTCTTTCGGACTTTCCTTTTGCGGCAGCATGAGCATAAAGCCATCATCAAATAATACCAGATCAAAGTACTTAACATAACCGGTATTCTGCACCATGTATCCGTAATAGTAATCTTCGAACCCGCCTATGCTGTAAATGTTGACTCTGGAAACCCGGCGGTAACGGAACAAGCGCTCTTTATCATACATGCGGTGTTTATGAAACAACTCAATGGCATCGTCTGTATTCACGCTCCGTTTCATAATAGGGATTTTCTGACTTACATATTCTTCCATACGAGCCTTCACCCGTTTGATCAGCTCTTCTGTCAGTTTAATCTCCCCATGAGGCTCAATATAATAGCCTTTTCCAAGAGAGAAATCCACAGTCACTTTTTCAATGTTTTCCGATCCTACTACATCATAAAATGCTTTCATCATAAGAAAAATAGCACTTCTATGATAAGTCTGGATTCCTGGCTGATCATTTCCTGTAAAAAATTGAAGATTGCAGTCAAACTGAACTGACTTATGAAGCTCTCTTAATTTACTATTTACGCTGACCAGTAAAATCTCATTTTCGTATTGAGGCTGGTATTCCTTTGCAATTTCCTGGTATGTCGTTCCAATAGGGTACTCTTTTGCCGCTCCGTCAATTGTTACAATTGCCATATTCTGCCTCCTTATACCAATGTCTCAGGAAATACCACTTCCGCCTTTTTAATGGTCAGTGCCATACCAGCTTCCTTCTTCAAATAATCTTCCATAAAATCAAGGAAAAGGTATTCCAATCCATAATGGCCTGCATCAATAACTGCCATATGGTTGGCAGCTGCGTCAATGCCGCTGTGATGGCCGATATCTCCTGTTATTAACACCTTCACTCCAGCTTCCAGAGCTGGACTTATCATGCTTCCTCCGGATCCCGGACTGATGCCTACAAAATCTACAGCTTCTTCAAGCATATTATCCCCATATATTGTGAGAAACGGAAGTTGAAACCGTTCTTTAACCAGCCCGGCTACTTCACGTATCGTCATTTTCTTATTTAGATATCCCGTCTTCCCGATTCCATAGGATACCTCTCCGATCATACCGGAAGGTTCCAGAACCTTCCCCCCCGTAAGCCCCAGCTTTTCTGCAGCTGCATCTGCCATACAGCCTGGTGCCGCATCAAAGTTGGTATGCATTGCATAATACGAGATGTCATTGCCTATCAGCTTCAAAATACGTCTGCCAATAAAATCTTTATCATTGATTCTCTTTAATGGCTTGAAAATAAGGGGATGATGGGTAATAAGCATGTCAGCTCCCCATTTCACCGCTTCCTCTACCACTTCATCTGTGGCATCCACTGCAAGAAATACTTTTTTTACTTCTTTGTCACTCCGTCCGGTCAAAAGTCCAACATTATCCCAGTCACAGGCACAGCTTACCGGTGCCAGCTGTTCCAGTTTGTCAATCAGTTCATCGCATCGCATCTTGTGCCTCCTTATTCCAGGACAGCTCTGTCTCAAGCTCTCTCATTCTTTTCTCTGCGGCTTCACTTTCACCGGAAGATAGTCCTTTTAAGATTCCTTTGATCTGTTCTTCTTCTTTTTCCAGGTATTCTGTCAATACAGGATCCTTGGTTTCCAGCAGACTCTTTCCATAGCGGAAGGAGATCTCACGGTTGTCATGTCCGTCAAACTCTGTTTTCCTGACCGCTCTCATGACAATGTAATACTTTCCGTCTTCTTTTATCATAGTCTCCTGTTCGATGAAAAATGCCTGTTCCATAAGGAACCGGCGCATCTTATGAAGCTCTGACTGTGGAGATAAAACCCAGCAGGGAATATGATCCCATAAGCGTCTGCCTTCCTCCAAAATATGTATCATCAGTTCTCCGCCCATTCCGGCGATGACAACACAATCTGCTTCGTCTTTCTCTAACTTTAAAAGTCCGTCGCTTAAACGGACTTCGATTGCATCGATAAGGCCAGCCTCCTGGATATGAGATTGAGCCCTTAACAGAGGGCCCTTCCTCACATCCATGGCAATGGCATGTTTTGCTTTTCCTTCCTGCACCAGGTGAATAGGGATATAACCGTGATCAGTTCCTATATCCGCAATCCTGCTTCCTTCCGGTACAAAGGATGCGATAGTTTCCAAACGCTTTGATAGCTTCATCTTAAACTCCGTCTTGTATCTTTAATCATCCAGATAATCCTTAAGCTTTTTGCTTCTGCTGGGATGGCGCAGTTTACGCAATGCTTTTGCTTCTATCTGGCGGATTCGTTCTCTCGTAACATTAAATTCTTTTCCTACTTCTTCCAGGGTTCTGGGGCGGCCATCATCAAGGCCGAAACGCAGCTTTAACACCTTCTGCTCTCTTTCTGTAAGAGTATCCAAAACTTCCATTAACTGCTCATGCAGCATGGTAAACGTTGCCGCATCTGCCGGAACCGCTACCTGATCATCCTGTATGAAATCTCCCAGATGGCTGTCCTCTTCTTCTCCGATAGGCGTCTCTAAAGAAACAGGTTCCTGGGACACCTTCATGATCTCCCGTACCCGGTCTACCTGCATATCGGCTCTTGCGGCTATTTCTTCTGGCACAGGCTCTCTGCCAAGTTCCTGCAAAAGCTGTCTGGATACACGCACCAGACGGTTGATGGTTTCCACCATATGAACCGGAATTCTTATGGTACGGGCCTGGTCGGCAATGGCTCTTGTGATAGCTTGTCTGATCCACCAGGTCGCATAGGTACTGAACTTGTACCCTTTCCGGTAATCAAACTTTTCAACTGCCTTAATAAGCCCGAGATTTCCCTCCTGGATTAAATCAAGGAACTGCATTCCCCGCCCAACATAGCGCTTTGCAATGCTGACTACAAGACGTAAATTGGCTTCTGTCAGCCTCTGCTTTGAATTATCATCACCCAGTTCAATGTTTTTTGCAAGTTCAATTTCGTCTTCACTGGAAAGAAGGGGTACTTTTCCGATTTCTTTCAGGTACATACGGACAGGGTCTTCCACACTGACGCCTTCAGGAACAGATAAATCGATGCTTTCCATATCGATTTCTTCTTCGTCCTCAATGTCCTCTTCAATAAAAAGATCTTCATCCAGATCCAGTTCCTCAGCTCCAATTTGAAGTACATCCACCTTATTGGATTCCAAAAAGTCAAAAATCTGATCCAGTTTATCCGAATCCAGTTTTTCATCAGCAAAAAAATCCAGAATCTCCTGGTTTTCCAGTACATTCCGCTTCTTTCTTGCCAACAGCAAAAGCTGATTTAATTTTTCATCAAATGCCGCAGCTGATTCTTCTGCCTTTTTCTCTGCGATCTGCTCCTCTTCCGTTTTTCCTGACCCCACCATCTTATCTGCTGTCTTCTTCACATTTTCGTCCATGTTTTTCCATCCTTCCACAGCCTGCCTATAGTGTACACCCTAATCCAGCGAAATATGCAAATCCTTTAACGCAGCCTGTTCCTTTATGATTCTTTGCAGTTCTTCAATCCCTGCTGCATGACGGCTTGCATAATCCAGACTGTTCTTTCTCACTTTCATAATCGTTTCCGAAAACGCCTTTTTCTGTTCTTCATTATTCAGGGACTCTTTTAAGCTCGCATGAAAAAGACCTGCGACTGCCCGGTATTGATCATTGTCATTAATGAAATGATTTAAAATCTCAGCCGGATTTAAAGTTCCGGCAGCGTGTCCGTCAAAAACCATCCGTGCCACCTTGTGATACAGTTCTTCTATAAAATCTTCCGGAGTGATTACTCCTTTAATCTTATCAAATAGTACCGGATTTTCAATCAGCCAGGTAAGAAGCAGTCTCTGAGACTGTTTCACACCGTCTTCTTTATCCTTTTTTTTCTGGCCTTTTAAGCCTCCCTCTTCTTCTCCCCTGGAAGCCTGACTGACAGGTCCAAGAGAAGCTCCCAGACGATTGACCAGACGTTTTAGATCTTCATAATTAATAAAGTATTCCCTGGAAACCGCTTCTAAATAATTATCCCGTTCCAGAGCCTCCGGAAATTCCAGAAGTTTCTTTGCAACCTGGTTATAGAACTCCGTCTTCTGTTCCGGATCATCCATTTTGTAATTTTTTTTCAAGACATCGATTTCATAAAGGAAACTGTTCTGTGCCTCTGAAATTCTCTGTTGGAAAGCATCTGCTCCCAGATTTTTAATGAATTCATCCGGATCTTTGTAAGGCTGCATATTAAGTACCCGTATGGACATCCCCACTTCTTTTAAGATTGGGATTGCACGAAGCGCTGCCTTAACACCTGCCCCGTCGCTGTCATAGGTGAGAACCACTTTATCTGTGTACCGCTTTAAAAGCTGGGCGTGCTGGGTTGTAAACGCTGTTCCAAGGGAAGCCACCGCATTGGTGAATCCAGCCTGGTGCATGGCGATCACATCCATATACCCCTCGCAAATCAATATGTACTTTTCTCTGGATATCCTGGCATAATTAAGACCATATAAATTCCGGCTCTTGTCAAAAAGCTTTGTCTCTGGAGAGTTTAAGTACTTCGGTTCTCCAGTACCCATGACCCGGCCCCCGAATCCGATGACCCGGTTATTCACATCCATAATAGGAAACATCACCCGGTTCCAGAACTTATCGTAGGTTCCACGTTCTTCGATGGTTACGAGTCCGGTCTGTTTTAAAATACCATCATCGTATCCTTTTCCTTTTAGGTAACGATAAAGATCATCGCTTGTTTTATTCGAATATCCAAGGCCGAAATGGACTATGGTTTCATCGCTTAGTTCCCTGTCTCTTAAATACCGGTATCCAGCTTCTCCCTGAGGGTTTTTAAGCTGGTAATAAAAATAGCTGGCAGCCAGTTTATTAATCTCTAAAAGCGCAGCCCTTAAATCTTCCTGAGCCTTAGCTTCCTTGCTGAATTCCGCGGCAGGAAGCTTTACTCCTGACCGGTCCGCCAAAACTTTTAATGCTTCGGAAAAGGAGTAGTTTTCATATTCCATCACAAATGTTATGGCATTGCCGCCAGCACCACATCCAAAACAGTAATACATCTGTTTGGCAGGTGAAACGGAAAAGGAAGGCGACTTCTCATTATGAAACGGACACAGGCCGAAATAATTGCTACCCTTTTTCTGCAGTTTCACATATCCCGAAATCACATCTACGATGTCATTCTTCATCCGGACCTCTTCAATTACTTCTTCCGAATATCGCATGAAGCCTTAATCCTCCTTCCTCAATTTTACCATCGTCTAAATGGCTTTCCATGCTTTCGGAACAAACAGTTCTGAAAATTTATCAATGGCATAGCTGTCGCTCATACCTGCAATATAGTCGCAGACTGCCCGTTCCTTATTCACTCCTCGGTTTTCCATAAAATAACGGTATTCCTCCGGAAGTTTGTCCGGATTATCCATATAATATTGAAATAGCATGACAATGAGATTCTGGGCTTTCCCTTCTTCTGCCTTTGGAATCTCATTTTTATAAACATTATTGAACATCCAGGTACGCAGTCCCTGCATGGCTTCTTCCATGTGGGGTGACATAATGATTCCCTGTTTTTCAAAGCTGTTTCCTATAATATCGTGAATCAGATTATTAAGTCTTTCCCGAACACTATGACCAAGAACATCGGTGAAACACTCCGGCAAATCTTCTTCTACAAACATCTTTGCCCGAATGGCATCATCAATATCATGATTGATATAGGCAATCTTATCTGATAAACGCACAATACAGCCTTCCAGTGTCGAGGGATGTCCGCTGGTACGGTGGTTTAAAATCCCGTCTCTCACCTCCCAGGTAAGATTGAGTCCCATACCGCCTTTTTCCAGAACCTCAACGACCCGGACACTCTGCTTATAATGCTCAAATCCTTCAGAACAGATTCTGTTAAGAACCGATTCCCCGGAATGGCCAAATGGCGTATGACCCAAATCATGCCCCAGAGCAATGGCCTCAGTCAGATCTTCGTTCATCCGAAGAGATTTCGCAATGGTTCTGGCAATCTGGGATACTTCCAGCGTGTGCGTCAGCCTTGTGCGGTAATGATCCCCCTCTGGTGCCAGAAAGACCTGTGTCTTATGTTTCAACCTGCGAAATGCCTTACAGTGGATGATCCGGTCCCGGTCTCTTTGATAGGCGGTCCGGATATCGCAGGAATCTTCCATACGTTCTCTGCCTTTGCTGTCTTTGCTGAAGGAAGCATAAGGACTTAAATATGCTTCTTCCCATTGTTCCGTGGATTCCCTGATATTCATTCAATCACATCCTTCGCCCAAAGTTATGGTACATTATATCATATTTTCAGTAATTATAATACCCTATATTAAAATATTTGCAATTCCAGTCACCTGTTTCCGGCCATATTTTTCCGATAGGTACTAGGAAGACATCCATACCGTTTTTTAAAGGCTTTGGAAAAAGCTCTGCTATCGGGAAATCCATGATTCATAGCGATTTCTCCGATTTCATGATCCGTTCCCACAAGCTCTCTGACCGCATATTTGACACGCAGGTCAATCAAATAAGTTCGATAATTGACCTGCGCATATTTCTGAAAAATCCGTGACAAATAGGTGGGGCTGAAACCAAAGCGCCCGGCAACCTCTTCCAGCTTTAAATCCTGATCGTAATTATCCCTCATATACTGTGTGACATCCGATAATTTATCAAGCTGCTTCTTCTGCCGGAGAATCTCCTTATCCATGGTTTCCGTTTTAAATTCCGTTATCAGCAGATGCAAAAGCTCATAGAACTGGCTCTTCACCTTTAAGCTGTATCCATAATCCTGCTTTTCATATATGGAAAACATGGAGGTCACCAAATCTGTCAGTCTCTTATTCTGAGCGTCACTCTTTTTCTCAAAATTCATGTATCCATCGTCCCCTAGATACTCTTTAAACGTATCTCCCGGAATCTGCAAAACTATGGTGATGTTGGGATTGGGGCATTCAATGGAATGGACTTCATTGGAATTCACCAGCACAAAATCCTGTCTGGCAAGGGACAAGTGACGGTTATTGATATAAAAATCGATTTTCCCTTCCTGAACCAGAAAAATCTCCACGGAGTGATGCCAGTGTTTTGTAACTTTATAATTTCCTTCCCTGCCTTCAAAGATAAACAGCCGGAAAGGCAGATCGTCATTGGGAATGACCAGCTCATATCTGACTTCCATTAGACACCTCCCGAAAAATACTGATTTTATTATAAATCATTTTCGTTAAATATCCAATGGCTTTTGAGATATGCTATACTGGAAGGCTGTCACTGACACATAAGACCCCATATCCAAGTTCTGGATTGGGATACTGGGTGATCCCCGGAAGTTTTCTCGTGCCCCGGATCAGATAAGCTTTTACTTTTTCCCCGAATAAGAATGGGTCTCTGCCGTCTACTATCCCCCACTGCATGAGAAGGGCAGAACTTCCGGTCACAAATGGAGTTGCAAACGAAGTACCGGTCACTGTCTCATAGCCGCCGCCGGCCTTTGCCGCAATGATCCCCACTCCCGGAGCAGCTAAATCCGGCTTTACCTGGTTGGTTCTCCTGGTAAACCCTCTTCCCGAAAAATCTGCATAGGACTGATACGTATCATCATAGGCACCTACAGAAATCACCTTTGAAGCTGTAGAGGGAATGGTAAGGGTAGTTTCCGGTGTGGGCCGTAAAAAACGGGTGGATTCGTTAAGCACTCCCGCAGAGGGGAGCCATAGGTCATAATTTCCTTCCACAATCTGTCTGGGCGTTAGCCGGAATTTCCAGATTCCGCTGTCAATATAAGTATTAAGGGGGAGAAAATCCATATAGATTTCCTGCGCTACGCTGTAAGGTCCTGGCTTTCCATAGTATAGCAGGATCTGAGTGTTTCCATAATTAATGGTCTGTGGCCCCAGCCTGCTGCTGATGGGACCGATCACCTCTCCGGATGGGGTAATAATGCTGATATCAAATAAATCTGCATAGGATTTCCAAAGCTGTACGCTAAAGCTCTGCTGATATCCACCTACGCTCAGCTCTACCTCTTGGGGACTTGCCATAGTCAATACACCGGAGATGTGACCGCCTGCAACTCCTTCATTGCCCGTTCCAACCACAATAACCGTCTTTCCGTAATTGGATATATCATCAAGAAAGGTTTCAAGCAGGCTGGTACCATCATGAGAACCATATGTATTTCCAAAACTTAGATTGATTGCAACAGGCATCTGCATATCAACGGCTTCTTTTACTGCAAAATTGACCGCCCGCATAAGTTCTGTAGTTCTGGGAAACCCGGCTTCCTGGGGGACCCCCAGCTTAACAACAAGAAGCGGACTTTGAAATGCAATTCCACGGTACTGGCCTCTGTTCTCCCTTCCGTTACCGGCGGCAATCGATGCCACTGCTGTACCATGTCCGCTAATATCTACAGAAGGCACCAATGCTCTTGCTCCTGCCCTGCTTCCGGTGGCTAGTGCCGCATCAATTTCCTCCTTCGTAAACACCCGGTCCAGGGTCTGATCCCAAAGTTTGACGATCCTAGTGGTTCCGTCTTCATTTCGAAAATCGGAATGGTAGTAGTCGATTCCAGAATCAATGATGGCCACCAATACTCCACGGCCATCTAAAATACTGCTGCCTTGCTGGACCAAATTGACGCAAGAGGCCGCTTTTGCCTGATTAATGGCAAAAAACAGCCTCTTTGGTTTTTCAACGTATTCAATTTGTGGCAATTGGCTTAAAGAATCTATGATAGACTCAGGAACTCTCAGAATCGCATATTCATTTACCATCTGCTCCACCCGAATTCCGACTTGAGAGAGTCCACTTATATCTCCGGAATGTTTTACAATCACATCCCAGGATTTTTCCTCCGGATTATACCCTACATTTAAATTTTGTGATTTTGCACGCTCTTCAGGAGTAGCACTGAGAGCAAGGTTCAGCAGGTTTTCCAGTTTCTGATCTTGCATATGGCATTCCTGTGCTTTTTCTATCATCCTACGCAGAAAGAGTCAATCTCATGACTTTCCCTGATTCGCTTCCTGAACTTCCGCACCATTATAGAAGAATTTCAGGATGTCCTCAAAGCCTTTCCCTTCTTTTGCCATGGCCTGAGCACCATTCTGGCTCATTCCGACTCCATGGCCAAAGCCTCCGCCGTATATATGAAATGTAGTAATATTCTTGTCATCCACGCCCTGATTATCAATTGCGATATATGCACTTGGAAGAGATTCAAAGTTCTTCATTACACTTCCATCTTTTTTCGTGAGCACTATATACTTATTTGCCATCTTGGCTCTCACCTGGCCTTCGCCATTGATCGTCATGACGCCATCAGAACCTTCAATTCTTAATTTTTTTGCAATTCCTCCAACGCCTCTTTCGGTCACTGTTATATTTAAGATAGAGCCGACTTCCGTAATCTCTTCTTCCAACTGGCGGTTGGTAACCGTAGTCTCCCACCGATACATTGGATAAGAAGAATCATAGGATGGATAATCCTTATTCTTTATAAATTCCTCGAAATCTGAATTGGTAGATAAATTCAAAACGCCTTTATTATCCTGTAACAGACTGCCATCCAGATAAGGGAACTGGGCAGGATCTCCTCCCCATATACTTCCGTCAGTCGTATGACCGCAGGATGTAGAAAAATAAAAAGCTTCGATCGGTGTTTCTCCATAAAACAAAAGCTTCCCGTAGGTTTCCCGTACAGCCTCCTGTGTCTTTGAAGCAGTGGGCAGGTTGTTGTAAACCTGGAACCGGGTGCTGTCATCTACATGAGCTCCATATTTGCTATAGGTATTGCTCTGTATCTGACGGTAAGCATATGTTCTTGCACAGACTGCCTGAGCTTTTAACGCTTCCTTCTCATAACTGTTGGGCATCTCACTTGGCACTACTTTTGTTAAATATTCTTCCAGATAAAGTTCATTGATTAAAAGTAGACCTTCATTATCTTTCCGTATCTCAATGCTGCCGTCATAGGTAGGTGTCCCATAGGATCTGGAAATGGAATTAACGGCAATGGAATCCCCTTTTTCCAGAGGCGATGCAACAATCCGTCCATCCTTTAACCGCTCATCTGAAGGATCGATAACAACCTCTGCTTTTGCTGGCACTTCTACGGTCTCATCTCCATAAGACAGTGTGAGACCACTGTTAGAAGACAGCGTGACAGAAGGATGAAAAATCGACTGAAAATTGGTATTCATCAAAAGAACCCGAATGCTCTTTGCATCAAATTCCCGTACCAATAATGCAGCACATAATTTACCATGAGCCACAACAAAATCCTGGATGTCGTATCCCACAAGAATATCGGATATGGAACGTTCCTCAAACTGTCCATATAACCGGTATACTTTAAAATCCTTATCCAGTTTCAGACTTCCATAACCCTCAATCTCAATCGAATCTTCCTTGACTGCCAGTACCTTACCGGATATCTTCTTTTTCTTCATGGTAACCTTCTGAAGGCTTCCTTTTTTCAAAGTTACATCAGCCAGATTATTGGTAAAGTCTTCAGGCTGTCCCATAGAGGCTTCTAAAGGAAAGCTGCGTTCCACAGATCCTAAATGCACCACAAACGTATCGTTTTCTCCAGTGGTCAGCCAGACATTTTTATAAGTGACGGTATCTGTTATCGCTTCTCTCATTGCAATGATCTCATTGCCTTTGACAAGGATTTTCAGTTCCCAGTCTATGTACGAATCCAGGCTGATCCCTTCAAACTGGTAATTGCCTCCGCTGGTGTAAGCCGTCCAGGGCGAAGCTGTTTTAACGTTGGTAGGGGTGCCATAAAGAAGAACATCAAGTTCCTTGATATTCCCCTCTCCATCAAGTGTCTTTCTCAATTCTCCATACAGATTCCACCACTCATCTGCAGAAATCTGTTTGTTCCTCTTTTTCTTTCCCACATGAAAGTCTTTTCCTGACCCAGGAACCAGGGCTTCTGCCAGATTTTCCGCATCTTTATAGGTGAGAAATCCTTCTGCCGTCTCTTTTTTCGCCGGTACTTCACTGGAGTCTAAATAACCTCCGGCGTAAAGAAAGCTCATATACTTCACATACCAGTTATTCTTTTCTGCTTCCGGAAAATATTCCTGCTTTTGATCTGCCAGCGCTTTCTCACAACTTTCACGGTCTGTAAGAAGAAGAGCCGCCGACTTATAAGCAAGCCCTCTCGATATCCCTTCTGGCTCCGGTTCACTTATAAGAATGATCACAATGAGAAACAAAACCAAAAGAGGAATTCCCACAACAAATCCAATAAATGTCTTTTTACTCATGCGCTCCTCTTAATTCATTTTTATTTTCCTATACTCTATCATACTTTTGAGTAAAGTTAAAGCAGCGATTGCTCGCTGCTTTTTTCTTTAGTAACCCCAAAATGCCGGTTCTTACTTATTGACGCCTAGCTTTGCTAGGTGGGCAACCTCACTCAGATTTCTGCCTTCCACTGCTACGGAGGCCTGACATCCATCTGAAAATATTGGAATCCCAAATGTCATAATGTAGGTTCAAAAAAGGTAAGAGTGTCGTGCATCCCAGGAATTACATCCCGATTACTTCTATGGGACTTAGTATACACCACTTTGATCTGATTTTCAAGTTCCTTTTCCTGTCAGTTTTCATTTAATACTTACTGCCAAGCAGTCTACCATGCTCCACGTACAGTTCCAGATGCTTTAAAAGAGAATCACAGGAATCTTCCTGGATCATTAATTCCAACCCTTCCACAGTTGCCAAAGAAAGTACTGAAAGCAGCGATTTGGCATTCACAATGCTGTCGCCGCAAACCAGCTGCATCCTTTCTTTAAACTTACCGGCAATCGTGACAAATTCCAGGATGGATTCAACCCCCCAAAAACCGATTTCCACCTTCCTCATCTTAAGTATCCTCCTGAATGCTATGCTCAAAAATTTAAAGCTCGTATACCTGATATTCTTTTTCAAAAATGTATCCCAGTTTTTCTGCTAGTCCGGCTGATGGGATATTATCTGCATCCCAGCTCGGATTTATTCCCTGTTCCAGACAGGAAAGTATAAAGCTTGCGCTACAGGCCAATGCAAGTCCGCTTCGCCAGTATTCTTTTTTTGTTGCTACTTTAACCTGAATCATTCCTTCGCTGATTCCGTAAGCGGAACAGCCGGAAACTAAAACATTGCCATCTAATATGGCATATCCAAGTCCATCCTTTAAAAAATCTTCTGCAGATTCAAAATTGGAACAAAAATCACGGCTCCATTCTTCCTTTAGAGCCAGATGGTATAATCTCTTATCCATCTTTTTTATCCGGAGCCGAGGCGAGGAAATTTTTAAAAATTCTGTTAATGCAGCCTCGGAAAAATGGTTCCGGTCCTTTCTCATGGCGTAACGGGACAAAACTCTGAATTCACCTGCAAAAGTTTCCTCCAGCCATTCAGCCCAACGCTCATCGGAAGGTGTAATAAATCCATGTCTGCACTGCAAAAGCAGTTGCTCCTTCAGTTCCATGGCAGTTTCACCTTTCGGACATATGCCGAACAAGTATGCAAAATTACCCAAAATTATCAAACAAAACGATGGATTCCCCAACTCTGGAACCCAAACACGGCCCATTCGGCCTTCAGCTGCGCCACGTGGCAACACACTGTCTGCCTCACTGCACATATGTCTGATGATCTGTCTTTTTTCTTTACCTAGTTCTATCATAAGATCCTCCTTCCTGAAATCAAAAGGACTGTCCCTTGTTAGAGACCTAGTATAGCACACTATAAAAGATTCTGCAAATCAAAAATCGTTTCCGCAATCAAATCAGCCCCGGCGTCCTCTAATTCCTGCCTGCTGCCAAAGCCGTAAAGCACTCCCACAGAATCAATTCCAACTTCCTTTGCTCCAAGAACATCATGCTTCCGGTCTCCGATCATGACGATTTTGGAAAGGTCTGTAAGATTGCATTCTTTTAAAACATAACGAATCACATCTGCCTTCTTATCTCTTGTTCCCTCTAAGTCAGCACCGCCGATAAAGGTAAAATAAGAATCCAGTTTAAAATGTTCTAAGATTTTCTTTACAAATATCTCTGGCTTTGAAGATGCCACATAAAGCTTCTTTCCCTTTTTAACTAAGGATTCCAGGACGCTTTGCACCCCTTCATAAACTTTATTATCCAACATCCCTTTTTCCTTAAAATATTCCCGGTAAGAGATGACACCCTTGATCGCCTCTTCTTCCGTAAATCCATAATACTCCATGAAACTGTCCTTTAACGGCGGGCCGATGAAGCAGCATAACTGCTCCCTGTCCTCTACCTGGATGCCAAATGCATTCAGTGCGTATTGAACCGATTTTGTGATTCCCTCTTTTGGATCTGTCAGCGTCCCATCGAGGTCAAACAGCAAATGCTCTTTTTCCATGGTTCCTCCTTCTTTACCCTTCAAGCTCATTGACTACTTTCTGTATGGCTTTTAAGGCATCATCCGGAAGTCTGTCATAGCCTTCCTTCAACAATGCAGTGTTGGAAACAAACCGAACTCGTTCTTCCATTCGTGCCTTTAACTGGGTTCTATAGGAAGCCTCCTCAAGATCAGGCACAAATCCCTCCCACTCATAGATTTCGATATCTGAGAATGGCCCCCATTGGATAAACTGTGCTTTACCATCTAAAATTGCTTCGATGATTCCCAGCGTATCCTGAGGTTTCACCTTCTGTCCCATAAAGTCACCGGTGTTAATAATATAACAATCCACATTCTTTTCTTCTACCAGCTTTTTGAATTTTGCATAATCATTGGCCAGTGGATAAGTCCTAAATGGATTTGCATAAGGAACTACTACCAGTGCATCCGCGTCAGCTCCAGGAGCCAGCCGTTCCGCTGTGGACCGCTTGGTGGCAAGCGTTGCTCCCATAACAGAAGCCAGGGAAGCGCCCTTTAATTTTACTACCGGAGGAATAGTCGGGTCTTTCATGATCCAGAATATTGCATTGACCGGTTCATCAATCTTGTCCACACGGTTCGGGGACCAAAGTCTTGACTTAATGGCACGTCCGTTTCCGTTTCTGATGTCTTCGGTCACAAGCTGGACTTTTCCGTTCATATCTAAGGTACAGCCGCAGTTCTGAGCGGTAAGAAGATATTTATTATCTTCACAGCCAGCCGGATAATCCTGGGTTTTATCAAAATAAGTGGGTTCTAATGCTACAGAAACACATGTATCGGTATTGATGATAAATGCGTCATCATGGAGTACAGTAACATCATACTTTCCATCATGCTTTGCATGGGTAAGCGTGGATTTTCCTGAACCTGACAATCCAAAGACTGATGCCACGTATTTGGATCCATCTCTTAAAGTGTATTTTTTCTGTCCGCCGTGGCAGGATGCATAACCGTTACGGTTTGCCAGTGCCCAGGCCATGGTAAGTGTTCCTTTCTTATGTTCCCCGAAATACCTCATGCCAAGGATTGCCGCACAGTTATGATCCGTATTAAAATAGCACAAGCATTTGGGATCACTGAGACAGGACAAATCCACTCCTGGACGGTCCAGTCCGCTCCACTGGGGATCCGAAAAAAGATAGATATCCGGCTCATTTCCTTTGCCCACTGGCTTGGAAGAACGGTACATTCTCACATATTCATCGGACATATACTGGAAATTCAGCATCCAGTTATACATAATGTTCTCTTCTCCCTTTGGGATAAGAAGATGAGCCTTTACCATAAATTCCGGATCAAGACCAACAAATACCTCTGCATGATATAAGGTTTTCCAACGGGTTTCATAAACCGCATCCATTAAGATCTTATCAAGTGCCATACAGTCCACTCCCGGCTCGTTTGCAATCTTCCTGGCAGTGGAATACCGGCCGGTGACTGCACCGTCGTTAAAGAGAAGTACTTTCGCTTCCTTATCAAGACCAAATTCCTGACCACGGTATATGGGAATATCCGTAACGATAGTTCCCGGTGAATTTTTTGCAAGCTCATATGCCTCTTTTAATGTCTGAACCTTTATCACATTATTTCCATAAAACGGAGTTTCGATGATGGATCTTGTTGACGAAAAACCAGGCTTATCTTTTCTGATTTCCTCCGCTGAATAGTTTGCTTTTGATGACATAGGAATTCCTCCCTGAAGAAATTTTTCCCCATTATCTCATTAGCTTTCTGCAAAGTCAATGTTTTCTATTGCAAAATACGCCAAAATTGAGTATATTTAGTGTATGTTTTGCATTTTGTACACAAAGAAAGAAGGTTTATTATGATTCACATTTCACAGGATGGCACCGGGGATTATAAAAGTATCATGGAAGCACTGAATTCTCTGCCAGAAGATAACACTTCCGAACAGGTTCTTTTTATCCACAAGGGCTTTTACGAGGAACAGATTACCGTAACCGTTCCATATGTAACCTTTGTAGGCGAGGATGCAGAAAACACCATTCTTTCCTATGGGCTTTACGCAAAAATGATTATGGACGACGGTATGAAGCGTGGAACCTTCCGCACCTATTCCAGCCTGATCGACACACATGATTTTACAGCTAAAAATATCACATTTGAAAACAGTGCAGGAAAAGGAACTGACGTAGGACAGGCTCTGGCGCTTTACGCAGACGGAGACCGTCTGGTCTTTGAAAACTGCCGTCTTCTCGGAAACCAGGACACCCTGTTTACCGGCCCTCTTCCCCCAAAGGAAATCGAAGTCAACGGCTTCATCGGACCAAAGCAGCATTCGCCCAGAATCAACGGTCGTCAGTACTATAAGAACTGCTACATAGAGGGAGACATTGATTTTATCTTTGGCAGCGGAACCGCATATTTTGAAGGCTGTACCTTTTTCTCTAAATATACAGGCAAGGAAATCAGCAGCTATGTAACCGCTGCTTCCACACCGGAAGGACAGGATTATGGTTATGTCATGACTGACTGCCGGTTTGAAAGCAACTGCCCGGCTGAGAATGCTTACCTTGGTCGTCCCTGGAGAGAATACGCAAAAACCGTTCTTATCAACTGTTATATGGATGGTCACATCTGCAAAGAGGGATGGCACGACTGGAACAAGGAAGCAGCTCATGAACATGCCTTCTATGCGGAATATGGCAGCCATGGCCCTGGAGCCACCATGGACATGCGCCCGGACTGGATCATTCGCCTGAAGGAAGATGATTTAGAAAAATACAGTAAAGATGCCGTCTTATCCGGCAGTGATCACTGGAGACCATAATAAAACACGGGATTCGGCCATAGACATTGGACCGGATCCCGTTTTAATTAATTTTCTTTGATTTTAACAATAACTTTTTTAACTGGTGCCGGTTCACCGGCAGCTGCCTTTGGCTTATGACCATCCCAAGGATTGAATATCATATATTCTCCAGCCTTCGCAACCACTTTTAAGCCTGGATTTTCATTGTCGTAAAATACAACATCTTTTTCTTCGTTATAGGGTACACTTACATTCAACTCGTCAATTGGTGCATATGTCATGGTCTCAGTACCGGTTACTATATACTGAATATCGGAATAATCACGGTGTGTTTCGTATTTTGCTTCTTCCCAAGAAATTGTTGTATATTCTTGAACATTAGCAAAAACATTCTTTCCGTCAATCTCATATTTACCTGGCGCCAGGTTCTCTAAATCGGTGTTCTTAAGAAAATCAACTGCTTTTGCGTATCTTCCTTCTACCCCAAGGTTTCTGTAAAAATCAAGGTTCTTTGCTGAGTCAAAAATCATAATAGTACTCTCCTTTTGTGTATAGTATCATTCAACAGCAGTCCGCTTTGGGAACTTGCCAGATAGATATAGTATACACCAAAAGTAGAATATTTCACAATGCTTTTATTTAAAAAATTCGTGGTTTCCATGCTGGAATAAATAAGTCAGTCGGGAATCAAACCAACGGACCGCTCCGCTCTTTGATCCTCTGCGGTTCATAAAATACAATGCTCCTTCCGAATAATCTTCTCCTGCCAGTGCACGATCGACACATTGTATGGTATCGTCCGTTACTTTCACGGTGTTGATCCTGCCGTTTGATACTGGGGAGAACTGGGAGGGTGAATAAACCACACCCCTTACCGTATCCGGAAATTTACCGCTCTTTACACGGTTTAAAATTACATTTGTTACAAGAATCTTGCCCTTATCATCACAAACTCCTGCTTCTGCCTGAACGATCCGTAACAGGACCTGATAATCATCCTGTGACACAGACATTGCATTGACCGCCTTCTCTTCCTCGGCCTTTCTGGCTGCTTCTTCTGCTGCTTTCTTTTCTTCCTCTGCCTTTTTAGCTGCTTCTTCCGCTTGCCGCTTCGCCTCTTCTTCCATGGCGATCTGAGTATTAATGAGCTTTATACGGGCCTGGGATTCCTCTTCCAGTTCCTGCTTCTGAATAATCTCTTTAACCAGTAGATTACCGGCTAACTGCTGTGCCTGTATCTTGGCGTCGGTAAGCGTAATTTGTACTTTTGCTTGTGCAGCTGTTTCCTCATCTTCAACGTTTCCCTCATCAGCAGCATCTTTTAGTGCCGGCGTTTCTGCAAACGCTGTCAGCGCATTTCTGCCGCTGCTACCAAATCCTGTTGAGGTAAACGCAATAACAGTAATGACAGCCGCTCCCGTCATAAAAACTGCGGATGAGCGGTACATCTTCTTTGTGACCTTAATGGCCATCCCTCTGAAGAATTGACAAATCTGCTGAAGGATAGAGCGTAGTTTAAGCATACATACTCCTCTTCTCTTATCTCACTTGCCTTGGCTGTGAACACAATCCACAACCGTTTCCGGGTGACAGCCGTAATTATAGAAGAAGCATGTTAAAAAAGTCAATGGGGATTTAACATTTTTGTGATATTTTAACTTTTGAATTTTATTGCAATTTTATTTTTTAGGATTATTGCACTATTTATCAGCCATATTGCATGGTTTTTTTATATTATATTCCTGTTAAGCTTTTACAATATTGTTACATTTCTGTTAATTATTCATTTTTCCAACAAAAGCCAGTCCACTCATTTTTTGTTTTATGTAAACTAATTATGCGTTAACTGCGCAAATTTACCCCTTATAAAGTCTACCAGGCTCTGAGGGGAAAGGGTTATCTGCTGGCCTCTTAGTCCCCCGCTGACTGCGATTTGAGGGTATTTCAGGGCAGATTCATCGATAAATGTAGGAAAAAGTTTTTTCATGCCGACAGGGGAACAGCCGCCTCGAATGTAGCCTGTGATTCCCTGTAAATCTTTCATAGGAATCATTTCCACCTTCTTATCTCCAGCAGCTTTCGCCACTTTTTTTAAATCAAGTTCTCCATCCACCGGTATGCAACATACCAGATATCCTGTTTTTTCTCCTTTTAATACCAGAGTTTTGAAAACACTGCCATGATCCACTCCCATCATATCTGCTGCATGACTGCCGGACAGATCCTGTTCATCCACTTCATACTCCTTGGTGTCATAAAGAACGCCTGCTTTGTCAAGCATGCGCATCACATTTGTTTTAACCATAATATTCCTCTCCCTGTATTTTTTTCTAATTATAATACCACTGTGCCAGAATTTCAATGACCCAAAGCAAAGGATCCGTAAGCGTCAGATACAATATCTGACAATTACGGACCCTTTTTCCATGGAAATAAGAGCTATTTCTTCTTATTAATATAGGGGAACAACCCTCCGGCTGAAATGATCTCCTGCATAAATGGAGGAAATGCCTGACCTTCAAAGGATTCTCCTGTCGATTGGTTGGTAATGATTCCGCTGTCGAAATCTACCGTGACTTCGTCGCCGGCCTGAATTGCTCTTGCCGCCTCGGGACACTCTATAATAGGAAGTCCGATATTAATGGCATTCCGGTAGAAGATTCTTGCAAAAGTTTCTGCAATCACACAGCTTACCCCTGCACATTTGATCACTAAAGGAGCATGCTCCCTGGAAGACCCGCAGCCAAAGTTCTTATTGGCAACAATAATATCCCCTTTTTTCACTTTGGTCACAAAATCCTTATCAATATCTTCCATACAATGCTTTGCCAACTCATTGCCGTCTGTAATATTCAAATACCTTGCCGGTATTATAACATCCGTATCCACATTGTCGCCATATTTAAAAACAGATCCACATGCCTTCATCTCTGACTTCCTCCTATAATCCCAATTCTTCCGGTGCTGATATCCGTCCGGTAACTGCGCTTGCAGCTGCCACTGCAGGACTTGCCAGATAAACCTCTGACTCTACGTGCCCCATACGACCTACAAAATTCCGGTTTGTGGTTGATATACACCGTTCCCCTTTTGCGAGAATTCCCATATATCCGCCCAGGCACGGACCGCAGGTAGGAGTACTTACCACAGCTCCAGCTTCGATAAAGATTTCCAAGAGTCCCTCCCTCATGGACTGCAGATAAATTTCCTGTGTCGCAGGGATGACAATGCATCGTACATTTTTAGCAACTTTACGGCCCTTTAAAACCGCGGCTGCAATACGCATATCATCAAGCCTTCCATTGGTACAGGAACCAATTACCGCCTGATCTACTTTCACCTCGTCAAAAGTACCGATGATTCTGGTATTTTCAGGAAGATGAGGGAAAGAAATGGTAGGCTCTAACTTTGACAAATCAATGGTATAGATTGTTTCGTACTCCGCATCTTCATCTGCTTCATAGATCTTAAAGTCACGTTTGGAGTGATCCTTCATGTACTGGATTGCTAAGTCATCCACTGGAAAGATTCCATTTTTGCCACCAGCTTCAATCGCCATATTACAGATGGTAAAACGGTCATCCATAGTAAGGTTTTTAATTCCATCACCGGAAAACTCCATGGACCTATAAAGAGCACCATCCACGCCGATCATTCCAATAATATGGAGAATCACATCTTTTCCGCTGACCCATTTGGAAGGTTTTCCAATCAGTTCAAATTTAATTGCAGAAGGCACTTTAAACCAGGCTTTTCCAGTTACCATCCCGGCTGCCATGTCCGTACTGCCGACTCCGGTGGAAAATGCGCCCAGTGCGCCATAAGTACAGGTGTGGGAATCCGCTCCGATGACTGCATCTCCGGCAACTACCAATCCTTTTTCAGGAAGGAGCGCATGTTCAATTCCCATTTGCCCAACGTCGAAATAATTGGTAATTTCATGTCTGCATGCAAAATCCCGGCAGCATTTACAATTTTCCGCAGATTTTATGTCCTTATTTGGTATAAAATGGTCCATAACCAGGGCAATTTTATCTTTATTGAAAATTGTTTCCTTGTTAAATTTCTCCATCTCTTTTATTGCAACCGGTGATGTAATATCATTTCCCAAAACCAGGTCTAAATCTGCTTCGATCAGCTGTCCTGCTTTCACCTCACTAAGCCCCGCATGAGCTGCCAGAATTTTCTGGGTCATCGTCATTCCCATAGTCTGCGTCCTCCTGTTATTTCCTTGAAATGACCTCTGTCATTTTACTGCTTTACATTCTAACATACTTATTGATATAATAGAAATACATAATATGAATATTTAATATAATAGTTAGTTATAGAATGAGAGGATATTTAAACATGGAACAGAACTTATCTCAGTATAAGATTTTTTATGAAGTTGCAAAGGCCGGAAATATTTCTAAAGCAGCAAAAGAGCTGTTCATCAGCCAGCCGGCCATCAGCAAATCCATCAGTAAACTGGAAGGAAGTCTGGGCGTTTCACTTTTTACCAGGAATTCCAGAGGTGTACAGCTTACGGACGAGGGAAAGCTTCTATATAATCATACAAAAGCGGCATTTGAAGCATTGCTGCAGGGAGAACAGGAACTGAAACGCATTAAGGATTTTCACATCGGGCACTTGAGAATCGGTGTGAGCAATACTCTGTGCAAATATATTCTTCTTCCTTATTTAAAGGGATTCATTGAAAAGTATCCTCATATTAAGATTTCAATTGAAAGCCAGTCTACTGCACATACCGTCACCATGTTAGAACAGCAAAGAATTGATCTCGGTTTGATTGCTGAGCCATCCAACCGCCGCCCTCTTTTATTTACACCTGTTATGGAAATTCAGGATGTGTTTGTTGCAACAAAATCCTATCTCAATAATCTTTATTTGAGAGAAGGACTGGATGCAGACCTTTTCCAGACAGGAAACATTCTGCTTTTGGACAAGAACAATATGACAAGAAAATACATCGATGAATATTTAAACGAAAATCAGATCACACCCAAACAGCTTCTGGAAGTGACCACTATGGATTTATTGATTGAGTTTGCCAAAATTGGTATGGGAATCGGATGCGTCATCAAGGATTTTGTTCAGAAAGAACTGGATCAGGGGGATCTTGTTTTGGTTCCTTTAGGAACAGAGATAAAAAAAAGAACCGTGGGATTTGCATATAATTCAGGCGGAATGTCTACGGCTATGGAGAATTTTTTTGATGCAATGAAAGCAGGTATGAACGGTACAAACGTTTAAAAAATAAAAGAACAGGAATTCCGGAAATAGTAAAGCACTTCCCAGACTCCTGTTCTTTCTTCATGTGCATGCCTTACGGCAATGCAGCTTAGTTATCGATTAATTTTCCGCCGTCGTTCCAGCTATAAAGCTTACGAAGCTCAGCTCCAACCTGCTCTAATTTATGAGATGCTTCTTTGTTTCTCATCGCATGGAAATGAGCACCGTTAACCTGATTTTCTAATAACCAGTCTTTTGCAAAAGTTCCATCCTGGATATCAGTAAGTACCTGTTTCATAGCTTTCTTTGTCTCATCTGTGATGATCTTTGGTCCGGTGATATAATCGCCGAATTCAGCAGTATTTGAGATAGAATATCTCATTCCAGCGAATCCGCTTTCAAAGATTAAATCAACGATCAGCTTCATCTCATGAATACATTCAAAGTAAGCATTTTCAGGAGCATATCCTGCTTCTACCAATGTCTCAAAACCAGCTTTCATAAGAGCACATACACCGCCGCATAATACTGCCTGCTCGCCGAAAAGGTCTGTCTCTGTCTCGTCTTTGAAGGTAGTCTCTAAAACACCTGCTCTTGCGCCGCCTAATGCTAATGCATATGCGAGAGCCTTGTCCTTTGCTTTTCCTGTATAATCCTGATGAACAGCAATCAGACATGGGGTTCCTCTGCCTACCAGATATTCGTTACGTACGGTATGACCAGGAGCCTTTGGTGCGATCATAGTAACATCAACATTCTTTGGAGGAACGATCTGTCCAAAATGAATTGCAAAACCATGTGCGAACATCAGCATGTCGCCATCCTTTAAATTAGGCTCGATGGATTCCTTGTAAAGAGCCGCCTGTTTCTCATCGTTGATGAGGATCATGATGATATCAGCTTTCTTTGCAGCATCTGCTGCGGAATAAACGGTTAATCCCTGTGCCTCAGCCTTTGCCCAGGAACTGCTTCCCTCATAAAGTCCAACGATGACATCACATCCGGACTCCTTTAAATTAAGCGCATGAGCATGACCCTGGCTGCCGTATCCAATCACTGCGATGGTCTTACCCTCCAATAAGGATAAATTGCAGTCTTCCTGATAGTAAATCTTTGCCATCTTTTATTTCCTCCTCATAGATTGACTCGTAATATATTTTGTTAAAGGAACCATGCCGACGACTCTCTGTCCGCCTTTGGCAATACCTCTAGCTAGCAAATTGCATTATGGCAGATAACGAATGTCGTCTGACCCTCTGGATAACCCGGTCAAACCAGTCCGGGCAAGTTCCAAAATTTCATAATCTTCAAGCAGGTTAATAAGTGCATCAAGCTTGGACTGGTCACCTGTCAGCATGACAGTCAAAGAATCTTTACCCACATCAACAATCGTGGCTCTGAAAATATCAGCAATGGCACTTACTGCCTGGCGTTCCCCGGAGTTGGCACGCACTTTGACTAAAATAAGCTCTCTGAATACGGAACATCCTGGTTTTAATTCTTTAATATCTCTTACATCTTCTAATTTTCTGAGCTGATTTTCAATCTGGTCTAAAATCTCCTGATCGCCGATGGACACCACTGTCATCCTGGAATATCTCTCATCCGCAGTCACACCAACCGTCAAGCTTTCTATATTATAGCCACGGCGGCTGAACAGACCGGCCACACGGCTCAAAACGCCGGAGGTGTTATCAACCAACAATGATAATACGATTCTTTCCATCCTTATCCCTGCCTTTTTGTATAGTGATTTTAATCATAGCAACCGAACTTCTATTTGTCAATTAAATAAAAGGAATGTGTATTATAACTTAAAGTTATGTCAGAAACATGCCGGATAGTCGATCACACAATATTCGTACCCATTGATGACCGTAGTGCATCCATATTGGTCTATCCGTTTAAAAGATTTTCCATAATTGGCATGGACATGTCCATGCAGGAAATATTGGGGAGTATATTTATCCAGCAGATCCAAAAAGCAGGAAAACCCTTTATGGGGGAGATCCGGCAGATCATTGAGCTGGTAGGCCGGGGCATGAGTAACCAAAATATCAAATCCCTTATTTTTCTTAAGCTTCCACCACATACGTCTAATTCTTTGCTCCATCTTCCGTTCCGTAAACTGATTCGGAGCATCCGGTATATATTCCATGGAACCACCCAGGCCCATAATTCGAATCCCTTTATATGTCACGATGTCATCCTCAATGCAGACACAGCCCTCTGGTGGACAATGCATATATTGGCAATCATGATTTCCACGAACATAGAACACCGGGGCACGGGAAAATGTAGCAAAAAAAGATAAATATTCCGCTCTTAAATCTCCACAGGAAATAATTAAGTCGATGTCTTTTATTTTTTCCGGTGAATAGTATTCGTAGAGTGACTTTGACTCCTGATCAGCCAATACCAGAATCTTCACGTACCTGTTCCTCCATATTCGCATTCTCGTATATTGTCTGGCCCTGGAGTCGCACCAGTGACCTTGCTTCTTCCGTCAGTTCCTCATAAGCAGGAATTTTTCCTACTACATTCTCCGCCAGCCAGTTCATGGTGGTAATCTCTTCTGGAGTAAGGCTTTCCCCTTCCTCACACTGAATCTTTCCATCCTGGGAATAAATGATTCCCACAAAAGGCTGGAAACTGCCTGCCCGTATGGAATGCTTTAAAAAGTTAAGAAGACGCTGGGTTCCATGAGGAAGGCTCTTGGAACAGATTACATCAATTACATCAGCTGACATTCCCCACCAGTAGTTTATGGCCTGCTTACCTTTTAGTTCTTTTCTGTCGGAAGCCCCGTGACAGGTAATATTGACCATTCTTTCGTAGAACTTTCCCCAATGGCAGAGAGGAGTGGCCAGATTTTTAAGAGTACCATCCGGAAGCTTCTGGTGAAGTCCATACTCTCTCGTAGGTGTTTTGGGTGTGATCATATCATCGCCGGAAATAAAGGTGATCCCTTCATTCTCAAGTTCCGCATGAGCATCCCGCCCCTTAACCCTGGACCATTCCAGATGCACCACAGCATAAGGATTTATCATCCTGGCTCCCAAAGCAAATGCATTGATGTTCGCAAAGGTGCCGTATATCGGATAATCAGCAATATATCCCAGCTTATCATCCTTGGACATGGAAGCAGCCAAGGCTCCCATTAAGAATTTTGATTCATACATTCTTCCATAATAAGTACATATGGAGGAATAAGACATATTGACAGAACAGTTAAAAATCTTCACTTCCGGATGATCAATCGCTGTCTTTACTGATTGGTTGATCATCGGTGAAGCTGTTGTAAACACCATGTTGCATCCCGCAGCCAGTGCCTCTTCCATGGCCTTCGCTGTCTTTTCCTCGGAATCCGCATGGAAAAACGCCATGGTTTTAATGGTTTTGTCAAAAGCCTGTTCTAAATACATTCTCCCAAGCTCATGCCCATAGGTCCAGCTTGATGTTTCTGCCGTCTTGGCATGGATGAAAGCGATTTTTAACATCTGAGGTTCGATGATCTGAATCGGAAGAAGCCAGTTAATGATCTTTAGAGGATTGTTGTCTGCCATATCCTCAACCTCTTCCGGCTGCTCCAACAAGGCGATCTTATTACCTCTGGAAGCCAGTAAAAGCTCATCCTTTATTTTCACCAGGTCCTTTTTAATCTGCTTCTCTACCCGGTCTTTTACCGTTCGATAGCCAAACAGTTCTACATATATAAGGAAGGCATCGGAACAGGTCATGTCATAATCATCACCGCCAAAGGCGTGAAACGCCTTGGAAAACCGGTCATATGCAGATTTAAAGACAAGCCTTTCCTCATCACCCCATTGCTCGCCCGGATTTTTATTCATCGCTTTTATGAGTTTGTCATAGCTGCCTTCTCTGCTGAACCAGATATCACAGTTAAAGGACACCTGGTAGAAATCCAGGAACTCATAGTACAGCCGGTTGTTTAAATCGTCGGTTCTTCTGGGAATCAGACGTATGACAGAAGCTGCAATACTGAATGCTTCTACATATTTTAACACGCTGACTCGTTTGTTCCCCTCCTGTACATAATACTGGTTCATGAATTCATAGACCACAATGGGGTCATGAATGCCTTCCTGGATCTGATGGTCATAAAGATAGGCCCATTTCGCCCCAAACTCTGATTTTTCAGACAACAGCGGCATAAAATTATTGGCAAAGGCACTGGTACGCCCCTCCGTCTTTGTACCTACAATCTTTTCAAGTGGAACATCCATAATCCCCAAGTTCACTTCCGAAACAATATCGGTATAAGATAAGATATCGTCAAGAACCGGAAGATACGGATACTCTCCTTTTGCCACAGAAGCCTGATACTGTTTTCGTCCCCTTCTTACTGCCCCTACATAATCATATAGTGCCATCCGCTTCTCCTCCCATTATTCCCTGCGGTTTTTATAAAACAAAGCCTTTCATGCGGTTTGTTGCTGAAGTTTCAAGCCATTTATAACTATAAATTTCTTACCTTAAAGTCTCTTTCCAGTTCTCTTTTCTGATCTTTCTTGGCAATGTCATCTCTTTTGTCGTAGAGTTTCTTACCTCTGGCAAGACCAATCTCCACCTTTACAAGACTGCCCTTAAAATAAACCTGGAGAGGCACCAGGGTATAGCCTTTCTGGGCCATTTTTGCATCAAGCTTTCCGATCTCTACACGATGAAGCAGCAGTTTTCTGATGCGCAGCGGATCCTTGTTAAAGATATTACCTTTTTCATAAGGGCTGATGTTCATGCCATAGACATAGACTTCCCCCTTATCAATCCTTACAAAGGATTCTTTGACACTGCACTTTCCCATGCGCATCGATTTTACTTCCGTTCCCGCAAGTTCTATGCCTGCCTCATATTTTTCATCAATAAAATACTCATGATATGCCTTCTTATTGTTGGCTATGAGTTTAATTCTCTCTCCCAATTCAATTAACCTCCGTAATTACGTTTAATTTATGATACTACATTGTTTATTTTTAGTAAAGGTCTATTGAATAATAGTATGGTTTTTTGATATAACATTTAAATATATTTTACACCAAATACTTTCATAATAAAATCCCCCCGGATTCATGTTTTGTTTATCATGAATCCAGGAGGATTTCTTTCATTTTATAATAGCAGATTTTTGTTTAATGTTTATCAATATGTAAAATTGTATTCAAAAGTACATTGGCGCCTTTTAAACAGTTTTCTACTGGCGTATATTCAATTTCGCAATGACTGTGTCCGCCTACGCTTGGTACAAATATCATGGTGGTAGGAACTAAATCAATCGCAAACTGAGCGTCATGGCCCGGACCGCTGTATATTCTCCGATTGGAATAACCGCATTCCTGTGCACTTTTTTCCACATAATCAACCAGTTCGGTTGTAAATCCTACCGTCTTACGTGACCATGCTTCCTCATAGCTCACCTTACACTGTTCCACTACGCTAGGAATTTTTTTAATCACTGCAAGTACCTGTTTGATCACTTCGGGATCCTGATGTCTGGCATCCAGAGTGATTTTTACTTCATCCGGTATAATGGTGTGAATGTTTGGATGGGCAGAAATTTTGCCTGTGGTATAAACCAGTTTGCTATCTAACTGATCCAGCTCATCATGGAGATACTGAATGGTTTTTACGGCTGCATAGAGCGCATCCTTCCGGTATTTCATGGGAGTTGTTCCTGCGTGACCTGCCTGGCCGGTAAAGGTAAATTCATAATTGATCATACCGCAAACGCCTTCTACAACTCCGATATCAATTCCTTCTGCCTCCAGTACCGGGCCCTGTTCAATATGAAGTTCTACCAAAGCCTTTGTTTTAGATGGATCCAGCCGGTTCTCTTCCTTTCCTTTAAAACCGCTTTCTTCCAAGGCCTCTCTAAATGTATACCCCGGAATGTCTTTTGCCTGTGAAGCCAGCATGGTTTCCTTGTCAAATTTTCCACAAATAACGCCGGAAGACATCATTGCCGGTTCAAATCTGGCGCCTTCTTCGTTGGTCCATACCATGACCGTAATCGGATGCCTGTGAGGTATTTTTTCTTTTACAATGGTTTCCGCCACTTCCATTGCGGTTAAGACTCCTAAAATCCCATCATAATTCCCACCCTGTCGTACGGAATCCATATGAGAGCCTGAGAAAATAGCAGGTAAATCTTCTGTTCCAGCTATGGTCGCATATATATTTGCCATATCGTCTGTTGCGATGGAGGCACCGATCGCCTCCATGCGCGTTACAAATTCTTTTCTTGCAGCTAACGCTTCTTCCGATAAAGAAAATCTTGTAATCCCACCCTTTCCCGTATCTCCAAACCGGCTGAAGGTTTTAATCTTATCTTCCATTCTTTCATAATTGCACTGAACCATGTTATTTACCTCCTTTTATGTACAACAAACATACAAACTCATTTTTTGAGATCTGCTGAACTCGTACCCAACTCCATAACTAAGCCTGTTTCTTTTTCACCCTGGTGCCCGCTGAAATAGCCCCTACCGGACACACCAGTGCACAAAGATGGCATCCTACACATTTTTTCCCATCCATGATTGGTTTTTTCGTGTTTTCATCCTGTTTTAATGCCTGATGCCCTCCGTCATAACAGGATAAGTAACACCTTCCGCAACCCACACATTTATTTCTGTCAAATTTGGGGTAGCAGATGGAATCCCGTTCCAGTTCATCTGCCGGTATGGTATGGACCAGTGCTTTCCCGACAATCTCTTTTACACTATTATAGCCGTGGGAACTTAAATAATATTTCATTCCTTCTATCATATCATCGATAACCCGGTAGCCATATTGCATGACTGACGTTGTAACCTGAATGTTTTCGCAACCAAGTGCCATAAACTCAAATGTATCTCTCCAGGTTTCAATTCCTCCCATTCCACTGATGGGCGCATGAGCCAGTTCCGGATGGTTCTTCATTGTATGGATAAACCGCAGAGCAATGGGTTTTACTGCTTTCCCGGAATAACCTCCCACACTGGTTTTGCCTTCTACAACAGGCCCAGATACAAAAGTATCTGTATCCACATTCATAATGCTCTTTATTGTATTAATGGCCGCAATACCATCTGCGCCTGCCTGCATAGCCGCAAGTGCCGGGATTTCCATATTTCCAATATTTGGTGTCATTTTTGCCAGAACAGGAAGATGAGTTCCTTTTCTCACTGCTTTTGTATAAGCTGCAACCAGTTCGGGATTCTGACCCACGTCAGAGCCTAATCCATTGGCAGCCATATGAGGGCAGGAAAAATTACACTCGATAATATCCGCACCTGCTTCAGTTACGATTTTCGCAAGATAAGTCCACTCTTCTTCTGTCTGCCCCATAATGGAAGCAACAAATATCTTAGTCGGATAATCTCTTTTCAAATCCCTGATAAATGCCAGATTTTCTTCTAAGGTATGATCTGAAATCTGTTCTATATTTTTAAAGCCGACAAAAGGAAGTGCTTCCTTTTTCAGTGCATCAAATCTGGGAGATACCTCCTGGGGAACAAAAACTCCAATGGTTTTAAAGGCAACGCCTGCCCAGCCCATGTCAAAGGCTTTTGCTACCATCTCGTAATTGCTTCCCACTACGGAAGAAGATAAGAAAAATGGATTTTCACATGGAATGCCGCAAAAATCTATGGATAAATCCACTTCTTCCATCTCCGGCTTAATATAGGAAGAAAGTTTTTCAAACATATCCGGTATTGGGACGGGTGTATTGATTTTTCCTTTTAAGCAGGCGGATAAGCACGGCTTATCTGTACAGTTCTCACAAGGCAAATCTTTTGGCAGGCGATTGATGGCGCCAGACTTATTTTCAAAACGATAGCATCGTATTATTTTGTCTATTTCCAGTTCATAAGGACATGCTTTGGTACAGGGTGCCTCATTGCATAAAAGGCAGCTGCCAGCTTCCTCTAAAAGGGAAGTTTCTTTGTATAATAATTTATCCATATCATCACTCCAAACCATATTTTTGAGGTTCCCGTTTTACAAAGGTTCCATACCCCGGAATTCCTACAAATTCCCCATTATCATATACTAATGTCCCTCTCACATAAGTCTGTACCGGGTAGCCATGTACTTCAATTCCTTCCCAGATGGTGTGATCATAATCGGAATGCATATTGTCGACGGAAATGGTCAAATTCTTATTCTTGTCATAGATCACGATATCCGCATCTTTTCCAACGGTTAAAGAACCCTTCTGGCTGCATCCGAAAATCTTAGCCGGATTGGTCGCACAAAGTTCTACCGCACGGTTGAAGGTTATTTTCCCTTCATTGGCTTTGGATAACATATAAGGATACAGATTCTCTATTCCTGCACAACCGTTGGGGATCTTAGTAAAGTCGTCTTTTCCCCAGTCTTTTTCATGACTTTGGAACGGACAGTGGTCGGTTGCCACCGTATCAATACTTCCATCCATAACCGCTTTCCAGAGTGCATCCTGACTTTCCTGATCCTTCATAGGCGGAGAGCAGACAAAGTTCCTACCATCTTCTCTTTTATAAACATCACAGGTAAATTCCAGATACTGAGGACAGGTTTCTATATATACAGGATAGCCATCTCTCTTGGCAGCAACTGCTGCTTCCAGACCTTCCTTATCAGCCATATGTACGATATAAAGAGGTGCATCAACTGATTTCGCCCAGTGCACGGCCCGTTTGTCTGCTTCGGCCTCCACATATTCCGGTCTGCTCAAATAGTGATACCATGCAGATGTTTTCCCCTCTGCCTTAAACTGTTCAATATTTAAATCAATGACATCCGGGTTTTCCGCATGGATATTTGTGATAGCTCCAACTTCTTTTGCTTTTTTGAGAATGCGGACCAGGGTTCCGTCATCTACCATCATGCCTTCCTTTTTATAAACAAGAAAGCATTTAAAACTGGTGATACCATATTCCACAGCTGCTTCAAATTCATCTAAAATGGCACCCTCGTTTAAATCCGTGATACAACAGTGAAATGCATAGTCGATACAGGCTTCCGGATCACACATATCCTTTCGTTCCTGAACGGTTTCTACAATTCCTTTTCCTTTTCTTTGAATCGGATAATCAAATACTGTGGTCACACCGCCGCACGCTGCTGCTCTTGTTCCTGATAAATAGCCGTCTGCGGATACCGTTCCGCCAAAAGGCATTGCTAAATGGGTATGTACGTCAATCGCTCCAGGTAAAACAAGTTTTCCAGCTGCATCAACAACTTCCTTTGCCTCAACCGTCAAATTCGTTCCAATGCATACGATTTTTCCGTCTTTAACTGCAATATCGCCTACAAATGTTTCCTTTGCTGAAACAATCGTTCCATTCTTAATTAATAAATCCATCGCTCTTCCTCCTTAACAGATATGTGGGTGCATATCGCACCCACGAATCTTGCTGCTATCTGGTCTTATGGCATTGCATTTCCTTAACGGTGCTTTATTCGTTTACCTTATATACAAGTACCAAACCAGATCTCTGGTATACCTGTGAAACGGCGATCAAATTCATGCCGCCAGCATTTGCTGCAATCAGGTTTGCATCCCAGGTCACACCAAAATCTACCTGACCAGAGTTAACCGCTGTTGTTTCACCGATATCTCCGCCGCCTGGTGTAATGGTTACATTTAAGCCGGCATCTTTATAATAGCCTTTTGCTGCTGCCACATAATAGCCCATAAACTGCGCCTGAGGCAGCCATTTTAACTGAATGGATACATCTGTTTTTTCCGGTGTGCCCAGTTCTACGTCACTCATTGCATCATTCCAGTAGGAAGCATCACGAAAATCATCTAAGGTTAATGTCTGTAATTTTTCTGCTGCTGCACTGTCGTCTAATTTGATGTATTCTTTGGCTAAATCAAGAGTCTGCTGAAGGGCCTCATCATCCAGTTTTCCAAGATCCACTACCTTATTCCCTTTTGTATCGGTTTCTACTAATTTCTTCACCTCTTCTGCCATGTAAGCCTGATGCTCACTGGATACGGAAGAACCTGCATTGAATACGATTTCAGCGGCTTCTTCGGGATTTGCACAGGCATATTCCCAGCCTTTCATGGAGGCGCGGACAAATGCTTTTACTGTGTTTGGATTCGCCTCTGCAAATTCCTTCGTGGTAAAAATATTATCCTCCAGCATTGCTACGCCTTCATCATTCATATCGATGTATTTTACGGAATCTCCATAGGAATATCCGCCTTTATAGGTGTTCTTAACAAGACCAAGTTCGTTATAGGTCATGGCAGATGCCAGCAAAACGGAATCATCATCAAATCCATCCATGTCAAATGCCTGACTTAAGAATTCGGTATTCTGGCCATATTTGGTCAAAAGAGCCTGAACCTCGTACTCATTGCCAAGCCCCCAGTTGCCGACCTTTCCTTTGCTTGCAGCATCCGCTACAATATCTTTAGCAGTGGCACTGGCAGAATAATATTTTCCTGTACTTTCAGATTCTTTTGCGCCTGTTTCTTTAGCTGTTGTACTCTCTGCTACTGCCGTTGTCTGAGCTGCTTCTTTTTCTGGTGCACTTCCACACCCTGATAATGCTGCCGTTGTAAGTGCAAGAGTTAATGCTGCTGCGGTTAAATTTCCTGTTCGTTTTTTCATAAATAATTCCTCCTCAAAATGAATGTTATTATTTCGTAAAGCTCAGGGAATTTCTTTCCTATTTTCTTCCCTTCAGCAAGGTACCTTCTGCTGCAAGCAATATTCCATACATAATGATCCCGATGAAACAAGCTACTACAATGTACGCCCAGGCAGTTGCATACTGGGCAAGCACGATATTTTCCCGGATCTGTCTGCCTACTCCAATGATGAATTCAGCAAAATATTCACTGACCAGAGCACTGATGATGCTGGCAGGTACACTGACTCTTAAGGCAACAAATATGTATGGTACGCTGTTTGGAATTCTCAGTTTTAAAAAGACTGTTGATTTACTCGCCGCATAGCTTTTCATCAAATCCAATGAAAATGGCTTTAATTCGTTTAAACCTCTGTAAGCATTGATGCTCATGGATACCGTACAGGTTATGGTGACTACAATGATCTTTGCCAGCATGCTTCTTACATTGGCATCGTCACTGAAATCCTTTGTTAAGTTATTTAAGATTGGGGCAATTGCAATGATTGGAACTGCACTGACAGCAGATGCGATGCTTAAGCCGCCGGCACCCCATTTTGGAAAGACCGTTGCAATGACTCCCAGTAAGTATCCAAATACAGAGCCGCAAAGAAGTCCTCCGGTTGCTACAATTACGGTTGCCTTTACATTCTTTATAATTGCCGGCCCGTTATCCATAATGATCCTAAGGATTCTCCCTGGAAGAGGAAGTGCAAATGTATCTGCTCCGATCATCTTATGCAAAAGCTGTGTCTGCCATAGAATCAGCAAAAGGATACCAAATAACACCGGATAAAGTACCGTTGCGGCAGACTGTTTATCCCATTTGAAATATCTTTTTTTCTTCATGTCCTCTCCTTTTACTTTTTCTTCTTTTTCTTATATGGTGATATGGTCTGCTCCAATAAAACCATAAGATAAAAACTCAGAATACCAACGATCGCGCTTAAGAATACAATCTGCCAAAAGATATAAATAGTAGTGGCATGCTTTAAGGATTGGGATAGTGCAGTTCCCAGTCCAGCTCCTCCCTGTAACGTGTCAACAAGGATCGCTGCTGTAATCGCCATCGGTGCCGATATCTTTAAACCTGTAAAAAAATACGGCAGAGAAGATGGAATTAATAATTTCCGGTATATCTCGAATTTACTCGCTGCAAGGGAATACATCAGTTCATGTTTTTCATTTGAAACAGATTTAAATCCGGCCAGTGTGTTGGTGGCAACCGGATAAAAGGTCAAGATTGCTGCAATGATAATCCGGCTTTTGTTAATGTCTTTTGTGATGGCAAGAACAATGGGCGCCATACCAAGAATCGGAATCATCTGTATCATCATTAAATATGGAAACAATATCTTCTCAACCGGTAAAAACAGATTCATCAGCAGTGCAAGTAAAAATCCAACTCCCGCTCCGATTACAAAGCCGATTCCTGCCCGAAGAAATGTAATTCCTGCATTGCTTAATACAATTTGAAACGCAGTCTGAGTTCCATTTACTTTATTAGTTTCAACCACGGAGCCCAGGATCTGATACAGATGAGGCAGCACATTCTCTGGAGAACGCTTGGTTCCTTCTATTACCGTTGCCCCTATCTCCCATAAGATCATGAGACCGATCACCCACACAAACGTTACCATGTACTTGGAAGAAAGTATCTTTTTGATTGAAATCATACTCATACCCCCTCAAAGCTGTTTCTTACCTTGGAAACCAAAGCATTAAATTCCTGGGTTTCCTTCATCTCTATTGGTCTGGGTCTTGGAAGATCAATGTCAACAATGGCAGATACCCTGCCCGGATGCGGGGAAAGCACTACCACCCGGTCAGACAGATAAACGGCTTCCTGAATGTTATGAGTAACAAACAAGATGGTCTTATTGGTCTTCTGCCAAATACGCAAAAGGTCCTCATGAAGCTTCTCTTTTGTAAATTCATCCAGAGCGGAAAACGGCTCATCCATTAGAAGTATTTCCGGTCGGATTGCCAGAGCTCTTGCGATATTGACCCTTTGCTGCATCCCTCCGCTTAACTCATGAGGATATTTTTCTCCGAACTCCATAAGTCCCACCAATTCAAGCATTTTTGTTACTCTTGCTGTCCGGTCTTTCTTTTGCATGCCCAGAAGTTCCATCGGCATACAAACATTTCTTCGAACCGTTCTCCATTCATAAAGCACCGGTGACTGGAACACGATCCCGTATTTTTTTTGCAGGCGGATCTCTCTTGGTGATAAGCCCCGAACGGAAATATTTCCTGATGTCTTTTCCTGTAAATCGGCAATGGTTCGAAGTAAGGTCGTTTTTCCGCATCCGGAAGGTCCAAGAAGAGAAATAAATTCTCCCTGCTTAATTTCCAAATTGACATTGGATAGTGCTACAATCGGTTCTCCACCGTTTTTATCAGGGAATTTGACACTTAAATTTTCAATATTTATTTCTGTTTCTCTTGGAAGTGATGCATCTCTTTCTTTAAATTCTTCATCTATGATCTCTACATTCACCATTTAAATCCTCCTGTTCTGCAAACAAGGGTGTAAAGCTTTCGCCTTACACCCTTGTAAGTTTTGTTCTGTTCGTAGGAAGTTTCATGATTTAAAACAATCTACTATAAATTTTTATTAAATCTTCTTTGGAAATCTCTTTTATTGTGTTTGAGGGACTTCCGCTCGCCATTGCATCTCCCGCCATCTTATCGGAAACTGCTTCTAAGTCTTCCTTTTGAATTCCATATTCTTTCAACGTAGGGATTTCACATTGGATACAAAGCTTCTTTAAAGCTTCAAAAAACGCTTCGCTGGCTTCTTTTTCATCGGTTTCTTCTGTTGCTGCTCCGATCACTCTTGCCATATCAGCAAATCTGCCATAACATCCGTCCGCCACATAAGACAAACACTCTGTAATTAACATAGCATTTGAAATACCATGGGGAACATGAAACAATGCTCCGATAGGCCTGCTCATTCCATGTACAATGGTTACTGATGCATTGTTGATACAGACACCTGCTTCAAATGCAGCTATGGACATCTCTTCCCTCGCTTTTTTATCGGCTCCATCCTCATAAGCAAGAGGCAGATACTGAAAGATACGTTTGATCGCAGATAATGCATATAAATCAGTCAGTGCATTTGCCTTTCTTGAGACATAAGACTCCACAGCATGAGTTAATGCATCCATCCCGGTTGCAGCCGTGATACTTTTTGGTGCTGTCACCGTAAACTCCGGATCTATGATGGCTATCTCAGGAAGTAAATCATCACCTTTTAATAGCATCTTCACCCCTTTTTCCGTATCCGTTATCACCGTAAACTTTGTTGTCTCTGAGCCGGTTCCAGCGGTTGTAGGAATGAGCACAAGAGGTGGAAACTTTCCTTTGATCTCTACACCCATATAATCTGCGATATTTCCTTTTAGTGTAGTCATTGCCCCAATTGCTTTGGCACTGTCTAACGGACTTCCTCCTCCGATTCCAATGAGGAAATCGCATCCGGATTCCTGATAAGCTTTTACACCTGCAAGAACCATTTCATCCGTTGGCTCGCCTGTTATATCGTTAAATATTTTATAATCAATCTTCCATCTGTCAAGATAACAGGTAAGCATAGACACTGTTCCCATTTTGGTTACTATTTTTCCGGTTACGATAAATGCTTTTTTGCCTAAGCTCTTTATTGCATTTTCACTGCTCTCTAATGCATTTGCTCCTAATATTGTTCGTCCCGGTAACGTAAATTGAGCTGCCATAGTTCACCTCTTTTTCTATATAATTATAAAAACTCTCGGTCTACAATCGTAAGTACTTCCTCCACTTTAGCCAGTTCTTCTTCTAACTGTTCCTTTGTAATAATCAGCGGAGGTGCAATTAATATCATATTTTCATGAGTATAAGTCATAAACTTTCGCTCTTTTAAAAGTCCTGTTATTTTCCCCATAATGCCTTCCGGATCTTTCCCGTATGGAACCAAAGCTTCCTTTGTCTCTTTACTTTTTACAAGTTCAATGGCTGAGAATAAACCAATGTAGCGTACATCACCTACACATGCATGATTCTTTTTCATTTCTTCCAGTTTTTCGCCCAGAACCTGACCGACCTTATTTACATTGCCTAAGATATCTGCCTCTTCATAATAATTGACACAGGCAACACCTGCTGCACAAGATAATGGGTGACCGCTGTATGTAAGTCCGCAGGATAATAAGTTCTCGTCAAAATATGCCGCAATCTCTTTGCTGACCACCACTCCGCCAAGAGGAACATAGCCGCAGGTAACTCCCTTGGCAAAGGTTACAATGTCCGGTTTAATATCAAAATGTTCAAATGCAAACATTTTTCCAGTGCGGCACCAGCCAGTCATGACTTCATCGCATATCATTAAAATTCCATACTTATCGCAAAGTGCGCGAACACCAGGCATATAACCTTTTGGCGGAATCAGGATTCCGTTCGATCCGGTAATCGTCTCCATCACAATGGCTGCGATGCTGTTTGATCCTTCATACTGAATCTGCTCTTCTAACTTTGTTAAGTAATAGTTGGAAGCCGCCTCCTCTGACTCAAAATCAATGGCTTCTCTGTAAACATAGGGATCGAAAAATTTCACAAAACCAGGAACTCCCGGCTCCAATGTGTATCTTCTTGGCTCACCGGTTAAGTTACCAGCACCGAAGGAAGAACCATGATAACTTCTGTACCGGCTGAAGACTTTATTCTTTCCGGTAAACATTCTCGCAATTTTTACGGCATTCTCATTGGATTCTGCTCCTGCATTGGTAAAGAATACTTTTCCCATGGTATCAGGCATTAAATCTATGATTTTTTTTGCAAGAACTGCTCTAGACTCTGCACCGTAGGAGGGTCCTACAAAACAAAACTGATCTACCTGATCCTTAATCGCCTGGCTGATGGACTGATTTCCGAAACCAAGATTCATATTCACAAGCTGAGAGGACATATCACTGTATCGGGTGCCTTCATAATCCCAAAAGTAAATTCCGTCTGCCTTTTCTACTGGAATTGGATTTATGTTTTTCTGCTTGCTCCAGGATTGTAAGTTATATTCCTTTAATGTGCTTCTAATCTCTTCACCCAACATGTTCTTTTCCTCCTACAAAAAAAGCAGCGGACCGATGGCTATGTAAGCATCGTCGCTGCATTCATTATTTTTTCGAAGTGATATACGGCACTGTACTTGCGTGTATTCCCTTCTGTCTTTGACATGGTAGTATTATAAGCACAGTCAAACAGGGATTGCAACCAGCAAGTGAACAAAGATATTTGTGCAGTTGCACAATCACCACCTTGTGAAACAGCTTCCCAGAAGCCGTTTTTCTGCATAAACAGGGCATTATGCCTTGGTTTCAAATAATATCCTGAATATAGAAGCCCAGATATAATTTCACCTTATCTTCTAACTCCATAGGATTGAATCCGGTTATCGTTTCAATTTTCTTTAATTGGTTTGTCACTGTATTTCGGTGAATATACATTTTCTCCGATACCAGCTGAAGGCTGCCGTTATTTTCTAAATAAGTTCTTAATAAAGAGATCAAATCTGTTTTGTTTTCCCTGTCATACTTTTCCAGCAATCCAATGGTATCATTGTAAAAACTCCTCAAGACGGATCGTTCTTTGACCGAATATAAAATTTTATAAACACTTAAACGGTCATAATAAAGTACCATTTCCTTTTGCTTTTCTGCCATTTCCATAGCCGATATGGATCTCTCAAAATTCTGCTCCTGATTATAGATTCCCGGTTGATTGGAGCTGATTCCCAGATGAACCAGTGATTCATTTTTCTCTTTTTTCACATATTCTAAAAAGTCTTTTACGAAGCTTTCTATTTCTTCATCCGAGTAATCGACCAATACAAATACAAGATTTTCTTTATAAGTAAAGGAGATAAATAATTCATGGATTTTTCTTGCTGTTTTTTCTGCATATATGGTAAGCCGATCCATATATTCTTCAAAAGCTGCACTTTCATTTCTTTCAGCCAGTAGACTAATAAAGCAAAATGTGTCACTTCTTTTATAACCGTTTCGCTCCATCTGTAAGATCTGAGATTCCAAATCTCCAATGTTAAATATAATATTTTTAATCGTAGTCGCCATACTGTTTTCTACATTGTCATTTACCATAATCCGGCGGCAGAAATCCCTGGTCATGTCAACCATTCGAGTCTCCCACGGTATGGTAAACAATGGCATATTGACTTCATCACAGTACTCTGCTACTTCTTTGGGTATTTCTTTTGTATGAGGTCCTAAATTAACCACAAATGCACTTACCCCTGACATATTCAGTTTTTTTGCAAAATCCAAAAGCCAATGATCTGATTTGTTTAAAATCCCTGCTGTAAATACCAGTTCATACCCATGCAGAAAGGGGCTGACCGCATCATCCTCAATGATATGGACCCATTGTACCAGGTTATTCATCCCGTTCCTTCCGGCAACCAATTCCATCTTATATAAGAAATATGCATTCTTTATTAACTTTTTTACGACGATTGCCATAGAAAATCTCCCTTCTGGAGTTAATTTTATTCGTATATCTACCAGTAGAATCTTTAACAAGTATCACTTAGTTTTAACACTTCTAAGGTATCGAAGGAATAAAAAATAGTATGGATTTTATTTCAACGGAGCAACTGGATAAAAGAATCAGGGATTTAATCCTGTGTAAAACAAGATCAAATCCCATGTGTTCGATCAAAAGAATATAGATAGTTCAAAACTGATAATTACTGAAAATCTTTTGCCGGAATAAAGTCGATGGTACGCAAAAGCTTGTCCGTATTGGCCACCACGACCCGAATGGGCTGACCCAGCTTGTAAGTCTTTCTCGTCATCTCTCCCACCAATTCATAATGCTCTTCATCAAAATGATAATAATCGTCCTGGAGCTGGTTGACATGAACCAGACCTTCTACCGTATTGGGAAGTTCCACATAAAGTCCCCAGTTTGTCACACCGGAGATTACTCCATCAAACTCTTCTCCAATATATCTCGACATATATTCGCATTTTTTAAGTTTAATTGTTTCTCTTTCTGCCTCATCCGCTCTTCTCTCCATAGTGGAAGTCTGAACAGACACCTGACCTAAGATCTTATCATAATGGCTGATTCTCTTATCACTTAATCCAGCCCTTAAATTCTCCTTAATGATCCGGTGAATCTGTAAATCCGGATATCTTCGAATAGGAGAAGTGAAGTGGGTATAATACTTGGCTGCAAGACCAAAGTGTCCGGTATTAGTCACGGTATATTTTGCCTGCTTCATGGAACGGAGAGCCAGACGGCTGATTAACGCTTCTTCCGGTGTATCCTCTGCATTGGCAAGCAGCTTCTGTACTTCTTTTGGATAAATGTCTCCGTTATGGAACCGGATGGAGTAACCGAAATTGTTGATCAGGGTAGCTAAACTCTTCATTTTTTCCGGATCCGGGTTATCATGGGTCCGGTAAAGGAACGGGATTTCCTGCCAGAAGTAATCTTCCGCCACTGTTTCATTTGCCATCAGCATAAAATCTTCAATGATCTTCGTTGCGGCATTGCGGTCATATGGTCTGATTTCCAAAGGTTTTCCCCGTTCATCAAGAATGACTTTTGTCTCTGGGAAATCGAAATCAATGGATCCTCTTTTCTTTCTTTTTTCCCTAAGAATATCTGCCAGTTCTTTCATCTGTAAAAACATGGGTACAAATGCTTCATATTCTTTCATCACCGCTTCATCACGGTCTGTTACAACTGCATTCACTGCTGTGTAGGTCATTCTCCGGTCTACATTAATCACAGTTTCAGCGATCCTGTGACCAATGACATCTCCAGTCTCATCAATATCCATAATACAACTGAGAGCCAGCCTGTCTTCTCCCTGGTTCAAAGAACAGATCCCGTTTGACAGTTTATGAGGCAGCATAGGGATCACACGATCCACAAGATATACACTTGTTCCCCGCTTTAATGCCTCTTCATCAAGAGGACTGTATTCCGTCACATAATTGGTCACATCCGCAATATGAACTCCAAGAGTATACACATTGCCTTTCTTTGAAATGGTAATGGCATCGTCAAGATCCTTGGCATCTTCACCGTCAATGGTAACTGTCTGTAAATCACGCAGATCCAGACGCCCCTGCATGTCCTTCCCATTAACCTGATCCGGAACTGCTGCCACCTGCTTCATTACGCCATCCGGAAATTCTTCCGCAAGCCCATAAGCCCGGACAATGGAAAGAATGTCTGTTCCAGGATCATTTACATGACCAAGGATCTCTGTAATAATTCCCTCCGGCTTACGTCCCGGTCCACCGAAATCAGTTACTTTCACCACCACTTTATGGCCGTTTACTGCCCCCATATCTTTCCCCTGTGGCACAAACACATCCTTTGAAAGCTTCTGGTTGTCCGGAATTACAAATCCAAAGTTCTTATTCTTCTGATAGAAGCCAATGATCTCACCATTGGCATGTTCCAGCACCTTGATAACATGGCCTTCCGCTCTTTTACCGTTACCCGGCTTTGATTCAGCAGATATAAGAACGGTGTCTCCGTGGAGAGCACCTCCCGTTTTTTCTTCCGGAATAAAAACATCCTGATCCATACCCTCTACTGAGACAAAACCAAACCCTTTGGGATGTCCTGAAAAAGTGCCTGCCACGGATCCAAGATCCGGTTTTCCATATTTGCCCTTTTGTGATATGCCAATCTTTCCTTCTGAAAGCAGAGTATCAAGCACTTCCTTTAAGTCCTCTTTCTGTTCCTTCGGAACGTCAAGGAGTATTGCTATCTCCTTTAACTTCATCGGCACATAAGCAGGGTCTTCAAACAGCTTTAAAAGCATGGCTTTTCGCTGTAGTAATTGTTCTCCTGTCATTGTCTACCTCTCTTTACTCACTATATTTTTTAATCCCTTTTTCTCATTTTTCTCTATTATCATTACTTTATCCCATAATGTGAAAAAAACACCCTTGTTATCATGCCACAAGAGTGTTTAATCTTTACAGTATATTCAGATTCAGTACCAATGATAAAATGAAAAAAAGGACTGCTCCGTACTTTGTAAATTTTTCAAGATTTCCTTCCATGGAACGACCCTTGTTCTTACCCCAGTAGGTATCTGCCATACCACCAATGGCACCCAGGCCCTGACTCTTTCCTTCCTGTAAAAGGATAATCGCTGATAAAGCGATGCATATGATAACAAAAATGATTGATAATATAATCCTGATCATGTTTCCACCTCCTATAATCAAACAAAAGTTATCATACCATAATTTTTCAGTAAATACAAGCCACTTTTACATTTTTATAGCAGTTACCGCTCACCCCATGGACTGTCTTCTATTATAATAGAACTCTTCGATCCGAAGCAATTCGTTGTATTTTGCCGTACACTCTCCTCTGCAAGGTGCGCCGCATTTCACATAGTCCGCATGGACTGCCGCAGCTAAATCTGCCACAAAAGATTCTTCCGTGTCTATAAAATCATTGGCTATAATAACTTTATGACCAGCTATCCTAGTCTCTTCCACCATGTTAAGCACTGCAGTAACGGTACCCGCATGTTTTATTTCAATTACATCAGCATTGGCTTCTGCTGTATCTTGAAATGCCATTAAAATCCGGTGACCAAGCATTCCCATGACCTGTTTTCTACCTTCTAGATCTCCTTGCCACAATCCGTGGATAATTGACGAGATAGGAAATCCATCTGCAAGTCTTAAATAGTAATCCATCATATCTTTCTGGTTTCTATGAATCAGAAGTCCGTTATTTTTGCTTTCTTTTGCAAAGCGGTACATACCATCTTCCCTTTGATACAAATGATCTGTGCCTGCCCAAATCCCTATACCTGTGTCAACTCCCGGAGTATATCCTGCAAGTTCTATGGCATCCTGGATATAATGAAGTGCTTCTTCTGCATTTTTCATATCTGCCACAAAACCGCCTCCATTGCCTGTAGATATATCAAAGCCATTTTCTAACAACAGTTTTTTTAATGTGTGAAAAATTTCCGCCCCCATCTGCAGTCCTTCCTGATAGGAATTCATGCTCCTGGGTATAACCATGATATCCTGAAAATCAATGCCTTTTTCTGCATCTCCTCCGCATATCATACTCATCATGGGTACAGGCATGACAGGTGCTGTGGTTCCGCCAAGATAACGGTATAACGGCAGACCAAGTCCTGCTCCAGCTGCTCTGGCAACCGCCATGGACAGAGCCAGAACTCCTGAACTTTTTATTTCTCTTCCTGCTCTATTTTCATATTCTTTCAAAAGCATCCCGTCGATTTCTGCCTGATCCGCTGCATTTTCAAACAGAATAACCTCTGAAAGCCATTCATTGACAAGATTTTCTTCCGTCTCTGCATTCTGATTTCCAGTTATCGGAACCATCGCTCTTCCGTGAGCGCCATTTTCCAGAATTACCTCTGCTTCTAACGCAGGATTTCCCCACGAATCAAACACGGTTCTTGCCGTTGCTTCTATAATATCAAGATCGCCTAACATCCTTTTGCCTCCCTGCATTTTAACATTTCTATCGTAAGGATTGACCGGATTATCTATATCCATGCAAAAGGGATAAAAAAAGATGCCAGATATTGGACTCCCAACCTGGCATCTTTTTTCTATATAAGAACTGATTTATGCACGAAGTTCGATCCCCAGTCCCTGCAATCCATTTAAGATTTTTTTCATGACTGCAGAAACTTCCTGATCTTCCAGTGTATGATCACCGGCGCGGAATGTGATCGAGTAAGCAACAGATTTAAAGCCGGACAGAATCTGGGTTCCTTCATAGATATCGAAAAGCTGATAGCTCTCCAGATTTTTTCCTCCCCGCTGCTCAATCACTTCTTCAATCTGTCCTACAAGAACTTCTTTCGGAACTACCATACTGATATCTCTGGTAACTGCCGGGTATTTTGCAATACCAACATATTTGCGGTTAAAATCTGTAAACGGAATCATTGACGGCATATCGATTACTGCCACATAAGCCCGTTCACCAATCTTATAATTATCCGCTACCTCCGGATGAACCTCACCAAGATATCCAATGGTCACTCCATCATAAATGATATCCGCAGATCTTCCAGGGTGAAGGAACGGCTTTTCGCCTGCTGGCTTATAATGAGGCTTTTTATGCATTCCTGTTTTATCAAATAATTCTTCCACAACACCTTTCATGTCGAAGAAATCACCGTCTCCATAGAAGCCCAAAGTAAGCTGCATTCTTTCATCCGGCAGCTCTGTTAAAGGAAGAGACTTTGGAAGATAGATGTTTGCCAGCTCGTAAAGGCGCACATTCTTATTACGGCGGTTATAGTTGGTAGACAGGGAATTTAACATTCCGTGCAGAGGAGACGTTCTCATGATACTGAAGTCCTCTCCCAGCGGATTTAAAATATTTACGGTCACACGAAGTGGACTGTCCTTTGGTATCAGAAGTTTGTCAAATACCTTAGGACTTTCAAAGGAATAGGTCATTCCCTGGGAGAAACCGCAAAATTCTGCTACTTCTCTGGCAATTTCTTCTACACGTAACTTATAGGAAAGCTTTCCAGTGGTTGCCTCTCCATTAGGAAGGGATACCGGAATCTTATCATATCCGAAGAACCTTGCCACTTCTTCTGCTAAATCGGCCATGCACTCTAAATCCTGACGGAAGGTGGGAATCAGAATCTCTGAAATGGTCTCATCGTATTCCAGATCCAGCTTTTTATAGTACTCCAGCATAGTGTCTGCTGAAATCTGGGTTCCTAAAAGACGGTTCATCTTATCCGGTTCAAAAGGAACTCTCTTTCCTTCTCTTTTTTCCGGATAAACATCAATCATTCCACCCACTACTTCTCCAGCTCCCAGTTCTTCGATTAACTGGCAGGCACGGTTGATGGCTTCCACTGCATTGTTTGGATCAAGACCTTTTTCAAATTTACCAGATGCATCGGTTCTGAGTCCAACCTTTTTGGATGAAAGACGAATATTGGTACCATCAAAACATGCAGATTCAAACACCATGGTTTTTACATCATCCGTAATCTTGGAATTTTCTCCTCCCATGATACCTGCAATGCCTACGGCCTTTTCTCCATCATTAATCATCAGTATGGTACTGTCTAATTTTCGTTCCTGTCCGTCCAGTGTCTGGAATGTATCCCCATCCTTTGCACATGCTACAACAATCTCATGACCTGCTAAAAGATCATAATCAAAGGCATGCATTGGCTGGCCATATTCTTCCATGACATAATTGGTAATATCCACAATGTTGTTGATCGGACGGATTCCGCATGCTGCAAGACGTCTCTGCAGCCAAACCGGTGAAGGTGCAAGCTTGATATTCTTAACCATTCTTGCGCAGTAACGAGGGCAAAGATGACTGTCCTTTACCGTCACTTTCAAATAATCCTGAACATTCTCACTGTTACCAGTTGCAGTCACTACCGGTGGCTGAAAGGATTTACGGAACGTAGCTGCTGCTTCTCTTGCGATTCCTACTACGCTGTAACAGTCAACACGATTTGATGTGACTTCGTATTCAAAAACGGAATCATGAAATCCAAGTATCTCCACAGCATCTGCACCAGGTTCTGAATCTTCAGGTAAAATGTAGATTCCGCTTTCTGGCGCATCCGGATACATTTCACTGGTACTTCCAAGTTCTTCGATGGAACACATCATGCCGCAAGATTCTATTCCTCTTAATTTCCCCTTTTTGATCTTAACTCCGTCTTCTGGAAGGGGACCGCCGTCGTGACCTCCTGCCACTTTTCCGCCGTCTAAAACTACAGGAACTTTATCTCCAACGTTCACATTGGAGGCACCTGTTACGATCTGAACCGTTTCTGTACCTACGTTAACCTGGCAGATAATGAGCTTATCTGCATCGGGATGGCGCTCAATGGATAAGATTTGACCAACCACGATCTTCTCCAAATTTTTATCCAGACATTCAAACCCTTCAACCTTGGTTCCGGTAAGTGTCATGGCATCTGTGTATTCCTGAGGTGTCACATCCAAATCCGGAACGTATGCTTTAATCCATGATAATGGTGTATTCATTGACTTCTCTCCCTTTCTGTTCCTAGAACTGCTTTAAAAATCTGATGTCGTTTTCGTATAATAATCTCATATCATCAATTTCATATTTCAGCAAAGCGATTCGCTCCAAACCAACACCGAAAGCAAATCCGGAATATTCATCGGGGTCGATACCGCTCATTTTAAGCACATTCGGATGAACCATGCCACATCCCAGAATCTCAATCCAGCCAGAACCTTTGCAGAAACGGCATCCACTGCCGCCACATTTAAAGCAAGTCACATCAACCTCCGCACTTGGTTCTGTAAATGGGAAATGATGAGGACGGAACTTTACTTTTGTTTCCGGTCCAAACAGCTCTTTTGCAAACTCAGCAAGGGTTCCCTTTAAATCTGCAAAGGTTATGTTTTTATCAATGACAAGACCTTCGATCTGATGGAAAGAAGGAGAATGGGTCGCATCCACTTCATCAGAACGGAAAACGCGTCCAGGTGCCAGCATGCGGATCGGAAGTTTTCCTTCTTCCATGGCACGAACCTGTACTGGAGAAGTCTGGCTTCTTAATACAATGCTGTCACTGATATAAAAAGTATCCTGTTCATCTCTTGCCGGATGGTTCTTTGGAATATTCAGCTTTTCAAAGTTATAGGCATCGTACTCTACTTCTGGTCCTTCCATGACCTCATATCCCATTCCAACAAAGATACGTTCCACCTCTTCTAATGCAATGGTGTTCGGATGGGTGTGGCCGACCTTATTTCGTTTTGCAGGAAGAGTTACGTCAATGACCTCTTTCTTCAACTGTTCTTCTCTTGCTCTCTTTTGCAGAGCTACCATTGTTTCTTCTAATTTTCCTTCAATCAGGGCACGGGCATCATTTACCAGCTGTCCTACCTTAGGTCTGTCTTCCGGAGCAACGTCTTTCATGCTCTTTAAAACATTGGTCAGCTCACCTTTTTTCCCAAGATAAGCAACCTTAATATCATTCAGTTTTTCCAATGCGTCCGAAGCTTCTATCTGCTTTAATGCTTCTTGTTTGATCTTCTCCAATTGGTCTTTCATCATGCTCTCCTTCTTTCATAATTGAATTTTGCCATAACCTGAAAGGCTAGAACAAATAAAAAAAGCCCGCCCCAAAAAAGGGACGAACTATATTCGCGGTACCACCCTGTTTCCTGTGTAAACCACAGGCACTCGGTATACGTAACGTGTATAAAACGTCATGACCTACCCGCCAGAAAAGCTGTAATATCAATCTACTGGTTTCAATCATGCTGCTTCGGTGAGAAATTCGATCTCTTATCTGAACTTAAAAGGGCTTACAGCCGGCGGCCCCTTCTCTCTGAAAGAAAATAAGTATCTACTGACACCTTCATTGCATTTGATATTTAATTGTTACATTTTCTACCATTGTAATAACTGAAGCAAAAAATGTCAAGGACTATTTTAATAGAATCATTTCCTTTTAAATGCCTCCGCCATATGTATATGGCAGAGGCAAAGAGAAAACTTATTTTAATTTGAAACCTGAAACTACAGTATTCAGTTCCTCTGCAATACGTTCCTGTTTCTCAGACATTTTTGACATATCAGTTACAACAACATAAGCTTTTTCTACGGTGGAAAGTACCATACTGCTGTTACCTGCAGTGGTCTGAACAGATTCAGAAACATTCTGAATTGCATCACGGACTTCCTGCATCACCTGACTGATATTTTCTGCCATCTCTGCAATCTCATTGGAAATCTCTTCAATGGAAACTGCATCACGGCCATATTGCTGTCCTACATCTACGAAATTATTGTAATCAGGAGTAACGGTTTCTTTTAAGAATTTCAGCATGGATTCTGATCCGTTCATCATCATGCCGAACGCTTTCTGGACTTCCGTAATAGTACCTTCAATTTCTTTTACGATTTCAGATGTATCTTTTGCAAGCCTGCCAATCTCTCTTGCAACAACGGCAAAACCTCTTCCCTGTTCACCAGCTCTGACTGCTTCAATGGAAGCATTTAAGGATAATAAGTTAATCTGGGAAGCCGTATTGGAAATAATTCTGGCCATATCTCCGATTTTTTCCACTACCTTTGCATTCTCCACTGCCAGAAGAAGATCCTGTTCCCGTTCTTTGGAGATTTCAAACGCACTTTCATATGCATCACGGCTATTCTTCTCAATGGTTCTTGCACGTTCCATAATCTCGCCGGCCATCTTGCTGCTCTTACCGGTTTCATCTGCAAGAACGCTTACAGAAGAATTTACCTCAGCCATAGAGGCATTCACTTCTTCGGTTGCCGCGCTGGAAGACATCATGGCTTTATCCACATCTCCCATATATACTTTGATTTCACTGAACTGCTGAAGCAGGTCTCCGGATACAGAATTCAAACGGACACTGGCATCGGTGATTCCGCCAGCCTGTTCAGAAATCTGTTCAATCACGGCTTTATTGCTGTTAAACATATTATTCAAAGAACTGCTCATCTGGCCCAGCTCATCTTTTCTTCTGGATTTAAGCGGCTGAACCGTAAAATCACCTGAAGCCAAAGATCCGGCAAACTTCTTTACTTTCTTTAAACCAGAGGCAATGCTTGCTACCTGGAATAAAACGGCTAGAATACAGCAGATGAGTGCAATTCCACTTACCTGCATCAACTTTGCATTAAGTGCAACGATGGGCTCTTCCAGTTCTGACTGAGGCATTTTGATCATAATAATCCAGCCGATATCAGGTACCTTATCGTAATAAAGATTATAAGTCTCTTTTCCCTCGTCATAAGTGACTTTTCCTTTATCACTGGATATCATTGCTGCACCCGCTGCCGCAAGAGAACCATTTTCATCCTGTGCAATATTGGCGCCATTTGTAACCTTTTCCTGATCTGTTCCGCAAAGATATACACCTTCTGCCGAAGTCAGCATTGCAGTTCCATTCTTGCCAACCTTGATGGACTGAATGAGATCGTTAATATCGCTCAGCTGCATATCCACAGTTACCGCACCAATAAACTTTCCGCTGGGGTCATAAATAGGTGCTGTGCAGGAAGCCATTGTGGTATTTAAAGTAGCGTCGAAATAAGGATCTGTTATAATTGCTTTCTTTGTTCCGTTTGCCGCAAGCTTATAGTATTCCTGATTGAAATAGTCATAACTCGCATCGTTATACTCATAAGTCAACTCTGCCTTGTCCCCAACTTTATGCCAGTAAGGTCCCATATACTTCTGCTGACTGTCATAAACATTGGGTTCGAACCAGATACCACTTCCAAGGATCAATTCATTCCCCTCAATAATATCCGTGATTGCAGTCCCATAGGTATCAATCTGTGTCGTCTGATAGGAAGATCCAACCATATGCGCAATATTCATTGCTGTTGTTTCCACCACGTTTAAGTAATCGTTAATGCTGTTGACATTTGCTTTCAGTTCTGATTGCATAGTGGAATTGCTCTGCTGAACAATTAAATCGCGGCTAGTGGATTCACTGATCCTTGCCAATAACGCTAATGCTAACACCACTACAGGCAAAATCCCAAGCAGCATCTTGATTCCGATGCTTCTTATTCCTATTTTTTTCTCCATACTTTTCTCTCCTGTGTTTCGGATTTTCGACCTTACGTTTCATGTTTCGACATTGTTTATCAATAATATAATACTTCCGTAAGGTAAAATTTTCTCTTTTTATTAATGGTGAATTAAATAAATTAATCAGAAAACTTTATAAAATAAATCCGATTATTAACAGTAATTAATGAATGATTTACTGTTCAAAAAAGCCGATATTTCATGCTGACTTTTGTTATAATATTATCAGGCAAGAAACTGCATTGTTTTGTCAAGTGACAACTACAATACGCGGCAATTTTAAATTGTTAGTTTTCAGTTAACAATTTGCCAATGGTATAAAGTGAATTTATATGCATTATTCTGATCTAATATACGACCCTCACATTTGCTTAACCATTGTCTCAAGGTTGATGCAGAATTTAGCCAAAAAGAGAGTCTTCCCTGTTTATCACGATAGTTCCCTAATGGGATCATACGGGAGCAGCGCTCTTCTTGATTTCTTATACTAAATCAACTCCTTTCTTCCACTCAGCAAATGCATAATAATAACCGTCATTCATTATACTATTCCTATTTGTAATATGCAATATATTTATTTTACATATTTTAATCGTGTATTTTATCATTTTAATTATCATACAATATAACAGGAGAGGTGAAAAACATGGAGCATGACTATATAAATAGACGGATCACTGAATTACGGATTAAAAAAGGAGTTGCGGAGCATAAGATGAGCATTGAGCTGGGACACAGCAGAAGTTATATCCAAAGTATTTCCAGTGGCAGGAGCCTTCCTTCCATGACTGAGTTCCTTGCCATCTGCGATTACCTTGGCGTAACACCCCGGGACTTTTTTGATGATGATATTTCAAACCCGCCGCTGATCAGAGAAGCGGTAGATAAGCTCAAAACACTTTCTGACAGCGATCTCTTATTAATCCTTACAATGATAAACCGGCTGCAATCATAAAGATAATTGCAGCTTCGAGAAAATAAAAAGCCCCTGCAGCCGCAGGGGAATTCCTCAAATGCTCCCAAATCAAATCGTTGATACTTTTTCTGCGTTTACTTTTCTTTCATTCTTATCATCTTTTAAAGAATCCTCTAAAATACGTTTAAATTCCAACAGTATCTCATAAGTTTCCGATTGTTTTTCGATATGCTCCAGAAAAATATTCAGATATTTTCTCTCTTCCGCTCTTTTGATTTTTTCTAACTTTGCTTTTGCTTTTTCTTTTTTATAGAAGCAAATAAATACTACCAAAAAAAGACTTTCAATAATCAGTGCGCTCCCCAGCAACAGATCCAGTAAACTCATTTTTCTCCCCTTTTTCTTTCTGTATCGTTTCTATATATAATATATAATCATATTAGCCAAAGATATTATCCGATGTATTGGTTCCCGAGGGATTCAAGAGCGTTATGCTCCCTTTTACTGAGCCCAGATCTGGTACTGCTCCCAGTATCTGGCCATATAACTCATCCATATCACCTCTGGTCAGCATACCGCAAAAATAGCCGTATAGATCCTGAAAGTTTTGCTTTTTTGAAATTTTTCCGTCCATAATCTCCTCCTGCTTCTGTTTCCATATATCAGTTTCATATCATATTGTTCTATATATCTTTAACCTGTTTCCATCTTATTCTTGTTTTCATATAAAACTACGCTTCTCCTGATCTGAGACAGACAGTTCAGCCAGTCAATCCGTTTTTCAAATGGGCAGTTAAACATGGCCATCAACAACTTTTCGCCCACCGGGTATATGGTCAGCACATTGTAGATATTCTCATTAAGTGCATTGCTTATAAACTCCATCCAGGCGCTAGGCGTCTCATTGTTTGGTTCTGCGCCGGTATCCAGGCATACGCTCATTGGCTGAAACCTTTTTAAGACACGATAAAAATCCTGGATCACAGCCGTCAGTTGTTCTACTTTCACGCTTTTTTCTATCATATTAAAACAGAAGTTAATAGATCCATCTTCATTAGTCTTTATAATATCAGGACGTTGTTCCGAAAAATACTTTTTTCTTGCCTCTTCCGGTTTCATATCCTTAAACTTAACCGGTAGTGCAACACTGAGTTCATTATCAAATAACATCGTATCATGAAATTGAATCAGTTCCCCATCAACATAGATACCTGTTTCAATACTTGTATAACGGTTAATCCATTCAAGATGTCGGTCAGCAACTACTTTTTCTTCTTCTAACATTATTTTTCCTCCGTGAGCAATTCATCATTCTTCCTCCACCAGCACATGCTTTTCCGTTTCAGTTCTGGTTTCAGGGAAGACTTTTATCTCTGGTTCCTTTGCAAGAATTCCATTTTCTTCTGAAGCAACGGAAGATCTCGTCATGTTTAGAAGAATCAGAATAAGCATTTCTATTATAAGCAGAATTTTTTTAATCAGCGTTCCTATCTTGCTTTTTTGATAATCCGATCTATAGGTAAACCTCGGTATGAGAACTAACCTTTCCTGTATGATCTTGCATTTAACATTTCGGGTATCCTGGGCCGCTATATTGTACAGCATATTTTGGCTTTTTCTCAGATGATAGAATCGATTCCAAAAATAAAGATCCCCATGGAGGATATTTGTGTCCAATTGATATTTTTTAATTTTTTCCGTCCCATCTTCTCTGCGAATACAACAACTGGCTCTATATTGATAATAACTTTCATCTAATCTTTTCGTCTGCACCTTCTGGTCATCCTTTCATTTCAGCCACTCTCTTTATTGCACATAGATATATTCTACATGGAAAGAAAATATTTTCAACACAAGTGCCAAAATTGTACACACTGGGTTCCGAAATTTGCATGTCTTTTATAAATTTTTTCATTGTGCGCATGTTATTTTAAGGAGTGTTTATTGAAAGTAAAGAAAACATAGGGTAAAGATCTATTAAATGAAGAATTGTATTGGAAATTCGTATCGAGAAACAGAATTTGATAAAATTAATATCACGAAGAAAATGGCAATATATTCAATGTACTAAACATACTCAGAAGTACGCATATAATAGGTACAGAGATTTTTTATACTGTTATTTAAAGCATATACTGCAAACAACCTCCGAAGCATCAGCTTTGGAGGTTGTCCACTGTTTTGATAAATGTAACTCATATCAATCACAAACTTTTTTATTCTTAAACACCCCATAAACCAACATAAGAGACAACATGACATGACTGATAGCAATCACGACGGAAGCTCTTACCCCAAAATACCAAAAAATCATCCCAATTACGGCTTCTATTAACCATACAATCCTGCTTTTTATACGATAATGATCGGTTTCAACCTCATCCAAAGGTTTATTCTTATCCGGAGCAGGAGCAAATAAGAAGATCAATGCTCCCGAAATCATCAGACACAGCGGTGGTAATATGACGGCTAACTCCCCAGTTAGCAGATTTTCCACCAGACAAACCATTACAATTAAAAAAGCCGATACAACGGTGCAGCCACCATTTGTTCTTGCATGATATCCACCGCAATAAGATCTTAAAGGTATGTAGCTGACAAGAAATACAAAAACCGGCATCGGTGCATTGAGTGCAATGGCTATCAGCATTGCTATTAACACATTGATTGTCTGATTCAGCATTACTTCATACGCATAAAGATACAAAGCTCGCTGCTCACCGGTTAAAATATTTTTCTTAATTTGCCAACTGACTATGCTTTCTGATATACGCTGAATCATTAAAACTTTCTAAACCTCTTAGCTTCTTCAGGTACCTCTGGCTGATGATGTGCCCACATGCAAGTGACATTAAAAGAATAAACCGCAACTGCAAGTGCACACAGATTCATTACATTTACCATTGATAACTTTCCTTTTAAAGTATCCATCATCTTTTTCATAATAGCACCACTCCTTTTTTTCTTCATCATATACCAAAAAAGACCATTTTTCAAGTATAGGGCCAAAATTATACAAGTTAAGTGCCAAAATTTGCATTTTTTAAATACATGCAGAAATTGTAAGTGTCGTTACAAACAAACCTCCTTTTTCTTCTAAATTTAGAGAACCTCCATACTTTTCTGCAAGGGTAGCCACAATACCAATTCCTAAACCATGATGTTTCGGATCAGCTTTTGTAGATAATAAGCGAGCACCCTCTTTCCTGGCTAATTCAGCAAAACTATTTTCTATATGAAATATCAGGAAATAATTTGTGCCCATGAATAATTTTACATCTACTCTGCGATTATCAGGACTGCATTTTGCTGCAGCTTCAAGAGCATTGTCCATAAGATTCCCCAGCATAGATATCATATCTGCATCAGATACAAAATCTATTTTTAAGAATTTTTCTACAAAAAGTGATAATTCGATTCCTGCTTCTTTTGCCTTAGAAACACGTTCTGTTAAAATTGCATTTAACACGGGACTGCCGCTATATATTACAATGCTAGTATCTTTATGAAAATCACCCTTTAACTCATCTATGATTTCAATTATTTTTTCATTATCTCCATTACTGGCAAGGATTCGTAAGCTATTAAAATAGGCGTTTATGTCATGCATATAACAACGATATCGCTCATTTATTTTCAAAATATTTTGGAAGTGTTCATTTTCCATATCTCTTTTTACTGTATACAATTCAGTATATTTAACTTTATTTAATACACCCGTATACTTTTCCAAAATAATAAAAATAGCTGCATTTGTAAAAAATAAAAGAAATGCACCACCACACATAAATATTTGCATAAACCTAGATTCAGGAAAATCTAAATATAAAAAATTTATTGAAATAATCAATGAAAAGATAGGAACAATGAGTAAATACCAGGAAAAATTATTGTTATTACTAATTTCAATTTTCCTGGTGAATTTTTCAATATATATCAGGAACAAAAAGCCTACAAAATATTCAATCAAAAGAAAATACAAACCGCCTGAAGTAAACCAAGGAGGAATATAAAATGGCAAAAGATTTGTAAGCAGTCGATATAAAATTTCAAAAGACATCTCTTTACCGCCAGCAAAAAGAACATAAAATATCACTGTATACGCAATTCCATTTGTTAATGATATTTGAAATATTAAAACTACATATATGTAATAAAATAATGGAAGAGTTATTAAGTTCAACCATGATAATCCAAAACTATTTACAAAAAAGGTTAAAAATATCAATGATAAACTGAATATCATGTTTATTTTATTCGCGTGTTTTTTCTTAAACATGGTACTAAAAAATCGATACAGCATATACACATCAGCTGCACAGAAAAACAGTCTGCTGACTGACAATAACTCATTTCCCATTATAATCGCCTTCCTTGTACTTTGATAACATAAACTCTTCCTTTAACTGATTAAATTCCGGGGCTTTACTGCGGGCGATCTGGAAGGTGTTTTCTACATTCTTTAGTTTCAATATTTTACTCGTGCAGTAAACCAAATATTTTAAATTGATAAGATAACTGTCGTGAGGATAGCCAAACCCATAACTCTTTAGTTTCTCATAGATTTTATCCAGCTTTTCCGGAATACGAATATCTGGAAGCTCACCACTTTCGTTTGGTTTAACGCCATAGATACGCAATGAAGTTTCTGAGATATGGACTCTGGTATTTTTCTTATATTTCTCAATATAAACAATATCATCGGCTCGTAAAAACAGCCGTTCTCTGTTCATATTGGCAGTAAGAAATGGGGCCTGACCGAATTCAACCATTTTGTCCAGGGAATCCTTTATATACCGGTCCATTACCTGTTCCTGCATATTTTTCATGATATAACGATATGGCTGTACCTCAAAGCTGCGTGGAGAGGGTTCTACAAATCCGGTGTAAAATACTAAAATCACATTGCTATCCAATTCACGGATGCGGATTGCTGTTTCCTCGCCATCAATTCCTTTCATCTGAACGTCAAGAAATACTATTGAGAACCTGATGTTTTTAATTGCTTCTAACAGTGAAACACCAGCATCGTATTCATGAATCCTGATTTTCTCCACTTCAGACATATTTTTCTCAATCCGCTCAGATAACCGTTTCCGGTCTCCTGCATTATCATCACAAATAGCAATTTCAAACATAACTCTTCCCCTTTGTAAAAAAATCATTTTATTTAGTTTATCGGGTCTTTACCCGGATTTCATAAGAGAAAATGAAAAAAAGATGCCAGAAAACCATTTTGCATTCAGTTTTCCAGCATCTCAAAGTTTTATTCTTTCCTATTATACAGCAAACTGGCTGTTGTAGAGCTGTGCATAAAACCCATTTTGAGACAACAGATTTTCATGAGTTCCCTGCTCAATGATATGCCCATCCTTCATAACCAGAATTACATCTGCTTCCTTAATTGTAGACAAGCGGTGCGCAACGATGAAGCTGGTCCTGCCCTCCATCATTTTGGAGAAAGCCTTCTGTATCTTTATTTCCGTTCTGGTATCAATAGAGGAAGTGGCTTCATCCAGAATCAGCATAGGAGGCAGGCACAGCATTACTCTTGCAATGCAAAGAAGCTGTTTCTGTCCCTGAGATAAGTTTCCACCATCTTCTGCTATTACCGTATCATATCCATCAGGCATTCGTTCAATGAAGCTGTGTGCATGGGCTTCCTTTGCCGCCAGCAGGATCTCTTCTTCCGTTGCGTTCGGTTTTCCATATGCAATATTTTCCCTGATGGTACCTGATTTCAGCCATGTTTCCTGCAACACCATACCATAGTTAGATCTTAGACTCTCTCTTGTTATATGCCGAATATCTGTCCCATCTACTTTAATGGAACCGGAATCTACGTCATAAAAACGCATAAGGAGATTAATAACCGTACTTTTCCCGCAGCCGGTTGGACCTACTATGGCAACTCTCTGCCCTGGTTTAACCAAAAGATTCATGTCTTCGATTAATGGAACCTTAGGATTATAGGAAAAGTCTACTTTTTCTAAATGCACTTCTCCCTTTGCATCCGTAAGAACCAAAGCATCTGGTTCATCTGGAATCTGAGATTCTTCGTCTATCAGTTCAAAGACTCTTGCTGCTGATGCCAGCGCATTCTGAAGTTCTGTAACCACTCCCGAAATCTCGTTAAATGGTTTTGTATACTGATTAGCATAATTTAAAAAACTGGTCAGCTGTCCAACGGTCAGAAGACCATTGATCGCAGCAAATGCGCCTGCAATGCCTACGCATGCATATACAAAACTGTTTACAAAACGGGTGGACGGATTGGTAATGGAAGAAAAAAAGGTGGCTTTGAGTCCCCAGACGCGAAGTTCCTCATTGATGGTTTCAAATTTGTCCTGGGCTTCCTTTTCATGACCAAAAGCCTGAACAACTTTTTGATTACCAAGCATTTCTTCTACGAGAGAAGTCAGTTCTCCTCGGGTCCTGGACTGCATTTGAAACAAATGGTAGGTTTTCTTTGCAATAAAACTAGCTACAAATAAGGAAATTGGTGTTACCACCACCACTACTGCTGCGATCACCGGGTTGATGTAAAACATAAAGAACAAAGTTCCTATTATGGTCAAAACTCCTGTAAACAGCTGGGTGAATCCCATTAAAAGTCCATCAGAGAACTGGTCGATATCCGCGATGATTCTGCTTATGATATCTCCATGGGAATGAGAATCTACATATTTTAATGGAAGTATTTCCAATTTATTAAATGCCTGGGTTCTTATATCTTTTACTACCCGGTAAGTGATCCAGTTATTGATATGGCTCATCAGCCATTGGGAAACTGCAGTCAGAAAGATTACAACAGCCATCTGCTTCAATATTACCCACATACCGCTAAAATCAACATTGCCTTCACTCACGATGCAGTCGATGGCGCGGCCAATGAGAATTGGAATATAAAGAGTCAACAGCACGGTAATGAACGCACAGATTAAGGAAGCCGTAACTCCCCATTTGTACCGGCTGATGCAGCCAAGCACACGTTTGATGGTGGATCTGTGTTTATTTATGCCCATGTTACTGCACCTCCTTTTCTGATAGCTGAGACAGACAGATTTCCCGGTAAACCTCACAGGTTTCCAACAATTCTTTATGAATTCCACATCCTGCCATCTTTCCATCATCCAGAACCACAATCTGATCCGCATTTTTAATCGTAGACGCCCTTTGTGATACGATAAATACCGTCATGTCTCTGGTTCCATCTTTAATCGCTTTCCGAAGTCTTGCGTCCGTTGCAAAATCCAAAGCAGAGGCGCTGTCATCCATAATAAGGATCTGCGGATTCTTAACCAGTGCTCTTGCTATGGTAAGTCTTTGCCTCTGACCGCCTGATAAGTTTTTACCCCCTGCCTGAATCATAAATTCCAGACCTTCTCCTTTTTCCTCTACAAACTCCTTTGCCTGAGCAATTTCAAGTGCTTTATAAATATCTTCATCCGTCGCATCTTTTTTGCCCCACTGCATGTTTTCACGGAGTGTGCCTTTAAAAAGTACAGATTTCTGGGGAACGATTCCGACCAGTTCCCGAAGCTGGCCTAAGGGATACTCCCTGACATCACTTCCGCCCACATTTACGGAACCATCTGTCACATCATAAAATCTTGGGATAAGATTAACCAATGTTGTCTTGCCGGATCCAGTGCCGCCGATGATACCGATTGTCTCCCCTTTCCCCACCTGGAAAGAAATATCACTGAGTGCCGGGGCTTTTGCCCCTTCATAATAAAAGTTCATGCTATCAAATGATACTTTTGGTTCATCAGACCTTTCTAGTACATCGGTATGAACCGTCTCTACAATTCCTGTTTTCCGGTTGAAAACAGAATTGATCCGGTTTGCGCAGGCGAGCGCTTTTGATATGGTGATGATTAAATTCGCCAGTTTCACCAGTTCTACTAAAATCTGAGACATATAGTTTACAAGAGCAACTACCTGGCCCTGGCTGATGATTCCCTGGTCCACTCTCCCTGCACCGGTACTTATCAAAACAATGATGCCCAGGTTAATGATAACATAAGTAAGTGGATTCATTAAAGCCGATATTTTACCAACAAATACCTGAAATTTAACAAAAAGACTGTTCTCCTCATCAAACCGTTTGACCTCATCCGTTTGGCGGTTAAAAGCACGGATCACCCGGACACCTAATAAATTTTCTCTTGCAGTCAACAGAACCTGATCCAGCTGCTTTTGAACCTTTCGATACAATGGCATACTGACAAACATAATTCCGAAGATAACCACAGATAATATAGGTATGGTCACCACAAAGACCATAGCCGCCCGAAAGTTGATCGTGAATGCCATGATCATGGCCCCAAATACAACAAACGGAGAACGCAAAAACAGACGCAGGAACATGTTTACTCCAGATTGTACCTGATTGGCATCGCTGGTCATTCTGGTAATGAGTGTGGCTGTTCCAACGGTATCGATTTCCCGATAGGAAAGTTTATTTATATGGGCAAATAAATCATTACGCAGGGAGGTTCCAAAACCAGCTGCCGCTTTTGCCGCAAAATATTGTGCAGTTATGGAGCTTGCAAGGCCAATGATACCAAGAAGAACCAGTATTCCTCCCATCTTCAGGATATAAGAAGTATCCTGTGTCTTAATGCCCACATCAATGACTTTCGCCATGACCAGCGGCACCAAAAGTTCAAAGCTGGCTTCTAAGAGCTTAAACAACGGCCCAAGGACGCTTTCCAGCTTATAATTCTTTAGATATTTCAGGAGTCCCTTCATTCTAAATTCCTCTGCTTTCGAAAATTGATATTTTTTTGGAATATTACATTGTATTATTATATCATTCTGGTATAATAATACAAGTATAAATAGCGAAACAATATGAAATAAAGGATGTGCCAAATGAATCCACTTAATTCAAAACAGCTTTATTATTTTTTAACCGTTGCAGAAACCGGCAGTTTTACCGCCGCATCAAAAAAACTTGGACTGTCTCAGCCGCCTTTAAGCAAACAGGTCATGCTGTTGGAGGAAGAGTTGGGGTTAAAACTGCTTGAGCGGGGTTCCAGAAAGACAGAGCTTACAGAAGCCGGAGCTTTCCTTTATTCCCGCGCAAAGGACATCCTCTCCATGATGGAGGCGGTTACGGAAGAACTCCATCACTTTCCTTCCTCTGCAAAAGGTATTTTAAAGCTTGGAACCATTTCTTCCTCAGGAAACCTTCTTAACCGTTTCTTAAAGACGTTTTGCAGTTCTCATCCAAATGTCAGATTTGAAATCACAGAAGGCAATACCTATGAGCTTATGGAAAAAATGAAAAACGGAATCATTGAATGCGCAGTCATACGAACTCCATTTCATGCAGAAGGATTTGAATGCATATATGGACAGGGAGAACCGCTTATGGCAGTCGGAGCCCCCTCCTTTTTTTCAGAAATACCCTCTGATCAGATCAAACTGACCGAGCTTTCCGGCAAACCGCTTATCTATTACCGCCGTTTTGATGCCATCATATCAACAGCGTTTCAAAATATGGGCATTGAACCTTATATCTTTTGCCGCAACGACGACGCAAGAACCTGCCTGCAATGGGCAAAAGCGGGCCTCGGCATTGCCCTGGTGCCAAAGTCCATCAGCGAGATGGAAAACCGCCTTGGCTTAGTCTTACGGGAGATCGACTCAAAGGATACGGTTACACGGATTGCTGCCGTATATAAAAAAAATGGCTATGTATCAAACATAGCCAAGGAATTTGTATCATGTTTTGGGGAAGAACTCTCCTATTAGTCAAACAGGCTCAACTGGGTGATCTGGTAATTCTTCTTATAAGAATGGATGATATCTGGCATGCGGTATAGGATCCCGTAACGCTCACATTCTTTTGAAAATACCTGCCAGAGCTTCTTACTTCTGGGACTTGTACATTGGTAGTTGTTCCCATAACGCTTCATGTACTCGGTTACCAGATCACGGTCTGGAAACTGCTCACGCAGACGGTCAAAATACCATTCTCTCTGATTGTTGCGCAGAGTCACGCCAAAGGCAGGATAGATAAAATTAGCCCCTGCCTCATGAGCGGCCTTTATAATAGAAAGAATGTTGTCTTCACTGTCTTCCAGAAAGGGAAGAATGGGCATCATTAATATGCCTGCAAATATGCCCTTTTCTCTCAGCTCATTGATCAGGGCAAGACGTTCCGTAGGCAGGGATACGTGAGGCTCAATCTTTTTGCCCAGGCTGTCATCCGTTGTAGTTACCGTTACTTTACAAATAACCGGTGAATGCTCCTTAATTCCCAAAAGCACGTCCATATCTCGTTTTAACAGTGCACTTTTGGTTGCTATAGCCGCTCCGAATCCAAAAGCGTCGATTAATTCCAATGCATGCCTTGTAAGCTCCAGTTCTTTTTCAAATGGATTATAGGGATCACTCATAGAACCGGTTCCGACTACACCATCTCTAACTTTACGCCTTAAATCATCCCGTATAATCCGCAGGGCCTCTTCTTTTGCCCGTACCGTATCGAAACGGTCAATCCGGTAACAGTCAGAACGGCTGTCGCAGTAAATACACCCATGGCAGCACCCTCTGTAAATATTCATATTATAGTCGATCCCAAACCAGTTGGAACCGTCTGTCTTCGTCACTATGGTTTTTGCAGGAATGTATTCCATCATCTCCTCCTTCTCCACGATTGTCCAAATAATTCGCTTCATTCATTCTAAAATTTATCTTTTAATTTGTCAATTCTCCACTATGTTTTCCTTGAAGAAATCAAAAAAGGGTATGCCTTGATATTTTTTTTGTCCCATGATAATATGCTTATAGCAGTAAGCCTGATTACTCTGTCTGTCATCAGATTCCAGAGTAAAATACGGAAAGGAGACATTATGATTCGATTCTTATTGCGCTGTAAGCAGATATATGATAAGTATAGCAAAGATGAAATGACTGTTTACGCAGCCCAGGCCTCTTTCTTTTCAATTATTGCAGCTTTTCCCTTTATGATGGTATTGCTTGCCCTGGTTCAGTTTATTCCCCCTATTACAAAAGCCAATCTTTTACAGCTGGTGATTACAGTCGTACCCAATACCATGGAGATGAACAGCGTAATCGTGACAGTTATCGATAATCTTTATACCAACACTCCGGTAGCCGTTCTTTCCGTTAGTGCAGTGGCCGCCATCTGGTCTTCATCCCGTGGAATGTTAAGCATTGAACGAGGATTAAACCGGGTATTCGAACAGCCTAAAAAAAGAAGCTATCTTATGACCAGAATCATTTGCGCCGGATACACAGTCGTTTTTATGATTATCTGTATTTTAACACTTGTTCTTTTGGTATTGGGAGGTACGATACAGAGTTTGCTGGACCGTCATTTCCCTGTTCTCGGTGAGATTACACAATATGTCATTACCTTCCGGACCATGCTCATTTTCATATTGACAATCTGTTTTGCAGTCCTTTATACCTATGTCCCCATTAAAAAGCAGCACTTTTTCAAACAGTTTCCGGGCGCTGTTTTTTCTACCATAGGCTGGATTTCCTTCTCGTTTATATTCTCCATCTATTTTAATAACTTTGGAAATTATTCAGTGATGTACGGCAGCCTTACTGCCATTGTGTTGTTAATGCTCTGGCTTTACACCTGCATCTGTATCCTCTTTTTTGGAGCTGAAATCAATTATTTCTATTCCGAATACCGCAAAGGCCAAAAGCGTTCATAATTAAAACCAGGAGCGAAAATTAATTTCACTCCTGGTTTTTAATTATGATTATATTATTTAGGAAAAGAGTGGCGTAGATAAATAGCGGTCACCGGTATCAGGTAAAAGAACCACGATTCTCTTTCCTGCATTTTCTGGACGCATTGCTACTTGTTTTGCTGCCCATACCGCCGCGGAAGAAGATATTCCCACTAAAATCCCTTCTGTCTGTGCAATTTCTTTACCAGTTGCAAAGGCATCCGCATTCTCCACCGGAATAATTTCATCATAAATCTCTGTATTGAGTATGGTTGGAACAAATCCAGCTCCAATTCCCTGAATTCCATGAGGGCCTGGCTTTCCACCGGAAAGAATCGGAGAACCAGCCGGTTCTACTGCGATAATTCTGATCTCTGGATTCTTATCTTTTAAATATTCACCAGCTCCGGTTATGGTACCTCCGGTACCAATACCTGCCACAAAAATATCGATCTTACCATCTGTATCGTTCCAGATCTCCGGACCAGTTGTTTCTCTGTGTGCTTTTACATTTGACGGATTATCAAATTGCCCCAGGATCACTGCTCCCGGAATATCCTTTTGTAGTTCTTCCGCCTTTGCAATGGCACCTTTCATCCCTTTGGTACCTTCAGTCAATACAATCTCTGCACCATAAGCTTTTAAAAGATTCCTTCGTTCCACGCTCATCGTCTCAGGCATGGTCAAAATGGCCCGGTAGCCTTTCATGGCCGCAATGCTGGCAAGTCCAATTCCCGTATTACCGGAAGTTGGTTCAATGATCGTGGCTCCAGGCTTTAAAACACCGTTTTTTTCTGCATCTTCGATCATGAAGAGAGCCGCACGGTCCTTTACACTGCCTGCAGGATTAAAATATTCCAGTTTTGCAATGATGGAAGCTGAGAGCTGATTCTTTTCTTCAAAATTATTCAGCTCCACAAGAGGGGTATTCCCAATAAGTTCCTGAGCGCTTTTTTTAATATTTTCCATAACGATCCTCTGCTTTTCCTTTTATTTTCAGACCACCTGATTTAAGACTTATGACAATTCATACAGCTTGCGGTATTTTTCCTTTAAGTACTGAATGAAATAATCAGGTTTAAAATCTTCCCCTGTCACATCCTTTAATATCTCACGGCTGGTTTTAAGTTTTCCAAACTGGTGTACATGCTCCCGTAAATATTCCCGGATCACGCTGATCTTTCCGGTTCGGAGAAGTTCGTCAAAATCCATTTCCTTTTTCATATAGTAATACAGCTGTGCTCCAAAAGCATTCCCCAGTGCATAAGATGGGAAGTAGCCAAAAAGGCTCTGGGACCAGTGAATGTCCTGAAGTATCCCTTCTGAAAACTTCTCCGGACGGACACCTAAATATTCTTCATATTTATCTGCCCAGATCTTCGGAAGTTCTTTTAAATCGATGTCTTCTTCTATAATCATCTTTTCGAGTTCGTATCGGATCAAAATATGAAGGCTATAAGTAAGCTCATCTGCTTCTGTTCGAATAAAACTTGGTTCCACCTTATTGATAGCTTCAACAAACTTCTCCATCGGTATATCTTTCAGTTTATCCGGATAAAGTTCTGTCAGTTTCCCATATAAAGGTACCCAGAAAGCTTCATTTCTGCCGATAATATTCTCAAAAAACCGGGACTGGGACTCATGCATGCCCATAGAAGTCCCCTGTCCTACTGGTGTCTGCGTGATTTCATCGCTGATTCCAAGTTCGTAAAGACCATGTCCTGCTTCATGAATCACAGAGAACATGGAGGTATCCATCTTTTCATGATAACTGGTGGTGATTCTGACATCATGGTTATGGAGATTGGTTGTAAATGGATGGGCGCTTTCCGAAAGAACACCCCTTTTGAAGTCAAATCCTACATATTCTGCAAGAAATTCTGCCATCTCTCTCTGCTTGTCTTCCGGAAAACCACCGGTTAAGAAAGAAGCATCGATATTCTTACCATTCTCCGTGATATCCTTTAAAAGGGGGACAATCTCCTCTTTCAACTGGCTGAAAAATTCATCAAGAAGTTCCTCGTTAAAATCTTTTTCATTCTCATCCAACATCGTATCGTAAAGCTTCTGCCCTTCCTTTTTACGGTAAGTGGCAAATTTCTTTCTAAAATCAATTACCTTCTCAAGGGTAGGCGCAAAGGAATCAAAATCTTCGTCTTTTCTTGCTTTTGACCAGATTCTCGCTGCTTCTGCCACCAGCTGAGCATTCTCTCTATATTCCTGTGCTGGAATGTTGATCAAATCTTCTCTGGCATCTCTGGCTCCTTTTACAATGGCACGCTCCACTTTTGGGAGACTTTCATCTTTCTCGCAGGCTTCGATTGCTTTTCCCATCTCATCTCCGGTAATATTCCGGTAATACTCTTCTGAAAGTGCACCAATCACTCTTGCCGTATAGGAACCAGCATCTTCCGGTGCCAGTGTTTCGTTGTCCCACTCAAAAAGTACAAGAGATGTTTGTAATGCCATCGTCTTTTCCAGTAAAGATGTCAATGCTTCATAAGTTTTATTCATATTCAAGTTCTCCTTTATAAAAATCAGGCATATTCCCTAAGAGTGTCTCCAAAGGGTATGAAAAAATACTTTTGGCAGCATCACATTCCTGTTCCAAAAATGGAAGCTTCCTTAATATCAAGCTTGTACAGCCATTCCCGGACCTTTTCCTCCTGATAGGATTCTGCTGAAAAAGCAGAAAGTTCCAAATCAATAGGGATATCCATCTTCATCGTGGCCAGCATCTTTGACATCATGGCGGCTTTTTCCCCGCACAATTCTTCTTCGCTGGTTTTTGTCATTGCTTTATATGGGGAACGTGAAATTCCCAACTCATTTTTCCAAAAATCCTGTAATTCTTTCAAGCTTTTTTTATTTGCTTCTGCTTCACGTATGGAACGATAAATTTCCTCCACAGTACCGTACTCTCTAAGCAGCAAAGGAGCCGCACTGCTCACGCCTTTTACGCCGGGAATATTATCTGAGGTATCTCCCTGAATTCCCTTTAAATCCGCAATCTGTTCCGGTCTCACTCCCTCTTCGTAAAAGACCGTATCCGATGTATATTCAAACACCTTTTCAGGTAGATTGACTTCTTGTTTTTTTATTCCATAGAAAGAGTAATATTTATTATACAGTTCTTCCGCTTTTTCCTGACGAGACTGAACCATCCATGCACGTACATTGTATTCATCATTCACCAGCTGGAGATAGTCGTGATCCTTGGTAAGAAGAATCATCGGAATCGCCTCCCGGAACTTCATAACAAGGCTTCCTGCATAATCATCTGCCTCAAAGCGCTCGCTGTAAAGCACCTGGAAACCAACATCCTCCAGAATTTCTTCCATCAGCATAAACTGATTTTTTAAAGGTTCTGGTGTGACACCCCTTGTCCCTTTATAATCCGGATATAATTCTCTGCGGAATGTGTCCCTGGTTTTATCAAAAACAAAAGCGATATGATCCGGCTGCTGTTTTTTCATCAGAGAAACAACCATCTTGAGCATTCCAAATATGGCATTGGTATACGTCCCATCCTTTGCATGAAGGATCTTCTCATAATGCTTCTGTTTCTCCTCTTCTGTCTTGGCGAACATAATCTCTCTGGGCAAAACCGCATAATAGCATGTCGACAGCATAGAAGATCCGTCAACTACTACAAATTTTCTTTCTGACATGTAATTCTCCATTCTTTCCCCGATCCGTTTTAGGATCAAGTGAAATAATTCAGCAATTCTGTTTCATTCTTTGTTCCCAAACGCTTCATGATCTCTCTGCGTTCCTGAGTGGATAATCCCTTCCAAAGCTTTTGAACCCGCGGATCTGAAAATCCAACATACGCAACTCCATTTCGATCACATTCATAGGATGACAAGTAGTGGTTAAGTGCACTCCATTCCACGTAAAATGTATTGATACTGCGGCTCAATGAGCTTACTTTTGCCATGTTCATTCCTCCCGGACAAAACTCTTATTTCACTTTTTCATGATCCCAAATCTGAACTTCGCCTTCATATCCCTCAAAAACGCTTTCCAGAATTTCCTTAACAATCTCCCAATCGCCTCCGGCATTGCCGCAGCCAATTTTATATGGAAATGCTACCTTTTCCTGTTTATTTCTAACATCTACAAAATCCCGTATTTCCTGAACGGCTTTTTCCAGAGCCTTATAATCTGTATAAAGACCATTTTTCCCATAGTCATTCTGACCATATAAGTTTGCAATCAAAAACCACCGGTCATCTTTCTTTACAGGCTGGGCAGAAACTCTTCCAAGCAATTCTGCAGTCTTTCCTCCGGCCTGATCCTGCCACTGTTTTGTTAATATCTTATATGTTTTTTCTACCTCCGGAAACAACTTCTTGATCTGTCCGTTAAGTCCCCGTTCAAATACTCCCTGGCAATTTACCTGATGGCAGATGATATCCGCATCAGAAGTGAAGATATCTCCGTCGTAGTACTTTATCATTTTTTTCCCTCCAAACAAATTAAATCCGATTCCCAGTATCATTATACCCTGAATTTCCAGTTATTCATAGTCTTATAATTAAGTTTTAAGACATATTTTTCCTCAAAAGCCGTTGAACTATGTTGAAATAAGTTCTATAATAACAAATATAAATACGAAAGAAAAAGGTAGGGTATAACTAAAAATGGAAAACGAGATCAAATGTCCGTACATTATATTCAAACTTGCTGGTTCCCTTTACTGCATTAACAGTAAACACATATCAACCATCGTACAGATTCCAGACTATAATACGATACCAGCCGCCCCTGCCAATGTAACAGGCATGTTCAAATACCGGGATCAGGTCATTCAGATGCTGGATTTGCGGGTTACCTTTGGCATAAAATCCGTTGCCAGCGAATACAGCGACTTTGAGCAGATGATTGACGCCAGAAAACAGGATCACATCAACTGGGTAAAAGAATTAGAGCGTTACATAACAGAAGGCGGAACTTTTTCCCTTGCAAAGGACTCCCACCAGTGTGCTCTTGGAAAATGGTACGACAGATACACAACCGACAACCAGGCTGTAAGTTCCCATCTTAGCAAAATGGAAGAACCTCATGAAAAACTTCACCAGTCTGCTGTTGAAGCAGAGCGTTGTATGATGAATCCGGATGAGGAAGAGCAGAAACTTCGTTTATCAGAGATTTTAAGGCTGGCAAAAGAAGATTATATGCCAACGATCTTAACTCTTCTGGATCAGACAAAAGAAATATTCCGCTCCACAATTTTTAAAGAGATGGTCCTTATATTAGATAATTTCAAATGGGGAATTGTCGTAGACGAAATCGTATCCGTAGAGGATCTTGATGTGATTGCTGACCGTCAGCAGGAACCTATGGTCAACCGTTCTTCTTTTATTAACAATGTAATGGAGAGCAGCAAACAGAACGGACTTATTTTTGAATTGAATACACAAAATCTGACAACAAAATTAGAAGAACTGGAGTCTTCCTTTTAAGCGATCAGATTTGATTTATTTTGCACAAGAGCCGGAAAAGTTATGTTTCACTTTTCCGGCTCTCACTCTTATCCGTTCAGAAATATTTCTTATTACCCCAAAGGTTGCTCTTCTTTAAATCCAAATATTCATTATAGGCTTTTTCCAAAATCTGTTTTTCATTGGAAAATTTAAGAAGATGATACGCTTCATGGAACTTATAATATCCTGAATCAATAAAATATTCTTCCCGTTGTGGTTTACTGTAATAGCTGTCGGCCATCATTAGATACCAGTGTACATCCTTTTCCACCATATCCTGGGGCGTATTAAAAGAGTACTGGCTCTTGCCGATGTACTTGATAATGGACGCACTGACCCCTGTCTCTTCCTTTACTTCCCGGAGCGCCGTCTCTTTGTACTCTTCACCCGCTTCTACTGTTCCCTTTGGCAAAACCCAACCTTCATATTTGTTCTTGTAATTCTTATATAAAACCAGAATTTTACCTCGAAAAATAACCACACCGCCACAACTCGTTGCTTCTATCATTGCAATTCCTCCAGAGTGAACCGGACTTTTCTCAAAAATTCCGATTTTGGTGTGTCTCATAGACTGGCTATAGTATACCTCTTTTTGGCCCTATATGCAAGTCTGTAATCACGGAAAGCAAATATCATATCTTTCATCATCTGGAAAAATATAAATCAAAAAGTGCTCTGGCTATCGGAGCGGCTGCCTGTCCGCCAGATCCTCCCTCTTCTACAATTACACTGACAACGACTCTTGGATGCTCTGCAGGTGCAAATCCGACAAACCATGCATGGGTTTCTTTTCCTTTTTCAAATTCTGCAGATCCCGTTTTTCCTGCCACAGTATAGGCATCTGTCCGAAGAGCAGAACCGGTGCCATCTGTAACTACAGACCTCATGAATTCCGATAATCCTGCAGATTCTTCTGCGGTCATTAAATTCCCATAGGACTGAGGCAAAAATTTCTTGATCACATCTCCGCCCGCATTCTCTACATGATCGATCAGATACGGTTTCATAAGTGTACCACCGTTTGCAATAGCTGCTGTCATCATGGCATTATGAATGGGAGTAATCTGGGTTTGCCCCTGTCCGATGGAAGTTTGCAGGATTTGCCATGTATCAGCGCCAGCTTCCATTGAATAGGAGCTCTTACTATATGCAACCGAAAGAGCCAGATCTGAATTAAACAGAAGCTGGTTTGCCGTATTTTTCAAACCGTTTAAATCCAGAGAAAGTCCCAGGTTTGCAAATGCTCCGTTGCAGGAATTTGCAAATGCCTGTTGGAAATTCTGATGTCCATGGGCAGTTTCATGATAGCATTTGATGGTATACTCTCCATTTTTATAGATCCCATTGCAATCAAACGTATAATCCCTGTAACCTGTCGGATTTTCTCTCATATACTCCAAAGCCGTTACTATCTTAAAAGTAGATCCCGGCGGATACAGTCCCTGTGTGGCTCGGTTCAGCAACTGCCCGGATGTGTTTTCTTCCGCCACCAAATGGTCCCAGTCGGCAAGCAGTGTGTTTGGATTGTAATCAGGCTTTGATACCATAGCCAGTATCTTGCCTGTATCCGGTTCCATAACTACCACTGCTCCGTTCCTCTTTCCCAAAGCATCATAGGCCGTTTTCTGAATATCCACATCAAGGGTAGATACCACATTATCTCCCTGATTCTTTACGGAAGACAATTCATTGACTACCTGTTCTACGATATTCACATGGCTGGTAAGCAGATAAAAATTAGATAGAGCTTCCAAACCTGTTTTACCATTGGTCGAATATCCCACCGCGTGGGCAAACAAAGAATCAAAAGGATAGACTCTGGTCTCGTTTCCTTCTCCATCTACCTCCGTTCGCGCAAGGACTCGTCCGTCACTGCTTCGGATCTCTCCGCGCACCACACGGTCAGCAAAACTGTCCAGCCTTGCATTATAGGAATTATTAATCACTGTATCACTTTTTACAAAAAGAAAATAACCATAATAAGCCGCCAGCCCTACAAACAGCAGCACGACCCCATAGGTAAGTATCAGCATATGACGATTTGCTTTTGGATTTGGATTAGTCTTCATATTCCTCCTCTTCCTCTTCATTACGCTTTAATATATAAAGCCCCTGGATTATTCCAAAAATAATAAAGGTACTTAAAATGGAGCTTCCGCCGTAGCTGACAAACGGAAGTGTCACACCAGTGGACGGAATAAATTTGGTCACGCCTCCTACGGTCAAAAACACCTGGATAATGTAGATAGTTCCAAGACCAAATGCAATCAGCTTATAAAATACCGCCTGCATCCGACTAGCTATCATCATAAACTGCAGGAAACAGCCAAGGCAGATAAACAGGATACATAATGCAAAAATGGCTCCCAGTTCTTCGGATATGGCTGAAAATATAAAATCTTTTTCCACCACCGGAATTTTCCTTGGCATCCCGCGGTAGAGTCCCATTCCAAACCAGCCTCCGGTGCCGATAGCAAACAAGGACTGCGTAATCTGATAGCCCTTGCCTGCAATATCAGACCATGGATTTAACCATGCTGTAACTCGGGTTCTTACATGGCTAAACAGCTGAAAAGCAAGTACAGAAGCCAAAGATCCTCCGCCTGCTCCTGCCAGAAGATACAACCATTTTCCCGTTGCGATAAACAGCATGAAAACATAGGTCACAAAGAAAATAAGTGCACTTCCCAAATCCTTTGAAATTACTAAAATCAGGATATGAAGCGACGCAATCCCAGTAACGATCAGTACTGTCTTAAAGTTCGTAGATCGGTAAAACATGGTGGCAATAAAAAATACGTAACTGATCTTCACAAACTCTGATGGCTGAAAGGAAAATTCTCCCAGCCCAATAGAAAGCTGGGCACCATAACTGCTGGTTCCTGCTATACACACGATTCCAAGGAGCAGAACCCCACCGATGCCGTAGATCCAGGGAATTTTGCTCAGCTGCCAAACACGGTCAATGACAAAAGGAATTACCCAGGTAATTAATGCCGCCGCAACGACGATAACAAACTGCTTCATGGCTCGGTCAAAGGAAAGTCTGGTCAGCATAATAAAGCCTACGGTCAAAAGCATGCACATGTTATTGACCAGAAGCCTGGATACATTTCGGTAAAACAACCGGTACAGGAACAGGTAAAGAAAAAAGAACAATACCTGAGCCAGATAAAATACCAGCATCCGCTCATCTTCTGTTTCAAACCAAATAATAATATAAGCCAGAAGATGAATCAGGAACATGGCAAAATTCTGGCGCCTGCAGATTTTCTTTTTTTTGTATTCATCCTGAGTGGAAAATACACTAAAGTTGAAATATGTGTATAAAGCGATCAACAGTATCATCAGATATCTGGATACGTCAATTATCAAATTAATCATATACCACCTACTCTACACCGCGTTTGAAATGACCTCTTGTAAACTCCTCAAATGGCAGTTTTGCTTTCTGCCCATTATAAAACTCTTCCGTAAAACTTCGTATCACCGCTTCCGTCTGTTCTTTACTCTCAATGGTAAATTGAAGCCGTAGGGAAGACGGAGCTAGTGCCTTCACCGCGTCATCAAACCCATGAAGAGATACCGGAGCAGAATTATAAATAGAATTATAGCAGAATCTACAATGATTTTTCACAGGAAACTCTTTGCCCATACGGTCTTTTAACATAAGAAGTGTGGGATTTTTATCACACTGTTCGGTTCCCTGATGAATGCACTGAGCAGTTACCATCATAGGAAGCCTTCCATAAATCAGAAGTTCTCCCGGAACGTTTAGTTTTCCCAGTTCCCTGCTGTTTAATTCTACCGGCCAGGTAAGCTCATCCGCCCCCAGTTCCACAAGCATCTCCTGAGACCAATGATTCATTCCATACATGCCAAAATCAAAAACCAAACTTCCTTTGATTCCTTTTTGTTCTAAATAACCAACTTCCTCTAAGGAGCGGATCAAAAAACCATCAAAAACTGCTTCTTCCAGTTCTTTTCTATGCCTATCAAAAAATTGTTCTGCCCTGGCACGGAATATATGTGGAAGAGTGAGCATACACTCTTTGCCATTCTTATGACACATCTCTACATAAGCTTTCCATCGCTCAGGCTCAAATTCCGCGGCATCTATATAAATACGTCTCACCTTGGGACTTGATGTTGCAGCCTCCAAACAGTCAGGCCGTTCCAGAGAAACCGTTAATTGGGGAGACTCTAGTGATTTTCTCTTGTTAGCGGTAAACTTTTCTTCTGATCTAGAGGTATTTTCTTCGTTTTCTCTCCGGTACTCCTTTAAAATAGCTCTCTCGATCTCTTCCAGTCCCCGCCGGCGAAGATCGTTTAAGGATTGAACCGGAAGGAAGACATTTCCATTCAGTTGAATCTCAAGATTTTCAAAGTAAAAAGGAGTATTGCCCGTCTTATCAAGCTGCTTTCTCACTTTTTCTTCTGTCATGGGCTGGTTTTGAGCCGTCTGCACCAGATCACCTGTGACCGTAATCTCATGACCGCTGGCATTCAATATCAGGCACGCCTGCTGTCCTTCTTCCATGAAAGCATGTGCGTTTACCGGTTCTTTTATCTCTTTCTCCACATAATTCTTGTCCAGGAAATCAAACAGCGCCTGATTCCCTTCCCGGAAAGAAGGTTTTTCCTTCCAAACCACCATATCCCGTCCGTTATGACGTTTATAATACCCGTCGGTCTGGCCTCCCCGGTCAAATAAATCCAGCAGAGCCTTCCTATCTTCTTCCTTGACCTGGTATCCTTCTCTTCCCTGACTCAAATAAAAGTCCGTGTATTTGCGGTAAATGCTTACCACTCCTGCTGTATATCTGGGGCTTTTCATCCTTCCTTCAATCTTCATGGAATAGACACCGGCTTCAATCATATCCGGAATCAGATCCAGAGTACTTAAATCCTTTAGACTCAGGCAGTAACGGTCTTCCTTTTTTCCAAGAGCCTTTCCATCCCGCTTGACCTCATAAGGCAGGCGGCAGGTCTGGGCGCACCTTCCCCGGTTTCCGCTTCTTCCCCCAATCAGACTGCTAAAAAGGCACTGACCGGAATAGCAATAACACAATGCGCCATGTACAAAGCTTTCGATTTCCACATCCACATGGTCACGAATCTGTTCGATGTCCTTTAAAGACAACTCCCTGGCAGTGACTACCCGCTCGGCTCCCAGATTCTGTAAAATTGCAGCACCATACGCCCCGGTAATAGTCATCTGGGTACTTGCATGAATCGGCAGTCCTGGAAAGTTCTCCTTTATAAACGAAAGAACTCCCATATCCTGAACGATCACCGCATCAAGTCCCTGTCTGTAATAAGGAAGAAGATAATCAAAAAGTTCCCCCATCTCCTGTTCCTTCATCAGTGTATTGACTGTGAGATATAGCTTCCGCCCATGAAAATGAACATAATCTATGGCTTCTAAAAGCTTGTCCTCTTCCGGGTTTTCTGCAAAAGCTCTGGCTCCAAACTTGCTTCCTCCCATATAAACAGCGTCAGCTCCCGCCGCAACCGCTGCTTTCATGCTTTCAAACGATCCTGCCGGAGCAAGAATTTCAACTGCTTTCTTCACAAATGCCTCCTGTTTCCCTCTATTGATGAAAGAGAGGATGTCATGGCTCCGCCATAAAACATCCCCTCCTGTTTATTCCTTCTTTCCAAGGTCTGCTGACTTCTTTGCTTCTGCCAGTTCCACCTTGACCGCCTCAAGCTTCATCTGATTCGCCACCAGTTCATGCTTTAAGCTGTATGTCTCTTTCTCCATCTCCGCTTTCTGCTGTTCCAATCTGACAATCTGCTCTCTGGCTTTAAAATAATCATCCGCCATGTTCAGCTCTATCATAACATTCTGGTACTCCGCACTCTGCTTCGTAAATCCTTCCTGACGTTTCAATGTCAGAACCATCTCATTGATATAACTGGCCAGGCGCTGAATGTATCCCTCTTCTTCACTTCCAGCTAATGTATAAATCTTGCCATCTATTAAAACTTCAGTATTGTGTTTGGAATCCATCTTGTTCTCTCCTGTTATCATTTGCTCTTTCTTTACTATATCACACTTTATAGCGTTAGGAAAGTTCTAAAATTCAGGCAGGTTATGGTTCCATTACAATCCCAAGATGTTCATAAGCCCGTTCAGTCGCTACACGTCCCCGGGAGGTGCGGTTTAAAAATCCGTTCATCAGCAGATAAGGCTCATAAACATCTTCTAAAGTTCCGGCATCCTCACCCAAAGCCGCTGCCAGAGTGTCTAAGCCTACCGGCCCGCCGGAAAATTTTTCAATCATTGTGATTAAGATCGCCCGGTCATTATAATCCAGACCAAACTTATCCACATCCAGAATATCCAGTGCAAAATCCGCTACTTCTTTGGTGATGATACCATCGTATTTTACCTGGGCAAAATCACGGACTCTCTTTAACAGGCGGTTTGCAAGCCTTGGGGTTCCTCTGGACCGTTTGGCAATCTCTGCCGCTCCATCCTCTTCGATCTCCACGTTAAGGACTTTGGCAGAACGGCACACAATGATCTTAAGCTCCTGAGGGGTATAAAATTCCAGCTTCTGCACCACTCCAAAACGATCTCTTAACGGAGCCGTCAAAAGCCCAGCCCTTGTAGTCGCTCCAACCAGGGTAAACTTCGGCAGATCCAGTCTTATGGATCTTGCTGCTGAATCTTTCCCCAGCATGATATCAATGGCAAAGTCTTCCATGGCTGGATACAGAACCTCTTCCACCTGTCGGTTAAGCCGGTGGATCTCATCCACGAAAAGCACATCGCCTTCCTGTAAATTATTTAAAATCGCCGCAATCTCGCCGGGCTTTTCTATAGCAGGCCCTGATGTGACCTTCATATTGACTCCCATCTCATTGGCAATAATGCCGGAAAGGGTAGTCTTACCAAGACCTGGGGGACCATAAAACAATACATGGTCCAGAGATTCTCCTCTGGCTTTGGCGGCCTCAATATATACCTTTAAATTGGTGCGGATCTTTTCCTGACCAATGTATTCCTGCAGAGACGAAGGCCTTAAATTAGGCTCGATCTGCTTATCTTCTTCCGTTACCTCTGTGGTTATTATTCTACGCTCCATCTTTGCCTTTACCTGTTATTTCTATATAAATGCCAAATGTTTTAAAGATGCTTTCAGCACATCTTCCGCTGTCATGGATTCTGTCACTTCCACTCTCTTAACGGCACGTCCGGCTTCTACGGCAGAATAGCCGAGAGCCGTCAACGCTTCAATGGCTTCTCCTGCCACTCCACCGGCTAAAGATCCACTGCTATCGTCCTCTGGAAGCATTGGTAATAGGAAGTCGGCCAGATCGATCTTATCTTTTAAATCGAGAATGATCCTCTGTGCAGTTTTAGCTCCCACTCCGGGTGCCTTTGAAATAGCTTTTGCATCTCCGGAAACAATCGCTCTCCTTAAATCATCAGGAGACAGGGCAGATAATACGCCAAGTGCTCCCTTAGGGCCGATCCCATTCACACTAATCAGCTGCTTAAACATCTGCAGATCCTGACGGTTTAGGAATCCATAGAGACACATGGCATCCTCTCTTACCTGAAAATATGTATAAAGCTTTGCTTCCTTACCGATTCCCGGCAATTTTTGAAGCACTGACACAGGAACGTGTATTTCATAGCCTATGTTTCCACACTCTATCACAACCGTGTCCTCGAAGATTTCGGCCACCGGCCCTTTAACATAAGAAATCAAATCCGTCTGTCTCCTTTTGGCTCTTGTATTCATGTTTAATGCTTTTATCATAGCATATTGCCTATTGTTATGCAAGCAGATAGTCGAACAAATATTCTGTTTCCGTTGACGAAAGGACTGGCTTCCGCTATAATATTTGTGAAAGAAAGGACGGAATCATTCATGATTACCTTACATAAAACCATAAAATTTGAAGAGACCTATCCCCTCGACCGCATTGGCAAACGGGACGATCTTCTGTTTTTCGATATAGAGACCACCGGTTTTTCTGGGGAGTATTCAACACTATACTTAATCGGCTGCGTTTACTACCGCAACTCCTCCTGGAATTTAATCCAGTGGTTTGCCGATACTTTGGATGCGGAACAGGAACTGCTTTTAACCTTTTTTGAATTTTTAAAAGGATTTAAAAAAGTCATCCATTTTAACGGGGATGGGTTTGATCTTCCCTACTTATTAAAACGCTGTCATGCACATGGGCTTTCTTATGATTTTTCTGACGTGGACAGTTTTGATATATACAAAAAGATCCGCCCTTACCGGGAAATTCTGGGACTTTCCAGCATGAAGCAAAAAGCCATCGAAGCTTTTTTAAATGTAGAAAGAAAAGACCTTTATTCCGGAGGGCAGCTTATAGAAGTTTACAAAGATTATTTAATGACGCATGAAAAATTTTTGTTTAATCTTCTGATTCTTCATAATGAAGATGATTTAAAAGGAATGCCTTTAATCCTTCCCATATTAAGCTATCCGGATTTCCTGGAGGAGGACTTTCAGCTGGAGCGTCACGAGCTTATATGCCAGCCGGATATTTTCGGACAGGAGCATCGTTCCTTACGCCTGATCTGTAAAAACGGATTTTCAGTCCCAGTGGGATTTTCAAGATCCAACGCTCTGGTCTCCCTTGAGGCAGAAGGAGAATGGTTAACCATTACCGTTGACCTTTACGAAGGCGAATTAAAATATTTCTACCCGGATTATAAAAATTACTATTACCTGATATACGAAGACAAGGCCATTCACAAAAGTGTAGCTGAATACGTGGATAAAGAAGCCAGGATTAAAGCCACCGCCAAAACCTGCTATACCCGCCAGACAGGCCTTTACCTCCCACAGTTTTCTCCATTGTGGTCTCCCTGCCTTCAGATGGAATATAAGGACAAAGTCACTTACGTTTCCTATGATCCATGCCTGTTAGAAGACAATCAGAATGCCCGCACTTATATCCGTCATTTGTTTAAAAGCCTGTAACGGCAATGGACTATACAATTCCCTGCATTTTTCGATACACTCTCGGGGCAACTCCCTTGATCTTTTTAAATGCGTCCCCAAAGTAATTTCCATCTCCGAATCCGCATTCCACAGCAATTTCAGTAATGGATTTGGAGGTGGTTAAAAGTAAGTCTGCCGCTTCTCTGATGCGGATATTGGTCAAGTATTCCTTATATCCAAAACCGGTGACTGCCTTAAATTTTCTGGAAAAATAAGCAGGGCTCATATGAATCCGCTCTGCCACTTCTTCCAAGGTAATCTGGGAGGCATAATGATGGTATATATATTCCGCAGCCTCCTCAATGGCTTTTTCCGCCACGGGAAGCTTGACCGGTTCCGGCTTTGCCTCCTGGCATCTGGATAAGAAAATCAGCAGTTCATACAGATAATTCTGCATCATGATCCCGGAATATACATCCTGTCCTGCTGCTTCATATTCCATTTTATTAATCAGTTCTTCCGCATAAGTCTGTCTTCCTTCTGGTATGGATATCTTGGAATTGCGGAATAGGTATCTGGTCATCTGACTGCCGCACTGCTCTGCCATAGGGTCTAAATACTCTCTGCCAAAGCTTAAAGTGATTCGTTCATTTACCGGGCTGGAATAGTAGGATGTCCGGTGAATTTCACCCGGAGCAATCAGGATCAAATCCCCTGGTTCAATATAATACAAGGTATGATTAATTAATAATCTGCAATGGCCTGATACCAGATAAAACAGCTCATACCACGGGTGCCAGTGACTGGTGGCCATGTTAAATTCAAAGGAACGTTTTGTCCTGCTTATAATAAATTCCATGATTCGCTCCTGCTCAATAAATCACATCTTCTTTTTTCTATTTAATAATCTCCCTGTTTCAGCAATTCTCTCATATATGCAAACATTTTTTCTTCCCCTTCCTCTTTCAACATTAAAAGAAGTTCTTCAAGAAGCTTTCCTGTTTCCGGAGCAATCACTGCATAGGGCTTTGTCAGCATATAGTATTCCCAGGGCGACGCATCTGTGTAATCTTTGCCTTTATAAGTTTTAGAAGCCGCCAGCCGGTCTATGACCATCTCAATCACATACTTAAGCGGCATCTTAAGGCCCACAAGCCCTTTGGTATAATCATTTGAAAAATCGATCCAGTATTCATCATGGTGTTTATTGCGGCCCTTATGATGCAACCATGCTCCGGAATATCCTTTTTCCTCTCGTTCCGCAGCATTCGGGCTTCTGTTCCCTTGATAATACCGGACTCCCGCAAAGAACTCCTGCGGACTGTATTTTGATAAATCATGAAGAAGCCCCTGCTTATAAAGACCCACACGAAAGCAGTTTTTCATGACCCGGATCTTATGCAGATTTATAGTGTAAAAATGTCCCCAAAAATTTCTGAAATTCATTGTTTATCCCTTCTTATCCTGTGTCGCAATCTTTCCCCATTCTACCACAATTTTCTTTGATTTTACCACTAATTTTTCCCATAAATTTATTTTTGTGATTTCTTGTTTTTTAAGGAGGAAAATGTTTGACACTTTACCCATTTTATGCTATTCTTAGGGAAGTTACAGATATCCTGTAGCAGTACAATTTTTTTATTCATTTTGGAGGTATCATAATGAAAGGTACAGTTAAGTGGTTTAACAACCAAAAGGGTTACGGATTTATTTCCGACGAACAGGGTAACGATGTTTTCGTTCACTACTCAGGTCTTAGCATGGATGGTTTTAAGTCTTTAGATGAAGGCGCAGCTGTTGAGTTTGATGTAGTTGACGGAGCGAAGGGGCCACAGGCAACAAACGTTACCAAATTATAATCATTGACTCATCAGTGTACCTTTTTTCAACATACAGGAAGAAGTTATATTGTTTCACATGATTACGATTAGAGCCATCCAGTTTGGATGGCTCTTTTTGATGCTCCCGATAATTGAGGAGCATTTAAGATCTTGCTTTCTCGTAGAGTTCGGTTAAATCCTCCACCGTAAACTCATAATTCTTATTGCAGAAATGACAGTTCACTTCTATACTCTCTCCGTCATCAATCATTTCCTGCAGTTCTTTTCTTCCGATGCTGATCAATGCCTTTTCTACCCTGGACTTTTCGCAGTTGCAATAAAATCTGGTAGGAACCCGCTCCATCATCTCTACGCCAAATTCTCCAAGAATATGTTCCAGGATCATCTCTGGTGTTTTTCCTTCATCCAAAAGTGTGGTAATTGAGGTGATTTCTCCAAGTTTTTTCTCAAGCTTGTCTACCATCTCCTCAGAAGCTCCGGGAAGAAGCTGAATAATAAAACCGCCGGACTGTTTCACTGTATTTTCCTTATTCATAAGAACTCCCAGTGCAACAGATGATGGGGTCTGCTCAGAAGTAGCATAATAATAGGTCAGATCTTCTGCAATCTCTCCTCCTACCAGTATGGTCTGTCCTACATACGGCTCTTTTAAGCCGATGTCTTTGATCACACTTAACACACCTTCTCCTACTGCACCGCCAACATCAAGCTTTCCGGCCTGGTTTGGAGGGAGCATGACTCCGGGATTAAAGACATATCCCTTCACATTTCCTTTGGAATCAGCCGTTACCGTAAGACCTTCTATAGGGCCGCTACTCTGGATCTTGATAGTCAGCAAATCTTTCTCACCCTTCATCATGATTCCCATCATGCTGCCTGCTGTCAAAAGCCTGCCTAATGCTGCAGTTGCAATGGGACTTGTATTATGAGCCTGTCTTGCCTGCTCAACCAGTTCTCTGGTAGTTGCTGCAAATGCACGGATCTGATGATCTCCTGCTGTCGCCCTTACAATATAATCAGTCATTTTATAACTCCTTTCCATGTTCTCTTGCTATTAAATAAATACGTTCACTGGTTTCTTTTACCGGTTCTTTCGTAAATGCATCATAAGCTGCCACAAACTCCATTCCAGCTTCTGCTATGGCCTTTTTTACTTCAGACAGAGTATATGATTTCTGATAATGATATTCTGTATACTTGCGGTATAAATCGTCCTCCTGTCTGATGAACAACGATAGTCCATATTCATTGACCCCGGTTTCCTTATCGTAATAGTTATCCCAGATAAAACTGCATTCCTCCCGGTCTTCCGCAATGGTAGAATCTCCCATAACCGTTTCATATTTATAAGCTGTATTCAAATCAAAAATAAAGATTCCACCAGGATCCAGATAATTATTGACCAGCCGGAACACTTGAGTCAGCTCCTCATATTCCAGGATATAATTCATACAGTCGCAGATGCTTATTACCGCCCGTACAGTGCCGTAAAGCTCAAATTCTCTCATATCCTGCATGAGATAAAGAATATCTTTTCCTGACTCTGCCCGTTTTTCCATGGCAATCTGAAGCATGTCCTCGGAGTTATCCACTCCGATCATATCATACCCACGGTTTGCCAGTAACTCCGTTAAACTTCCTGTACCGCAGCCCAGATCCAGAATCAGTCCGTCGTCTATTCCATATTCCTTTAATAGACCGGATACATATTTACACCAGTCTTCGTAAGGAATGTTGTCCATAAACAGGTCGTAGACTTCTGCAAAGCCTTCATAAGCTCCCATTTGCACGTTTCCTTTCCTACGTCCATACTTTAAAAACAAAGCAGGTATCCCCTTATGAGGTACCTGCCTTCCTGTCTCTTTTTTCTGCTTCCAAAGAAACGTCCGGTCTTCTTACTGGCCGCTTCCACAGCATTTTTTATATTTCTTGCCGCTTCCGCATGGACATGGATCGTTTCTTCCGATTTTAGCTCCCTTAACAACAGTACCGGAAGCTTTCTGCTTCTTATAGAGTTCTTTTCTCTTTTCTTCTGTCAAGATCTCATCCCACTGAGGAAGATTAAACAGCCATTCTGCCTTTGCCTCTACCATATTATAATACAGCTTATCAATATCGATCTCAATCTTAACCACAGTATTCTCGTCCATGGTTTCGATCGGATTTTCATATCCTTTTAAGCTTTCATTGATTCCATCTAAAAATCCGGTGAGCGTCTGAACATCGGTGCCATATCTCTTAGCCAGATCTTCTACTGTTCCTTCGATGACTTCTTCCGGTTTTGAAAGAATATGCTCATAGATTCCTTTTTCTATCTTGAAATATTCTGTCCATAATTCTTCTTTGCCTTTATCATCCAGCCCTTCACCATATGCCAGATTTCTCCAATTTTCTAAAATAGTCATGCTTAAACCATCCTTTTATCTCTTATTTCTGGTAATACTCCATCAAACAGTATATAACATCTTCATGGATTTTGCAAGCTGTCCGGTCATATGTTTTGGATCTGCAATCAGGCGAAAGTTTCTAAGATTAATTTCCTGCAGAGAGTCCCAGGAGTTTTACCATTAAATCCACACTCCCCACATTATAGCCACTGCAGCCATAGATAGCTTTTAATCCAGGGTCTGTTACAATTAAAAGCGGCAGTTTATCTGGATCCACATACATTCTTCGGGCAAGTGGTTCCACGGTATCTTCAAAATTAATATATCCGGTACAAATGCTCGGAATCTCGGCAAGTACCTTTTGAAGCGTAGGATTTTTTAGGGAATCCTGGTTCCGTACAAAGAAAAATATCTGTGCATCCAGTTTCTGCAATACTTCTTTCTGTTCCAGCATCTCATTAAGTACATGTTCTGTAGGTTCTTCTCCTTCTGACAGAAATGCAAGAATATTTGCGCTGTTTTCCGTAAAAGAAGAGGCCATAACTTTTTTATCAGTTCCATCAGAATTCATCAGTGCCTCAAAATCTTCAAGAGTGTTTGCAACCAGCATATCTTCCAAATTCCCTTCCCGAAGCCGCATGGTCACCGTTTTTTCTTCATTTGCCTCTAAATCGAATACATAAGCACTGGAATGCTGATTTCCCCCAGGCATACGGGCGGAAGTAATAAGACGGTAGGTTCCTGGTTCTAAATTCAGTTTTAATATGCCGTCTGTAAATTTCAGGCCAGTATAATCAAGTGTCTCATATCGGTCATTTTTAAACTTTCCGATGGTCCATGTCTGATAATATGTCCATGATTGTTTTGGTTCTGTATACAGTATTACCGATTCAGACAGTGTACTATTTGCAGCCTCTTCTTGCTTTCCAGAGACCGGAATAAAGGAACCATTTTCATAAAATTCTGCTTCCAGATTCACAGCATTAAGCCTGGCTGCAATACCAAAGGTGCGGCAGATTGCTGCAAACAGAATTTTCTGGCTGATAGGGTTTGCATAAGAAAGTTTCAGACTGCCTACCGGAGTGGAACAAATGGTATTGTAATCCAGTTTTGATTCAAATTTAATATGACTTTTTATATATTTCCATACCTTGGCCGGATTATTCTGAAAGTTAACTTTTTCTTCCTCCGAGAAATAGCAACGAATAAATTCCCTATAATCCGTTAACTCCTCTAACAGAATTCTGGGGCATAGGATATACTTCTCATAAATGTCCAATGCTCCCTTCTCTTTCCAATTTTCCCGATACGCTCCTGCTGCCGTCAGATGACTTTCCAAAGTATCCGCTTTCGCATCTTTATAATCTTTTATGGTGAGATTTTTTAACATCGCAATCCGGTCCGGATTGTTGTCCTTATGTAGAAACTGAAATATCTCATCAAAATTGCCTGCAGACAGCTTAAAAATTTCAGCCGCTTCCGGATAAAGCATAGCCTTTTCTTCCTTATAATATGCGTTGATACGGCATTCCCGCATTTCATTGGAATTTTGGATTCGTTTTCTGTTTTTTTCTTTCTGTTCTTTTGTAAGCGTTACCGGATGCATGGGATAATCTTTGGGTGCCTGGACATCCACATCCAGCCAGAGTTCTTTTTGCATGGCGACTGTTTCTTTGTCAAAAATAAGAACCAGCCGGTCCGTATCTTTTACACTGGCCCAGGCTTCTTGCCACATACCATCTTTTACCGCGCGAATGTGCACATCGCCAAGTCCAATGGTTATAAAGGCACTACCAGTTTCACTTGTGGTAAGCGTGGCAACGGAGCAGTATTCAGCCATATTCAGAATCTCAACAAAAACAGTAACATCTTTCAAGGGTTTTTTATTTTCATCCAGTACCATGATTTCATATGACTTGGTCTTTGCATAGGTCTGAGTTCCGTTGTAATAAACGATTAAATCTTCCTTACCCACGCATTCTAAATTGGAAGCCAGAGAATAATCAGAAAATGTTCTGGTATGTATGAGCAATGCTCTGGAAGAAGCGTTCGTAAACCACCCTTTATTAAGGATTTCTTCCGGTTCACAGGCTCCAAGAAAATGCCATTTCCCATCTGCATAAACCTCCACCCAGGCATGATTATCATCACAATGGGCCCATCTTGGCGTATACACCTGTCTTGCAGGAATTCCCACACTTCGGAATGCGGTCACAGCAAAGGTAGATTCCTCCCCGCAGCGGCCTTTTCCTGACCGGTATAGTGTCATGGGGGAAATGGTGCGGTTATCAGAGGACTCATAAGTTCCATTTTCCGCGCACCAGTAATTGATTTCTAATGCGGCCTCTTTCACAGAAAGTCCAAAAATCCGGTCCTTCAATTTATCATAGAAAAACTTCCGACAGTCTTCAATATTCTCGGAATTGACCCGGTAATACAGGATATGGTGCAGGAATATATCTTCTGGAATTTCCTGGCACCACTCCATTTGTTTATAGACCATCAGGGAATGCTTAACAAAACCAAGAAACACAGAAAATCCATACTCCCCGGCATCCCGCAGTGGCATGGTGCCGTAGAGAAATTTCATGAGCACCTGCTCATCCGGTGTGCATTGTTCCATCGATTCTTCTATTTTTTCTTTTAAGGTTCCCAAAAACGGAAGCCTGCCCATGTATTTATCCTGGACATATATTTGCAGATGTTCTGAAAACATTGAAAAGTTCTCCTTTTTATATGTGATTTCTATGCCAAAATCCTTACCCCGGCAGAATCGAGCCGTCTTGCCGTAGCTTCATCCGGCATAGAATCCGTAATGATGCCATCGATATCGTCAAAATGAGCAAATTTATAGGAATCATTAAAGTAAAACTTATCTTTCTCCATGACCAGATATTTATGTCTGCTGCTGGCAATGGCCGCCCTTTTCGTAAGACCGTCCTCCACCCCAAGGGTAGTAATGGAATTGTCCGTAAGATCCAGACCGCAAGTGCCGATAAATGCCCGGTCAAAGCTATATTGTCTGATGATTTCAATGGCTGCAGCTCCCATAAATCCATTTACCGTCCGGTACATGATTCCTCCTGTTCCGATGGCAGTAATTGATGGATTTACGGCAAGTGTCTGCATGATATCGATCATGTTTGTTACCACTGTAACACGTTTATGGGAATTGGCCAGCTGTTCCGCCACCATGATATTGGTGGTGGATATATCCAGAAAAATAGTCTCATTGTTTCCGATGAGTTCAAATGCCTTCTGGGCAATCAGCTTCTTTTTCTCTATATTGGTATCTCTCCGGTCTATTACATCCCGTTTCAAAGGATAATCCTGAGATAAAAGTGCCCCTCCATAGGTTCTTTTTAATTTACCCGCATTTTCCAGATTTTTTAAATCCTTTCGAATGCAGTCCTCTGTAACCTGAAATAAAGTACTTAACTCTTTTACCTTCACCATACCCTGATCCTGCAAAAGTTTCAGGATCTTATCTAAACGTTCTTCTGTAAACATGTTTTCCCCTCCATATACCTCTTCGCCTGATTTATCTTTTCTTCATCAGTACGAAAAATGTCATATTCCCCGATCCCCGGTATCCCCATGCTCACATCATCCTTCCGATAACGCATTCCACTGTCCACGATCACCTTTCCCGACATATGGAAGCATCGGACACCTGATTCCTCCATCAGGCAGGAAATGGCATTGGCATCCACACCGCTGCCGGCCATGATATCAATTTCATCGGCCGCCAGTCTGACCAGTTCTCCCAAAAGTCCCTTTCCTTTTAGACAGGTATCCTGCTGCCCGGAAGTGAGTATGGTATCGATCCCGATCTCCATTGCCTCTGTAAGACTTTTAATAGGATCCCGGCACACATCAAATGCACGGTGCAAAGTCATACTGCCTTTTCCCGCTGCATCCCGAAGCTTTTGTAAGCGCTGCCTGTCAAGATTGCCGTCAGGATCTAAGAACCCGACAACGATACCATCGGCCCCCAGTTCCTGAAACATCCTTGCATCTTCTAAAATCATTTGAAACTCATGATCTGTATATAAAAAATCACCATACCGGGGACGGATCAGCACGTTGATCGGAACATTGCAGGCCTTGCGTATCTGCTTAAACTGACTGACTCCGGGAGTTGTTCCCCCAATCACCAGATTGGCGCACAGTTCCAGCCGGTCGGCTCCTCCCCGTACTGCTGCTTTCGCAGACTCCACAGAATCCACACAGACCTCCAAGATATAGTCTTTCATCGTTTTCTCCTAAACATATATTTTTCGCGCGTTATGAATCCATCCTACACAGCCTTATGGCAAGCTGCATAATGGCCTGGCTTCACTTCCTTAAATTCCGGCGATGATTTCTGGCAGACATCATCCGCATAAGGACACCGGGAGGCAAACCGGCAGCCATCATTTAAATCAATGGGATTTGGCAAACTCCCTTCCAGCATGATCCTGCTCCGCCCTTTTTCTGCATCCGGGTCCGGTATTGGAATGGCAGAAAGCAGAGCTTTTGTATATGGATGCACCGGATCTTCAAACAATTCTTCACTTGCTGCCAGTTCCACAAGGCCACCCAGATACATGACGCCGATCCTGTCACTGATATGCTTTACCATGGATAAATCATGGGCAATAAACAAGTAGGTTAAGCCTCTTTTTTCCTGCAATTCTTTTAAGAGATTAATGACCTGCGCCTGAATAGAGACATCTAATGCTGAAATAGGCTCATCGCAAATAATAAACTCCGGATCCACCGCTAATGCTCTGGCAATTCCCACTCTCTGACGCTGTCCGCCAGAAAACTCATGAGGAAACCGGTTTGCATGTTCTTTAGAAAGTCCTACTGTCTTTAAAAGCTCCAGAACCTTTTCCTCCCGTTCTTTCCCCGAAGCTATTCGATGGGCATCCATTCCTTCTGCCACAATATCCATAACCTTCATCCGGGGATTGAGCGACGCGTAAGGATCCTGAAAAATCATCTGCATTTTTCTGGAGAATTTGCGGCGCTCTGACTGGGATAAGGAAGTATCAATGGTCTGACCATCATAAACGACTTCTCCTGCCGTAGGCTCATACAACTGAATGACCGTTCTGCCAAATGTGGATTTTCCACAGCCGCTCTCCCCAACAAGACCAAATGTCTCTCCTTTTAATACCTCAAGTGTCACATCATCCACTGCTTTCAAGGTCTGATTTTTTCCCACCTGAAAATACTTCTTCAAATGCTTCACTTCCAATAATGGTTTCTTTTCTGTTGACATTTTGATCCCCCCTTATTCTCTAAGAGCTTTCGCCCGTTCATCAAGAAGCCAGCAGCGGGCATGATGGCCGTTATTCCAAGACGTTTCTTCCGGCACATATTCCTGGCAGACTACCATTGTTTCCGTACATCTTGCCGCAAAAGGGCAGCCTTTGGGCGGCTCCATCAAATCAGGAGGCGTTCCAGGAATGGCCGTTAAATCTTTTCCTTTGTCCGATGCCTTTGGTATAGAAGCCAGAAGCCCTTTTGTATAGGGATGCTTCGTCTCATAAAACAGTTCTCTGACGCCGGCGGTCTCCACCAGCTGCCCTCCATACATAACGGCAACCCGGTCTGCAATATTAGCTACCACTCCCAGATTATGAGTGATAATAATAATGGATGTCTTAATCTTTTTCTGTAAATCCCTTAAAAGGTCCAGAATCTGGGCCTGTATGGTCACATCCAAAGCAGTTGTTGGCTCATCCGCAATTAATATCTGAGGATCACAGGCAAGTGCAATTGCAATCACCACTCTTTGGCGCATTCCACCGGAGAGCTGGTGGGGATACTGTCCAAATCTGGCTTCTGGATTGGAAATTCCCACCAGGGAAATGAGCTCAATGGCCCGTTCCTTTTTCTGTTCATTGTTCATATCTTTTCTATGCTCTTTTAACACTTCCATGATCTGCTTTCCAACGGTCATAGTTGGATTTAAAGAAGTCATCGGATCCTGAAAGATCATGGAGATATCAGAACCTCTTACATTTTGCATCTGCCGTTCTTTGTATTTTGCCAGATCATTGCCTTTAAACAGAATAGAACCTTCTGTAATACTGCCATTTTTCGGAAGAAGGCCCATAATGCTTTTTACGGAAATGGATTTTCCGGAACCAGATTCACCTACGATTGCAAGAGTTTCCTGTTCTTCCAGATAAAAACTTACTCCCCTTACCGCCTGTACCACACCATGCTGGGTTTTTATATTTACATGTAACTGATTTACTTCTAGCAACCTGCTCACTGCCGCTTCACCTACTTTCTCATCCTTGGGTCTAATGCATCACGCAGTCCGTCTCCTAAAATGCTGAAACAAACCATAATAAGAACAATCACGACCGCAGGAAAAATCAATACGTGTGGGAAATTTCTCAGTACTTGATATCCATTATTAATAAGAACGCCTAAAGAAGCTTTTGGCTCCTGCATACCGATTCCGATAAAGCTCAAAAACGCTTCCGTAAAAATGGCGGAAGGAATGGTAAACATGGCATTGATAACAATTACCCCTACGGTATTGGGAATTAAGTGTTTCCATATGATGCTTGAGGTGCTGGTTCCTAAAACCCGTGCTGCCAGGACAAATTCCTGATTTTTCAGTTTTAATATTTCCGCACGAACCAAACGGGCCATATTCACCCAGCCAGTAATAGAAAGGGCAGCTACTATGGTCCATATGCCTGCAGGCATGATCATCATCAAAAGAATTACGATAATTAAATGAGGAATTCCCACTAAAACCTCGATGATACGCTGCATCACCGCATCCACTCTGCCTCCGGACAACGCGGAAACTGCACCATAAGTCACTCCTACCGTTAAATCAAGCAGAGCCGCTACCAAAGCAATAAGAAGAGAAATCCGTGTTCCCATCCAGGTGCGCACCCATAAATCCCGTCCGAATTGGTCCGTGCCGAATAAATGTACCAGAGACGGCGTCTGATAAATAATGTCATAGTTGGTTTCTTTATAAGAATATTTAGAGATTTCAGGTGCAAGAATTGCTAAAATTCCAATGGCGATCAAGGTAAATAAGGATACGACTGCCGCCTTATTTTTTCTTAAGCGCAGCCAACCATCCTGGAAAGCCGTAAGATTAGGCCTTGCAATATGTTCCTTTTCTGATTCATCCACGTTTACCTTTACAAATAATTCATCCATGATCACCCCTCCTTACTTGCTGCCAGACGTATCCTGGGGTCAATCAGGGAATACGCAATATCCACGATCAGAACTACAAATATATAAAAAGCACTGTAAAAAATGGTAATTCCCATAATCGTGGAATAGTCATTAGCCTTAATACTGTCTACGAATAAGCTGCCGATTCCTGGTATGGTGTAGATATTTTCCACTGCAAGGGAACCAGTAAGCAGATTGACTACAATTGGTCCAAGGATGGTCACTACAGGAATAATGGAGTTTCTTACCGCATGGCGCATCAGCACTTTCATGGGACTAAGCCCCTTTGCCCTGGCGGTAACGATATAATCCTGTTCCAACACCTCCAGCATCTCCGTCCGGATAAATCTGGCAACCATGGCTGTCGCAGAAAAAGACAGGGCAATGGAAGGAAGAACGGAACATTTCCATTCCGTCCAGAAACCAACGGGCAAAATGCCCCATTTTAAAGCCACGTAATACTGCAAAAGGGCCGCAGCCACAAAGTTAGGGACCGAGACTCCTAAAACTGCCAGGATCATGGTGAAGTAATCAATTCCGCTGTTATGCCTCCAGGCAGCAATGATTCCCAGTGTCAGTCCCACACCCAAACCGATAAGGACCGCCTGGATTCCAATAAGAGCAGACGGACCGATTCTTCCGCCAATGACAGAAGACACCTTTTGTCCCGAATAGGTAAAAGATGTTCCAAAATCTCCGTGAAGAATATTTCCCATATATTTCACATACTGACGAGGCAGCGACTCATTTAACCCATATTGTTCCAATATAGTCTGCTGCTGCGCTGCTGACATCAAGTTAAACCGCTCTGCGTCAAACGGAGATCCCGGCAGCTTCTTCATCAGAAAGAAGGTAGCGGTAACAATGACCCAAAGTGTAAACACCAGATAAATGAGCCGCTTTAAGATATATTTTATCATGCTGCGTCCTCCTTTGCATTGATATTGTGGTGAGTTCTTACAAAAGAGCCATCCTTCTTCTTAAAAATAAGAAAAGGATGGCTGATTTTATCTCACATTCTGCTCGTCAGGGTGCTCCCCTGTCCGCCCAGCCTATTCAAAAAAAGCGTACTTAAATTCTACTTCCGGTCCAAACGGATGGTTGATCAGTCCCTTTACGTTTGATTTTGTAAGAGTTGCAGATCCTCTGTGGAATAAAGGTGCAACAATGACATCATCCTGTACCAGGATTTTCTCTGCCTGTAAAAGCATATCCAGACGTTTTGCATCATCGGTTTCCGTTTTTGCATCGCTCACCAGCTTGTTATATGAGTCATTGGTGTAGGAACCGCGGTATGGTGTTCCATTGGTCCATAAATCCAGATAAGTCATAGGGTCATCATAATCAGCACCCCATGCGGTAGATGCAAACATATAATTGTTATTATCCATTAATTCATTTCTAGCCTGAACTGTTTTGGTATCAATTACGATATCAATGCCCAAATTCTTATTAAGTTCACTCTGTATGTAAGTAGCAACAGCCTTTGTTACGGAATCATCACGAACCAATAAGGTAAGGGTAGGAGTCTCGCCCAGCTCTTTTACGCCCTCATCCCAGTATTTTTTCGCATCTTCCGCATTGAATGGGCTTACCGCACCGTTTAATTCACGGAATGTCTTGCTATCACTTCCGTACATGCCTTCTGCAATGAGTCCGGCACTTGGAGAGGATCCGTCAGCCAGAATTGCCTTTGCAAGTGTTTCTCTGTCAATGGCCATGGAAACGGCACGGCGGATATTTTTATTTGCCATTACTGGATTTGTTAAGGAGAACTGAAGATATTCTGTTCTGAACTCACTTTCTGAGCTGAATTCCGGATCCTTCTCATAAGCTGCCACATTGGAAGAATCAAGCTTTACCTGGCTTAATTCATTTGCAAGATATGCATTTAAAGCCGCAGAACCATCTTTCATGACGCGGACTTTCGCATCTTCAACCTTTACATTAGCTGCATCCCAGTATTTCTCATTCTTCTTTAAGGTAGCTCCAACTGCCGGGTCGTAGCTGGTGATCACATAAGGACCGCAATAGATCATATTCTCTGCAGTCAGACCATACTGATCACCTTTACCTGTTACATAAGCCTCATTGAGAGGGAAAAACTGGCAAAGAACAGTCAGTCGTGGGAAATAAGGAGTCGGAGCCTTCAAGGTCACCTGCAGGGTCTTATCATCAAGAGCCTTTACGCCTACCTCTTCTCCTTTTACTGTTCCTTCATTATATTCGATACCATTTACGATATAATCCGTCATAATAAAGCTGTAGCCATTGGTGGCTTCTGCACTCATCTGCTTTAACCAGGAAAATACAAAATCCTTGGCTGTCAGTGGAGTTCCGTCGCTCCACAGAAGACCGTCTCTTAAATGAAATGTGTATGTAAGCTTATCTTCTGAAACATCATAACTTTCTGCAAGAGCCGGCTGTGCTTCATTCTTTTCATCCAGACGAAGAAGGCCTTCAAATGCATTATTATTCACCATTGCTGACTGGCTGTCTGAAGCCGCCCATTGTACCAGGGTCTTGATCTCAGCATTTGCATATACACTGAGTACCTGACTTCCTGCTGCAGCTTCACTTTTCTTACCCGGAGCAGCCTCACTGGCAGCAGTACTCTCTGTGGAACCTGTAAATCCACAACCTGTCAGAGTGCCGATTGCCAGACAAATCGCTGAGCTTAAAGCTAAAACTTTTTTTCTCATCTTTCCTCTCCTCTTTACAATTGTTTTTTCTTGTTTCGTCTTAATTTCTAGGCATTTTGCCATCAAATTATTAGAATTATACATAAACCTTACATTTAAGTCAATATACTTTTCTTATTTTATCTTGTTTCGAATTGTTTCAATTCAAAGCAAACAAATTACCTGTTTTTTGCATTGTTTATTTAAGAATCTTTTGTCAAGTCTTAACTTTCTTCGGATTTCTTGAATATAAATCCTAATAAACAAAAAATCCCCGACGATATGTTGCCACTACCGTCGGGGTAATAAAAAAGGGTTAAATGTATTTTCCATATAATTCTTATAAAGTCTGTAAATACAATAGTTGCTAAACATACGGGCAACACTCTGGCAACACAGCATGGTTTCCTGATGCTTACCAGTTTGCACATGGATTGCCATTCCACCTGATACCAGTCGCTCTATGCTTCTTTAATGATTTTCATATTTTATCCCTCTTCTGAGCAATATATCATGCTTTGCATTTAACAGGAATCATGTTACAATACAAAGGTATTTCCTAAATATTTCTTGTTTTATGGTTAGATATAAAATTTTTACTCTTCCTTTAATGAAACACTCTTTACCAGCTCCCTTATTTATATCTTTCCATCGTTTTAGATAATTTCAGTTTATTACAGAAATAGATGTCATACCAAAAGCTTAAAAGCAAAACTCATAATATAACAAACACAATATGATATTAGGACTACTGGTTAACTTGTTTCTGATGATATTTTGTTGACTTAAAACATGAATTTGAAAGGTTGAAATTATGTTTGGAGCAGATTGGTTGAATATTGGAAGCCTTGTACTGGGGCTTATTGCATGGTTACTTCCTATTATTAACCTTGTGCAATACAATAAGGTTAATAACAGAAAGTGGATTATCTTATCAGTGGCAAGCGTTAGCGCCTGTGCTATCTCACTGTATATGCAAATTCTCTATACTGATTATTTGGTAAAGATAGAGGATTGGTCAGCTCTTATGGATACTTCCGATGGAATAGCATCCATTGCCAAATTACTTCTAGTAGTTACAATCATGCTTAATTTAGTCACATTGGTCGTATATTACAAAAAAAGTCAATAAAACGATAAATCTCGCTTTAGTCGCTTCTATCATTGTGCTAATATTTCTTCCAATTCCTCCTCTGTATAAGAAGAAAATAAACACTTCTATCCATATTCTTCATAATAACTTAATATCTTCCATTCACCTTATCTGTTAAAATTTTAAAAAACATATAATGGGGGTAATCATGAAAAATCAAAATATTTTTATTACCATAATACTGTTGATCTGTCTAATGACTGCATGTAGTTCAAAAATGAAGAATCCTATAATTCAAGAAGCAACTGGGATGACGAATAAACAGGTTTCTTATACCCTTGAAGAACTTACTAATAACGCAATAGAATGTATCGCCGCAACCAGTTCATCAGCCTCTATAATCGATGGGATGAGCCATGATTATAATGCATTTGATTTAACTGATGCTAACGACAATAAATATGTATTAATTATCTCTAAATCTTCAAAAGAATTTCATGCATTACTAAATAGTGATGGAGAGTTAATATCTGGACTAATTGATAACGTAATGGTTCCCAAATTATTCGAAGAAAAATAAGTCATTTATAACTAATCCCTGGTTCCGTTTCTGGAATCATGATAAACGTCATATTTGGCACTTACACTATAAACTCTAACAAACAAAAAATACTCCCGACGATACGTTGCCGCTACCGTCGGGGAATTCGTTGATGGATGGAAACTATTATTCAATGTCTAATTTACATACAGCCATATATCTATATGTTTCTCAATTTTCTCTCAAGTTTTTGACAGCATATGAAATAAGCGCTTCTTTATCATTCTCCAATTTTCCGTCTACAACTTGTTTCGCCATAGTATCTAACAAATCTCCTATTAATTTTCCAGGCATATAACCAATTTCAATTAAATCCTTACCGCTAATATTTAAACTTTTAACAGAAAATACTTTTTCTTCAGAAATTAATTCAACTAATAAACTTTCTATTTTGGTAATTTTCTTCAGCCTTTCTTCCAAGTATATAGGGTTTTGGCCATAAACATCGGCCGTTTTCAATTCTAGTAAACGCTTATATTGCACTACTCCAATCTTATTTATCCATCGCCGTATATATTTTTTGTTCGCTTCAAATGTGGCATCGTGATAATAGATCAGTTCTACTATCTGATTTTGAGTATCCTCATCAAACTTTAAGCGATGAAGTATAACTTTCGCAATATCCGCACTTACTCTGCCATGCCCCTTAAAATGTCCAATTCCATTGTTATCTACTTGATAGCTATGAGGTTTTCCAATATCATGCAATAGCACTGCAAGTCTTATAATCAGATCATTAGGCGTATGCTCAAGGGCAACCAATGTGTGTTTCCATACCGTATAGATATGATAAGGATTATTTTGATTAAATTCCCACATTGATTTTATTTCCGGGAGAATCACTCCAAAAATTTCTTTATATTTTCCAATAATCACATGTGGCAGCTTTCCTGATAATAATTTGCATAATTCGTCGTTAATTCTTTCAGCAGGAATTTCATTAAGCTTATCAGCTAATTTTTTAGCTGCCTTTCCAGTGCTATCCTCTATATAGGTAAATCCTAATTGCGACAAATACCTAAAACAACGCAATATTCTTAATCCATCTTCCGCAAATCTCTCTTCTGCATTCCCAACACACTTGATAATTCCATTTTGTAAATCTTCAATACCACCAAAAAGGTCAATTAAGCCAGAATGATCATTATATGCCATTGCGTTTATGGTAAAATCCCTTCTTTTAAGATCCCTAATCAGGTTTTCAGGTATCGAACCCTTATCAGACCTATGAACATCTGTATAATCCCCTTCAATATTATATGTTGCTATCTCATGTAAAACATTGTTATTCACTACTGCAATCATTCCATACTGTAATCCAGTTTTTATGATTTTATTATTCTTAAAGTAGTTTAATATTTCTTTAAGTGTAGCTGAGGTACATATATTCCAACTGTTAGGTCTTTTATTTAAAATTACATCTCTCACACAGCTGCCAGTGATATAAGCCCAATGTCCATTTAACTGAAGGGTATTAAGTAATTCATTTACCCCCTGAGGGATTTCGATTTTAAGCTTCACCTTTTACCACCCTCTCATTTACACTCTCCACAAATTCATTTATTTTCTTATAATCAGGCTTGTCTGGCAAGGAAGTATTTTCTTTTGCATAATCCAATTTCGTTTCAAAATCGCTAATCATTTCAAAAAACTCAGGAATTGGTTGTCCATTATCATTAAGATATTTCCCATTGCGAATGTCCATTAATAAATTATGTTCTTTTTCTCTGTAAGTAATAATTTTTTCTTCTTTCAAGATATCTATACACATAATATAAAGCCGGATCAAATGCATCATATGCTTTCCTAATTTATTATGCTCAATCGCTTTTGAATTTCTTTTCCCTATTTTTGAATAAGCATTTACGATGCTTTGCATTTCAGACCACATCGATTTGTAATCTCTTAACGGATAATGCTTCAAAGTTACATCCATGAAAATTTCTGTATCGTATTCTTCTTGAATGGCCTTGTCTATATATAATTTAATCGCATCGTCCGGCATATTAAAATATCTATTAGCAAAATCATAAGCAGCGTGTTCAATGGTTTTTAAAATGTGTTTTTCCTTATCTGACTGTTCAACTGATCTGGCGGACTTATTATCCAGCCTTCTCAATTGCTGATTTGCATAACCTCCAAATGTATAAATTGCCATCTTTGATAAAAACATATGTGAATGATCAAGTAATTCCTGGCCTATTGGAGAAATATAAAAGTAGTGCTCTGGTTTGTTTCCCAGCATCTCAATGGTATTTGGATTTGTGTTCGCTAACAGAGATACTAACTTATTGAATGAATAAATGGTTGTATCCGTTTCTTCATGGATGAACTGTTCAAAATTCTCATTGGTAAGGATTTCTCGCTTACTGTTTAATGCACACCCACGTATATCTAAATCACTATTTTCATTACTTGTACCATAGGCGTAGCTTCCCCCTAAGGTCAATATAATGATATTATCTTTTAAATGTTTATCTTCTCTAAGAAAATTATATTCTTCAGAAACAATTTTCTCCTTAATATGTGATAACTTCATCTATTCTCCTCTTACTTTTTATTAATATATAATCACAAATTTGTTCAAATTCAATAATATTTTCTTCAATGAATTAGACTTTTTTATTTTAATCAAAACGATCTATCTTAATGAGTCTGGTCGAATTTGGAGTTGTAACTTTTACAATTAAATTCCATTGGTTATCTTTTGAAAAACCGATTCCACAAGCAGAAGCCTTATCTATTCCCTCAATCGATGTATTTGCAGTATAAGCTTCTAAAGTTTTTCTTATCTCTCTTAGTTCAGGCTTTAAGGTTTCATTGAAAAAGCCTCTTCCTTTTCCTTCTGATAAATCTTTGCAATCTTCTAACATAAAGAAAATATGATTCCCAATATATTCCTTGGGATTCACTCCCCATAAATTTGGTGATGTGGTAATCCCATTTACCTTTATAAATTTATTTGTGTCAAGATTCCAGGAATTTCCCTGCTCTGCAGCACTTCTCATTTTTAAGACCTGACCATTTCTATAATCAAATTCAAATACGGACTCTTTCCACCCTGTATCATTTGCAGTTCCATTATATGTATATTTCTGTCCATTTACTTCTAATTCAACCTTAAACCAATTGAATTGTCTATCTCTTTGCTGATAATTATTTACATAGAATATATAGTGTCCTTGTGGGGCATTACTGGCCCACCTAATATTTTCTACTGGCTGATATGTTGTTATACTCCCTCCATTTGCATCTACATCCAGCCATCCGTTTCTTTTGTCAGCTTTATTGGCATAATAAATATGAAAATTGTCAGGGGTTAAGCAATGGATGTCCAAATCCGTTCCGCCTTCCCAAATGAGGGAACATCTTATTTCATTATTCTCATAACGTCCGCCTGCTTCCTCTACCCTTCTTTTTATCTCTCCATCGATTCCTCCATGGTAATACCAACTAAAGGAATTGTCCCATTGTAAAATGTTTTCTGAATCTTCATCTGCAGCTGTCACCAACGCCATTAACCGATCTGGATTATCAATTTTAACTTCTATACTTTCAGTGGAAGGAAGTATTGTCCTTTGAAATTTATCCCAGGTCATAACGGTATTAGGTATCACAGGTTTTGCAATCTTATCATCCTTCGGTATAATATTTTTGAATATCTCTCCGATTTTTTTCTTCTCAGTCTTTGCTTTATCACAATTATTTTTCCATATAAAAAATGGGATCTCATCAAATGCAGCATAACGTCTCTTAAGAGAATTTGCGATTCCGAGCTTTGCCACAATCTTCTCCGCTTGGTCAATACCTCCAACTGTAGGTGCTGATTTGGATCGCATATAGTTAGCTGGATTCATTTTCTCAGCAAATCTATTACATATAATTTGATAATCCATGCCAGAGGCGATGTCCTCCAATAAAGTTCCGATCATGCTGCTTTTCACATGACAAAACCCCTGCGGAGCATCTGCTACTGCCTTCCATATAAGATTCAAACGTTTTCTTCTGTCTTTTTCGGCTTCATACACACTACAAACTTCTTTAAACCACGCTGCTATACCAAGGACTCTATCTGATCTATACATGGTATCTGACGACAACAATTCCACCACCTGATTTGCAATATCTAAAGAATAGTCCTGCACTGCTCCCATTAACATTCTAAATTCTTCTAATTTCTCTGCCTCCATTTGATTCGCATTCTTTAGTCTGCTTGTCTTCACCATGTCTAAGGGCAGAATCAAATTCATATGAGACCATATTCCTGTCTTGGGGATTCCAAGTGTCACTGTATTCGTGACAAATGCTGCATTTACCACCGAATTCTCAACCATCTGCTTCATGGCACCAACCGATTTTGCAAAGAACTTAGGGCTATTACTATTCCATACCGCAGACTCAAGACTTCCATCTTCTTTTACCGCGACAAGACATCCATATTTATCAACAAACTTCTTACATGCGCTGCAGTTATAATGCTGTCTGGCATCTTCCGGTAAATTTTCCAAATATATTTCAAATAGATTCCCGTTAATATCTGCTTTTAACAATTTCTTTCCATACTGCGAAATCAAGTTTTCAAACTGCTCTTGAATACTAACTAAAAACTCCTGATATCCATCATTTCCTCTGTAGTCAAAATCTTCTTCATACATATCCTTTTTCATACTCTCATCTCCTTTTCATCTCATATTATTTATATCGAATCATTAATGGTTTGAATTAATACAAAAGTCACAACACTGGTGAATCTGCCAGCATTAAACTGAAAATATTAGAAGCTATATGTAAAAAGTTCAAGTGCAACCCCAATGATATTATTCTTTCTCATGGTACATTAGTAAGTGAATTAATTATGTTAAGATTATGAATTTTAAAACCGAGTGAGGATAATTAAAAGAAGAAAATAAATTGAGTTCAAAAAAAGAAAACAAAAGACGATAGCATATTATCTATCGTCTTTTGTAACATTGAAACAATTCTTTTATTTTATTCTAATAATCTGCTCATACAAGCAACTGCTCCGTTCTGAGTGATATGTCTGATTGATGTGCATATGTCCAAATAACCAGTGCTTATAATCGACTGTTTCTTTAATATTTTGTAGATAATCGGTTAGTATGTCTGTTTGATACAATCTGTTGCCACTATCCATTTGTTTTAATAATGTGGTATATGGACTGTGGGTTATGATATAATCGACTTTATTATGAACAGCTTCAAGATTCTTAAGCCCTTCTTTCATCTCATCGGTTGATGGTAATTCTCTATTCCACCATGACACATGATTAATGCGGAACATCTTAGAATAATCTTTATTCCAAACTTTAATTCTTGGGTCATCTTTTTCCAAAATCCCATCCGATATATCATGACTGCTTGCTCCACCAAATGTGAAGAAAGTCATTCCTTCTATAGTGAACACTTGTCCTCGCATCAAATGAATTACAGATGGGCTAATAAGATTAACTCTGCCATTATGCCATTCTGACACATCAAGAGAATCAAGAATATCATAACTTTCATGATTGCCTGAAACGAATAATGTTGTAAAAGGTTTTTCTTCAAGCCAGTTTAAATTGTATTTTTCTCTATTGGAATTGTCCCATATGCCGAAATCCCCACATATAATAACATAGTCATTTTTTGTCATCTCTTTTTGTTTGGGAAATGAACTAGTATTTAAACGTCTCATCCAATCGCCATGTGTATCTCCTGTTACAAAAATTATATTCACCACCCACTTTCAAGCGATATAGTTATTTTATTCACCGCCAGCTTTGAAGTTATAAATCGGCTTGATGATACTTTCAATATCTACAGTGGCAGCTACGTTATTTACGATGTCTTCCATACCCTTATATGCCATTGGGCATTCGTCTAATGTATCCTTATTTATGGATGTCGTAAATACCCCATTCATTTGTTTTTTAAACTCTGAAACAGTAAATGTCTCTTTCGCTTGCGATCTGCTCATCAATCTACCGGCTCCATGTGGTGCTGACTGATTCCAATCATCATTTCCTTTTCCAATACATATCAGGCTGCCATCTCTCATATTTATAGGGATAATCAAACGTTCTCCAATTCGGGCTGAAACAGCCCCTTTCCTGAGAATCATATTGTCTATATCTATATAATTGTGAATTGTTGTAAATTGCTGAATTGCATGAACACCCATTCCTTTAACTATTTCATCCATCATTGCTTGACGATTATACATTGCAAACTCTTGAACAATTTTCATATCATGAATGTACTGCTCAAATAATTGACCACTTACATAAGCGAGCTGCTTTGGTATATTTGTTCTTTTCACATTTTTTAGATCTGACAATGCTTTTTGAATTTCACTATCTTTCCCTTGCTTCTTTAATTCATCAATCAGATTCTGTCTATCAGAATCAGAGGAACCATTTAATATCTCGTAAGCTTGATTTTGATAATAATTTGCTACCTCTAACCCCAAATGACGGCTTCCGGAATGAACAACAATATAAATGTTACCATCATCATCTTTGTTGCATTCAATAAAATGATTTCCACCGCCAAGTGTTCCGAGACTTTTTTCAGCTCTGCCTAAATTAACTTTGTCTACACAATATAATTTTTCAACATTGCACTTGTCAAAGTATCTGTGTGTTTTAGTTCTAATATTGAAGCCAGATGGAATCTTCTCATAAATTAACTTATCTAGTTTCTGTAATTCCATGTGTTTTTCTTTAATCTGTATACATTCCATTCCACACCCAATATCCACTCCAACAAGGTTAGGAACAATCTTGTCAGTAATGGTCATCGTAGTACCAATGGTACAGCCGGCTCCTGCGTGTATGTCTGGCATTAATCTTATTTTGCTTCCAGTCACAAATTCCTGATTTAATAAAAGCATTACCTGTGCTATTGACGTTTCATCTACAACATCTGTAAATATCTTTGCTTCGTTATATTTTCCTTTTAACTCTATCATTATTCCCTTTCATTTCTCTTGATCTTATCAAGTTTTTTCTTCTTAATATTTATATGTCTAACTCTAGCGCGAGGCAAATATTTATCACATTTCTGGCAATACCCCTTATGATCGGCCTCTCGTCCTTTTTCACACTTACCTGCACATATATAGTATTTGCAAGGTGTTTCCCTATCTTTAGCCATACTTACTCCTTTACTTTTCTATCGACATATCAACAAAATATGTAACCTTTGCAGATTAACACCTCTACTGACATTTGATATTGCATACACATATGCGACTGATCTATTATTAGCAAATATCCCTAAACCTGTATCCTTTAGGATAACGCTCATTTAATGGTTTTTATGATTTTAAATTCCCTGTTCTTTACAATGGTATCAGTAAATAGTTCTAACTGTTTTTGTACTTTTTTCTTTATTTATTGAGATTTATAGTCTATACATTCAGTATTTTAAGTTCCAACTCATATACTTACAGTTAGCCTTATATATTTACGGTTAACCTTGTTTACTTATGGTTAGCTGTTTCATTATATCCTAATGTTCTTTTTAATAACCTGAATCATTTTACCACTCAAACACACTTGCTTTTTTATAATTATACCACACTTTCTAATTGCAAATCATGTACGCCATTTAGAAAATGATCATTTTACACCTAACTAATAAATGAGTTTATCTATACTACTATAATATCTAATTTAGTTCTATAGCTATACACATCTAATTTTCTGGTTAAAATTGGATACCAATTAAAGAATGGTATTTTTAAATGATTGGTATACTAAAAAATAGCTTTATATAAAAGGAGGCAAACTATGAGCAAAAATTCAAAAAAAAGTACCAGCAATCATAAAAAGGAAGACGGTACTTTTCATTCAAAACATATTAATCATAATCCACAAGCAGAAAGCGCCCGGGCTGTATTCGGATTAAAATCAGATAATTCGAAAGATAAAGAATCTCAAGGAGGTTCTCAACATGTCTAATTATACTGGTATCGTTAAATGGTTTGATAACGAAAAAGGCTACGGCTTTATCTCAGCCAACGACGGTCAGGATGTTTTCGTGCATCATTCACAAGTGAAAGAAAAAACGCATAACAAGGATTTACACGAGGGCGAGTCTGTTAATTTTGACGTTAAACAAGATGATAAAGGCCTATGTGCTTTAAATGTCCATAAAGTATAATTTAAACTGTAAAGGAGTTATCTTATGAATAAAGTTCATTATAATATATCAGGCATACAAAATTCTGAGATTAAAACACAGCTAAAAAATGCATTAGATAAATTAGATGGAATTTCCATGGTTAATATTGATGTAGCAAGAGAATCAATTGAAGTCGGATACAATCAATCAACGGACGAAAATTCGATTAAGTCTTGTATTGAAAATGTTGGATGCAATATAATAAGCCAAAGTAGCGAATTTTAAGAGTATAACGGTAAATAGTTTGAATATATAAGAGTAGGGAAAACAGCGCTAACAAGCTTCTTTGAGACCATCTCAAGTTTTATGCAAACTCAAAATAACGAAATAAGATGTGTTGACATTTACGAGGGTAAAACTATTGTCTTTCTGGTTTTACCCTTTGCTTGTATTATAATGCTGTTTTCTTACATATCAAAGACAGATATAACATTTGAAAAGACTGCCATCAAATAGAAAGACCGCCTTGAATTTGATTACTTTTCTTAACTTCTGGTTGAATACTTCAAACGTATTCATAGTGTTAATTAAACATCGGATGGCTTGCGGACGCTTGAAATATGTAGATAAATTTGCCCAATTCTCTTTCCACGATTTGGCGCTTTGAATATTTTCCACTTCATTTCTCATCAAAACTCTCCAAGGCTAGCAATGCTGTTTAGCTTTATATTTGATACATTTTTGACACTAGAAAATAAATCTGTATTTGAAAGCAGGATAACAATGTATAAAAAACTATACAATATTCTTGACACTTCTTTTAAGTTTGATATACTTGTTATAAATAATATTGCCATACATACAAAGGAGGACTTACGGTGGATTATACGCAATATTCACAGGATATTTTAAGCGATGAGGAAATATTAAAAGCTTTCATTACCACCCTACAATACTTTAATGAGCTTAATAGGGATGATACTGCCTACGGGTTGACTGATCGCGAAAAATACATCTACTATCAGCCCGCTAAAGGATTTGATTTATTAATTAAACCTGGTGACAAAATTTCCGATGAATTTAAGGATTGCATACGTACTGGTACTGTAAAAAAAGGACAGATGGATAAATCAGTATATGGTAAAGCGATTCATTATCGTGCTGTTCCTATTCGGAATTCAAAAAACCAAGTCATAGGAATTATTAGCAATGGTTTTGACCTTGATGACACTATTCAACTTCAATATAGTATCGATGAAATTGCAGCCTCCTTCAATCAAGTGACTAGTACTGTAGAAACTCTGGCGGATGCAGCAATCCAGTTAGCTAATACCTCTCAAAATATGATGGAGCAGGCACAGATTACATCTAGCAACTCAAAAAAAACAACAGATGCATTAGAAATAGTTAAAAATATTGCAGACCAAACAAATCTTTTAGGATTAAATGCATCTATTGAAGCAGCTAGAGCAGGGGAACACGGAAGAGGTTTTAATGTTGTTGCAAGCGAAATTCGCAAATTGGCCGCACAAAGTAAAGATTCTACAACCTCAATTAAAAATATTGTAGATCAAATGAATCGTTCAGTAGATGTAATTACCACGTCTATATCCGATTCAGCTGCTATCAGCGAAGAACAGGCAGCTTCCATCGAAGAAATTAGCGCAAGTATTGAATCCATTAATGAAAACTTAAAGAATCTCGTAGTATTCAGTAAACGTTTTTCATAAAAACCATATTTTTACTATGGATTACCCAATGGCGAGGCTGCTTCTGAAATTTTAAGCAGCCTCCTATATAAATTGTTCTTTTATTTTAGTCATACAAATCTAATTATTATTAATCCTTTCTTTCAAAGTCGTACGGTTCATCTTCTAACCTTTCTAATTCAATCTCAATAATACCATTGTCGCGGCAAGAAAAAGTATCTTTTGATCCCACCGGCTGTTTTCTTAAATTGTTACATTTCGGATATATATCCGCCAGAGTAGCATAACAGTACTTTTCCAATTTATTGAAACCTACATCAAAACAATGCTTCTTAATTATTACTTCATCACCTTCTTTAAAGATAGGACAATAATTATTCTTTTTAACTACCGTCATTTTAATAACAGTCTGAGGGCGGATCTCCATATCTATACCTCCTGATTTTTGTGTAAGTAATACAAAGGAAAATCAATCATTGTATATTACTCTACAGTTAAGACTCATATCTTCCTCTATTTTACCACGACACGCATCTTTCTTCCATTACTTGTCCGAATATTCTCCAAGCTCCATACTGCTTATAATCTGCTCATTTCTCGTGATAACAAGATACCTAGCCGTATCACTGCTATTCCTGTTTCTAACTTTTATGATGAAAGTTTCGATAAGATAACACTAGTTGCAAAAGATGACTTATATATTTCTTCTTATTCTTTTTACAAATAGTAATTATTATTTTGTGCCAAGTATATTCAGATAAAAGGGTGGTGTAATTTTTGTAAGACCATAAGATTTATAGAGAGCAGGATTAATCCTACTCTTTTATTATACTCCTCAAACTTCCATTTATTAACAATTCATGATATAACTATTATATCAATACATAGGAGGAAATGAGTATGAGTAAGAGTAAAGACGTTTTAGCAGATACTTTAGGTTGGGGAATTATTATTGTCGGGATCGTAGGTAGTTGTCTGGCCGGGTATGCATTTAAAGCATTATCTATTAGTAAACATGGGGAGGTTAATTATAATTATAACTGGCCACTGATGATAGGCGGTATAATAAGCAGTGTTCTCTTTGGACTTATTTTTATATTAATTGGAGAAATTTTATATACTGAATATGATAATAGAAAGAGAATCTCACATCTATCTGAAATGAATGACGAAATAATTAGAAGTACTGACGCTTTCAATTCCTCAATTAACGAAAAATTCAATGTGATTGAATCTATGCAAAATACCACTTTAGAAGATAATGAAAAGTCATCAGAAAAATTACAACTAAAACTGTAAACGAATAAAAGTTTTCAAAGAGCAGGTTAATCTCCTGCTCTTTTTTATATTTAATAAAACCTTTAAGGCTGTTGTACACTTTTACAGAACAAACTCAAAATTCTTCATAAAAAAAGCGAGAGAAGTCTAGCGTTTATCACGTTTTACGACTTCTATCATTAAAATCACTTTTAATCCCAAGCTCAGCCTGCCTTCTCTCTAATTCATCTATCCAATACAGAACGGTATCATAGAGGGGTATTACTCTATTGCTTGTCATACCGAGTACTGGCAAAACATAAGACGATAGATTATATGCTATCGTCTTTTTTAACATTGAAACAGTTCTTTTATATAATCTTACTTCTCCGCATTAATAGCTATAATTTTTAATCCTTCAGACTGCATATCTTTATCCAATGCCTCTCCGATCCACACTTCTCCGTCTCCAAGCATGATACCCTGCCCATTAACAAAAAGGTTCTCATTGGAGGCAGCCCCTAACGACTTTTTATATTCCTCACTAAGCACAAGATCCGTATTTGCAAGACTTTCTGCATCAACGTATTCTACGCCTTGTATTGTAATAGGATATGCAGTCATCTTAGAAATTGCCACCCAGTCATCGTTCAAAATACTTGTCTTCGCTACTTCAGCAAACGCTTCTACCTCTTGTTTTGATTTTGAGGTAGACACACTATAATAATCCGCATCATCAGAAGCAAGGCTCTTTTCATTTGCCTCATCGCTACGAAGTTCCTCTGACTCTCCTTCTGTTTCACCAACAACACTTTCCTTAGTCTCCTCGTCCACAAGGGCGCTCTCTTCCATTTTTCTTTGGGAAGATGCAGTATTTCCCGCTCCATTGGCGCACCCCACTAGAGCCATAACAATAAATGTGGTTACCAATGCAAATACATGTTTTTTAATCATATTAATTCTCCTCTTTGTTATATTCAAGAAATGTCTCCCACAAAATTATATTTAACCGCCGCCATTACTTACCCAAACTAATACAATAAACATTACTCATGGATCTATCTTCACAATACGAAGGTTTATAATCTACATAATCCTTCCCCCTATTTTAACACAAATAAAGTTTATTTTCTACTTACATATTCTCTAAGACACCTTAAGATTTCTTCTAACCCATTGCATATTCTACTATTGCCAAAGCAATCTGTTTAACAGTCTTCTTATTTTTCAACGCTCTTCCGATACTTTCAGTATTCCAAAACACATCATCGAAAGATCCTAACTCTCAGCCTGCATTCCAACCAGGAATCGAAAAGAATCCACTGTTGACATATTTTCCAAATATCAAACTGTAATAAATACACTTTTTAACGTCAGATTTTTCTCTTATGGGATGTACCCAACGATCTATTGAATTATTATTAGGAGTCTGCTTATCAACTCCCTCTGTTTTTAATTTTGGATTCTGCCTTGACTTCTTTACTGCCTCTAATTGAACCACGTTACTCTGTATATTTTCTACTGATTGTGTTTGCATATTGTTTCCGTCCTTTCCTGACCTTTAATTTGCCTTATTGATACTATAAAAGGCACTGGATAATAATTCTCCAATGCCTTCTGACTACCTACAATTATAATATACGTATCCAATTACACTTCATAGAGTTTATCTTCCATTAAACAAGTCTCGACTTTACCATCTAAAGAAACCCAATAAATTTTAATTATTAGATTATTCACTAATCTACCATGCTCCAATCGCAAAGAGATTCATTTTTTGTAATCCTGCGAAGCTCGTCTCTCACTTCCATCAACGCAAATCCCAATAGGTTTTGGCCACGCCATTTCAACGGGTTCTGTGCATCAGAGGAGTCAGCAGAGAGTCGAATTCCCCAGATTGCATCATATGGGCTTGCTTCCACCAAAACACTGTCTCCAGTCGATAGTAAAAAGTCCCTCAAATCTCGGTTCTGACTGAATTTACACCAGTTTCCATTAAGTACAATGGAATATTTGGCCTTATCCCATAGCGCTTGATCAAAACCTCGGACTTTTCGTCCAAGTGCCTTAATCTGACTAGGATTTTGAATCTCAACAATCTGTTGCCCTATTTCCTTGTCTCCAAACAGTTTTGCTTTCTGTTCCATCATAAATTGCTCCATGCAACAGTAGTTCTGAGCTATAGAGCAGAATTCTTCTATCCACCATTGACTGAAACAGCTTTTGGTGATACTTCCATCTTTTGACGATTGATGTCCCCAAAACAGGCATAAGTCATGCTGCTTACCAATGGCAACCTCCTGTTGGAGTTGGGTTAGAGTGTATTTAGGCACTCCAAGTTGCTGCCATAATGGAATACTAAATTCTTCATGTGTTAGCACTTGTTCGGTATCATCATCTTCCCACCAGCCTTTCCATGTGACCGGCTCTGGAAATAAGGTCTGACACTCCATTCGTTCTTCTTGGGAAAGAGTATCCCACCAGTTGGAAAATCGAATCATGTAATCCTCTCCATAACCCATGCGCCAACCAATAGAGTATCGTTCAATCTTTGGGTAAGCCAACCAAGGAGGTGGCATTATTTTCTTACCTTTTTTAATATTCATTTTCTATCGTCCCTTCTAAAATTAGAAGCTAGCGAAAAAGCCTACCTTAACGTCAGCTTCGGATTGTCATATTATTTTTTATTTTATCACAATCCCGAGAGCATGGAAATATCTTCTTTTTTTATACTTCCTCCTTAAAACATCTCTTTTATCGTATAAAAAGAAACTTCCGAATCAACTGATCCCCAATAAAGAAGTAATAAGGAATATTTGAATTAAATGGACGGTAAGCAGAATGATTCAACAAAAGACGGGCTATCGGCGTAATGCTAACAGTCCGTCTTTTTAGTTGATATATAGCAGAGCGAAACAAAATATTGTGTTCTATAAACTCCGTCCGTGTTGCCGTGAAGTGCCGACAAGTCTTTCAAGCTTTCCTGTATACTTAAAATAACGTCACTACCTACATCTTGAAAAGATACCGCATGTTGATGAACTGTTACAATCAATCTTCCAACACATCTTCAGATATAAAATCATACCCATCATCCATCATCATTTGCAAATATTCATCAAAACTGTCGGCAATAACCTCAATCTCATCAGGGTCATGTAAGTATCTGACTATTTGACCTTTCGTACCTATAGAAGATGGAGAAAAATCAATAAATAACTGTGAAGTTCCACCGTTATTCATACAATCAGAGAAATGTAACCAACACATATTATCGGCATTATCTATAATTTTTTCATCAATCTCAACATCATCTCCAAATTCCCTATTGATATAATCGTTAAGCCAGTCAAAATCCTCTTTTTTAGTCATTTGCTCAGCGGATAACAGATAATACGGATATTCTTCAACATCAGAACCGAGAAAATAAAAAATAATTTCCTCTCCAGCATACTTCCTCCAATATGTTCCGTCTACAATGCCCAATAACTGTATTAAACTATCTGGAGTATCAGGGTATAATGTCCGCAATTTTTCAATATTTTCTTTACTTGCTCCATGTACTATTCTTTCAAAATCTTCCCACTGTTTTCCTCCCCCATTATCATAATATGCCTTTTTCAGACCCTCCACATATTTTTGAGCAATGTTCATAATAACCCTCCATGTTTTCAATACATTTAATCTATAGACCTAAAGGTGACAAACTATTTCTTTCATTTTACCATATTTCCGAGAACGTGGAACATCTTCTTTTTTCACCTTTTTTCCGCCTTTTGGATATACGTAAGGTTCAATTCAAATATTTTCAATTTCTAAATACTCATTTCAAGAAAATTCTCTGTACTCATGGCGCCTTCCCACCAACAAACAATCGCTGGCCGTTCTTCTGATCTGTTTAAATACCTCTCTAACTGCTTTTCAAAATAACCAAGTATATTATCATCAAACACTTCCTTCAGCTTATCAAAATCTTCGCACTGCTCTAGTTCTCTAAACGCCATATAAAACACCTCCTCTATAGAATCTACTGTTAATTATGTGCGGTTAGTGACTTACGCCAGATCAACCGCTAATTATCCGTGGTAAGCGACAACCATTTCTCTTTTGTAATCTGGCGAAATCTAAATAAACAAATTTATCTCCCCACAGATGGTAGCTTTCCTTATTGCTTAAACTCTATTCTCTTGATATAGTTTATTGATGAGATCTAAATCAGAAATATCAAAAGAGTCGAGTTTATCTGTAGATGAACAAAAAACAGAATTGAATGCAATTTATCAAGAAATAGACAAGGGTATTATGATTCTGTAAAGAAGCTATATTTAAATGTCGATGCATACCACAGTTTTGCATCTGATTTTCCAGAAGGTTATTCTAAAATAACATATTCTCAAGCATTTAATAATCACCAATCAGAATATGAATCTATAATAAGCGAATTAAAGTTTGAATAGTCGTATTTTGTTTCTAAAAAGTATTTATTTTATAGATGGAATTACAAAAGAACACAACCATAAATGAATAATGCGTAAAATTTAGAGAGTAGAATTATCTTCTGCTCTCTTTTTATAATCAGGGACAGATTTATATTACTATCTATTATTGTTATTATTAAGATATATTGATATAATAATCTCACACATTTATGGAGGGATTTTATATGAATATGAAAAAGAGACATGAATTTTATAAGGTTAAATTCAAGGCAAAAAAAAGCATTTTGCTGATTCTTATAGTATTATTTAGCATAGTATTATTGTGCTCTTGTAATTCAAAAAACAAAACTATCGCCAAAGAATATATGGATAAAGTGGAGCTATTAAATCAGGGTAATATTCCAACCCTTCAAGAAGTGCGAAATTTGGATACTGAATATTATAACCTAACCCCTAAACAAAAAGAACTAGTAACAAACTATGGAACAATAAAAATGTATCTTGACTTAGATCTCGATTCTATTCATAGTATTCAATTAGACATAGACAATGGTATCGCACAAAATAAAATACTATATAAAGATGTAAACAATATAGAAGAAAGGTATAATAAGCTGTCATCTGAAGAAAAGAAATATATTTCAAATATAGATCAGCTTAGTAAATTTAAGGAATTAGGCGAATATGATAAAGCTGCTATTGTTGCTGTTAGATATTTGAGGGAATTATTAAAAAGCAGTGATAGTATGGTGGTATCCGAAATAAATGGAAAAAAAGATGGAGAATTTTATTTTATGAAAATAAATTATTCTGCAACCAATGATTTTGGCGGAAGGAAGGACGATGTTGTATGTTTTGATGTTTCAGCGGATTTTAAAATAGGAATTATTTCTGTGTGTACTATGATTGCTGGTGATTTTAAAGAAACATCTGATCTTTATCTAAATGCATACATAGAAGATTTTAAGTCAACGGAATATCCTGTAGATTGTGATAAAGTATTGGATAATATTAATAAAGAATTTTAAACATGTAAATTAATTGCAACAGACTGGTCGCGGTCTGATCTGGTGTATGGCGCTATAATGCCCCTCCTTTAAATATTCCGAGAATCATTTTAGCATATATATCATGAGTATAATACCTCTTTTGTAATTGATTTATCATAAGATTTCACAAACGGTATATTACATACTGACCCTTCTTCTGCTTTTATAGCTCGATTATACATTATTAAAGCATTCTCTACTGTAAGCTCTATACCATGATAATAATACAAAGCTGCTTGCGTATACGTAACCACATATTCTATCAACAACCTTGCATCTTGGTTTTCAAATAAAACTTCATTTAAATTATTCTTTGTAATCATCATACGCTTAGGCTCCTCCCTTTTTTAGAACAGATGTTCGTTTTGTGATTAAAAATTAAAACCACAAACATAGCGTGGTTTTAATTAATGTATACTCCATCTAAAAACTCCAATTACCTTGCCCAAAATTTCCACATGGTCAACAAAGATTGGTTTCATGGAATCATTTTCTGGTTGCAGACGGTAATGATTGTCTTCTTTAAAGTAGCGTCTTACTATGACTGAATCATTTAAAAATGCTACTACTATATCTCCATTTTCTGCTGTTGTTTGACTATTCACTAAGATGTTATCTTTATTAATTATTACGGCATTTATCATACTATCATCTTCAACGGTTAATATAAAACGATCATCAATGCCGTTAAGCAAATTAGTAGGTACAGGAAAATAGTCTTTAATATTTTGTTCTGAGTGGAGTGATTGACTAGTAGTTACTGCGCCTAATACAGGTACATTTTCAACTTTTGTAGTCCTTAAACTCCAAACATCTTTACTTACTAATCCTAATACTCTCTGTTTTGTCTTACCTCGTAAGATATATCCATTCTTTTCTAGATTTTTAATGTGAAATTGAACGGTCGAACTAGACAGTTCTGTCATATCAGAAATTTCTCGAACTGTAGGCGGATACCCATTTTTATTGATTGACTCCTTGATGCAGTCATAGACCAATAGTTGTTTCTCTGTCATTTGGTATCACACCCTTTCTATAATGTTTATGTCTATTATATCATACATAGTACAAAAATGCAAACATATGTTCTTTTGAGTGCAAAAAAAGACCAGAAATCTCAAACGAGACTCTGGTCTGATGATTTATTCTACGTCTTGTGACATAAGTAAATTTTTTAATTCTGAGATGGACATGTTCTTCTCTTCAAGTATTGCTGAGACTTCTTTAAATTCTTCTACTTTTACTTCGTCCTGTAATTGTTTTAATCTTTCCTCTTGGTGCTTAATTGCCTCTTTATATTGGACTATTGAATCTTGCGTGTTTTTTATTTCGTCTTGTAATCTTTCGATTGGGGATCTACGAACTCCTCTTGGCATAATATTGCCTCCTTAAATAATTTGTATATAGAGTATACACATAATTAAAATACATCAAACATATAGACAAAAATCAATAAATAGGAGACATTATTGAAGTGAGTTCTTTTTTCTATTTTTATTGGGCAACAGTTTTTCATAATTTCTTCATAAAAAAACGAGAGAAGTCTAGCGTTTATCACGTTTTACGACTTCTCTCATTAAAAAGGGGAGGATAAGTATTCACTCATCTTTGGTATATCTTTATTATGATCCATTTCTGAAATAATATTCAAATAAATAAAACTTTTTCTTTCAAATAATTATGGTATGTCCCTATTTTACTGCTTCAAATATTTGTGAGCCGTTCAAACAGCATGTTTACCTCAATCTGACCGTATCCCCAGATGTTATTTGGATACGTATAGGCACTGTTGCGCTGTGCGCCTCTGATAATCAGGCGGTTTACATCATTTCCTGTTATATTGGTATAGTTTCCTCTGGGTACTGCCCATTCAAATACCATGGCGACAATACCGGCTGCCTGTGCGGCGGCGCAGCCGCTTCCGGTTATTGTTCCGTACCGGTTTCCGGGAACTGCACATGCAAGCTGGAAACCAGGTGCTGATATATCTGGTTTAATAAATCCGGTTCTGGTATAGCCTCTGCCTGATTCCGGCAGTATGCTGTCATTAAACTGATTGTATGCGGTTACGGTCAAAGGATGGGTTGCATTTCCCGGAGAGGTTATTGTGGTATCCGGATTGGAGTTAAGGAAAAAGGTATCTTCTGAAATCAAATCTCCAGATGGCAGCCACGCATGAAAAGAATACGCTTCATTATCAAGATTTTCAACCCGGATCTTCCAAATTCCGGGAAGAGGGTTCTGAAAACGCATCAGTATCAGCTGATCCCCGGTCTCTTCTTCAAAAATATAATTATTGATCCATACACCGCTTTCATTCAATGCAAAAGAAAACTCCCGACATTCTCCCAGCGAAGGAAGAACTTTCTCGGTAGACTCCTGATTGGGGGCAAATATTTGAATGGATAACCTGGCTGGAGCAAACGGCCACAGTTCTATGGCAAACATCTTGTCGTTTTCTCCCACTCTCAATTCAAACTCATCAAAAAATGGCTCTGTCGTGTTATTTTTAAAGTAGTGCCTCCGCTTATTTGCCTCATTGCCGGTAGTTATGGTGATTCCGGTCTGAGGCTGCTGCGCCAGAAAATTAGTATAGTAGCTGGTGGCCCCTCTTCCGTCATGGCTTGACTGGTTTGTTCCCATTGCAATGCATACAACAACCGGACGATTCAGTCTTAATCCCACTGATGTCACATAATTAAGGCCAATAATTAGATCCGATTCCTGGTAACACTCTTTATCCTCCGGTACAAAAAAGATTTTTTTTAAACTGTTTTTTGCCGGTTTTAACTTGACGATCAGCAAATCTGCCTCAGGAACAACACCGCTGAAAGACTGTTCCAGATTAGGCTTCCCTGCAATTACGCTTGCAATTCCAGTCCCATGCCCATTGGTGTCTACGGAAGGGACAATTGACAATGGATTTTCCGATCTTAAAGCCACATTGATATGTTCTCTGGTATATTCCGTGCCATATGTAAATCCTTCGGGAGGCGGTCCCTCCTGTATTGTCTGATCCCAAAGAGAAAGGATCCTGGTAGTACCATCATTATATAAAAATGCCTGATGCTGATAATCAATTCCTGTATCTATCACTGCAACAATGATCCCTCTTCCAAACAAAGCAAGATAAGGATTTCTCTGCACTGTTCCGATTCCGGACTTTTCAAGGCTAATGGTGGAACTAAGGGTAAGCACGGAAGGAAAGGCATTGTATGGATAGGTGCCCAAGTCACATGGGGTCGCGGAAGTATTGAGAACATGAGCCAGGGAATGCCTCAAATTCATATGTGTTATATTATCTCCAGTATCATAATTTGGAATCATAACATTACTGATAATCAAATCATAATAGTTATCGTCCACTATTTTTTGCATGATCAGGCCTCCCCATCTGCCACTATGGCACATATGATATATTTTATGCAATTAGGCTTCTATTATGAATGCAAGAATCCATGCTTTCCATTAAAAAGCAATACTCATATCACAACGACTGCTGCATAAAATATATCATATGCTTATATCCGCAGATGCAGGAGGGGCGAAATTATGGAAAAAATATTGGACAACGATTTTTATGACCTTATTATAAGCAATTCCCTGATTCCAGAGTTCAGTACCGGCGACAACATCACTTGGCTGAATAATGACTATTCGCTGCTTCACATTACCAAAAATGACAAGCAGCCTTGTGACCTGGGCTTATACCCTTACCATCTGTTTTCTTCTCTCTTTACTCCCACTTCTGTGGTCAGCACAACCTCCGGCGTCGTATGTTCCACCCAACAACCTACAGACTATCACTTACTAGGGCAGGGAGTCTTAATTGGAGTCGTTGATACTGGAGTTGATTACCGGCACTCCGCTTTTATAAACAGAGATAAAACCTCCCGGATCGTTTCCATTTGGGATCAGACCCAGCAGGGGGGAGAGCCGCCAAAAGGGTTTACATTTGGTACCGAGTATACAAGGGCCGTCATCAATGACGCACTCCAATATGACAATCCCCTGGCTTCGGTGCCTTCAACCGATGATACCGGACATGGAACTGCTATCGCCAGCATAATCGCCGGATCTCCTAATGAGGAGCAATCCTTTTCCGGTGTTGTTCCCAATTCAAATTTGATCGTGGTTAAGCTGAAAGAAGCCAAACAAAATCTCAAAATGATATTTTGTGTTCCCGAAGAAAAACGCTGTTATCAGGAATCTGATATCGTTCTTGGGGTCAGATATTTAATTTCCGTTGCCCAAAGGCTCAAACGCCCTCTTGTCATCTGCATTGCTCTCGGCAGCAATCAAGGAAGCCATGACGGACGGGGAATCTTAAGCACCTATCTGGAAAGTATAGTTCGAATCCCTGATATTGATGTCGCTGTTTCCGCCGGAAATGAAGGGAACAGCAACCGGCATTATTACGGCAAAAACTATACTTCTCCTCATGTAAAGGATTTCCAGTTGAATGTCAGCCAGGAGGACCGGATGTTTTCCATGGAAATCTGGCCTCACGTACCTGGAAGGCTCTCCATTGAAGTATCCGCTCCAAACAGGGAAACGATTTCACTTATAAAGCCCTCTTTTGATCTCTGTGAGAAATACACATTCCAATCCAGCAACAGTATCGTCTGGATCAATAACATGGCCTTTGAACGCGGCACCGGAGACCAGCTGATACTGATACGTTTTGTGGACCCTCTTCCTGGAATCTGGTATTTTCACGTTCAGAGTACGGAGGATGAGCCTTTTTCCCTCCACTCCTGGTTGCCAGCCGGCGATTTGATATCCAACGGAACCTTTTTCCTCCTTCCAAACCCTGACACCACAATAACCGCTCCCGGCAACGCCTGGCATCCTCTTACCGTAACTGCTTATAATCAAATGAACGGCAATATCCTTGATAATTCCGGAAGAGGCTATACAAGAAGTGGTCTTGTAAAACCGGATCTGGCGGCCCCAGGATATCAGATCCCATGCGCCCTTCCCGATAATAAATACGGTACACTGACAGGAACCGGTGCGGCTGCGGCCCATGCATCAGGCGCCTGTGCCATTGTCTTTGAATGGACCCAGGGCAAAGGCAACTTTACCTATATCACAGGCGAACAGGTCAACCTGATGTTAATGAGAACTGCCAGGCGCAATCCCGCTTACAGCTATCCCAATAATATCTGGGGATATGGTGCCATTGATGTAAACAGACTGCTGGATCGACTTTCTGATGACCGATAAGGTTTTTAAATATTTTCCCAAATAAAAAAGATGATTTCCAGGCTGAAGAAATCATCTTTTCGTTCTGTATTCCACATTAATTTTGACCGGGAACCGTACTAGCCGTACTCTGTGCTTCCAGCTGACTGGTGCAGTAAGGGCAGCGGGTGGCATTCACATGGATCAGCTTGTAACAGTGAGGACACTGCTTTTCCTGGGAAACCGCCGCACTTCCGGGCTGGGTTTTTGTCTGCTGCGCAATTACCTGCTGGGTCTTTCCCCGAAGAGTATTGATGGCTTTCACCATAATAAAAATCACAATTGCCATAATGAGGAAATTGATGATAGACGTAATAAATGCACCATATGCAAATACCGGTCCCTGATCACTTGCGGCAGCCAGCGTTGAAACATCGGCTCCTTTCTGCGGGCTGTAAAGAAGCAGGAATTTGTTCGAGAAATCCACGCCCCCGGTGATCACCCCGATCAAAGGGGAAATGATATCCTTAACCAGGGAATTAACGATAGCCTGAAACGCTGCACCGATAATAACACCGACTGCCAGATCCACCACATTTCCACGTAAAATAAACTCTTTAAATTCATTAACCATTGGCTTTTTTTTGCTCATAACCATCTATCCTCTCTCAGCACCTTCATAGATACTTTCTTATTTAATTTCCAAAGACTTTCTTCCTTATAATGCATAGGCAGGAGTCAAAATATTCATACAGCAAAAAACCCACAGCCAGGAAACGGCTGCGGGCCTCTTTTTTTTAAACAGCAGTATAACCGCCGTCTACTGGCAAAATAACTCCCGTAACGTAAGAAGATTCGTCGCTTCCCAGGAAAATCGCTGCTGAATTCAATTCACCTTCATTTCCATAACGTCCCACAGGCACTGTCGCTTTCATATAGCTTGTAAATTGCTCTGTTTTTAAAGTATCAATGGTCAGTTCTGTCGCAAAATATCCTGGACAGATGGCATTGCATGTAATGTTGTATTTTGCAAGTTCCGCAGCTACCGCACGGGTGAAATTGACCACTCCCCCCTTGGAAGCGTGGTAAGCTACCGTATCAATCGCAGTATTTCCAACAAGACCGTACATGGATGCGATATTAATGATTCTTCCGTATTTCTTCTCAACCATATGTTTGGAGAAAGCTCTGGTAACCTTGAATACGCTGGTCAAGTCCGTATCAATGGTAAAATCCCATTCTTCATCCGTCATGTTTACTACTCCTGCATTCTTTGCGGAACCCGCACAGTTTACAAGAATATCCACCTTTCCAAATTTCTTTATAACAGCATCTGCCGCTGCATCAATAGACTCTGTATCTGTAACATCACAACGAACAGACAAAACCTTTCCCCCAAAGGATTTGATCTTTTCTGCTACCTGCTCAAGCCTCTCTAATCTTCTGGCCATAACCACCACATCAGCACCCTGTGCAGCAAAGCCTTCTGCCATCTGTGCGCCAAGACCAGAAGAAGCACCTGAAATAACGCAAACTCTCCCCTTTAAATTAAACATAATGTAACTCCTTTCTCCGCGTGACAAACTGTATTTTTAGAATTGATAACACTTTAACGTATTTTGTCGAAAATGTCAATCAAAAGTGTAACTATTGTATAAATTTTCTTACGTTTCCCCAGGTTCTTCTATGACATTTTCCGCATTTTTGCGAATCCACTCCCGTGCAAATATAGAAAAACACCGGATGGTTGGATGCAATACTTTTCTTGATGAAATGCAGAAATAAATAACGCGGTGGACTTCCGGGTCAAGAATTCTTCTTATATAACCATGGGAACCATAAGAATCAAGTACAAGCTTCGGCAAAATGCTAATGCCACAGCCTCCGCACACCATTGCAATAGCGGCCTGATCACTTAGAAATCCATTGTGTTCAATCAGTTTCCCCTTTGCCTGCCGCAATATTTTCCCCACCGAATAGCTGGTACCTTCACTGGGGATAACAAATGTCTCACCTTTTAATAGCTGAGGAGTAATTTTTTCATATGAGCCCAAAGGATGATCTGGAGACATGATCACATAGTAGGGATCTTCGACCAAGGGGATCTCATTGTCCTTTCTGCTTGATTCTGCGGTAAATGCACAGTCAATAACATCTTTGGAGAACCAGTCCTTCATAATCTCATAGTTAATCGCATCATTCATATATAGTTCTACAAAGGGATATAATTTTCTGAATTCGATGATGATTTGAGGCATCCACTTCACTGCCACACTTGTTATAACTCCAATGCGAATCCTGCCATGATGAATTTTTTCTTCACCAGCCAGAATTCTGATGGCCTCCTCTTTATCTGCAAGTTCTTTTGCCAAAGGGTAAATGCGTTCTCCCTCTTCCGTAAGGGAGACCCCGTTTCTTCCCCTGTAAAGAAGCTTGATTCCGAGTTCTTCTTCCATCGATGAGATCATGTGGCTGGCAGCCGTCTGAGAATAGCTTAACTGGGCTGCTGCCTTTGATAAATTACCGGTTTCAACTGCACGTACAAACAAAATATATTTGTTGACATCCATATTTTTTGACCTTCCGTCCCGCTTATTTTCTAAACATATTATACATGAAAATCATTCATGGTACCATTGAAAATTTAGTATTATATGTAGAAAATTATTCATGATACTATAAGTGAGTATTTTATTAAGACACGGAGGAAACAAATGAAAATTGCAATCCTTGGAGCCGGAGCTATGGGCAGTCTCTATGCCAGTTATCTTGCTCCCAGCCATCATGTAACATTATTAGACAGTTATAAACCGCAGGTTGAAAAGATAAATTCTGACGGAATAACCAAAATCGAAAATGACCGTTCTGAAACCAATTTTTCCGTAAACGCAGTATTAAGTGGCACGGATACTGGCATTCAGGATCTTGTGATCGTATTTGTAAAAGGAATTCATACATATGATGCCATGAAAGAGAACCTGGCATTGCTTGGTCCTGAAACCATTGTGATGACACTGCAAAACGGCGCGGGCAATAACCGTGACATTGCACAGTTTGTGCCAAAGGAGCGAATCATCGTAGGAACCAGCAGTCATAACAGTGTCTCCATGGGACTTGGAAGATTTTATCATTCCGGATGCGGCCCCACCAATATTGGCCCTGATTTCCCCTGCGAAGAATCTCTGCGCGATGTAAAAATCGTTGCAGCTGCGTTAGAGGAAAGCGGTTTAAACGTGAATATTATAGAAGACATTCAAAAGGTCTTGTGGCAGAAACTTCTGGTGAATTGCGGAATCAATGCACTAAGCACGTTGATGCAGTGTAAGATCGGAGAGATTTTTACCAATCCCTATCTCTGGGATTTATGCAAAAAAATCGTCTATGAATGTGTGATGGTTGCGGAAGCAGACGGCACCTACTTTGATAGGAAAGAGGCTTTGCAAATTGTCCAGCACGTCTGTGAAAACGATGCCCAAGGATTTGCCAGCATGTACCAGGACCGCCAGAACAAACGAATTACCGAGATTGACAGAATCAATGGAGTGGTTGCCGGACTTGGACGGGAATATGGAATCTACGCCCCATGCAATCATATGCTGGTGACTCAGATCCATGCCATGGAACAGATGTATACCAATTCTTAAGATCATAAAAACAAGCCGGCTACCGCCATGGGTATCCGGCTTATGTACTGCAAATCAATAGCAATTACAGAGAATGATGGGCACCATCACAAAATGGCGGATTCTTTGTCATCTTGCATCCGCATAAATGAACGGTCTCGGTTTTCTCTGCTGTAAATGGAAGGGGACCATACTCTGTACCCTTGTGTGATCCATCGCAAAAAGGCTGGCTTCCGCTTCTTCCGCAAGCACACCAATAATAGGTTTTGCCTTCTTCTACGTCAACGGAATATGGAAATTTCTGTGCAATAATCGGTTCACTCATTCTAATTATCTCCTTTGCTTTTGCTGACTCTAGTTTACACCTATCGATAAAAAAAAATCAATTATCAGCTGTAAATAATTGGATGAACTTTGTAAGGAACCGAAAAACACCAGATCATGACCACCGCCGTTATTTTCCCAGAAAAAAGCTGACTATCAGAATCAAAAATACGGTTGCTGTAATAGTCACATACAAATAATCTTTTTCTTTCAAAAATGTGATTATGGATACCCCGACTCTTAAAACCGGTGTAAGAATCAGCACGAACAGCCCGCCCAGTATGATTGCATATGGTTTAAAAACCAGAAATCCTTTAAAAATCTCAATCAGGGACGTGGGAAAACTTTCTCCCGGATATCCGCTGTTTCCTGTCAGGATAAACAGAATTAACCCAAAGCATGTTATGACGGCGCTTATTACCACTCCCACTCTTAAGGTTTTGCTGATCCAGATCTCCGCATCCTCAATGTTTTTGTTTTCTGCACCATTCTTACTCATAGTTTCACGCCTTTCATAATCATCTCAATGGAAACATATAACAATACCGGAATAAAAACCAGTCGCAGGGTGGTACTTTTTAGCCTCTGCATAACTTTTGTTCCAACTGCTGCTCCAAGGAGAACTCCAAGTGCCACGGGGGCTGCAATCTTTGGATCAATATTGCCTCTGGTCAGATAAATTCCTGCACTGGCGGCAGCCGTAACACCGATCATAAAATTGCTCGTGGCGGTGGATACCTTCATGGGGAGTTTCATAAAGGAATCCATGGCCATTACTTTAAAGATGCCGCTTCCGATTCCCAAAAGCCCTGATATAATGCCGGCAATATACATCATGCCAAAGCCACTGTAGATTCCAGTTACATGATAATCCACCGTCTGGCCAAGGGCCCGGTCATGGTAGCTTCCGTTCAGCTTAAGCCTATCTGCCAGGGGATTGTCCGGGAATTCCTGAGGCAGTTCCTGATTTCTCTTTTTAAACATGTTTGCAGCGGAATACAATAAAAGAAGTCCAAACGTCAGATATAAGTACTTGGTACTTACCAGACCTGCAATAAATGCCCCGGTCAGCGCTCCGGTAGTGGTTGCTATTTCCAAAAGCATGCCTACCCGCACATTGGTTATCTTATCTCTTAAATATGCTATGGCCGAACCGCTGGATGTGGCGATTACGGATACAATACTGGCTCCGATTGCATATTTGATATCAATTCCAAGTAAAAGTGTAAGTGCCGGAGTAATGATAATTCCTCCGCCAAGCCCAAGGAGAGAACCGATAAAACCTGCAAATACCGATATGAGCAATATTTCAACCGTTATGGAAATCATAGTACAACCACCTTTTTATCTTAATTTTAAATCTACCGAAAAAGTAAATTTATCGCTTCTTATAACAGACTCTCGAAACTCGATAGGCCTGTCCTTTAAATCATAAGTAATGCGCTTAATTAAAAACGCAGGCATTCCCTCACTAACCTCTAACAGTTCAGAATAATAATGGTCTGTCACACAGGTATCAAGAAACTCCTTTGCTCTTGATATGCTACAGCCATAAGTGTTTTCCAACAGATCATAAATCGAAAGACTTTCCAGATCGTACGTTTCAATGTCAGGAACAAGGTCTGATGGAATGTAGGAATTCTCTATGATCACAGGCATGAAATCCAGCTTCCGGATACGGGTGATCCGTTTTACCGACTGATTTTCGGAAAGATTCAGAGCTTTCTGGGCCTCAATATCATTCTCTTCCTCAATTCCCAGCAGCACCGAATTTTTATTAAGTTCACTGTGATCCCTTCCAAAACTATAGAATTTGAACAGGCTCTGCTCGATCTTCGGCTGGTTCACATAGGAACCTTTGCCCTTTTCCGTTAAGATAAGTCCTTCATTCTGAAGCTTTTTTATGGCATTCCTTACCGTAGCCCTTGTTACTCCAAATTCCTTTACCAGTTCATTCTCTGAAGGAATCGGCTGATTGGGAAGGTAAGTTTTTGTAAGAATTCGTTCACGAATCTCCTGATAGATCTGCAAATAATAGGGAAATCCATTGTCTTTTTGAATCATCGGCGCACCTCCTGATTACTTGTGTATACATGTTATATTATAGCATCATATTTTCACTCGTCAAGAATCTTTTTGCCTTTGCCGGACTTCTTTTACTCTTTTCAACCACAATCATGGTTGAAAAGAGCCAATTTCAATTAAGTTACCTTCCGGATCAGCCACATAGCAGGTCCGCTGTCCCCATGGTTCTGTTGTGGGTTTTAAAACAGGAACCGCCCCCTTTGAAGTGACCTCTTCAAATGCCCGATCAACCCCAGCATAATTTTCAACACTCAAAGCGATTTCATAATGACCATTTATGCCATTCCCGTATCCGAAGGAATGATTCGTCATTTTCTCAAAATCAGTTCTTCTGTATAATAAAAATAAGGTTCCATCCTTCTCTAAATAAACATTAGATGTATTTTCCTCTTCCTTAATTTCAAAGCCAAGCACATCCCGGTAAAAACGGACCATAATCTCCATATCTTTCACAAAAATCCCGAAACCATCTAATTTCATTATTTTCTTCCTCCTATTCAAACTATCATTTCATATTTTGGATTCATGAACATCCTTTCACGTAAATCAGTATATCATACCTATCCAGACAACAGTATGTCATGTTTAAAATAGCATTTTAGGGAAAGAAAAGAGACGCCCCAAAGACGTCTCTTTATTTTAATTAGTATTTTCCTAATTTCATGTGTCCGGCAAGTTCTGTTTTACATCTCTGTTTAATTACCCATGCCTCATCTTTTGCCTCAGTAAATGCAGCCAGGCATTTCGGATCTAAGTTATCCTCGATTCCTTCTTTGCTCAGTGCAATGATCTTTTCTGCTAAGGTAATGATTTCCATATGAATGGCATTGGTGCGGTCAGAGCGATAGATTTTTTCTGCATCTTCAGCGCTAAGTTCTTCGAACTTGTCTGCACCCACCTTACATTTTGGGCATTTCTCTGGAGCTGTTTCTCCCTCATAAACATAACCGCATACAGTACATTTGAATAACTTCATAAATACATGCCTCCTTTAATTGAAAAAAATTAATCATTATTTCCTGATTACTACTAGTATTACCCACTATGTCCAATTTGTCAATCTCTGGAAAAAATTTTATATTTATTTTAAAAATCCGTAGCGAAATCTTTCCCCTTTTTGTCCAATATTTCTTTTCTATAATTTTCCTCTATCTTTCGAACATATATTCGATTATAATAAAATTCGAGGTGATTGCATGGAAAACGTTATATTTCATATTGATGTAAACTCTGCATTCTTAAGCTGGGAAACCGTATACCGGCTGCACCATCTTGGCGCTCAATTGGATTTGCGGGAGGTACCGTCTGCGGTCTGCGGAGATGCTGCCAAAAGGCATGGTATCATACTCGCCAAGAGTATACCTGCTAAAAAATATAATATTAAAACTGGAGAGTCGGTATCAGAAGCACTGCGGAAATGTCCAGATCTTATTATGGTTCCACCAAACTATAATCTTTATCAAAAATCATCAGAGGCATTTATTCATATCCTGAAACAATATTCTCCTGTGGTGGAACAATACTCCATTGACGAAGCTTTTGTCGATATGACCGGCACAAGTTCCCTATTTGGAGAACCGAAAAAGGCTGCCAATGATCTGAAAGAACGCGTTTACCATGAGCTGGGCTTTACGGTAAATATCGGAGTTTCCAATAATAAAGTCCTGGCCAAAATGGCATCGGATTTCAAGAAGCCCAACTACGTGCATACGTTATGGATAAACGAAATCCAGCAGAAAATGTGGCCTCTGCCTGTATCAGAGTTGTTTTTTGTAGGCAGGGCCACCTTCCAAAAACTTCACAATTTAGGCATCAAAACCATAGGAGAACTGGCTCAGGCCGACCCTTCCATCATCAAAAGTCATTTCGGTAAACACGGAGAGATCATATGGGCCTTTTCAAACGGACTAGATTTTTCAGCAGTTGAGTCAGTTCCGCCTCCGAACAAGGGATACGGCAACAGCACTACCATTGCTTTTGATGTGACCGATGCCAATACCGCCAAGCTGGTATTATTGTCCCTGGCCGAAACCATATCCGCCAGACTGAGAGCTGACGATGTAAAAATCAGTGTTGTGTCTGTAGGCATTAAAAACTATAACTTTGAGTATTGTGGACATCAAAAGACACTTGATGCTCCGACTAATATAACAAAAGAAATCTTCGAAACATCCTGTCAAATTTTTGATGAGATGTGGGATAAGATCCCCATCCGTCATTTAGGCATCCATACAAGCCATGTAACGGGGGAAAGCAACCGCCAGTTAAGCCTGTTTGATAAAACCGATTATGAAAAATTGGAACGGCTGGATAAAGCCATCGATGAAATCAGAAAACGTTTTGGCGCAGATTGCATCAAGAGAGCCAGCTTTATAAAAACCGAAGCGATTGATCATATGAGCGGGGGAATCAGCCGGGAAAAAAGGACTATAAATTATGATAACCAAATAATAATATAAGAGGTTGGACACATGAGTAAATTCGGAATTGGAACCAATGTAAATGACATTGACAGCGGCGTGATCCGGGGAAACATCTATAACATTGCCTGCAAAATATGGTTTACCTCCAATTGCAGCCCACTCCCTTTAAGCTTTAAATTCGAAGGAGATGACGGCATCATACAAACTGTTTCATCATTAAACGTCAAATATACTGAAGACAAAAATTATTCGGGAATCCCTGTAAAAGAATACTCTTGCGAAGCCTTAATCGGTGGCATTCTGCGCAGATTTAAACTAATTTTTTATATGGAAGCCTGCAAATGGGTTATGGTAATTTAGACCGTACATTCACTCAAAATACTGCAGCATCCAAAAGGCCCGGGAGGTCCCGGGCCAGAAGGGTTTGTACCAGCAAAGGTTATTCTTTCAATTCCGGAAGTCCTGCAATTGATGTAAGAAGCGACATTATTCCGGCAAGTGCTGCCGTAGACCCTACCATGACCCAGTCTACGCCTGACATCACCGCCGTAGTTCCAATAGCAGCTACTGCTGTTTGTGCCATTGTCTTAATTGCTCTTATCCCTGCAGCCTTCGCCCATTTTAATAAGTATTCCTTATTCATTTACTTGTCCTCCTTATCCACTGAATATTTTATGTTACAATATAAAATATGCTAGTGGCAGGCGTATCAGCACTAATGTCTGAAATAAGGAGGATAATCATGGAATTTGTCTCCTCTTAATTTGTCATATTGAAGTCTTAATTTGCCATATTGAAGTTTATGTTATCGAAATTTATTTTATTGAAATTTATATTATCGGACTTTCCATTGCCAAAGCGATCTCTTACACCAGAACTTTTTTCATAATTAAATCTGTCTGCTTCTCCTCTCCCATATAAAAGGAATGAGAACCATTATGGATGAATCCCATTTTTTTATAAAAAGCAAGAGCATTATGATTTTCTTCCCAAACTCCCAGCCATACACTATTTTTATTTAAGGCATTGGCTCTTTCGATTGCTTTGTGCATCAGAAATTCTCCAAGACCTTTTCTCTGAAATTTTTTCCGGATATAGATTCTCTCGATTTCCATAGCACCCTCTTCCATCTTCTCCGATTGTGCATCACCGTTATTTAATTTTAAATATCCAGCAGCCTCATCATCAAAACAGATAAAATAGAATTCTGAAAGAGGATTGTTAAGTTCTGCTTTCAACTGTTCTGTTTTATAGGCTTTATCAATATAATCTTTTATATTTTCAGATGAATTTTGTGCTTTAAATGTATCCGTAAATGTTTCAATGCTTATTTCCTGAAGTTGGTTTAAATTCTCATGATTGATTTTCTTTATTGTAATTGCCATAGTTTTTCCACAGCTCCTTTGTTTCAATATTAGTAAATTCTCTTATTGCCGCTTTTTACATATTTCCAGTCAACTTCTATGTTCTTTCTCGCCCGCTGCAACAGACGGTAGAGAACTTCTATCTCTTCTTCAGAGAAACCAGCCAGTGCCACATCATTGGAATGCACATTCTCTCTATTGATAAAAGGAAAGACGCCTGCTCCTTTTTCTGTGGGATACAGTTTCTTTATCTTTTTATTGTCTTTATCATCCTTTCGCACAATAAATCCGTTGATTTCAAGTTTTTTAATTGCCCGGGTAGCGGTTGCCCGATCCACTTTAATCTGTTCCGCTAATTTTTCCTGGATAATGCCTGGACTCTCACAGATTCTGACAAGATATAAATATTGCCCTTTGGTAAGGTCAAACTCTTTAAACTCTATATTGCTTATCGAATCAAGTGCTCTGGCGATCATGCCGATTTCTCTTAAAATCTCTACCATATCCCCGTCTCCTGTTAATTTTTATTCTGTCCTATGATTCTACAGCAAAATTATTGCAAATGCAACAAAAATATTGCATTTGCAACAAAACAACAAGAAATCAAGTATGTGGAACGTTTCCAAATACTGCATTTCATGAAATAGCTATATTATATGCTGTCCCTTAAAACAAAAAAAGGCCCAGGATTCACCCAGGCCAAAAGTTGCGTTCCCGCAACAAAATAATTCAGAATTTCTATATCCCCTATATCAACAGAAATCAGACGGTTGTCCAACCACCATCAACCTGAAGAAGCTGACCGGTTGTATAGGAAGACGCATCGGAAGCAAAATAGATCAATGCACCGTCCAACTCTCCGTCTCGTCCAGGTCTTCCCATTGGGCACAGATTACAAATCGCATTGTACATGTCCTGGTTTTCCAAAACTTCTGAAGTCATCTCACTTGGGAAATAAGCCGGACCGATTGCATTTACAGTAACTCCGGATTTAGCCCATTCATTTGCAAGCGCCTTTGTCATCATCAACACTGCACCCTTTGTAGTTGCATATGCAGAAATCGGAGATCCCGGCATTGCCACTGTTGAATGAATGGAACCCAGATTGATGATTCTGCCATATTGCTGCTCAACCATAATACGACCGACTTCACGGGCAAAGAAGAATACGCCATTGATATTGGTATCCATCATTTTATGCCACATCTCATCTGAGGTGTTCTGTGCAACATCTGCCATACCAAGGCCTGCATTGTTTACCAGAATGTCGATTCTGCCAAAATGCTCCTTTACATCTGCAACCGTCTGGGTAATTTCCTCCGGCTTCGTTACATCACACACATGGGTGTAACACTTCACTCCCAATTCTTCAACTTCTTTTTTTACCGCTTCCAAACGCTCCATGCGCCGTGCCACAATTGCAACATTGACACCCTCTCTCGCCAAGGCAAGTGCAAACTGTCTGCCAAGACCAGAAGATGCACCAGTAACAATTGCGATTTTTTCCCTTAAATCAAATAAATTGCTCATGATAAATCCTCCTTATATACATTATATGTTTGTTAATATAATAACATTTTCCCAGAAAAAAGCAATCAAATAGTGACTCTGTTGAATTTGCTTTTCAGCATGAATGGGTTCGGTTTTATTATATTGGTTTTACTGCATAGGCCTCACTGGATTGGTTTAACTGCATTAGTTTCACTGCATTGCTTTCACTTCATTGCATTCACTGCATTGCTTTCACTGCATTGCTTTCACTGCATTGCTTTTTACTCAATGCTTTTCGACTGACAGAATCATATCATCTATAGTTGCCAAAGAATGGTGTTTTTTATACTTCATAGCTATTTTACAAATAAAAAAATGCGCCCAGCCAAAGCCAAGCGCATATATATACTTTTTTGCTGATATCTTGTCAGCAAGTGATGAATAGGCATTGTGTAATAATTAAAATAACCTTATATCATTCACAAAAATTTAATTCCTGTTTCTTTAACACTGTCCCTTTTTATCAATGGAACAGGAAGATCCTGAGTTTTCTGTATCAATTATCTCTGCTGGCAGATCTATATACTGACCAAGATCAAAGGTTTTTTCTCCATTCTCCAGTATAAAAAACGGTATCCCAATTCTTCCGGAGCTCTTAACTTCCTGAAAAATGCTATCGCTATCACGATAAGCTAAAAATTCTTTTAAAGTGGCCGTATCACCAGTTATATTCTTATATTCTAACTCAATATCATTAAGTGCTGTTAAACTCTTTTTAGCTTTAACGCAATCACTACAAATTTCTGTTCCATACATGGTTATCTTCATATTTACCTCGCATTCTATAGCCATAGATAGCGCTAATCTCATTATTTTGTTACTATTTTCATTATAGGCGTACTTATTCATTAAGTCAATCTTCCTGTCATTTAATAGTGATACGATCTGGAAAACGATACTGGAATCAGTCAACCACTTCGATCAGTACAGGCCAGTAAGAACTGGCAATATTCTGCTGATGAAAAAATAGTCCTGTATCATCAATGCCCTTATTTTTTAATAATCAGTTACTCCTACAATCTTAATTGCTAAATTATTATGATTTAAATTATTATTACCTAAATCACTATTATTTAAATAGTTTTACCCATAAACGCTATTTGCTCATTGGTCTGAAAACCATTTTTTATATAAAAATGTTCTGTCAAATTTCCTCTTAAAGTAAGCAGAGTTATCCTCTTCACGTTCATATCCTTTAATCTTGTTTCAAATTCTCCATATAATTGGGATCCGATTCCCTGGCCTCTGCCGGAATTCCTGATTGCAAACTCTTTTATCGTAAATTCTAATCCATCACAGTATTGTTCAAAAAATCCCATAATAAAACCACAGATTATATTGTCCTGATACACACATAATCCATAAAAGTCTTCAAAGTTCACCATTGGGCGTAACCTTTTAGACGCTGTTTGTATCGTCCAACACTCATTCCAGGGTTCTGAATGAAAGGTATCAACAAACAATTCAACAATTTCAGCTAAAATTTCATTGCTAATCTTCTTGTATACAAAGTTCAATATTCTGTCTCCTAACTTTATTTGCAGACTGTTTTATAACATTCCATATATGTCCTGAATATCATGGGCTAAGTGTAACATACATTTTAACTCCATGCTTACTTCCTATTATATTTTTATTTTCGGTCTTTCTTTATAGATACTTTTTTCCTAAACTGAATCCTCTTCCCATAACTTCACTGACCTGGCTGACAACTACGAAAGCCTCTTCATCTATTCTATGAACAAGTTTTTCAACTTTAGATAGTTCCTTATAAGTAACGATACTCAATAAAATATCCATATCTTTTTCCAGATATCCTGACTTACTGTTTAAAAGAGTAGCGCCCCGGTCAAGCTCCGAAATAATTTCATTTTTTATTATTTCAGCTTTATTACTTACTACTTTTATCTGTATTTTATCCGTACCAAGCTTAAGAAGTTTATCTAAGATGATGGAATAAATCATAACTAAAACTATTCCATAAAGAATTTTATCTTTTTCACCGAAAGCCACCTGCAATGCGAGTATTATACAATCACCCAGGTATAAGCTCACAGACACTGGAATACGGGTATATTTATGTATAATTAAAGGTGGTATACTCATACCTCCCGTACTTGCCCCAGTCCTGATAACAAGAGCAATTGCACTCCCTATGCAGATGCCTCCAAATAAGGTACATAAAAAGATATCATCTGTAATTACATAACCATGAAAGATCTTTTGCAGCACTTCCAACGCGATTGGAAAAAATATTGTACTGACCAATGTAGTAAATGCAAACTTTTTTCCTAAGATAAACAACCCCAGAAAAAACATAATTATATTAAAGAGTAATACAACATGTGACACCGGCAGATTTAAATAGTGGTTAACAGCAATTGCAATTCCTGTGGTTCCGCCTGTTATTAATCCAGATGGAATAATAAAAAACACAACTCCTGCTGCATAAAGAAAATTACCGAATAAGATTTTCAAAATTTCCAATGTGATTTTTTTCAGTTTCATAATAGTCTCCTTTTGTGCCTTCTGGCAAAAAAAAAACGTCTGCTAAGATTTTCCCTAGCAAACGTGGATCAAGGCTATCGCCTAATATCTTTCAAATATTTAATTAATTTTATCAATGATACCATGATTCATTATAAACTTCAAGTAAAAAAATCAGTTTAAAAATTCATAAAATAACTTCTTTCTATCTTCCCCTAATTCCTCTGCATTTCTTCTTTCTATTTTTCAATTACTTCTTAATATATACAAAATAACTAAATCAGCTAAGATAGTCTACTATGTTGTGTTTTTATTTTATGAAATTGTTATAATTATTTCTTTTTTTTAAATTTTTCCTTACATTTCGAAAAATTGTGCCGAAATATTTAAGAGTATCTTATGTCAGATATACCTATTTTATCTGTTTCATCCAGGTACAACAACAAATCCTTATCATATCATTATTGACTACCGGGTTTGGCAAAATATTTTATGTAATTATAAGGAGGAAAATATTTATGTTAATTTCACGTTTTCAATCAGCCGTTAAAAAGCGTAGTTTAAAAACACGGTTGATCACACTTATTGTATGCAATATTCTTTGCATTGCAGCATTAATTGCCAGCATTTCTGTTTATTATGTTTCAAAAGCCGCGGAGAAATCTCTGGAACTCACCATGTTAGAGTTTATTAAATATACGAAGCAAAACATTGAAAACACAATAAAATCCGAAAATGACGTCGCCCAATTTTTGTCAGATGCCTATAATGGTAAGAATTTAACCAGTAAGACCACCATGTGGTTCCTTCAAAATGCAGTAGAAAACAAAAAAATCTCTGATTACGATATCCTTGACGAAAAAGGAATCTCCGTCATGACCGGTAAGGATTTAAACGAAAATACTACAGCAAAACAAGCTCTTGCTTCCAACGCTCCACTGTTAAGCAATGCAATCGTTTCCGGAGATACTGTTTATTATGAATACGCCTACCCTGCCAGTGGACATACGATTCTGCTTAAAATTCCATATGACACTATGAGCAATCTCGTCAGCTCAGTCAAGATCGGTAAGTCTGGTGATTGCTACATCATTGATTCAGAAGGATACAAAGTAGCTCACCCTGACCTGGCAAATGTCATTGGACGTGAAAACGACAACAACATCCTTAAATATAAAAATGGCCAGACAAAATATGCATCAACAGCCAAAGTTGAACTGGATATGGTTGCTGGAAAAACCGGATTTGATTTTTATAATTATGAAGGAACCAATAAATTTTCTGCTTATGCCCCAATTGAAGGTGCAAATGGCTGGTCAGTTGCTATCACCGCATCAAAGTCTGAGTTTACGGGAGTGGTCTTCCAGGCAATCATAATCATACTTGCCCTCACTGCGCTGGCATTTGTTATAACCATGATCTTTACCCTGCGCATTATTAATTCAATTGTGAAACCGGTAAAGGAAATCGAACAGGCCGCTTACCGCCTCTCAGAAGGTGATTTAAATAATCTTTCCATTACTTATACTTCTGAAAATGAACTGGGTTCTTTGTGTAACAGCATGAGAACGCTGCTGATCAACTTAACCGGATACATAGACAATATTTCACAAGTGCTCGCTAAGATTTCAGTTGGTGATATGACTGCAAAAGTAGATATTGATTACAATGGTGATTTTTCGCCAATTAAGGAATCAATGGAAAGTATCCTTGAATCATTTAATGTTATGCTTCACCGCATCAATATCGCTGCCACAGAAGTATCCACCAGTTCTGATCAGGTATCCAGCGCGTCACAATCATTGGCTTCAGGTGCTGCAGAACAGGCCGCATCCATTGAGGAATTATCAAGTTCAATTACCAACGTAGCCCAAAACGCAGAGTCCAATGTGTCTATTGTAAGGACCGCAACCCAATCAGTAGAGAAAAATATTTCAATCATTGAAGAGAGTAACTCCCATATCCAGAATCTCAACTCTACCATGGGTGAAATCAGAGAATCTTCTGCTAAAATATCAGGAATTACAAAACTGATTGAAGATATTGCCTTTCAGACAAATATTCTTGCCTTAAATGCCGCTGTAGAGGCCGCAAGGGCAGGAGATGCAGGAAAAGGGTTTGCAGTTGTTGCTGATGAAGTCAGAAACCTTGCAACCAAGTCTGCCGAAGCTGCGAAACAGACATCTGAATTGATTGAATACGTTGTAGCAAAAATCGAAACCGGGGAGCAATTATCTATGGAGTCCGTAAACCTCCTTCAGGAAGTCGTAGAACATTCACAGACAATCAAAGATTCGATTGGTGAAATCAATGATGCTTCCTTAGCTCAATCCCAGATCATCGAACAGATCAATCAAGGACTGTCACAAGTATCCTCTGTTGTACAGATGAACGCTGCCACATCCGAAGAAAGCTCTGCTTCCAGTGAAGAACTGGCTGCCCAGGCTCATAATATGTTACAGGAAATCAGCAGATTTCAATTAAAGAATGAGACAGAATCGGTTTATACAACAGAAAGTTTTTTAGAACCAGAAGAATAAAGCATTTTATGTAAGCAACAGTATTTATAAAAACCCAAATTATACTTTACAGTTCTTCACAAATTAGATAAGCGCTTTAAATAAATTAGTTTGTTCAGCATTATTGCATAGTACATTCATATCTATAAAAAAAGATTATTTTAATTTTCTCTTTTTAGCATTATATCAAATGCAAAGCCGCCAGAATTCTTTCACTGGCGGCTTGTTTTTAATTATTGTTACTTTTCATTAAGCGGTTTATCTGATTCATCCGATTCATCTTTGATCTCCATACCAGCTTCTACTGCTACTACAGCTTTAGCTGCATCCGCAGCAGCTACATTTTCTGGAATACCGGTAATATTGAGATTCTTGGTTACTTTCGCATCATATGTATCGGCTTTCATGATTTCAGAAAGGTCAACACCAGTTGCTTCCTTCATTGATTCAAACAATTTAGCCATTACAATGGGCACATTTCCGGCAACAGAGCTAATTCCATTTCCAGAATCACCGTTACCTCCACCGATAATGGTAATCTTATCAATCTGAGAAAGTGGTTCTGCAATCTTTCCAGCAATTTCTGGAAGAACCTTAATCATCATCTCAGCCATGGCAACCTTATTATACTTCTGGTAAGCTTCTGCTTTCTTTTCCATTGCTTCAGCTTCTGCTAACCCCTTTGCCTGAATAGCCGCAGCTTCTGCCTCTCCCTTTGCCTTTATACCTTCTGCTTCCTGAAGCATTGCAAACTTTTCAGCCTCTGCCTGCGCTTTTTTCGCTTCAGCTTCCTTTTCCTGCTCATACTTTTTCGCTTCAGCTTCTTTTTGCCTTCTTGCCAAATCTGCTGCAGCTTTCTGCTCTACAGAATAACGGTCAGCATCGGCTTTTTTATTAATTTCGGCTTCTAAGGTTTGCTGCATAACTGCAACTTCTTTGCCTTTCAGTTCTGCTTCTCTTTCCGTCTTAGCGATCTGTGCATTCACCGTTGCAGTCTGAATTGTTTTTTGCTGCTCTTGCTGCTGAATTTCATATGCTGCATCCGCCTGTGCTTTCTTTGAGTCCGATATTTGCTTTAATTCGGCCTTTTTAATCTCAAGCTCATTATTTCTGGTAGCAATTTCTGTTTCGGCATTAACCCGTGCATCATTTGCTTCTCTATCTGCTTGTGACTGTGCGATTGCAACTTCCTTGTTGGCATTTGCCTTTGCAATTGCTGCATCCTTTTTGATCTGTGAAATATTATCAATACCCAGATTATTGATGACATCATTTTCGTCACGAAAGTTCTGAACATTGAAACTGACCAGTTCAATCCCCATCTTTTCCAAGTCTGGAATTACATTTTCAGAAACTTTACTGACGAAAGTTTTCCTATCACCAATCAATTCACGCAATTTCATTGTACAGATAATCTCACGGACATTACCCTCCAAAACTTCTGATACGATTGCGCCAATTTCCTCGGAGCTCTTATTCAAAAAATTCTGCGCGGCAAGATCAATTGATTCGTCCTCTGCTTTGATTTTCACGTTTACAGCGGCGTCAACATAAATGTTGATACAATCCTGCGTAGGTACTGGGTCTTTCGTCATGATGTCAAGAGGGATAAGTTTTAGATTCAACTTATCGAGTCTTTCCAGGAATGGAATTTTAATTCCTGCCCGACCGATTAAAATTTTTGTTTTCTTTTTCAGACCAGAAATAATATATGCTGTATCCGGTGGTGCCTTAACATAACCTGAGGCAAGAATTCCTAATACAACAATAGCTAAAATGATAGCTGGAACAAATGGTACTAACATCTCTAACATACTTTTTTCCCCTTTTTACTTTTTTATTAACATTGTACTTATATAGTGAAATTTTATAAAACAAATTAAAATACAATGTTTTAATATAATAATTACCTGATACGCAACTCTTCTATTATTTTACCAAGATTTGAGGGTATGTCAATTAGAATTAGGCAATCCTTAATCCATTTCTTTCAAATTTCTCATAATCAGCAATGATTTTTATTCGTCATTTCACACTAAGCAAATGCAAATATGGGCACTTAACATGTATAATTTTGGCACTTGAGTTGCCCTTTGCATTTTAAGGTATTACTATATTTATAAAACATACTTGTTAATCCATCTTTAACTTATCATTGTTTTTAGTTCAAAAGTTTAAGAAAGGGGGGAGATGTATGAAGATCGTCAAAAGAAAAATAGAGTAATACAAGCACACGATTAATTAGCTGGATCTAAAGTAATGTAATTTATTATGCTGATTAACAACATGTATGGAATCAACTATCAACTCAAGAAACTAAATCGTAACTTCCAAAAGTAGAAAGGGGAAATATGTCAATGAAAATCAGAAAACTTGTTTGCTTAGCATTAGTAGGAACTATGATCTCTTCTATGCCTGTCTTTGCGGCAGTGAATGAGGGGACACAAACTGCCATAAATGCAGATTTAATAGATGCAAAAGGCAGTGTAGATTTAAAGAATTACGATGAATCGAATTCAATAGTAAATGTGTCTGATATAAGCAGTGTTGCAGAAACGGATTCCTTAGCTGCAATAGGAGTTAGATATCCTTGGAGCTATGATACATATCCATATGATTTTACATCACAGAAGTGGTCAACAAATTTAGATATTTATGATACATATGCATCAACTACTGTGGGAGATTTTCCCAACGCTAAATATACTTACCATCTAAGTAATCCGACTGGTCCGATTTCTTATAGCAATGCTATAAGAGAAGGGTTTATTAGGCAGGCAGGCGAATTACAGTTGTTTGATCATGTAGTAACTGGAGTTAACAATAATATAATGTTAATGATGGATGCAAACATTAAATATGGTATTGTTGAGAAAAGCACATTGGTTAGTGTCTTTTCAGAACAATCTAATAAGCTCATAGGTGGAACAACTGAGACAAGAAATGTAGGAGGTCGTGACAAAACCATACTAAATCTTCAGTTGCAAAAAGGAGAATATTTGCTTATATTTAGTGCAGATGATGTAGCCAAGAACAATCATTATGCACTTTATACAGGGTGTCCACTACCAATTTTACAGACTTCCATGCACGCCGGAACACATAATGGCGTTGTACATTGGAATGGAGGCGGGTTAAAGGAAGAAAACGAAGTAATATGTCCTTCCATAGGAATATCTGTGCCTTCTGGAATCGATCCAGCATTATTTGCTCTTCATAAAGTTTGGTTTGAGGATAAATCCATGGGTGGTTCTCAAGATTTATATGTCAGCAGTGTGAAATATTACTATAAATCCCCTGCCAATTATTCATACAAACAGTTAAACAGTGATGGCGGCTATCATGGAAATCTTTATGACAATACACCTTCTAGTTCTTCAGTTGAGGGAAGTTATGGAACAAAATTTTATGTTAATTGGTCATCTTCATTGGGATATGTTGGTGCCAGTTTCCATGCAAATACTATGATGCATCTTGAATATTTGACACCATACGGCTTGTATAAAGGAATGTAACTCCTATTTATTAAAATAATTTTTTATAAATACAAACTGGACTTGTGTCTAATAATTATTCAACCTACAATTTTATACTGCATAAATCGCATAAAATCAGCTTTACAATTCCAATACCTATACTTCACAGTTTTTTCACAAATCAGAGAAATGCTTTAAGTACTATAGTTTGTTCAGTATTGTTGCATAGTACGTTCATATCTGTAAAAATTAAAATTATTTTATTTTCCTTTTTAAGCCGCCAGAAATTTAATAACTGGCGGCTTTCTTAAGCTTAAATCGGGACTGGTGCTTTTTTATTTCTGGAATATTCTTTAGCCCAACTATCTTTTGTACTGCTCCATACTTCCTGATCACCAATCTTTGCTTTTATATCTGCATTTTCCAATGCCCTTGCCACAATCGGTGCCATAGTGTTAGCCATTTTTTCGTAGTCAATAATACCGGATAATGCCGCATTTAATTCTGCGGATATTCCAGCTTTGAAATCATAAGAAGGAGTATCGTATGAAACTGAAGCCTTGGTGTCTACCATGTCAAAAATTTCTCTGTTCACCTGTACGCTACTATCAATAAATGGTAGCGATATTTGGGTAGCTGTGAGATTTCCAGTAAAGTCATCCACTTTAGAATAAATAGCACCGAATTTATCCTCGATACCATTCATTAATCCTATAGTAAAATAATCACCAATCTGAAATGCCTTTTTTGAAGGAGAATGTTCATCAAATCCTTTATGGAATCCCTCTAGAATCCCGTCACAGAATTCCGATATCTTGTCACCAATCCACGATGAAAGATTCGTAATTCCTTCCCAAAGTCCTTTAATGATATTTTCTCCTACAGTAACTATTTTCTTCGGCAAGTCCCCGAAGAATTCTATCACCTTATCGACAATCACAGGAACTTCTGTTCTAAAAAATGATATGGCATTCGTAGCCCATGTTGATATTTTCTCCTTGATTTTTATTATTGTATCGTATATCTTCTCCGGCATTTCAGAGAACCACTTCACAGTACCGGCAATTATTTCAGAAACTTTCTGATTGAATGCGTTGTAAGTTTCAATCCCCCAAGTTGCCACATTGTTTATAAATGTAGAAATTCCTGTATATATCTTCCCCGGCATTTCAGAGAACCACTTTACCACAGCGGATATTATTTCAGGGATTTTAGTTGACAGATAAGCAAATAAATCCACTCCCCATTTTGTCACAGTTCCTAAGGCAAATCCTAACGCATATCCAAGTTTCTCCGGCAATCCATTAAACCAATCAGCGATATTTTCAATGACATTGCCCACCTTTTCTGGCAGGCCAGTCAAATATTCGATAAAACCATCCCACTTACTTGAGGCAGTAGTTTTTACGAGTTCCCACACAGAAGAAAGTTTCTCCGGAATGGATTCAAAAAACGGCATAACTGTACCACTCCACCAGTCAGGAACTGTTTGTGTCCAGAACTCTTTTATCTCATCCCAGTGCGTAGCAGTATAAACTATTGCCGCTATTGCAGCTACCACTGCCGCCACAACAATCGCAGCTGCAGCTGCTACGCTTATTCCTAAGGCTGAAGCCAAACCTGCAACTCCACTAGCAATACTTGCTCCTAATCCGCTTATTGCGCTTCCTATCACCCCTGGTAGTGTTACTGTAAAAAACGTCTTAAAGGGAACGCCAATCAGCCCCAATAATACAGATGGTAAAGAAGCTCCAGTTTCAGCCATGGTTGTGGTTATCGTGGTTATAATGGCACTACTCGGAAATGCTTTTGCTAGTAATTTTCCAATACCAGAAAAAGATAAGCCTTTAGCCAGTGATTCCATTATTTTTATAGACAGTAGCTTTCCAAGTCCTGTGAATTTCAGCAATCCAAAAGCCGTAAGTATTGTTGTTTCAACAGGTGCCGCCTTAAAGGAAGCCCCCCAAAGCTCAATGCCTGCATTTATAGCTTTCCAAATTAATTCTCCAACTTTACTTCCTATTTCGAGGAAGTCAATGGATTCAAGGAATGTACCTATCTTAGTTCCTATAAGAGACCAATCTGTTTTATCCAGTCCCGCCATTAAAGCGTCTAATAGACCTTTGGCCCAGACGTTTACAGCTGCCCCGGCAGAGGCAAAATCAAATGTGGTGAAGAAGTTGTTAATTCCACTGGCAATGGAATTCCCTAGGTTAGTCCAGTCAAAGGTTATACCAAAAGCAAGCGCCGTATACAGGACAGTATTCAAAGCCCCCGCAATCGTCTTTCCTACCGCTCCAAACAATTCAGGTGTAATAAGTCCATTAAAGAACTCTGCTAAACCAGTGCCGAACCCACTGGCAACTGAATAAACAACAGACCAGTTTATGCTTTCTAAGGCTCCTGTCAATCCATCACTGATATACTTTCCTATTCCAAAGTAATCCCCAACCTTAAATGCGTTTACAATCCTGTCAGCCATGGCTTGGGCATTGTTTTCTACGTTAGCAAAAGCAGCGTCCCACGCTTTTTGATACTCCGAAAAAGATTTCAAAAAAGCGTCATCTAATAAACCGCCACTAGCTCCACCTTTACCGTCAGAACCGCCACTTCCAGAATCATTTCCCGAACTGACAACATTCAGATTATCAAAATCTTGGAGGTTGTCAGCCATCTTCTTTGTATTTTTTGCAGCGTCACCTGTGCTGTCTGCGATACCGTTGGCAGCGTCCTCCATTCCACTGAAATCTGTAGCTGCCGAACCAATAGAAGAACTAAAATTCCCTACCTTAATTCCCAGAAGTCCGCCTATCCATGAAAACAAACGCTGTATGGCTATTACCAGTGCGTTAACATAAGGAAGAACTGCAGCTACAATCGGGAGAAAAAGATTTCCAATTGTCTTAGCCAGATTAGAGAAGTTAGACTGTAACAGTCTCAATTGGTTTGATGGTGCACCAAGGGTGTTTGCCAAATCCCCCCACGCATACCGAGTCGAATCCAGTATAATCATTGTTCTTAACAGTACTTTATCCTGCTGATTTAACGACTTTATACTTGTATTTATTCCTAACTCGTTTAACTTCTGCTGTAAATTTGCTTCGCGGATATTAACGCCGTATTTGTCAACCGTTTCACTCATTCCAACCATACCAGATGCTAAATTTTGCCATACATCTTCAAAATCCATGTTCTTTACGGACGCAAGATCAGCACCTATCATAGTCAATGCATTGGATAACTTAAGTGCTGTTTCCGAAGCTACATCCATAGATGAAGCCATCTGCCCGAAAGTAGCCTGATAATTCATGAGTTTAGCCGGTTCAATTCCAAGACTTGGCATACCAGTAGAGACTAGATTGCCATTGTCATCTGCCTGGAAACCAGACATCTTGCCAGTTAATTCCTTTGCACGATCACTGAATGAATTGGCATATGCTTCAGCTGAATCATAACCAGATTGTTTCCATGAACCTACTGCGTTACCAGCAACTTGTCCCCATGCAGCATCAAAATAATTCAATGTCTCTATGTAATCCATTGAGGATTCTGTTGCTTTCCATAAGCCTTTCATTCCACGGACTATCGCCCACCATCTGGCATAAAACATGCCAATGGATGCAGCTAGATTCTTTGTGCCAAACATGGCTTTTCCCGTCCAACTTGTGTATGATTTCAAACCATTACTCATTGCACTGCCAGCACTTGATACCTTGGAGCCATTCGAGGATAAGTTTGCCAAAGCGTTAGTCATTTGAATAAGATTTTGGCTAACCATCGGTGCACGGGATAACGTGGCCATTAGCTGCGATAAGGCGGTGCCTAACTGCTGAATATTTGGTATGGCTGCTGTAGCTGTCTTCCCTCCCAATTTTGTTATGGAAGAAACGAGATTAGTTAATCCACCTGTATCAAAGTTGAGCGAACCTATCCCGTTCAAACCGCTTACAAACCTCAAAATCTGGTCTTTAATTGGCTTAAGGTTTGCCGTTGCCTGTGTAGCCTTTGCTCCGCCAAGGCGGCTAATATTATTCACGAGAGAATTAAGTCCCTCGAAATTAAACGTGACACCGCCAACGGAATTCATGCTGGAAACAAAACTGTATAGGGATGTTGAAATCTGTGGAAGATTTTTTACTGACTGTGTGGCATTAAGACCTCCTAACCTGCTAACCGAGGAGACCAGTTTATATAAAGAATCTGGATTAAAGTTCAGGCTTCCCACATTGTTCATTCCAGAAACAAAATCTGTCATACTGTTTTTTAAAAATTCCAGATTTTGCGTTGCCTCTGTAACCGAAGCACGTCCTAGCTTTGAAATGGAATTTGCAATGTTATTCAGATTTTCCGTATCAAATTTGAGATTGCCAATACCATTTATGCTATTTGCAAAGCTTTCCATAGCGTAAGCCGTATTGCTTACTCCCTGAACATCAACCGCCGCCAGTTTATTAAGGCCTCCGGTTACTCTGGAAAAATCTGCAGTTTTAGTCCGCTCATTAAAACTTTGAATAGATGAAGCAATCTGATTTATTCCAGATGCCACCTGACTCGCCCCGGACATTTCTATCCCGGATAAAGCAGATTGCAGACTCATCATCTTCTGAATAAACTTATCTATTTTGGCATCAGCACTGTTTGTACTGGCATCTATTTGGACTTTCAGATCATCAATAACATCAGCCATGGTTTCACCACCCTTTACACATACAAAAAAAGGCGAGTGAATTTTCGACCATCACTCGCCTTTTGAACGCCTTTTACTTTTATCATTCTCCATATCGTTGAAAAAAGATATGAATTGATTCAATGCTTTTTCTTCTTCAACCTTTTTCTCTTCTTCTGTCATAGGAGTCACCCTTATTGGCTTCTCAAAATACTTACCCTTTTGCCTACGTTTAATAAACGGCATTGCATTACATACAGTGGCATCCAAAGCGGAAGCAACATATTGACCCATGAGCCACATCTCATCACTACGAGCCTGTTGCTTTTTTCGGTGTGCTTCTGCAAATGGCAAGAGTTTTCGAGGATTCAACCGCCAGAATAAATCATATGAAACTCCCATATTCAATGCATCCTGTAAATACTGATTCCAGATTATTTTGTGCCAGTCGATTTTCTCTTGCGGTCTTGAGGAATCTTCCCGGATTTGGACTTCTGATCTTCCGCCGCTTCGTTCAGTTTGGCAATCACCTTGTCCATTCCGGTGAGTTTGAAAAAACCATCTTCTTCCATGCAATCTCTCAGAAAATCATACATTCCCCAGAATGAAGCACGCTCATCATCTGGATTTTCCTTGACAAACTGCTTAAATAGGGCTTTGGCTGCCTGTTCGTTTTCCACAGGATTGTTTTCCATTAGACCTGCATATAAAGCTGTAATGGCGATTTTCGGAATATCCGAAACCATGTCAGATGTTCCGTCCATAATCGCTGACGCCATAGATACCTTTTCACCATCTTCAGTCGGCCCATTTTTCATCAGGTAACTTCCTGAGACAACCTTAAATACCTTGTCCACGCAATCCTTGTGTTCTGCAGCTTCAAAGGAAAATTCCACTTTGTAGTCCTTGCCGCCAATAGTTAAAACCTTCATATCTTAATACCTCCCGTTTTCATTGATTAAGGTGTTTCTGCTGGTTCTGTTGGTACAATAGGAGTATCCCAGCCAATTTCCCCTGTTGGAGTTACTGATACGCTGGTATCCCATGCACTATCAACATCAGATGCAGCCCAACCCATACGAGCAGGAACACAGGTAAAGAAAAATGCTTTATCCAGTCTTGGGTGATAAAATTCCAGCCACATTCTTTTGTTTGTAGCTTTCGCCGCATCATACTTATCACAGATATCTTCCCACATATCCAAAAACACTTGGGACATTCCAAAGGTAAGTGCTATTGCTCCGCCTGGATCCTTTAACCCATCAATATAACGTTTCCATATCGTATCATTCAACGATGTTACATCATATGTTCCTGTCTCTGGGTTGAAATCAGGGATACTTTTAGGATTTGGCAGATCAGTAAACGCCGTTGGCTTTGTACCGGCAGTAGTTTCAATTCCATATCCAACATGAATACCAGCAGTTGATAAATCTACAGCTTTAGGCATAATGTCATATCCTCCTTTTTATACAAAAAAGAACCTCACCATTTGGCGAAGCTCAAAGTTAGTTGCTTATATTTTTATATCAAATCGCCATCGCAATAGGTCCTATGGAACCTTGCAATCCAGCGATAGGCTTCTGACGTACTTGATCGGTCCATTTCCAACGGTCCGTATTTTAGAATAAATCCCAACCCTGTCATAATATCCGCCACAAGGAAGATTAACTGCTTTCCCTTACTGGAAGAACCAGAATCATACATGGTGATTTCAAAGTCAGCAGATATGGCACATTGCTTATTCTGTAGGGAACTGCTCGTTGTCGGCTGCCCCAGGCTTTTAAAATAAAGGTATGGAAAAGCCGAAGGGGTATCGTTCCTGGTAGTGCCGCTACCTTTTAAATACTTCTTTATTCTTTCATCATTTACAATCCTTGTATAAACCAAAGAAGAAATATCAAGCATTACAGGAATACCTCCTTTGCAATTGCCGCCACCTGTGTCCGAATAGTCACAGACGCATTATACATTGGCATTGTGGCTTTTGTACCGTGGGTGTAATGCCATTTCTCATCTTCCCCCCAATAGTACCAGCCATCTTCAAAAGCATGAATTTGACCGGGAAACGTGCCGATTCCATACCCCATCTCTCCGGCTTTGGGATTGTCTGAGGGATTATAGAAAGCACCAGCTCCGAACTCAACAAGGAGCAAGGTGTTAATGGTTCCATAGTCATTAGACTTTGTTTGTCCAGTTGCTACAAGAATAGCTTTGCAACCGTCTGTCCTATGCTCCATTTCCACCCGAAGAGTAATTGTTTTACCTAAGGGGGATTCACTAATGCTTTGCAAGGCAACTGTCTGGCCGGCTTCTGCCAAACGCTGACATAGCAATTCAGCTTTCCGGTGCAAGTCCACTTTGTATTGTTCAAGCTGATTTATAATATCCTGGATTCCTTTTGAGGAAAAGTTTCCTCGGATTACTTTTTTAGCCATTTTTTACACTTCCGTCCGGCAACTGTTTAATCGCATACAGCAAGGAATTTAAACTCCTTGCAACTTTGACAACCTTATAATCCGCTCCTTTACCGTCTTCCGGCTTCCGGTCAACAAATATCTGTGATAATTCATCAATCGGAAGTGTGAGGTCACAGGAACAAATCACTTTATCATAATCCGCGTTTACACCGAAAGGCTCCGTTTGGGCTTCGGACCGGGCCGGGGACACATTCGCCCGGAACTTCACAGGGTCCGCATACCCGACCGTGTAATCGCCAGTAAGAAGCGGTTCTCCAGTCACGGGATCAGGAATGATGTTGCCTTCCAGGTCTGTTTCATAAACCGGGATATGTTCACTGTAAAGCTGATAGTATAAAATTTTTTGATTCCGCTTCAAACCTCTCACATTACCACAATCCAATCTTCTGCGAGCATATCTGTTTGACTTGCAAGCCACGGCACCCGGTCTTTTGGCGCGTCCGGATTATCTGTTTTCAGCCCAGTTGTATCAATGTAGATATATGGATGCGTCATTTTGCTGTTTTCATCTGGAACCTGAAGCTCAATGAAAATACCTTTACCGTTCCAGCCTTTGCGAGCAACCTTATGGCCCTCTTTCAGGTTTAAAATTGCGGAACCGAAATCCATAGTCTCTTCCAGCGTCTCAAAGACATAGTTTTCAATCTGAATTTTATCACAGTTGGAATGGGCCAAATTATCATTGTATGTCTTGTCAATGTATTCCATTTTCTCCGGTGCCCTGGGATTAGAAATAATTTCGGTTTCTCCTGTCGGCATTTTGATGAACAATGTAATACCGGAAACTTTATCTTTTACCTTTGCATACTCTGCAAAGAGCTCTTCTTTTCTTGTCATGATTATTCTCCCTATATCCTCCCAGACATAATAAGCATATCTGCCCACCACCATTATTCTGATATGCACCCTGCGTCCGGCCGGGAGGTTAGCCAGACACGCACCGTCTTTATGAAAATCAGAAGTTATTCTTTACCTGATTCAATCATGCTGCAAACTTCTTCAAAGCTGGTGCCAGGGAAAGTTTTCCAGCCACGAGCCACACAATATGCGCAGTCATCAGGGTGGGATTTTCCAGTAGCAGGACCGAACTCTGCCATATGATTTTTATAATCGACTTCCTCTGCCGGACTTTCAACGCTAATTTTCTTATTTTTGAAATCATAAATCATGGTCATTTCCTCCTAAATTAAGTAGTTATAAAATCTTTGCCATGGGAACCACATCAAAATAAAGGTCATCTTCACTCTGATATCCTCGAGAAATCCCGTTTTCAGAATGAGAACTTTGACCCTCACTTCCCTGCTTCGCCCAATAAAAAACAGCCGCGTCAAAGACCACATCTCGGTACTTTGTCGCCGCCGCCTCCTTTTCTGCGTCAGTGCAGCCCCAAGGATAACGCTTGGAGCATACCTTACGCATTGCCCTATTGATGAGAATGAGCAGAACCGGATTATCCTGTTCACTTACTTCATCACCAAGATATGTATGCACATCGGCCAGAATATCCGTTTCCACTCATCTCACCTCCGATCTTACGCTTTAGCTGTTACAGTGACACTACCAGCCTTAACAGCCTTGTAGCTGGAATCACATTCAACAACTGTGATCATCTTTCCGGTTGCTGCCGTAATGTCTGCACTACCGTCCCACGCTGTCCAGGTCTGTACATTCTGGCCATAGATTACAGTGGTCGCGGAATCACCCACTTTATATTTATAGGCATTTCCACTCGCCTTTGCTGGAGAAGCAGTTACTTTGGTATCGCCCGTAGCAGTACCCGCAACAGAAGTTACAGTTAAATCACCAATTGCCTGAGGTTCTTCTTTTGTAACAGAAAACACCTTCCTAGCAAGATCATTATCTGTAGGCATTTCTAATGATAGGCCCGTAATCTTTGCGGCATACCATTCAGGTCCGTGGTCTAATCCCATCTGTCCAAAGATCTGTTTCTTCGTTCCAGCACCAGTTTTTGCTAATTCTTCAATAAAGAAATTGCCTCTTGCCGGTACGGGCTGTTCAACAGGAGCCATAACCGTTGGATCAAATAATGTAACTGTTCCCAACGGAAGATATTTCAATGTCTTAATTCCAACGACACCTAATGGTGTTAAAACAGTGTCAATGCTAATACCATTAATATTCCTTCCGCTCTCAACAATTGTCAATCCATTAGCTGCAGCATCCGCATTAAGCTGCATACGACCCGTAGAATCTAAACCAAGTATTAACCCGTCCATAGAACCGTTAGAATCATCAATACATTTCATTGCTTCACATAAAAGTAAGAAAGTTAACATCTTGCCACCAGCGTTAACAACATTGGTTGTAATGGCATTTAACAGGCCGCGCGACCTGTTTGCCACAGAATCGCCAGTTGACTTCCGAAACACACCATTAATAAATGTATACTCAATATCCTGACCGATCTTAGCCATTTTTGCAGCTATTTGGAAGTCTTCTTCGCTTATTGGATTTGCCTGCTGTCCAGCGATATTAATGCCACTTAAAGAGCCCATATTGGACATTTTTCCATATGAGATACCAATAGATTCCTGGAAGATCTGGGTCACGTTTGTTTTTTGATCTCTGGTAACCACAGAAGAATCCGGTGCTGTCAGAGATGTGCTCTCAGAAATGTCGGGCTGCGAACCAGTTGCTGTCTCATATTCCTGTCCAGTTACAAATTCAGTGCTAGAAGTATATTTCCGTTTTCCACCAATTAAAGTAGAAAACGGTGTTTTAGTATTCCCTTTGTTAAAAAGCATTCCGCTATAATTTAAGACGGTGCCACTTGTTGCATACTGATCTGCCATAATTATAATCTCCTTATTTTCTACTATTTAGATGCATTGGTCTCATTCTGCTGACGAATCAAGGAGGCCATTGCAACCATATCCCCCTTTTCCTGAGCTTCAGAAATCTGTTTGGAAAAGTCTACTTTACCGGAGCCATTTCCCGCCGGAGGATTGACGGAATACTCTTTTTCCCATGTCGCTTTTAATGATGCCTCACGCTTATCAGCGAAAATCTTTTCATTTGACATTACCGTAGCACTATCTCCATCAAACATAGCGCTGGCAGTTTCAATGGCGAGATCCTTGTCAAAACCTCTTTCCATGTAACCAGACATTAATTTATTAACTTGAAGTTCTCGTTGTAATGTCTTATTGCTTTCCTGTAACGCTTCCCATTCCGTCTTGCGGTCTGCTTCTTGCTTTTCCGCTTCAGACATACGCTCTCTTTCCTTGCGCTTGTTTTCGGCGATCTGAGCTGAATATGTGTCAATCAACGATTTTGACTTTTCAACCTCTTTATCATGTTCTGAACGGGGCATATAAATTTCATTGAATTTTGCCTGAGCTTCTTCATCAGTCATTCCTTCTACATAAGAACTTCCAAGTAATACTTTCCAATCCATAATTAACCTCCTGCGTTTCCTGAGTTCTCTCTCACAATTTTTGCGCTTTTACTTCATCTCCGAAGCTAACTAACCAATGCGATATTTATTAAGCCCTTTCTCTAGGGCATATAAAAAGCACCCGGAATCATATCCGAGTGCTAATTTATAAATTTGATAATGGACTATTTTGAGATTGATCGCTTAAATCTTGCATCGTTTTGTCGTCTTCTGCAATGTTCCCCGATGCTTTTCCACCAGCCTGGGCCTCTTGAATTTTTCTTATCATCTCCATACTATCAACCGCAAATTGTTGAGGATCTGTAGTAAAAGATGCAATTTCTGTGGCTTTCAACGGATCAGCTCCATTTTTAATAAGAGTTGCCCAGGCATTTACCTTGTCAGCCAAATTATACGTTTTGTTTCTTGTGAACTTAATCCCTATATCAGAAACCCTTAGGCTACCTATATCTGCATCATCTTTATTTTTGTCGTGCCTAGCAATAGCAAGTATTACATTAAGAAATCGACGTTCAGATTGTGTAAACTCCTGTTCACTTGTTAACGCCCTCGTATCTGCCTCCGAATATCCATTACTCATGCTTGTAGCGCTTCCTGTTGAACCTCCGGTTGATATACCAAACATAGGAACGCCACATATCTCCAAAGCTTCTTCTTTCAAATAGTCAACATATGATTGGGTTGACGCTTGGTCAAGTGTCTGGGTAAGATATGTGATTTTTGCATCAGCACCATTTCCCGTACTCTTTGTTAAGATCAGGCCATTGCCATCGATTAGATTCTGCTTTTGATTATCGTCTAATTCACAATTGTGGAACCACAGCAAGGCCTGAACAAATTGAGCGATATCATTTGCTCTGTCCGAGTTTACCGTGTTCAATTCATCAAAAATGGACATTACAGATTCAAAGCAAGAAAAGCTTCTTCCTTGAATATTTCTTTCATTCGTATATTCAATTACTGGAATTTCCCCGTACACCCAAGGCTTCATCACAACTCCTGGATAGCAAGAACCACCTTCACCAATTCCACGACTGATTTCAAAATAGTTTTTTTTGCTCCAAGCTCCTATCTTAATTGTTCCATTATCCGTAATTGAATATGTAACACCAAGCATTGGATCTCTAAATGCATCGTTTCTATACACCACAAAGGCCATAGTCGGGTTTAGGGTAGTAATCTTAAACAACGACAACTCGTTTTCATTGTCATTTGGAAGAACCAAGCGATAGCCAAGTCCACAGGTCTTAAAACTATCTGCAAGCATTACATCTTTTGATGATTTGCTCTGTTCACGAAGCATTTCATTTAAGGCCGTTATGCGATAATCATCTTTTATAGATTCATCTTTCTTAAATATCTTAGAAAGAATCTTTTGCAGTTTTCCTTTTAGCGCCTGAACCTCACCGGCTTGAACATATGTTATTGGATTACTAAACTCATAACCAACTTTAAAATTTTTTATACGATTGGCAGTATTAATTACTACCCGTTCATTAATTTCTTCTCTAATTGTTTTTTGTCGTTTCAATATGGGTTGATCACCACTCACATAGTCAAATAAATAAATTTCGCTAGTAACGTTTCTAAGATGTATGGAAAACGCTTTGTTTATAATATCTAAAATATTATCTTTAGTAACCTCGCCATAGTCCGTAAATATCATTTCTCTACCATAGACCATAAATTACACCACCTTTTTAGGCTTTTCTTCCGTTCGAAAAGTCATTCCACTGGAACATTTTCCTTCTGGATGTGGAGTGAATTTATCTCTCCAGATTGACTCTTCATTGTTTTTAACTGCTTCTTCAACTTTTTTTTCCATAATTTCACCTACGAAAAATGCGCCCAGCCGAAGCCAAGCGCATGTTGATATACTTTTAACTGATATCATATTATCATATTATGAATGGGAATTGTGGTAATCTTTATATTGATCCGAAAATAGCAATTTAACATATGTTACTTCACCGGCGTTACAAGGCTGGAGCTTTGCCGAATTACAGGCCAATGCATCAAAAACGGTGAATTGGTCAAACTGTTTATTTTTGATATTTGGTACGGGTGAGTATGGAAATGTAAGGCAAAGTATTACTGTACCTACGGAGTATTTCGCAAGTACCCACTCAACGCGGCGTATTATCTTATCATTAGGGGATAGCACTATTCAAATATGGTCAGATTCTAATACTTCCATAAAAGTTATGACAAGTAATTTAGTAGCCGAGCAAACACTAAAGCTATACGGTATGATTCATAAATGATCATTAACCGCGTTTATAAAGTATTTCAACAACAAATGTGTAAGTTCCCGCTGATTTTGCTGTCACGGCTACCTGCGTATTTGTGGAAAACCACATTAGCCCTTGCGATCCTCCGCTATAAGCAACCACTGGGATTCTTGCTATTATTTCTTTTCCGGCAGGGTAACCACTTAAGGCGCTCATATCTGCTTCGCCCACAAACCCTAAAGGGCTACCTGCATTTGTAACTGTAGTAACAGTGCCCGTAAGCCTTACTTTGTCAATTGTGTCGCTATTATTTGCTTTGTTACCTAAATTGCTATTTATTTTTCTAAAAATCTTCTGCAGAGGAGTATTTTTTATCACCTGCTTTTGTGTTTTTTCGAACAAACGTTTGCTTTTTGTTTTTTGACATGATATTATTAGTAAAATAAGAGAAAGGACTGATTGATTATGGATATTACACTACGGCAAAAAGAAATTTTAGATTTTATTAAAGAAACAATCTTAAGGAATGGTTATCCCCCATCAGTTCGCGAAATATGTAAAGCGGTTCATTTAAAATCAACTTCTTCCGTTCACTCTCATTTGGAAATTCTGGAGGGAAAGGGATACATAAGAAGAGATCCTGCAAAATCAAGAACTATTGAAATCATTGATGACTGTTTTAATCTGACCCGCACAGAAGTAGTGAACGTCCCAGTTTTAGGAACTGTTGCAGCCGGTCAACCCCTTTATGCAGAAGAAACTATCGAAAACTATTATCCCATTCCTTCTAATTTACTACCCAGCGCAGATGCCTTTATGCTGAAGGTAAGAGGAAACAGTATGGTTAATGCAGGCATATTGGAAGGTGATCAGATTATTGTTGAACATTGTTCTACTGCAGCCAATGGAGAGATTGTTGTTGCGCTGGTCGATGACTCCGCCACAGTAAAGCGCTTTTTTAAAGAAAACGGTCATTACCGTCTACAGCCTGAAAATGATTCTATGGTACCTATCATTCTTGATCATGTGGAAATTCTCGGGAAAGTAATTGGTCTGTTTAGACTAGGTATACATTAATTATGTAAAGTGGATTTTAGTTGAAAATATTAGTTTAAATTGCCCGAACTATTTTAGTACTTTTATATTGAAAAGGAGTGATTGTTCATGATAGGACGGTGCGGACTTGATCCAAACCTTAATAAATGCCAGCATTATATAAAAGATGGAAACGGCTGCGGTTCAGGTACAAACGGCTGTTGCTTTTGGGAACAGTCAGAAATAAAGAAGGAAACTACAGAAATTAGAGAACCTAAGTGGTTTGAACGATACTATAGATAGGAGGTTGTATAGTGCCAGCATTTGGCATCGGGATAAACCCAAATAAAAGAGACAATGGTGATATCAAAGGAAATGTATATCCTATAGCTTGCAAGTCTTGGTTTGCACCGGGCAAAGCACCACAACCTACCATGTTTAAGTTTAAGGACCTGGAAGGTGTGATACAGACTGTACCGGATTTGAAAATTAAATCCTCTGAGGATAAATACTATGAGGGAATACTAGTAAACGAGTATCGATGCGAGTCTGTGATAGGCGGGATACGGTATGGTTTTAAGCTGGTGTTTTACCCTTTGGATAGTAAGTGGATAATGGTAATTTAATAAGGCGGGGCCGGATATCGGTTGCCCGCCTATATTTTATGGTTTAAATTCAACAATATCTTCAATATTACATTCCAACACATTGCATAACTTTTCCAATATACGTGTTGAGCAATGGACGTTTTTCTTTAGTCTTCCGATTTGGCCGGGGCTTACATTGTATTCCTTGATCAGCCGATATTGGGTCACACCTTTTTTACGCATTGTCTCCCAAAGTTTATCATAAGAAATCACGGTATATCCTCCTAGTCTTTTAGGAATATTATACATCATAATAGCAATTATTAATTATTCAAACCTAGAATTTCAACGCCCCATCCTGCCCTGGTGTCAACGTTACCGGTTCTGTGATCATTTTACCGTCGCTATCCACAGCGTAGATCATGCCGGAGTTTGCCATAAGCTGCGACTGGCACATAGCGCCGTCTGACCCCAGGTAATACCATGCTTCATTGTATCGGTACCAGGCATTAGTAACCATAATCCCTGCAGCATTAAACCAGTACCACTTGCCTTGATCCTGCACCCAGTCATTACGAACTGCAAGGCCAGTATCTCCGTTGTAATACATCCAACCATCCGGCACCTGAACCCAGCCAGATTTCTTTTCTGCAGGAGTCACTAAAGCCGCTTTAAAAGCGTCCCAGGTATGTCTGGTGTGATTGTATACATAGGGATTGGGGCAGATCTTTCCTGTTACATCATAATGCCGGATTACACGATCAGCAGGGACGTTGTACTTTGCCATCAGCTCCTTGGTCAGTGTGTTGGCAGACTGCACAGTAGCGTCCTCAAAGTACCAGTCCCGGCTTGTATCTGCCTGGGACCCTTTATTACGTACGCACAGTTCAATGCCGATGCTGTTTGCATTTCTGCATTCAGGATGCATATATTTCTTGGCCCCACAATGCCATGCGACATTCTTGTCCTCAACGGACTGCCACACCTCGCCATTAAATCCGACATAATAATGAGCACTGGCTCCAATATACTGAGAAGCATAATATTTACAGTTCGCTTCTGCTCCGCCTAAGGCCCCTACATAATGAATGACAATATATTTGATACGTTCCACGTCCCCTGCAGTAAGGTTATACGGTGTAAGTAATTTATTGATCTGCATATATTTTCCTCCAATCGAAAAGAAAAGGCCCAGGAATCAATCAGGCCCTAAAGTTGCGACCGTCGCAACGAATTATTCAGGTTTTCCAGTCTGTTTAATGATTTGATTTACATATGTACTCAATCCAGCCACCAACACGCCCTGCGTAATAGCTGTAAACACAGCCATGGCTATTTCCTGACCTGTCTGACAACCACTTGTGGCCAGCACATAAATTCCGCAAAGCACAATTCCAATTGCTCCGTTTACCAAAGGAATATGCTTGTCTTTAATTGTCTGGCTCTGCTTAATCCCTTGCCCTAAAAAGTATAGTACCACCGCCACTACGATTAGTTCTGGTTTAATATAACTCATAATCTGTTCCATAATATTAATCTCCTTTTTCTTCTAAGTCCGCTATGCGGTGATTTGCAACTTTCATCTGTTCTTCAAGTCTGAAAGTGCGTTCAATTACAGTATTATGTTTGTCAACCTTCTTCTCTAATTGACCTATACGATAATTGGTCAGTTTAGAAGAAGCCACTATTCCGGCAAAAGTCCCTATCCCACTTCCTGCCAAACCAATAAGAGCTACCATGATTTCCGTAGGCATTGATAGATAACCTCGTTCTTTCCTAATTTTTAGTTACCATAATTTCTTTCTTCTGAGTCTCTGTGATCCACCCCTTAATTACTGCATTTGCCAGCATGGGAACCGTCAGTTTGCCCTTTCCACCGTCATATAACCATATTAACATTTCAAACATGCCTAACATATTTACACCTCCAGACTTGACAAAACTAAAGTTCCAACGGTTGCTTTTAAGGTTTCAATTTCTTTTGCCTGTTCCGCTACGATTTCCGTAAGATCAGGAGTACGGAAATAAGCGATCATTACATCGGCCTTGATATCCTTATTTTCATAGGTGGGTTCTTTTGTTTCTTCATCTGTACCGGTCTGCACCTGTTCGCTTCCAATTACCTGATCGGACTGTTTAGTCAGCTTCCCCATATAGACTAAATCAGACCGGTTCCAGTCAGGTTCTCCGGATAATCCGATCTGTGTAATGCTGCCATTTTCTTTTAAAACAGCTTCGATGCTATCAAATGAAGCTGTTCCTTTCTGAAAGGTAATGTTTCCTCCGGATTCTCCGAGATTCACACCTGCAGCAACCAGATCAAAGACCTGATCGCCAAACTTAATTTTTTCAATTTGATTCATAAACAATTCCTTTCCGTCCTATTCAGGACAATAAAATAAGCCCCACAAAGGGACCTGATTAACGGTTTTCTTATTCAGTTAAAATAGCAATCACCACGATATATAATAATCAACTTCATTTTTGCGTATCTCTGGAAATTCAGACATCATTTTTCCGTAACCCCAATATGCAACATGATCTTCATCGTTTTTAATCGATTCCAAAATACCTTCCCAATAGATATTCGTTATCGTATCATTGGTAATAGGGTTTAGATTGCATAAGCGTTTCCAAATCTTACGATAAGAGCCAGGAACTAATCCATTTACGTATTCTAGCACATCAATCAGATTGATTACTTTCTTTGCTTCATAAGGCTGTGGCTTATCCATTATCTCCTTCCTTTCTGGCTGTTTTCGGACAGCTCCGGTTCTCTGTTAAATAGCAAAACTGTATTCTTGCTTTCCTCCCTCGTTTTCCATATAATGGTAAATACAGGCATTGATTCGCCAAGTACATAAGAAGGGAGAACAAAAATGGAGAACATCAAGATTCTAAATCCTCCAGGCTTCGATATTAAGGATCTGAAGGTTGACACGAACATGGCTGCCGATCATATAATAAGTACCCATACATATCCTAATGGATTTGTAATTACCTATGATCAAAAAGCTGAAGAAATTTCTGTATCAACAAACAGACCGCTGATAAAAATTGATGATACTACTTATCAAATTCCAGAGTAATTCTTGGGCTTCTGATAAGAATTGATTTGTTATTTGAATCAATTTGGGAATCACCAATAGTGGTCTTATGAGACTGTCTCGTTATAGTACTGCGAGCAGTCTCATTTCTTTTTAATATTTCTTTCATTATTTTCTCTCTTTCCGCTGTTTTTCGGACAGCTCCGGTTCTACGTTAAATAGCAATTTAGGTGGGTTTAAATTTGTAGCATCTAATACCGTATCAGATTACGATACAAATGGATTGGAAAATATGCACAGAGTCCTTTACGGCGTAAACGGGAACACACATTACCTGTCTTTTGATATAAATTGGGTTCGCTTCCAATTTATTGCTACTGAAAATGGATTATACACTCGCAGGATATATGGTAGTTCTGCTGTTCCAAGCTGGACAAAAATCACTTAGTCCATACCGTAACCCATGTTTGACCGCTATCTTCGGTATATAGTTGCCTAACATTAACATTGTCAAAAGCGATCCGGCATATTTTGGAGACGGATATGTTAAAATCAATCCAAAATGTTTTATCGTTATCGTATCCAAAATTAATAGAGCCTAGATTTACCTTCGTAAAATTGCTATTTTGCTTATTAACTGCATCTGTCAAACTGGTGCCTATATCCAGGTCTTCACCCATGCCAATTCTCTCATAAAGAGTATGAACAAATGCTGACGTAGGAATCTTATTCTGGTCATTTGTATCCATGTTGGTCAGCATGTTTTTGAGCAGAGCATTTTCATTTAGCCCCATTGTGACCGCTATGGACTTCGAAATTTTACCGAGTGCGCTGGCAATAGCTTCTCCTGCTATGATGTTCGCCAACTCTGTAGCCTGCGTGAAGACTGTATTTATATCAATGCTGCCATCGGCTCCCACCTTGATTCCATTACTACCCTTTACCACTCCCAGAGCGTCCTGCGTGGCTTTCTTGACGCTCAGCGCTCCGTCCGTATTAACCTCTGTTGTCGTGCCGTCCGGTTTAACCGTACCTACGCTGCCAGCCGTGGCCTTACTTGTTCCCAGAGCCGACACCTGCCAATAGGCTAAAACGGTTGGAAGAGTACCCACAGGTGGCTTTGTATGTACCACATAGCTGCTCCCGTCAAACGATACTAAATTTAATATGTCATACTGCTTATCAGGATCATATTCCTCCACGGGCAACATTCCTATTGTTCCATATACTACTTCTGTTTCGTCCATTAAGTCGCAATCTCCTTTCCTATCCACTTCCCCTTCTCCAGCCGGAAGCTCATGCCTTTAGCCAAAAATGTGCTTTTTAGCTGCATTGTTTTCGGATCAACCCAGAACTGCGGAATTGATATTTTAGCCACTTGGTCGACCTGTTTCTTTAAATCCTTCGTCTGCTCATAATACCATTTTGCATTATCCTCTGTGTCCTCTGGGGTAACTCCTCCATCAGAATAACGTTTTGCCATCAATGCGCTGGCCTGTGCCGATGTGGCACTCTGATCCGCCACCGTCTGGCTTCTCCCTGCCTCGGCCGCTTTCTGCGTGGCAATCTGCTCACTGGCTCCTGCTGCTGCCGCTTTTGTCGTTGTAGTTAAAACATCTGCTGCCGTCTGGTTCGCTGCCGCCGTGGCCGTTGCTGCCTTTGTAGTGGATATCCCCGCTTGTGTAGTAGAGAGTGCTGCACTATCTGCCGCAAGCTGCGCATTCTGGCCGGAAGTTGTCGCATCCTCTTTGGTTTGTTCATAATAATACTTTGCACAATCGGTTTCACTTCCTGGAAAATCTGCATCACCCAGGACGTACCGCTTTGCAAATTTTTGATACTGTAATGCGGCATCACGAGCCGCCTGAGTATCAAGCATATACTGCCGAAATTCTGTCTGTATAGCAGCGTCCAGTTTCGCCATGGTCACAGAGCCATCAACAATGCTGGCCGTCATGACCCGGTTAGTGATTTTCATTGAAATAGTAGCAGTACTTTCGACTCCATAAACAAAACGTGTAAGGTCAATGGTCTTTGTTGTACCATCAGCCAGAGTAAGGACTAGTTCATTCTGATCGTTTATATCAAAGTTTGTGACCACTTTTTCGATATCCAAATCATAGGTCTTTGCAGTTCCATTTTGGAGCGTCACGGTGAGTACTCCGGTCTTTGCATCAAGAGAAACGTCTTTGACCATGGTATTAATTGTGGACTTATCTGCCTTGTTTGCGTCCAAGTGAACGATTCGGTTATCAGCTTCTTTAATGCCGTTATCCATATAGTTCAAGTTTGTTGCATTAATCGCAGTTTTTTGTGACGGTAAATTCATCCAGTTTCTAAGTGTATGAAAAGGTTGAAATGCCATTATCTCTCACCTTCTTTCTTTTCAGGCTTACTGCTGATTTTAGTTTTCCTTTCAGGTGGGTTCTTCCAATCAGTCGGCGAGTAATTGCCTTTAAATTTTTCTTTCTCTTCAGGCTCATTGATCTCTCCGGGAGTTCCTGAATCAAGAATTTGTGCAACAGCTGCTATCTGCCGGGCATTCTGAATCCCTGTCACCGAAACGGCATTCAACAGCATATTAAGCTGTGCCACCTGCTCAACTGTATAAGTGATTATCTTTTTCATAAATCCTCCTTTCAGGCATAGAAAAAGAGCGGGGAATCAATCCTCGCTCCACTCTTTCTCATTATTCATATTGTTTCATTATCTCGTCAAATTGCATTTTATATTCTCCTCCCTGTTCAGAGGTAAGAGAGTAATCAACACGCAATAACACTTTATCATATTTGTATATGTATTGATTCACCGCCAAAATTCCAATAGACGGGTCATTCATTTTATTTATATATTCCGCTCTTTTATCGCAATCATCTTTTGATGAGAAGGTTTCTAATGTACCGCCCACCAAATATTCCGAACCTTTTTGATCTAAGCGAGTATCGGAAAAGTCAGCTTTACTAATATAATACCCAGGCCTACCCAGTTTTTTATTTGGATCAGTTTCCTCTGTAAATGCCTGAATTTTGTCCAAATTTGAATTTTTCTCTTTTAATTCAGTTAAAAGACTTTCAGCCTTTGGTAATTCAGCTTTTTTCTCCGATGAACAACCAGTTAACATTAAAAGCATTAATAAAAACAAAAGAACTTTCTTCATATCATATTCCTCCCTTGTGTAATTCAATTAGAACTATAACATAAATAAAAGCTTAATTCAAGAAAGGAGCAGGGGATTTTCCCTGCTCCTAAAAAGCTTAATTTAATTGTTAACTACCGTTTCAACAACCACCTGTCCATCTTTTATCCAAGCGCCATCTGAACCTACTGTGTAGCCATCTGGTGTTTTGGTATCACGAAGCATGATCCAATCATCACCAAGATAATAATATTTACCATCAGACAAGTCGTGGAGCCAAGTACTTTTTAATAAAAAGCCATCTTCTCCACAGTAGTACCAGCTACCTTCGTGGTTTTGAACCCACTTGTTTTTCACCATTCCAGTCTCATCAAAATATCTCCAACTTGGGTTACCATTTTTATCAGTTCCACTTCCACCGAACTCTCCTGCATATACATTGCTTGTCATGATAAGCATTGTTGAAATCATTAATAAAAGGGTTACAATCCTCTTCATTCTGCACCTCCAAATAATTATATGTAAATAATACCATTATTTGTGTATGGTGTAAATAGTATGTCCCATTTTACTAATCCCAATCAACATTTCCTCCCATATTTTGTATTGAATATCTTATTGCGTCTAATCTATTGTATATTTGTTTTAACATTTCTTTAACTCCCCAATTACCTACCCAAGAATCATTTTGGAAATAAATATCTCCCCTACACCAGTATCTGGCAGAATAAATATCTCCCGTCCCGTCAATCTTAATTGATTCTCTGGACGAATTACTTCCAACGGTAAGGCTTGCAAATTCATTTAATGGACCAGATGAAAATGTATCTGATATATTAATCAATCCATTAGCTGACCTCAGTGTTCCAGTTCCATCAGCACTTACCTGGTAGTCACCAAATTGTACAACATTATTATCTGCATAAAATACATTAGTTTGCAAACGACCTGAAAACGTACCATTTATAGCATTAATATTCCTGCAGGTTAATACGCCGTCCTTTGTCATACTGGAATAGTTAGATTCCCATGATAAACGGTTTGTCTTAAGAATAATATCGTCTGGCTCAATCGACAACTGAGAAGAAACATCCCCTTTGCTTACTTTCTGCAATATCTGCCCTGCAGTAATCTGGAACTGTGCTTCGGTTTCCTCCTTAAAGTCTTTTACCGATGCGGCAATTTGATCCGCTTTAATACTCAATGATGCCTCTGCTTGCTGCGCTCTGGTCACTTCTGCAAGAATCTGATTCGCGGTGATTTTAAACTGTGCTTCCGTGTATTCCTTAAGGTCTGTTACCCTTACGGACACTTCTTCAACAGATTTCTTGATTACGGCTGTCTTTCCTTCAAGCTGAATTATCTGATCTCCTAGTCCAAAACTCTGCTCCTGTTCAATGCTGCCTTTTGCTTCGTAAGTGTCCATCATGCCCTGAATACCTTTCAAAGTCCGTTTAAGGCAATAGGTTTCAATTACATCATCTGTAGTATAACATATGATTCCGTCCCCAACTTCTACCCAAGGAAGAGCTGGCCCAACGATCTGGCATGGTCTGTAAATCTTTCCAGATATCTGGACATAGACCGTGGCTGCAATCGACAGCAGTTCTTCGGCTGATTTACCGTAAACTAAATAATTCCCCTGAATCACATAGCAGTTGCTCCCTGGTCCAAAAGAAGCCCCAACGTCTCCCTCTTCCTGTCTTATCTGAACTTTGTCAATGGGATTGACCACATAATCCTCGTAGTGTGTCTCTGATTGCTTATAGTATGATAAAGTTTCCGCATTGGTCATTTCAGATGGAAATAATTCTTCATCAGGAAATAAGGTTTCAGAAGGAAACACACCAGAAGTACCCAAGAATTTATATGTAAGCCGACCTGTCTTATCAAAGTTCCCGAAACAACCACTTATCTCGCAGATAGCCATTAAAACCTTACGGCCGTCTAACTGCTCCGGCTCAATAGTCTTTGTTAGCTGCATACCATCTAATGGTAATTCCGTCATAACCTGAGTAACTCCCACATGGGAACAAAGGGAATCCCTGAATTGCTTCAAGGTCAAAGGAAAGGTTAATCCCTGGTACCAGTCAGCTACGTCAATATCAAAGTTCAGCATATGATCATAAGCAGTTATCTTCTTACGCCGCCTATCTGCCTGTTCCCGGACAAAGCTATCGACCTTGTAGATACCAAAAGCCATTTCATAGCCGCCTATCTCAACAGTGGCCATAAACTCCTTCCCGGTTAAATCCATCAACACGTCAGCAACCGTGATTTCAAACATAGCTGCACCGCACTCACCAAAAGCTAAGTTCTGGCTTGAGCATACGCTTTCCGTTATGGTCAGAGATTCGGAAATTAGCTGGCTGTTATCAATCACATACACTGGCTCTTGATCGATGGGAAACAGATCATCAGACGGAAACAGCATATCGTCCGGATAAAGCATTTTTATCTCTTCATCAAAGAAGCGCAATTTTATGTGTCGCTGTGTAGCTGCACTTAGGTTATCTGCCCGGAACAATTCTTTTATTTCTTCTGGAATATTCAGCAAAGCGCGCCTCCTTAATACTCGGTTATCGTTATCTTAATTGGTTTATAAAGTATGTCTTTTTTCTTCTCATCAACGTTCACTATCTCATAAGGAATATCGGAAATATAAAACGCCCCCGATTTGTATGAGGACGTGTTAGGATTCCAATATTCTATTTCGCATTTTACCCTGTTACCATGAGGAACAAAAGCATTCAGCCTGTCAACGTCCCTCAATCTCAAATGTGTGGTGGAAAACTCCATGGATGTAGCTGTATGCGGCAAAGCGTTTCGATGCAACAAACCGCTCCCATCTCGGTAAGGGTCCAGGTCCATTATCTGATCTGGCGTACACTTATATGATTCCAGAGCAATTAATTCGTTTGGGAACATTTCCCCGTTTATTTTTAACAGCCAGCCTTCAAATGCCAAACTCCCACCTCCAGACACAAGAAAAAAGCACCATCGCTAAGACAGTGCTTTCTTTCCATTCTATACCACAATACTATATTATCATATTAAAAATGGTAATTGTGGGAAATATTTTGACATTAAAATAGCAATTTAGCATTAAAAGCAAATACAAGCGACTTAGCAAATGTAGCAAAAATAACTACTGAAAATACTTTTGCTGGGAGGCAGACCATAGAAAATGGGTGGATGGGTGTTGGTAACCCGGCGTTGATGATAAGAGCACGTACTGACCAAAATCAATACAGCCGCCCGTCAATTTTTTTTGAATGCTATGGTGCATCTGGTGCAGATCTGTTTTTTGATGTAGATGGAAAACTGAAATTAAAGGTTAGTGGAACTACCTACATAATTAACATGTCTTAAAAAATCATTTAAACCGTAGCAAATGCAACCCAGTTACCCCATGTATCAGTTGTTAAACTCCTGCGAATAGCGGCTACGTTGACACTTGCTCCAACGGCAATCTGCGTTCTGTATAAAGTGGATATAGGGAAGTCTATAACATATCCCTGATTTGTGCCATATAGCCCTTGTTTGTATGGTGTATTAAGAGTATTACCGTCCCATCGCAGTATAGATACGCCATAACTCTTAAACACAGAATTACAATCGCTTATGGGGGCCGCATAAGGAACCAAGCTACCTAAATTATTGTTTATATCCGTTAAATTGCTATTTTAATTGCTTTCCATCTGTTTAATTAAAAATCTATCTATTTTTTTACCAATAGATCTTCGATCATACCCTAATTCAACTGCAATATCGTTTTCAGTCCTTCTCTCGATATATTTCATAGTTAAAATGTGCTTCATTTCCATATCTTCTAAATCTAATTTTTCAAGCAAACATTCAATTTCTAATTTCATATCCTCAAAAAGCTGCTCATTGCCTTTTAAATTAATTAGTAGTTGCTTTATAGCCTTTTCTCTTTCCTCATTTGTTTTTATGTTTGCACCTGAAATCACAAAATGACATTCTGTATATGGAAACTGCTGTAGGGAACCTTTTACTACTCCATATTCAGACCGTAAAGGATTGTCCTCATAATATTTAATCCTACGTTTTATACGTTTGATTTCAGACTCCAAATATGTATAACTTGCTAAATACTCCCTCGTTAATACCATATATATTCCTCCTTAAAACGGTCTTTTCACAATTTTTACTTCTGCGGTAAAACCGCCTTCCAAGAATCTTTCTAACTGACTTAAACTATCAGGGCTATCATCATGCTCATTCTTTCCGATCTGAACAAATATCGTAAGTTCTTCAATGGCTTCATCGTATTCCTTAGAACGCATATACCGTTTGATATTTGACGGGTCATTCTCTGCTTGTCTCTTAATTAAAGAGTTAGGGGCCAGGAAAATGAAACGCCGCTTTATATCACCAGAATACTGAATAATTTTTGCCAGTTTAGCCATAGTGGTTGGGGCTTTAGTTGATGTGATGGAACACTTATATCCATGGCGAATTAAATCATCACCCACATGTTTTGCATACATTTCGCCGCCATTATTTGCTTCAAAATTTATCTGCTGAATTTTATTTCCAATAATTTTTCCTTCCACAATCGGTATCGTGACTTCCTTAACACCTCTGTTAAAAACCCAGTCTACAATATAGACGTCTCCATTTTCGTATTCAAATCCTATCGGCATAGATAAACTGTCTCCACCGCCCCAGGCTACGTCACAGGCCGTCACAACACGTATAAATCCACTTTCCGGGAGTATTCCGTAAAAGAATCTGAGTTCATCATCTGGAAATAATAATCCCTCACGAATAAATGGCCGTTGCTGAAATTTTGCTTCCCATTCATTTTTATCTAAGCGTTCTTTCATATCACGATAGTATTTAGTGGAAAACCCTTTAATTTCGTACTGAAAGTTTGATTCATCTTTTTCATTTAGTGCCGGTATTTTTCGGAACCGAAACCTTGGGTTATGAGCATTCTCCTTCTCAATTTTTCCTAAGGGATCTATTACATTCCAACGGGTGCCCACCATTAATTCCCTAGCCCCATCGTTCTTACGGTCAACCATCTTGTTCAGATATTCCTGATAGGTATTCTCCATACGGATCGGATTTAAAGAATGCTCACGATCACGTACAAGATCATCTACATATAAATAACCGTCTGCAGATATGTCAACAGCTCCGGTCCATGTGCCATCAATACCACGACATGTAAGACTGGCGAAGCGGTCCGGCTCATCTAGGTTAATTTCAAAATCCTCAGCACTTGTCTTCTGCAGCTTGGATTCTGGAAAAATCTCTGCGAAAGTATATTCATTTGTATTTATGAGATTTATGGCTTCACCATAGAAGCCTTTTGCCAGCTTTCCGGAGTGTCCACCCATTGCATTGTGACTATTTGGACGCTTACCAATAATCCATGCCATGAAGAAAATGCAAATAGTACTCTTACCAACACGGGACGGCATTGACAATCCATAAAAGTCAAGTTTATTATCTTCCAAATCCTGAAGGTCATCAGCAACTACCTTTAAGGTGTTTCGCCGTGGCAGATAAAAACGCTTATCTGGCTTCCGGTCCTTCTCCATGTAGATCAAGAAGGATTCAAACAGGAATGGTGCTTCAAAATGCAAAGTCTTCCAGTATAAATCATCCCACCGAATATCCATAGTCTGGACAAACCTTGTGACGGCCCATTTCTTGATAAATCCGGAATAGGTCATAATAAAGTTCCGGTCCTCAATCGGTAAATCCGGATTATCTTGCATTGTATATTGGAGTTCTGATAACAGAACGTTTAGAATGTCGTAGGAAGGCGGCATTTCAATCTGCCGCTTTAACTTTTTGATTATTTCTCGATGTTCATGGAAATCCATAGAAAAAGCCTCCTTTCCCTTGTGTTTAACAAAGGTCTGAAGGCTCATAAGGCTCTATATTTAAATCAGACGTTTAAAATTCGATTATACATTAATAATAAAATCCCTTTGGCACTTGCTGTTCTTGCATTTATGCGGAAGCATATGTATTTTAGTTTCTGGTAGTATTTTTATAGCCTTCTTATCACACCATGGACAAACTGCCCAACGGCTCCCATCTTGTAAAACTCTTATATCTGCCTGCCCGTTAAATCCATCTTCCGGGGGATTCATGCCCCTGCTGAATGCGTCATGCTCTATTAATTCAATTACTTTACTAATGCTCATTCTTCACCTCATATGCACCGACTAAATCGCCCAGGCCATATATACCATCATCACAAAGATGGTACAAATAAACCGGGCCAACAGGCACATCAACACCGTTTGTTTGCATGCTCCCTCTTATAACACCTGTCTCTTGAAATTCTTTACCGCACCGGCGGCAACGATATATCACAACTGGACTACTCTTTTCCATATTCACACCTTACCTTTCAAATTCTCCACAATATTGTTACATCTGCTCTCATTCTGGCACCGGATAATATTCATAGTCTTTTGTGAAGAATCTCCAATCAAGGTGCAATCCTCTTTATCAACCTCCGGCTCAAAATCCGGGCAATAAGAGCAGAAATTATGTAAGCATAGCTGGAATCCGTCCATAGCGCCACCTCATTTTCGCAATAAAAAACCAACCACCGAATATTGATGGTTGGTAATATTATGGTAAAATAGATTCACTAAAGGCCAACTTATCTTTCATAGCAACAATTTTAAAATGCTGTTCTTTAGGATCTCCATTACTAATATATAGCTTGACTTTAACAAAAAGAAAATAAATATCTTTTATCAAATCAAGTTCCCATGTAACATTAAATTCTTCATGTGTCTTATCGGAACTATCGAATTTGCAACTTCGAGGAACGTCCCAATCAGCCAAACTTAAACCTAATTTTTCTATCTGATTACTTATTATAGTATCACTTTCAAGTTCAATTTCACATTTAAATATTTTTACTTCGGTTTCATTTTTAAAAAACAACTTAATAAAATTACCACGATCTGAAGTGTAAGCTTTGCTATTTTCCATATCGATAGAAACTACTGGCAACATTTTTTCTTTTTCTATTTCTAACATATCCGCACTTACTTTATACGCCTTGTCAGTTAATTCCATCATTTTATCATTAGTTCCATTTTGATGTCTTGTCAAATCTTTTAACTCAGCATTCTGCTTTATAGCTATAAAACCTAATATAATTGTACCTATAAAAGACAATGCGCTGCCCATATATCCCAATAACTCTCCTGCAGTGAACTCTCCATCAAGCCACTTACCAGGAGCATTAAACTTATATATTATATGGCAAAACAATGCTGGAACAATAACAAAATTGACTAAAATAATGAATGCTATTATCTTGTGTTTATTAATCCATTCTATAATCTCTTCCATGAATGTTTCCTCTAAAGTAATATTATAAACACAGTATACCACACCAAACATCAATATACAATTTCCAATGTACAAAATGTACCTTCTGGGATTCGAACCCAGGATCGCCAGGTTATGAGCCGGGTGCTCTGACCACTGCGCTAAAGGTACAGTGTAGTTTTCCCTTGTTCCGTACAAGATCGGAGCTTCACTACCGCCGGTCGTAATCGCCTGATTTGCTACCGTTTATCACAGAGTCGTTTGAAATCAGGGAAAGTCAACACATCTCGCATAGGAAGTATAGGTTCCGACCCTATCTCTCCTGCTCTTCAGGCAGGTGCTTTCACCAGATTAGCTTACCTCCCTAAACGGGCCTGCGCCCGTTCAAAATATTGATTGCTATCACTCTGACGGTATTTTCAGCAACTTACCGTCATTTTACGTTGCCATTGGCCTACGGAAGAATAATTTTTATTACTAGGCACTTGATGTTGTTTGGTATACAAAATATTATACACTGTTTACAGTTACACATCTTCCGCTGGCACTATCTATACTGGGTGCCTCGACCTGTCTGATTCATAGGACGATACATGACCCTGCGAAGTCTGACGTGGCCGCTCCTTTAAGAATCGCACCCATTCTGAGATAAAGAACAGGATGATTCCTGAATATGTAAAAACCATTAAAACCTCTCTTAATCTTCGCTGGTTAATGTAACTGGTACAATCATTTCAGGAAGGAAATTTACTTCGTAGTGGTACTTATCTACATTCGCTCCGCCGATATCCTCAACCACCCATAATGTCCAGTCATTCAGTCCAACGGAATGTTTTTTATATTCATTTGGTCCCGTCTCAACTGTGGCGATAATACGGTTTTCCTCCAACGTAAATGAAAATGCTCCCACCAGTTCAAACATAGGCTTGTCTGTTCTTGCATTCAAAACCGTAAGCCGACGGATTACATTAAAATTATCCGCTTCCTGCGACACGTTATAGGAAACCTTCTCGGCCTCCGTGCACCCTGCAAGCGCCATTGTCATTACAATAACTACTAAAAGTATTGATATTTTCTTTTTCATCTCGTCACCCTCAATGTCTCTTTCTTTTTCTGCTTCCCATCTGAATGAAACCAGCTATTGTACAACCAAGCCAAACGATAATTGAACCTACAGCTGCAGCAAGCATGCACTTGATAATGGTCACGCCAATAATCGTTGCAGTTAAAGTACCTTCGTCAAAAGCTTGACAGGCAGATATAATTGGCTGTATAAACAGGAGCCAACCACCAACGTAAAATCCTCCCAAAAAGCTTACAGCAGCGACTACAAAAGCTATAACATTTCTCATTTCCTTGTCCTCCCTAACAATTATCCCGGCAGTGGTATGCTCCACCTACCATCAAGTTGATTTCTTTTTCAGTGAAACCGCACTTATTCAGCCTACGGACCGCCTTATATCTCTTCTTTGGCGGCATATCTCGGTATTCCTTACGAATCATCTGTATGCCTTTGGAGATTCTATCTACAAGCTGCAACAATACATCTTTTGCAACCACAAACATATCTTTCAGGGCTTCACAGGCCTTTACGATTGACCTCTTGAACTCAATTACCAGTATTCCTGTATGTACTATTTCCTGTTTTTGATGCTCCGTTAAACAAATCATATCCGTCACCTCCATATCGGTGCCAAAGCCAGAATATACATGATTGCCATAGCACCAAATCCGACTGTTGCCGCCTTATCTCTTTTCCAGATCAACCCTTTGGAAAACCAAAGAATGAAAATCACCATAAATACATTCCAGACTGTTACAAGCCATTTTAATGCTTCCAAATTCCTCACCCCTATTTCATATTTGCTAAATCAAACACGATACCCCTGCTATACGGCTGACCGTCCTCATAAATCATGAAAGTTTCGTGGGGGATATCCGTTTTATATGTCCAGGTAATGACGTTACCATTTTCATCTAATGCAGTTTTATCACACCAAAAAGCTTCAATACAGTTTGCACGCTCTGAACCATCTTGAGAAACGCCATTCCGGTCAAAAAATACTTTTCCACCATCAAAGCAGCCACCTTCATCACAGATGGCCCCATCAAACTCCATCAAATCATCTGAAGCTCCGCTTACAATAACCAAACCAGCCTCTTTAGCTGACTGTCGTACATCGGAAAATGGTTCATAGCAATATTCCCGGCCATTAATAACCTGCGCCAATTCTTTTTTGTCCATGATATCCCCTTTCTTAATACTGATAATCTTCCAGTTTCTCCTCAACTTCATCAATACACCGCTGATTGAAATTTCTTACATTCGCAAAATCAACAGCTGACATCTTGCGGAGCTGGCTCACAGTTTCCACACCGGCACGTTTCAAGCAGTTATAAGTCCTGACTGTGAGATCCAGATTATCAATGCTGTCTCGGTCTGATTCTATACCAACAATACGGTCTGCAAGTCCCTCCGCTACACTGTATAAACTTTCATTGGCCGGAATGGTTCTCAAATACTGAGCAATGGAATCTACCAGCGCATTGTACCAATCACCTTTCTGCAGGAATTCAGTTCTGACCACCTCCGCAGCTTCTTGGAGTCTACCAGCGTTTTCAATGCTTTTGCTATTCATCCATTCCACAAACTGTCTGAAAAAAGTATCTGATGCTACTTTCATAGCTTCTTCATCAGCTGCTAATACTTTATAGTTTTTCAATTTTTCTTACCTCCTCCAAAAATTCAACGTGCTGCTTTACGCCCAGGTACCACCGGCTGATTGACCACACAAATTTATTTATTGCCTATATCAAACTCTTTTCATTAAAATTTCTCCTCAAAATAGCAATTTAGTGGCACATAAATCTTCTGGAGATCATGACGGCAGGTACTACACAAAGTCAACAATAGGTGCTACCATGTCATGGCCAATTTCAGGAGATTATACAGGGAATGGCTCCACTACTAATCGCACCATTACAGTATCTATACTAAGCGCAGTTTATAACGGCTTTGTGTCTGATGGAGTGGGAAGCAATATTCGTGGCATCAATGGAAGCGCCACGAACAGCTTTACAGTAGCTCCAGAACAAAACTTGAACGGCGTAAAGTACTATTATGTAGTTTTTGGACCAAGAAACAGTTAAATGATCATTTACGAATCAATCCATATACCTGTAAGGTTTGTTCGGCAACTATATTACTAGCCGTAACTTTGATTGTGGCATTAGAGTCCTTATATATTTGCAATTCACTTCCACCGTAATTTAATATAACTCTTCTGCCAGGAGATGTTGCAGCAAAATAAGCTGTTGGTACACAAACATTTTCTATTATATTACCGTAATTGCCAGTACCAAAGGCTAGAAACAGACACTCTGACCAGTTTATACTCTTTGATGCATTAGACTGTAATTCAGAATAAGACCATAATTGCGATATTACATTACCTAAATTGCTATTTTGCTATCACCCATATTATTAATCACCAATCTACTTCAATTCTTAGAAACTTCATACCAGACTTTTCCCCGGAATAATCATGAGATATTGCACTTAATACATATCCGATACTTAATCCGGACCAGTCTGCAAGTTCCCTTGATGTATCAGCAACATAAAGCGGTAACTCATATTTATCTATTCCAACCGCCATGTATAGCTTTTTCTTCATTATGACTCGCACCCTCTTTTCGCCCATTGAAATAATCATCGGCCAAAATTTCGTAAAGCTTTTTATCAAAAAATTGACCATCAATGAGTCGAACTTGTTTTTCTTGAACCCCGACTATCCGGCCGTGATATTTATCAATCAAACGATCATAAGTGTTTTCTATCGGATTCCCCACAACAACACTGAAATTTAATTTGCGGAAATGAAACTTCTCAAATATATCCCGTAATGCATTTCCAACATCAATTCCAAAAGTCACTCTGTTTTCTGTGAAGTTGATTATATTTAAGCCATCAACCAAATCATTCTCCCGGTCAATCCAATAACCTATGTACCCAATTACTTCACCATTATCATTCAGAGAAACGAATTGATGTTCGTTCAGTGTGCTTTCTGCAAGCTGACGTTCTTCATAAAAATTAGCGCAATTCCAGAATTTATATTTCTCAGTAAACCATGTACTCCTAAATTTCATTCGCAATTCTTCTTCATGGTTTATTGCCAAATCAAGCATATAATCACTTCTTTCCAAGACCTTTTTTATTTTTTGAGAAAAATTGAAATCCACCTTTTAGACCGGACCCGATTAATTACCGTTACGTTATCTCCATCTTTCTCAATTTCAACATCACAGTTATACCTAAGAATCGTCTGCCGAAACTTTCTGGCCAGTTCTTCATCTGGCAGATTATAAATCATATACATATTTCCAGCTTTATCAATCACTGGCTTTTTACCCTCGCCGATATCGCATTGCCTGCACGGGATTACTGCTCCTCTTGTATGTCTGCCAAAATAGAAAAACAACCAGCCGGCTAACGGCCATTTTCCATTCAAGTAATACGGATCATATTTGGGGAGTAGCCAGGGATCCTTTAACGAAAATTGAAAGAACCATTCATAGCATTCCTGAGTTTTGAAATTTGCAAAAGCAAACAGGAAAGTTCCTCGATGCCGTTTTACAAATAATAGTTTTCTTTTAATCATTTATCTTGCCCCCATTAATATAATCAAACTTCAATCAATGTAATTTTTCTTTTGTTTGAATCCCGCTCCATATGAAGAGTGCCAGTAGAATCACGATATGATTCAGCGAACATTCCGAAACCTTCAACTGATCCAACATAAACATTTATCTTTTCACCATCTATCAGTACTGTACCTTTCCACCCCTCTATACATGAGTCAGATTCGTATGTAGTTCCACAATAATCACAGTTTTTAGATTTCAAGGGAGCCCCACAATTTTTACAGTTTAATTGAAACTCATTTGCCCTGGTATGTAGAATGCTCATCGTAATAATACCTCCCTACTGACAATCACCATCTGATACAATAAGCCTTTTTTATTTTTTTCGGAACTTCGGGGGCTAACTGGCTCCTGAACAGCTTCCACGCAGACCCCCACCGGCCCTGTCTATTGCTGTTAAATCATTTCCAAATGCTCACCTTTAAATATTGCACAAATTTACCATTCATTTTTAAGCGCATTATACAAAATAAGAACAGCACATTGTTATAAACGCTTCAACTATTCGTTAAATTACTGTTTAACGCAGTCTTTACCCTGAATTATGCACAAAACCAATGGTGATGATTATGCATGTTGTATATGCGGTATTGAGTTTTGCCTTTTGTGTGGGTAAATATAGATATTGTCAGAATATTTGATATGTTAATCTGGTAATTCGTCAGCCGATCCTGGCAGCAGGTCCATTGATTTAGCCCGGTCTTCTATCTCGGCTCGGCTATAGTCTGGTTTCCCGGCCTTATCATCATAGGCTATGATCTGGACATTATCGCGATATCCATAGTTGGCTTTTAGGGCGAACATACAACCGATATTCCCGGTTTGTATCACTTCATCGTACAAACTTGATTCGCATTCTGACTTCCATTTTTGCACCGTGACGGAGTGACCAGAAGCAATCCTTCCCTCGTATTCCCCTTTTAACCAGCTATTAAGTGTGTCCCTGTTAATGCTAACCATCATACAATATCGAAGTAGTGTAGGCTTAATTCTACAGGTACAACAGATAATAGTATAAATATCCCATAGTATATCTAATTCTTTAATATTATTAATATCTGCTTTATACTTACGACCTATATCTTTTAATAACTCAGATAATCCTTGAGAAGAACATAGATTAATATTACTATGCCTTTTAATAAACTCATTAGATATATCCATAATTGTAGCTGTAATATTATTTATATAGTCTCTATCATCTGTATCTTTATCATCTGTATTGAGTTCTATAATAAATCCATTTACAGTATAATCATCTGTCTTAGGCATATGTTTAATATCTCCTTTCTGGCTCTAATACAAGTATCTTATAAGCTTTATTCAGATACATATAAAAGCTTTATTTACTACCCTGTGATATATCTTTGGATATTGAAATCCAGGGGTATTATTCTTTAACCACCTGATCTGACAAAGCCAAAGTTATCCGATCCTCTGGATCAGGAATAATTTGATTGAGCAATTCCAGACATTCTTTTCGCTGCTCTTTATTAGTGCATTTCCCTGTCTCACAAAAACGGCAACTTTCCCGACCGCATTTATTACTCATTCCCTGCATCCGATCAACTCCTTAATCTTAGAATCAATATCACAATGTTCTATCTGTGCTATAACCTCTGGTTTTAAATGCCATTCTGACGCTCATATTAACCCTATACTTCGTTTTCAATCTCTTCTATGGACATTTTCTTGTCACTATACTTAAAATCGATTTATGGGGCAAATAAAAAAGTCCTCGCGCCATACGGAGTGAATACCGTACAACACAAGGACTAGAAGTCATTGGTTCTTTCCCGCCTATTACGGGGTCATTGTATATGGTCGAGGCCAACCAGGCTAGCATATACACGCTTTTTTATGATGTTTTCCAGATAATACCACATTATTAAAATTCTGTCAATATCATTAGATTTTATAAAAACCTCTACACTAAACAAGTATATATATTATAAAGCTTTGTAAGAAGATGGGCGCAACTTATTTGCGGTCCTCTGTTCTCAGAATAACAACGAATATATTATAAGCTTTTATATCTTTTCCATAAAAGCGTTAATATATTTATATATTATACTATTCTACTCTATTCTAATCTACTCTAGGTATCCGCACGGTTACAACTTGGTATACCAAAAAAGAGCCGGCAGAAGCCAGCCCTTAAATTTAATCCCAATTGATTTGATCGTGGGATACTGTTCCATTTTCTTTAATGTCTCTCTTTGCTGCAATTATCGCTTCTATTTCGTCCTGATCTGCTATATCCTCAGGAACAAACTTTACAATCACACGGAAAAGGGTTTCTATATCCTGCTCCGGTACTAGTTCAATGAGATTCTTTAATGCTTCTCTGCTCATTCTGGCACCTCCTATAATCTCTTATATGCTTGCCCTCTGGGTAAGATATCATCAATAATTATCTTGTCTCCTTCAATGGAAAATAAAACCCTCAAATCACCAACTCTTAAGCGGTATTCATTATCCAATCCCTTTAACTTCTTAATATCGCCCTGGGGTATTTTTTCAATAGCTTCTTTTAACCTTTTCTTTGTCGGCTTATCTTGCGAACCGATGTACTTCACAGCTGGCCTACTGTACTCTATTTGCATTCCGGTATCTCCTTCGATTGGCTCATTCTTCGCAATATTTCCGCTTTAATAATGTTTATTTCATGCGAATTATATTCTCGTTTACTGAATTCTTTCAGTAAATCACGATCAGAGAAAAAAAGTATTTTTTGTATTTCATCTTTTCTATTGTTTACTTTCTGTAGTTGCCTTTTGCATCTTTCAAGTGCCGCTTCCAGCATTCGGGACTTTTCACGATTATATAAGTTTTCTCCATTTGCACGATATTTAAGTATCGTTTCATATTCGACTACTCTAATGCGTAACCTTGTTTCGTGATAATTGTCCTTTAAGCAGTTAAACACAACTTTAAATGAAAAATCGTCACCCCTTTTTGCATCTTCTGTTAAGCCTACATTCATGTGTTTTTGTGCTCTAATCTCTCTTGCATGGACTGTTGCACGTTCTTTAATATTCATCGTAGAACCAACATATTTTTGCCTCGTCCTCAGATTAATAATCTCATAAACTCCACAATCTGTAGATTCCGGAATATAAAACAGTTCATTCAATACAACCACTTCCTTTCATAGTTGCATTGTATCACAAATTATAGTGATTAGTCAATTGAATTTTCTCTAATTTTTGAGATTATTTCTTTTTTATCTCTCTCTGTCTCAACATATTTTATTATATCCCTTGGTTGCATTTCCAAAATACAACAAAGCCGATTAAGGTTATCAAGAGAAATACTTGTATCTTTATCTTTAAATTTTTTCATTGTAGCCTGACCAAACACACCACTTTCTTTAGCTTTTGTAGTATTGATACCTACTTCTTTCAGCTTTTTAATTACATCTATTTTATATTCCAGCATTGGCACCACCTCAACAAAATATTCTATTTACACTATACCAAATCTAGGCAGAATGTCAACAGAAATAATTCTCTAATATTTGTGATAAATCTATTGACTTTCACTAATTTTAGTGATATCGTGACAATATAGCAAGCAACGCAAACAAATCAATTTGAAAGCGAGGATAACCCATGACAAAAACAGCCAAGAAAGAAGTAACTAAAGCAATTGCAAAAGTATTTGAGGTTTCTCCTAATAAAGTTGCATTATTGGAATCCAGTGGAGATATTGAAAATTTCAAAAATAACGGTTGCTTTGACGAATCCGAGGAAAGATTTTGCATTAACGTGAGGTACAACGGCTTCTTGTCAAAAGGATATGGAATAACAGTGAGTTGCGTTAAGGTCGGAAACGATAAAAGATATATTGCTCACGATCATACAGTTATAGAAGATGATGCTTATAACGAATTTTAAAAATCCCCTTATGAGTAACACTGAGAGGTGACGAAACCGCCGGCTGGCGGTCGGGATACTTATAATCAAGCCAAATTGAAAGGTGGTAACAACATGACAATAAATTCAAAAGAAAGAGAACAGGAAGTTAAGAATAGTTACATAGTAAAAGCTCAGGACGGACAATATGTGATTATGCAAAAGGATTTTTACTTTTCCGAGGCATTAAATGATTATCAAGACTACTGGACTTTATACAAACCATACAAGACCTTAAAAAGCGCAATGTCAGCACTCAAAAAGTTAGTAGATCAGCATTTTCCAGCAAATTATTTTACCCCAGACAACAACATAGATGATTTTATTAAAAGCATGGTCCAGTAATTCCATCGAATCCAATTCAGGCGGTTACAGTTAAGCTGTGGTCGGTCCAGTCCGCCGCCGTTCTTTTATTTCCCGGCCCTAGGGATAAGGGGAGAATGAATGTCAATGAAAAAGAGATATAAAGACTTTTACGGTTGCACTGCTACAATATCATGTCGACCAGAGGACACCCGTTTGATTGTAAGACTTCAAACAGGTAAGAAAATAAAAGATTCAGTGCACAAGAATTTCACTGCTGCCAGAACTGCAATGTATCGTTGTTCTGATGGCTGGCACCAGTTATAGGCCGTTGGAGTACCGCCGGTTCGATTCCGGCGGCGGCCATTTCCCCATTATGGGATATTCGAATCTTTCAAGGCTTCCACCCATGTATAAGCCCCTGAAAGTGTTTTACCGGTTCGCAGGGTCCGGCCAAAACCTATTATCGGGCTACTGTTACATTTAAGCCGTGCCCAGCTGCAGCAAACGGGACAAAAAGAGGTTTCAGGCGGCAACAAAAAGCCCCCGGCTCAAGACAAGCAACGCCATTATAATTGTGCTTGCACTGTGTCAAGCCCGGACATATCACAATGACAGGGCAGCGGACCGGCCACCCGGAATCAGGCCATACAGTTCCACAAAGCACTTGCTAAAGGCGTGTACCTGCTTACAGCCAGACGCAAGTCGGCAACTCAATAACCATACAACGCCCCGGTGACGTGATCCGGCGTTTAAACGGTTGCACGATAGCACCCAGCATATTATCAGGCATCGCCCTATAAGCCACGGAGCAGGACGTGGACGGGTGCGGCTTGAGGTATGCGAAAATCAAAGTGTGGAGGTATAATCCTATGATTGATAGGACTATGCAACGTGGGCCGCCGTTCTGGCGGTCCAGTTGACTTTCTTTAATTTGCCCTTGAAGTCTCCACCAGCATATGCTATTATAGCACAAATAGCCTTTATATGGGGGCAGTCCTCTAAATGCGAAAGTGACCATGTGTTATTTTAATGCCCTTTACGGGGCGAATACAAGGCCCTGGTCATGGATTAAGCCTTATGTTAATGTTAGCTTATCTGTCGTGAGGACATCGGACATCCTTAAGCGTGAACTTGAAAATATTCAAAATATTGCAAGGATTTGAACCGGATTTTTTTCAGGACATTCGCACAATTTGTACCAAACTTTTAACAGAAATTTTCACAATTCTAAAACGCACTTCTGGAATCCTATTACCAATACTAGGGGGGTATCAAATTCTCACGGAAAATTTTTCAGGATCAACTCTTTGTATCTCCTACTTCTGTCCTTGTTCACTAGGTTATCCATTCTGTCAACCTCAATGATCGTATACCCATCATATAACTCCCGTATCTGCTGGCAATCGTTATAAGACAAAACGAATTTCCCTTTTATATTGCTCAGGCATTTCCGCAACCTCTCATGGTCCTCTGGGTTAAACCGATCCGGATAATATTTCTCTGCTTCGAAATATGGAGGATCCAGGTAAAATAATGCTTCTGGTCTGTCATATGTATTTATCAGTCGCTCAAAATCCTGATTCTCAATTACCACTTTGTTAAGACGACCTGAGACCTCTTTCAGATAATCAACTGCCTTATGTATATCCCTGGAACTTACACCGAATGATCTGCAGTCTGTTCCAAAACTCTCCTTAATCAGGCAGAAGAATCGGGCGGCCCGTTGTATGTCTGTCATGCCTCTGGTGTTTCGATTCAGTTCATCAAAAAACAGCTCCCGAGACATAAGCAACCCTCCCAATTCTTTCTGCAATGACTCTGGGTGATATTTAACCACCCGGTATAAATTAATTAATTCCCCGTTTACATCGTTGAATACTTCCAATGAAGCATGTTTATCTTTTGAAAATAAGACCCAGCCGGCTCCGCCGAACACTTCAATATATCGGCTGTATGAGCCCTGATCCGGGAACTGTTCCAGTATCTGCTTTCTTAATAACTTCTTTCCACCGATCCAGCTAATAAAACTATTCATGCAATAATCCCTCCTTTACACCTCGAAGCATATCACAAATATTTACTGCACTTCTATGCAAAATGACATTTTACTGTTTTTTTATTTACTCATTAAATTATACATAGTATAATTTAATTAACTTGTTAATATCATTGCAAATCAGAGAAAATTTTGAACATTGAACATTCTCAAACAGATGATAATTACAAAATTTACTTAAGATAATTGGAGAAAACATGGAACTTTTACTTTATTTATCAATTGCATTTCTTTTTATCGTTTTTTTGGGCTTCATAGATTCTAGGATCGATTACCGAAGCAGACGCATTTACTACAATATCTTCAATGAGAATGACACCACTTTCATTCGTGTTCCATATCTTATATGGCAACAAAATAAAAGAAAGGCAATAGAAGAAATATTTTCAGAGTCTGTGGAATATGAAGGACGTTTATATAACGTTATCATAGCCTTTAAAAATCAGGCTCATGTATCCGAAAAAGATAATGGGATTATAAACCTATTTTATAGAGATTATTATGCTAGAATCGAACTATTTAAAAAAAGCGAACCAAAAATAGTGATTAAAACACAAATTGATGGAAATAATAATACGGTAAATATTGTTCAAAACATTACTAATAATATATCTAACAGTATAGAAAGCTTGCTCAATGACGCTCAAATAGCATACGATGATAAACAGGCATTAGAACTCTTCAAATATAAACTTAGAGCCAATGAAACTTCAAGTGATGATGCAAATAAAATAATAGATAGACTGGCAAAATATACTCCTCATATTGCATTAGCTAATACGGTGATAACATTAATAAAAACTCTTTACTCTTTATTCTAATAATTCATGTTTAGAAACATCATCTACGCCTTAGGAACTGCTTAACTTTATAGTTTCTAAGGCTTTTTTCTTGCCCACTCTTTATATATTATCATGTAGCACCTTATTATGTATATTAAACACCTGCCTGACACTATATCCCATTTTGTCAGCAATAACTTCCCAGCGGTAGCCTCTTATATACCGATATTTCATTAAGCGCTTTTCCTGCTCATCGTTCAGGGCTTCGATTTTATCATACAGCTCTGTACAGATTTTAACTTTTTGATATCGATAATAAATAATCTTTTCTTTTAAATTATTCAAAGCAGAAACATATTTTTTATCATAACTATGGATATTCATTTCCTTCTGTACCATCTGGATTTCTTTATCAGCTTCAGCGATGGCAGCATTGATAACAACCAGATTTTTAAGTTGATCTCTTGTCTTATTTCCCATTATGCTGAACACCTCTCTCTCACACTTCTTAATGTATTCGGCGTAGATTGAGCGTAATAAATAGCCGTTACTGACGGACTGGAATGCCTCAAAATCTCCTGAATGGTGCCAAGGTCCACTCCCTTATTTTTAAGGTTCATTCCCAGCGTTTTACGCAATTTATGAGGATATACCCGGCATTTCAATTTAGCCCGATTCCCTATGCATTTTAAGATGCTCCGGATTCCAGAAGTTGACATCTTCTCATGAGGTGCTTTGCATTGAGGAAACATAAACGGGCTGTCATCATTCCTAGAATCAAGATATTGCTTATAATAATACCGGGATTCATCATCTAAGAATATTGGCTCATACCTGTCATTCTTTTCTCCCTGGATCATAATATCCCCGGTGTTCCAATCTATCTGGTCCAAGGTAATTTCCACCAGTTCCCCCACTCTGGCCCCGGTGCTCCGCAATACTTCAATTAATGCGCGGTCCCTAGAACTCTTGCATGCGTCCCTCATCTTGGCCATCTCTTCTGGCTTAAAATAATCAATCGGCTTTCGAATTGTTTTCAACGGATCTGTAGCTTCCACAGGATTATCACTAATTAACTTTTCTTTTCTCATCCATGAGAAGAATGCTGACAAGAAACGTCTTTCGTTATTCACGGTCACGGCCTGATTCTTCTTGCCACCGATATTAATATTCCGTTTCTCATACCAGGACAGATAATAGCTTATATCAGATTCCTCTATTCTGTCCAGCGGCTTATCGATCAGGGTAATCAGGCGCTTAATGGCTCCAAGATATGCTTCCTTTGTATTGTCCTTTATTTTCTTTTTAACAATGAATAGCTGAATGATATACTTATTCTTTTGATCCATATCATTCTGGTACTCTACCGGGAGTGTTGTGATCTCCTCCATATTGACATTTACAAATTCCTTTATAATCACTTGATGAAGAATATCCAAAATTTCTTTAGCCACATGCCCTGACATGGCAACAATGATATTGTTGATAACCTGAGCCTTGATTGTTTGTCCATTCATAAATCTATCTCTCCTTTTCATAATAATTCAGTTGCTTAAGGAGATGTTTTGCTTTATAATATCCTTAAGCGTGAAGCGGTAGGAGAACTTTGGTCGGGGACTCTGCCGCTTATTTATTGGTTCAAAATTCGAATGTATGTTCTTTTTGGGCTATTTTTTTACCGGGGACTATGCCCCGGCTTTTTTATTGCCTTTGATAAAATTGGTAAAATTTTACATCCATTTACTAATTTTATTTTGCTATAATATTATTGCATATGCATCTTTTTTATTTTATGTATGTGTTTTCATACTCATACCGGCAGGGGAAACCTTGCCGGTCCCCCCAGTTTTTTTCTTATTTCTCAAAGGATTCCAGCTCCTCAATCTTCTGAAACAAATCCATTTCCTCATAATCCCTTTTAGGATATTGCTGATATGTAACCTTGCGCTGCTTCCCTACCGCGTACTGGTTGTAATAATACTTAGTCAGTTCTAACGGAATATCAGAGCGATTTCCAATCAATGTACACTTGCCGAAAGGAACCAGCGTCCATTTCCCTGGGAAGGTTCCAAGCAATGCATAATTTCTTACTTTTTACCCAAACTATTATTGCCCGTCTTATTAGACACGCCCAGGCATTTTCCGTCTCCTCCATGTCTGGGCGATATAAAGTTTAGTTGTTAAGGTCCCTTTTAAGTTTTTTAACTGGTCGCATCTTCATTGCCATTAATTTCAACTGTTGGTTGCGATTTTGTAAATGCTAATGTCAAATATGCTCCCAAAGCTACTACATAAAGAATTATTACATTTGCCACTGCGGCTGCAGATCTTAGTAATATCTTTTTCATATCGTCCTCCTTTCTTCTACCACTCTCTAATAGTGTAATTTACACTTATAATGCCCATTGAATCAATTTATACACAGATACTGTTAGATTATTTAATATCGGTTTCCGTCTGGTATATAGCCGGGCCGGTATGACAAATGCTGGGAATGTCCAAGCATAGATCTTTTATACAAATTAGTGGAAAAATTTCAGCAAGCCCTGCACAATAGGGCAATCCTCTCATAGATTGATATTAGAAACTTTCAATCGCGAAAGGAGTCATACCTACAATGGATTCTTATATGAAACAATGGCATCCTGAATATATGACCGGCACCAGCACGGCTGATGCCATGGGGATTGACATGTCTGTAAGTCCTGGTACGGTAATTCGTCCTGACATGTCGCTTGGTTCTGGTCAGGCAAAGTCCTCAGATAACGGAACTAATCCCATACTTATGAAACAACAGGATATGGCCTCAAATCCCTGCCCTTGTATGCCACCGATGTCAGCCCGTACAACACCTATAAAATGTCCAAATTTGACACCAGCTCCTTGCCCACCCGAAAATATTGACCAGTATCCGGTTGGAATGGCATATGTACCATGGCAGTGCTGGCAGGAGGTTTACTCCGTTGATGTGGCATTAAGCATGGGAACCATCTTCCCGGATTTAAATCTTCCATTTACGATGGGAGGGTGTCGCTAATGAACTGTAATAGTAAAGTTAATTGTGATGTGTTATTAATGCAGGTATATAAGGCCAGCTTTGCAATGGATGACGTAGCTTTATATCTTGATACCCATCCGGATGACAAAGATGCTTTAAACTATTTCTATTATGTATTAAATCTAAGACAACAAGCAAAGCAGGCGTATGAGGCGCAATGTGGTCCTCTGATGATTGAAGGAGTCATGGACGAAAACTATTGGAGCTGGATCCAGGATCCATGGCCTTGGGAAGGAGTGTGCGGCTAATGTGGAGGTATGAAAAGAGATTACAGTATCCGGTGAATATTACAACCCCAAATCCCAAGCTTGCCACCTTTATTATGAGCCAGTATGGTGGACCAGATGGAGAAATGGCAGCTTCCATGCGTTATCTTTCCCAGCGTTATGCAATGCCTTATAAGGAATGTAAAGGACTTTTAACAGATATTGGAACAGAAGAATTAGCTCACCTTGAAATTGTAGCAACTATTGTTCACCAGCTGACTAGAAACTTGACCCCGGAACAGGTAGTAGAATCAGGATTTGGACCATATTACATCGACCATACAACAGGAATCTGGCCTCAGGCAGCTGGAGGAGTTCCATTTAATGCCTGTGAATTCCAGTCCAAGGGCGATCCGATTACTGATCTGGTGGAGGATATGGCAGCAGAGCAAAAAGCCAGGACTACTTACGATAACATTCTCCGTGTAGTAACCGATCCAGAGATCTGTGATCCGATTCGTTTTTTAAGAGAACGTGAAGTTGTTCATTTCCAGAGGTTCGGAGAGGCATTAAGGGTCGTCCAGGATAATCTGGACAGCAGGAATTTCTATGCATTCAATCCAAGCTTTGATATTAGAAATCAGTGCTGAGAAACTTCGTGTAAGTCCTTAAGGTGCAGTCTGTTTTATTGTGCAATTTCATGCACTGAGTACATTTTTGTTTCAGCCACCGGGCGATTCTGTCTCATACTACACCTTCTTTCTTATGAAACTCCTAATTCCCAAGCCGGGATCAAAGTCACGACCAATTTCAGTTCTCACGACTTCTCTAGCGCTGCATATAATGCTATTATTACAGGACAATATTAAAATCATTTGAGATAAAATTTTTATTATCAAACTCCATATTGCAACTGATAAACTCTGCACATTTGATTTAATTTGATTTATTCCTGTATCCTCCTTAGTTGAAGTTATCCATTTTTCTCATGGGCTGGGAATCAAGATGTATTCCCAGCCCTCTTCATGTCAATATCAGTTTTGCTAACCAACGTATTCCTCAAATGTTGGCGTGTTCCAAAAAATAAAATTATTACACCATCTTTGTAACTTCTGCGTTTTTATGAAATGTTTTATTTGCTCAGTTGTAAACCTTTGTGATAATTCCTGGTAAGGTTTCAACCTTCCGTTCCGATCGACATACTCGCCCTTGTTATAAATCATAGGGTAAGGGGAAAACTTCAATGATCTGCAAAACTGTATTCTTTCAATATCCTGCTCAATGGTTGTGTTAAAATTGGTCAAGATGTAAACCATTACTTTTCCCTTGTCCTTATCGTATCCGGTTGATTCCTTAAATGACTTTAATTTCTGCTCTATAACATTTTTATTTTCGTAGCGATCATAAGCAAAGTGGATACCGTCAAGCCGGATCTGCTTAATCAATTCAAGGTTCTTATCATTTATACGCCTTATATCTAACCCCTGATTAAAATTCACTTTCGCTTTACTGTCCACCAGCTGCTGTAATAATTCCATATGCCCAGGGTACGCCAGTGTATTGGGATCACAGAGGACTATATTTTTCTGACCGTTCCAAAACTCAGATAAATCAGCTACTTTATAACTCTTTTGCCCCTCTTTACAGGCTACATGACAAAACTCGCACCCCACCGGGCAACCTCTGGTCAAGAAACCAAAGGCGGTATCATTGGTCATTTCAGGATACAGAGTATAGTCCGGGTAAATATGCTCAATTTCATTTGGCAGCAAATAATCTCTTTCCTTGTGGTATATTTCCTTACTATTTACCAATTCGATGCAATACCCGGAGCCGCCTCTTTTAATTACCTTTGAATAAATAGGGTATATGTAGTCAGGTGTGAAGCTGAATACTTTTGACATATAGACTATATCGTATTCCTCGCTCAGACCGTCAAACGGTTCGTACCACTGAACCCGATCACCTTTTGACTTATGCCATGCACTTATTTTCATAAGTGGTAGATTGGGGTAATTATGTCCATCTACATCAATAAGGCCTACTTTCAATTCACACCACCTTCCTCACGAAAATTCTAATTTTGTTAAGCAAATCTAAGCTGTTCCTGGCTATCATCAATCTTCATGTTCGGCATTCGCTCACCAACTTTGAGATACGGGCAAGCCGTATAACAAAGCTTTTCTGCCATCAAAGGAACAACGCTGTTTCCGATTTTTTCGACCTGCAGGGTTTTCGGGTACGGTTTTCCATTCGGCATCCTAAAATCAATGATGTAATCTTTAGTAAATCCCTGACCCAGTTTTAATTCTTCCGGCTTTAACATACGGAACCAGATATCAATAATCTGATACGTTACTCCATCTATCACCACAAGAACAAGCCCAAACCTATCCTTTGTAACAATGGTCCCAATTGGCTCATTAAGACTCTGACCAACTCCATGACCGTAATATTTAATCAGAAAGGCCGATACCAAAGCAAAATGTCCAGGAGAAGTAGTTATTGTGTGTATAGGATCATTAATGGGTTGCCCGGTACCTGTTTTGTAAAACTTTGATAGAAAACAAGATATAAGTGCATAACGATTTGATGTGTCAATGGTTTGTATTGGTTCATTTAAACCCTGGCCTCGAACCTCACCCCTTACGGTTTCGGAATGATATTGTATCAAAAACGATGCCGCTACTTTGTTAGGCAATATAAAACGGTTAGGATCATCAACTACAAACTTTTTAATACCAGTTGCTATACGGCTTAGTGTTTTATCTTTCAGTGGACGCTTTCTGGTAAATATAGAACTACCTAAGTCTGTAAAATCAATATCCTGGCTAATCGGCTCCCAAGGTTTCAACCCTTTTGTTCCACCTTTGGAATGTGTCTCTTTAGGCCAGACAATGGGTCTTCCATCACATCGGAATTGACCATACCAGCGTTCCCTAGTTGTATGCGCTCCATAGTTGGCAGCCACTAAAATTCGGCATTCAAATTCATAACCAAAAGCTTTCATAAGGCGAATAAACTTATTGTAATACTCACCTTCACGGGCCTTAATGGGCTTACCATCTTTATCTAGTGGCCCCCATTTCTGAATTTCCTTAACGTTCTCCATCATGATAACTTCTGGAACTTTTCCTGTTGCTTTTAGAATTAGTTTGCATTGCTTCCAAACTCCCATGGGAAGAATACGCAATCCCCTTTTTATTGGTGTTTTTCCTTTTGCATTAGAATGCGAGGTACAATCAGGACTTGCCCAAACAAAACTTACTCTTTGCCCCCAAGAAAGAAATTTCCCGATTTTAACTTCTATAATGTCTTCTGTGAAGTGGTGTGTGTATGGGTGATTGTATTTATGCATTGCTATTGCAGATTGACTATGATTAATTGCAAAATCAAAGCTTCTTCCCCATGCTTTTTGTGCACCTAAGCTAACACCGCCGCCGCCACAAAAATAATCAATAATTACATCTCTCATTTTCCAAAAGAAGCCCGGTATACCCTTACCCCTGCAGGAGGCTGGCTCCTTTCCTAATTTTCAGCTATTTCTTTCCACTGGTTCTGTATATATTCCCATTGCATTTTTAAAAATCTTTTTATCTCTGGCATATCATTTTCACTAATATGCTTTATCCATACTGGACGATATATTCCTTGTCTTTGCAAGATGAAAAACAACCAAAGTTCAAATTCGTCAATCGGCTCATCTGTTTCTTTGTTATGCCTCTGATCAATATCAAAACGAAAACATAGATTGTAGTCCATATCAATACTTACACCGTCTGAATCAAGCCATTCTTCTTGAAAATCCGCCCACGTATCATATTCACATCTTCCGAAATTTTCACCATGCTGATTGCCGACATAATGATTGCTTTCGCTACAATAATAACTATGTTCTGTGGCCTGTAATTTCATTTTTCACCTACTTTCTTACTGGCTCTCCAAATCCGCTCAAGTTCTTCCAGCGTAACATGGACCAGGAGATTGCTTATAAAATTACAATTGCTATATTCTTTGGACATGGCTCCAATCATGTCTACAAGGTCATCCCAGTATTCATCTGTATCATTTGGTTCGCTGTACTTCTTAAACAGCTTCCAGGCTCCGGTTAAACATTCCTCATATTGCTTATCTCGAAGAGGAGTGCCACCGGATTTAACTCTCTTTATTTCCTGCCAGACCACCAGACAGAACAGCCGGCCCATAACAGGATCCTCATGATTCTTTATCATCTGCGCCACATGCTCCGGCTTGACCATCTGGCGGTTTTTCATTAGTTTCCAAGCGTCCGTATAAGCGGACCAGTACTTTCTAAGTTCATTATCTTCCATCGTTTACATCGCCTTGAAAGGAATACAATACCGAGCCTTTATTTTTGCCTTATCATCTATGTAAACATCAGCGAATATCTTCCGTGAATCATTACCGAAATGCTCTATCATTTCCGGCAGATTCTCATTTACAGCGTCAAATTTCAAACCGTGAGAATTACACCATGAAACAGCTTCTTCCAGACGCTCCCCACACCGACATGTCCAGAGGATTATTTTATTACCCTCTCTGCGCCTTTTAATTAAATGATTAATCAATGCCTTATTTGGAGCACCGATTCCCGGCCAGACACTTTCTGCAAGTGTTCCATCAAAATCCACGGCATAAATTGTATATTTTCTATTTTCGTTCATACCCTACTACCCAAGACCTCCCTCCTTACTTTTTCCCAAACTGGAAGTAATGGCTTAATATACAAATCGTCAACCAACTCGAAATTAAACCGTCCCTTATACATGCAACCATTATTTGCACAATTAATTACTGCGCTCCTGGGGATCTGTAGCTGATCTGCAGCCTCCTTTGATGTAAAATCACCAATGGAAACACCGTCTTCAAAAATTTCATACAATTTTATGTGCGCCATCTATGCCTCCGTTCTTGATCAAGAAACTATATCACTAAAGACCGGAATAAAAAATGCCCATAAACACAACGGATTTCCTGTAAAATAGATTCCTACCAATACGGTCACGGCCACACTTACCCATTTAACCCAATTCTTCAAAGTTATCTCCTTTCTCATACTTTACCTTAAGCTATTATTTCAGGCATAAAATCAAACAATGTAGGTGTATCTATATTATCCTCTGCTGCCTGCAGGTACCCCACACCATCTCTGAAATAATCAGGATTCAATTCTATTCCATATCCAAGCCTACCCATTTTAACAGCTGTCATAGGGACCGTCATAAGCCCTGCAAACGGATCCGCTACAAGGTCACCTTCGTTGGAATACCTGTTAATAATTCGTTCTACGATATCCAGTTGCAAAGGGCATACATGGAGCTGTGCTCTTCTCCGACTCTGACTAGTATTCAAGGTCCGCATGCGGTTAATATCGTCCCATACTTCCCAGGTCCAACTTCCCGGTGCAACAACCATAAATGTAGCTGGAAGCTTATCTTCTGTATCTAGTTTCTTAGCTAGGTCTACATGCTCTTTATAGTCATAAACATGGTCCCTACTATATTTGCGATAAATTGCCTGAAGATTCTTTACTGAAACATTTTCTAATTCCTCTTTTCTAATAAGGCGGTCTCCTGATGTTCTCCAAAACCCGTGAGCGTCTATCTGCCATTGAGCTCGGGTATATTCTTCTTTGGTTTTATTCACTGGGACATCTGCATAAGCTGTTGATCTGTCAGTAGGAAGTTTTCTAAAGAGCAAAACATATTCAGGACATCCCACTCCCATTTTGCTTCCGTCCTTGCATTGCTCTGTCCAGCCCAGCCGGTAAGTCTGATTATTCTCTCTTACTACATCAGTAACAATCGTAATCATGCCAAAATACTGGAATCCATGTTTAATATAATGGTTGATACAGTCTGAATGAAAAGGCTCTACCGTTGGCATCCCTGTACCTGTGGCATTTCCAAAAAGCACACGATCCTTAACATGAATAGCAGCTACCCTCCCTGGTTGCAGGATCCTTAGAAGCTCCGGTGTAAGGAAGTCCATCTGCTTAAAGAATCTTTCTGTATCCTGATTATGCCCGAAATCATTATAGTTTGCAGAATATTCATAGTGGTTTCCAAAAGGTATTGATGTATGAATCAGGCCAACACTGTTACTTTCCATACGTCTTGTCTCTTCTACGCAATCATCGTAAACTGCCGTATACTTCTTCCCTTTTACTTTCACCGTCTCAACTCCCATCTTCCGCTCTAAACGCTTTTCTTTCCCAGCTGCCGACAATCCATACTTTCTCACGATCTCAATCATTTTTTCAACCATGTGATTATGATTCTTCCACTTTTCCAGCAGCACATCTTTGATTTCTCTCTCATTTTCCATGTAGATAATATCAATAATGACCGACTTATCCTGAAGGAAACGGAAACATCTGTGAATAGCCTGGATAAAGTCATTAAATTCATAATCGATCCCCAGAAATATTTCTCTGTGACAATGCTTCTGGAAATTGCAACCAGATCCTGATAACTCTTTTTTTGTTGCGAAATACTGGCAACGGCCCTCTGAAAAGTCTATAACCCTTTGTTCCCGGATTTCATAATCCTGAGAACCATAAATATCAACAACTCCAGGTACTACTTTCTTAATTGCCAGTCTCTCCGCTTCCAAATCATGCCATAGTATAAAATGGGCCTCCGGATCAGATTCAAGAATCTCTTTCATCTTCTCTGTTCTCACATCAATACTCTCACGCTTTACCTGTGCTGCTTCTTTCAGACCGGCCGCCGCCTCGTTAAATAACTGAAACTGGCCATCTCTATCTGCTGTGTCTCCGTAGTTTACAGGAAGCTCATGCCACCTTACATCTAAAGGTGGAAGAATATATCCATCATCTGAATAATCTGGATTTACATCTGAAGGTTTAGTAATAAATAGCGCCCAGCTGCTTACCCATAACCAGAACTCATCTTCCATATTCGGGTACAGAGTTAAATTGTTAGCCTTTGTAGAATCTCGCTGAAAGAACCTTGTCAGCGCCTGCCCCGTATCCATTACCCCAAGATATCCGGCATAGTGAATCAGCTCTTTATATTTATTCGGGCTTGGCGTTGCTGTGGCCACCAGTTTATACGGAACCTCTTTGAACTTGTCCAGAAAGGTTTGATAAGTCTTACTACCAAAACTCCTAAGAACACTGGCCTCATCAAGAGATGTTACCATAAAGTAGCTCGGTTCTATGTCTCCATCACGAACACGTTCGTAGTTGGTAATGAGAATATCGGATTCCGCAGCCTCAACTTCTTTCATGTTTCTGACATATACAGGCTTTTTATAGCCAAGAATGCATTCCGCGTCCCTTATAAACTCCTGTTTCACTCCCAAGGGACAAACAATAAGGGCTTTGCCTCCAAATTTTCTTATAACCTGATAACAGAATTCTATTTCTTGTACCGTCTTTCCAAGGCCAAAGCTCTCAAATAATGCTCGACAACCGCCTTTCAGAGCCCATGCAACTGCGTCACCCTGATGAAATTTCAATGCCTTGTTGATACTGTTCCGGTCTACTGTAAATCCAGTATCCTTAGCAATCTCAATCTTGGACTTTAAAAACTCTAAATAATCCATCTTTTCGAAAGGTGCCGGGATCCCTTTGCGCGCGCCGCACCGGTCCCCTTTCTTTATTTTAAAATGATGTAAATATCAGTTCAATTTTACTTACAAAGATACGGTTTGAAAATACTGGTAAATCTTTTCCAGGTCTTTGAAAGAAGTTCCTTCCACTCCTGGCTCAACCTTTTATATTCAACCGGGTAGGCCACAGAATCATATTTATCTCTTATCTGCCATGCTGCATCATCTAATATTCCTTCTGTATTGCATTCCAGAAATGAATTATCGGTACGCTTAACGCAAATCACTCGCCCCTCAAAAGTATCTCTTAAAGCTTTTTTCATTGCGTTTAATTTTTCCTTATCCTTTTCGAACCATTCTCCAAAATCATCATATTCATGGCAGAAATAGTAGGAATTCTTTTTCTTTCTAAGCCAGCCAAGAATAAACTTTAACGGATTAATTAATCTGCATGGCTTTTCGTCATAATCAGATCCTTTTATGTAGCAACCACAATCCCATTCGGTTCCACAGTCTGTATGGCTGCATTCTTCCCAGCACCACTTGCACTTTTCACAGTCTGAGCCATTCTTAATCCAATCAATAGGATTCACTTTATTCCCCTACCTTTCCTTCTTCCTCCGGCCCCGGCCCCGCCAGTCAGGCCGGAAGGTTACCCTCTACAAATTTTAAATGCATCTTCCAGTGTCTTTACTGATTGAGGGAAGCCCATTACAAAGAAGCCGCCTATTTCCGTTACCTCAACATCTGTAAAATCCGCAATAAATCGGGCGGGCCAAGCTGTATCATAAATCTTTCTGGCTCCGTTACCATCTGCATATAAAAATCTTATAAAAGGGATTTTTGCTGCTTCATACTGATCCATAACGCGTTCCTCCTGGTTTAGCAGTTTCCGATCTTCTTCCCGCAATTCAGGCAGAATTTCAAATCGTACTCACTCAGACGCTCCGAATTAAATTCATATCCGCAAGCCGGGCATTTGCCAAAGGCTCCATCATCTTCAAGTGAAACTTCTTCCACTGATTCCGAATATTTTCCCACCCAAAAGTTCAAGTGCTTAACTGCACGTTTAAGATTATGAGCAAGCGTCAACTCCAAATTATTAGAACTCTTGTCCGCCAGAACCGTTTCCGCAAAATCGCTAGTAGCCTTTAAATCAAAATCTCCGTGGCCCTCAATAATGGGAATTACTTTGTCTAATTTCATGTTTTTATTCCCTCTCTTTCCGCTAAATATTCTGTCATACCTATACCTCCTCTGGCTTTTTACACCGTTCAAATTCAATTATCCAGACCCAGGGATTCGCTTCCCAGCCATAGCGGTCCATATCATCTTTGCTTACCGTGCCATTCCACAGAGATTCAAACGCTCCTGATGGTGTGACATAGCAGCAATTCATATCTGCACCACCCTTCCATGTAAAGCCGTCTGGAGATTCGCAATAATGAATTCCCTCATTTCTAATATCTTCATGGGACATTCTGTGTAGTCGTTCCACCCTCACGTCCGTGACCTCTAACCAGATTCGGGCTGCTTCCTTTGGCATGTGGATTGATGGGCACCAATTTCCTATTGATTTTGCAAAATCAGCGTCACAGCTCGCTTTATACACATATTCTTTATCACTATAGGGATTTATGCATTGCCATGTTTCCCGGACATAGAGTATATCCCCCGGCTGATATGGAGGCTTCCAATGATGTGCTACGTCAACACTTTCACAAGAATATTCTGGGTCATGCCCACACGTTCTACATCTAAGCCAGCCTTTTTCTGCTGAAAGAAAGAAATCTGCATTATGCTGTTTGAATGTAAGATTCGGACCATAGCAGACCGGCTGTGGCTTAACCGCTCGCCTTGTCACTGTCTTACGTCCGTCCAATATCGCCTGGACCATATCTGTATTAAATAAAATCTGCTTTACGCTCATTACCTATCCTCCTCTCAATCAAAGGGTATCTCGCCCTGCTCCACATTCAGGAATCCATCATCTGATTTATTCCAGCCATAGATTTTATTTTCAGCCGGCGAATTCTTAAGCCGCTTAGTTTCCTGTTCATAATACAGCGGTACGAAATAATCCTGGGTGCCGCCGTCACGATCCTTGTCAATCTCTATTACATTTGTTGACTTATAGATTGGGTTATCATCTTTCCAGTCAAACATCAACTTACTAAGCCGTTTAAAGTCATTGTTGACCCGGTGGACTATTAAAGCATTGTCAACAGCATTGCCTAGATCCGCAGTTCCGGATATATCGTCCAACCGGAGAAACCCCATTGCCTTTCTTGGGTGTGCTACGAATAGCACATGAACATTATGCTTCTTGGCAATCCTCTGCATATCTAAAATAAAGGCTGTCTGCGCTTCAAATTTGTTGTCTGATAGACAAAGAATATTGAACGCCATTAGGTTATCCAGAATCAGTAGATCCAGTTTCTTTTCCTCAATAGCCTTTTCAAACTGTTCTGCCACTGCCCGGTAATCATTGCCGTAATCGTTGTTGTACAGGAAGAAATGCTGTCCCAACCATTCTGCGATGTGTTCTTTATGCTTCCGGGAAACATTGTAATATCCCTCAAATTGTGTAGGCTCTGTATATCCCCTGCCGGCTGCCTGCAGGTCCATCCACCTCATGAAATTCTTTGGAGCCAGTTCCCCAGAAAAGATACCGACATTATTTCCAGATTCCACAGCGTCCAAGGTCATTTCAGATATGACACTGGATTTTCCGGAAGCTCTCAGTCCAGACATTACAGTCACATATCCTTTCTTCAATCCCCTAAGCTTCTTGTCAATATCAGCAATTCCACTTTTTACGAACCGCTCCTCTGGCACTTGTAGGTCAAGGATATTCCTCGCAGTGAAGAAGACGGGATTCCCTTGGACAGGAACTATACTCTGAACTGGTCTTTGCTGTACTGGCAACCTGGAATATATTTTTCGCTCATACTCCTGCTGCCGTTTCTCATAAGCGTCTGGTTCAAACAATTTTCTTACGTCTTGCCATGTCTTATCAGAACAGGAATTATGGAAACAGTGAAATCCAATCGCTCCGGACCGGTCCTGAAAGATACAAGCGTCCTTGCCTTTATGGTTGCTGTCAAATGGGCATTCGTCCAGAATGAACTTAACCCCATCACTATAACTGCCTTTTCGGTACCGGACGTTATACCGCTGTAGCCACTCTTCCAAGTCAAAATCCCTGGGATTGTAGTTATTGTACTTCTGCGGCTTCTCCTGTTTCTCCGGAATCATATCAGCTAACTTTTCCAGATAAATCCTATCTGTCGGCTTCCTGCTCCCCTCTGCTAGCAGGTGGCTGAGCCTATGGGGATTTTGTTCCGTGTTACTGCCTTTCCGGGCCATCGTCCCATATAATTTACAGATCCGGGAGGGATTAAAGTTTGTGGTATCAATTTTCAATTCGCCATCACTGAAGAACATGTCCAGAGCTGACAAGCATTTTTTAACCAGTGTCTTATTCTCTTCGTTGTTTGCAAGCTGTATCCGATATAGCAAGTGGATACCATTTCCGCTTAGAGCCGTCACTGGTTCGTTAAATCCAAGGTTCTTCATAAATACATAAACCTGATTGCCACGTTCCTTGGCTTTATTCAACTGTTCATCAGAACTGGAAACGCCAGCTGGCCGCTGAGGATCCACATCTACGAAAAGCCATTCATAACCTATGATATCGTTATCATTAGTTGTGTTTTTTGCGTTCTGAACAAACTTTTCTCGCTGCTCCCGGGAATAACATTCATCTTTCACGCAACCAAGTGTTATGTAAATATTGCTGTCCGAAGTATTCAGCCTGCAAAGTTGATCAATCAGGCTTTCAGGTGATTTGAAATAACCACTATATACCCTGCGTCCATTAGCTTCCAAACAACGAACCTCAAATAATTCTCCGTCTGGCTTTAAGACATTGATTGTTTTAAGGATCTCCACAGGTTCAAATAACTTTTGTCCTGCTACTGCCATTTCTTACCACCACCTTCTGTTGGATCCGGCTGAGCAGTTTCTGAACTATCGCCATTACGATAATAACCGTCAAGTACTTTGGGAAAATTATTGGGTCTTACAAACCAGTCAAAGGTTATTGTCCAGCCTCCTTTACTTTTTCCGAGAAGGAATGGACTATGCCGAACATTCTCAATGGCCATTAGAACACTATCAATGCCGTAATCCCTGATTCGGACCTTTAACCATTCATATCGTTGAGAGCCGGAAACAAGTTTTGTAATACGGCTTAATCCAGGTAAAGAGTTCCAAGCATCTACAATACGTTGCACGTCAGTGCAACGAACAGTATCGTTAGATACTGTAATAATATTCTTTTCTCCTCTATCCTCATCTACTCTATTCTTATCTACGTCACCGAGTGGTATACCTTGGTTTCCATTTGGCAACATATTGGTATTATTGGGGTTGTCATTTGGTGTACCAGATTCCTCAATTAATGAATAAGAACCATTTTCTTTAACTTCAAGCATCGCCATTTCTTCACTGTATAAAGTTTCGGTATAGCGATCTTTTCGAAGATAATTATTGATTCGCCAGTGCTTTATTACACAAATTCCGTCCGGAAATTTAATGATAAAGCGTTTCATTAAAAGCAAATCATAATCATTTTGCGTGGCACTTATGTTTCTCATAATCTTCTTAGCATTATTTAAAAAGCCATCATCATCTGCTCTCATTGATAAATGAAAATATAATGCCTGTGTTGATAGCGGCATATCTAAAAACGCATCACTATCAATAATTTTCATTGAGAACATTCTTTTTTCAGCCATTTTCACACCCCATTTCTACCATTTTTCTGGCGTTCACCCTGGCCCTATATGCCCTGCGTTTACGATTAATTTCTTCTTTATTTTCAGCATATCTTTTTCGCATTTTTTCTAAAACCAAATCATGATCTTCATGGTATTTATCTCTCTGTTTTAACAGGATTTTTTCACAATTAGTATAGTAATACTGCCTATCTTTAATCCTTTTTGCATCACTATAACTCGGAGCATATCGTCGTTGATATTCAATAAAATACTCCTTATGCTCAGCACGATATTTTTGATTATATTGACAAATTTCTTCTTTGTGAACTTGCCTGTATTGGCGATCATATTCTTCATATCTTCTATTCTCGACTAGAAGAATAGCTTGCCTATCAACGGATCTGGAAACTTCAATATCATCTTCCCCCATTAAATCGCTGTGTTTGCAACAGCTATACGGGCAATTTAACTGACATTGTATTGTGGGAATAATGGGACATTCCATTTCTAAACACCGCCTATCAAATTTGCTTCTCTGACCGGAACCAGAGGCCCGGCCAGTCATTTTAATTATCTATCTGAGAAACTTCAAGCAATTCTAAAATTTTCTTTCCAGATTCATCTGGTTGACAGAAAAGGAACTTACAACCATATTTTAGCTCCATGGTTAAGCAGGCTTTTGCCAACCATTCCCCAGTAGCCGCATATGGATATTTTCTGACCTTTTTATACCTGGGCTTACCATTTCTACTGAAACCGATCATTTGACTACTGTTTACAAAAATATCAAGCCTAGGATTATGCCATTGAAATAAATCATCTATACAAGTAACCTTGTCCTCATTCTCAATCAATATGTAAAGCCGTATTGCGCTGTTCTGCGCTCTTTTCAGTCCTCGATGAAAGAATCCATGTCTCTTAACATAAAGTGCTTGAAAAAGGGTAATGACACTTTCAAGAATAGAATGCATATAACAAACCTCATTGATGTCTTTTTCGGCAAATCTATTTGCATCATCATCACATATTGCATGATAAATTTCATCAGCGAGTTCAAAAGAAATATGCTCCTGTTTACAAATTTCATAGACTCTTTTTTCAATTTCTTTCTTAGGCATTTGCTTAACCTGGATATCTCCAATTAGTTCCGCTATATCTTTTTTGGTATCTATGCAAACGCTCTGATTCGCTGGAAGAGTATAATCACCACAATATAAAGCTGTACGATTATAATGTATTCCAACACTCCGGAAGTACTCATGCTTTGATTCGTGCTTTTTCTCCTGTTGCCTTGTATCTTCAAGGATTATCAAACAGATTCACCTCCTCGAGGATTATAGATTCGTTCACTTACTAGCCATTCCTCTTCTTTCTTTTGCTCCTTAACCATGCTGCGCAATTTATCAATGAAAGGTTTATTGGCCTTGTCAGTATAGAACTTCGATACTCTCTCAAATTCAAGAGATCTATCCTTTGCTGCTCTTCGTCTGTTCCGACTGGTATTGAATTGAGTGGCTATCTTGCTCCGTTCTTTTGAGTTGTTTTCAAACTCAATGGCGTGGACAAAATCCTGATGCTTTTTATCCTCTGCAAACATTTCCGTACAGGCTGTTTGATACTCTTTCTGGCAGTAAGCTAGATAATCAAGAAAACCTTTAATAACTTCAGAAGGTTTCGGTTCTTTTTTCTTTTTCACATGCGGCACCTCCATCAGTTAAAGGGTAAGCCTTCGTCTTCTACTCCATCGGGAATATTCATGAATCCGTCACCAATTGCACTGGAAGGAGCCGGCCTTGAAGTTGCCTGATTTCCATCTGCAGAAGCATTCTTGCTATCAGCAAATTCCTGATCCTCTAAAACAATATCTGTTGTATAAACCTTAACGCCTTCTTTATTCGTATAACTTCCAGTCTGGATCCTTCCAGAAACCAATACTCTCATTCCCTGGCGGAAATACTTTTCAGCGAATTCCCCGGCCTTGTCAAACGCAATGCAATTGATGAAGTCTGCAGTCTGCTCATTATCCTGCACTTTACGTTTTCTACGGTCTACTGCAAGGGTATATCTGGCAATTGCCATGCTACGCTCACCCTGAGAATATCTTACTTCCGGATCACGAACTAAACGGCCCATAAGTATCACTTTATTCATCGTCTTCCTCCATTTTCTTCCAACATTCCTGGCAAATACCCGTCAATAATAATTCTCTTTCAGCACTCGATAAATCCGGTAGCAAGTCCTGAATATGCCCTACTCCCAGTTTGAATAATTCATATCTCGCTGCCTGTTCAGGTGTTAGATGTAAATTATCTTCTTTCCCACAGCAAGGGCACTTAACATTTATATCCATGTGTTCCTTTCCACCGCCCGCCACGAAGGCAGGCGGCACATAAATTATTACGAAATCACTGTAAACTGCGGTAATTCATCCAGGGCAAATCCAAGATATTTTTTGATGTTTCTCATGGCTTCATTCTTCCATGCACCTCCATCAGCTTCGAAGATGGCACACTCTACGCCGTTATTTTGACGCATACGGAATATAAAGGCGCTCTCGGGCTGATCCACCTCAACGAAGGTACGGAACGGTTTTAGGTTAACCGGATTCGGAACAATTGCTTCTCCGACAGAAGTTATTCCTGTTTTTATTGTAGCTTTTTGAGTAACTCCATCGTCCCCGTATTGAGCAATAGATTCATCTTTTACAGTACCAGCGAACTTTAAAAGCAACTCTCGATCTTTGTTGTCAATGAATTTTGACTGTAAAGCAATGATGAAACTTTCATGGTCCATATATCTTCCATAGCTGAATTCAGGAATCATAGCTTCTACATTTACAAGACATTCACGTTTCCGATCTGAATCAAGGCAGGAAATCAATTTGACTTCAGTAGGGGACACCACCTGCACCAACATCTGATCTGACATCTCAACAGTAAATGACTTGGCATAGTCTACCAAACTGGTAAGAGTATTCATCTCAATGGCAGCCGCACGAAGATTATTGTCAACACGATAAATCTCCTTATCGGTATATGTATCTCCGTTAACATCCAGGAGATTTGCTTCTTTTAATCCAACCACATACTGTAATGCGTCTCTTGTCATATCCATAATTCATATCCTCCTTAAGCCTGCTTGGCCGCTCTCAAATCAACTACTTTGCCATCTGGTTCTTCTTTGATTTCTCCGGTTTCCGGATCAACAGTCTTTCCATCAACTTTCAAATCTCCCTGCGGTGTTTGGTAATCTTCCAGAGACATCTGACCTCGGAGCTGCCCGCCGTACTCTTGGGCGAAAACCTTACCGGTCTTTAAATCCTTACCAATTGCCATTCTCGTAATGATAGGTTTAACAGGAGCCAGCTTTGTCTCAACAGAAATATTTACTTGGGTATCGTCTCTGTCTTCATTCTGTTCAAATGTCAGTTTAATGGTGACAGCTCTTTTGTTTTTATAGGGAGTATTGGGGTCCTGCATATTCTGCAACACTTTTTCCAGCGCTACTGCATATAGCTCCTGTAGTCCTCCATCTGCTAATTCTTCCAAACTTACTTTAGCCATGATATTTCCCTCCATAGGCACTAATTAACAAGTTACATATATTTCAACCCGGGTTAAAAACGTCTTATAGTTTAAAGACATTTCGGTCCTATCTATCTGTAATTTTTCAATTTAATTTTCATCTTTTTAAGTATGCTTTTTTCCAATCGGCTGACATAGGATTGAGAAATTCCAAGCTGTTCAGCAACTTCTTTTTGAGTGTGGGATTCTTCACCAATCCCATAAAGTTGGCAGATTATTTTACATTCTCTATCCGGAAGAGAACATATTACTTTATGAAGTTCTTTTGTCTGTTCGGCCTGTTCTAATCTGATTAACTGATCATCTTCATAGCTCAACAATTCTTTAACAGTTAAAGTCTCCTCAGTACCTACAATAACTGTTTCAAACGATATTGCCTGAATGTTGTGTCTTTTGCAATTTCGAATGTACATAAGTATCTCATTCTGAATTACTCTCGTGGCATATGTAGCGAAATTTATACCCTTATCTAAGTCAAAGGTATCTGATGCCTTAATCAAACCAATCATGGCCAATGATTCATAATCCTCTTCGTAGCTAAACTTCTGCGCTACTGATATAGCCAGTCTTATGTTGTTTTTTATTAAGCATTCTCTTCTGTCTCGCGACCCAAGGCGACGAAGCATTTCAATATCATTTTCATCTCTGTTGAACTTGGGAATGCTTTTAGTCTCACTGCAAATCGTAGTAATCAACTCCTTTGCTAAAAAGGATATTTAATTAATCCAATGTGAATTCCGGCTTTTTTTCCGGTTCAATATCATCTGCACAATCACTTTCTGTATCCAGAATAATTTTTACAAATCCTCTTTTTAAAACAGAAAGGAATATTTCAAAATCACTGACATTTTTTAATGAATTAATTTCAATGGAATCAGAACACTTCAAAATGTCCCATTTATCCTCATCACTATCTTTATAAAGTTTGATTTGGCAATTTAAATCTTCATCTTCATCGCATGTGAATTTCACAAAGCAATCATCAAAACTGGATTTAAACCACCCTTTATCCTCATGTTCCACTTCCATGTTTGCCATTACATTCTGATAACATGGATCTCCGTCATCGCAGTAAGTCTCTAGATTATCTGTATCCACATTCTCTGATACATGCTTACAGTACCGTTCAAAGATTTCTGAAAGTTTGATTTCTTCATATCCCGGTTCCTTCATGATGGTCTGGAAATTTTCCAACATCTTCTTGTTATCTATCAGGTTTGTGCTGTTGACAATTTCAGTAAGACAGGAATCCAGTTTTATAACATATTGGTTAAAATCATGCCTTTCTAATACTGGCACCATTACTTCTTTTACCTTTGATTCAATGACCTCTTTAGCTTCCCCGCGATAGCCAAACAAACCGTCAAGCGCTTCTGAAATGCCTTTTTTTAACTTCTCCTCAATGATTTTCTCAACTGTTCCATCATTAAGCTTTTCATTGAGAACACTGATTATTTTTTGCTCAAAAGTATCCATTTTCTACTCCCTTTCTAGATCGTAATAGACCAGCTCTTCATTATCAGGAAGAGGACATTCATCATCTTTCCATACCAAAGATTTAATGCTTGACCAATGCTTTGTGCCGGTATCATATAAACCGATAATGCTTAGCACTTCCTCGGTATAGCACCGGCTGTCAATCAATAGACGGTCAGAACGGTCATGCTTCCGGTTCTCAAGAAGAAACTTGTTCAATTTCCTGGCATCACTCAAATCATTCTTTGATGGTTTATGGTGTAGGGTATAGGTAATGCCGTCCACCTCTTGTAAGACTGCTCTATCTGCCCATCTTGCTGTTTTAATACGGGAAGTATAAAGCCAGATTTTACCCTTATATCCACTTGTCCTAAGTCGGTGAATCATCTCCAGCACTCTCGGAGCGATTTCCATAGGTTCGCCGCCGGTAATTACCAGCTCCTTATATTTCAACAAATCCTCAAATTTAACTACCGGTATATTGCCTATATGCTCATTACAGCAATTCGGGCAGTTCCGGGGACAATCGTATGTAACAATTACTCTCGCTACGTCTTTCATGAAGCTCCTTTCATCAAAACGGATCTTTATTCATCTCAACAACAAGCCCAGGTACCGCGCACTCCACATTAACGTTCCTACCCGTCACTTTCTGCATTTCATTGATAAAATACTTACCAGCACTCGAACCGGCTCCCAGATGGCACATTATGACGCTCCTAATGTTCGATGACTGGTTCGCTTTAACGGCTCCCATACACGTCTCAAGAGAAGCGTGTCCCATGAGCTTGTGCTCATAGTTCGGTATATCTCGGTCAATGAACTGCTCCTGGTAATTTGCTTCAATCAGGAAATGCTGGATCTGTTGCTTTTTAAAGTTGTATGGTATATATTCATAATCTGTTGCAAATAGCAATCTTCCCATTTCATTATGTTCAATGAGGTAACCATAGTTCGGTGTTCCGTTGTGTGGTACATAAAACGGAATACATTTAAAGCCACCTATCTGTACCGACTTAAACTCTGCCACGCTGTAAAACTGTGCCCCTGGGATAACTTCAACAGCTTGTTTTGTTTCTTCATTGGTATACACCGGGATTCCGGCTTTTAGAAAATCTTTAGTATTTCTAGAATGGTCTGAATGCCCATGTGTAAGCAAGCAGCCTTTTATCTTTAGAATTTGCCAGTCAATGGCTTTTTTGATATCTTTAAATGGGCAGCCACATTCCAGAAGTAGGATTTCATGTTCTGCTATAAGAGCATATCCATTGCCTTTACTGGAACTGCCAACTACTTTTATTTTCATGTTAGCGACCCAATTCCTTTACGCCCAATCAGGCTTTTGTGGTTGTTCTGCCGTTGCTGTCTCTGGTTCAGTTTCCGCCTGCTGCTCTGGAGCTTCCTCTCCTACAGGCGCATCATCCTGTTCAGTTGGAACCGATTCATCTGGCATCGGAAATTCCTGTACATTAGCATAATTCTGAACATCATGGACAACATCTTCAGCAACCATATCGACCACGTCAATTTCTTCGGCCTTATCAGAGGCTTCAATGGCAAACACATCACCATACTGCTGAACAATCTGCTTGCAGGCCCTGGAAGTTACAGTTTTCTTAGCCATCATGTCAGTAAATTCCGCATGAGTACCGCTGTTTTCCTTGTAGCCGTAGCCTTTCTTCCATGCCGTCTTAATCTGATGAATGTTCATCACTTCCATGTATGTACTGCCGTCATCAAGGATAATTATGCAATAGGCCCCTTTGATTTTGGTCAAGTCAATACTCTCAAAATCCTGTGTATGCTCGTCAAGAATCTTTCGGCCATTTTCAATATGGTATTTGAAAGTATCTCCTTCATAGATGACCTCGGCATTAATATCTTTTGCCCCGTATCTATGAGCCATAGCTTTGTGACCATGATAGGAAACCTGACACTGCAACTTCCCACCATAGGCTATTGGATAACACTGGCGTTTCTGCATTGACAGTCCCATTGTCACCATATCCATAAGTGAATTGGCAACACTGGCCGGAGAACAAGAGACTAAAACATTTTTACCGTTCCTGTCATTGGTTTCCTTCAAAATGAGATATGCTCCCATTAAAGCATTTGTAGGATTGTAATCCGCCGGGAATGTAAGTCCGTATTCCTGTTTCTGTTTCAACTGCGCACTTAAGCCGTCAATAAGGGCATTATCTATAATTAATGCTGCCTGCTGATTTGCCGTTGCCACAACTTCCTGTTTTGCCATGATTATTTATCCCCTTTCTGATTTCTGAACATCTGCTTGAATCTATCCAGCCAATTGACCCCTGTAGCCTGTCGGGCCATGTTCATTGAATTACTGCGGTATGCCGCCGCTGTTGCTACGCTTCCCAGAACCTTGCGATTCTCATAAAAACTCCGGTGACTTCTCTGTTTATGTTTTAATGCTCCTGCCATTTTTACTTATCCTCACTTTCTTTTCTGATTGCTTTATGGAAACGTCTATTATCCAAAATTCTTAGTACACTTCTCACTTGCCAACTTTTGACTACCTCTATATGGCTAGGTGAATTTGCCATTCCAACATAAACCCATTCTTGTTTCATGAGCTCTCCAAAATCTGATATAACTTGACCTATTTCAAACTTCCTTTGAGATTTTAAATACTCCCTATGTTTTTTGATGTTCTCGCATTTAGCACAATGTTCGTCAAAAGATGAATAAAAATGTTTACCTTTGTTTTCCCAACTCAAGGCACAATATCTACAAGGATTCTGTTTCATGCTTTCTTCACTCTCTCAAATTCATAGATACTGTTCAAAGTTTCAATTTGAATCCGGTATTCACTTTTACCAATATCCATTACACGGCTCGTTCTCAAAGAGCACCCCCGGTAATCGGTACCATCTGCTTTAGCAATGTAATTGATAGTCATAGGAAGACCAAAGTGTGCTTTTGGCTCTTCACAAATTCGGCCAATCCGTAACGGATACCTCCCGTCATTCCTTGGTGTACCGTCTTTATGGGTGATTCCAATAATTTTGTATCTCTCCATTTTATCAACTGATTCGCAGGATTCAGCCAACGATTCTTTTTCATCAACTATCCCAGCAATAGTTTTTACCTTATCCCTGAAGGCTTCGATTTCACTTTCCGGAACATCAACTTCGGTAACAATGCCCTTTGCAGAAGAATTAATCTGTACCAAATCTCCGGTAGAAACTGTTTCCTCTGAAAAATATGTATAGGCTTTACCACTGGGGATTTCTCCCTTTAAAAACTGCGCTTTGATAATCTGCATTACGCCACCTCAACTTTCAACTCTTTATTATCTGCCCGGCTCATAACAATCAATTGGCTATCACATACCGGAAGCCGCCAAGGGTCAAGGCTCTCTCCATCATCAAGAATGACCGGGCACTGAATACCCACGATTTTCTGAATGGTTAAGGCAATAATCATCATGGCTTCGATCTTCCTGCCATGGTTTGCCGTATTGTCGTGAATTTCATAACCATCGATTCTCGGAACACAGTAATCCTTTTTATAGCCGCCATTCTTTGCAAAGGCAAACAAATCCCATGTCACCCTACCGCCGAAATAGCTATTGATTGAATCAACCAGAAGTTCATTTTTCTTTTGGTCAAGCTGATCCAGCAAATCAAGGATTCTTTCACAGTCCGCCTTTGACTGTTCTTTCTGTAACTGCTCATTCCGCAAGAAAGTTAACCGCTCTTCAAGTTCTACGTTTTTAGCTGTTCTGGATATCTTCTCTTTTACAGAATCCAGTTCGGCCTGAATCTCCGCCTTCCGATTCCGAAGCGTAGCACGATAATCGGCACCGGTGTTCACAGACTTTAAAGCTTCTTCCTTTTTAGAAATCTCCTGGCAGAGGGCTTCATATTCCTGGTTCTCCGATAAATCTACATGTGCTGGCAGAGCATTCAATTCGTCCAATGCCTTATTCTTTACACTATTTGCAGTAACCTTTTGTTCACTTACAGTTTTGATACGCTTATCAATAGCGAGAAGTTCTTCATTCTCCAACTTTTCAATTTCCGTTTTTATCGTACGACCCTTTTCAGAAATGGAAGCTAATCTTTCCGCTTTCTTATGTCCCCATACTTCTTTACCTGTTTCATAATTTTGAAGGTGTTTCTGGCTTTCCGCTTCATAGTCTTTCCGCTTCTGGTCTTTCCCTTCATCAGTTAGTTCCTGACCACAGGTAGGACAAATAAGTGCATTCTCACTTAATTCTGCAAGTGGAACATACTCTGGAAAAATTTCCCCAGAAATCTTCGTGTACTCATTCAATAGCTGAGATTTCTCTATTTTCTTTCTGGAAATATTATCCTCAATACGCTTTTTATCCATTTCCAACATTGAAGAATCATTCATAGCCTGTCGGAACAGAATTTCCGCTTCATCAATACGCCCCTGAATTTCTTTCTTCTGATCAACCAGTTCGGAATTGGCCTGCCGCTCAATTTCCGATTTCTTGAACTGTAAATCCATGATATCTTTGGACATGGATTCAAGCTGCTTGGATTGTGCCAGCGAATCATCTTCCTGCTTCTCAACATCAGCAATCTGACGCTGCAGTTCATTCTTCTGCAATTCTATCTCTGCAGTATCAATATCCTCCACGATCTGGCGACTCACTTCATCTATCCGACCAGGATAGCCAGCAATTTCCTTATTTAATTTCAGTACGCTGGCCTTATTCATAGAAGAAATCTCTTCGATATCGTACTTTTCAAGTAATGGCACTAGCTCCGCAAAATCCGGATACTTCGCCACAATGTCTTTAATGGATATATCCTGTGGCAGTTTAAAAAGAAAATCTCTCATCTCCTTTGGCTTCTTAGCCAAGAATGCCCCGATATTCATGCACATCAGCAGATCATCAAAACTGAAATCAAAATACGCGATAAAATCTTTTAGATTCTTTTCCACGCCATTGATGGAATATGTATTATCATCAGAGTAACTACCGTCCTTTTTAGTGGTCCGTTTCTGGACTTTCTTTGCAATGATTTCTTTCCCATCAACTTCCATAGTGATTTCACCAACCACCGGAACATCTGCCACAGGGACCTTGTCAACCTCCCTGCGTACCTTGGGATTACTGGTCAGGTCATTACCTACCCCATGAAGCACCCACATAAGCAGTTCAGCAATGGTGGATTTACCCAAACCATTAGCACCCTTTATATGAGTCATCTTGTCCCCGAACTGAACATCATGATTTTTGAAGCCTTTAAAATTCTCGCAGTGTGCGTTAACCAACTTTACTGCATGCATCTGCACTTACCTCCCTTAAATTTTTAACAAATTTTTGAATAGCATGAATCATATCATTTTCAAAATCCTGATACGGATCCGAACATTTATTAATTTTTATAACCTCCTCTGCTTTTGGAGTTTCATTGTCGGCTGCTTCCTTTTCCTCTTGCTTCAAGCGATAATAAAGAAGATTCAATTGATTGGAATTAGTCGTACAATTAAAAGACAAATACTTTTCAACCTCAGAAAGTTTCCCTTTTGTTACAACAAGACCAAATGCATGGCGGATTGATCTTTCCACTTGGCTTCCAGATGCATTGTACTTTTCACCAATTATTTTATATAAGGCTGTAATTTTGATATCCTCAAGTCCTGAATCAAACGATTCCATTGCATCGACTATGTATTTAAGACCAAGAATGGAAGATGGCATTCCCATTCTAATTAACACATCTTTGGCTCTATCCTTAATCATTTATCTGGCACCTCCAACTTTGAAACAGAAACTTCATAAGCTGTCCGTTTTGTGGTTTCTGTCTCGGAAAGCTTCTTTTCATATTCCCGGCTCTGAATTCTTCCAGAAATTTCCATTCTAGTGCCGACTGAAAGCCCTGACGCATATGAAGCGTTTCTTCCCCAAGCAATGCATGGAATGTAATCTGACTTACCATAAGGACGGTTCACCGCAAGAAGCAGATCTGCAATTTCTCTTCCAAGGGGAGTCTTCCGATAAATGGGAGGTTTGCAAATGAAACCATCTAACGAAATAAAATTTGATTTCGTATAATCCATAAATTCTTCTTTCATAACGATCACTTCTCTTACGAATACTGAAAGGATAAGCCGCTTTCTGTCGGCACCGAACTGGTTGTAAGAACGAAATTGTCCAGTAACCTCTATCGTGTCACTCATGGAGACTTCGTTCATATTAATCAGCCGTTCCGAAATCATAAGCGGAATAACGTCCACCTGTTCACTAAGCCGTTTAACAGCCAAGTCGACTGAATAAAACCCCTCGCCAAATACCTCATGGTTAAAGGTAAAACCAGAGACAATTTCTCCGATTAATGTAACTGAATTGTTTTGTACTGTATTCATAATGATTTTATCCTCCTATTTAAGATCTAACTTTTCAGCAACCATTTTGTAAATCATTTCAAGATTTTCCTTTTGCATTGCCTTACACTCTGGTGAGATCACTTTTACTACCTTTGAAATTAAAACGACACAGCCGGTTATTACTCCATTGACTGGCCCTTCAATTTCAGTTATGACTTCACACTTCAATCCCTCCCCCTTCTTAAAGGAAAGAATTATGGGTTTTTCTATATTTTCTTTTTCCTTTTCAGACAAAGCATTTAATAAAATAGCTTTTAATAATTCATTCATCTTGATTTCCTCCTGTGAATCCCTTATACTGGGATTGTGAATTTTTTTTGTTTCACTTTGATTCCCTGGGAGTAGCCGCTCCTGGGGTTTCTACCTTTTCAACCAAGTCAACCATCGTAAGCCCTCTCAAAATTGCGCTGATCCACAAATCCTTCATGTTCCAGTCGACCTGTGTAGGCGCATGATCATCAATGGCCTGTAAAATGATCTCTGCTATGTTGCGCTTGTCCATGGTGGGTCACCTCTCACTCTTCATCATCTGTTCCGATGATTTTCCCATCGTTAATGCACACTGGACACCAATTGCCAGACATAATCTGCTTGTCCAAATCCGCAATAGGCATTAAATTAATTCCTCTTTGCTCTGCTTCTGTAAAACTTCTCATGCTAGTTCCCCCCTTCTTCTTTTTTTGACTTAGGATCAAGGGTCTCCACCTGAACTGGATCCGCTCTTTTCTCATTTCCCATGGCTCCTATTTTCTTAAGAATCTTTTCCACTTCTCCTGGCCCAACTATGCAATCATCGTACACTTCGATAATTGAATTTCCGATTTTTGTTTCCTGTACTTTCAATTAATCACCTCCCTTCAATTTCTTCAACCGCCGCATCAATTTCTTCTATACTTCTTCCTAAAAACTGGGCCAATTCTATGGCAAGCACTACAACATTCGCTTTCATTCCATTTTTTTCATAAGTACCTGGAAATTTCCCTGTACGTACTTTTTCAATGAAAAATCCACGGTCCACGCCAACAATCTTTGCCGCTGTAGCTGTCCTAACTCGATTCTTTCTCAATGATTTATCCCTCCTTTTTCTTTTCTCCAAGAAACTTGTTAATAAAATACTGTTGCCCGATCCCGGTTACTTTTGGAGTTTTCGTGGTAACGTTGCACCCGTTTCCATTGAGATGACTGCTCTCTTTTATTTCAAAAAGATTCATCTTCATAGAATACTGTGTTGGCATGTTCCAGTCAGAGCCTCTCCTCTTAATTAAATAGCCATTGTTTCTTAGCCATTCAAACAATCGGTTTGCTCCAATATCTACTTCATTTTGTTTCAGCAGCTTCGCCAAATCACCAACCAAAATTGATGTATGGCTAGCTGAAACTGCATCAGCAAATACTTCTTTAGGTCTCATACGCTTAACATCTTCAATGAGAATGGTCTTGTCCGATTTAAGCCTTTCAATCTCTTTATCTGCCAACTTTAATGCTCTGGCGAAAATCTGTTCTGGAGTGTTCCAAGCTTTTTCGAGGTCCAGGAAATACTGACGATACTGACGACCTTTTTCGGTCCGTTGAATCATGCAGATTTGCTTTGCCATGTCTACGGAAATATCTGCATCCATTTCGTATCCCTTAGCGCTCATGTACTGAGGACTCTTTTCATAGGTAACAGCGTTTCCATTTTTGGAATCGCTCCATTTAACGGAGAAATCACTACCCTCGAAAAAACCATACTCTGTCATTCGTTCAAGCCACGTTGAGAAATTACTTTTTATTTCCAGGCCCTCGTATAACTCTCTGGCCGAAACCGTAGGATTTTCTGCTTCATAATTAATTCTAATAATCTCGTCCACTAAATCACCTCCTAGCGGATTGCCATATTCTTCCATATTCCCTATAATGTAGGTACCGGGTGCCCCGGAATACATTTTAGGGAGGTACATATCATGTACGATAAGGAACAAAAGGCTCTTAACATTACTTCACTCTACCTCATTCTCAAAGAACTTCATCCAGAAAGAGAAATCAGCCTACAACAGGTAGTGTCTGACTACGAGAGCGTTTTAAATGAAGTAAGCACCATGGTTCATGACAGCCGTTACTGATAAATAGTAAATTTCTGTTCGCGACCAAAATCCCATCCATTTTCAAGCAGGCGGCGTTTCAATAATTCCGGGATGTCGTTTGCTTGATTTACACTAAGCCCCTCTTCCACGAAAAGTTGTAAAATTTTACCCACAACTTCTTTCTTTTTTTTCATTTCTTCTGGTTCTAAACAACCCACTTTTCTCACCTCCCCTTCTTTTCCATTGACACGACTGTTCACCAGTGGTATATTATAGGCATTCGAACGTGTGTTCTTGCATTATGCTGACAACTTCTCTTTATCAAACAACCAGTTGAAATCATACTCGGGGAAAAACACTTTTTTCATTAGTAGAGCCTCGCTAACGGTAAACTCTGTTTTTACCACTCCTTTACACCTCTCTGAGACTGTCCTTAACTGACATTGGAGCAGTTCAGATATTTGCGTGAACGTTATTTTTTTCTCATTCATTGCAAACAGAAGGTTTTTATACATATTCTCACCTCCAATCATCTGCGCAACTGCGCTAACCTTGCTTATATAATACGCTCAATTGCACGCATTGTCAAGGACTTTATTCGTGCAATTGCATGAATATTTTAATAGATAACTATATGTGCGTATTCGCGAAAATTCTACTTTACTTTTCGCGTGATTGCGCGTATACTATTGTTGTATTAAGCGAGGTGAAAAAATGGAAAAAGCTAGAATATTAGAAAAATTGATTAATGATACCGGGCTCAGTAAAAGAGCTTTTGCTGAGAAATGTGGAATTTCAGAAAGCACACTATACTCTATTTTAAAAAGGGGAGTTGGTGGTGCAAGTGTTAATATTGTAATATCCATCTGCAAAGAATTAGGTATAACTGTTGAGGGATTAGATGAAATGGCAAAAGGTGAATCCGGGAATATATACGAACCAACCTATGAAGACATTCAAAGTCTCATTGCAAGAAATGGAAAGAAACTCACGCTCGAACAAAAACAGGACATTATTAGAACTCTTCTGTCCGATGATTAAGGAGATCTTTTGTTGGAGCCACAAGAAATTATTAATAAGACATTAGAAGTATATAAGAAATGTAAGATTAAAAATTTTCCTATCGATTGTATTGAAATCATTACTAATCTCTGTATACCGTTATATAAGTATTCAGATCTTTCAGAACCAAAAGTCAGGAAATGTCTCCAAGTTAGTAATGATGCTTTTACTCTTCAGGGTGTAATTTTTTACAACGATCATTTTCCACATAAAGACCGCCAACGATTTTCTTTAATGCATGAGGTTGGCCATATCGTCCTTGGACACACAGGTACTTGTGAGGAAAACGAAAAAGAAGCAGACCTTTTTGCAAGCCATATTCTTGTGCCAAGAGCCATCATGCACCATTTAGACTGTTATTCAGTAAAAGAGGTTTGTAGCACATTTGATGTATCATGTATGGCCGCTAATCGAATTGTGAATGAATATAAAACATACTCCCCAGGGGAGAATCTGAATCAACATAAAAATATTTGTGATTGGTTTCTCCCACGTAACTTGTATACTACTCCTATTCAAAGCAAGCTAGAACCTGAATGCAATGAAGAAAACTTTACCTTTTTTGATACTCGCCGCTTTCTAATTGGGGAAGTATGTATATTTGAACATTCTGAGCATTATCATTTGCATGGATATAATTCATGATTATATGGAGGTATTAAATGATTTCTGTAAAAAGAGCCACTACAATCATACTGGAAGTTGATATTGAGAAACGTAACAAACTGGTGGACGAGTTATCTGAAGAAGATGCGAAATACTTATTAAAACAATACCTGACTTTTTTCCGTGGGAAGACTGAACCTAATTTTGAGTTAGATTTAAAATAGCCTATGGCTTTTAAATAAAATCATTGAAAAGAGGGAATGAGTATGAGAAAATTCAAACTATTTATTGCAACTGCAGTAATGTCTTTAACATTGAGCTTCGCTTCTTTTGCTGGGCAATGGCAGTCAGATTCAAATGGCTGGTGGTATCAAAATGACGATGGGACTTACCCAGTTAATAGCTGGCAGTGGATTGATGGAAATTCAGATGGTACATCCGAGTGTTATTATTTCAACGAAAATGGATACTGTCTTGTAAATACCACTACGCCTGATGGGAAAACAGTAAATTCTAATGGAGCACTGATCATTTCAGGCAAGGTGCAAACAAAGACAACACAAAACGCTGCTCCAGCAAACACTTCATCAGCATCTAATGGTGGATCTGCAAAAAAAGAGGCAGTAACACGACCTGCGCAAGAAACATCACAGAGTACTGCTACTACTAATAACAAAGAACAAATGGTGTGGGTGTCTCGTACAGGAACTAAATATCATTCTGATCCTAATTGCAGTAATATGAAAAATCCATCTCATAAAACAATATCAGAAGCGGAGGCACTTGGAAGAACTCCTTGTTCAAAATGCTATTAACATTTGAAATATAAAAACCGCCCGGTATTGGCGTACCGAACGGCTTCACACAGATTATACCGGCTGTGCCGATACATAACTTCTAGCAAAAACATTGTATCATCCTGGCACTAAACTGTAAACCGGTATAGTGTTATTTTTATACTCTTTTTTAGGAAAGGATGATTTTATGTCATTAGCAAAATGTCCGGAATGCCAAGGACAAATAAGCACTCAAGCAACTACCTGTCCTCACTGCGGTTACCCTCTTCTACCGCCAGATCAGAGTAAAAGTAAAAGAGGAAGGCCAAAGAAATTAGAACAGCAATCATTAATGCGTTTACCAAATGGATACGGGACAATAAAAGCGCTACCAGGCAATCGCCGTCAGCCTTTCGCAGCAATGGTTAATCCAAAACTCACTCTTAATGAAGACACTGGTAAAAGCTATTATACATACGATTTTCTTGGTTCTTTCTCTGAAAAAATAGATGCATATAAAGCTATACTTAGTTATCAAGAGAATCCCTATGATTTAAAAAATGACCTTACAATCAAAGAATTATATGATGCATGGCTACCCAAATATATTGAAGATAATAAGTTAGATGATAATAGACGTAAAGCGTACGATGCCACATTTAAGTATTGCGAACCGGTTTATAACATAAAAGTTGTAAATTTTATGCCGGCCATGATTGAGGACCAAATCAAAAATGCTTATAAAACAGGCGAAAAGGGGACCGAGGCTGGTAAAAAGATTGCTGCAACCGCCATAATAAAAGGTAATGTTAAAACTTTATATAATCTTCTCTTTGATTACGCAGTCTTCAGACGAATAGTTACCGAGAACTACGCCAGAACATTTACTACAAACTTAAGCAAAGAGGTAGGCTTGAAATCCAGAGTAGGCCGACCATATACTAAAGATGAATTAGCAATTCTTTGGAGTAAATGTGGCGACATTTTCATTGACATGACTCTCGTCCAATGCTATTCTGGTTGGCGGCCAGGCGAAGTCATCACTCTATCTGTAAATAATATCGATCTTGAAAACAGAACATATACTGGTGGTATTAAAACTGAAAATGGCATTAACAGAATAGTTCCTATTCATTCGAAGGTATTACCTATAATTCATAAGTATTACCACGAAGCCATTAATGTAGGACGACCTATGTTATTTGGTAGAACCGAAAAATTTCATGGTTCATACAGGTATATCGAAAACTCATTCAGAAATTCTTTATTAAAAAAAGAAGCCGAATTAGGGATTTTAGGGCATGTCCTCCATGATGGTAGGCATACTTTTTCAACACATGCAAAAGAATATGGTGTTGATGATTATGCTAGAAAAAAATTTATGGGACACTCCATAAAAGATTTAACAGATCGGGTTTATACTCACATGGACATAGAATGGTTTAGAACAGAAATAGAGCGGATTTTATAGTGTTGTATAGTTTGTTGCATAGTGTTGTATAGTTTGTTGCATAGTACGTTACTACCAATGCTATTTTGCAATGTCTTTCATTCATACTTATTCATCTCAAAACAGCTAAAATGCATAAAACAGCTATAACCGCTTATAAAATTCCAAAATTATGCATTCACAGTTTTTTCACAAGCCGTACAAAATTTATTTACAAGTTCTACAAACTTTTTTCATATCTATCTTCTATACTTATAACATAAACAAGAGCAACCCCAAAACTTGTTTTAATAAAAACTTTTTTTCATAACTCGCCGGTGAAACCCACATTTCACCGGCTCCTCCCTTTTATGGAATTCTAAATTCTCTAAATCTCCCCTTCCTCCATTTTCCATCCCACCAGAGCTATCGTAACTTATAAGGATTTTTGCGTTCAATTGTCTCCAAAGCGGCAAATATGGGGAAATGACCGTTGCAAAGATCCACTTTCTATTATAGAATAGGAAGCGTGCCTATGGCATACGCAAATCTGGAGGATATTATACATGAAGAAAAATGCAATCGTAGGACAATCCGGCGGTCCCACCGCTGTGATCAACGCAAGCCTTTACGGTATTATTAAAGAAGGAATGGCTCACGAAGAAATCGGCCGGGTATATGGCATGATTAATGGCATCGAAGGCTTCATGTCCGGCAATTATATGGATTTAACAAATGACTTGACGGCAGACGAACTGGAACTGCTTAAACTGACTCCTGCCGCTTATTTAGGTTCCTGCCGCTATAAGCTCCCGGACGATCTTTCTTCTCCTTTCTACCCTGCCCTGTTTGAAAAATTCCGGGTAATGGAGATCGGATATTTCTTTTATATCGGCGGAAACGATTCCATGGACACAGTAAGCAAGCTTTCCCGCTACGCTTCTCACCATCAAAGCGATATCCGCTTTATCGGAATTCCCAAAACAATTGATAACGATCTGGTGCTTACCGATCATACTCCCGGATATGCTAGTGCTGCCAAATATGTGGCTGATACCGTCCGCGAAATCGTCTTGGACGCAACGGTTTATCAGCAAAAATCCGTTACTATTATAGAACTGATGGGACGTCATGCCGGCTGGCTCACCGCCGCCAGCGCTATGGCAAGAAAATTTGAAGGGGACAATCCCGTACTTATTTACCTTCCTGAATCAGATTTTGATTTCGAACAGTTTGCTTCCAATGTACAAACTGCTCTTTCCAAAAAAAGTTCTATTATTATCTGTATCTCAGAAGGTCTATCCGATTCCAAAGGAAAATTTATCTGTGAATATTCAGACGATGTTCAATTAGACACCTTTGGCCACAAGATGCTGACTGGAAGCGGAAAAATATTGGAAAACTTTGTACGGAACCGTTTCGGGGTAAAGGTACGCTCCATCGAGTTGAATGTTAATCAGCGATGCAGCGGTATGCTGGCTTCTGCCGTCGATATAGAAGAATCCGTACAGGCTGGTACAGAAGGTGTTAAAGCATCATTAAAGGGCATCACCGGAATGATGGTTGCCTTTAAGCGCACTTCAAATTCCCCCTATACCATGGAATGTATTACGGTTGATGTAAACGAAGTCTGTAATAAAGAAAAGCTGTTTCCAACCGATTGGATCTGTGCAAACGGAACCGATATTACCATTGATTTTCTTAATTATGCCCTTCCTCTCATCCAGGGAGAACCAAAAAGAACGATGGAAAGCGGCCGTCCCGTATATCTCTACAGAAAATAAATACACGATCAGTATAACAAAAAAGGATTGTCTCTTCTGGACAATCCTTTTTTGGTTTCAAGCAAAATATCGAATAAAAGAAAATTTTGTTTTTTGTAATTCTTATTGCATTTTTTCCCCGCATGTCTCATATATTTTAATAAAGCTTATTCTATATTTGAAAAGCACTTGTGGGAGAAAGTGAACAATGAACGGAGAATCCTTTTTAGATCGCATTCCATGCGGCATACTGAAGTTAAACACCCAGGAACCTTTTGCTATTCTCTACTATAATCAGGCCATCAATACCTGGTTTCACTCGCCCGCCGCCTTAAAAGACCTTGTCTGCGGATCGGATTACGAGGTAATTGCAAAAGACATCCAATGTCACCTTTCAAACGGTTTAAACCGCTTCTTACTGGAATTCAAAACAAATCACGAAAACAATTGTATCTGGTTTTCCATGGAGGTGAATTTTATTTCCGAGGAGGAGATTTTATACTGTGCTGTAACAGACATTACAGACATAAAAAAATCCCAGGAGCGGCTGCGTCTCAGGGAGGAACAATATCGACTTGCAACCCAGCATTCCAGCTGTCTTGTGAGCATCTATGATATTACCTCCAGAACCATTTCGCCCACCCCGGAATTTTCCAGAATCTTCCCATTTCCATATGCTCAGTCTCTGTCTCCCGAATTTCTTATCGAAAATGACATCGTACATAAAGAAAGCATCATGGATTTCCTGGATTTTTTTCAATCCATGGGAGAAGGCAATCCAGAAGGGAAATGCATTGTACGTCTGAAAACCGGTGGAAAGTTCCGCTGGTTCTCAACCCGCTATTCCCTTGTCCACACAGAAAACCAGGCTCCTATCAGAAGCATCATTTCCTATCAGGACATTACAGATGAGTATGAAAAAGAGCTGGCTTATCAGCGTTGGATGGAGTACATGGAAGAACAGAAAAAAGATTGTATTGGTTATTATGAGTATAATCTGAAATTTGATCTGTTTGAAGAAATAATTGGAGAGCTGCAGACCAACCTGCCAGATTACGCTTCCAATTCCTTTGCCGACATCATGAGCTTTACTGCGGAACAGTTCATTCATGAGGATGACAGGGAGTTGTACCTTAAATTTTTCAACAAAGACCAGTTACTCTCCCACTATTACAGAGGGAACCGATCTCTCAGACTGGAGCATCGGCGTTTAAAAGCGGACGGCAGTATTTTCTGGGCACTTGGTATGGTACAGATCGTTTCTGATCCTTATACAGACACCATCAAGGCTTTTATTCTGATCAAAGATATCGACGCCTCCAAACGGGAAGCCATTACACTGCAGGAGCTGTCAGAGCTGGATTCACTGACTGGTTTATTAAACCGGGCCACTGCCATCCGGTCCATACGGCACACGCTTAAAAGCTGTCAGAGCCATCATATCCTTATCATGCTGGACATAGACCGTTTCAAGCAGTTAAATGACAGCTACGGACATCAGTTTGGCGATAAGGCCCTGCACCGGGCTGCTTCCAGGTTGAAGTCAGCATTAAGAAGAGATGACATTTTCGGCCGTCTGGGAGGGGATGAATTCATCATACTTTTAAAAGATGTATCTTATAGCATGGACTTATACACCCGGCTGGAAAACTTATGTAACTTAATCGGAAGTGCCTTAGAACCGGAAGCCCATATATCCGGAAGCTTGGGAACCGCCGCTTATCCGGAAGACGGAACCAGTTTTGAAGAATTATATGAGAAAGCAGATATTGCCCTTTACCAAGCGAAAAAGCATGGAAGAAACCAATATACGGTTTATGAACCTGGTATGAGTATGAAAGAGTGCTGAGAACAATTGTTTTCAGCGCTCTTTTTTATTCCTTAGAATTGCTCTTACTTTCATCAACCGCTTTCCACTTATATCGTAATACTTTCAAAAGATTTCCCTGATTACCACATCTTAAAAATACGTAAGAAAAAAGCCCTACGGTTTATCCATAGGGCCTTTCCAACCATGTATGCAGAAGAAGGGACTTGAACCCTCAAGGTATTGCTACCACACGGACCTGAACCG